>BGOM01000014.1 GCA_003569245.1 Opitutia bacterium | reverse complement strand
CCACGGGTGGTCCGCCAAAGGTAGAACAACCGCAGTTCCGTGCGCTCGCCGGGGCGCAGCGTCACGCCCAGCGGGATCAGCCGGTTCTCCGTGCAGCGATCCCGGTCGAAATCGTAGAAGACCTCGTTGCTCGCGTAGAAGCCGCGGAACAGCCCCTGCGTCCGCAGCGTCCAGTCGAGCTGCGGGCGGACGCGGAGCCGGAAGCCATAATCGTCGCCGCCGTCCCGCCAGCGCCATTCGAGCCGGTCGCGGAACGACAGCGTCCAGCCATCGGCCAGCCGGAAGGTCGGGTTCACCTCGAATTCCAGGCGGACCCAGTCGGCCCGGGCCGTCTCGTCCGCGTTGACCGCCTCGAGGAAGGAGACATTGAGCTGCAGCTGGAGGTCGGGCCGGACGTCGTAGCGCACGCGCGGGCTGGCGATCCAGGTATGCGTCTCGCGCAGGCCGTCGTCGACGCGCAGGTCGAGGTAGTTGCCGACGCTCCACCGTTCGTCGAGCCGGACCCAGAGGTTATGCTGATACCAGCCCTGCGTCCCCTCGGCGAGGAGCAGGGACGGCAGGAAGCAGAGGGCGGCGAGCAGGCGCATGCGGGGATACAGAGCGGTTTGACCGGGCTTGGCAACCCGCCGGCGAACAAGGTTCAGCGGCGCGGTCCGCGGCTGCCCGCGGTGAAGATCGGCCCGTCGAGGAAGGGCTTCACGCCCGCGGGCGCGCCGGCCTTCTCCATCAGCTCGCGCAGTTCGCCATCGGGTTTGCCCACGAGGAAGACGGGCAGGAAGCCGCCGGGCGGCAGCTCGCCGCCTTTCTTGTGCCACTTCGCCGTCTTGTAGTCGACGGTGAGGAACGCGCCGTAGGCCCCGCCGGATTCGCCGAGGATGATCGTGACGTCGGTATCGGTCGACGGGTCCATCTTGATCCAGTCACCGTAGACGAAGTTGAAGTTGTTGGTCGGCGCGCGGGCGGGGACGCCGGCGACCGGCTCGGTCGTCTGCTTCCAGTCGGCCGCGTAGTAGTGCTGGACCGAGGAGCCCGGCATATGCTTGAGGCTGCCGTCGAGGACCACCTTGCCGTTGGCGATGATGACCATCACGTTGTCGCACCCGCCGACGAAGCGGAACTGGTCGGCGAACGGCGCGCGGATGCGGCCGCGGTAGACCCCCAGCCAGAGGACCGGGGCGACCTCCTTCTCGACGCCGAAGGCCTTGGGCGCCTCGGCGGCGTTCATCGTCGGCTGGAAGATCCCGTTGGCCGACAGCACCGCGTCGGCGTGGAAGAACTTGTCGAGCGCGCTGGTCGCGTCGCCTTTCGCCGTGATCACCTTGCGGATCGCCCGGAAGTAGTCGGAGATCTCCTCGTCGGTGTAGCCGTAGGAGCTGACGCCCGGCTTGAGCGTGATGAGCGGCTTCTTATCCTTGGCGCGCTTGATGTCCCAGAACTCGCCCACCAGGCCGTTGCCGATGCCGCGGCCGCCGAAGAGCGAGACGAAGTTCCGGCCGTTGCCCACGCCGATGCCGGTGCCGGAGCCGATCCCGCCGCCCGTGCCGCCGCCGAAGCCCTTGGACGAGCCCCCGCCCATCATCCCGGAGTTGAGCGACGCCATGGAGGTCGTCGGAAGGTCGGGCAGGGCGATCGCCGCGTTGGCGCTCTTGGAGGTGATCCGCGTCGTGGTCTTCGCCATCGACTTCGGGTTCTTCGGCTGCGCGCGCGTCTTGAAGGCCTTGGCCTTGTCGCCGGCCGCGCCGCCGCCGGAGCCCGTCGAGAAGCTGTCCGGGTCCTTCTTCACCGAATCCGTCACGGTCGAGATGACCCAGATCGCGGCGATGAGGATCAGTGCGCCGTGGATCAGCAGCGAGATGGTCAGGCCTTCGCCACCCAGCCGCTGCCAGAAGCCGCGGCGGGGACGAGAAGGTTGAGGGTCTTCGTTGGACTCGGGGCTCTCGGACACGCGCCCACTATCAGGACTCATCGAGGGAGGGCAAGTGCGAGCCGTGTGGGTTCGTTTCCATTATCTTTCGTTTGTCCCGATAAACTATGAGAAACAGCCCGGTTTCAGATGACACAGGTAGTTTCCGCTTGCCCGTCTGCGGCGTAATCGCTTCCTAGAAAGTCCTGGTTAGGAGGGGTGGCAGAGTGGTCGATTGCGTCTGATTCGAAATCAGATGAACCGCAAGGTTCCGGGGGTTCGAATCCCTTCCCCTCCGCCAGGCATGAATTTCAAAGTAGGCAGGAGCAGGGTCAGGGACAGGGGAAGGTGATGACCACTTTGCCGAAGGGATGAGAATCCCCCGGAGGGGGTCGACGGAGCAAGGCGTTAGCCTTGCGGAGATGGGCGTTGCCGAAGGCAACGGGGCGAAGCCCTGAGCGGAGCGAACCAATCCCTTCCCCTCCGCCAGGATAATTTAAGAGTAGTTGACCGGTTGATTAGTTGACCCGTTGGCCAGGGATGGCACGTGGACCAGAGGGAAGGGATGAGAACCCCGGGAGGCTTGTCATGAGCACTTGCCTCAAGGGCTGGCGGGCGCAGGCTGGTACCATGGCCGCGCCGCAGATTCCTCGTCCCGGAAAGTGGTTCGCCTGGGCCGCTGTGTTGGCCGGGTTGCTTCCCTCGTTATGCGCGGCCGGGGTGTCGCTCTACCTGCTGGCGGTGGCCCTGCCGCTATCGATCTACGCGGAGTTGGGCGGCCTCCGGACCATCGGAGCCTTGTGCGCCGTCCTGGCGTTCTTGAGCGGGACGCTCTTCGGCTATTGGCGGGTGGTCTGGCTTTACGTCGCAGGTCGGAGGCTGAGCGCCACGCTCTGGTTCGGCAGCGTTTTGCTCATCCTCGTCTGGCTCGCCGTGTACGTCTGGAAGCTTGCGAATATCCGTTACGCCGACGCCGATATTTTGGTCGTTATGGGGCTGAGCCTGCCGTCCTTCGCCCTCTGGATCTACGCGTTGAAGCGGACCTACTGAATCGCCGCAAGGCTGACCTCGCCTAGGCCGACCGTCTCCGGTCGGTCGCTGGTTCGTCCTACGGCAATGGGGTCGGGTATATTATCTCTACGCGAGATGAAGCCACCCGAGAGTTGACCGGCTGGCTAGTTGACCAGTTGACCGGAAGAGGCAGGCGAGCAGCCGCGGACCAGCGGGGACGCTGGTCCCTACCCGTGCGATCGATGTTCGCGGGCGGTTAGGGGTTGGCGGTGGGGTGAAAAGAGGCTCGGAGGCTCGGTTGACCAGAGAGAGGCATTTAGGGACAGGAGCAGGGTCAGGGACAGGGGAAGGTGAGACACGGACCAGCAGGAGGCAGAGTTGAGTGCTGAATCGAGTACGGAGGGCTGAGTCGAGGGGGAGACAGATGATGCGTGGATGCAAAGGGTCAGGGACAGGGGAAGGCCAGACAGGGAGTAGAGCATGTGGTGAGCTCTTGCCTCAACGGCTGGCGGGCGCAGGCTGATGCCATGGCAGAGCCGCAGGTTCCTCGTCCCGGAAAGTGGTTCGCGTGGGCCGCCGTGCTGGCCGGACTCCTCCCCACGTTGTGGGCGGCCGGGGTGTCGCTTTACCTGCTGGCGATGAGCATCTACGCGAAGTTGGGCGACTTCCGGACCATCGTCGGTTTGTGCGCTGTCCTGGCGTTCTTGACCGGGACGCTCTTCGGCTATTGGCGGGTGTGCTGGCTTTGCCTGGCAGGTCGGAGGGTGAGCGCCGCGCTCTGGTTCGGCAGCGCTTTGCTCATCCTCGTCTGGCTCGCAGCGTTTGTCTGGGAGCTTGCGAATATCGGCGACGCCAAAGCCGATATTCTGGTCGTTATGGGGCTGAGCCTGCCGACCTTCGCCCTCTGGATCTACGCCTTGAAGCGGACCTACTAGTTCGCGGGACGGGGCTAACTGCCCGGCCCCTCACTTGCTGCCGACCTTGCGCTCGGTGATGGTCCAGTTCTTCACGTCGTAGATCCGCTCGGTCACCCCGTCGGTGATGCGCATGTCGCCGTCCCAGTCCTGGTGGATCCAAGGATTGTCGACCAAGGGCCAGCGGGCGTAGTCGACCGGCTGACCATCGATGGTCGCCTCGCCTTGGAAAGTCTTCTCGAGCTTGGTCCCGAAGCGATCGACGTAGCTGCCTTTCGCCACCGGGCCCGCGGGGGTCGCGGCCGTCGTCAGGCCGACCTTGGAGCGGGCGAGGATCGCCGCGCGGAAGGCCGCCAGGCTTTCGGCCGGCGTCGCGCCCGGGAATTCATCGGGTCGCGCGGTCTCCATGGCGATCGCCACGTCCTTGCCGAAGACCCGGAACTCCGAGTCTTTCGGGTGGAAGCCGCCCTTGCCGGCGAACACGGTCGCGGCCGGATCCCACTTGAACTTCTGGCTGGCGCTGAAGGCGATGAGGACGCTCCCGTAATGGAGGAAGACGCGCCCGCTAGCCTCGCTGTCGTTGATCTGGGCGAGGTAACCATGCGGCACGTAAGCCAGCGCGTACCAGGCGTCGGTCGAGAACGGGCGGTGACCCTTGATGTCGGTCCGGACCTTCGGCTTGTTCGCCGGATCCGTCAGGTTGTTCGCGACCAGCAGCAGCGAGCCGCGGTGCTGGAGGTATTCCGCGAAGCGGCTGTTCACGCCCGGCGTGTAGTTGGTGAGCGGCCGGTCGTCGTAGCACGGCACGGTCAGCCAGCAGATGCTCGCGCAGTCCCCGGCCGGCTGGTCGAACATCACGCCATAAGGGTAGGTCTGGCCCCAGATGCTCGTCTTGCGGCCGGTCGGCGCGTGGGTGGTCGCCGTGCTGAATAACGCGTACGTGCGGTTGACGAAGGAAGTCTGGAAGGTGCGCTCGCCATCGAAGCGGGAGCGGTGGACGTAGGGCTCCGCCCGGTCGGTGGCCGCCTTGACGATGAGCGGGGACGGCCGCCAGGGCTCGGCGACGGCGAAGACCGCGGTCGTGTTGCCGCCGAGCCGCGGGGTCTTGCCACCGAAGTACGTCCAGAGCATGTCGGCGCAACCCGTCGGGGCCTGCGTGACGAAACCCGGGTAGCTGCGGCCGGCGGGGGTGGCCCAGTTGCCGTTGAGCCAGGTACCCGCGGCGTGGGCGATCGACATCTCGTACGCCATCTGCGCCCGTCGGGCGAGCTCCTTGTCCGTGTAAGGATTATCGAAGCTCAGCAACGTCCCGATGTTGTAGATCATGTAGGGCCGCGAGGCGAACTCCGGCGAGCCCCGGCTCGCCGTGTAAGCGATCCGTTTCTCGAACATCTTGACCGCGCCCGGTCCGCGCGCGCCATAGCGCCCATCGACGGGTAGCAGTCGCGGATCCCAGATCTTCTCGGTCAGGTAGAGGTTCAGCGGGATGAGGAAGGACAGGTTGCCCGTCGAGCCCGCCCAGCTCGTGTTATGCGTGAAGAGCCATTGGAAGTCGGCCTTCAGGGCCGCGTCCATCTGGTCGTGGTAGCGCATGTAGACGTTGACCATCGACCAGAGCCCGAAGCCGTTCACGTGAGGCTCGCCCCACTCGCGGCCGTTCGGGAGCGGGAAGGGCACGTACGTGCCGGCCTGGCGGCGCTTCTCGACGTCGGCCATGCGCCCCTTGGCCTCCTTGATGCGCTCGCCGATGTAGGCGCGGACGATGGCCAGACCTTCTTCCTTGCGGCCCGCCTTGAGGAGTAGCTGGGCCGTCCAGCCGGTCATCGGAGACGGACTGCGCTTCACGGCCTCGAGGTCCGCCAAGGCGGCCTGGACGATCGCGGCTTCCCGCGACTTCGCATCCGGGTATTGGCGGGCCGACAGTTCGGCGATCAGGCCTTTGGGTGTCGGCGCGGCCGTCTCCGGCGGTTCGGCGGGATCGGCGGCGGCCAGCGTGGCGGCAAGGATCAAGGTGCAGAGCGAGGTCATCGGCGAGACGGAGAAATCCTAGGGGTCCGCCCGGCCCCAATCTAACACATTTAAATGACGACTTATGGTAGGGCGGACCGTCTACGCGTCGGACGCGTAGAAATAGATCAAGGGACAGGGGAAGGAGAGTTGCTATTCGGCCAGAAGGCGGAGCCAGGTAGGGCTGGCCGCCTAAACGCAGAAAGAGTCCGGTTAGGGTCGGCGTTTGGGGGCTTGATCGAAGTGGCTACAGGTACGCTCGAGTCAGCACTCCGTACACTCTTTCAGGTAGGGCTGAACGTCCCCGGTCGGCCGCGGACCAGCAGGGACGCTGGTCCCTACCTGAGAGGCAGCTAAGGCAACGCGCGGTGCTGCCCCTACCCACGCGAAGCCCGATATGAGGTTCCCAGTACGCCCTTGCCCACGTGCCAGCGCGCCCACGTGCCCCTGGTGATCGGTAGGGCTGACCGTCCCCGGTCGGCCGCAGGTTCGTCCTTCGGCAATGGGGTCGGGTATATTATCTCTACGCGAGATGAAGCCACCCGAGAGTTGACCGGCTGGCCAGTTGACCGGAAGAGGCGGGCGAGCAGCCGCGGACCAGCGGGGACGCTGGTCCCTACCTGAGAGGCAGCTAGGGCAGCACGCGGTGCTGCCCCTACCCGTGCAGGAAGCGCGCGAGTTCAGAGGCATCAGGTACGCTCGATGCAGTACTCTGTCCTCTGCCTCTTTCGGGCGCGCCCTTGCCCCCGTGTCCCCGTGCCCACGTTCCCCCTGGTAACGCTTTATAGGGTGGAACTCCCCCCGTCTCCTATGGTCATATCGGGCATGCTCCGATCGCCCCTGCTCGCGGCGGCCTGTCTGGCCGTCTCCCTCGTCCCGTCCGTCGTCTCCGCCGAGACGCAGTGGATCTGGACGGCCAAGAACAACGTGACGAACCAGCAGACCTGGGCGCGCACTGTGGTCGACCTGAAAGAGGTCCCCGCGGGCGCGACCTTGCTCGCCTCGGCCGACAACCACGTCGAGGTCTGGGTCAACGGCCAGCCGGCCGGCAAGTCCGACGAGTGGGCGGACGCCGCCAAGACCGATGTCACCAAGCTGCTCAAGCCCGGTCGCAACACGATCGCGGCCCTCGCGCGCAACGACGGCGGGGTCGCCGCGGTCATCGTGCGCCTCGAGGCCGGCAAGACCATCCTCGCCGAAACCGGCGCCGCGTGGCGCGTGACCAACGCGAAGCCCGACGCGAAATGGCTGACGGCCGAGTTCGATGACGCCAAGTGGGCTCCGGCCACGGTCGTCGCGCAATACGGCGCCCAGCCGTGGGGCAACGTGCTCGGTGGCGCGAAGAAGGCCGGCGGCGGCAAGCGCACGCCCTCGGGCACCGTGGCCGCGGCCGAGGACCTGATCCTGCAGCCGGGCTTCAAGGCCGAACTGCTTTACAACGTCCCGAAGCCGGAGCAGGGCTCCTGGGTCTCCCTCGCGGTCGCGCCCAACGGCGACCTCGTCGCGGGCGACCAAGGCGGCGTCCTCTGGCACGTCTCGCTCAAGGATCCCGCCAAGCCGGTCGTCACCAAGATCGACACCAAGGCGATCGGTTGCCATGGCCTGCTCTTCGCCCACGGCGCGCTCTACGCCTGCACGAGCGAGCGGGGCAAGGGCGACATCTGGCGCTTGCGCGACACCAAGGGCGACGGCTCCTACGCCGAGCAGACGATGATCCGCTCGCTCAAGGGCTCCGGCGAACACGGTCCGCACCAGCTCGTGCTCGACCGCGACGGTTCCATCCTGGTGGTCGGCGGTAACCACACCAAGCTCCCCGACGACGAGAAGGCGGGCGCCCCGGTCAAGCGTTACGACGAGGACGACTTGCTCAAGAAGTTCGAGGACGCCAACGGCCACGCGGCCGGCATCAAGGCGGTCGGCGGTTGGATCGCCCGCATGGACAAGGACGGCAAGGACTGGATCCGCGTGACGACCTGCTTCCGCAACCCGTACGATTGCTCGGTCGCGCCGGACGGCGACATCTTCACCTATGACTCCGACATGGAGTGGGACATGGGCGCCCCGTGGTATCGTCCGACGCGTATCTACCTCTGCACCCCGGGCGGCGAGCTCGGCTGGCGCTCCGGCGCGAGCAATAACGCCTTCCCGACCCTCGACATGCAACCGGCCTTGGTGGACATCGGTCCGGGTTCCCCGACGGGCACGACGATGGGCACGGGCGCGAAGTTCCCGGCGGCCTATCAGCGCGCGTTCTTCGCGTGCGACTGGACGTTCGCCACGCTCTACGCGATCCACCTGACGCCGGAAGGCGGCGGCTGGAAGGCCCGCAAGGAAGTCTTCGCCGCGGGTCGGCCGTTCTCCGTGACCGACGCCGTGATCCGTCCCCAGGACGGCGCGATGTATGTCACGATCGGCGGTCGCGGCGGCCAGGCCGCCCTGTACCGCATCACCTACCAGGGTGCCGAAAGCACCGCGCCCGCCGCCTGGTTCGACGCCACCCCGGAGCAGAAACTGCGCCGTGAGCTCGAGGCCCTCCGCGACGTCGCCCCGTCCGCCGCCGCGCTGGAGAAGGCCTGGCCGCTCATGGGTCACGCCGACCGCTGGGTCCGCTACGCCGCCCGCATCGCCGTCGAGCACCAGCCCGTCGCCGGTTGGCGCGACCGCGTGAAGCCCTCCGCTAACGCCGACTTCTCGCTCAACGCCGCGCTCGCCCTCGCGCGTTGCGGCGGCAAGGAAGACCTCGCCGCCATCGTCGCCGCGGCCGAGGCCGCCGTCGCGAGCAAGGATGTCCGGATCCAGCAGGACCGCCTCCGCGTCTTCCAGGTCGCCTTCTCCCGCCATGGCCGCCCGGATGACGCCACCGCCGCCCGTCTGGGCAAGGAGAGCGCCGCGCGTCTGCCTTCGGGTAACGACGCTTATGACCGTCAGCTGGCGCAGCTGTCCATCTACCTCGGCGAACCGACCGCCCCGGCCCGCGTGCTACAGGCCATGAAGGTGGCCCGTCCGGGTCCCGCCGTGGTCGCCGACCCCGAGGTCCTCGCCCGTCACCCGGGTTACGGCAAGGCCGCCGCCGCCGCGATGGCCGTGACGCCTTCCTCCACGCGCATCGGTCTCGCGGTCTACCTCTGCCGCGCCACCACTGGTTGGACGCCGGAGCTGCGCAAGCAGTTCTTCGGCTTCCTCGACCAGCTCTCCCTCGCGGAGGGCGGTAACTCGCTCAAGGGTTTCGTCCGCAACATCCGCAAGGAGGCCTTGGCCGCGATGCCCGCCGCCGAGCGCGCCGGTTTCGAGTCCGCCGCGCCCGTCGCGAAGCCCGCGCCGATCCCGCAGGCGCAGGGCCCCGGTCGCCTCTGGACCCATGCCGAGGCGCTCAAGGCCTGGGAAGACGTGAAGTCCAAGGGCAAGCTCGACTTCGCCAACGGCCAGAAGATGTTCGCCGCCGCGCTCTGCTCGCAGTGTCACCGCATGGGCGGCGTCGGCGGCGCGCAGGGACCCGACCTCTCCGGCCTAGGTGCCCGCACCGCGCCGGCCGACGTGCTCATGAGCATCGTCCAGCCGAGCGCCGTGGTGTCCGACCAGTACGCGAACTCGGTCATCGGTCGCGTCGACGGCGGCAAGACCATCGGCCGTATCCTCAACGAGGAAGGCGACAAGCTCCAGCTGGCGTTCAACCCGTTCGACCCCGCCGATCAGATCTCGCTCAACCGCTCCGACATCCTGTCGATCGACCGCTCGGCCGAGAGCCCGATGCCCGTCGGCCTGCTCAACTCGCTCAACGCCCAGGAAGTCGCCGACCTCATCGCCTACCTCGTCTCCGGCGCCAACCCGCAGGACAAGATGTACGGGAAGTGAGGCGGCCGACCGAGGACGGTCAGCCCTACCTGGGTAGGGACCAGCGTCCCTGCTGGTCCGCGGCCGACCGGGGACGGTCAGCCCTACCGGGGAGACAGAGTGCAGATGACGGAGTACAGAGTACAGAGTACAGAGTACTGAGTGTACCTGTAGCCTCTTCAATCTAACCACCAACCGCTAACCCCCAAATGCTCGCGATCTAAAACTCCGTACTCTCCGCGCTTGGGTACCTCGCTTGACCGATAGGGTTTAGCAAGGCAGTGTCCGGTGATGGAAAGCGCGCTGACCAAACTTTGCCGACGACTCATGCTCGGGGCGGTCGGCCTGGTCTTTGTCTGCATGCCGTGGCTTTGGTGCGCCGAGCGCCTAGGTTGGAGCCAGCGCCCGATCCACCTGCTGCAGACCTTCCTCGCGGTACCCGTCGCGTTTATCGCCGGAGCGCTCTTTCTGTGGCTCGGGCGGTCCGCGCCGGATGATCGTGGGTGGCGTCCGTTCGCGTGGGTGGTCGTCGTCGCATCGGGGCTGTGGGTAGCGTTCCTCGCCTTAGCGTTCCTCGTCTATGTGTTGTTCGGCGCGGATTTCAGCTGGATGGATCAGCAGTGAGGAGGCGGGTGCCAGGGGGCACGTTGGCACGTGGGCACGAGGGCAAGGGTGTACTGTTGGCCTCTGTAGGTAGGGACCAGCGTCCCTGCTGGTCCGTGGGGCGCTAATCATCTTCCGCATGAGGTCAGGCACGTCATCGCTGCGCGAGACGAAGCCAGACCCCATGCCGGCGGCCGACCGAGGACGGTCAGCCCTACCTGGGAGACGGAGTGCAGAGTAGGAGTACGGAGTGCGGAGTGCTGCATCGAGCGCTGAGTCGAGTGCTGCGGAAGCCTCTTCGATAAAATCGCTAACCGCTCGCGCGTTCCGCGTGTAGATGGTCAGCCCTGCCTTAGGCGCAAAAAAGGCCGCCCGGGTGGGCGGCCTTCGCGAGGGCAGCACGCAGTGCTGCCCCTGCCGAGAGTCAACCCTTCAGCCGGGCAGCGTGAACGCGGGGAGCTTGCGGATCTCGCCGCCGGCCATGGCGGACTCGTGCGCGAGGATGCCGGTGCAGGTCCAGTTGGCGGACTGACGGGCGTTCGGGAACGGGTCGCGCTTGGCGACCAGGGCTTGGATGAACTCGTTGGCCAGGTGCGGGTGGGAGCCGCCATGCCCGCCGCCCTGCGTGAAGGAGAGGTGGTCCTCGCCTTCGCCGTACACGCCCTTGGTGGTGAAGCGCTGGATCTCCTTCGGCAGGCGGTGCGCGTAGTCCGGCACCTTGACCTTGGCCGGGATTTCCGGCTCCGGCTTCTTGGCGGTGTGGATGACCGGCTCCTCGCCCTCGATCAGCGGCCACTCGAAGGACTTCTTGGAACCGTAGACGTCGATCGACTCGCGGTACTGGCGGGCGGTGTCGAAGAGCGAGCGGATGATGCGCGCGGAGACGTCGGACTTGTGGAACTTGATGTGGGCCGTCTCGACCGCGAAGGGCGAGTTGTAGATCGGCACCATGTCCTCGGCGATGCGGCCGGAGCCGAAGCACGACACGTACTCGGCGTCGGCCTGCGTGAGGGCGAGCATCGGGCCGACGCAGTGCGTGGCGTAGTACATGGGCGGGAGGCCGGGCCAGTAGCCGGGCCAGCCTTCCATGTCCTGCTGGTGCGAGGCCTGGAGGAACTGCAGGCGGCCGAGCTCACCCTTGTCGTACATTTCCTTCACGAAGAGGAACTCGCGGGCGTAGACGACCGTCTCCATCATCATGTACTTCAGGCCGGTGGCCTTGACGAGCTTCACGATCTCCTCGCACTCGGCGATGGAGGTGGCCATCGGGACGGTGCAGGCGACGTGCTTGCCGGCCTTGAGGGCGGCGATGGACTGGCGGCCGTGGTCGGGGATCGGCGTGTTGATGTGTACCGCGTCGATCTCCGGATCCTTGAGCATCTCCTCGTAGGAGGTGTAGCGCTTGGCGATGCCGTAGCGGTCGCCGATCTCCTTCAGCTTGGCGGGATTGCGCTGGCAGATGGCGGCGATCTCGGCGTTCGGGTGCGCGAGGTAGATCGGGATGAACTCGGCGCCGAAGCCGAGGCCGGCCAGCGCGATGCGGATCTTCGGGGTGCTCATGGGGGTGGCGTCCATTCAGCCCGAAGCCCGCGGGGACGGAAGCCGATTTCCTTGGACGGAAACGACCCCGTTGCGGAAACCTCCCAAAACAAGAAGGCCGCCCGGGTGGGCGGCCTTCGGTGTCTCATGTACCGTCGGCTCAGTGGCCGCCGGCGCCGATGACCTCGGCCTTGTAGCCGCCGCGGCTACGGAACCAGAGGATCAGGCCGATGTAGCAGGCCAGCATGAACATCGGGAACATGGCGATCTTCGCCAGGGCGCCCTGGTTCGCGCCTTCGCGGGCCGCGGTGATCTTCTCGGCCGCGGCCTTGTCGGTCTTGGCGAGGTTGGCGACCTTCTCGGCGTCGATGGCCTTGTAGCTGCCGAGGACGTAGCTGCCGTCCTTGGAGACCTTGGCGTAGGTCGCGGCGTCGGTCTGCGCGACGATCGCGGTCTCGGCGGTCTTCTCGGTGATGGCGCCGATGACCGGGCCGCCGAGGATGCCGACGGCGAGCATGCCGATGCCGCCGATCGCGTTGAGGGTGAGCGCGCCGCCTTTCGGGGTCTGCTCGGACACCACCGCGAGGGTGGTGGGCCAGAAGAAGGTCTTGCCGAAGGCGTAGACCGTGGCGGCGATGAAGATCGCGACGAGGCTGGTCGCGGCGGCGAGGCTGGAGAGGCCGATGATGGCCAGCACCGCGGAGCCGGCGAGGAGGCCGAGCGGGGAGATGCGGCTGACGATGGAGCCGGCGAAGAAGCGCAGCACCATCATGATGGCCGAGGTGTAGATGAGGACCCAGAGGCCGTTGCCACCGATGGCGGCCATCGGCTTCTCCATGATGCCGGAGATCGCGCCGTCCGTGCCGAGCTCGGTCGTGGCGAGCGGGATCATGACGAGGCAGAGGAACACCAGGATGCCGCGGCCGAGGGAGCGGCTGTAGGCGCCGAAGGCGACGACCATGACGGCGAACACGGACCACTGGATGGTCGGGCTCCAGGCGAAGACCTGGGCGAGCTGGGCGGTGATCAGGTAGCTGGCGATGGCGGCGCCGAGGATGCCGAATTCGGCGAGCATCTCGCGGTAGGTGGTGCCGGCGGCGACGCGCTCATTGGGCGGGAAGACCGCGCGGGAGAGCATGGCGACGTAGACCACGGCCGGAGCGGCGATGATGTAGACGAGGATGCGCCAGTCCTGGTGGGCATAACCACCGAGGGCGAGGGTGAGGAGACCGCCGATCACGAGACCACCCGGCCAGGCGGCGTGCAGGATGTTGAGCCACTTGGCCTTGTCCTTGTTGAACATGGTGGCGACGACCGGGTTGATGTAGGCTTCCACGGTGCCGTTGCCGAGGCCGAGGACGACGGAACCCCAGTAGAGCAGGTTGAACGCTTCCTTCTTGGCGTTGGGGTCGGCGGTGATCACGCCGTGGGCCTTGAGCGCCAGGACCGCGTAGCCGGCGTAGCAGATGGCCGAGAACCACATGGCGGTCTTGTAGCCGATGCGGTCGATGATCAGGGAGAAGACGATGATGGAGATCGCGAACGGCCAGATGCCGGCGCCGAAGAGCTCCTGGGCCTGGACGTTATCCAGACCGAAGGTCTTGGGCCAGAGGCTGGGGTCGTTCACCAGGAACGCGCGCGTGATGAACGCGAACGCCGTGGTGATCAGGGCGATGAAACAGCCCCAAAAGAGGGCCATATCCGGTTTGTTTTCTTGTGTGCTCATGGGTAGAGATGGGGGTACGGGTGTGAATAAAACCCATCAACCCCCCTCTGTCGAGAAGGCAAATCGCAGTTTTCGGGCATTTAACCCGATGGGGGCCGGGGCCTAACGGCCCGTCCCGTGGAGGCGGCGGAACTCGGTCGGGCTGAGCTTCATGGCCCGGCGGAACTGGCGGGAGAAGTCGCTCGCGTCGTAGAAGCCGGTCTTGGTCGCCACTTCCGAGGGGCGGAGGCTGGTCGACCGGAGCAGGTCCGAGGCCGCGGCCACCCGCATGCGGACGAGGTAGGCCCGGGGGCTGACCTGGTAGGCCTTGTGGAACTTGCGCTCGAACTGGCGGATGGAGAGCCCGGTCAGTTTGGCCAGCTTGGCGATGTGCAGGCTCTCGGTCAGGTTATCCTTGATGAACTCGGCGGCCGCCTCGACCTGGAGGAACGGCTCCAGGATGGCCTTCGTCCCTTCATAACTACGGACCGTCCCGCAGACCCCGCAGGGCCGTCCGTCCACGTCGAAGATCGGCAGCTTGGTCGTCTCGTACCAGACATGCTCGCCGACCTCGTTGGGGAAGAGCTCGATGATCCGGGGTACCGGCTGGCAGGTCTCGATGATCTGCAGGTCCTTCTTGCGGAAGGCCGCGACCAGTTCCGGCGGGAAAACATCGTTGTCGGTCTTGCCCAGCAGGCTGGCCTCGTCCTTGCACCCGCACCGTTGGGCGAAGGCCTGGTTGGCCATGGTGAAACGACCTTCCAGGTCCTTGGCGAAGAACATGACGCCCGGCAGGTGGTCGAAGACGGTTCGTAGGCTGCGCACCTGGAGCCGGCGCAGCCAAGCTTCATGAGCCTCAGTCGTTTTCATACAACTAGGATTCCCGCCGGGAAGGGGGAGGTCGACTCAATAAATCAGGGGTATAAATGATAGCCGGGGCGCCGATAGCAATCATCTGGATGTCGTAATCAACCCTGTCTCGGCCGACCCGCGGCGGCTTATGCCAAGGGTGGGGTGGGCTTATGCCGCGGCGTCGTGGCCAACTTCGGGTTGAGGTCGCCCGGGAAATCACCTCCTTAAATGGACACCAACCGCCATGCGTCTCCTCCCGACCCTCGCCCTCACCGCCCTCGTCGCTGCCGCCCACGCCGCTCCCGATGCCGAAACCATGAAGCTCGGTCAGGCCGTGTACGCCCGCACCTGCCTCGCCTGCCATCAGCCGACCGGTATGGGTTTGCCGCCCGTCTTCCCGCCCCTCGCCGGTTCCGAGTGGATCGCCAAGGGCGCCTCGATCGCCGTCCGCAACATCCTCCACGGCATGCAGGGTCCGGTGACCGTCAAGGGCATGACCTACAACAGCGTGATGCCTCCGGTCGGTGGCCTGTCCGACAAGGACATCGCCGACGTCGTGACGTACGTGAACAATTCCTGGGGCAACACCGGCCCGACCGTGACCGAGGCCGAAGTCGCCGCGATCAAGAAGAAGTACGCCGACCGCAAGACCCCGTGGACCGCGGCCGAGTACGAGAAGGAAGCCCCGGAAGCCCCGGCCAAGAAGTAAGCCCCCGGCCCTCGGGCGGGTCGGCTTGACCCGTCGGGACCTCTGACGCACCTTGGGTGTCTCACACCCAAGGCGCTTCGGCGTTCTTCCCCATGCCCGACCCCCATCCCCTCGCCGGCACCCCCCGCCGCTCCCGCGACCAAGTGGCCGACCTCCATTTCATGGATGCGCGCTACAAGCTGCTCGACCTCGCGGCCTTCCTCGACCGCCTGGAGCGCGCCACCGGGGCCGACGACCATCGCGTCCGCGGCCTGCGCCAGGCCCTGCCGATCCTGCTCGAGGGCGGGGACGACCGCGTGGCCAAGATCCTGCACCTTTGGAGCGACCCCAGCCTGACCCCGATCGAGAAGGCCGACACGAAGTCGGCCTCCGGCGTCTGGCCCGGCCTCAAGTAAGCCCCGCCATGCGTTACATCGAACCCCACGGCCACATGGTGAGCCGCACCACGGACGACTACCAGGCGATGGCGCTGGCCGGTTGCGCCGCCATCTGCGAGCCGGCGTTCTGGGCCGGTTTCGACCGCAAGTCGGCCGACGGCTTCCACGATTATTTCTGCCAGCTGACCCAGCATGAGCCCAAGCGCGCCGCCAAGTACGGCCTGCCGCACTACTGCTGGCTCTGCATCAACCCGAAGGAGTCCGAGGACATGGCGCTCGCCGCCGACGTCCTCGCGCTCATCCCGCAGTTCATCGGCGCGCCCACCGTGCTCGGCATCGGCGAGATCGGCCTCAACAAGAACACGCGCAACGAGATGAAGATCCTCGAGCAGCACATCGAGCTCGCGGTGAAGCACGACCAGCTGATCCTCGTGCACACCCCGCACCTCGAGGACAAACGCAAGGGCACCCGCCTCATCACCGACGTCCTCAAGGCCCACCCCGGCGTGCGTCCCGAGCGCGTCATCATCGACCACGTCGAGGAGCACACCATCGCGGGCGTGCTCGACCAGGGCTTCTGGGCCGGCATCACGCTCTATCCCGAGTCCAAGGCCACGCCCGTCCGCGCGGTCGACATGCTCGAGAACTTCGCCTCCCAACGCGTGTGGCTGAACAGCGCGTGCGACTGGGGCCACAGCGATCCGATCGCGGTGCCCAAGGCCGCCGCCGAGATGCGCCGCCGCGGCCATGCCGCCGCCGCCATCGACAGCCTGGTGTACGGCAATCCCGTCCGCTTCCTCTCGCAGTCGAAGAACTTCCAGGACCCGCAGGCCCTCCGCTGACCGTGAAGCTCACCTCCGGTCTCAGCCTCGCCTACTGCACCAACGTCCACCGCGGCGAAGGGTGGGTCGAGACCTTCGCGGGCCTGCGCGACCACGCCCTGCGCGTGCGCGACCGCGTCTCGCAAGGCCGGACCTACGTCCTCGGCCTGCGTCTCGGCGACCGGGCCGCCGCCGAGCTCGCCGAGCCGGCGACGCTGACCGCCTTCCGCCATTGGCTCGACAAGGAGAATTGCGTCGTCGCCGGCATCAACGGCTTCCCGTTCGGACCGTTCCACGGCCAGGCGGTGAAGGACAACGTGTTCGCGCCCGACTGGTGCGAGCCCGCGCGCCTCGCGTACACCAACCGCCTCTTTGACCTGCTCGCCGCGTTCGGCCCGCCGGACCAGGTCGGCACGGTCAGCACCTTGCCCGGCTCGTTCAAGGGCTTCGGCCGGAACGCCGACGAGCTCAAGGTCATGCGCCGCAACCTGCTGGCGTGCGGCGAACATCTCGACCGCCTGCGCGACCGCACCGGCGTCACCCTGCGCCTCGCGTTGGAGCCCGAGCCGATCGGCCACGCCGAGAACACCCCCGAGGCGCTCCGCTTGTTCGAGCAGCTCCGCGCCGAGGAACCGGTGCGCGGCCTGGTCGACCGCACGCTCGGCATCGCCTACGATACCTGCCACTTCGCGCTGCAGTATGAGGAAGCCCACGAGGCCATCGCGCGGCTCGACGCCGGCGGCGCGCCGGTGCTCAAGTTCCACCTGAGCTCGGCCTTGCGGCTCAAGCCCACCGAGGTCGCCCTCGCGCGCCTGGCCAAGATGCACGAGCCGGTCTACCTGCACCAGACGATGGGCCGGGCCAAGGATGGCGCGATCGTCCGCTTCAAGGACATCCCGCTGGCCATGGCGGCGATCGACCAGCTGCGCACGCTCGAGGAATTGCGCGTGCACTTCCACGTGCCGGTGAACGCCGATCGGCTGTCCGACGAACTTTCGACGACGAACGACCACCTGCGCGAGGCGATCGCGGTGATCGGCAAGCACCCCGGCCGTTGCCGCGAGCTCGAGATCGAGACGTACACCTGGGAAGTCCTCCCGCCCGAGGTCCGGACCGCCGACGTGGCCGACATGATCGCGGCGGAGTACCGCTGGGTCCTCGCCGAGCTGGCGAAGGCCGGCGTGCAGCCGCGCTGACATGTGGGCGAAGTTCCGAGCCTGGCTGGTGCTGACCCGCGGTTCGAACCTGCCGACCGTCTGGAGCAACCTGTTCGCGGGCTGGTTGCTGGGCTATGTTTACACAGACCGCTTTCCGTGGGGTCCGGTCATCCTGGCTTCGCTATGCGGGCTATGGTGCGGCGTCTCCCTGATCTACGTCGGCGGCATGATCCTCAATGATGCTTTCGATGCGCGGTGGGACGCCGAGCGGCGGTCCGTCCGTCCGATCCCGGCCGGGCTCGTCACCGCGCGCGCGGCTTTCGTCGTCGGCTTCCTCTGCCTGGCGTTTGGCGCCTGGCTCACGATCGGGTCGTCGCTGGCCGATCACCGCAAAGCCACGGCGGTGCTCGTCGCCCTGCTGATCGGCGGGGTGCTTGCCTATGATCGCTGGCATAAAGGCGTCGCCTGGGCGCCGGTGGTCATGGGCGCCTGCCGCGCGCTGTTGCCGCTGATCGGCTTCTTCGCGGTCGGCGGCCTGGTCGATGGCCCGCATTTCCGCGGGTGGCCTTTGGTGATCCTGCTCACGCACCCTCTCGTCCTCTGGGCCCAGGTCATCGCCATCACCGTCGTCGCCCGGCAGGAGGCGTCTCCCGGGTCGACCCCGCGTTGGGCGGAATGGTTGCCCTACTTGCTGCCGCTGCCGCTCATCCTCGTGAGCAAGCGTCCGGGCCTCGCGCTTTTCGGGTGCGGGCTCTATTGGCTGTGGCTGTGGCGCTCCAACCGTCGGCATGCGCCGCCTGCCGGCGTCGGGGCGCGCGTTTCCGATCGCCTCGCCAGCCTGCCGTTCCTCGATTTCGCCGCGAGCGGGCTGTTCTACTTCAACGCCGCCTTCATGGCCGGTTCCGAGGACCCGACCCAGAATGGGTGGGTCAACGCCGCCCGCGGGCTCGCATGGATGGTGCCCCTCGCCTGCTTCGGCCTGACCTTGCTGTTCCGTCGCTGGATTCCGCAGACCTAGCGGATTTGGCGGGATTTGGTCGGGCGGGGGAGGGAACTGGGCTTGCCCGCGGGGGTCGGAGGGTTTCTGATAAACGCTCCCCCGGGCCATGGACGACTCCCTCGACCTCGAATTCACGGTGACCTACCGGCATCGCATCTTCTTCACGGAGCAGGCGTTCGCGGCGGGTAACCGGGTCCTGGCCGACCTTTTCGCGGGCGCCAAGGTCATCCCGATCGTGGATTCCGGCCTGGCGAACTCCCGCCCGGGCTTTGTCGGGGAAATCGCCGCCTACGGCCGCGCCGCGGGCGTGAACTTCACCCGCGAGCCCCTGGTGCTGACCGGCGGGGAGCCGGCCAAGAAGGACTCCGCGGTGGTCAAGGCGGCCCTCGCGGCCATCGAGGCCGACAAGATCTGCCGGCATTCCTACGTCCTCGCCATCGGCGGCGGGGCGTTCCTCGACGCGGTCGGTTTCGCCGCGGCCACCGCCCACCGCGGCGTGCGCCTCGTCCGCATGCCGACCACGACGCTCGGCCAGGGCGACGCCGGCGTCGGCGTGAAGAACGGCATCAACACTTTCGGGAAGAAGAACTTCACCGGCGCGTTCGCCGTGCCGGCCGCCGTCGTCAACGACCTCGCGCTGCTCGCCTCGCTCGACGCTCGCGGCCTGCGCGACGGTCTGGTCGAGGCCGTGAAGGTCTCGCTGCTCAAGGATCCGGTCTTCTTCGGCAACCTTGAGAAAGAAGCCCCGCTGCTCGCCGCCGGCGACATCCCGGCCATCGGCCGCGCCGTCCGTCGTTCGGCCGAGCTCCACGCCCGACATATCGCCGGCAACGGCGACCCCTTCGAGCTCGGCAGCGCGCGTCCCCTCGACCTCGGCCATTGGGCCGCGCACAAGCTCGAATCGATGACGAACCATCGCCTCACGCACGGCGAGGCCGTCGCGGTGGGCCTGGCGCTCGACCTGCTCTGCGCGCGCGAACTCGGGTTCTTCGGCGCCGCCGAGACCGCCCGCGCGCTCGACCTGCTCGGCGCCCTCGGGTTCCGGATCTACGCGCCTGAGATGCACCAGGACGGCGGCGCCACCATGCTCGCCGGCCTCGAGGAGTTCCGCGAACACCTCGGCGGCCAGCTCACGCTCGTCCTCCCGACCGCCATCGGCCGGTCGACCCAGGTCCACGTCATGCCCACCGACGTCGTGCGCCGCGCCACCGACGAGCTGCGCGCCCGCGACCAGCAGCCATGCGCCGCGCGGTCCTGAACGTCGTCGGTCTCTCCGCCCGCGACCTGTCGTCCGGCGTCATGCCGCGGCTCGCCGCGCGCGCCGCGAAGGGCTCCGTCGCCCGGGTGAAGCCCGCGTTCCCCGCCGTCACCTGCACCGCGCAGTCCGATTACCTCACCGGCCAGCTCCCGTCCGCGCACGGGATCGTCGGCAACGGCTGGTACGACCGCGCGCTCAGCGAGGTGCAGTTCTGGAAGCAGTCGAACCGCCTCGTCGGCGCGCCGAAGGTCTGGGACGACCTCCATGCGAAGAATCCGAAGCTGAAGGTCGCGAACCTCTTCTGGTGGTATAACATGGGCACGAAAGCGGACCTCTCCGTCACGCCGCGCCCGATCTACAAGGCCAATGGCGGGAAGATCTTCGACATCACCTCGTACCCGTATTCGTTGGCGACCCGCCTCAAACGCGACCTCGGCCCGTTTCCGTTTCATTCGTTCTGGGGCCCGCGCGCCGGCTTGCCCTCGACGAAGTGGATCGCCGATGCCGCCCGCTGGGTCGAAGAGAAGGAAAAGCCCGACCTCAACCTGGTCTATCTGCCGCACCTCGACTACGACCTGCAGCGCTTCGGGCCGAACGACCCGCGCAGCGACGCCGCCCGCCGCGAGGTCGACGCGCTGGTCGGCGACCTGGCCGATTTCCTCGAGTCGCGCGGCGTGGACGTGGTCATCGTCTCCGAATACGCCATCACCGCGGTCGACCGCGCCGTCCCGCTGAACCAGGTCCTGCGCGCGCACGACTGGCTCGTGTTCAAGCATGAGGACGGCAGCGAAGTGCTCGATGTCTTCAACTCGCGGGCCTTCGCCGTCGTCGACCACCAGGTCGCCCACGTCGTCGTCCTCGACCCTGCGATCCGCGAGGAAGTCCGCAAGGTCCTCCTCGCCACGCCGGGGGTCGGCCAGGTGCTCGACGCCGAGGCGCAGGCCGCGGCCGGCATCGCGCATCCGCGCAGCGGTGACTTCGTCGTGGTGTCCGACGACCATAGCTGGTTCTCGTATTACTGGTGGGAGGAAGGCGAGGGCGACCCGGACTACGCCCGCACCATCGATATCCATCGCAAGCCGGGCTACGACCCCGTCGAGCTCTTCATCGACCCGAAGATCTGCTTCCCGATGCTGAAGATCGCCTGGTTCCTCCTCAAGAAGACCCTGGGCTTCAAGGCCCTGATGGAAGTCGTCTCGCAGGACGCCTCGCTGGTCAAAGGCTCGCACGGCCGCATCCCCGATGACCCGCTCGACTGGCCGGTCTGCATCGCCGCGCGCGACGCCGCCTTGCCCGAGCGCCTCGCCTCGACCGACGTCCATACGCAGATCCTGCGCGGATTCTGAAGCCGTTCCGCCTGCGGGGTGGACTCCGTGCCGTTCGTCCGCATCGTCGCCTCCAGCCCCGCCCCGATGGATGTCCGCCTCGCCGCTTTGCTTGTCGCCCTGAACCTGGGGGCGGCGCCGTTTCCCGAGCCGACGAACAACCAGCCGGAGACGATCCCGCTGCTCACGCCGGCCGATGCCCTGACCAAGCTCCGTCTCCCCGAAGGTTTCCGGGCCACGCTCTTCGCCGGCGATCCTGATGTCCGCCAACCGATCGCGCTTTGCTGGGACGAGCGCGGCCGCCTCTGGGTCGCCGAGAACTACACTTATTCCGACGGCAAGGAACGGTTCGACCTGAAACTCAAGGACCGCATCGTGATTTTTGAGGACGTGGACCATGACGGGAAATTCGATAAGCGGACCGTCTTCACCGACGACGTGCAGATGCTCACGAGTATCGAGCGTGGGTTCGGCGGGGTGTGGGCGATGTGCCCGCCGCACCTGCTCTTCATCCCCATGGCCGGCGATAAGCCTGCGGGTCCGCCGCAGGTGGTGCTCGATGGCTTCAGTACGACGGCCGCCAGCCGTCACACGTTCGCCAACGGGTTGAAGTGGGGCCCGGATGGTTGGCTCTACGGCCGGGTGGGCATCTCGAGCACCTCGTGGATCGACGTGCCGGGCGTCCCGAAGGAGAAGCGTCAGCCGACCGCGGGCGGGCTCTGGCGTTACCATCCGGTGACCAAGGTCTTTGAGCCGTATTGCCATGGCACCACCAACCCCTGGGGCTCCGATTGGACCAAGGACCATGAGCTGCTCTTCATCAACACCGTCATCGGCCATGGCTGGCAGGGCATCCACGGCGCGCACTTCAAGCGCATGCATGGCGAGGATCCGTACCCGTTCGTCTACGAGCTCATCGACCAGCAGGCGGACCACTACCACTGGGATACCGGCAAGAAGTGGAACGATGCGGACGGCGGTCGCGGCGGGGCCGATAGCCTCGGCGGCGGTCATGCGCACGTGGGGATGATGATCTACCGCGGCGAGAACTGGCCCGTCCGGTATCGCGACCAGCTGATGACGCTCAATCTGCATGGCCGTCGCGTCAACGTGGAGTCCCTCGAGCGGGTCGGCAGCGCGCTGGTGATGAAGCATCAGCCGGACATCCTGAAATCCGACGACCTCTGGTTCCGCGGTATCGAGCTCAGCCAGGGTCCGGACGGCGCGGTCACGATCCTTGACTGGAGCGACATCGGGGAGTGCCACGACCAGGACGGCATCCACCGCACCAGCGGCCGCATCTTCAAGGTCGCGTACGGCATGCCCAAGCGGCCGGACGTCGACTTGACCCAGGCCACGCCCGCTCAACTTGTCGAACTCCAGCGCAGCCCGAACGAGTGGCTCGTCCGCATGGCGCGCTGGGAACTCCGCGAGCGCGCCTGGCAAGGCGCCGACCTCTCGTCAGCCTTGCCCGCTTGGGAGCGGCTCGCCGCCGAGGCCGATCCGGTCCTCGCGCTCAACGCTCACTCCACGCTGCGGGCGATGTCCGCGACCAAGTCGGGGACGGCGCCTTTCGCCGCCGCCCACCATGCCCATTACTCCCCCGCCGCCGTCGTCGCCGAGAAGCGTCCGGACGTCCAGGCCCGCCTGATCGAACGCGAACTCACGGAGCCGCTGGTGCGCCGAAACAACTCCTTGGCCAAGTATGCGAACCATACCGGCTTCATCCCGGCGTGCGAAGAGCAGGAGAGCACGTTGCTCCAGCTGGCCTCGCCCCGCACGGCCAGCGCGTCCGCCTCGCCTTGGCTGAGTCGCTCCCGCACCTCACCCCGACCATGCGCACGCTCGTGGCCCAGCACCTGCTGCGCTACGAACAGGACACCACCGACCACAACCTGCCGTTGCTCATCTGGACGGGCATCCGCGAACTGCCTTTGACCGAGCTGGCGAACTGCGCCCATGTCTGCCGCGTTCCGCAGGTGACCCGACTCATCGCCCGTCGCCTCGCCGAGGCCTCGGACAAGCAGCCGGGGCCGTTGAACGACCTGCTCGCGGAAGCCGCCGAGATGCC
>BGOM01000013.1 GCA_003569245.1 Opitutia bacterium | reverse complement strand
TTAATCAGGACATAGCTCAGCCAGGCAGAGCGCGTGCTCGGGGTGCACGAGGCCACGGGATCGAAGCCCGTTTTCCTGACCATTTCGGAGAAGCTCCGCTTCTCTCCCCCTTTCGAGCCGAACGTTGTCGGTTATTCAACCACCAACGCGGATGAAAAAACGCCGGCTGATGCGCGCAAGCGTGGCGTTCTGGGCAACCAGTTCATCGGCAATATCCCGACGGCAAACCCTCGCTCGATCTCCCAGGCCCTCGCCTGGTCCCTTTCATATCCTCCTAGCTCAATCGGAAAGAGCAGGGCAGGCCTGCGAAGCCCCGGATGCCAGTTCGATTCTGGCGGAGGATGCCATCACGTTCGGATAGTTCAATGGACAGAGTAGCCGGTTACGACCCGGCAGATGAAGGTTCGACTCCTTCTCGAACACCTTTCGAGCCGATAACCGAGAGTTACTATTCGAAAAACCTCTCGGTCACCCACTTGCTCGTTTTCGTGGCCCTTCAGAAGCGTCGATGCCGAACGGCCGGCGGCGTCTCACCCCTTTACGGAGAGTTTGTGTAATCAGCAGCACGGTTTGTTCTGAGCTAACAAGACAGGGAGCAAAGCCCTGACTCTCTACCATTTGATTGATTTGTCGGATCGGCCGTTAGCTTAAGCGGTCAGAGCGGGCTCTTTATAAGGGCTTGGCGCGGGTTCGAGTCCCGCACGGCCAACCATCTTGCAACCTAGGTGCCGGGGGGGCAATGCTCCCCGCCGGGTCCGTCCGTCGCCGCGCTTTGCTTCAGCGCCGGCGCGACGTCGGACGGATCCGGTTTCGCGCCCAAGACTTCTGGGCCGAACGGCCGTCGGTTATCGTTATCTGCAAACTAACTGGGTGAAAGCCCTTCCCGACGCCATCTACTTGCCCATCTTTACGGAGGAGTCGCTTAACTATCAAAGCGCCGAGAATACCCAGCGCACTACCTTGTTTGGGTGACCGAACCGACCGTGTTGGGTTATCTGGATAAGCTCGGAGCTGCGGGTGTAAGTCCCGCCTCCTCCACCCCCTTTGGAGAGGTCGTCTAATGACCAGGATAGCAGTGACGCTCGCGCGTCTTTCCCAGCGCGCCACCTTGCTCCCGAAAGGAGAGCCGACTGTTGTTGGGTTATTTCTTGAACTGTTGATGCGGGTTTGATTCCCGCCCTCTCCATCCCTTTTAGCCTCGATTCGTCCAGTGGTAGGGCGCCCCCTTGATGTGAGGGATACGGTGGTTCGATCCCATCATCGAGGACCTTTTCCCGCGCCTGGCTGCGTCACTTTCGCCAGGATCGCGCGGGATAATGCATGTTGGCCTTCGCTAGCGGTCAAGGTACTCGTCTGTGACGCGAGGTACGCGGGTTCGAATCCGTAGGCCAACCCATTTCATCTCCCTCGTCCAATGGCAAGACGCCTGGCTCTGAACCAGGACATGCTGGTTCGATTCCGGCGGGAGGTACTTCCTGAGCTCGTCGTCTAAGTAAGATTATCAGACGTCTGGGTCGCTGGTGATGCGGGTAAACCCCGCCGAGTTCTAACCTTTAGGGCCCAGCTTCACTGATCACGGCAGCTCTTGCGTGGTTCGTCTGCCTGGCCGCTCTCTTCCACCACCCGCGGCCCGGGGGCCGTCGTTCGTCACGACGGCTCCCGGAGGCGATCCCTTTCCAACCCAAACCAACCCGCAATCAAATGCACTAAACCCAACCGCCCTCACGGGCACAACCACACATGAAAAAGAACATCAAGGCGGCCCTCGCGGGCCTCAATGCGACCGAGACTTCCCAGAGTCTCCCCATCCCCGGCAGGGACATGGTCGCGAACAACGCCGGGGGCTTCGTCTTCAAAACTCGACGAGTGGAAGCAGCTCGAGAGGTTCCTGATCCTCGGCTCCGAGGGCGGCACCTTCTACGTTTCGAGAAGAAACTGACGGCTGAGAATGCGAACAAGGTCCTCCTCCTGCTCCAGAAGGACGGACTGAAGGTCGTGGCCAAGACCGTCGAGATGCTGACGTCCGGCAGGGCTCCCAAGCCCGATACGGCGATCTTCGTCCTCGCGCTCGCCGCCGCCAAAGGCGACGACGCCACCAGGAAGGCCGCCCTGGCCGCCGTTCCCTCCGCCCTCAAGACGGGCACCCAGCTGCTCAAGTTCGTCGACACCGTCAACGGACTCAGGGGTTGGGGCAGGGGACTGAAGAAGGCGATCCAGCTCTGGTTCAAGGAGAGGAAGGCCGAGACCCTCGCCCTGCAGCTTGTGAAATACAAGCAGAGGGAGGGATGGTCGATGAAGGACGTCCTGAGGTTGGCCAAGCCCGTGCCCGCGGACGATGTCCAGGGCAAGCTGTTCGGTTGGACCGCGAAGAAAGACAACGCCGCGTGGGCGAAAGCCCCCGTCGCCCCCGGCGACAAGGCGCTCGACTTCGTCTGGGCCGCCGAGCAGGCCTCCGGGCTGAGGCTCGTCGCCGAGAACGCGGATACCGCGGAGGCCAAGGCGATCCTCGCCGAGGCCAACCAGGCGTCGGTCAAGAAGCTGGTCGACCTCATCGTCACCTACAGGCTCCCCAGGGAGGCCCTGCCCACCGAGGCCCTCAACAGGGCGGAGGTCTGGGAGGCGCTCCTCCAGGAGATGCCCATGACGGCGATGATCAGGAATCTCGGCACCATGTCCAAGATCGGGCTCCTCAAGCCCCTCTCGGACGCCGAGAAACTCGTCGCCGGCAGGCTGACCGATGCCGCCAGGCTGAGGGGGCGAAAGTCCACCCCATCCAGGTGTTGTCGGCCCTGAGGACCTACTCCTCGGGCAGGGGCGTCAGGTCGGCGGCCACGTGGACCGTCTCGAGCAAGATCGTCGAGTCCCTCGACGAGGCGTTCGAGCTGTCCTTCGGGGCCGTCGAGCCCGCGGGTACGAGGCACCTCCTCGGACTCGACGTCTCCGGCTCGATGTCGGGCGGTGAGATCGCCGGTGTCCCCGGACTCTCGCCCTCGGCGGCCACGGCGGCCCTCGCGGTCGTCGCGGCCAGGACGGAGCCCTGGACGGCTATCATGGGATTCGCTGACTCGTTCAGGGATCTCGGGATCACCGCCAGGGACAGGGTCGATGTGGCGACGAGGAAGGTCTCCGGACTCACGTTCGGCAGCACCGACGCCTCGTTGCCCATGACCTGGGCCCTCGAGAACAAGATCCAGGTCGACACGTTCGTCGTCATGACGGACAACGAGACCTGGTCTGGAAGGAGCCACCCCGTCCAGGCGCTGAAGAAGTACAGGCAGGCCACCGGCATCGGCGCCAAGCTGATCGTCGTGGGCATGACCTCGACCGGGTTTACCATCGCGGACCCCAACGACGCGGGCATGCTCGATGTCGTCGGTTTCGACGGCGCGACGCCCGCGTTCATGGCGAAGTTCGCGAAAGGCGACCTCTGACCTAACACAGAGGCCGGTCGGCGGAGCTCACCCCTCCGCCGTCCCGGCCCCTTTTTCCCTCTTTCTTTTGCTCGGCCTCGGGCGCCCAGGCGTCCCCGGTATCCCCTTTTCACTTAGCCATAGCCACAAACATGTTCCTCCTCTCCGACGACCTCTTCGCCGACCACCAGGCCGGTGACCACGCCCAGGCCCTCGCCGCCAAGCAGGGCGCGCTCGACCTCCTCGTGGCCATCGGGCAGCTACCCGCCGGTCGCATCCGCGACCAGCAGGTCGGCGCGTTCGACTTCGGCTTCTTCGATCACCTCACGGTCGGGGACGCCGCTGTCACGCTCGAGGCCAAAGATATCCTGCTGCTTTCGCTTCCCGAACGCCTCGCCTTCCTGAAGGGTGTCTCCCGCGTGTTGCGCCAGCTGATCCGCGCCGGCCGCACGCCTTGCTGGTGCCACAAGCCCAGCACGCTGAAGCTCTCGCTGGCCGCGCTGGCGACCCTCGTCGTCTCCGGCAAGGCCGGCCGCAAGCTCGCCTTCAAGGCCGTCAACCGCGTCGAGTGGTTCTGCTTCCGTGACCTCGCCCTTGGCCAGGGCCTCGCCTACGAGGACTGGATCAGGCTCCTCGCGGAACAGCGCCTGGGGGATGGCGAGCTCGACTCGGCGGATTTCGCGGAGCTTGAGCGCCTCGCCGGCGCCCGGATCCTCGAGTTCATCGGCGAGACCGGTCAGGCTTTCTGACCGGTCTCGCTCAGCGGCGGTTGCGCCACCAGCCGACGAGCGCGCCGCCGATCCCGCCGAAGACGGCGCCGAGCGGACCGGTGATGAAGATGCCGAGCAGCGGACCTTGGTTGGCCTCGGGCTTGAAGATCATCGGGCCGAAGAAGCCACCGAGGAACCCGAGGCCGCCGAGGATGGATGCGCCGAGCAGGGCGTGGACGAACCAACCGAGTTTCGGGGCGGGGGTGGTCATGGCAGTTCGATAGCGTCGGGCCCGCCCGCCGTCAAACGTCGTCGCGGACCGCGGGGGCGCGGCCGGCGCGTACGGGCCGATAATCGGCGAGCCAGCCCGGGCCCGGCCCTTGCCCGCGGTTGGAAGTGTCATGGCGGTGTCCGACCCCGGTCAGCCTTTCGATGACGGCTTCGAGCCGATCCCAGAAGCGGATGGCTTCGAGCACCGGATTCATGAGGTTGGTCACCGGGCAGTAGTAGGTGTTCTTCGGATCCGTATGGTGCAAGGCGTGCTGGCGCGGCGTGAGCAGGATCCGGCAGTCCTGGAGGAAGGCCACGACGGGGCCGACTTCGGCACGCGACATGTGCGACCATTTGTGGATCTGGTTGGCGTTGACGCTGATGATCACGAAGAGCCCGACCTGCCAGGTCAGCGCGTCCAGCCAGGCGGCCACGCCGAGGATCGCGGCTCCGACCAGCAGGAGGTCCCAGGAGCTCTGCCACCAGCTGAGCTTCGTGAAAAAGCGCGGGTGGTGATGGTGGACGATGTTCGGCTTGATCAGGAGAGGGCCGACCAACGGGGTGTCCTCCGAGCCGTAGGCGTCCTCCAGCCAGTGAACCAAACCGGCGACGAAGTCGGCCAGCAGGACGACACCGAGGGCTTGCAAGGCGATGAGCAGGGCGGAATGCATGGTTGGAAGACGACCATGATACGCCTCGCGCGGTAAACCCGTTAATCGATAATCCTGATAGGGTCCATACACCAGGGGAATGGGCGTTGCTTCGCCGCCGGGAACGTGGACAATTTCATCTCGGCCCCATGAACGTGCATCACCTCGAGCTGTTCTACTATGTGGCGAAGCATGGCGGCATCAGCGCCGCGGTGCGCCACATCCCGTATGGGATCCAGCAGCCGGCGGTCAGCGGACAGATGGGTGCTTGGAAGCCGACCTGGGGACGCGGCTTTTCGAGCGCAGTCCTTTTCGGCTGACCCCGGCGGGGCGCAAACTCTTCGCCCACATCGAGCCGTTCTTCGCCGGCTTGCCCGCGCTCGCCGGTCAGTTGCGCGACGAGGAACGTCCGGAGCTGCGGCTCGGGGCCTCGGAGCTCGTCCTGCGGCTGCACATCCCGACCGTCACGCGGCGGCTGCGCGAGCGCCACCCGCGACTTCAGCTCAGCCTGCGGTCCGGCTATCAGGTGCAGTTCGAGACCTGGCTGCGCGATGGCCTCATCGACCTCGCCGTCGTCCCGATCGACCAGAAGCCCGGTGCGCGCCTTGGGCAGTTGCGGTTGACGCGCGTACCGCTCGTCCTGCTGGTCCCGAAGAAGTGCGCCCTGAAACAGGCGGCGGACCTCTGGAAGCAGAAGAAACTGCGCGAGCCCTTGGTGAGCCTGCCGGCGGCCAGCAGCGTGACCCGCAGTTTCCAGCGGGACCTTCGCAAGCTGGGCGTGACCTGGCCGCAGGCGGTCGAGGCCACTTCCATGGAGATGGTCACCAGCTACGTGGCCAATGGCGAAGGGTGGGGCGTCAACCTGGCCATTCCGGAGGCCATCGAGCACCCCGAGGTCCGGGCGTTGCCCTTGAGCGGTTTCGCCCCGATGGAGATCGGGCTCCGCTGGAACGGCGAGCCTTCGCCGCTGCTCCGCGAGGCCATCCTCGCGCTCCAGCAGTACACCCGCGAGACCTGGCCGGAGTGGGCGATCGACGATACCTTGCCGCCCGCGAAGAAGCGGAGGTAACGACCGACCAGCCCAACCCTTAAAGCCTTGATGTTATAACATAAGTTACCACAACTACCGTATGTCTAAAAAACTTAAGATCAGGAAAATCGGCAACTCGCTGGGGGTCATCCTTCCGAAGGAAGTCCTCGATGAGATGTGCGTGGAGGAAGGCGATGCCTTGGATTATACGGCCAACAAGTCGGAACTCCGGCTTGTCGCGAACGACCCGAACTTCGCCAAGGAGATGGCGGTGTTCAAGTCGCTCAGTCGGCGGTACCGGAACGCGTTGAAGGAGCTCGCCAAATGAAGGAGCCCCATTGGTTGGGTGAAAGCTCCGTCAGGGTACTGCATGGTTTGGTCGTCGAGGTTCATGGCGGCGACGCTGCTTTGCGCGATGAACGTCGTCTGGCCGGGGCCCTCGCCCGCCCGCGGCAGCAATTTGCCTACGGGGACAGAACGCTGACCAAGCTGGCGGCGACTTACGCGGCGGGTATCGTCCAAGGTCACCCTTTTGTGGACGGCAATAAGCGCACAGGGTTCATGGCCGCCGCGGCCTTTCTCGAACTGAACGGAAGGTCATTTGAGGCTCCGGAGGTCGAGGTCGTGTTACAAACGCTAGGTTTGGCGGCAGGTGAGGTCACCGAAGCCCAGTACGCCATTTGGCTGGAGAAGCACACGCGATCGATCAAGGCCAAGCCCAAGAAGCGTCGCAAGTAACCCGTTTCTCGGGCTTTTGGGCCTTCCTAGGCGAATCTTTCGTTTTGACGAACGGCCGGGGCTTCCCATCGTCACATGACTCAGGACAGTCCGATGGTGTAATGGTAGCACAGGAGATTCTGATTCTCCTTGTCTAGGTTCGAATCCTAGTCGGACTACCACCTGAATCACGAAGCCCTCCGCCCGGAGGGCTTTTTCGTGCCTAGCGGGCCGACTCGAGCAGCCTCCGGGCGGCCGCTTTGGGCGCCTCGCCCGCGGGTCTCGTCGAGTCGGTAGAAGTTGGTGCACGCGGTCGACTCCCCGACGCGCAGGGTCCGGAGGTGCCCCAGGGTCTCGAGCTCGACGTAGGGGAGGGGGTCGGGGTTCACGTAGAGTTCGGCGCGGTTGCCTTCGCCGGCGAAGACGCCGGTCGGCTCGCCCGGGACGGAGGTGATCAGCAGCGTGTGGCGATCGCCGACCCAAGCGAGGGCGCGGCCGGTGGTGCCGAGCTTGGCGCAGACGTCCGGGAAGCGTTTCCAGAAGACGACGCCCTGCTCGATCTCGACGCCTTTGACCTTGCCGAAGCCGAGGTTCACCGGGTTACCCACGGGGTTGGCGGTGGTGGCGATGACCGCGGCTCGGCGAGCTGGGTGACGACCCAGACGGCGATCTGGACCGGGTCTCCCTGGACCTTGGTGTACGTGGTGGTGACGGCGAGGGTGCGGCGGCCGGCGGGCCGGATCAGGCGCGTGAAACGCACGCCCGAGAGGGCGTCGACGGGCGATTCCAGCAGGAGGCCTTCCTCGGTCAGGCGCGCGGTGAGGCGGCTCTGGTCAAAGACCTTGGGCGGCATCCATTTCCCGGCGGCGTTCTTCATCCAGCGGGATTCCGGCGCCGGCCAGGTCTTGTCGCCGCCGAAGTTCGTCCAGGTCTCGGCCTCGGGCCGGACGGCCTCGCCGCGTAGGTCGGGGTTCTGCCAAAGCACGCCCTCCTTTTCGCCCGGGCGGCGAAGATCCATGATGCGCCCGATGGAGGGGATCACCACGGCCTCGATCCCGTCGCCGCGGACGATGACCGGACGCTCCCAACCGCGGTAATTGGTCGACGTCTCGCGGGTCGCGCAACCGGCCAAGACGCCGGCGAGTAGCAGGACCGCCAGACGCGTCATCGGGCGTTCCAGAGGATGACCAGGTTCTTGGTCTGACGCCCCGCGACGATGAGGTCGGGCTTGCCGTCGCCATCGAGATCGGCGGCCTTGAAGTCCTCGACCGCGACCTCCTTGGTCGTGAGCGTGCTGGTCCGCCACGTCTTGCCCGCGGCGTCGAGCGGCGTCAGCAGGCGGATGCCCGGGTCGGCGCCGCGCCAGCCCACCACATACTGGTCCGAGCCCGTGCCCAGGAAGTCGGCGCAGGCGACGGCATGGCCTTCCTTGAAGCCGTCGAGGAGCTGTTGGCGGACCCACTTACCCTCGGCGTCCTGCGTGTAGACCGCGGACATCGTACCGTGGAACGGCTCGACCGTCGCGAGGAAGCGCTGGCCGTTGGCGAGCTTGCCGTCCCGCAGTTCACCCGTGGGGACATTCGTCAGGGCCGTCTGCTTCCAAGCACCTGCCTCGAGGCTGTTCAACCAGATGCCTTCCTTGGAGCCGGAGAGGATCTGCTGGGCCGGACCGGCGCCCCAGCGCGTCGGCTGCAGGTTATGCGTGACGTGGCTGACGTCGTTGACGACGGCGAGCTTCCAGGGTTGCTTGGGGTCGGCCGGCTTCTCGTAAGCGAGCATCTTGGCGCCGACGCCGGTGGCGTTCTTGTTGCCCCGGCCGTGGAGCGGCTGCACGACGAGGTCCCAGCGCTTGGCGTCGACCTGCACCCACTGCATGCGGTGCACCGTCGGCTCGTGCGGGAGCGCGATCGGCGTCCATTTCTGGGTCGGATCGGCCGGCGCCTGCAGGTAGAAAACCGCGCCGCTGTTGACCGTGTCGGACGGATTCCAGCCCGCGCCGACGGCGACCTCGCATTTCCCGTCGACCACCTGGGCGGCGATGCACACGTGGTCCAGCTTCGTGAGGTTCTCCGCGATCACATGCTTCTGCCAGGTCGGGTTCTGGTACCACTGCACCGTATGCTGATCGGCCAGGAGGATGTCGGGCTTCCCGTCGCCATTCACGTCGGCGATCGCGAGACCGTAGCCGATGGAGACCTTGTCGATCTCCTGGAGGCGGAACTTCGGCTCGGCCGGGGCCGCGTGGGCCAGCAGGGGGGCGAGGGCGAGGAGCAGGGCGGGGCGCATGGGGATGGGGTAACGTTTCCGACCCCGCCTGTCCACCGCGGTTCCGCGGGGTCAGGCCTACTTAATAGGGTCAGACCCTATTAATGGGGTCTGACCCTATTAAGCAGGTGTGTCCCCGATAAGCGTTTGAGGTCCGGCGGACCGGTCCTATGAAGGAAGCATGCTACCCCGCAGGTCCTTCCTGAAGCTGGGCGCCGGCGCGACCGCCGCGGCCTTCCTTGCCCGTCCCGTTTTGCGCGCCGCCGAGGAATCCAAACCCTCCGTCCCGCTCGCGGCCTTCGCCGTCGTGGGCGACACGCATTACTTCGCCGACAAGGACGACCCGTCCCGGCTGCAGCCCATGTCCCGCGCCTACAACACGGGACTGATCGACACCCTCAACGCCTTGCCCGGTCGCGAGATCGCCGCGGCCGCCGGCGGTGGCAAGGTCGCGCCGCTGGCCGCGCTCCTGCACGTGGGCGACCTCATCGACAGCGGCGATAAGAACGGTGCCGTCATCCAGCAGATGCAGCGCACCGAATGGGCCGAGTGGCAGAAGGACTACGGCCTCGACGGTCAGGGCGGCCGCCTGAAGTTCCCGGTCTACGAGATCCACGGCAACCATGACGGGCCCCATGGCAAGGGCCACGTCCTCGACGGTATCGTCGAACGCAACAAGGCCCGCCGTAACCTCAAGGGCGTCTCCGCCAACGGCCTGCACTACTCCTGGGCCGCCGGCCCCGTCCACTTCGTCCACCTCGGCATCACCGTCGGGCAGGTCAAGGCGGTGAAGCGCAAGCGCCGCTACGACCCCGTCGACAGCCTCGACTTCCTCGTCGCCGACCTCGCGAAGAACGTCGGCGACTCCGGTCGCCCCGTCGTCATCGCCCACCATGTCGACTTCGCGCGCTACTGCGGTGAGGTGCCGGATGACGTCGTCCTCAAGCACGAGTGGGACTACGCCGACGTCGCGGCCTTCCACGCGGCGCTGAAGCCTTATCGGGTCGCCGGTATCTTCTACGGCCACACGCATGTGCGCGGCGTATTCGGCTGGACCGGTCCGAAGCCCGCGCCCGTCATCGCCGGCAAGCCGTTGCCGGCGGGCATCCCGACCTTCAACACCGACAACGCCGCGCACTTCAGCGGCCCCGCGCAGGCCTTCCTCTACGCCGAGGTCCATGAACGCGACATCCTCGTCCGCGAGCTGGCGACCACCGACGGGTGGAAGACCAGCCAGTGGACGCCGCTGGCCTGGCGGATGCCGCACGGCTCCGGGTGAGCCTGGCCGCTCAGCGCAGCAACGCAGGGAAGAGCTTGCCGAGCCCGTCGGCCATGATTTCCACGCCGATCGCGGCGAGGACGAGGCCCATGAGCCGCGTCATGACGTTGATGCCGGTCTGGCCGAGGAGGCGCGTGATGCGCTCGCTGGCGGCCAGGCAGGCGAAGGTCGCGAGCGCGCCGACGACGGCGTAGCCCACGAGCAGGGCCTGGTCGGCCAGTCCTTGGGATTTCTCGGCGTAGATGATCATCGTCGAGATGGTGGCCGGCCCGGTGATGAGCGGCACGGCCAGCGGGGAGACCGCCACGCTGTCGCCCGCGTCGAGCTTGCGGTTGGCCGCGTCGAGTTCGCGCGTGGAACTATCGGCGGGCTCGGCGTTGAGCATCTGCACGGCGTTGATGAGGAGCAGCACCCCGCCGCCGACCTGGAAGGAGGCGATGGAGATCCCGAAGAAACGCAGCAGCTGCAGGCCGCCGAGCGCGCTGGCCGCGATCACCAGGAAGACCGTGCCGGTGACGATCCAGGTCGTCCGGTGCCGCTGGGCCGGCGACAGCCGCGAGGTGAAGTGGATGAAAAACGGGATGACCCCGATCGGGTTCAACACGGCGAGCAGCGTGAGCAGGGGCTTCAGGACATCCATGTCGGCTTTTCAGTCTGACCGCTTCCCACCGGGACGCAAACGCCGAGCGGGCGGGTATTCGCCCACCATCGCTCAAGGCCGGCCGCTTATGAGCGGACCGGGTCGTTCAGGCCGTCAGACGCTCGAGGCACTCGCGGTAGAGCGCCTGCGTCTTCGCGATCACGTCGTCCGGCAGGCGGGGGCCCGGCGCGGTCTTGTTCCAAGGCTGGGCCTCCAGCCAATCGCGAACGAACTGCTTGTCGTAGGAAGGCTGCGAACGGCCGGGCTGCCAGCTCTCGCGGGGCCAGTAGCGCGAAGAGTCCGGCGTCAGCACCTCGTCGATGAGCACCAGCGAACCATCGGGCGCGGTGCCGAACTCGAACTTGGTGTCGGCCAGGATGACGCCGGCCTTCGCGGCCCGGGCGTTACCCATGCGGTAAAGGGCGATCGACGTATCGTGCACCGTGCGGAAGACTTTCTCGCCGAGTATCTCCGCGCAGCGCGCGCGGGTAATGGCCTCGTCGTGGCCTTCGGCGGCCTTGGTCGACGGCGTGAAGATCGGCTCGGGCAGAGGTGAACCGTCGAGCAGGCCCGGCGGCAGGGCGTGGTCGAGGATGGCGCCGGTGCGCCCGTATTCCTTGAAGCCGCTCCCGGCGAGGTAGCCGCGCACGACCGCCTCGACCGGGAGGGGGACGAGCTTGCGGACCAGCATCGAGCGCGGGATGAGGTGCTCGTGGCCCTTGAGCGCGCGCGTCAGCGCGGCGAGGTGATCGGGCACAAGGTGCGTCGGGAAGACCGTCGCGGCCTGCTCGAACCACCAGAGGCTGATCTGCGTGAGGAGGATGCCTTTGCCCGGGACGCCGTTGGGCATGACGACGTCGAACGCCGAGAGGCGGTCGGTCGCGACGATGAGGTAGTGCTCGCCCAGGTCGAAGACCTCGCGGACCTTGCCCTTCGCCTTCAGCGGGTAGGGCAGACCGGTGACGGTCATCAGGGCTTCGGTCGGCAAGGCGGGCGCTTTCATCCTGGCAGGGAGATAGGGCAGGGCGGGGGCGGAGGGCAAGGAAACGCGTTCAGCGTTGAGGCGCGGGGCGCGCGCGTCACGCTGGTCGGACCGAGATGGAAGTCCACGACGCCCATTGCCACTACCAGTTCGCCGAGGTGCCTTACGCGGCGGTGGAGCTGGCCCGGTCCGAAGGCGTCGGCTACGCCGTGATCAACGGCTCCTCGCCGGCGGACTGGCCCGACGTCGCGGCGCTCGCCGCGCGCGACCCGCGCAACCTGCCGTCGTTCGGACTGCATCCGTGGGATGTCCCGACCGCCCCGGCGGGCTGGCTGGACGAGCTGCGGCGCGTGCTCGTGGCCCATCCGGCCGCGGGCGTCGGTGAGATGGGCCTCGACCGCTGGATCGGGGGCTTCGACCCGGACGCCCAGGAGGCGGCCTTCCGCGCGCAGCTCGCGCTCGCCGTCGAGCTCGACCGACCGCTCACGATCCACTGCGTGCGGGCGATCGGACCGTTGATGGATATCCTGCGCACGACCGCGCTGCCGCGGCGCGGCTTCCTCCTGCATAGCTGGAACGGCCCGGTCGAGCTCGTGCCCGAACTCGCGCGGCTCGGCGCCTATTTCTCCTTCAGCGCGCATCACTTCCCGGAGCGCAAGGCCCACCTGCGCGACCAGTTCGCCGCGGCCATCCCGCGCGAGCGGATCCTGGTCGAGACCGACGCCCCCGCGCTCTGCCCCGCGCCGGAGTATCGCGTGCACGAGCTGCCGCCCTCCGCCGAAGGCGTCGACCAGAACCACCCGTCCAACCTGCGGCGCAACCTGACCGAGCTGGCGCGGACGATGGGCGTGCCGGCGGACGAGGCCGCGGCGCTGACGGGGGCGAACTTCGCGCGGTTATTCCTGCGGTAGCAGGGCGAGCCGCAGGGCCTCGCCCGCCGCCGCCAACCCGAAGGCGCCGGCGACATGCGCCGCGGTGCCGTAGCCCCATTCGCAGTTCGGGCGCAGGTCCTCGCCCTCGGGGAGCTCGCCGCCCGGCAGCCCCTCGCAGTCGGTCGGACGCGTGAACGGCTCGTCGGACCACACGCACGACACGCCGAAGGGCGTCTTGCCGCGGGGAAAATCGAAGTTCTGCCGCAGACGCTTGCGCACCAGCATCATCAGCGGGTCGTCGCGGGAGTCGCGCAGGTCCGTGATCTTGAGCCGCGTGCCGTCGAGCCGACCCGCGCAACCGCCGACGGTGACGACCGGCAGCTTCCGGTTCACCGCCTCGGCGATCAGGCCGCACTTGGGAGAGAGCGCATCCATCGCGTCGATGACCACGCCCGCGAAGCCGGCGAGGACCTCGTGGGGGTTGAAGCGCGAGAGGAAGCGCGTGTGCTCGGTCACGCGGATCGCCGGGTGGATGGCGCGCGCCCGTTCGGCGACCGCGGTCGTCTTGGCCTTGCCGACGTTCCCGGCCACCGCGTGCAGCTGCCGGTTGGTGTTCGAGACGCAGACGCTGTCTCCGTCGACCAGCGCGAGGTGGCCGACGCCGGAGCGGGCGAGGGCCTCGGCGGTCCAGGAGCCGACCCCCCCGAGGCCGACGATCATGAACGAGGCGCCCGCGAGACGCTCCATCCCGGCTCGTCCATAGAGGCGGCCGATGCCGGCGAAGCGTTCGAGGTGGGCGGAGTCCATCCGCCTTCATCAAGGCGCGAAACGCCGTCGCTCCAAGAAGCAAAATGGGACGCTCCGGGCTTGAAGGTTTCGCCCTGTTCGGCAACCTAGTGTCTCCCTCATGGCCGACACCCCGCCCAAGATCCTCCAAGCGCCCACGTCCCCGCTGTGGTACCACATCACGGTCTGCGCGGTACTCGGCCTCGCGCTCGCGCTCGTCGGCGCCTTGGTGCTGACCGGCAAGGACGCCCTGGCCGCCGAAGGCGTCAGCGCCGTCTTCCGCGCCGCCCGCGCCCCGCTCCAGCAATACCGGGCCGAGAAAGGCGCCTGGCCGGGGGATTTCGAGCTGGCCCAACCTCCGGAGACCCTCCAGCCCTACGGCTTCCGCGCCACCACGATGGCCCCGCTCGAGAAATGCGGCGTCGCCGGCACCTGGCGCTTCACCGCCGCGGGCAAGGGCAAGCCCGCCCTCGTGTTCACCCCCGCGGAAGCGGGTGGCTCCTCGCAACGGGTCCTCGCCGCGGTCGACGCCCAGCTGGACGATGGTCAGGTCGCCGCCGGCAAGTTCCGGAGCGACGGCCAGGCCGGCGTCCTCACGCTGAGGGACGAGTGATCGCCTCCGCGCGGCTGCGGAGGTCGGCCTCGTAGAGCGCGTTCACCAGCTCGTCGAGCTCTCCCTCGAGGATCTGCTCGATGCCGTGCACGGTCAGGTCGATGCGGTGGTCCGTGATCCGGTTCTGCGGGAAGTTATAGGTGCGGATGCGCTCGGAGCGGTCGCCGGAGCCGATCATGTTCTTGCGCGTGTCGGCGCGCTGTTCGCGTTCCTTCGCGCGCGTCTGGTCGAGCAGGCGGGAGCGCAGCACGCGCAGGGCCTTCTGACGGTTGCGCAGCTGCGAACGTTCGTCGGCGCAGTAGACCATCAGGCCGGTCGGCTTATGGATGATCTGCACGGCCGACTCCGTCTTGTTGACGTGCTGGCCCCCGGCGCCCGAGGCGCGGGCGACCGTCATCTCGAGGTCCTCCGGCTTGAGCACCACCTCGGCCTCCTCGGCCTCGGCCAGGACGGCGACGGTGGCGGCGGAGGTGTGGACGCGGCCCGAGGCCTCGGTGGCCGGCACGCGCTGGACGCGGTGGACCCCGGCCTCATGGCGGAGCAGGGCGGTGGCCCCCTCGCCTTCGATCAGGAGGACCGCCTCGCGGACCCCGCCGAGGTCGGACTGGGCCAGGGACATCAGCTCGCACTTCCAGCCCTTGCGCTCGGCGAAGCGGGTGTAGGCGCGCAGGAGGTCGCCCGCGAAGAGCGAGGCCTCGTCCCCGCCGGTGCCGGCCCGGATCTCGACCATCGCGTTGCGGGAATCGTCGGGGTTGGGGGGCAGGATGGCCCGGATAAGCTGTTCCCGGGCGGACTCGACCGCGGGCGTCAGCCGGCGGACCTCCTCCTCGGCCATCGCGCGCATCTCGCCGTCGCTCTCCGTCAGCAGGGCCTGCGACTCGGCGAGCTCCTTCTCGAGCCCGGCCAGCGTCTCGTCGGCCTTGACCGCCTTGGACGTGAAGCGGAGCTCGGCCCCCAGGGCGGCGGCGCGGCGGCTATCCCCGAAGGTCGCCGGGTCGGCCAGCAGCCCCTCCAGTTCCGTCAGTCGGCGGCGGAACCCGGACATATCGGGGCGAAGGGGGGCGTCGGGCATGGCGGGATTCGGGCAAACGGGTCTTTGACAGGGCAGGTCCCTCGGTTAATCAATGGAGTGCGGTCGGACGCCCGCCGCAAGCACGACCTTTCGCCCCAGACTCTCCCTTCGCTCGCCATGCAGCCCCAGGAACCCGCCCTTCGAGGAAGCCACGTGCTCGCCTGCGTCTGGGATTTCGACAAGACCCTTTGCCCGGGCTACATGCAGACGCCCTTGTTCAAGGCCTTCGGCGTCGATGAGGAGCTCTTCTGGAAGGAGACCAACCAGCTGCCGGCGCTCTACGCCCGCAAGGGTATCCGCACCTCCAAGGACTCCGTCTACCTCAACCACCTGCTCAGCTACGTGAAATCCGGCGCCATGAAGGGCCTGACCAACCGGCGGCTGCGCGAGCTCGGGGCCGAGATCGAGCTCTGCCCGGGCCTGCCCGCGTTCTTCCCCGCGCTCAAGGACTTCGTCCGCGACCTCGGTCGCAAGCACAACGTCGAGGTCGCCCTGGAGCATTACGTCATCAGCACCGGCCTGGCCGAGATGATCCGCGGCACCGCGCTCGCCCCGCACGTCGACGGCATCTACGGCTGCGAGTTCCTCGAGGCCCCCTTGCCGCCCCATTTCACCCGCCAGGACGAGCTCACGCTCGAGCTGCCGACCGAGATCACGCAGGTCGCCGCGATGGTCGACAACACCATCAAGACTCGCTTCCTGTTCGAGATCAACAAGGGCTCCAACAAGAACCCGGAGATCGACGTCAACTCCGTGGTGCGCGCCGAGGACCGCCGCGTGCCGTTCGAGAACATGATCTACGTGGCCGACGGCCCCAGCGACGTCCCGGTCTTCTCGCTGCTGCGCAAGAACGGCGGCAAGGCCTTCGCCGTCTACGTGCCCGAGAGCGAGGCCGAGTTCGCCCAGAACGACGCCCTGCTCCAGGCCGGCCGCGTCCATGGCTACGGCCCGTGCGACTACGCCGCCGCCTCCTTCACCCCGAAGTGGATCCGCCACGCCCTCGTCGGCATGGTCGAGCGCCTCGCGCAGGAACGCCAGCGGTCCGTCGCCGCGCGCGTCACCCGTCCGCCCCGCCACCTGCACGCCGACCCGACGCCTCCGCCCGAGGCCGGCACGCAGCAGGGCCACCTCTTCGGCGACTAACCCGATGCCCGCCCCCGCCCGCAAGCGCACCACCGCGACCCTCGCCCGCCCCGCCAGCGAGAGCCGCCCGATCCTCGCCGTGATCCTCGGCGTCATCGGCACCTTCCTCCTCATCGCGATGGCGTTCCACACGCTGCAGGACGACGTCTGGATGCGCGAATGGCTGGAGCAGAAGTTCCTGCTGCCCGCGACCACGGGCGCGCAGCTGGTCGGCAACCCCTGCGGCTCCTTCGGCGCCAGCGTCGCCGTGCTGCTCTTCAGCCTCTTCGGCTTCGCGGCTTTCCTCGTCCCGGGCTTCCTGTTCCTGTCCGCCTGGTTCGCGCTCAACAACCGCGCGCACACGCTCTGGCCGACCAAGGTGGCGCTCATGGCGGCCTGCCTCGTGTTCGGGGCGCCGATCCTCACCCGCGCGCTCGGCCTCGCCTCCGATGTCAGCCAGATCGTCCCGTGGGGCGCGTTCGACCCGAAGGGCGCCGGCGGCATCCTCGGCGACTTCCTCTACCACAGCCTGTGCAAGCCCGTCCTCGGCGAGATCGGCGTCTGGGTGCTCGTCCTGCCCTATTGCTTCTGCCTGCTCGGGGTCGTGGCCGACGACCCCAAGGCCACGCTCGCCGCCTGGATCGCCGAGCTGCGCGATGACTTCGGGGCCTGGAACGCGGAGCGCAAGGCCGCCGCGCTCAAGGCCGAGGAAGAACGCCGCCGCCGCGCCGCCGCCGCCGCCGAGTTGCGTCGCAAGCAGCAGGAAATCGTCGGGGCCGAACTCGCCCCCGCCGCCCAGCCCAAGTCCTCCGCCAAGGTCGCGGCCGTCACCGCGGTCGTGGACGTCCCGCTCGATGACGACCTCGATAACCTCGACCTCCCGCCGGTGAAGAAAGGCCGCGCCGTCAAGGCGGCGGAAGCCGCGGCGCAGGATGCCGCGGAAGAAGAGGGTCCGGAGACCGTGCAGCCCGAGACCGTCACCATCACGCCGGCCGTCGCCGCCGCGGCGCCCGCGCCGGAGAAAACCGCGCCCGCGCCCGCCAAGCCGGAGCCGGTCAAGCCGGAGCCCGTCAAGAAGACGACCGAGGCGGAGGTCGTCTCGACCGTCGGCGGTGGCAAGGTCCTGGTCGTCAAGCCTGAGGCCATCGAGCGGGCCAAGGCTTCGCAGCAGCTCAAGCGCAGCGGCGACTACATCTTCCCGAGCCGCGACCACCTCGCGACCCCGAAGGACGGTTCCGCCGTGCCGGCCGAGGATTTCCGCAAGCGCGCCCAGGACCTGATCGAGACGCTCAAGCAGTTCAAGGTCGAGTGCATCCCGGTCGATCCCGCCGCCGGCATCGACGTCGGCATCCAGCAGGGTCCGTCCATCACGCGCTACGAGATCAAGCCCGCCCCGGGCGTGCGCGTCGAGAAGATCGCCAACCTCTCCAACAACATCGCGATGAACCTCGAGGCCGAGGCCGTGCGCATCCTCGCGCCCGTGCCGGGCAAAGGTACCGTCGGCATCGAGATCCCCAACCGCGTCCGCAAGGACGTGCTCCTGCGCGAGATCATCGAGTCCCAGGCCTGGGTCGACGCGCGCGCCAAGATGGAGATCCCGGTCGTCCTCGGCGTCGACAGCGTCACCGGCAAGCCGGTCATCGCCGACCTCGCCAAGATGCCGCACTGCCTGATCGCCGGCTCCACGGGCCAGGGCAAGTCCGTCTGCATCAACGCCTTCATCGCCTCGCTGCTCTACCGCCACGGCCCGGCCGACCTCCGCTTCATCATGGTCGACCCCAAGGTGGTCGAGCTGCAGGTCTACAGCAAGCTGCCGCACCTGCTCGTGCCGGTCGAGACCGACCCGAAGCGCGTGCCCGCCGCCCTCAAGTGGCTGGTCGCGGAGATGAGCAAGCGCTACAAGATCTTCGGCAAGTGCGGCGTGAAGAACATCGCCGGCTTCAACGCCAAGATCGAGAAGGAGAAGGGCCAGCCCAAGCAGGAGGAACTCGTGCTCACCCCCGCGGAGCAGGCCGCCGCCACCGAGGCCGCCGAGAACGCCTTCGACGACGGCATCGCCATCCCGACCGAGAAGCTGCCTTACATCGTCTGCATCATCGACGAGATGGCGGACCTCATGATGGTCGCCGCGAAGGACATCGAGACCCTGGTCGCGCGCCTGGCCCAGCTGGCCCGCGCCGCCGGCATCCACCTCGTGCTCGCCACGCAGCGTCCGTCGACCGACGTCATCACCGGCCTGATCAAGGCCAACTTCCCGACGCGCATCGCCTTCAAGGTCTCCTCGCAGATCGACTCCCGCACCATCCTCGACCGCGGCGGCGCGGAGTCGCTGGTCGGCCGCGGCGACATGCTCTTCATCCCCCCGGGCACGGCCACGCTCAACCGCGTGCAGGGCGCCTTCATCGGCGAGCAGGAGATCAGCGCCATCGTCGACGAGATCCACGCCAAGAACGGCGGGCCCGAGTTCGCCCAGGACATCGTCGAGGCGATCAACAACGCCTCGAGCGAGGGCGACGAGGAGGACCTGGAGGAGGTCGACGTCAACAACGAGGACGCCCTCATCGAGCGTTGCTGGCAGATCATCAAGACCCACCGGCGCGCCTCGGTGTCCATGCTCCAGCGCAAGCTCAAGCTCGGTTACAACCGCGCCGCCCGCATCATGGACGCCCTCGAGGAGCGCGGCTACGTCGGTCCCGAGAACGGCTCCAGCCCGCGCGAGATTCTGCGGGAGGATTGAGCGGGGCGCGCGGGTGACGAGTATAGAGTGCGGAGTACGGAGTCGATGGCAGCGTCGAGTGCTGAGTCGATGAAGGGACGGCGGGTTTGCCGGCCTGAAGCGGCACCTCGCGACCCTTGGGATTCTCCGGGCCGACCATTCGAGGTTTCAATGAATCGACCGTCGCCGGACCACGCCCGCGCAAGCGTCTCGACCTTGGTCCGCGGGGAGGTATAACTTTGTTATTACCCTGGCATGCGCTCCGCCCTTCCGTCGCTCACTGTTCTGGCCGCCGCGCTCTCCCTCGGCGTCGCCGCCGACCCGCCGCCCCCGGCGCCTGCCGACCGTGGACTGATCGTCACCCGCACGGGCCCGCGTAGCTACAACATCGACGCCCCGGGAAACCTCGCGCCGAACCGGCCGTTCACCGGGCGTGCCTTGAGCGAGATCGTCCCGGAGAACAACCCGGTCGACCTGCTGAGCCGAGCCCTGCTTTTGGCGACCGAGGACCCGAAGGCCGCCCACGGCCTTTTCATGGCCGCGAGCCTGCGCGCCGCGTATGACATCGAACGCGTGGAGGATCCGACCGCGAAGGTCGCTTGGAGTTATCTGCTGAGCCTGTCCGGCCCCAAGGATCTCAAGCTCTGGGGGGCGTTGACGCGCAAGCTTGGCCAGGCCGACCAGCAGGCCGTGGTGGCCTGGGCGCGGAAAAGCGGTCCGCCGACCTATCACCCGGGATGGATGGTCCAGCATGGGATGCGGGCGATCAACGGCGAGCCGGGCAAAGGCGATAAGGGCATCAGGCCGGACTTCGATCCGGCCGCGGCCTGGACGAAGGTCTGCGCGCAAGCGGCCGCGACCGCCGATGACAACGCCTACTGGGCCGCCCGCGAGCAACAGACCACGCCCGCGGCCCTCCAAGCCATGCTTGGATTCCTCGAGAATGGTGTCGGCAAGAACCTGGACGCGCGCGCTCCGTCGACCGCCGCCGTCGCGCGGGAACGCGTGCGTCAGGCCTGCGCGAAGTTCGACCCGAAGTCGGATGATCCCGCCTGGCAGTTCGTCGTGGCTCGCGCCGAGTCGGAGCGGATCTTCGAGGAGGCTTATGCGGAGCATGTCCGCCGGCGGGACGCCGGGTTCGAGAAGCAGAAAACCGGGAAGTAATCTGCGAGCAGTCCGGGGAGGGATGGTTGGCGGGCAGGTAGGTGCGGGGAAGGGTAGGAGACAGAGGGACAGGAGTCAGGGTCAGGGGAAGGGGCAAGGAGGCGGGGCGGTACTTGTCCTAGTAGGGACCGCCCCGCAACTTTCCGCCTCCCTTGGGGTTTTTCTCCTGCACACCTATGAAGAACCTGCTCGCTCTCCTCCTCCTCGTCGGCCTGGCCCAGGCCGCCGACACCCCGGCCGCCCCGGCCACTGCCCCGGCCGCCCCGGCGGTTGCTCCGGCGACCGATCCGGCCGCCCCGGCCCCGACCGTCGATCCGACCAAGCCGACCACCCCTGCGGTGACCCCGGCCACCCCGGCCCCGACGCCTGAGCCGGAAAAGAAGAAGGAAAAGAAAAAGAAGAAGAAGGACGCCTAAGTCGTCCCGGCTTCAATCCGAGACCCCGGCTCCGCAAGGAGACCGGGGTTTTTCTTTAGGCGGGATAAACGCTTAAGGGGTAGGAAATAGGGACAGGGTCAGGATCCCGTGAAAGGATCAAAGTAGGGACGAGCGTCCCTGCTGGTCCGTCTGACCAGGTGCGCTTCGGCATGAGGTCAGGCACATCATCGCGGCGCGAGCTGAAGCCAGACCCCATGCCGACGGCCGACCGAGGACGGTCAGCCCTACCTGAAAGAGGCAGAGTACAGAGTACGGAGTACAGAGTGGTGAGCCGAGCGCACCTGATGCCTTTGACATCGCGCGCGCTGCGCGCAGGTAGGGGCAGCACCGCGTGCTGCCCTAGCCCCGCGAAGCTTCGCTTCGCTTTACTTCTTCTCCGGCTTCCCCTCGACCTTCACGCCGAAGAGCTCGCCGTCCTTACCGCCTTCGGTCGGTGCGGGTTTGGCCGGCTTGGCCTTCTTTTCCGCCTTGGGTTCCTCGGCGCCTTCGGCCGGGGCTTCCTTCTTGGCCTTGCCGGCCTTTGAGACTTCCTTCGCCACGGCGCTCGCGCCGGCCACGCCCGCTTCGACGGTCTTGGCGTCGACGAGCGAGCCGCCGGAGGAGCCGCCGCCGATGGCGGAAAGCCGGGCGACCTCGGCCATGGCGGCCTTGGCGGCTTCGTTGGCGATCTGCGTGGCGGCGTCGACCGAGTTCGCGACCAGCGAGGCCGGATCGCCGGCGTCGGCCGCCGGGGCTGCCGGCTTCTGGCCCTTCGGCTTCTTCGGGTCGGTCGCGGCGGCGCCGTCCTGCGGGGCGGTCGCGTTTGGGTCCTGCGGCGCGTTCGCCGTATTCCCCTTCGTGTTCTTGGACGCCTTCAGCGTCGTCTTCGAGGAGTTGGTCTTGGTGGTCGTGCCGTTGTTGTTCGGGACCGTGTTGGTCGCGGCGACGATCAGGGCGAGGGTAAGCAGACTCATGATACGTTTATAACACCCGCGCGGGGGCGTTGTTTCAAGCGCGGTCCGGGCGGAAGATGAAGAAAACCGCCCCGAGGATGCAGAAAAAGGCCCAAAGGAAGTCCCAGCGCCACTTTTCGCCCAGGAACAGCATCATGAAGGGCACGAAGACCACCAGGGTGACGCACTCCTGGATGATCTTGAGCTGGGCCCCGGAGAGGCCCCCCGCGAAGCCGATCCGGTTCGCCGGTACCATGAGCAGGTACTCGGCCAGGGCGATGCCCCAACTGAGCAAGGCGGCCGTCCACCATGGGCTATCCTTCATTGTCCGCAGGTGGCCGTACCAAGCGAAGGTCATGAAGAGATTCGAGGCGCAGAGCAGGCCGATGGTGAGCAAGGTGGGTTTCAGCAGTTCGGGGCGCATAACGGTGAGACTACCAAAAGAACGCCGGTTTGTCGCAGTTTATTAGCAATAAAGGTCTTGAAACAGCTCAGTCTCCGACACGCTGGGGGCCAGCGGTGTCGCTCAAACATCGTCCTGCCTGAACCCCATGCCCGAAACCATCGTCCCCGCCCCGAATTCCGCCGCCCCCCTCTCCGCCTGGGACTCGCTGACGAGGGACCTCGCCGGCGGTTTGGTCGTCTTCCTCGTCGCGCTGCCGTTGTGCCTCGGCATCGCCTTGGCGTCGGGTGTGCCGATCGTGGCCGGCCTCGTCAGCGGCGTGGTGGGCGGTCTGCTGGTGTCCTGGCTGAGCGGCTCGCACACCAGCGTGAGCGGGCCGGCGGCCGGCATGGTGGCGGTGGTCCTGGCGCAGGTGGCCACGCTCAAGTCGTACGAGGCTTTCCTTGTCGCGGTGATCTTGGCGGGGGTGATCCAGATCCTGCTCGGGTCGCTGCGCGCCGGCTTCATCGCGGCCTTCTTCCCTTCGAACGTCATCAAGGGCCTGCTCGCCGCGATCGGCGTGATCCTGATCCTCAAGCAGATTCCCCATGCCGTCGGCCACGATGCGGATCCGGCGGGCGAGATGGGCTTCCTGCAGCCCGACGGCAAGAACACCCTTTCGGAACTGCTCTCTTCCCTTTTCGACTTCGAGCCCGGCGCCCTGATGATCGGACTGGTCTCCTTGGCCATCCTGCTGGCGTGGGACCGGAGCCGGTTCAAGCAGTCGCTCATCCCCGCCCCGCTGGTGGTGGTCCTGCTCGGCGTGGCGGTCAACCTGGTGATGAAGGCGGCCGGCAGTCCTTGGGCCATCGGCCCCTCCCACTTGGTGCAGTTGCCGACCGTGTCCAGCCTGGGGGAGTTCATGAAGGCTCTGCCCAGTCCGGACTTCAAGGCCCTGGGCAATCCTGCGATCATCATGGCCGCCGTCACGATCGCCGCCGTCGCCTCGCTGGAGACGCTGCTGAATCTCGGGGCCGTCGATAAGCTGGACCCGCGCAAACGGGTGAGCCCGCCGAACCGCGAGCTCATGGCGCAGGGCGTCGGCAACGTGGTGGCGGGCTTCCTGGGCGGCCTGCCGATCACCTCGGTCATCGTCCGCAGCTCGGTGAACATCAACGCGGGCGCGGTGACGCGCTTCTCGGCCTTCTTCCATGGCGTGCTGCTTTGCCTGCTGGTGCTGTTCGCGCCCACGTGGCTGAACGAGGTCCCCTTGGCTTCGCTGGCCGCCGTCCTGCTGGTCACGGGCCTGAAGCTGGCCAGCCCGACGCTCTTCCGGCAGATGTGGTCGGAAGGCCGCACCCAGTTCGTCCCCTTCATCGTCACCGCGACGGCCATCGTGTTCACGGACCTGCTGACCGGCGTCCTCATCGGCCTGGGCACCAGCCTCGGGTTCATCCTGCACAGCAATTTCCGGCGTCCTTTGCTTCGCTTCATGGAGCGGCATGTGAGCGGCGATGTCCTCCGCATCGAGTTCGCCAACCAGGTGAGCTTCCTGAACCGCGCCGTGCTCGAGCAAGCGTTCGAGTCGGTGCCGGCGAACGGGCACGTGGTGCTGGATGCGCGCAACACCGATTACATCGACCCGGACATCCTCGACCTGATCGAGGACTTCCGTAAGCAGACCGCGCCGGCCCGGAACCTGAAGGTGAGTCTCGTCGGCTTCAAGGATCGCTACGTGATGGAGAACCAGATCCAGTACGTGGACGTGAGCACCCGGGAGGTGCAGGCGCAGCTGACCCCCGAGCGCGTCCTGCAGTTCCTCAAGGAGGGCAACGAGCGGTTCGTGACCGGTCGCCGGCTCTCCCGGGACCTGGCCCGGCAGGTGGATGCGACGGCGGCCGCGCAATACCCGATGGCGGTGATTCTGAGCTGCATCGACTCGCGCAGCCCCGTCGAGCTGATCTTCGACATGGGCGTGGGCGATGCGTTCGTCATCCGCATCGCGGGCAACGTCGCGAAGGAGAAAGTCCTCGGCAGCATGGAGTTCGCCTGCGCCGTGGCCGGGGCGCGGCTGGTGCTCGTGATGGGGCACACCAGCTGCGGCGCGGTGAAGGCGGCGGTGGAGTTGTTCGAGTCCGGCAATACCGCCTCGAAGGCCACGGGTTGTGAGCACCTGGACGCGCTGGTCAACGAGATCCAGAAATCCATCCAACCGGGCACCAAACCGCATGGCGATTGGGTGACCCCCGAGACGAAGATGGTCTTCGTGGACGACGTGGCCGCGCGCAACGTCGCCACCACCATCGCCTACGTCCGCTCCGCCAGCCGCACCTTGCGCGAGCTCGAGGCCGCGGGCAAGATCGCCATCCACGGTTCCATGTACAACATCAAGACGGGGCGGGTCACGTTCCTCGAACCAGGTCCCGCCAAGGCCGTCGCCAAGCACTGAACGCCGCACCCGCGCGGACCCGGTCCCTTGCGCTTGCGCGGGGACAGAGGGTTTCCGCTGAGGCATAATCTGCGTTGAGCCCATCCGCCCGGGAGATGGTCATCGCGGGATGTATCCCTCCGCTGACCGTCCCCGCGAAAGACTGAGCCGTCTCGGGCCGCGCGCGTTGCTCGACGCCGAGTTGCTGGAACTGCTGATTGGCGCCGGTTCGCGCGGCGCCTCGGCGCACCAGCTGGCCGGCCATCTGCTCCGGGAGGCCGGCGAGCTGGCCGGCCTGACCGCCTGGGAGCGGGCCGACTTTGCGCGCATCCGCGGGCTGGGTCCCGCCAAGGCCGCCGAGCTCGCCGCCACGTTCGAACTCGCGCGCCGGCTCCGCGAGCGGGTCGGCGACCCGGGGGAGCGGCTGGATTCACCCGCGAAGGTCTGGGCCCGGCTCGAGCCCCTCACCGTCGGGCTCGCGGTCGAGAAATGCTGGGTGCTCTCCTTGAACCGGCGCAACCGGCTGCTCGGCCTGCAGGAAGTGAGTTCGGGTACCGCCACGAGCTCGCTGCTGCATCCGCGCGAAGTCTTCCGCCTCGCCCTCAAGCACGCCGCCCCCGCCGCCATCGTCGCCCATAACCACCCGAGCGGCGATCCGGCGCCCAGTCACGCCGACCGGGCCGTCACCCGCCAACTGACCGAGGCCGGTCGAATCCTTGGCGTGGAATTGCTCGATCATGTCATCATCGGCCGTCCCGAGGCCGACGGGGCGGGCAAAGGCTGGTTCAGTTTTGGTGAGGCGGGCTTGATTTAGGGGAACACCCTCGGATTGTATGGGGTCATAGCCCCATGCCCCTGTCCCGGTCGCTCAAGATCCTGGCCATTTTGGTCGTCGTCGGAGGCCTTGCCTTCGCCGGCCGCCAAGGGCAGCGCTATTACAAGAAGAACCTCGCTGCTCCCCGCGCCGGCGAGGTCGTCTACCGGGAGGACTGCATGCGTTGCCACGGCCCGGTCGGGCAGGGGGTCGCCGGCAAGGCGGACGAGCCGCTGGTCGGGGAGAAGTCCGTCGCCAGCCTGGCCAAGTACATCGCCCGCGAGATGCCGGAGAACGACCCTGGCACGTTGTCCGCGGCCGACGCCACCGCGTCCGCGGAGTATATCTACCAGGCTTTTTATTCGGCGGAGGCCCGGGCCCGCAACCACCCGCCGCGCATCGAGCTCGCGCACCTCACGGTCCGCCAGTACCGCGAGAGCATCGCGGACCTGCTTGGCTCGCTCCGCGGAGCCGTCACCACGACCGAGTCCGGTGGCCTGGCCGGCAGCTACCGCGGCCTGCCCGATGGCGACACCACCAACGTGAGCGCCAAGAACGAGATCAAGCTGGTCGACCGGGTGGACCCGACCCTCGATTTCGATTTCGGTAACAAGGCGCCGGCGCCCGGCGGGAAGCCGGAGCAGTTCAAGATCAACTGGACCGGTTCCTTGCTGGTGCCGGACACCGGCGAATATGAATTCCGCCTGACCACGCCGAACGGCGCCCGGCTCTACGTCAACGTACCCGACAACGGCACGCAGAAGGACGCCATCATCGACCTCTGGGTCAGTTCGGGCAAGTCGCGCTCGGCCCAGGCTCCCGTCTTCCTGCTCGGTGGCCGCAGCTACCCGCTCAAGGTCGAGTTCTTCAAGTACAAGGACAAGACCGCCGGCCTGAAGCTCGAGTGGCGTCCGCCCGGTGGCGCCTGGGCCGTGATCCCACGGACCAATCTCGCTCCCAAGTACTCCTCCTTCGTCCACGTCGTGTCCGTGCCGTTGCCGCCCGATGACGGCAGCGTCGGCTACGAGCGCGGCTCCTCGGTCTCGCGGGAATGGACGGAGGCGGTCGCCAAGGGCGCCATGCAGGTCGCCGCCCTCGTCGGACCGAACCTCTACGCCCTCGCCGGCACGAAGGCCGACGCCCCCGACCGTGCCGAGAAGTTCAAGGCTTTCTCGCTGCGCTTCGCCCAGCTCGCCTACCGCCGACCGCTCACCGCCGAGCAGCAGGCCGACCTCGCGCAGATCTACGCGCCCGGCGTCGCGCCGGAGGTGGCCGCCAAGCGCGCCTTCATCTTCACGCTCTCCAATCCCGCCTTCCTGTATCCCGGCCTCGGGCCGCAGGATGATTACGCCGTCGCGTCGCGGCTGGCCCTGACCCTCTGGGATTCCGTGCCGGACGCCACCCTCCTGCAGGCCGCGGCCGCCGGCCAGCTGAAGACCGAGGCCCAGGTGCGCAAGCAGGCCCAGCGCCTGCTGAAGGACCCGCGCGCGAAGGCCAAGCTGCGGGACTTCCTGCATCACTGGTTGCACGTCGAGGAAGGGGCCGAGATCGCCAAGGACCAGCAGGAATACCCGGGCTTCGACCAGGCGGTCGTGATGGACCTGCGGACCTCGCTCGACCTCTTCACCGAGGGCGTCGTCTGGTCGGAGGCTTCCGACTACCGCCAGCTGCTCCTGGGCGACACCATCCTGATGAACGAGCGGCTCGCGAAGTTCTATGGCCAGAAGGTCGAGGCGGGCGCGGGCTTCCAGCCGGTGAAGATGGATGCCGACCAGCGGGGTGGCGTGCTCACGCACCCGTTCGTCCTCGCGACGTTCTCCTACACCAAGTCCTCCTCGCCGATCCACCGCGGCGTCTTCGTCACGCGCAACATCCTCGGCCGCATGCTCAAGCCGCCGCCCATGGCGATCGCGTTCATGGACGACAAGTTCGACCCGTCCTTCACCATGCGGGAGAAGGTGACCGAGCTCACCGCCAAGCCCGCCTGCCAGTCCTGCCACGTGACCATCAACCCGCTGGGCTTCAGCTTCGAGCGCTTCGACGCCGTCGGCCGCGTCCGCGTGACCGACAATAACAAGCCGGTCGACGCGACTTCCGAGTACACCGCGGCCGACGGGCAGGTCATCAGGCTGACCGGCGCCCGCGACGTGGCCAAGCACGCGGCCGAGAGCGCGGCCGGTCAGGCCGGGTTCGTCCGCAACCTCTTCCAGTCGCTCGTGAAGCAGCCCCCGGCCGCCTATGCGCCCGACTTGCTCGGCCGGCTGACCGACCAGTTCCGCGCGGACCATTTCCACATCCGGAACCTGGCCGTCGAGGTCGCCGTCGTCGCGGCCCTCCGTCCGACCGGCTCCGCCACCCCTCCTGCCCGCTAAGATCATGACACTCCAACATCGTCGGGATTTCCTCCGTCGCCTCGGCCTCTCGGCCGCCGCCCTCCCGCTCCTCGGGGGCCTCGCCACCCTCGGCGCGGCCGAGCCGGCCGGCGGGCGGCGCTCGCGGGTCATCTTTGTCTTCTCGCCCAACGGCGTCGTGCCGCCGGCTTTCTGGCCCGACGAGGAAGGCGTGAACTTCACCTTGAAGCCCATCCTCAAGCCGTTCGAGCCTTTCAAGAGCCGGATGCTGACGCTCAAGGGCGTGAACAACCGCGTGCGCGGCGATGGCGACTCGCACATGCGCGGCATGAGCTGCCTCCTGACCGGCATCGAGCTCTTCCCCGGTAATATCATGGGGGGCGGCGGCGCGCCCGCCGGGTGGGCCAGCGGCCCGTCCGTCGACCAGGTGATCCGGACCCACTTGCAAGGCAACGCCGCGACCAAGACCCGCCATGGCTCGCTGGAGATCGGGGTCGCGGTCGGCAATCGCGCCGACCCCTGGACCCGCTGGAGCTACGCCGGTGCGAACCAGCCGGTCGCCCCGATCTCGAGCCCCTACGAGCTGTTCGACAAGCTCTACGGTTCGATGAAGGAAGGAGAGAACCTGGGTTCCGTGCTCGATGGGCTGAAGGACGATCTGACCAAGGTCGCCACCGCCGTGGACAAGGGTGACCGCAGGCTGCTCGACCAGCACACCACGGCCTTGCGCGAACTCGAGCGTGGCCTGCAGGAAAGCCGGGCGCAGTCCGCCCTGAAGGTCCCGCACCCGCCGGAAGCCGGCGTGCCGCTGGATAACGACAGCATCCCGCAGGTCACGCGCCTGCAGACCGAGCTCCTCATCAGTGCCTTCCAGAACGACCTCGCCCGCGTCTCGACCTTCCAGTTCACCAACTCCGTCGGCGGGGCCCGCATGAAATGGATCGGCATCGAGGAGGGGCACCATGCGCTGTCGCACGACCCCGACCTCAACAAGGGATCGGTCGAGAAGCTCACCAAGATCAATACCTGGTTCGCCGAGCAGATCGCCTTCCTCGCGAAGCGCCTGCAGGAGACCCCGGAGCCGGACGGCAAGGGCAACATGCTCGACAACACGACGATCGTCTGGACCAACGAGCTCGGCAAGGGCAACAGCCACACGCACGAGGACATCCCGTGGGTGCTCATCGGCGGCGGGCTCGGCTTTAAGACCGGCCGGGCGCTCAAGTTCAACAAGACCCCGCATAACCGCCTGCTCATGGCGATCGCCCAGGGCTTCGGCCACCCCATGAAGACCTTCGGCAACCCAGCCTCTGCGAGGAAGGGGCTTTGAAGCTGGGGTAGGGGAGAGAGGCGGAACGGAGTACGGAGTGCTGAATCGAGTGCGGAAGAGAGTGCAGCAGCGAGTACGGAGTGCAGAGTACGGAGTACGAAAAAGAGTGCAGCATCGAGTGCTGAATCGAGTGCAGAGGGCTGAATCGATAAAGGAGATGCAGCGCTCAGCACGGATTACTGAGTACGGATTACGGAGTACTGAGTACGGAAGAGAGTGCTGGCTTTAGTACTGAGTACGGAGTGCTGCGTACAGATAGAGTTTAGGGTCGATTAGGGGTGCGCGTGGGACGGGATGCTGGAGTCGAATCCTTCGGCCCCGCGCGGCCAGACATCGATTCAGCACTCGACTCCATCATCGACTCAAACATGACGCTACCCTCGACTCTGTACTCTGTACTCCGTACTCCGCACCTCAGTACTCTTTGCCTCACCAAAAAAGGTCCCCCACCTGTGCCGGTTCCGATTGGAGCTCCACTGTATCCTGGATTTAGGTGGGCGGTACGTTGCCACGGCTCGGACGAGGCCGGTCGGGTCGCACCTCCCGTATATTATGTTCGTAGGGAAGGGAGGCTGCCGCGGGTATCGAACACTGCAGGGGACAGTCAACTTAGCAGGCTTGGGATTAAAAAGCAAGCGGGTGGGTGGAACGGGCGTGATTTTAGGGCGGCTCGAGGCTAGTAAAGTCGCATGCGATACCCCCGCTTCCTGCTCGTCGGCCTGACTTTCGCCAGCACCTTGCTCGCCCGTGAGGTGCAACCCTTGCCGCCCGGCGTCCCCGCCGATTACGTGGGCCACCTCGCGCCCGAGCCGAAAGGTTTGCTGCTCAAGACGGGCGACCGCTATGCGATCTGCGGCGACTCCATCACCGAGCAGAAGATGTACAGCCGCGTGCTCGAGGCTTACCTCGCCGCCGCCCGACCCGACCTCCAGGTGGAATGCCGGCAATACGGTTGGAGCGGCGAGACCGCGGCTGGCTTCTTCGGGCGCATGAAGAACGACGTCCTGCGCTTCCGGCCGACCATCGCCTCCACCTGCTACGGCATGAACGATTTCCGCTACGTGCCTTTCGAGAAATCGATCGGCGAGGATTATCGCAAGAGCCAGACCAAGGTCGTGCAGGCCTTCAAGGCGGCCGGCGCCCGCGTCGTGCTCGGTTCCTCCGGCACGATCCACTCCGTCCCGCCGTGGGTGAAGTCAGCCCGCGGCACCTGGGAGACCCTGAACCTGGCGCTCCTGCAGT
>BGOM01000012.1 GCA_003569245.1 Opitutia bacterium | reverse complement strand
GCGGGAGCCGTTGAGGATGTCGGGGTTGCGGCGCTCCTTGCGGGTCATGGAGAGCACGATGGCCTCGGTCTTGCCGAGCATCTTCTCCTCCTTGGCGCCGACCTGCACGTTGCCCATGCCCGGCATCATCTTCATGATGTCCCCGAGCGGGCCCATCTTCTTCATCTGCTGCATCTGCGCGAGGAAGTCCTCGAGGTCGAAGTCCGCCTTGCGCATCTTCTCGGCCAGACGTTCGGCCTCCTTCTGGTCGACGACCTCCTGGGCCTTCTCGACGAGGGAGACGACGTCGCCCATGCCCAGGATGCGCTGGGCCATGCGGTCCGGGTGGAAGGTGTCGAAGTCGCCGGACTTCTCGCCGGTGCCCATGTAGCGGATCGGCACGCCGGTGACGGACTTCATCGACAAGGCCGCGCCCCCGCGGGCGTCGCCGTCGAGCTTGGTCAGGATGATGCCCGTCAGCGGGGTCGATTCGTGGAACTCGGTGGCCACGTCGACGGCCTGCTGGCCGAGGGCGGCGTCGGCGACGAGGAAGACCTCGTGCGGCTGGAAGGCGTCGCGCACGCGGCGCACTTCCTCCATGAGGTCGCCGTCGACCTGCAGGCGGCCGGCGGTGTCGACGATGACGAGGTCCGCGGCCGCGGCCTCGGCTTCCTTCACCAGGCGGCCCACCATCCCGGCGACGTCGGTCGCGGCGCGGTCGGCGCGGAAGTCGAAGCCTTCGTTCTTCGCGAGCGTCTCGAGCTGGTCGATGGCCGCTGGTCGGCGCAAGTCGGCCGCGACGAGCGAGGGCTTGCGGAGGCCTTCCTTCTTCACGAGGTGCTTGGCGAGCTTGGCGGCGCTGGTGGTCTTGCCGGAGCCCTGGAGGCCGACGAGCAGGACGCGCAGGGGGCGGCGGGGTCGATCGGGCGTTCACCTTCGCCGAGGAGCTTGGTGAGCTCGTCGGAGACGACCTTGACGGCCATCTGACCGGGGTTGACGGAGTCGACGACGGCCGTACCGAGGCAGGCGGCCTTGACGCGCTCGGTGAAGTCCTTGGCGACCTTGAAATTGACGTCCGCGGACATCAGCGCCGAGCGTACCTCGACGAGGGCGGGGGCGATGTTGTCCTCGGTCAGTTTCGACAGTCCGCGGAGGTCGCGGAGCGCCTTGGTGAGTTTCTCGGTGAGGTTGGCGAACACGGGAGGGGAAGGAGAACGAAGGCGGGCCCGAAAGGCAAGAGGGACAGGGCAGGGTGGGGTCGGCCGGAGCCCGATATCCAAGCCCCCGCCGGGCTTTTCCCGTGGCGACGGTCTTGCCCTGCGCCCCGCTGGGGCTAGTTTACCCCGACCCCGCCCCCATGCGCCTTACCCGCTTCCTTCCCCTCGTCTGGGTCCTCTCCGTGGTCGCCGCCGAACCCCTGGTCCTGCCGCTTTGGAAAGGCGATGCTCCCGAGGGCGACGGCAAGTTCTCCTCCGCAGCCAAGGCGCGGCTCACCGTCCACCTGGCCGACAAGCCCAACGGCGCCGCGGTCGTCATCTGCCCGGGCGGCGGTTACGGCGGCCTGGTGGTCGGCGGTGAAGGGCACGGGATCGCGAAGTGGCTCAACCAAAGCGGCATCACCGGCCTGGTCCTCGAGTACCGGCTGCCGCCGGCCGGCCCTTCGTCCCGTTGCTCGACGCCCAGGAGGCGATCAAGACCGCCCGCGCCCGCGCCGCCGAGTGGAAGATCGACGGCAAGAAAGTGGGCATCATCGGCTTCTCCGCGGGTGGTCACCTCGCCGCGACCGCCGCCACGCACTTCACGGCTGAGACCCGTCCGGATTTCGCGATTCTGGTCTATCCGGTTGTGACGATGAGCACGGGCACCCATGGCGGCTCGAAGAAGAACCTGCTCGGGCCTAATCCGACGGACGAGCTGGCCAACCTCTTCTCGAACGAGAAGCAGGTGACCAAGGACACGCCGCCGACGTTCCTCGCCCATGCCTTGGACGACAAGCCCGTTCCCATCGAGAACAGCCGCCTCTTCCATCAAGCCTGCCAGGCCAAGGGAGTGCCTTCGAGATTGCTGGAGCTACCGAATGGCGGCCACGGTCTGAATGGCTACAAAGGCCCCTCCTGGGACGCCTGGCAGAAGCAGTCCCTGGAATGGCTCCGCGAACTGAAAATCACGCCCTGAGCACGCAACTTAACGACTGACCGCTGACTAACCTTTGATCCCCCCATGCGATTCCCTCTCCTGTTCGGCGCCTGTTGCGCCTCCTTGCTGACGGCTCAGGCCGCCGATGCCCCCAAGTCCGCCACGCCCCCGGCGGAGCCGACTTACCTGACCCCCGAGACCGCCGGTCCGGATTTCCTGCTCCAAGGCGAGTACGGCGGCGATAAGCTCGGGGCCGATGTCATCGCGCTCGGTAAGGACACCTTCCGCCTGGTGCTGCACAAGGGTGGCCTACCCGGTGCCGGTTGGGATGGCTCCGCCAAGACCGAGGTCGAAGGCAAGCGCAACGGCGAGGGCGTGAGCTTCGCCGGCGCGATCAAGGCCGAGCTCAAGGACGGCACCCTTTCCGGTCAGACCGCCGACGGCGAAGGCTTCGTGCTCAAGCGCGTCGTCCGCCATAGCCCGACCGAGGGTGCCCAGCCGCCCGTCGGCGCGGTCATCCTGTTCGATGGCAGCAACGCCGATGCCTGGAAAGGCGGGCACCTGGACGAGCGCAAGCTCCTCGCCGCGGGCACGGTCTCCAAGCAGGCCTTCCAGGATTTCACGTTGCACCTCGAGTTCCTCCTGCCGTTCAAGCCTCTCGGTCGCGGCCAGGGCCGCGCCAACAGCGGCGTCTACGTCCAGAACCGCTACGAGGTCCAGGTCCTCGACAGTTTCGGTCTCGCCGGCTTGGATAACGAGTGCGGCGGCGTCTACAAGAACAGCGCTCCCAAGGTGAACCTGTGCTTCCCGCCCCTCCAGTGGCAGACCTATGACATGGAGTTCACGGCGGCGAAGTTCGACGCGGCCGGCAAGAAGACCGCCAACGCGATCCTCACGGTGAAGCATAACGGGGTCGTCGTGCAGGATCGCCTCGAGCTCAAGGGCGCGACCCCCGGCGGCGGCTTCAAGACCGAGGTGCCCGCGCCCGGCCCCTTCCAGCTCCAGGGCCACGGCAATCCGGTCTTCTACCGCAATATCTGGGTGGTCGAGCGGAAGTAAGGCCGGCACCGGCGGCCGACAAAAAAGCCCCGCGATGCGGGGCTTTTGCTTGGTCGGTCGGCCCGGCGCTTACTTGGCGTCGAGGTCCGTGACCGTGAGGTTCTTGATCCAGCAGGGGTCGCCGTGCTCGGTGATCATCAGCTTACCCTTGCCCGGCGCGAAGCCGACCTTTTTGGCGAACTTGCTCTTGGCGAGGGCGGCCTTCCAGGCGTCGGACTTGGTGTCGACCGCGGCGCAGGGCTTGCCGTTGAGGAAGTGCTCGATCTTGCCGTCCTTCACCACGACGCGGCTGTGGTTCCATTCGCCGATCGGCTTGAGAACCTTGTCCGCGGCGGAGTCGATCAGGTCGTAGACGCTGCCGGAATTATGCGATCCGCCGCGCTTGCCGTCGGGGTGCTTGGCGTCGTCGATCATCTGGTACTCGACCCCGAGCCATTCGCCCTTGCCCTTGGCGTCTTTGAGGTTGTTGACCCAGTACTTGATCCCGTTGTTGCCGGCATCGGCGAGTTTCCAATCCCACTCGAGCTCGAAGTTCGCGTACTCTTTCTTGGAGAGGAGGAAACCGGTGCCCTTGCCGGGGGTGAGGCGGATGACGCCGCCCTCCTCGGTGGTCCAGCCCGCGCCGGGCTTGCCGCCGTTGGCATCGGTGAAATCTTCGAGGGCGAGCTTCTCGGGGGCGGCCGCGAGGAGGCTGCCGGTGGCCAGGAGGGAGAGCAGGAGGGCTTTCATGGGGGAGGAGCCTACCTTGGGCGAAAGCACCCGCGGCTTAAAGCCTCTTTTCCGGGGTTCAGCGCCCCAGCCGGATCCGCTTCCCGTCATAGCATAGCCGGACCGTGGGGAAAGTCCGGCGGAGCTTCGCCGTATAAGTCTCGTAATCGATCTGGTAGGTCATGTGCGTGATGAGCGCGCGCTTGGCCCGCAGGGCCACCGCCGCCGCGCAGGCCTCGTCGATCGACAGGTGGGTCGGGTGGAAATTGGGGCGCAGCCCGTCGATCACGGCGAGGTCGACGTCGGCCCCGAGCGCCAGCGCCTCCGGGGTGACCTCCTTGCAGTCGGTGTAGTAGGCGAAGCGCGCGCCCGTCGACGGTTCCTCGAAGACCAGGCCCAGCGTGGATTCGTTGCCGTGCGGGAGGATGGTCGACCGGACGATGCCGCCGCCCGGCAGGACCAGCTCGCTCGGCATGAGGTCGACGTCGAGGGCGACGTAGCCGGAGGCGGCGGGCGCACCGATGGCGTAGGGGAAGATGGCCTCGATCCGGCGCTTGCCGATGGGCGTCGTGAACACCGGGATGGCCGCGCCGCCTTGGTTGGTGCAGAACTGCCGGAGGTCGTCCATCCCGAGGATGTGGTCCGCGTGCCCGTGGGTGAGGATGAAGGTGCCGACGTCGCGGATGTCGTTCTTGAGGCACTGCAGCCGGAACTCCGGGGCGGCGTCCACCTGCACGTGGTGGCCTTCGATGACGACGTGGACGCTGGTGCGCGTCCGCCAGTTGCGGCGGTTGCGCAGGTCGAGCCCGGGGTTGTCATGGGCGACCAAGGGGACCCCTTGGGACGTGCCGCAGCCCATGATGATGATTTCCATGCTCCGAAGACAGCGGAAGAACGCCCGAAAGGCAAAGGCAGACGACGGTTCGGACCGCCCGCCGACAAAAAACCCCGGGGCACCGGGGTCTGGGGAGGGAAGCGCGGGTCGCTTACTTCTTGGCGCCGTAGCCGGCGGCCGGCTTGCCTTCGGCGTCGAGCTTGTCGACGGACCACAGGACGGCGCGGGCGACGAGGTCGAGGTAGCGTTCGTCCTCCACGGTCTTGTTGTTGTGCCCGATGGTGGTCGAGAAGATGCGGGTCTTCTTGGGGCCGTACTCGTTGGTCCAGGCGACGATGTTGGTGGTCTCCTTGGCGGGGATGACCTTGCCGGCCTTGTCCTTCTTCTCGGGGAGGACTGGGTGCCGGTCGCGAGGCTCTTGCCGGTCAGGACCTGGACGTTGTTATAGAGCTCCTCGTTGGTGGTGGTCCAGTCAGCGAGGCCCTTGGTCACGGGGTGTTCCTTGTCGGTGAACTTGATGGCGATCGGGAGCTGCGGGCCGTGGCCGGTGGACTGGAGGCCGAGCATCTCGTACCAGTGGGCGTTGTCGTCGCCGGCCTTCACGGGCTGCTGGAACTTGCCCCAGCGGTAGCTGTGCATGGCGCAGTGCAGGTTGACGGCGGGGACGCCTTCGCGGTGGGCCTTGAGGATGTTCTCCACGTAGGCGGCGTCGGTGATGTCGGCGGCGCACTCGTCGTGCACGACCACGTCGAAGTCCTTGTGCCAATCGGCCTTCTTGTAGATCTCGAAGACGGGCTTGGTGCCCTTGGTGGCGTCGTAGGCCATCTCGACCTTGACGTTGAGGCGGGCCTCGAGGCCCTTCTTCAGGATTTCCTTCTGGTTGGCGTAGTCATGGCAGCAGCCGCCGGCGACGATGAGCACGCGGAGCGGCTTGACGTCTTCGGCGAAGAGCGGGGAGGCCAGGCTGGCCAGGAGCGCCAGGGCGAGGGTGGGGCGGAGTTTCATGGGGGTGTCGGGATAAAGGGACGGGGGCGGGGGTTGGGCAAACCAAACTTACTTCCGGAGCGGGGGATTGGCGGGGGCGGCCGCCTTGGCCGCGGCCAGGGCGGCTTGGGTGTCGGCGTTGGCCGCCTTCGCGAGGTCGGCGGGGATCGGCTGCCCTTCGATGAAGGTGTAGAGCGCCTCCTTCTGCTTTTCGGTCAGCGGGCGCTCGGCCTTGGGCGGCATGACATCGCCGGCGCCGCGCTCGAGGAAGACGCGGGCGAGCAGCATGCTGCTGTTGGGCCGGCCCAGCGTGAAGGTCGGGTTCTTGCCGCCCTTGAGCGTGGCCTCGAGCGAGTCGAGGCGTAGCTTGCCCTTCTCCTTCTTCGGGCCGTGGCATGACACGCAGTGGGCGTCGAACAGCGGTTGGATCACCTGGGCGTAGTCGGCCTTCTGCGCCGGGCTGAGCGGCGCGGCGGACTCGGCCTTCTTCGGCGTGATGGGCGCGGCCGCGAGCGTGCCGACGCAGAGCAGCAGGAAGACGTGCATCGGTGGGCGGCGGGTGGGGGTGTCGAGCAGAGGGGGCGAGCCGGGCGCCTACGCGGTGCGGCGGCGACGGGCCCGCCGGTTCAACCGAGCGGCACGAGCGGGCGGTCCGCCGTGGCCTTGGGCTCGGCCGCCTTCACGGCTTCCTCGTTCGGCTTGAAGAGGTCGCCGTGGACCTTGGCCCCGCCGATGTGCGCGGCGATGGTCATGACGACCACCGCGGCGAGCTGCGCGATCACGCGGACGCGCCAGCTCTGGAAGATCAGGAGCCAGGCGCCGGCGGCCACGAAGGAGGCCGCGATGCCGAGCCAGAGGTGCTGGTCGAGACCCGCGTAGTCGCCGCCGTTGAAGCGGGCCTCGAGGAGGCCGAACAGGCAGGTCGCCCAGATGCTCACCGCCCCGAGCAGGCTGAGCCGGCGGATGGTCAGGCCGGCCTCGGCGTGGCGGTCCCAGATCTCGAAGAACGGCACGAGCATCAGGATCGCGACCGGGAAGTGCAGGAAGATGAAGTGCTGGTGGCCGGCGACGGAGAGGAGGGCCGGACCGCGGTCCTCGCCGTCATGCGGCCAGAACAGCGCGAGGGCGACGAGCAGGAGGTTGGGCGCGAGCGCGAGCCAGAGCCGGGCGTACTTGGTCAAGGGGTGGTGCGTGGACATGGCGGGGTAGGGGAGCATCGGGCGGCTCCGCGGCTTGGTCAAACGCAAGCGAGGGCCTTCCACTTATGAGACAGCACCGGCCCGGAATGGTTCGGGCGCAAAAAAGCCCGCGGGGTCAGCCGCGGGCTTTCGGGGCGCTCGGGAGCGAGGCTTACTTGTTGGACTCGATGAAGGCCTTGACCTTCTCGAGCTGCTCCTTGGTCAGCGGGTGACGCTCCTTGGCCTTCTTGGGGGGCATGGCGAGATCGTCGTCCGGGCTGGAGATGCCGAGTTCGGAAGTCTTGTAGAGCGAGCTCTTGGAGGCGTCGCCCCAGGTGATGCCGGCGCCGCTTTCCTTGCCGCCCTTGACGACGGAGGCCAGGGAGGTGGCGTCGAAGCCACCCTTGGGCTTCTTGGTCTTGTCCTTGCCGTGGCAACCGATGCAGCTCTTTTCGAGGATCGGGGCGATGTCGGCCTTGAAGGCCTTCTCGCGATCGGCGTCGGAGGCCGCGAAGGCCGAGGTGGCGGAGACGAGGGTGAGGAGAGCGAGGATACGCATGGGAGTGGGTGTGGTCTAGATAAGTAACCCCGCCAAAAAAGGAAAGTTTTACTTTCAGAACCGCCCGGGACGGCCCACGGCAGGCAGAGCGTCCGGAGGCGGTCGGGATGATGGCTTCGACCCGGGTACCCGCATCCTCGGCCTTGGAGGAAAGCACGGTGGCCCCCGCGTGGATCCTGCCCAGGAGTGGGTACTGGTCGTGGGGGATGAGCAGGGTCATCCGGTGGTCGCGGTCGGCCGCGCACTTCTCCAGCATCTCGAGGAGGGCCGGCAGGCCTTCCCCGGTCTTGGTGCTGATCAGGAAGGCGTCCGGGTGGGCCGCCAGGGCCTCGGCACGTTCCGCCTCGTCGGCTAGCAGGTCGGCCTTGTTGAGCACGGTGATGACCGGCCGGTCGCCCGCGCCGATCTCCTGCAGCACCTGCAAGGTCGTCTCCGCATGCTTCATCCGTTCCGGGGAGGACAGGTCCACGACGTGGAGGAGGAAGTCGGCCTGCACCGCCTCCTCGAGCGTGGCCTTGAACGCCTCGACGAGGCGGTGGGGCAGGCGCCGCACGAAGCCCACCGTATCGGTCAGCAGCAACGCGCGGCCCGAGGGCAGTTCGAGTCGCCGGGTCGTCGGGTCGAGCGTCGCGAAGAGCTGGTTCGCGGCGAGGACATCGGCGCCGGTCAGGCGGTGAGCAGGGACGACTTGCCGGCGTTGGTGTAGCCGACGATCGAGAGGGTGGGGAGCGGGACGCGCTGGCGCTGCTTGCGCTGCGTGGCGCGCTGGGCCACCACGGCCGCGAGCTCGCGCCGGACCTTGGCGATCTTGTCGCGGATCTTGCGCTGGTCCATTTCCATCTGCGTCTCGCCCGCGTCACGCTGCATAGCGCCGCCGCCGCGCTGGCGGTCGAGGTGGGACCAGAGGCGCTTCAGGCGCGGCAGCATCTGCTCGAGTTGCGCGAGTTCGACTGCAGCACGGCTTCCCGGGTATTCGCGCGGGAGACGAAGATGTCGAGGATGACCTCCTGACGGTCGATGGCCTTGAGGCCGTTCGAGTCCTTC
>BGOM01000011.1 GCA_003569245.1 Opitutia bacterium | reverse complement strand
ACAAACCTTACCTGCGCGTCGTCGATCGGTCGATGGTCAGGCCATCACCAAGGGGCCCGGCGGCACGTACACGCATCACCGCGGATCTTCTTCGGCTGGATGCGGGTCGGTCTCGAGGGCCAGAAGCTCGACCTCTGGTCGATGGGTTCGGGTCGTCAGGTGCACACGGGTTTTCAAGCAGCAGACCGCCGAGCGCGGGCTGGCGCGACTCGTTTCGACCATCGAGTGGAGCGATAAGAAGGGACGGCTCATCCTTTCGGAAGAGCGCACGCTCGAACTCTCGCCGCTCGCGGCCCCGGGTTTCCTGCGGGTCGATTTCCAGACGACCGTCAAGGCCGAGGCCGGCGACCTTGCGCTCGAGGCCGACCCCGAGCACGGCGGCGTGCACTACCGCGCCCCGCAGGAGGTCATCGCCGCCAAGACGACTTATTACTTTCCGGTCGCCAAGCCGCTCCCGCACAAAGACGTCGATTACCCGTGGGTCGGCATGACCTACGCCCTCGGCGAGAAGACCTTCGGCGTCGTGGAGATCGACCACCCGGCCAACCCGCGCGGCACCCGCTGGTCCGCTTATCGGACTACGCGCGATTCGGGGCTTACCCGCGCGCCAATCTCAAAAAGGGCGAAACCCTTTCGCTGAAGTACCGCTTCCTGGTCGCCCGCGGTGGCTTGGTCGCGACCGAGGTCATCCAAGCCGAGCAGGCCGCCTTCACGGGGCTGAAGCCTGAGCCCGTGACCGTTGACCGAGCTCAAGGCTGAGGTGACGGCGGCGCCGAAGGCGAAGAAGTAAAGTGAGGATAGGGTTGGGGACAGGGCTAGGGCTAGGGCCGGGGATAGGGTCAGGGTCAGGGTTAGAGGTGACTGCAGAAGCGGCTATCTGCTGGCATATCGTTAGTTGGTTGCTCCTGACCCTCATTGTTTAGAAGCCTAGCCCTAGCCCTAGCCCTAGCCCTAGCCCTTGCCCAGGCCCTACCCCTAGGCTGAAACCTCTGGTCTTAAGCCGGGGTTAATCCTAGTGTGAACCCCTTCATGCGCCTCCTAGCCCTTTGCGTGGTCGCTTTGGTATCTGCGTCTTGCCGCCGGCCTTCGCCGCCAAGGGTGACAAGAAAGCCGCCAAAGCCAACGAACCGGCCGCGGCCGCCCCGGCGGTCCCCGCCCCGAAGGTGGCCCCGGTCGCGGTCGCCCCGATTCCCCCGCTGGACGCCATCTGGCACACCTGGCGCGACAACCAAGGGCGCAGCGTCGACGCGATGTTCTGCGCGCTGACCGGTCCGTTCCTGACCCTCCAAGGTCGCGACGGCAAGGTCTACCATTTCAACGGCAACGTCCTATGCGCAGAGGACATCGAGTTCGCCCGGCAGTGCGCCGCCAAGGCCAAGTCAGGCACCTTCGGCCAGAACACCGTCGCGGTCGCCGCGGCCGAGATCGACCGGGTGGTCGGCGCCGTGCTCGCCAAGCATGGCCAGCAACCGAACCCGCTCACGTCCGACGAGCAGTTCCTCAAGCGGCTCTACGTCGACGCCATCGGCCGCATCCCGACCGCCGCGGAGCGCAGGCGTTCCTCGCCGACCGCTCGCCCGACAAGCGCGCCAAGCTCATCGACCAGCTCGTGTACTCGCCCGGGTACTCGATGCAGATGTTCAACTGGATGGCCGACCTGCTCCGCGTGAAGGATACCTTCAACAAGGGCGTGCCCGCCTTCACCTTCGAGGACTGGCTGAAGGCCCGCCTCGCCGCCAACGCGCCGTGGGACAAGCTGGTCATGGAGATGCTGACCGCCGATGGCCGCCTGTGCGACAACGGCGCCGCGGGCTTCCTGCTGTTCGACGCCGAGATGCCGCTGGACGGCGTCTCGAACCTGCTCACCACCTTCCTCGGCACCAACATGGCGTGCGCGCAGTGCCACGACCACCCGCTCGCCGAATGGAAGCAGCGTGACTTCTACCAGCTCGCGGCGTTCTTCGGGGCCACCGACCAGAAGGACGAGTCGATGCTCGCCCAGATCCGCCGGACCGTGGGCAAGGATGACTCCCTGCCCAAGGCCGTCGTCAAACGCATCGGCGACGTCAACGCCTACCGTCTTGAGGACACCGCCGCGCAGAAACTCACCTTCCCCAAGGACTACAAATACAAGGACGCCAAGCCCGGCTCGCCCGTGAGCCCGGTGCTGATCACCTGGGACAAGGCCGACGCCGGCCTGCCGATCTACCAGGTCGGCGCGAAGACGCCCGCCCAGCTCCGGGACGGTTTCGCCGCCTGGCTGACCAGCCCGCAGAACCCGCGCTTCGCCACCAACATCGCCAACCGGCTCTGGAAGAAGAACCTCGGTCTGGCCGTGCTCGAGCCGGTCAACGATGTCGACGACCTGACGCAGGCGTTCAGCCCCGAGCTGCTCGCCCACCTGACCACGGTGATGAAGTCCGCTCGTTTCGACCTGCGCGAGTTCCAGCGCGTGATCTACAATTCCCGCACCTACCAGGCCGTCGCGAATCCCACGCCCGACCTCGCCAAGGGGCCTTACCTCTTCAGCGGTCCGATCGTCCGCCGCTTCACCGCCGAGCAGGCCTGGGATAGCCTGGTGGTCGCTTCCGTCGGCGCTTCCGTCGACAACGTGCTGCTGCGTCGCGGCGACGACATGAAGCTGATGGCGCTGCCGAAGGGCCCGATCACGGCCGTGGCGGTGCATCGCGTCTACGATACGATCAAGGAGGCCGGGCTTCTGAAGGGGGGCAATGGCGGCAAGAAGACCGCCGGCGGTAGCATGGCCGGGCTCGCCTCCGGTTACGACGGGGAGAAGCCGCAGACCCGGAACGGTCTGCTCCTTGCCCGGGCGAGCGAGCTGCCGCAGCCCTCGCCGGAGAACCACTTCCTGCGCGTCTTCGGCCAAGGGGACCGGCTCCTCGCCGATTCGGCCACGTCCGACGGCAGCGTGCCCCAGGTGCTCCAGATGATGAACGGCGCCGTCGGCCGCACCGTGTCGGACGCCAAGGCCACGGCCGTCGCCGCCGCGGCCGGCTTGTCCAGCCGCGAAGCCCAGGTCGATTCACTCTACCTCTCCTTCCTTTCCCGCCACCCCCGACCCGATGAGTCGGCCAAGGCCGTCAAGGCCATGGCCGCCGGCCTGACGCCGGCCGACCTGGCCTGGGTCCTGGCGAACACCCGCGAATTCCTCTTCCTCCCATGAGCCGAAACCTCCCCTCCGACCAGCTCCGCGATCCGCTCGCCCGCCGCTCGTTCATCGAACGCTGCGCCAAGGTCTCCTTCGGCCTGTCCGTCCTGCCGTTCTTCAACCAGCTCGCGGCCGCGGCCGACGCCGCCCCCGGCTCCGCGCCCAACGCCGGCCTGCCGGGCTTCGGCAAGGCCAAGCGCGTGATCTTCATCCAGCTTGCCGGCGGGATGTCGCACATCGACACCTTCGACCCCAAGGAAGGGGGCAGCAAGGGGCCCGGCGCGACGATCTCCACCAAGGCCGGCTTCCAGCTGACCGAGTACCTGCCGGAGACCGCGAAGGTCGCCGGTCGCATCGCCGTGATCCGCAACATGACCGCCAAGGTCGGCGTGCACGCCTCGGCTTCCTACCTGATGCGCACCGGCTTCGAGCAGCGCGGCACCGTGCAGCACCCGATGTTGGGCGCGTGGGCCCAGCACTTCCTGGGCGCGAGCAGCAAGACCCTGCCGTCGACGGTCTGCGTCGGCCGTCCGTCCAACCATGGCAATGGCTGGTTCCCCGCCGCTTACTCCCCGCTCCCGATCCTCTCGCCGAACGACGGTCTCCAGAATATCAAGGGCCTCGCCGACGCCGACACCCAGTCCCGCCGCCTCGACCTGCTCGCCCAGCTCAACGGCAGCTTCGCCGGCGCGCCGGCCGACGAGAACGTCAAGGCCTACAATGAATTCTACGAGTCCACGTTCCAGCTCATGAAGAGCAAGGACCTGGCCGCCTTCGACCTTGCCGCCGAGTCGGCCGCGACCAAGGCCCGGTTCGGCACCTCGAAGTTCGGCCAAGGTTGCCTGCTGGCCCGCCGCCTCGTCGAGCATGGCGTCCGCTTCGTCGAGGTCTCCCATGGCGGCTGGGACATGCACGCCACCCTCGACACCCGCATGAAGGACGTCGGCGCCGAGTTCGACCGCGGCTACGCCGCCCTGATCCAGGACCTCGAGGCCAAGGGCCTGCTCGACTCCACCTTGGTGGTCGTCGCCACCGAGTTCGGTCGCAAGCCCGACTTCTCCGGCGGCGGCCGCGGTCACCACCCGCTGGTCTTCTCCACCGTCCTCGCCGGCGGCGGGGTCAAGCGCGGTTACGTGCACGGCGCCAGCGACGCCAAGGGCTACGCTCCCGATGGCGAAGGGGTCTCGCCGGGTTCGCTCCACGCCACCATCGCGCACGCCGCCGGTCTGCCCGTCCAGACGGACATCATCACGCCGGCCGGTCGCCCGATGCAGGTCGGCAACAAGGCCAAACCGGTGACGGCCTTGTTCGCCTGAGCCGATCTCAGTCCCACGCCACGGCCAGCGCTACTCCGGACTCCGTCCAGTCGCGCGCTTGTCGCGGCGCCGCGACCCGGGCATGCTCCGACAAGCTCCGCTCCCGGTATTTCAGGTTGGCCTCGAGCCGAGCCCAGCTCCTCGCGAAAACCTCGACCGGCAGGTCGTCGCTCGTCTCCGTCAGGTAGAGGCGGGCAAGCTCCGCCCGTTCGGGGAAGTCCGCGATCGCGCAGGCGTCCAGGCCGACCGGGCCGACATGGAAGGCGATCCAGGCTTCCGTGCCGACGTAGCTGAAGCTCACCCGAAAGCCGCGGGTCGCGGCGACGCCGTCGGGCCGGGGCCCGCAGGGAGTCTCGCGCAGCCCGATGGGGTGGCCGCACCATGCGCCCAGGATCGTGCGCGCGGCCTCGCGGGTCGCCGCCCGGGCCATGACGCGAGGCCCGGCGTGGGGTAAGCGTAACAGGGTCGGACGGCCGGCGGGCTCCGGCGGAGGCACGGGCCAGATGGCGGGAATGAGGATATCGTCTTTCATCGCGCCGGGGCGGCTGGCGAGCCGATCCAATCGGTGTCCGCCGGCAGGCGTTCGCCCTTCGCGACCAAGGTCAGCGGGCCGAGGCGGACGTCCGCGCCGACGTCCGTGTCGTAGAGAATCGTCGAAGCCGGGCCGACGCTCACCCGGTCCCCGATACGGACCTCGCCGATTTTCATCACCCGGTCCTCGAAGAGATGGGTCTGCGGGCCGCAATGCGCGTTCAGTTCCGCCTCGTCGCCGATGATCACGCAATCGAACTCGGTGACGTCGGTGGTGTCGAGGTAGACCCGGCGGCCGAGCCGCGTCCCGAGCAGCCGCAGCGCCCATGGCAGCAGCGGCGTGCCGCGGAGGAAGTCGAGGAAGTTCGGTACGGCCAGCGCTTCGTAGACGCTGGTGACCGCCTCGCTGGCCCAGACAAAGAGCGACCACATCGGCCGGGCCGTCGGGCGATATCGGCCGACCAAGGTCCACTTGAGCGCGAGGACCAGCAGGAAGGAGGCCAGCCCGTAGAGGCAGCCGGCCACGGCCAGGGCGCCCGCAAGCGCGGTCCATCGCTCCTCCTCGGCGAAGGGCATGGTCGCATGCACGATCAGGTAGCCCGTCGCGATGACGAAGGCCATCGGCAGGACGATGCGCAAGGTCTCGATGGTCGCCCGCGCCAGCCAGCGTCCGCGGGAGGGGCGGAAGGTCAGTCGCGGGTCGAACCCCGGGTCGCCTTCGCGCGCCGGTAACAGCACGGCCGGCGAACCTAGCCAGACCTGACCCGGGCGCAGGGTCGCGTTTTCCGGGGCGCGGGTCTGGACGCCGATGAGCACATCGTCCGGCAACGCGGCGCCGGCGCCCAAGTAAGCGCCGTTACCGAGGAAAGTTCGGTCGCCGACGGAGGTCGGTTGCAGGGTCATCCAGCCGCCGCGTTGTTCCTCGTCGCCCAGCATCACCCCGTCGGCCACGAAGGAATCCCGGCCGAGGCGGAGCAGGTCGGGGCTGACGCCGGTCGCGGTGGAGATCTCGGTGTTGGCGCCGACCTGCGCACCCATGAGCCGCAGCCAGCCGGCGGCAAAGACCGAGGCGTACAGCCCGTGCAAGGTCTCGAGGCTCGCGTCGAGCACCCGGGTCACCAGCCACTTGCGGAAATAGGCCGGTCCGGCGATCGCCCATCGACCGGCCGCCAGCGGGGCGATCAGCAGCCGCCGGAGGGCAGCCGTCAGCATGACGGTCCCGCCGACCAGCAGGGCGCTGGCGGGGATCGCGAGGAGGAAGAACAGGCCGAAGGCGGCGAACGCCCCGAGGTCGTCGGCCTCGAAGATGTCGATGTAGCGTGCGTCGAGGGCGTCGATCAGCATGAACGTGGGGAAGACCGGCAGGAAGAACAGGCAGGCGATGGCCAGCGCCGCGCCCGCGAAGGACGCGAGCAGCAGGGCGCGTCGCCACCAGCTGGCCGCCGGACGGGGCGGCAGGACCGTCCGGAGCCGGTCGACGCGACGGGGCGGGGAGCCGCACCACGTTTCCCGAGGAGGGAAGGAAGTGCCGGCCGGGGCGCACGACATCGCCTCGAGCGTGGCCCCGGCGCCGAGGTGGACGTCGTTCTCCAGCACGGTGTTCGACTCGACCAAGGCTTCGGGGCCGATCATCACGGGGCCGACCACGAGCTCGCCGCCTTCGACCCGCGCGTTGGCGATCAGCACGGCGGACCCGAGGTCGGCGCCATCCCCGATCACCAGGAGCTCGGGCACGCTCACGACCAGCGAGTCGATGAAGACCTGGCGACCGATCTGCGCGCCGAGCAGACGGAGGTAGAGATTCATCCAGCCGGTACCGTGGAGGAGCCGGACGGGCGCCAGGAGGGTGAGTTTCTCCGAGAGCCAGAAGCGGAAGTAGGTGACGCCCCACAGCGGGTACCGGCCGGGCCGGAGCCGGCCCAGCAGGAGGCGTTTCCCGGCGATCGCGACGACGAAGGAGGCTAGCTCGAGCAGCACGAAGACCCCGAGGGACGCGAGCACGGCGAAACCGATCGAATCCTCCGGTTCGCCCGTGAAGAAGTGGTAGGTGAAGAACGGAGCCAGCCAGGAGGAGATGTGCCAGAGGATGAGCAGCGGCAGGCAGAGCGCCTGGGCCAGCCCGCAGAGCAGGTGGGCACGGCCATCGGGTCGCCGTCGCGGAGGCCGGCCGACGGTCCCGGCGGCGCGCGCGCGCACCGCGGCCATGGCGCGGGCGAGTTTCTCCAAGGTGCGTTCCCGGTAGAGGTCGCCGACGCCCAGTCGGGCGTAGGCCGGGGTCTGCCGCAGCGCCGAGACCAGCCTCGCCGCCAGCAGCGAGTGTCCGCCGAGGTCCTGGAAGAAGTCGGCCTCCGGGCGGAGCGCCTGTCCGGGCATGAGCCGCGTAAGGATGGCGAAAAGGGCCCGCTCATCCTCGTCGCGCGGCGCGGCCGCCGCGGTCGGCGCGAACCCGCTCAGCGGACGTTGCTGCAGCTGCCTGCGGTCCGTCTTGCCGGAGGTCAGGCGGGGCATTTCCGTCAGCACCTCGATCTGCGCCGGCACCATGTAAGGAGGCAGTTTGGCGGCCAGGGAGCGACGCCATTCGTCCGGTCCGCCGGTCGCACCGGGGCTTCGGACGACGAACCCGACGAGTTGGTCGATGCCGGCCACCGGCCGGAGGACGACCGCGGCGGCCGCCACCCCCGGTTCTTGTCCGAGGTGGGCCTCGATTTCGCCAAGCTCCACGCGGAACCCGCGGATCTTCACCTGGTCGTCGACGCGGCCGAGGCATCGCACCACGCCGGTTTGATCGATCTGGGCGAGGTCGCCGGAAAGGTACATCCGCGCCTCGGAGGCGTCGCTCGCGAGGGGGTTGGGGATGAACCGGGCGGCGGTCAGCTCAGGCCGGCCCAGATAGCCGGCGGCCAGGCCCGGGCCGAAGATGGCGAGTTCGCCGACCTCGCCGACGGGGACCGGCCGGCGGTCGGTGTCGACGACCAGCACACCGTAGTTGGGCAGAGGTCGGCCGATGGTCACCGCTTCGCCCGGCGTCAGCGCGGTCAGGGTCGCCGTGACCGACGTCTCGGTAGGGCCGTAGGTGTTGAAGAGTTGCCGACCTGGTCGGCTGAGGCGTCCGACCAAGCTTTCCGGGCAGGGTTCGCCGCCGAGGTTGATCAGCCGCACATCGGGCAGGGGCGCATCGATCAATCCCATGAGCGTGGGCACCGCATGGAGCACGGTGACGCCGCGTGTCTGGAGCGTCGCGGCCAGGGCCTCGGGGTCGCCAACCAGCGCCGCGGGCGCGATCCAAAGCGTGGCCCCGACCAGGTAACTGATCCAGATTTCCTCGAACGACATGTCGAAGGCGACGGAGAAGCCCTGGTAGACCAGGTCTTCCTCGCGCACACCGAGCATCGCATTCTCGCTGCGCAGGAGGTGACAGATGTTGCGTTGCGTGATGACGATGCCTTTCGGCTGTCCGGTCGAGCCGGAGGTGTAGATCACATAGGCGGGATCGTCCGGCGTGGCGGTCGCGGAGGGGGCCGCGGGTGCCGGGGTCGCCGACAGTTCCTCGTAATCCCAGACGGTCAGTCCCAGCGCACGCAGACGTGGTGCCAGCGATCGCGTCGTGAGGACGCCGCGGGCTTGGGCATCGGCGAGGCAGGTCGCGATCCGCTCCGGCGGAGTCTCGGCGTCGAACGGCAACCAGGCCGCCCCGTGCAGGGCGATACCCGCCTGGGCGAGCAGCAGGTCGGCGCCGCGCGGGAGCCAGAGACCGACCACCTGCCCGGGGCGGAGGCCCCGTTGGCGGAGGCCTGCGGCGAGTTGCTCGCCGGTCCGCAGAAGTTCGCCGTAGGAGACCTGCCGGTCTTCCCAGAGCAGGGCGGTCTTGGTCGGAATCCTCCGGGCGGTCGTCCGGAGAATATCGGACAAGGTCTCCGCGCGCAGGAGGTCGGGACGGGAAGGGCCGCGAAGCATCATCGGTAAAAAGGGGTACGCCAAGCATACCCCGGAAACCTTCCAAGGTTGGCGCGAGACCCGCCCGGCAAAGCATTGGACAAACGGAAGAAGCCGGCTTGAATCATTTCCATGCGTAGCCCCGTGCCGATTGGTCTGTTCCTGCTCATCGGCCTCGCGGCGTCGTCCGCGGCGGAGCCGCCGCGTCGCGATGTGACCTTCCTATCCACCTCGGATTCGCATTACCGGCAGGTCGACCACCCGCAGGGACATCATAACGATCTCAACGCCACCACGATCGCCGAGATGAACGGCATCACGAAGGTCGAGTGGCCGGCCAAGCTCGGCGGCGGACCTATCGCCCGGCCGCGCGCGGTGCTTTCGCTGGGAGATCTGATCGACAACGGTGACACCAAGGTCGCCGGCCGCATCATCGGTCGCGAGCAGTTCGCCCTCTATGCCGCCGATTTCGGGGTCTTTCCCGGGGAGGCGCGACTCGCTTACCCGACGATGGAATGCTGGGGTAATCATGACGGTCCGCCGGTCGGCAAGGAGAAGAGCGGTTTCAGCCTGCAGGCCGAGCTCATCGCCCGCAACCGGCTCCGCAAGGAGAAGGGTGCGATCTTGAACTTGGCCGCCAACGGCCTGCACACGTCCTGGGACTGGGATGATGTCCACTTCGTGCAGCTGGGCCTGTATCCCGCCGACACCCAGCACGCCGCCATCAAGTACAACCCGGTCTGGCATGACCCGCAGGCCGCGCTCACCTTCCTGCGGGAGGACCTCGCGACCCACGTCGGCAAATCCCGCCGCCCGGTCGTGCTGATGAGCCATTGCGGCTTCGATACCGACTGGTGGCATCCGGAGGACTGGGCCGCGGCCTATGCGGTGGCCAAGGACTATAACATCGCGCTATACCTCTATGGTCATACCGGGACCGGCCTGAAGGCCTGGGCGCCGGCGGGGGAAGCCCGGAAGTGGGATTGCATCAACGACGGTCACACCGACATCGGTTTCTTCGTGGTGCAGATCGTGGGCGATCGCCTCCGGGCGGCCTACCGCTCGAAGTCCGGGCTGAAGGTCACCAAAGGTAAGCCGGGCGAGCCGGCGAAGCACGAGTGGGCGGGCGGCTGGGAGTGGCGTTTCCTGTTGGATAAGAAAATGGGCGAGTGAGTTCTGCTTGGGTCGATAACCCATAACGTCGGTAGCCTGGCGGGCCGACGGGCCATAGTCGGGAGCCGGCCCCCTCCTCGGTTGTCCTGCCCAAACGAGGCCCGTGGGCCTGACGCTGATTACTTAGCCGTGGTCTCGACCAGTTGGGATGGGGCGAGGGTCAGCTTGGCGCGGTGACGTTCGACGGCGGCGGTGATGCGCGCGAGCTGCTCGGGATGCTGGGCGGCGACATCGTGGGACTCCGAAGGATCAACCTCGAGGTTGAAGAGCAGGGGAGGTTCGTGCGTCACGACCTTCGGGTCGCCGTAGGAGCCCTGCGTTTGGAAATGAGCCTTCCACGGCCCCAGCCGGGCCGCGAACAGCCGGGTGCCTCGGTAGTAGCAGAAAACCTCGCGCTCCAGGGGTTTGGACTCGAGCAGGAAAGCGGAGAGGTCGGCCCCATCCATCGGCCGGTCGGGCGGGAGCGCGGCTCCGGCGAGCCGGGTGAAGGTCGGAAACAGGTCGAGCGTGGAAGCCACCTGGCTCGTCACCCCGGGTTTGATCCGGCCGGGCCACCAGGCGATGCCCGGCACCCGCATGCCCCTTCCCAGGTGCTTCCCTTGCCGTCGCGCAGCAAACCGGCGCTACCGCCCGTCTCGGCGCCCATCCAGGTCCATGGGCCGTTGTCGCTGGTGAAGACCACCAGCGTGTTCTCGGCGAGCCCCTGATCCCGCAGGGCTTGCAGCACCATGCCGACGGCGTCGTCGAGTTCCGCGACGACATCGCCGTAGAGACCGCGGGCGCTGGAACCTTGGAAGCGCTCCGAGACGAACAAAGGCGTGTGCGGGAAGGTGTGGGGGAGGTAGAGGAAGAAAGGCCGATCCTTGTGGGCACCGATGAACTTCACGGCCTCCTCGGCGTAGCGACGGGTCAGCCGCGTCTGGTCCGTGCGCGGTTCCAGGAGCTCGCGGCCACGGTAGAGGGCGGCGTTCCACCATGCCGGGTCCTGCGCGACCAGCGCGTTCGCGCGCGGCGGCTTCGGCTGTTCCGACGGGTTCATGTCGTTCGAGTGCATCAGCCCGAAGTGGAAATCGAAGCCATGGTCCAGCGGGTGGTGTTGCGGCCGGTCGTTCGCCCAGACGCCGAGGTGCCACTTGCCGATGAGGCCGGTGGCGTAGCCCGCGGCCTTGAGGTGTTCGGCCAAGGTGATCTCCGACGCCGGCAGGCCCCCGGTCGAGGTCGCGCGCAGCACGCGGAACTGGTCATGGGCCATGCCCGAGCGGACGGGGTAACGTCCGGTCAGCAGCGCGGCCCGGCTGGGCGTGCAGACCTCCGCGGCCGAGTAGAACTGCGTGAACCGCAAGCCCTCGGCCGCCATCCGGTCGAGGTGCGGCGTCCGGATCGTGGGATGGCCGTAGCACCCCAGGTCCCCGTAGCCGAGGTCGTCGGCGAGGATGATGACGAGGTTGGGCTTGCCGTTGGCCGCGACCAGCGGGGAGGCCAGGAGTAAGCTGAGCAGCAGGGTGCGCATGGAGGCAGGAAGCCAGCGTGTCGTCCTGTGGCAAAACGTTTTCGCCGCCGCCCCGGGAAGCGGCTTGAAAATACCGTTCAATCTGGGAGTTTCGGGAAGCCCCCCATGCGTCCCGTCTTGCCCGCCCTCCTGGTCTTCGCCGCCGTCATTGCCGCCGAGGACAAGCCCTATGTGCCGGATTTCACCCCGCAACCCCCGGTCAAGGCCCTGACCCCGGAGGAGGAACTGAAGACCATCGAACTCCCCGAGGGGTACCGTCTCGAGCTCGTGCTCAGCGAGCGCGACGGCATCCGCGAGCCGGCGAACCTGACCTTTGATGGTAACGGCCGCATGTACATCGCCGAACTGCGTACGTACATGCAGGACATCGACGGTAAGAACGAGCACGACCCCCTCGGCGTCGTCTCGCGCCACGAGAGCACGAAGCGCGACGGCAAGTTCGACAAGCACGTCCTCTTCCGCGACAAGATGCTGTTGCCGCGCATGGTGCTCCCGCTCGACGACCGGGTGCTCATCAATGAGACGGACACCCTTGATATCTTCGTCTATCGCGACACCGACGGCGACGGCATCGCCGACACCAAGGCGCCGTGGTTCGTGGGCGGCCCCAAGAACGGCAACCTCGAGCACCAGCAGAGCGGCCTGATCTGGACCCTGGATAACTGGCTCTACCAGACCTACAACGCCTACCGCCTCCGCTGGAACGGCGCGAAGGAGCCGCTCAAGGAGACCATCCCGAACGGCGGCGGTCAGTGGGGTCTCGCCCAGGATGACCTCGGCAAGATCTGGTGGTCGAACGCAGGCGGCGAGAAAGGCCTCTGGCATTTCCAGACCCCGATCCTCTACGGCGCGTATGACCTCAAGGGCCAGTACCCCGAGGACTTCATGCAGGTCTGGCCCAAGATCGGCCTGGCCGACCACCAGGGCGGCGCCGGTCGCACGCGACCCGACAAGACCTTGAACCATTTCACCGCCTCGTGCGGCCAGGAAGTCGTCCGGGGTGACCGCCTGCCCGCCGACCTGCGCGGGGACGTCCTGATCTCCGAACCGGTGGGCCGGCTGGTCCGCCGCGCCAAGGTCTCCGTCGTCGACGGCATCACCCGGCTCGAGAACCCCTACGCCAAGTCCGAGTTCATCCGCTCCAGCGACCCTAACTTCCGCATCGTCAACATGGTCAACGGACCGGACGGCTGCCTCTACCTCGTGGATATGTACCGCGGGATCATCCAGGAAGGGAACTGGGTCAAGGAAGGCAGCTACCTCCGCAAGGTCGTCCAGCAGTACTCGATGGACAAGGTCTTCGGCTACGGCCGCATCTGGCGGCTCGTTCACAAGGATTTCCAGCCGGGCCCGCAGCCGCGCATGCTCGACGAGACCCCTGCCGAGCTGGTCGCGCATCTGTCCCATCCGAACGGATGGTGGCGCGACACCGCGCAGAAACTCCTGGTCCTCAAAGGCGACAAGTCCGTCGTCCCCGCTCTCACGGAGAATCGCCCTCCGCGGACCGGAGCCGCTGGGGCGTATCCACGCCCTCTGGACCCTCGAAGGACTCGGGGCGCTGGAAGCCTCGGTCGTCCGGGCCTTCCTGACCTCGCCGGACGCCCGCCTCCGGGCGCAGGCCCTCCGCGCCGGCGAAAGCCTCGTCAAGGCCGGTGATAAGTCGCTTCTGGAGGACTTCCGCAAGCTCGGCGCCGACCGCGAACCCACGGTCGTCCTGCAGGCCATGATGACCGCGAAATACCTCGGCACCGGCGAGGCCAAGGCCTGGCCCGATCATGCCAAGTTCGCCCAGACGACGATGCTGGCTTCGCCCTCCAAGGGCGTGAAGGAGCTCGGCGCCGTGATCCTGACCGGCACCGACCAGATCGGCGGTCGCGAGTACACCGGCGACGAGAACAAGCTGCTCGCGAAGGGCCAGGCCATCTACCGCGAACTCTGCTTCTCCTGCCATGGTTACGACGGCAAGGGCATGGCCATGGAAGGGCAGAAGCCTGGCACGACCCTCGCGCCGCCCCTCGCCAACTCCGTCACGGTGCGCGGCCATCGGGACGGCATCGTGCGCGTGCTGCTCAACGGCATGGCCGGTCCCGTCGGCGGCAAGACCTACGACGCCCAGATGGTCCCCATGGCCATGAACGACGACGAGTGGATCGCCGCGGTCTCGTCCTATGTGCGCAACGCCTTCGGCAACAAGGGCGCCGCGATCTTCGCCAAGGACGTCGCGCGCATCCGCCTGGAGGTGAAGGACGTCACCGCACCGTGGACGCATGCGTCCCTGCAGGCCGCGTTGCCGCCGATCGTCCCGGCCGCCAAGGACTGGAAGGTCTCGGCCAGCGACGAGGCCGGCCTCGCCGGTCAGGGGTGCGACGCGGACGGCAAGACCCGCTGGGAGACCAAGGCCAACCAGAAGGCCGGCATGTGGTATCAGGTCGAGCTCCCGGCCGCGCGCAAGATCGCGGGCGTCCGCCTCGACGCCGCCGGTCGGCCCAGCGCCTTCCCCAAGAACTTCAAGGTCGAGGGTTCGGTCGACGGCGTGAAGTGGTTCCCGCTCGGCACCAGCCACGGTCTCTACGCGCTGTCCGAGGCGTACTTCGGCGGCAAGGAGACCAAGTTCGTGAAGGTCACGCTCACGGACGTCACCAAGAACCAGCCTTGGGCGATCCAGGAGCTGCAGCTCATCGCCCAGAAGTAGACGCGGCGGGCGCCGCCCGTCCGTCGCTCGCGACCATGGATCCCGCGCTCCGTCCGCTTTTCCGGCAGGCCGTCTTCCGCGGTGAGCCGTTGCCCGCGGACTGGCCGGCCGACTTCGCGATCATCACCGCGTACGACCCGGAGGGCAGGGTGGTCCCGCTGGCGGAGAACGTCGCGGCCGACGACCGCCTGCACGCCGACCTCCGGGCGGCGGGATTTCGTCCGCATCGCGTCACCGGCGGCTCGCCGGATGGCCGCCATCAGGAGCCCGGCTGGGCCGTGCCGATCGGGCTACCCGGGGCGGTCGAGTTCGGGTACCGCTATCGTCAGTTGGCGGTCTTTTATGTCCGGGCGGGGGGGCTGTGCCTGGTCGATTGCGCCGACGGCTCGTCCGAGGACCTGGGGCGGGCGTTCGGGCTGGTCTGACCATTTTCGGGTTGGAACACCGAGGGATTTGGGGACTCTAACCCGTAACCCCCCATCCCTATGAAGAGCCTCCTGTCCTTGCTCGCCTTCCTGGCCGCCGTTGTCGGCGTCCGCGCCGCCGACGCCCCCGGTCTGGTCAACGGTCACCCGCCCGACCTCAAGACCCTCAAGAGCGGTGACGCCGCCCCCGACTTCGACCTGCTCGGTACCGACGGCAAGAAGCACAAGCTGGCCGAGTATACCGGCGGCGAAGCCCTCGTCGTGCTCTTCACCTCGAACCACTGCCCGACCTCGCACAGCATCGAGCGCCGCCTCCAGAAGTTCTATGAGGAATATAAGGGCAAGGGCGTGAAACTCGTCGCGATCAATCCGAACCATCCGGACGGCCTTAGCAAGGATGAGCTCGGTTATGGCGAGTTCGGCGACTCCTATGCCGAGATGAAGCCCTACGCCGAGAAGAACCGTTGGACCTTCGACTACCTGTACGACGGCGACACCCAGACGGTCGCCCGCGCGTACGGTTGCCTCGCGACCCCGCACGTCTTCGTCTTCGACAAGAACCTCAAGCTCCGCTACCAGGGCCGTTTCGACGACTCCCGTTTCTACGACGACAGCACCGTGAAGTCGAAGGACTGCCAGAACGCCGTCGACGCCATCCTGGCGGGTAAGCCGGTCGCGCTCGAGCTCACCAAGCCGATGGGTTGCTCGACCAAGTGGCGCGAGAAGAAGGCGCTGCACGACGCCAAGCATGAGTCCTGGGCCAAGACGCCGGTGACCGTCGAGGAGATCAAGGCCGCCGACATCGCCAAGCTCCGCGCCAACCCGACCAACAAGTACCGCCTGATCAACGTCTGGGCCACCTGGTGCGCCCCGTGCAAGCAGGAGTTCCCCGACCTCGTGGCGATCTCCCGCCAGTTCGACATGCGCGACTTCGAGCTCGTGACCATCAGCCTCGACAAGCCTTCCGAGCTCCCGAAGGCCCAGGCTTTCCTCTTCCAGCAGGCCGCCGGCCTCAGCCGGAAGGTCGAGGCCAGCGTGAAGAAGGAAGGCCGCACCACGAACCACTACCTCTTCGCGGGCGGCGGCGACGACCTCGCGGCCGTGCTGGACAAGGAGATGCCCGGCCCGATCCCGCACTCCATCCTCGTCGCCCCCGGCGGCGAGATCGTCTGGCGCCACAACGGCGTCCTGGACCGAGGCGCCGCGCTGACGGCCATCCTCGACAAGATGAACCGTTTCTACTCGCCCGGCGCTCCCAAGGCCGCCGCGAAGAAGTAAGCGGTCTGCGCGAAAGGAAGGCCCCGGGCGCCGCGAGGCGGGCCGGGGCCTTTTGGTCGGGATGTCCCGCGGGCTTACACCGCGAGGGCGAACGTCTGGTCCAGCGGGTTGAGCCAGACCTTCACGCGCGGCATCCAGGAAGGCCCGATGATCGCGTCGATATCGAGCGCCCGGAGGAACGGACCCATCGGTACCGGCGAGACGCCCCCGCCGCGGACCTCCGGCGCCGGGCCGACGGTCTCCAGGAGGTCGTGTCCCGCCAAGGTGAACGGCAGCGTGTAGGCGGTCGGGATAGCCAGGTCGCCGAACATCGGGCTGAAGTCGGTGAAGCCGGGCCGCGGCGAAGCCCCGTCCGTGAAGCGCCGGGCCGTCACATAGCCGAACTGCGCGCCCGTGTCCCAGAGCACGCGAGCGGGCTGGTTATTGAGCGTCACGCGGAAGAGCGGGATGTCGGACGTCGGCGCAAGCTCGTAGGGCTGGGCGATGAAGCCCGCGGGCATCTCGTCTCCCGCCGTCAGCGTGCGATGGGCTACGTCGAACAGGAGGGTCGTCTGGGCCAGCAGATCCATCCCGAGCAACGCGTCGACCTGCACGCCGATCTCGGCGGAGAGCTGGTCGAAGGTGAAGCCGAGGTAGCCGCCCCGGTACACCCCGTGGTTCCGGTTCTGCCAGGTCAGTCGACCCGTGGTCGAGGCGCTGTAGGGCGCGCCGGTGTCCACCAGCGCACGGCCTTCGGGCAGGTCGATGAAGAGGTGGCGGTTGAGGAGGTAGAGCTGGTAGGTGCAGACCATGGAGGCAGGATGGATGACGGGACTCGAGTCGTGGTAGTTGTTATCAGTCATTCAGATTATTGATAACATAAACAGCGTACTGTCAATAAATCTCCAACGAGGATGCGAATCGGCCATTTAGGCAAAAAAAGGCCCCGGATCGCGAGATCCGGAGCCATTGGCGGGCAGCTGGAGGGACTTTTAGGCCTTCTTGACCTTCACCCACTGCTTCGTCTTGGCGGACTCCAGGACGGCGTCGCAGACATACTGGGTGCCCAGCGCGTGGCGGAAGTCCGGGTAGGCCTTCGGCGCCTTGGGGTCGTCGAGGCTCTTGAGGAACTCGGCGAGCTCGTGCGTGAAGGAGTGCTCGTAACCGAGGCAGAGACCCGGGACCCACCAGTTGCCGGCGTACGGGTGGTCGCCGTCGGACGTGTGGATGCTGGACCAGCCGCGGCGGTCGCCGGGCACCGAGTGGTCGAAGTAGTTCAGGCGGTTCAGGTCGTGCAGGTCCCACTGGAGCGACTTCTTCTCGCCGTTGATCTCGAACGTGTAGAGGGCCTTGTGGCCGCGGGCGTAGCGGGTGGATTCGAACTGCGCGATCGAGCCGTTCTCGAAGCGGCAGAGGAAGATCGCGGCGTCGTCGATGGTGACGGCCTGCTTCTTGCCCGTGGCGGTGTGGACGCGCTCCTTGATGAACGTCTCGGTGATCGCGGAGACCTCGGTGATGTCACCGTTGATCCAGCGGGCCGTGTCGATGCAGTGCGCGAGCAGGTCGCCCGTCACGCCGGAGCCGGCGGCGGCGGCGTCGAGGCGCCAGAGACCCGCGCCGCCCTGGGGCAGTTCGGTGGAGATCGTCCAGTCCTGCAGGAAGTTGGCGCGGTAGTGGAACACGCGGCCCAGCTCGCCGGCGGCCACGATGTTCTTGGCGAGCGTCACGGCGGGGAGGAAGCGGTAGTTGTACCAGACGAGGTTCGGGAGGCCCGACTTCTCGACGGCGGCCACCATGGCCTCGCCCTGCGCGCCGTTGAGGGCGAGGGGCTTCTCGCAGAGGATCATCTTGCCGTGCTTGATGCACTCCAGGGCGATCTCGGCGTGCGAGTCGTTCGGGGTGCAGATGTCGACGGCGTCGATGTCGGCGCGGGCGACGAGCTTGCGCCAGTCGGTCTCGTAGGAGGCGTAGCCCCACTTGGCGGCGAAGTCCTTGACCTTGGCCTCGTCGCGACCGCAGACGGCCTGGCGGACGATGTGGTGGCCGGCGGTCACCTTGTCCTTGGGGAAGAAGTGGCCGACCTGGGAGTAGGCGTTGGAGTGGGTGCGGCCCATGAAGCCGTAACCGATGAGACCGATGCGAATGGCTTTAGACATGATGGTAGGGGTTGGCGGTTGGCGGATAGCGGGTAGGGAATGGCGGATGGCGGTTGGATCGGAGGCTCAGAGGGCCTTCTTCACCTTCACCATCGCGGAGAGGATGGTGTTCCAGGTCTTCGGGTTCTCGAGGGTCGCGTTCGGGAACATGCAGCCGTCCCAGCAGATGTGCTGCATCCCGCGGCCGGCGGCGCCTTCGAGCCACACCTTGGAGCAGGCCGTGATGTCGAGCTTGCCGTTGGGGTCGTCGGCCTGGCAATGGCGTCCGGTCTTCTCGTGGGAGCCGGTACCGTGCACGGTGCCGTCGTTCTGGGCGACGTGGAAGTCGTAGGTCCAGGGGCGGAGTTTGGAGACCATCTCGCGGTAGGCGGGCCAGAACTGCTCCTGGGTGTAGCCTTCCTTGAGGAGGGCGGCCTCGGGCTCGTTATAACCCATCAGGTAAAGGTAGGTGTGGGCGAGGTCGGCCTGGAAGCCGAAGTGCTTGGGCATGCCGACGCCTTCGAGGGTGTCGAGCATGGCCTTCCAGGAGTGCATGCCGGCCCAGCAGATCTCGCCTTCGGCGGCGAGGCGCTCGCCGTGGTCGGCGGCGATCTGCGCGGCCTTCCTGAAGGTGTCGACGATGCGGGCGGTGTTCGCCTTGGGGTTCTCGCGCCACTTGGCCACGCCGAACTCGGCGGAGTCCACGCGGATGAGACCGTACTTGCGGACGCCATGGCGGTTGAGCTGCTGGGCGATGCGGCAGGCCTTCTCGATGGCGAGGAGGAACTTCTTCTGCTGTTCGTCGCTGCCCATCGCGGAGTCGCCGACGGTGCCGCCCCAGACCGGCGCCACGAGGGAGCCGACGTTGAGGCCGCGACCCGCGATCTGGTCGGCCATCGCCTTGAGGGCGTCGGTCGAGATGTCGGGGTCGGTGTGCGGGTGGAACAGGAACAGGTCGACGCCGTCGAACTTATGCCCGTCGACGTTGGCGGCGACGGTCATGTCGAGCATGCGCTCGAGGGCGATCGGGGGGTGGTCGGTGTTGGGCTCCTTGCCGACGAGGCCGGGCCACATCGCGTTGTGCAGTTTCATGACGGTGGGGTGGGGTGAGGGGTGGTGGGTGGAGGCTTACTTCTTCTTGGCCTTCTTGTAGGCGCCCATGGCCGGGGCGTCCGGGTTCACTTCCGGGCCGAAGTAGCGCAGGCAGACCAGGGGCTCGGTGGTGGAGGTGTTGCGGAAGGTGACGCCCTTCCTGGCGCCGTCCTCGGTGCAGAAGTACTCGTCCTCGGTGAGCTCGTTGAAGCGGATGAGCTTGGGGCTGTTCAGGACCTCGCCGTTGATGGTGCCGGAACCCTGGACGCAGATCAGGCCGTAGGCGCCCTTGTCCGTGATGACGCACTCGGCGCCCGGCTCGACGGTCAGCTCCTTCGCGGTGAAGTACTGGAACTTGTCGACCTTGCCGTAGACGATCCACTTGTCCACGAAGCCCTTGCCCTCGACGGAGACGACCGGCTCGAGGTAGTGGTTGTCCTTGAAGTTCGGGTCGACGTTCTTGTCCCAGTCGAGCTGGTCCACGATGAAGTCGATGTCCTGGTGCTTGGACTTCGGCATGTCCTTGACGAGGAGAGCCCACGGTACCTCGCGGCCTTCGACGAGGTTCTGGTACATGCCGAAGACATCGGAGCCCCACTGCGGCTCGTAGGTGCAGAGCGAGCCCGGGGCATGGAGGATGCACGGGTCGATGAGCCAGCCGGTGCCGGGCTCGAGCTTGTAGGCCTTGGAGAGGGCGAGGATCTTGTTGTCCCCCTTGTGCCAGTTGGCGATGCACTCGCGGACCTGGGCCTTGGTCGTGCCGGGCTCGAAGCCCATGAACGTGTACGGGAAGTTGTTGCCGACGTTGTTGTGCTGGGGCGGGAAGTAGTACGACTCCGGCTTGCCTTCGAGGCCGAGCAGCTTGGCCTGCTTGGCGTTCTGGTGCATGTGGTGCGGGATCGGACCCATGTTGTCGAAGAACTTGGAGTAGACGGGCCACTTCTTGTACTTGCCCCAGATCTTGGCGCCGATGAGGGCCGCGCCGCATTCCTTGACGGCCTGCTGGAGGGTGAAGCGGACGCCGCCGATGACGACGTAGGAGAGGCCTTCGTCGGGCGTGCGGTTGTCGTTGGCCGCCTCGGTGGTGGAGGCGAACCAGCGCTCGTCGATGCCGCCGCGGCTCAGGCCGAACGCGTAGAGGTCATCGGGGTGCAGCTTGAGGCGCTTGCCCGGCTGCAGGAAGGAGCGGGGCACCCAGCACGGGGCGAGGCGGAGCAGGCCGCCGGTACGGGCGATTTCCTTGGCCACGAGCGGGGCGACGCCGCTCTTCTTGGTGGACAAGTCTTGGACAATCTTGGGGGAGGACATGAGGGAGGGGGAAAGGGAGGGGAAGTGGGATTTAGGGGAGTCGGCGGGCGGGGACAAGAATTGAGTCAACGCCCCTTAGGCTTTCAAAAAGCCCCAATTAAGGGGGACTTCGAGGGTTTGGCCGTTTTCGCCCGTGATCCGGACGGCCTGCGGACCAGCCGGGGTGATGGAGCGGACCTGCCCGAAGGACTGGCCGATCGCCGCGGCGCCTTGGATGATGGCTAGGCGCACCGGGGTGTCGCGGTGGAATTCTCGGCTGGTCGGGACGCCATCGGCGGCCAGGCGATCCTCGCGCGCGATGTCGACGCCATCGCAGAAGTGCGAGCAGACCTCCTCGAGACCCAGGCGGCCGAGGTGGCGCTTTTCCCAAGGGTGGCCCGGGCGCCCGCCGTTGGAGAGCCAGAACAACGTGGCCGGGAAGTCGGTGACATCCTTCAGCTGGAACCAGACGTAGCCCGGGAAGGTGACGGCCGTCCACGCGAACGGCTGCTCCTCGGTCGCGGGGGCGTTGACCAGCATGATCAGGTCATCGTAGCCGGGTCGAGCGGGGTAGCGGGTCAGGTCGGTGTCCATGCCCGACTTGGTCGGTACCGCCGCCAGGTGGGAGAAGCGGGCGTTGGGCCGGAGGGCACCTGACTCGCCATTGGCGGGGTTGGAGAATTCGCCGGGGTAGACCGAGCCGAACCGGAAAGCGCTGGTCGCGATGCGACCAGTCCCTTCCGGCACGGCCGAAAGGTCAAGGACCGGGTGGTTGCCGTAGTTCCAGCGGCCGGAGAGGTTCTCGATCACATGCTCGGCGTAGACCGCGTGGTGTCCGGGTACCAGCGACAGCGTCTTCGTCACGGTCGCGCCGGTGTCGGCGCCCGTCTGGCGGAGGCGGAGGTGGGTGCCGTTCTGTTCGACCAAGGACCAGTCGGCGTTGGCGACGTCGCCGTGGGGCGGGCCGCTCTGCTGTCCGCCGAAAGGGAGGCACAGGAAGTCGCCGCGGAGGTAGAGCAGGAGGTTGGGTAGGGAGGGGTCGATCTGGGTCGGCGTCCAGGGCGAGAGCGAGTAGGGCGACGCCGTCAGGGCGCCGAAATGAAAGCGAACCGGGGCGAGGTGGCCGGCGGTGCGGGTGACCGCGAGCTCGACCTCGGGGGTGCGCAGGACGAAGGAAGGGGCGCCGTGGATGGTTTCCATGGGAAGTCCCGTTTTCTGCCTACCGTCCGCGGGGCTGTCAACGCGCCACGCTCGCGACGGCTTGCCTCGGAGCCCCGCGGTCACTTGGCTCGGGGCATGCCGCAGCCGTTGCCGATCTTCTACACCAAGCCGGGCTGCCCCTGGTGCACGGAGGCGCTGGCCTTCTTCGAGGCCCAAGGCGTCAAGCTGGACGTCCGTGATGTCGTGGCGAACATGCACGAAATGCGGCAGTTGGTCGCCCTGACGGGGCAGTCCAAGTGCCCGAGCCTGCGCTACGGCGATTTCATCGTGGCGGACTTCTCGGTCGACGAGTTCAAGGCCAAGGCGCGGAAGCATCCCGCCGTCTGCAAGGAACTCGGGTTGCAGGTCTGAAAGCGCCGCCCTGACCTAAGGAGTATTTATTAGGGGCTTGGAATTTCCCTAAGCTGAGCTAGATATGGGTTCATGAGGTTCACCCCAACCTTGTGCGTCCTCCTGTGCGCCTGTCTCTTCGGCGCCCAGCCCAATGTCGTGCTCATCGTGGCCGACGACATGGGGTGGGGCGACCTCGGCTGCTACGGGTCGAAGCAGAACAGCACCCCGCACGTCGACCGGCTGGCGCGCGAGGGGATGAAGTTCGAGAGTTTTTACGCGGCCCAGGCGGTCTGCACCTCATCGCGCTGCGCGTTGCTGACCGGCTGCTATCCTAATCGCCTCGGACTCGGGGGCACCGCCTTGCCGCCGGCCTCGAAGGTCGGCCTCCATCCCGAGGAGCAGACCTTGGCGACCTTGCTGCGCGCGGCCGGTTATCGAACCGGGATCGTCGGCAAATGGCATCTGGGCGATCATGCCCGCTTCCTCCCGCCCGCGCATGGTTTCGACGAGTCGCTGATCGTCCCTTACTCGAACGACATGTGGCCGGTCGGTTATTTCGCGGGCGACACCTCGCGGCGGAAGATGTATCCCGAGCTTCGTTGGATCGTCGACGGCGTCCCGTTCGGGGCGATCGATGACTGGACCGACATGGATAACCTGACGGTGATGCAGGGTTTCCGGGCGACCAAGTTCATCCGGGACAACGCCGGGGCCGGCCGGCCGTTCTTCCTCTACCTCGCCACCTCGATGCCGCACACGCCGCTCGGCGCCTCGAAGGATTTCAAGGGCAAGGGGCCCACTCCCTATGCCGAGACGCTCGCCGACCTCGACGACGTGGTCGGCTATGTCCTGGCGGCCCTGCGGGAGAAAGGGGTCGAGAACGACACCATCGTGATCTTCACCAGCGACAACGGGCCATGGCTGAATTTCGGCCGGCATGCCGGCGTGACGGGCGGTTTTCGCGAGGGCAAGGGTACGACCTGGGAGGGCGGCGTCCGCGTCCCTTGCATCGTGCGCTGGCCCAACCAGGTGCCCCGCGGCGTCACCACCCCGGCCTTGGCCGCCAACCTCGATCTGCTTCCGACCATCGTCGCGGCCTGCGAGGTGGCCGGCCCGCGTCGGCCGATCGACGGGCAGTCGTTCCTGTCTTTGCTCAAGGGCGAGCGGCTCAAGGCCCGGGACGTCTTCCCCTATTACTACGGAGATAAGCTGGAGGCGATTCGGCAAGGCCGCTGGAAACTGCATCTGCCTCATACCTATCGCAGCTACGATGACATGAAGCCCGCCGAGCACGACGGCGCGCCCATGAAGACCCAGCAGAAGGAGATCGGTTTCGCGCTGTTCGACCTCGAGGCGGATCCCGGCGAGCGGACCGACGTGAAGGAGGCCCATCCGGAGGTCGTGACACGGCTGAAGGAACTGGCGGCGAAGGAACGGGCCGCGCTCGACGCCGGCAAGCGTCCGGTCGGTCGCCTTTGAGCGGTCTCAGCCGAAACAAAGTTCCCAGCCGCGCCAGGCCATCAGGCCGAAACCGGTGAGGGCGATCGCCGCCCCGAGCGCGCGGCGCAGGAAGGGTCCGTCGGCGCGGGCCCGGACGGCGAGACTCAGGAGCACGGCGGCCGCGAGGATGACGGCGACCTGGGCCAGCTCGACCCCGACGTTGAAGCCGATGAGCAGCTGGACGACCTGCGTCCGTCCCCAGTCCTCCAACTGACCTGTGACCGCCGCGGCGAAGCCGAGCCCATGCACGAGGCCGAAGACGAGCGGGATCAGCAGCTGCGGCGCCGAGGTCCCGGGGCGAGCCGCCCCGCCGGTCCGCCACGCGAGCAGCCCGCCGGCGCCGATGGTGGCGGCGATCACCGGTTCGATCCAGTCGCCCACGGGGGGCAGCAGGCCGGAAGCGACCAGCCCGAGCGTGAGGGCATGCCCCAGCGTGAAGACGAGGGAGCGCGTCAAGGCTTGGGCGAGGGAGGCGGCCCCGAGGAACATCGCCAGCATGAAGAGGCAGTGATCCCAGCCGTCGGGGATGACGTGCGCGAACCCCTCGCGCAGGAAGTCCCCGAGGGTCAGGCGCACCTCGCCGATGATGAACTCGCCTCGCTCGCCCGGGGCCACGTTCATGACCACCTGCGAATCCATGCCGCGTCGCAGGTTGGTGAGCACCGTCCCGAGCGCGGGCGGGAACATCACCTCCACCTTGGCCGTGTCGCGGGGGATGCGGGTGCGCAGCTTGGCGTTGAGCAGGACCGGGTAGCGCTCCTCCTCGCCTTGCTTGGCGGACTGGGCCTTGACCTCGGCGGCGTTGGGGAACGCGACGAGCTCGACCGGCGTCTCCTTCCCGTCGACGAAGACGCGGACCCCGCGCCGGAACTCCGCCGGCTCGCGCGCGTAGGCGGCGGGCAGCCGGCCCGCATCGAACATCAGGTCATCGAGCTCCTTGACGGTGGCTTCCTTCGGGTGCTTGCCGACGAGGTAGGAAGGGACATCGAACTTGATGGTCAGGTCGAACCGCTCCTCGTCGATCACGCCGACGCAGTAAGCCGGCTTCCATTCGGGATGGGCGGACAACGTGGCCGCGAGGAGCGCGACGCAGGCGAGGAAAACCGGACGCAGGAAGGTCACGCGCAGGGAGTAGCCGCCGGTCCGCTCGCAGGCAACCCGCAAGCGAACGGTTAGTCGCCTTTACCGCCGGCCGTTCGCGGCTGTCCCGGCCGGGCCGGACGCTTCGCCGGCTCGTCGGACGCCCCGGCGGGCCGGGTGTAGTGGACCGTGAGGTCGGCGGCGCCGAGGATCTTTCCTTTCATCGCGGGAAGCAAGGTCTCGAGCGAGACCGGCTGGGTGGCGTCGGGTAGGTCGGGCTTGGCGGATAGCGCGAAGAGGGTGAGCACGTACTTCTTGAGGCCGGGACCCTTGGAATGGGGCGGGGCGTACTCGACGCGGTCATGGACGGTGCTCAGGCCCAGTCGTCCGAAGTCGGAGGCGTTCTTCGCGACGGAAGTCTTCTTCGGGTCGATGTCGACCACCAGCCAGTAGACCTTCGTCTTTCCCTCCGGGTCCAGGTGGTGCATCACCAGCGCGAGCGAGACGGTGCCGCGCGGCACGTTGCTCCAGTTCAGCGGCAGGCTGGCGCCGGCGCCGTCCCCCGTGAATTCCGTCGGAAGCACGCCGCCGTCCTTGAGCGCCGGGCTGCTCAGCGTGAACGCCGGCGCCGGGTTCGGATTCGGTTTGGCGGCGGTGACCAGGTCGATCGCGCCCTTCGGTGTCTCGCCGCCTTGCCCCCCTTTGCCGCCCTTGCCGCGTGGTTCCTCGGCGGCGGGCAGCGTGAGCGTGGCCAGGCAGACGAGCGTGAGGCGGAGCCAGAAGGTTCGGGTGGGCATGCGTTCAGGATACCCGAGGACGACTTAACGGAAGATTAAGCCGTCACTTTGCCAGGCCTTTGCCTTTGCCGGGCGGTCCTTTGCCGGCCCCCGGGCCCTTGCCTGGTCCGACGCCGCGGCGCTCCGGTGCCGCGGGAAGGCTTTTCTTGAGTTCGTCTAGTTTCGCGCCCAACGCCTTCAGTATCTCCGGCTGTTCGCCGGCGAGATCCTTCGCCTCGCCGATATCCTTGGCGAGGTTGAAGAGCGCTCGTTTCCCGTCGCCGGCTTCGATCAGTTTCCAGTCGCCATCGAAGCAGGCGATGTCGTGGGAGGCGATGAGGAAGGCCGGGCGGGGCAGGGTCTTGCCGGCGACCAAAGCGGGCCACTGATCGGTGCCGTCGAGTTTGAGTTCCTTCGCGGTAGGCAGGCCGAGCGCAGCGAGGATGCTGGGGAAGAGGTCGTGCATCGCGATCGGTTGTTGGCTCTGCGCTCCGGCCGGCACCTTGCCCGGCCAGCGCACGATGGCGGGGACGCGGATACCGCCCTCGAAGACCGTATCCTTGCCGCTGTTGAGCGGGGCGTTGGAACTCATCCGCCGCGAGGCGCCGTTGTCGGAGCAGAAGATCACCAAGGTGTTCTCGCGCAGGCCCTGTTCATCCAGCGCGGTCAGGATGCGGCCGATGCCTTGGTCGAGTCCGTCGATCACGGCACCGTAGAGCCCATCGACCTGGTGTTTCGCGAGGAGTTCCGGGGGGGCGGCCAGCGTCGCGTGCGGAGCATTGAAGGCCACCTCCAGGAAGAAAGGCTTCCGTGGGTCGCGCTGCTTGAGCTGCTTGATGGCCTCGTCGGCGAACAGCGTGGTGGTGTAGCCTGCCTCCTCGATCGGCTTGCCATCGCGCCACCAGTCCGGCTTGCCGCGTTGGTCGACGTGCTTGAAGTAATCCAGCTCGGCCCCGGTGAAGCCGTAGAAATGGTCGAAGCCGTGTCCGAGCGGCCCGGGGTTGGTGCCAAGGTGCCACTTGCCGATGAGCGAAGTCGCATAACCCGCTTTCTGCAGCGTGGACGCGAGCGTGGCGGTACCCTTGGGGATGCCCTGCTGACCCGGTCCGACCACGTCGACGACGCCGAAGCGGCGGGGCATCATCCCCGTCAGCAGCGCGGAGCGGGCGGGGCTGCAGACCGGATATCCGTAGAACCGTTCGAGTTGCACGCCTTCCTTCGCCAGCTTGGCCAACGCCGGCGTCGTCATCTTGGGGTTGTGGTAGCTGACCCCGTTCCAGCCCAGGTCATCCGCGACGAGGACAAGCACGTTCGTCGGGCCGGAAGCTTTCTGGGCGAGGACCGGAACCAGGCCCAGCAGGAGGAACAGCGAGACGCGCATCACCGTGGACATTTATTTGCCGCCCGGAGGGCCGCCGCCAGGAGGGCCGCCGTTGCCGCCGCCCGGAGGACCTTTCTTGCCGCCTTTGCCGCCCTTGCCTTCGCCGCCGCCGGGACCGCCGGAGGACTGGGTGGCGTCGCATTTGTCCAGGTCGCCCAGGCCGGCCGTGCCGAGCGGGCCCTTGAACCCGCCGACCACGTAGGGCCACTGATCGCTGACGTGGTAGTGGTATGGCAGGCCGTCGTGCTCGTGACCGCCGATGCTGTCGAGCCCCTTCGGCTTGCTGCCGTCGGTCTCCGTCGGCCCGCGGATGGCGAAGCCGTCCAACGCGAAGCCCACGATCTTGCCCGACTTGTCCTCGTTCATCACGGAGGGGGCGCGGTGGTAGTGGTATTCATGACCGAAGCCCGTATGGCCGCCCTGCGGGTCGAGCGGGGCGATGTTATGAAAGGCGGTGATCCGGCCGACCGGCTCCGGCGGGAAGAACCGGATGCCGTTGACGCTGAGTCCGAGGCCGGAGCGCGGGGAGAACTTGGCCTGGCGGAGCGGGGTGACCTTGGCGGTGGCCTTCGGGTTCTTCGGCAGGAAGATCGTGACGATCTGCTCGAGGGGCTTCAGTTCGATGATCGAATTGACCACCCCGTTGGCCTTGGCCTGCTCGAAGGTCCAGCCGCCCAGTTCCTGGCGGGCGACCTTGTCGAACTCGGTGCGGTCCTTGGTGCGGTGGACGGTGCCGTCGGCCTCGAACATGTCCCAGCCCCGTTTGTTGAGCAGCTTCAGGTAGTCCGCGTCGACGCGGTACATCTTCTTGTCCACGGTGTCTTCCCAGAAGCCGCCTTTGTCCTTGAGCGTCGCCGGCGCCCACGGGCCCATCTCATGATCCGGCGGCAGGGAGCGCACGACGATCTTGTAGACGACGGACTTGGAGCCGTCGGTGAGCGTGCCTTCGAGCTCGGTGATCGGTTTGACCAGGGCTCGCTTGTCGAAGAGCGCGGGCACGTCGGGGAGGCCGGGGCCGGTCGCCTTGGCGCCGTCGGCGCCGAGGAGCGGGCCGAGGGTGGCGAGGCCGAGGAGGACGGCGGGGAAGGGGTGGGGCATGGCGAGGAACTCTCTAGTCTAAAACCGCCCGGCCGCCCGAGTTACCGTCAACTTCCGGGTTTATTTTCCGGGCTTAATGCCTGCTTAAGGTCGGCGCCGCACCTTCAGATCCGCGGGGTCGTAGAAGACCTTCTCCATGAAGAGACCGCGCGCCGGAGCCGTCGGGATCTCCGCCGTGATCACGCCCTCGTCACGGTAGGCCGCCAACCGCTCCGGCGGCAGCTTGCCCTCGCCGACGCGGATGAGTCCGCCGACCAGCCGGCGCACCATCTTGTACAGGTACCCGCTTGCCTCGGTCGTGATGGTGATGCGCTCGCCGCGCACCGCGATATCGAGCCGCCGGAGGTCCTTCACGGGGTTCTCGTGATCCATGCCTTGCGCATGGGTGCCGCTGAAAGCGCGGAAATCATGGGTGCCGAGCAGCAGCTTGGCGGCGGCGCGCATCCGTCGGGGGTCGAGGACGCGCTTGCCGGTGCCGTAGCAGTAGCGCGCCTCCCAGGGTGGCGGCCAGCCCTGGCAGATCTCATAACGGTAGCGCTTGCCCTTGGCCCAGTGGCGGCAATGGAAGTCGGCCGGCACCCGGCGCAGGTCGGTGACCAGCAGACCCTCCTGTTCGCACGAGTTGATCGCGAAGACAAGGTGCTTGGCCGGGTGGGGCCAGAAGGCGTCGAAATGGAAACGCTGGCCGACGCTGTGCACGCCCGCGTCGGTGCGGCCGCTGCCGTGGACATCGATCGGCGTCCGGAAGATCCGCGAGAGCCGCTCCTCGATCGCGCTCTCCACGGTCCGCTGGTTGGGGTTGACCTGCCAGCCGTGGAAGTCCGTGCCGTCGTAGGCGATCGTCGCGAGGAAACGCTCCGGCCGAAGGATGGACTTGAGCGGTTTGCCCATGTCAGAGGCTCGCGCCGATGCCCCGGCTGTTCAGGTAGTCCTGGAGCAGCACCGCCGCCGCCCGGGAATCCCGTTCGCCGGTACGGGCTTGGTCCCGACGTTCCTGAGCGGAGCGCGGCTTGCGGCGCCCGCCCAGTTCGTCGGCCGCCTGGCTGCTCAGCGCCTCGTCGACCAGCTCGATGGGCAGTCCGAACCGACGGGTCAGTTCGGCGGCGAAGGCGTCGACCTCGTCGCAGCGCTTCGTCCGCTCGCCCTCGACCGACAGCGGATAACCGAGGACGAGCTGGGTCACCCGGAGACGGGCGATTTCCCGGCCGATCTGGGCGAAGCGTTCCTCGGCCTCGGGGGCCACCGCCGCCGGGAGCGGGAAGGCGAACCCCAGGCTGTCGGCATGGCTCAGGCCGACGCGCTTGGCGCCATAGTCGATGCCGAGATAGACCGAGGACACGCCGCACGCTGGGCGGGTCCGGTCCTGATTTCAACCCGAACCGCATCGGGGAGGGGTTTGACACCGCCGCGTCCGCGGTCTCCATGGTGACATGTCCGCGGAGCCACGCCTGACCGAGCACGAGCGCGCCCTTTATGCGCGTCAACTCCGTCTGCCCGGGGTCGGTGAGGCGGGGCAACTGAAGTTGCGCGCGGCCAAAGTCCTCCTGCTCGGGGCCGGCGGTCTGGGTTCGCCGGTCGGGCTCTACCTCGCGGCCGCCGGCGTCGGTACCCTCGGCGTCGCCGATCCGGACAAGGTGGAGGTCTCCAACCTGCACCGTCAGATCCTGCACGGTTTCGATACCTTGGGCCTGCCCAAGACGATCTCGGCGGCGGAAGCCCTCGCCGAAGTCAACCCGGGTCTGACCATCGTCCTCCACCCGGAAGGTTTCACCGCGGAGAACGCGGTCGACCTGGTCGCCCGTTACGACCTCGTCGTCGACGGCACCGACAATTTCCCGACCCGTTTCCTGGCGGCGGATGCCTGCGTGCTCGGCCGCAAACCTCTCGTCCATGGCAGCGTGCTGCGCACCGAAGGGCAGGTCGGCGTTTTCCTGCCGGGCGCCGGTTGTTACCGCTGCGTCTACCCGGTGATGCCGGATCCGTCCAGCGTGCCCACGTGCGCGGAGGGCGGGGTCTTCGGCGCCACCTGCGGCGTCATCGGCTCGTGGATGGCCTCGGAAGTCATCGCTCTGCTGCTCGGCCAGCGCCAGGAATCGCGCCTCCAGGTCGTCGACCTGGCCGCCGGGGTTTCCCGGGCCCTTCGGCTCGCAGCCGATCCCGCCTGCCCGGTCTGCGGCCCCCATCCTGCGATCCGACAGCTGGAGCCCGCCCGCTACGCGGCGACCTGCGCGTCCAACCCCCTTTCTTCCCCGCCCACCATGTCCGCCTATCCCCTGGAGGTTTCCATCGAGGAAGCCCACCGTCTGCTCGCTTCCCCTCAGCCGCCTTTCCTCCTGGATGTCCGGGAGCCGGGCGAGTTCGCGGTCTGTCAGCTCCCCGGGGCCAAGTTGATCCCGATGAACACGGTGCCGGAGCGGTTGGCGGAGATTCCCCGCGATGTCCCGGTGCTGGTCCATTGCCACCACGGCGGCCGCAGCATGAAGGTGACGCAGTTCCTGCGGGCCAAAGGCTATGCCCAGGTCGCCAATGTGCAGGGGGGCATCGACGCCTGGTCGCTCAAGATCGACCCCAAAGTCCGCCGCTACTAAGCCAGTCAAGGCTTGCCGACCTCTTTTGCCCCGCCTTTTATCCGGTTACACCCATGAAGCGCTTCACTCTCCCCCTCTTGGCCGCCGCCTTCCTTGTCGGCTGTGGTCCGTCTCGTATGCCCACCGATTACGCTGGCTCCACGTCGGGCAGCGGTACCGGTGGCGCCACCGACCTTAATCTCCTTGGTTCCGGCGCCACCGGCGCGGCGGCCCAGGCGGCCCGCGATGGCGTCATCCCTCCGGAAGCGATCCTGGTCACCGTCCAGTTCGACTTCGACCAGTACACCGTCAGCGCCGCCGAGCGCGCCAAGCTCGACGCCGCCGCCGGCAAGGCCAAGGCGACCAAGCTGCTGATCGTCGGCTACACCGACCAGTTCGGCACCGAGGAATACAACCTTGGTCTGTCCGACAAGCGTGCCCAGTCGGTCCGCGATTACCTGGTGAAGCTCGGTTGCAATCCCGCCGACAGCGAAGTGCTTGGTCTCGGCGAGCAGCAGGCCGACAAGTCCGCCGCCGGCCGTCAGTCCGGCGCCAAGGATCGCAAGGCCGTCGTCGTCGACGCCAACTACTTCACCCGTGGCGGTGCCGCCGCTCCGTCAGCCCCGGCCGCCGGCAAGGCTGCTCCGGCGGCCGGTAAGGCGGCTCCGGCCAAGGCACCGGTCTCCGGTCCGGCTCCCGGTCCGGTGACGGCTCTCTGAGTCGCCCGTCATCCGGTCATGTAAAAGGCCCGCCGCTCGGCGGGCCTTTTTATTGACGACCTTCCGCGCGGACGCGATCAGGCGAGCGTGCCGTAAAGGTAGCCGAGCGTACCGACGTAGAGCAGCGCCGCGACGGCCTTGCCGACCAGCCGCTCGCGATCCGTGCGGTGCGGGGCGCCCCAGCGTCCCCAGACCCAGCAGGCGGCGGCGATCACGGCCAGGCCGAGCGACGCGTCGCGGACCCAGCTGGCTTCCTCGACGAGCGCGGACAGCACCCAGAGCAGGAAGAGGGCGTAGGCGAAGAGCGGGAAAGCCATGGCCTGCTTGAGCGTCTCCATCCATTCGCCCGGCCGCGGCAGGAGGGCGGCCAGGCGCGGGAAGGCCGAGAGCAGCAGGTAAGGCAAGGCCATGCCCAGCCCGATCACGGTGAAGAAGAGCAGGGTCTCGCCGGAAGAACGTTGCTTGTCCAAGGCGAAGCCGAGGGCGGCGCCGAGACCGGGCGCGGTGCAAGGCGTGGCGACGGCGGTGGCGAGGACACCGGAGAAGAAGGCGCCGGCGGAGCCGCCTTTGCCTTCCGCGTTGGCGGCCGTGCCGGCGAGGCCGGTGCCGATCTCGAAGACGCCCGCCAGGCTGAGGCCGAGCGTCACCATGAGCACGCAGGTCGCGAGGACGAAGCCGGGCGACTGCATCTGGAAACCCCAGCCGACGGACCCGCCGCCGGCCTTCAGCGCGAGGATCAGCCCCGCGAGGGCGAGGAAACTCAGCACGACGCCGACGGAGTAGAGCAGGCCATGGCGGATCACCGTGGCGCGCGCGGCGCCGGCCTCCTTGGCGAAGCCCAGCACCTTGAGGCCGATCATCGGGAACACGCAGGGCATCAGGTTCAGCAACGCGCCGCCGCCGAAGGCCAGGAGCAGCCAGACGCCGTAGCCGTGCTGGGTCGCGGTCGCCTGGTAGGCGCGGCCGGAGCGGACGGCGGCGAGCGCGGCCAGCACCTCGTCGCCCGTCAGGAATTCGGACAGCACCGCGGGCGTGGTGTCCTTGCGGAGGAACACGTTGAGCGGCACGCCCTCGCGTTCGTAACGCTTCAGCTCGGCGGTGATGACCTCGTCCTTCCGGGTCCAGTCCGCCTTCATCAGCACCACGCCGTCCTTGGCCAACGCCGCGGCGACCTCCGGCTGGGTGTACACGCGCTTGTTGACCTGACAGCTCGCGCACCAGCGGCGGTGAAATCGACGTAGACGGTCTTGCCGGCGGCGAGGGCTTGGGCCTGGGCTTCGGGGGACCAAGGCTGCCAATCCGACGTTCCCTTCACGGCGGGGGCCGCGGGGGACGGTAGCGGCGCGCCGGCCCCTTGACCGGTGGCGGCGGTGGCAAGCAGGCGGACGAAGCCGCCGGCGCCGTCGGGGCCGACGAAGCTGACGGGGCCGTCGGTCAGTTTCTCCGGGGCCTCCTGCAGGCTGAAGGCAAGGGACGTGGCGTCATGTTTCTGCTTGAAGACCGCGCCCGGGCTGAGGAAGCCGCGTTCGGGGAACCACGTCTTGGACAGGTCGACCTTGGCGCCGGCGACGGGGCGGACCGTCAACTGCTCGCCTTCCACGCGGAAGTCGGCGGCCACGACGGGACGCAAGTCCGGGTAGAGTCTGGGTTCATGGGGATACGGCGTGTTGCCCGGGCCGACCTTGACGGTCAGGGTGACATCCTGCTCGAACGGGTAGCAGCCTTTGTCGTCGCATTCCAGCCACTCGACGTGCGCCTTCAGCTTGAGCTCGCCGCTGGCGGTCGCGGGGACATCCAGTTCCAACAGCAGCAAGGTCTCGTGCTCGTGCACGAAGTTGTAGACGCCGCTTTGGTCCAGCAGGATGGGGCCGGGGTACAGCAAGGGGCCGGCCTTCGTCCCGGCGGTTTCCTTCCAGGCGATCGCGGGGGACTGACCGGCGTCGCCGGGGTTCTTCCAGTAGATGTGGAAGTGGTCGTCGCAGCGGAAGCGGACCGCGATCAGCGACTTCCCGCCCGCCTTGATCTCAGGCGACAGGTTGACCAGGTCGACCTTGGTGCGCTGCGCGGCATCGAGGTCGGCGAGGAGGCCGCCGAGGCAGAGCAGGAAGCAGGAGAGGAGTCGCATGGCCCAAGGCTGGCGGCAAAACCCGCCGGAGGCAAGGGCGGTCAGGCCTCAGGGGACCAGCCGGCAGGGCAGCAAGGCCGCGTCGCGCATGCCATGGATGATCTTCTTGTCCGCCGGGCAGAAGGTCGAGAGGATGCCGGTCAGTTCGACCGTGTCGCCGTCCACGAAATAATAGGGGCACAGCCGGACGCGCCCATCCGCCGCGGTCACGGTGCCATCGTCCGCGTAGACCGGGTGGCTCAGGCGGGAGGGCTTATGGTACTCCTGCATCACGTGGAAGGTGTCGTTCTCCGGGTCGAGCGCATGCTCGATGGCCTCGAGCCACTCGTCGCGCGAGACGTCGCTGCCGAGGGTGACGCTGCGGGCGCCCCAGGCGGTCTCATGGAAGCCGCTGGCCTTGATGATGAGGTTGCGTTCGCGCTGGCTGGCCTCGGCGAGCTCGTGCCAGTCCCGGATGGGCTGGCCGCCCACCCGGGGGGCGTGGAGCACCGCGGTCGGCGGCAGCTCGCCCTGCTCCATGATCCAGGTGCGCGGGACGATACGCAGCAGCGCCTCGCGGTGATCCTCCGGCAGGTTCTCCTTCCAGAATTCGGACAGCTGGGGGTGGTGCAGGAGCGCCAGGCCGAGCTTCTCCTCCTGGAAGGCTTTCATCGGCGGGGTCAACGCCAGCTTGCCCGCTTCGACCGCCGCGAAGATCCCGTCGGCGCTCTTGACGTTGGCGAGGTCGAACAACTCGAAGAACCGGTAGAGGACGTGGATGCGCGTCGGGGCGCCGTGGAGCGGGATGAACGACTCGTCGCCCATCTTCATCACCTGGGAGGGATCGACCACGTGCACGTCGTGTCCCAGGCCGCGGAGTTTCTCGGCCAGCCACTCGAACTCTGGTCGGTAGGTCGCGGCCTCCTCGCTCACGGCGATGGCGACCGTGGGGAAACGTTCGCCCGGCACGAGCCGGCCGAGCATGGCTTGGAAGCGCGCCGGCATGCCGAGGCCGCCGATGACCTCGGGGTAGTCTTCCGCGTAGACTTCGTTGAGGTAGGCCGTGAGGCCGACCCCGCCGGGGACGCTGTCCAGCTCGGTCATCGTGAAGCCTTGCTCGGTGATCAGGAGGTCCGGCCGCAGCACCAGCGGGTGCTGGCCCTTGACCGCGCGGTGCCGGCCGTGCTCGACCAGGCCCGGTGGCTTATGCCGATCGAGGTACTGGGCCACCCAGGGCGCATGGATCTCGCGGTTGCGGAGAATCTTCCTGTCCGTGGCCGAGCGGACGTAGAGACGCTCGAGGGCCCGCTGGTAACTCAGGCAGGCGGCGCCGATGAGCTTGAGCTCGCGGAGCTGGGCGGCGGTGATCGGCCAGGGCTCGGGCGAGAGTTTCCAGATCTTCTCCGCGAAGAGCGGAGGATCGAGGAGCTTCTGTCGGAGCGTTTCCCGGGAGGGCATGACGGGCGCGAGGTCAGTCCTCGATCTTGATGTCCTTGTTGCGGGTGCGGGGACCGCCGGCGCGCAGCCAACCGTTGATGAAGGCGTCGATATCGCCGTCCATCACCGCCTGGATATTGCCCGTCTCCACGCCGGTCCGCAGGTCCTTGACCATCTGGTAAGGCTGGAAGACGTAGGAGCGGATCTGGTTGCCCCAGCCGATGTCGCCCTTCTCGCCGTAGTACTTCTCCATCTCGGCGCGCTTGTCGTCGAGGGTCTTCTCGTAGATGCGGGCGCGCAGGATCTTCATGGCGAGCGCGCGGTTCTTGACCTGGGAACGTTCGCGCTGGCAGGCCACCACGAGGCCGGTCGGGATGTGCGTCAGGCGGACGGCGGACTCGGTCTTGTTCACGTGCTGGCCGCCCTTGCCGCTGGAACGGTAGACGTCGACGCGCAGGTCCGCCTCGTTGATCTCGATGTCGATGTCGTCGTCGATCTCGGCGACCACGTCGACGGAGCAGAAGGAGGTGTGGCGGCGGGCGTTGGCGTCGAACGGGGAGATGCGGACCAGGCGGTGGACGCCGCGCTCGGCCTTGACGTAGCCGTAGGCGTTCGGTCCTTCGAGGCGGAAGGTCGCGAGGCTGATACCGGCGCCCTCGCCTTCGGCGATGTCCTCGATCTCGACCTTGAAACCGCGGCGTTCGGCCCAGCGGGTGTACATGCGGAAGAGCATGTCCGCCCAATCGTTGGACTCCGTCCCGCCGGCGCCCGCCTTGACGGTGACGATGGCGTTGGACTTGTCGTGGGGGCCGGACAGGAAGGCCGCGATCTCGATGTCGGCGACCTCGACCAGGAGCGTCTCGGCGAGCGAGCGCAGTTCCTCGAGCTCGGCGTCGGCCGTGCCATCGGGCGATTCCGCGATCAGCTCCGCCAAGGTCTTGGCGTCATCGATCTTCCGCCGGAAAGCGACCTGCGGGCCGACGGTGTTCTTGTAGCCGTTGCACTCCGCGATCACCTTCTGGGCGGCCTTCTGGCTGTCCCAGAACGTGGCGGCCCCCATCTGCTCCTCCAGACGGGCGATGGCCGCCTGCTTGCCCGGGACGTCCAGGAACTTCCAGAGGTGGCCGGCGCGACGCTCGACTTCCTCCAGGTGGGCGCGGGTTTCGGGCGGGATATACATGGCGGAAGGTTCGGGGATACAGGGGTGGGGTTCTTTTTCAACCCAGATTAGGGCCGGGTTGGCCCCCGCGGCGGCGAAGCCATGGGCGCGGTCGGCGTCGCGGCCGCGGCCGTCGAAGGGGCGCTTGCGCCCGGCCGGAGCGGAGGCATACAAGCACCATGTCGTACCTCGAAGGCCTCAGTTTCGCGCAGATCGCCGGCCCCTTGCCTGAGCGACGCGTCCTGCCGAACGGCCTGGAGGTCCTCTATTCTCATCGTCCCGGCATCGGCCTGTGCACCGTGCAGGCCTGGGTCCGGACCGGCAGCGTCCACGAGGGGCGCTGGGAAGGCTCGGGGATCTCGCATTACCTCGAGCACATGGTCTTCAAGGGCACCGGACGCTTCAGCAACCGGGAGCTCACCGAGGCCGTGCACCGTTCCGGCGGCTATGCGAACGCCTACACCACCTTTGACCGGACGGTCTACCACGTCGACGCGCCGCAGGAGGGTTTCGAGACCGCGATGGAGGCCGTCTCCGACATGGTCTTCGACCCCCTGATCACCGACGCCGACGCGAAGATGGAGCGGGAGGTCATCCTGCGCGAGATCGCGATGCGCGACGACGAGCACGACTCCGTGCTGGCCGAGACCGTGCTGGCCGAGACCCTGCGCGCGCACCCGTTGCGCCATCCTGTCATCGGGCATCGCGAACTGTTCATCGGTCTGCGCCCCGACGACCTGCGTGCCTACCATGCGGGCCGCTATGTCCCGAGCAACGTGGTGCTGGCGCTGGGCGGCTCGATGGAGCCGGCCGAAGCCTTCGCCGCCGCCGAACGTTGGTTCGGCCGTTTTGAACGCCGTCCTGTCCTGGCCGTCGGGACCGTCGCCGAGCTCCCCCAGGCCGGCGCACGCCGGACCGACCTCGTGCGCGACGTGAGCACGGCCAAGGGGGTGGCCTGCTGGCCCGCGCCGGGTCTTTTCGCGGAGGGTCGGCTGGCGATGGATCTCTTCCTCGGCGTGCTGGGCTCCGGCAACAGCTCGCTGCTCTGGGATGAGCTCCGCGAACGCCGCAAGCTGGTCCATTCGATCGATGCCTCCGCCTTCGGCATCCGCGAGCACGGTCTCGCCTGGTTCGGCTGGGCCGGCGAGGCCGAGGCCGACTCCGCCCAGGTCGAGTCCGCGCTCCGCGAGGTGGTGGATCGTCTCCTGCAACGCGGCGTGACCCCGGCGGAATTCGCGAAGGTCCGCCGTCAGGCGGCCGTCTCGATGGTCAACGGGCAGAAGAATATCCATGGGTTGGTCGGTCGCTCCGCCTATGCGGCTTGCGTGGGACACGACATCCATTGGCCGCGGCGGGGCGTCGAGGAGCTCGCCCGGCTCACGGCGGAGGACCTGGCCCGGGAGGCCCGGCGCTGGCTCCGGCCCGAGGCGGTCACCTACGGCACGCTGCGCGGCCGGGCCGCGGCGGCGCCGGTCGCGGTCGCCCGCGCCGCGGCGGTCGTGCCGGAGCGGTTCGAGGTGCTGACGCTCGATAACGGCGTACGCGTCGTGCTGCAGCAGGATGCGGCCATCCCGAAGGCCGCGATCGGCGTCTTCCTCGCCGCCGGCACCGCCTACGAGCAGGCCGCCACCCGCGGCACCACCGGGCTTTTCGCGACGCTGCTCACCCGCGATACCGTCCGTCGTTCCAAGGAGGAGGTCGCCCAGGCCGTCGACGCGATGGGGGCGACCTTCGCCGACGTCGGGTCGCAGATCTCCTGCGGCCTGTGGGGCGAGGCCCTGAGTTCCGATTTCGGAGCTTTGTCGGAACTCGTGGCCGACGGCGTGCTGGGCCCGAAGTTCCTCCCGGCGACGGTGGAGCTCGAGCGGGCCGCGGTCATCACGGCCTGCAAGGACGCGGAGGATGATATCGTCGAGAAGGCGCGCCTGTGTCTGCTGCGGCAGTTCTTCGGCGAGCACCCGCTCGGCATCGACCCGATCGGGACGCCGGAGACGCTGGCGCGGATCCAGGCGGCCGACCTCGGTGCGGCCCATCAGGCCTTGGTCGTGGCGGGTAACCTCGTCGTCGGTATCGCCGGGGACTTCGATCGCCGGCAGGCGCTGGAGTTCGCGCAGGCGCGCTTCGGCACCTTGCCGAAGGTCCCGTTCGCGGCCCGGGGCCTGGCGCCCCATGCGCCCGGTCCCGCTCGCGCGGTGGTCGAGCACGCGCAGGGCGAGCAGGCGGTCGTCGCCATCGCTTTCCCGCATTGCGGGTTCGGTCCGGATGCCGTCGTCGCCGCCAGCGTCACCGAGGAGCTGCTTTCGGGCATGGCCAGCGGCCTGTTCCGGCGCGTGCGCGAGGAGAAGGGCATGGCTTATTTCGTCGGCGCCAACCGCGTCGAGGTGGTCGATCAGGGCATGTTCTACCTCTACGCCGGCACGGCTCCGGGCATGGCCGAGGCGGTCGTCGCGGAGATGCAGGCGGAACTCGCGCGGTTGCGCCGGGGCGACTTCCAGCCGGAGGAGATCGAGGCCGCCAAGCGGCGGATGCGCGTGGCGCGTCGCCAGGGGCGTCAGTCGGCCGGCGCCCGCCTGCAGGGGGCCCTGATCCGCGAGGTCGCGGGGCTCGGCGCCAATTTCGACGCCGAGTGGGAGCGACGCATGGCCCTGACCGACGCGAAGGCCGTGCAAGGTTTCGCCCGCCGCTATCTGGATGCCAAACTCGCCCAGCAGCTCATCGTCCTGCCCAAGAACTGATCAGGCCGGATCCGCGAAGTGGCGCCGGGCCCAGAGCGTCACCGCGAGGCCGGGGAGCGCCAGCAGGAGGGCGAACGCGAAGTAATCGGCGTAGCCCAGCCGGGCCGCCAACGCGCCGGCCCAGAAGCCCGGGAGGTAATTCGCCACCAGCGCCAGCGTCGAGAGCGCGGCATAGCGGACCGCGGCTTCCGGGCCGGCGGCGAACTTCATCATCGCGAGCAGCAACGCGCACACGCCGGCGCCATAGGCGACGTATTCGCCGAAGTAGAGCAGCCCGACCTGGAGGCGCGAGGCGTCGGGGTGGTGCGCCAGCCAGAGGATACCAAGCAGCGGCAGGTGCATCGCGACGCCCAGCGGGAGCAACGCCCGGCCCACGCCCAGGCGGGCCACCACCCGGGAGCCGACCAAGCCTCCGAGCGCGAGACCGCCGATGGCGGTCACGAGACGGAGCACGGCGAAACTTTCGTTATCGAAGCCCAGTCCGCCGGCGCTCGGCGCCGCCATCGAGAAGAGCGGCAGGACCCGGGTGAGGTGGACTTCGCTGGCGCGGTAGAAACAAATCAGGCCGAGCACCGCGAGGAAGCGTCGGTCGCGGAAGAATTCCGCCAAGGTTCGGCCCAGCCCGACCTTGGGCCGGGCGGGCAGGCCGGGCTCGTGCCGGAAGGCGTAGGCGTTGAGGAGGAAGCAGGCCGCGGCCAAGGTCACCGCGACTCCCAAGGTCTGCTGCCAGGCCGCGGCCCACGTGGTCCCGGCGGCATGGTGCCAGTGACCGGCCAACCAGATGAGGCCGGGGCCGGCGAGCACCTGGCCGGTCTTCGAAGCGAAGGTCAGGAGCCCGGCGTAGGCCGCCCGCGGCTTTTCCGCCAGGGACGCCACGTAATAGCCGTCGAGCGCGAAGTCGTGGCAGGCCGACGCGATGGAGATCAAGGCCAGCGCGAGGAAGGCCCAGGGTCCTTCCGGCAGCCCCAGTCCGAGCTGGAGGCCGAGGAGCAGGAGGAGGATCGCTGCCTGGCAGCCCAGCACCAGGCGGGGCGGTCGGGCGATCTGACCGACCAGCGGCGCCCAGAGGATCTTGATGCCGACGAGCAGGCCCAACCAGGCGACCCAGCGGGTGATCTCCGCGTCCTCGCGGCCGAGGTTCTTCAGCGCGACCGGCAGGGCTTCGTCGCGGACCGCCGCCGGGATGGACTGGAAGAGGAAACCGCCGAAAACCCACCACCAGACGCGGCGTACGGGCTGGGTCGCGTCGGTGGCCACGGCTTAGCTGCCCTCGCCGATGCGGCTGCGACCGTAGTGGTCGACGGAGCGGAACAGGCCGTCGAAGAACTTGGCCACGGTGATGTTGAGGCCGAGCAGCTCTTCCTCGCTCAGCTCCAGCATCTCGCCGGGTTGGAAGGTGCGCGTGGTCTCGGTGAGCTTGGACAAGGTCTTCGTGGGCTTCTTCAGCAGGTCGGCTTCGCCGGGGAGGGGGTGGCGGATCACGCCGGGCGGGGGCGCCGCGGGGGCTTCGTCATCGACCTCGGCGTCCTGGTCGTCGACCTCGTAGTCCTTCATCGCCATGAACTCGAGGGTCAGCTTGCCGTCGGGCGCGAGGTCGTCGTTCGTCACCATGCCGCCCACGCGGGCGAGCACGCGAAGCGCCGCCGCGAGGCTGAAGATGCTGTCCTCGAGGTCGCACATGATACCGAAGGACTTCTCTAGTTCCTCGAACTTGTCCTGCAGGGAAAGCTGGAGGAACGCCTGGTGCGCCTCGCCGATCTGCCGGTCGAGGTCCGGGTCCGGGGCGCGGTTCTGGCCGCGCACCTTGATGAGCACGCAGAGCAGGTGGCAGCGATGCAGGCATTCGGCGGCGATGCCCAGCAGGTCGTTGATGGTCGTCCGCATCATCAGGTTGCGCGCGTAGGCGTTCACCTGGTCGGCGGTGAGATGATTCTGCGGGGAGGGCATCACCCGGCTCACGGCCGAGTAGTAATCGTAGGCCCGCGGGTCGGAAGTGCGGAGACCCGCCAGGCTGAAGGCGAGCATATCATGCTGGCGTTGCAGCGCCGCCATGAAGGTCCGGCTGATGCTCTGCAGGGAGATGATGTTCTCCTCGGATTCGGGGGCGTCGTCGGGCATGGTCAGGAAGCCGGATTGGAACCCGAGTCCTTGGCGTGGCGAGCCCTTTTGCGGGCGAGGAAACCGTCCGGGCGGGGTTTCGGGGTCGAGGCGAGCCAGGCGATGGCCATGGGAATGGTCTCCCGGAGGCTCAAGGGCGGCTGGCCGGGGAAACGGAAGCAGTGTTCGGTGCGGGCCTGCAGGTCGGGGTCCAGGCGCCCGCCGGGGACGAGCAAGGCCAAGTGGCGGGCCGGGACGCGGACCGGGTTGGCCAGGTCGATCTTCCGGCCGAGGTCGGGCGAAAGCGCGACCACGCAGCAGCGGTCCTCGACGAGCTTGAGCAACCCGCCCAGGGCGGCGGCGCGCATGAGCTTGAGCTTCTCCATCGCGCCCTCCGCCAGGTGCCAGGCCTCGGGATGGAAGGACAGTTTCTCGGTGCCGGAGGAAAGCAGCAGGCGTTCGAGTCCGAAGGCGGCCATGGCCCGCGCCAGCGCGGCGAGGTCCGCCGGGTCCGTCAGGCCGTCGGCGATGACGATGGTCTCGCGGCTCTGCCGCCAATCCGTGAAATCACCGACGCGCGCCAGGCCGAAGTCCGGCCGCATCGTCAGCGCGCACACGTCCTCGCAGGGACCTTCCGCGGTCTGGGCCAGTTCGATCGGTCCCACGATGCGGGTCTTGACGCCGAGTTCGCGGAAGGCCGCGTCGTACGGGGCCAGCTCGGGCGCGAACGCGGCCGTGGCCACCACCTCGCGGAGCGCCTTGGGATGGTGCTGCAGGCAGGCCAGCAAGGAAGCCATCCCGCGGAGCACGAGACGGTTGGGGTGGGGGTCGGGGGTGGTCACGGAAGGCGGCCTTCGTCGAGGTCGATCATGTCGGCGAAGGAGATGATGTCGGTGCGGTGCTCGGCGCCCATCTTGCGTTTGGCGTCGGCGAGGGCCTCGCGGCCCATCTCGCTCATCCCTTTCTGCACCAGTTCGCGGTTCCAGGCGGCGACGCGGAGGTCGGCCGGGAAGAGGCGGAGGAGGCGCGCGTCGAGGTCGGCGTCATCGGCGGCCTCGCGGACGCAGTCGACCACGGCCTGGGGGTCGATCCCGAGGTGCAGGCAGAGGAACCGGTCGAAGCCTTTGCAGAAATTACGCTGGTAGGATTTGGGGAGCTCGCCGCGCACATGCTTACGGGCCTTGGCGAGGAAGCGCGGCAGGTGGAGCAGGCCGGTCGCCCGATGCGGGAGGTAGGACGACGGCAGGTCGTAGCAGATCTCGCCGGTCGCCTCCGAGAAGCCGTTGGGGCGCGGGGTGGGCTGGTCGCTCATCGGGAAGGGAACTGGCTGGCGGGCAGCGCCCGCACGGTCTCGGCGATCGCGCGCCCGACCTTGGTCAGGTTGCGGGACTGCGCCGCGACGAACGCAGGCGCAGCCAGGTCGGCCATGGGCTCGACGCAGGCCGAGGTGCCGCCGGCGACCGCCGAACCATCCGCTCGCTCGAGTCGGTAGCGGATCGTGAGGGCGGCCCGGCGCTCGCTGACGACCTCGAAGCGTTCGCATTCGAGGATGAGGGTGAAGTGCGGGGCGTCCGGGGTCTCCGCCACGGTGGGGCAACCCGCCTCGCGGGTCAGGTGCCGGGCGATGGTCTCGGCGACGAGACGATCGAGGGAGGCCGTCCAGCGGTGCGCATCGTCGATCAGCACCTGGCTGCCCGGCGCCAGCAGGACGACGGCGGGCCGGCGGACGCTGGCCGGCAGGGTCGCGCGGGGCACGTGGATGAGCGGCTGCGCCTTCGTCGGCGCGCCCTCGGCCGCCTCGAAACGGTGGAAGGAGACCGCCTCGCTTTTCTTGTCGAAGACGATGCAGCCGGGCAGGACCAGCACCGCGAGCAGCCAGGGGAGGGTTTTCATCGGCTGGCTTCCTCCGCGGTCGCCGGCTTGAGCTCGAGAGGCGCGGGGGCGGACTTGCGGCGTCCCTGGATGATCGTCTCGGGGTTGCGTTCGATGAAGTCGGCCAGCGAGCGGATCGCCTGGGCCGCTTCCGCGACGTCGGCGAGGGCCTGGTCGAGGTCGCGGCGCATGCTCGAACCCGGCTTGGTCAGGCCGCGCAGGTTCTCGGCGGTGGTGTTCAGGTTCTCGAGGGCCTTGCGGCCGGCCCCGGCCATCGCCTGGATATCCTCGGCGACGGGGTCGACCCGGGCGTTGAGGCGCTTCACCAAGGCGTCGACGGAGCGCATCGCGGCGGAGAAATCCTCGACCGCCTTGGTCACCGCTGGGTCGCCGGTGAGGCGGGCGATGTTGTCGGAGGCCTTGACGAGGTTGCCGTTGATCCGGCCGAACTCGATCTGCGCCGCCCCTTGGTCGATGCGGCCCAGGATCGCATCGACCTTCCGCGTGATCGCCACGAAATCGACGCGGCTCAGCTGGTCGAGGGTCTGCGAGACGGCCTTGGTCAAGGCGCCGAGGTTGGAGGGGAGCGTCGGGATCTCGGCGTTGACTCCTTTGGTGTCGTGGAGCCGGGCCGGAGTGTCGGGGAAATAGTCCAGCTCCACGTAAAGCACGCCGGTGATGACCGACTGCTGCTGCAGTTTGGCGCGCAGGCCTTTCTCGATCGAACCGCGGAGCCCGGTCTGGTCGAGCAAGGCCTGATCCAGGCCGCGGCGGGTCAGCAGGTCGGGCGCGAATTCCATGACCACCGGGACGGAGTAGTCGGCGGCCGCCTGCTCGGCGGTGCGGAGCAGGACCTGCGCGACCTTGCCGATGGTCACCCCGCGGAACTTGACCGGCGCCCCGATGTCGAGGCCGCTCACCGAATCGTCGAAGTAGGCCAGCGCGGTCGGCTTGGTCCCGGCGAAGCTGCCGCCGCCGAGCAGGATCACGGCGACGCAGGCCAGCACGATGCCGCCGGCGACGAAGGCGCCGATGAGGGTCTTGTTGGCGGAACGGCGCATGTCAGGGGATGCGGGCTTGGGAGAAGAAGGCGTGGGCCTTGGGATAGGCGTCCGGCGACAGGAAGTCGCGGGGCGGGCCATAGGCGCCCATCCTGCCCGCGTCCGGGTCGAGGTAAACGCAGAAGTCGGCGATTCGGAGGATGCTGGGGACCTCGTGGCTGACCAGCACGAGGGTGGTGCCGAAGGCCTCCCGGAGTTTCAGGATGAGTTCGTCGAGCCGTCCCGAGGTCATCGGGTCCAGTCCGGCGCTGGGTTCGTCGAGGAAGATGACCTCCGGGTCCAGGGCCATCGCCCGGGCGATCCCCGCCCGTTTCGCCATGCCGCCGGAGATCTCGGACGGCAGCTTATCCATCGCGTCGGCGAGGCCCACCAGGGCGAGCTTGTATTCGGCCAGCGCGCGGAGGTCCCGGCGCGGGGCGCCGAGGAACTCGCGCAGCGGCAGTTCGACGTTCTCGAGCAACGTCAGCGACGAGAAGAGCGCGGAACCTTGGAACAGGAAGCCCAGCCGGCGCAGGGTGGCCGCCCGTTCGGCCGCCGCGGCGGTCGCGAGGTCGACGCCGAGCACGGTGGCCTTGCCGCCGAGCGGTTCGTCGAGGCCGCTGAGCGAGCGCATGAGCGTGCTTTTGCCGCAGCCGCTGGGGCCGACGATCGCGAGGATCTTCCCGGCCTCGAGGCGGAAATCGATCCCGGACATGATCACCCGCTCCCCATGGCCGATGGCGAGCCCTTCGCTGGTCAGGATGGCGGCCGGGGTGCTCATCAGAAGTTGAACAAGTTGAAGATGACCGCGAACAAGGCGTCGGAGACCACGATCAGGGTGATGCCAAGCACCGCGGCGGTCGTGGCCGCTTCCCCGACCCCGAGGGCGGAGGGTTTGGCCACCGAGCCGCGGTAGCAGCCCGCCCACGCCGCGATGAAGCCGAAGGCGACCGATTTGATGACGCCGACGAGGAAACTCTTGAGGCTGATCGCGACGACCACCTGCGTGAGGTACTGGCTGACGCTGAGCTCGCCGGCGCAGGCCACGACCATGCCGCCGAACACGCCGACGAAGGTCGCGAAGATGGCGAGCAAGGGGACCATCAGGGTGACGGCGAGGATGCGCGGCAGGCCCAGGTACTCGACCGGGTTGAGTCCGAGGACGCGCAGGGCGTCGGTCTCCTGGCTGACGTTCATGCTGCCGAGCTGCGAGGCGAAGGCGGTCGCGGTCCGTCCGCAGGCGATCACGCCGGTCATGAGCGCGCCCATCTCGCGGGTCATCGCCAGCGAGACGAGGTTGGCGACGTAGATGGTGGCCCCGACCTGCCGGAGTTGGATGAGGCCCACGTAGGCCATGATGAGGCCGGTGAGGAAGCCGAGCAGGGCGACGATCGGGAGCGCGTCGACACCGGCGGTCTGCAGCTGCAGCCAGAAGTCCTGCCAGTTGACCCGGGCCCGCCCGAGGAGCAGGCGCCCGCAGGCGCTGGCGGTCTCGCCGATGTGCTCGAAGGCCCGGCCCCAGGAGGAGGAACTGGCCAGTCCCCAGTCGCCGAACTGTTCCAGGAGTCCGGGGGTCTCCGCGTCCACCTCGCTCGAGACGCTCGACTCGGCCAGTTCGACGAGCGCGCGCAGCCGGCGGGGCAGGGCGCTCAGGTCGAGCTGCCGGACGTGCCGGAAGTGACGATGGATCCAGGCGGGCAGGGAGGAGTCGAAACCGCCGAGTTCCGCCGCGGTCAGCCGGATGCGGTCGCCCTTGAAGGTGATTTCCGGGGTGGCGACCTGTGCGCTCCAGTCGCCCGCGATGGCGATCACGGTGGACCCGTCGGCCAGGACCTCGGTCCGGGCCCGCGGCGGGTTGGCAGGCGCGTGGGACATCCTGACTGTCAGATACTTGGGCATGCCTCCCTTAACAAGTCAGAAAGGCGTTGTCCCGCCATGCGGACGCCGCTTTGCTGACCCTCCGTCGGATGCGAACCACCCTCCTGATCCTCCTGCTCGCCGCGAGCCGCCCGGTCCGTGCCGTGGAACTGCGTTCGCCTTTTCCCACCGGGGCCGAAGCCGGCGTGTTCTCGCTGCTCGAGGAGAACGATAAGTTCTCATCCGATAACCAGGACCGCTATTACACCCAGGGCCTGCGGATGGTGGTCAACCATGAGAACGGCTTCTACGCCGCGTTGACCCAGGAGATCAACACGCCCGCGGATACCGTGAGCGCGAATCCGCCGTTCGACGACCAGCCCTACTCGGCGGCGTTGTATTTTTCCTATGGGCATGGCCGGGTCCTGGAGCGCGGGGGGCGACGCGACGTCCTCTTCGTCTGGGAATTTCAGCTCGGCGTGGTGGGGCCCGCCGCCGGCGGCCCGACGATCCAGAACTCGGTCCATCGTCTGATCGGCGTGCCTGCGGCCGCGGGCTGGGAGACGCAGCAGCCCAATGAGCTCGTCGCGAACCTCAATCTGGATTTTCGCAAGCGCTTCGAGCTCCCGGGCGGCCGGCCGGGTCTGCGTGACCTGATCGTCCGGGCCGGCGCCGAGCTCGGCACGATCCGCACGGAATTCATCGTCGGCGGCCAGGTCCGGTGGGGGCGGGGGCTCGGCCGATCCTGGGGCAACACCACGATCCGGCAGAGTCCGGCCTTCGATCCGGTCGAACGGCTGCGCGGGGAACTCACCGACCCGCCGGTGGCCGCCTGGTTCTTCGCCGACGCCCAGGTCGAGGTCGTCGTCAGCAATTACGCGACCGATGGCGGGAATTTCCGCACGAGCCGCGGCGTGCCCCGCGAGCCCGTCGTCGGCCAGCTCGCCGTCGGCTACAGTTTCCAGTTCCATCGTTTCGCCACCACCCTCTACACTTCCGTCCGCACCCACGAGTTCGAGGCGCAGCGGTCGCTGCACGGCGTCGGCGGCATCAAGCTCGATCTGCTTTTCTGACATGTCCCTGCTCGCCGTGGTCGACCTCGGGTCGAATTCCCTCAAAGTCTCCGTCGTCGACGCCGCCACCCGCGCCGAGGTGGCTCGCGCCAGCGAGCCGGTGCGGATCTTCCCGACCACCTTGGGCGAATTCACGCTCGCGCGGGAGACCCAGCTTCTCGCCGCGGACGCGGTGCGGCGGCTCGTCCATTTCGCCCACGCCCACGGGGCCCGGCAGGTGGCCATCCTTGGGACGAGCGCCGTCCGTGATTGCGCCAACCGCGCCGAGTTCGCCGCCCTGATCCAAGCGACCGTGGGGGTGCCGCTGACCATCATCTCCGGCGAGGTCGAGGCGCGCCTGGTCGCCGCCGGCGTGCGGACCGATCCGGCCTACGCGGCCTGCCCAAATCTCACCCTCTTCGACCTGGGCGGTGGCAGCCTCGAAGTCGCCACCGTGCGCGGGTCCCAGGTGACCTTGGCCCGGAGCTATCCCCTCGGCTCCGTCCGCCTCACCCATGGCTACCTCCGCGGCGGTCAAGGGGTCGTCGACGAGCTGGATCAGGCCTCGATCCGCGACCACCTGCTCCGGACCCTCGGGCCGGTGCTATCGCCCAAACTGGCCGAACAGGGCTTGGTCGTCGGCGCGGGCGGGGTCTTCAGCGCCGTCGCGCTTCACCTGGAGGCGGTCGGCGAGGCGGTCATCGACGGGCGCCTGCCCACCCTCCGGATCCGCGCCTTGAAGGACAAACTCTCCGCCTTGCCCTTGGCCGAGCGGGCCGCGGTCCCGGGCATCCCGGCCGAGCGCGCCGATATCATGCCGGCGGCTCTCCTGACGGTCTGCGTCCTCGCCGACCTCACCGGGGCGGAGTCCTTCCACCTCACGCATCGCGGGTTGCGCCATGGCATGGTGGAGCTGATGCTCGGTCCCTCCGGATCGCTGACATGAGACCCGTGACTTGGCTCGCGCTCGCGTGCGCGGCGCACCTCCTATCGGCCGCCGAACGGCCCGAGGTGCGCACCGGGCTGGTGGTAAGCGTGGAGCCCGCGCGACATCGGTTGCTCATCGAGGAGTCCCCGGGCGCCGCGCCGACGGACTACCTCGCCCGTCCCGGTGACCTGGAGTTGCCGTGGGCCGGGCGACGCATCCGCTTCGAAGTCCTGACCGACGCCGGCCGACGGTGGGCCGACACGATCTTCCCGGCGGGAACGGAGGAGCTGCGCCGGGTGGCGGAGGTCACCGACTCCCTGCGCCGACAGACCGCGGACCAAGGACGTCTGGTGACGCGCATGCCCCGCGACCTCATCCCGGACTTCGCGCTGTGGGATCAGGAGGCCCGGTTGGTCTTCAAGAAGGACCTGCTCGGTGCGCCGTTCGCCCTCAACTTCATCTTCACCAGCTGCCGCTCGGCCAAGATGTGCCCGGCCTCCACGGCTTGCATGAAGCAGCTGGGGGACGAACTGGCGAAGGACCCCAAGCTCAAGGATGTCCGGCTGGTGACGATCACGTTCGACCCGGAGGTCGATTCGCCCGGTCTGCTGCGGACCTATGCCCGGGGTTACGGCATCGACCTCGGCCGGCACCGTTTCCTCACGGGGGACGCGGGGCAGATCAAGGACCTGATGCGGAACTTCGGCATCCTGACGGTCCGCGATGACGGGACCATCGTGCACAACGCCGCCTTGATCGTCGTCAACGCCCAAGGTCGCATCACGCAACGCCGCGAGGGCGCCTCCTTCGATGCCGCCGACGTCGCCAAGGTCCTGGCCGGACTGGTCCCGGAACGATGAGTCCCCTCCGCCAGTCGCTGGTGCTCACGGCGGTCGCGGTCCTCGGTTTCCTCGCCTTGCGCCGTCTCCCCGACACCCATTGCGCCTTGCTGCATGCGGAGCACGCGCCCGTCGTCGTCGACGGGATCGAGTTCTGCGGGGTCAACGAGGAGGCGAACTTCTATTCGCCCAAGGCCCTGCGGTTTCCTGTCCGGCTGGAGCTCGCCTTCGCCGCCACCCGCGACGGCGGTTCGTTGAAGCTGCTGGGCGAAGACGGCCGACCCCTGCTGGCCCACGAGCTGGCCGTCTCGCATACCCGCAAGCTCCACCTCCACCTGCGGCAGGTCACCGGGCGTCCGGGGTACGTTCATCTGCATCCGGCACCCTCCGAAGACGGCACCTGGAGTTTCACCTTGCCCGCCTGGTTTGCCGCCGGCAACCCCGGCGGCCGTTTCCAAGCCTACGTCGATTTCGTCACGGTGCGTTCCTCGCAGGTCCAGCTGGCGGAAGCCACCGCCGAGCTGGACCTCCTGAAGGTCGCCGCCCCGCCGTCTTCGACGCGCAATGTCGTGCGGGACGCGACGTTCACCACCAGGCAGACCGGGCAGTCGGCCATGATCCGCGTGACCCTCGCGTCGCCCGCCGGCCGCCCGCCTTTGAGGCTGCGCCCCTTGATGGGGTCCCTGGGGCATGCCGTGCTCTTCGGCGACCCTGACGCGCGTCCGGGTTACGCGCACATGCATCCCTCGCTCGAAGGCGGGGAGTTCGGGCCGGACCCGACGCTCTCGTTCCGGCTACGTCTGCCCCCGCCCGGTCGCTACGACCTTTGGGTCAACATCGACGATGGCGCCGAGGATTACCTCCTCGTCCCCATCGAGGTCACGCCTTGAGCGACCGGAAATAGGCGACCGTCGCGTCCAGGCCTTCGGCCACGGTGTGCCGCGGACTCCAGCCGGCCGCGCGGAGCTTGTCGGCGGAGGCCAGGGAGTGCTTCACGTCCCCGAGACGCTCGGGTTTGTGCTCGATCGTCGAACCGGAGCCGGTGAGCCGGATGACTTCCTGGGCGAGCGCCTTCACCGTCATCTTATGCCCATACCCGACGTTATACGTGCCGGCGACGGCGGGGGTCGCGGCGGCGAAGGCGAGGGCGCCGACGATATCCTTCACGTAGATGAAATCGCGCGTCTGCTCCCCGTCGCCGAAGATGCCGATCGGTTCGCCGCGCACGGCCTTCTCGATGAAGATCGGGACGGCGGCGGCGTAGGGGGATCTCGGGTCCTGGCGCGGGCCGAAGACATTGAAGAAGCGGAGCGAGGCGGTCGCGAGGCCGTGCTCGCGTCGGAACAGCTCGAGGTAGTATTCCCCGTCCAGTTTCGTCACCGCGTACGGAGACTTCGGCTCGGGCAGCATCGTCTCGACCTTCGGGACCGTCGGGTTGTCGCCGTAGATGGCGGCGGAGGAAGCCAGGACGACCTTGCCGACCTTCGCCGCGGCGGCGGCTTCGAGCACCTGGAGGGTGCCGGTGACGTTCAGCTCGACGCACTCGCGCGGCCGGAGCATGGACTCCGGGACCGAGATCATGGCGGCCAGGTGGAACACCTGGTCGACCCCGCGCAAGGCCTCGTCGAGCGTGGCGCGGTCGAGGATCGAGCCTTCGATCAGGCGGTACTCGAGGCCGGCGAGGTTGCGGCGATGGCCGCTGCGGAAATTATCGAGGACGACGACTTCCGCCCGGCCCTGGAAGTGCTCGACGATATGGGAGCCGATGAAGCCGGCGCCGCCGGTGACGAGGACGCGCATGGTCAGCGGACGAGCGCTTGCATGGCGGGCAGCTGCGCTTCGATGGATTCGACCAACTTGAACTGGGTGCGGAGACGGTCGAGGTTGTGGCGGGGTCGCTTGATCTTGAAGTAGACGTCGCCCTCGAGCCAGTCCGTGAGGAAGCGCAGGCCGATCTCGAAGGTGATGAGCTTGCCGGCGAAGGGCAGGAGCGCGCGTTCGGCGGGCGTCAGGAAGCCGCCGGCGGTGGCGAGGTAGCCCTTCACCAGGGCCTCGAACATCGGGAGTTGCATCGTCACCTTCGCGAGGTCCGTCTCGTCCTCGGCGGCCGGGGAGGTCGAGGTGCGGACGAGGTCGCCGAAATCGTAGAGCGCGGAACCCGGCATCACGGTGTCGAGGTCGATGACGCAGATGCCTTCCTGGGTCTCGTTGTCCAGCAGGACGTTGTTGAGCTTGGTGTCGTTGTGCGTCACGCGCTCGGGGATCTCGCCGCGCGCCATCGCGTCGACGATCACGCCCACCTCCCGGGCCCGGGCCTGGGCGAAGGCGATCTCGGCGGCGGCGTCCCGGGCGCGGCCATGGGCGTCCTTGGCCAGCGCGGCTTCAAAGGCGGCGTAGCGGCTCGGGGTGTGGTGGAAGTTCGGGATGGTCTCGACCAGACGCTCGCCCGGGAGGTCGGCCAGCAGGGCCTGGAAGGCGCCGAAGGCCTTGGCCGCCTGGAAGGCCTGGTCGGCGTTGCGGATGACGTCATGCCCGGTGGCCCGTTCGACGAAGATATAGCAGCGCCAGTGGTTGCCGTGCGCGTCGACATGCCAGCCCCGGCCTTCGCGGGTCGGCACCAGCGTGAGGGCGCGGCGGGAGGCGTCAGCCCGCCCGGCTTGGGCGAGCTTGGCCTGCGCATGGCGGCAGACGCGCTCGACGTTGCGCATGAGCCCGTCGGGGTTCCGGAAGATGTTATGGTTGATGCGCTGCAGCACGTAGCGGACGGACCGTCCGCCCTGGTCCATCTCCAGCGCGAAGGTGTCGTTGATGTGGCCGCTACCGTAGGGCGGAGCCGAGACGAAATCCCCGAGCAGGGCGAAATGCCGGGCGATGGCGCGGGTATCGTAGGTGACGCGTTCGGGCATAGGATCAGGCCCAGAGGGCGGCGGGGTAGGCGCCTTGGCGGACCAGGTCGAGGATGCTGGCCTGGACCGCGGGCTTGTCCTCGCGGTAGGTCACGCCGAACCAGGCGGAACTGGTACGAAGGACATCGCAACGGGCGCGGCCGCCCGCGACGAGGTTGCCGACCGCCATCGGGATGTAGGACTCGCTTTTCAACTCGGCTCCCTTGGCCTGCAGGAAGGCGCGGAAGTCGGTCTCGAGCAGGGGGAAGATCGCGGGGGTGAAGCCCCACATGTTCATCGAGACCGGTTCCTCGCCGGTCAGCGGGGTGACCGTGCCGTCCTCGGCCCGATTTTCCGCTCCGCCCGCGGTGCGGCCGATCTTGGTCAGCTCCTGGATGTCGGTCAGGCGACCGGCGGAGTCGGTGCGGCAGACGCCGCGGGCGACCGTGCCATGGTCCGACAGGGTGTTCTTCAGCGTGAAGCCTACCATGCAGAAGGTGAGGTCGTCGTTGGCCAAGGTCGCCAGACGGCGGCCCAAGGTCGCGTAGGAGTCGCGACCGTAGAAGTCGTCGGCGTTGATGACCGCGAAGGGCGTCGTCACGGCGTCGCGCGCGCAGAGGATCGCATGCGTCGTACCCCAGGGCTTCTCGCGTCCGGCCGGGACGGCGAAGCCGGCCGGCAGGCGGTCGAGCGTCTGGAAGGCGAAGCCCACCTCGATGCGCCCGGCGAACTTCGTCGCGATGCGTTCGCGGAAGTCGGCCTCGAAATCGGGGCGGATGATGAAGACGACCTTGCCGAAGCCGGCGCGGAGCGCGTCGTAGACGGAGTAGTCGAGGATCGTCTCGCCGGACGGGCCCATCGGGTCGATCTGCTTGAGGCCGCCGTAGCGGCTGCCCATGCCGGCGGCGAGGACGAGGAGGGTGGGTTTCATGTCAGTAGGCGCGGCGAAGGCGGGCGGCGACATCCTGTTGCAGGCGCTCGAGGAAGCCGAGGGTGAAGGTGGTCACGTCGAGGGAGTCGTCCCGGATCAGCGGCGTCAGGTCCATGGCCCACTGCAGCGCGGACTCGGTGTCCGAGGCGTGGGCGTCGTGGAAGGTGGCGTTGGCGGCGCGACGCGCGAGGACGGCGAGGTCGTAGCGTTTGCCGCCGACGATCTGGGTGGCGAAGACCTCGTTCAGGGCCTGCGCGAGCTCGGGCCGGGCCGAGACCGGCATCGCCACCTTCTCGCTGTCGACCATCCAGTCGAGCGCGCGCCAGACCTCGCAACCGAGGACCTTGGCCGGACGGGCCGACGGGGGCAGCCGGCGAAGGGCCTCGATGCAGCGGGCGAAGCAGGCCACGTGCGTGTCGTGCTTGTCCGCCGGGTTGTGGAGGTAGACGACCTCCGGGCGGGCCGCCGCGAGCAGGGCGACGAGGTCATCGACCGGGTCGGTCTTGTCCGCGCCGCGGACCTCCTTGCTCTGGTAGCCCAGCTGGGCGACGAAGGAGTATTGCCCGAGGCGAGCGGCGGCATGCTGCTCCTTGATCCGCTCGGCGGCGATCTGGTCGTCGGTCCAGCCGGCGTAGGGCCCTTTGCGCGAACTGCTGCGCCCGTCCGTCATGATGATGCCGCCGAACCAGCGGTCGCTCCGGTCGTAGCAGGCGAGGATGCCTTCGAACGCCATGAACTCCAGGTCGTCCTGGTGGGCGCCGATGCCGAGGTGCGTGGTGCGCGCAAAGGCCGCCGGACCGTCGGTCTGGTCGGGTATCAGCAGGTCCGCCTTGGGGTTGAGCTTCATGGTCAGAGAGGGGGAAGGGAGGCCGCGGCGACGGCCTGGCCATGGCGCTTGTCCTTCTCGTCGGGCACCACGAGGTCGATGCGGAGCTCCGGAAACTCGTCGCGGAGCACCGCCCGGGCGCGGTCGATGATCACATCGCCGCCGGTACCCGAGGTGACGCGGCCCATGATGAGCAGGCACTGGTAATCGTAGAACGACGCGAAGTGGGCGAGGGCGTAGCCGAAGGCGATGCCGATGGCCTCGTAGACGCGGAGGGCGCGGGCGTCGCCGGCCTTCATCAGCTTTTGCAGTTCTTCAAGCTGCTCCGGCAGGCGCATCGACGTGGGCAGGTGGATGCCGGCCAACGGCAGGAGGCGGCCGACGCCCTGTTGGCTGAAGTATTGCACGCCGCAGCCGAGGTCCCCCGACCACTCGTCGGCCGGACCATCGACGCGGTAATCGACCGGCACGAAGGCCAGTTCGCTGAGCCAGTTCGTCAGGTTGCCCTTGGGGTCGACGTAGCCGGCGGCGACGCTGGTGCCCATGGCGATCCCGAGCACGGAATTGCGACCGAGGGACATCGAGGCCGCGAGGGCCGTGACATCCCCGTCGTTCAGCACTTCGAAGGGGACTTCCCATTCCTTGCCCAGGTCCACGAAGAGGTTCTTCACCCGGCGATCGAAGACCTCGGGGTCGGTGATGCCGCGGAACAAGGAAGCCGCGCGGACACGGTTCGAGATGTAGACGCCCGCGGCGGAGCCGCCGATGGCGTCGACGCGGGGGAGGTGGGCGGCGGCGAGCCTCAGCGAATCCCGGATGCCTTCGAGGTGGTAGTCCGGGTTGGTCTGGAAATACGGATCCCATTTGACCTCCTCGGAGAAGACCACCTTGCCGTCGATCAGCGCGGCGCACTTGCGGTCGGACCCTCCGAGGTCGAAGCCGATGCGGCAACCGCCGAGGTTGCGGCCGAGCGGGAGGTGCGAGGCGCTCTCGGCCGGCAGGCCTGCCTCCGGGACGACGGTGAAGGTCAGCGGACGCTCGAAGAGCTTGCGGACGAACTCGGCGTCGAAGGCGCGGGCGCCCCCGGCGACATACTGGCGACGCAGCGCGGCGGCCAAGGGCTCGGCCAACGGGCCGCTGAGCAGGATCTCATCGCCGCCGCGGGCCCAGAGCAGGAACTTCACCGTCCGTTCGACGTGCAGGAGATTGTCGGCGTCGCCGGCACCGGACGGGAGGACCTGCGTGCGGAAGACGGAGGCGGTGCCGTCGGGACGACGTAGGCCGATCGCCAACGCCGAACTGCCCGGGGTGCGTGCGCAGGCCGCAAGGAAATCACGGGTCCACAGCGAGGCCGGGACGAAGCCCGGGTCGATCGGCGAGGTGTGGCGGGGGTGGGGCGTCATCGCGGTCTCAGAGCTGGGCGTTGGCGGCCGGATCGAGGTGGAAGGTGCAAGCCGGATGGAGCTGGAGCCAGGTGGCCGGGCAGGCCGCGTGGGGGCTTTCGCTGAGGGCGCGCCGGATGATTTCGGCCTTGGCGGGGCCGAAGGCCAGCAGCTCGACCTGGCGGGCCTCCAGGATCGTGGCCACGCCCATGGTGACGGCACCGTGTGGCACGTCCTCCGGACGCGCGAAGAACGAGGCATTGTCGCGGCGCGTCACCGCATCGAGGTGGACGCGGCGGGTCCGGCTATCCGCGGCCGAGGGAGGCTCGTTGAAGCCGATGTGTCCGGTGCGGCCGATGCCGAGGATCTGCAGGTCGAGACCGCCGGCGTCGCGGATCGCCTGCTCGTAGGCGGCGCAAGCCCGCGTCTGGTCGGCGGCGATGCCGTCGGGCACGTGGGTGCTGCCCGGACGGAGGTCGAGGTGACGGAAGAGATGCTCTTCCATGAAGTAGCGGTAGGATTCGGGGCGATCCCCGGTCAGGCCTTCGTATTCGTCGAGGTTGAAGGTGACGACGTTCCGGAAACTCAGGCCTTCCGTGCGGTGGAGGCGGACGAGCTCGGCGTAGAGGGGCAGGGGGGTCGAGCCGGTCGCCAGTCCGAGGACGGCGGTACGACCTTCCGCGTTCCGACGTCGGATGAGGTCGCGGATCGTCGCCGCCACGGCGACCGAGGCCGCCTGCTTGTCGGCGTGGACTTGGACGCGGGCGGACATCGTTCAGCCGAGCGCCGCGATCATGCGGGCGATCTCGTCGCGTTTGCCGCGGACCTCGTCGAGCTGCTTGCGGGCGCCTTCGAGGATGGCGGGGGGAGCCTTGGAGACGAAGGCCTCGTTGGAGAGTTTGGCCTCGCCGGCAGCGACGGCCTTCGCGAGCTTCTCGAGTTCCTTGCCGAGGCGGACCTTCTCGGCGCCGACGTCGACGTTGCCGCTGAGTTCGAGGGCGATGGTGCCGAGGCCCGTCAGCGAGCCGGGGCGTCCGCCCAGGTCGTTCGTGTAGCGGAGTTCGGCCAGGCCGGCGAGACGGCTGAGCTTATCGCGGTTGCCGTCCAGGAGGGCGCGGCTGGCGGCATCCTTCGTCACGACGGTGATGATGCTGTCGCGACGGGTCGCCTGATTGCCTTGGGATTTGAGAGCGCGCACCGCGGCCACGAATTCACGCAAGGCGGCGACATCCGCAACCTTGGACGAAATCAGTTTCACCCCATGCTCGCGCAGGACGCGGAGCAGGTCGCCGCCGGAGCCGGCCTGATGGCGTTGGATGAAGTCCTGCTCCGGGCCGTAGCCCAGCAGGTGCCAGAGTTCCTCGGTGATGAAGGGGGCCACCGGGTGGAGCAGCAGGAGGAACTGGCGCAGGACCAGGTCCTGGACCGCCAGGCAGTTGTCCCGCAGGGCCGGATCGGCGAGACGGGACTTCGAGGCCTCGACGTACCAGTCGCAGAAGTCGCCCCAGAAGAAGGCGTAGAGGCCTTGGGCGTAGGCGGTGAACTCGTGCTCGTCCAGGTTCTTGGCGGTGGTGTCGGTCAGCTCGGCGAGGCCGTGCAGGATCGCGAAGTCATCGTCATCGAGCTGCGTCGCGCGGATGCGGGCGACGATCGCGGCCAACGTGGCGTTGTCCGACATCGGGCCGGACATCTGGCGGAAGCGGGCGGCGTTCCAGAGCTTGTTGCAGAAGTTGCGCCCTTGGCCGACGCGGTCCTCGTCGAAGAGGATGTCCTGGCCCTTGGGGGCGATGGACAGGAGGCCGAAGCGGAGGCCGTCGGCGCCGAACTTGGCGATGAGGTCGAGCGGTTCCGGCGAGTTGCCGAGGGACTTGGACATCTTGCGTCCCTGCTTGTCGCGGATGATGCCGTTGAAGTAGACGCGCTTGAACGGGATACGCTGGCGGATCTCGTCGTCCGTCAGGGTCTTCTTCTCCGGGCCATGCAGTTCGAGGCCGGCGATGATCATGCGGGCGACCCAGAGGAAGATGATGTCCGGGCCGGTCGCCAGGGCGCCGGTCGGGTACCAATGCTTGAGCTCGTCGGTGGTCTCGCCCGGCTTGCGCCAGCCGATGGTCGCCAGACACCAGAGCCAGGAGGAGGCCCAGGTGTCGAGCACGTCGGGGTCCTGCTCCCAATGCTGCGGGTCGGCCGGCGGGGTCAGGGAGACGTGGCGGTTGGCGGCGTCGTTGCGGTCGGCGCCCTTACGGTACCAGACCGGGATGCGGTGGCCCCACCAGAGCTGGCGGCTGACGCACCAGTCCTGGATGTTCTCCAGCCAGTGGAGGTAGGTCTTGGTCCAGCGTTCCGGGTGGAACCTGATGATGCCCGCGGTGACGGCCCGCTTGGCCTCCTCGATCTTCGGGTAGCGGATGAACCACTGTTCGCTCAGGCGGGGCTCGATCGGCACGTCGGCTCGTTCGGAGAAGCCGACGGTGTTCTCGTACGGCTCGGTCTTCACCAGGGCGCCGAGTTCCTCGAGGAGTTTCTCGGCGGCGGCGCGGGCCTTGAAACGTTCGAGACCCGCCAGCGGACCGGCGTCGGCGTTCATCGTGCCGTCCGGATTCATGACATCGATGACCGGCAGGGCGTGGCGCTTGCCGATGTCGAAGTCGGTGCGGTCATGCGCCGGCGTGACCTTCAGGACGCCCGTGCCGAACTCTTTCTCGACCGCGGTGTCGCCGACAATCGGGATCCGGGCGCGCGGGAAGGGTCGCCAGACGTGTTTGCCGATGAGGTGCCGGTAGCGTTCGTCGTCCGGGTGCACCGCGACGGCGGCGTCGCCGGGGATGGTCTCGGGGCGCGTGGTGGAGATCTCGAGGAAGGTGCCGGGCAGCTCGGCGACCTCGTAGCGCATGCGGTAGAGCGAGCCCTTGGAGGGCTTCATGATCACCTCCTCATCGGAGAGGCCGGTCTGCGAGACCGGGCACCAGTTGACCATGCGCTTACCCCGGTAGACGTAGCCGCGTTCGTAGAGGGTGACGAAGGTCTGGAGCACCGCCTGCGAATAGCCCGCGTCCAAGGTGTGCACGGTGCGGTCCCAATCGCAGGAGGCCCCGAGCTTGCGGAGCTGCCCCAGGATGATGCCGCCATGTTTGTCGCGCCATTCGGACGCGGCCTCGATGAACTTCTCGCGGCCGAGGTCATGGCGCGTCTTCCCGTGCTTCTGACGGAGTTCCTTCTCGACGCGGGACTGGGTGGCGATGCCGGCGTGGTCCGTGCCGGGGAGCCAGAGGGCCGACTTGCCTTCCTGGCGGGCGCGGCGGACCATGATGTCCTGCAAGGTGTTGTTGAGCAGGTGTCCCATATGGAGCACGCCTGTCACGTTGGGCGGCGGGATCATCACGGCGAAGGCCTCCTTCGTCGGATCGACCTTGCCGGCGAAGCAGCCGGCGGCGACCCAGCGGTCATACCATTGTTGTTCGACCCCCTGGGGGTCGTAGGACTTGGGGATTTCGGCCATCGGAAGACGTAAGGAATTAGAGCCTAAGTTGGTGGTTGAAAAGAGCGGATTGAGCAGGCATTCATAAAGGTCAGCTAGGCCCCATGCAATGGTTGGCCGACGAATCCCGCCAGGTCCGGAAGGAAGCAACGGCAGTTGGTCCAAGCGTGTGCCGTGGTCAGCCTAGCCCCTCACTTTCAAGACCGACTTCGTCGCTAAAGCGACGGAGCTCAGGTCCTTTTGACGGAATGAATCTGTAAAAGAAGAAAGGGTGCTATTCGCACCCTTTCGTTCGTTACTTTTCCGTGCGGATCAGAGCGAGTGGATGCTCGTCTTGCTGACGGCCATCGCGGCTTCCTTGAAGGACTCGCTGACGGTCGGGTGGGCGAAGCAGGTGCGGGCGATGTCCTCGGCGCTGCCGCCGTATTCCATGTGCGCGCAGGCGGCGGCGATCATCTCGGAAGCGCCCTTGGCGACCATCTGGACGCCCAGGACCTTGTCGGACTTGGCGTCGGCGATGACTTTGATGAAACCGGTGGTGCCGTCGGTGGCGATGGCGCGACCATTGCCCTGGAGCTGGAACTTGCCGACCTTGACCTCGAGGTTCTTGGCCTTGGCCTCGGCCTCGGACAGGCCGACGCAGGCGACCTCGGGGTCGGTGTAGATGACACCCGGGATGACGCCGTAGTTCACGTGGCCATGTTTACCCGCGAGGTTCTCCGCGATCGCGACGCCTTCCTCCTCGGCCTTGTGCGCGAGCATCGGGCCGACGACGACGTCGCCGATGGCGTAGACGCCGGGCAGGTTGGTGGCGTAGTGGGCGTCGATGGCCACGCGGCCGCGTTCATCGAGCTTGAGGCCGGCTTCGGCGGCGCCTAGTCCGGTGGTGTTGGCCTTGCGGCCGACGGCGACGAGGATCTTGTCGGCCGGGAACTCGAGGGCCTTGCCGTCGCGCTCGGCGGTGAGGGCGGAGCCGGCGGCGGTCTTCTTGACGCCGGTGACCTTGGCGCCGAGCTCGAACTTGATACCCTGCTTCTCGAAGGCGGCTTGGGCGGCCTTGGCGATGTCGGCATCGTAGGCGGGGCCGCCGATGGCCGGGAGCATCTCGACCACGGTGACCTGGGAGCCGAGGCGGGCCCAGACGGAGCCGAGCTCGAGGCCGATGGCGCCGGCGCCGACGACGACCATCTTCTCCGGGACGGACTTGAGGGAGATGCCATGGTCGGAGGAGATGACGGTCTCGCCGTCGAACTTCATGAAGGGCAGCTCGACCGGCACCGAGCCGGTGGCGATGAGGATGTTCTTGGTCTCGAGGACGCGTTCGCCGGCGGAGCCGCGGACGAGGACCTGCCCGGCCTTGCCGAGGCGACCGAGACCGCGGACGATCTCGACACCGCGCTTGGAGACGAGGAACTCGACGCCTTTGTTGAGCTGGGCGACGACCTTATCCTTGTTGGCGAGCATGGTCGGGACATCGAAACTGAGCTTCTCGGCGCCGACGATGCCGTGGTGCTTGGCATGCTGGACGTGGCGCCAGGTCTCCGTGGAATGGAGCAGGGCCTTGGAGGGGATGCAACCGACGTTGAGGCAGGTGCCGCCGAGCGTGGGGTCCTTCTCCACGAGGGCCACCTTGAGGCCGAGCTGCGCGGCCTTGATGGCGGCGACATAGCCACCGGGGCCGGAGCCGATTACGACGAGATCGAGTTGGGACATGGGTGCAAGGGAAGGGCGGGAAGGGTTCAGACGCCGAACAGCAGGCGCTGCGGGTCCTCGATGAACTGGCGCACCTTGACGAGGAAGGTCACGGCTTCCTTGCCGTCGATGATGCGGTGGTCATAGGAGAGCGCGAGGTACATGATCGGCCGGATGACGATCTGGCCGTTCTCGACGACCGGTCGCTCGACGATGTTGTGGAGGCCCATGATCGCGGCCTGCGGGTGGTTGAGGATCGGCGTCGAGAGCATCGAGCCGTAGATGCCGCCGTTGGAGATGGTGAAGACGCCGCCCTGGAGCTCCGGCAGCTGGATCTTGCCGTCGCGGGCGCGCTTGCCGAAATCACCGATCGCCTTCTCGATGCCGGCGAAGTTGAGCTGGTCGCAGTCGCGGACCACGGGGACCATCAGGCCCTTGTCGGTGCCGACGGCCACGCCGATGTCGAAGAAGTGGTTCTCGATGATGTCGTCGCCGTCGAGCTGGGCGTTGATGGCCGGGACTTCCTTCATCGCCTGGACGGCGGCCTTCACGAAGAAGGACATGAAGCCGAGTTTGACTCCGTATTTCTTGAGGAATTCCTCACCGTGGCGTTTGCGCAGCTCCATCACCGGGGCCATGTTGACCTCGTTGAAGGTGGTGAGCATCGCCGTCTCCGACTTGGCCTGGACGAGGCGCTCGGCGATCTTGCGACGCAGCGGCGACATCCGCTTGCGGGAGGTGCGACCGGTGCGCGAGGGAATCTCCACGGCCGGGGAGGCCGCGGCGGCAGGAGCCGGGGAGACCGGAGGCACGGCCTTGATCGGGGCCTGACCGGCGAGCGCCGCGAGCATGTCGCCCTTGGTGACGCGGCCGGCTTTGCCGGTGCCTTCGAGGGCGGCGGGGTCGAGGCCGGTCTCCGCGGAGAGGCGACGGACGGCGGGAGAGACTTCGGCGGCGGCTCCGGACTTGGCGATGACCGGGGCGGCGACGGGCGCAGCCGGGGCCGGCGCGGCCGGCTTGGCGACCGCCGGGGCGGCGGAGGGAGCATTGCCGGCGGCCCCCGCTTCGATGCTGGCGACTACCTGGCCAACGAGGACTTCGGTGCCCGCCTCGACGGCGATGGTGATGCGTCCATCGACCTCGGCGGTGCCTTCGGAAGTGACCTTATCGGTTTCGTAGGAGAACAGGGGTTGGCCTTTGCGGACCGCGTCCCCGTTTTTGACCAACCAAGCGGCAAGCAAGCCGCCGGTGATGGATTCTCCCATGGGGGGGATTTTGACGTCGACAGCCATGAAAAGTGAGTAGGTCTGGAAATTGGAACCCCTTTCGAGGGGTTTCAACGGGGAAATCTGCCTTTAATCGACCTAGGACGGGCGTTTCGGGGTTGCAGGTGGCCAAAATCGACCACCAGACGGCTGCGGTCGCCGAATCAGGCTTCGAAGGCCTGCCGGATGAGGTCGGCCTGCTCGATCTTGTGGACCGAAAGCGAACCGACCGCCGGGGAAGCGCCCGCGTCGCGACCCGCATAGGTCGGGCGCAACTCCAGCGTCTGCTCGATGAGGGGCGCGACGAAGGACCAGCCGCCCATGTTGCGGGGCTCGTCCTGCACCCAGACCACCTTCTTCGGCTCGCCGTACTGGTCGTGGAGCCGCGCCAAGGTGGCGGCGTCAAAGGGGTAGAACTGCTCCACGCGCACGATCGTCGTGGCGGTGTCCTTGCGGTTGGCGCGTTCGGCCTCGAGTTCGAAGTAGACCTTGCCGGAGCAGAGGAGCAGCCGCTCGGTCTTCGCGGCCGGCGTCGGGTCGGGAAGGATCGCCTGGAAGCCGCCGGAAGTCAGGTCCGTCAGTTTGCTGACGCAGGCCTTGTGGCGCAACAGGCTCTTCGGGGTCATGACGACGAGCGGCTTGCGCAGCTCGGCCTTGACCTGACGGCGCAGGGCGTGGAACAGCTGCGCGGGCGTGGTGGGCTGGACGACCTGCAGGTTGTTCTCGGCGCAGAGCTGGAGGAAGCGCTCGAGGCGCGCGGACGAATGCTCGGGGCCTTGGCCTTCGTAGCCGTGCGGCAGCAGCATGACCAGACCGCTGGTCTGGTTCCATTTCGACTCGGCCGAGGCGATGAACTGGTCGATCATGATCTGCGCGCCGTTGGCGAAGTCGCCGAACTGGGCTTCCCAGATCACGAGGGAGTCGGGCGCCTCGAGCGAATAACCATAGTCGAAGCCGAGCACGGCGTACTCGGAGAGGGAGGAATTCACGAGCTCGATGGCGGCGCCGCCGACGGCGTTGAGCGGGCAGTACTCGGCGTCGTTGGAGGGGTCGTGCAGGACGGCGTGGCGATGCGAGAAGGTGCCGCGCTCCACGTCCTGGCCGGAGATGCGCACGGGGTGGCCTTCGGCGAGGAGGGTGGCGAACGCGAGGCCTTCGCCGAGGCTCCAGTCGAAGTTGGCGCCGGACTTGAAGGCCTCGGCCTTCAGGTCGAGCTGACGCTTGATCTTCGGGTTCGGGGCGAAGTCCGGCGGCATCTGCCAGAGGTGCGGGGCCACCTTGCCGAGGAGCTCGGCGCTGACGGCGGTCGGGACCAGGTGCTCGTAAGGGGAGCGGAAGGGACGCACGCCGAACGGGGCCTTCTGGCGTTCGGCGATCTCGGCCTTGATGGCCTCGAGCGCGCGGGCCTGGGCCGCCTCGAGCAGGACGTCGTTCTCGGTCCGGAGCTTGGCCAGTTCGCCGTCCGGCGCGGAGCCCGCCTGGGTCAGACGCGAGGCGTAGAGCTCGGTGACGGAGGGATGGGCGGCGATGTTGCGGTAGAGGACCGGCTGGGTGAAGAAGGGCTCATCGGTCTCGTTATGGCCGTAGCGGCGGTAGCAGACGATATCGACGACGGCGTCGGCGCCGAACTGCTGGCGGTATTCCAGGGCGAGTTCGGTCGCGAGCACGACGGCGTCGGGGTCGTCGCCGTTGGCGTGGAAGATCGGCGACTCGGTGAACTTGGCGATCTCGGTGCAATGGCGGCCGGTGCGCGCCTCGTCCGGGTTCGTCGTGAAACCGACCTGGTTGTTCGTGACGAGGTGCAGGGTCCCGCCGACGCCGTAGCCCTTGAGGCCGGCGAGGTTGAGGGTCTCCATCACGATGCCCTGACCGGCGAAAGCCGCGTCGCCATGGATGAGCACCGGGAGGATCTGGGAGCGCGACGCCTTGTCCTGGAGATCCGTGCGGGCGCGGGCGCGGCCGAGGACGACGGGATTGACGGCCTCGAGGTGGCTCGGGTTGAAGGCGAGGGTGACGGCGACGGGCTGGCCGTCGATGGTGCGTTCCCCTTCGTAGCCGAGGTGATACTTCACGTCGCCGTCACCATGGGTCGTGTCGGGGATGTGGTTCTCGTTGAACGCGCGGAACAGGTGCTCCGCCTTCTTGCCGCACAGGTTGACGAGCACGTTGAGGCGACCGCGGTGGGCCATGCCGACGACGAGGTCGGTGATCTTCAGGCCCGGCGCGCGGTGGAGCAGCTGCTCCAGGGCGTTCATCACGGTCTCGCCGCCTTCGACGGAGAAGCGCTTCGCTCCCACGAACGTACGATGGAGGAAACGTTCGAACTGCTCGGCTTGGACGAGGGTGCGGAGGAAGCGGCGGCGGGTGTCGGCGTCATAGGCCGGGCGGAGGCCGCACGACTCCGTGCGCTCCTGCAGCCAGCGGCGCCGGGCGCCGTCCTGGATGTGCGTGAACTCGACCCCGATGGGGCCGCAGTAGATGGCCCGGAGCTTCGCCAGGATCTCCGAAAGCGCCAAGGTCTTGCCGCCGAGGAAGTCGCCCGTGTGGAAGGAACGGTCGGGGGCGATGCCATCGAGTCCCAGGGCCTTGTCGGTCAGGCCGAAGTGAGGCTGGGGGTCGAGCAGGGGGTTGATGCGGGCCTGGAGGTGGCCGAGCATCCGGTAGGCCTCGATGGCGGCCAGTACCTTGAACTGGGCCACGGCGTCGACGGAGCCGGCCGGGCCGGGCGCGGACTTGCCGGGCTTGGGCGGCAGGCTGAGCCCCAGCTCGAAGCCTTCGAAGAAAGTACGCCATTCGGTGTCCACGGACAGGGGGTCCTGCGTCCAGCGCTCATGGTAAGCGGCGACAAGGTCGGCGTTCCAACGGGTTCCTACGCTCAAGTGTTTCATTTCGGTGACCGATAAAGGTAACCGATATTAGGCTTCCGGCTTTCGGGGAAACAAGTCCAGACCGTGCCTAGTTATGAGCGTTTAGGGCCAAGATTGGGGATTGTATCGAGGAAATCGGGCAGGTTTAATGCCGTCCCGTCGATGTCTACCCCACGACCGGCCAATCGTTCGTATTCCACGGAAGCCTTGGAACGGTGGTTCGCGTCCCTGCCCGAATCCTGGGAGAAGACGTTCCGGAAGGCCGATCTCGAGGAAGGTCGCCGCATCTACACCGAGGGTCTCGTCCGATCCCTCGAGTTGAAGCCGCACGCCGCCGAGGCCGTCACCCGGACGGAGACGCAGACGGTCCGCGCCGTCATCGAACTCGGGGAAGGTCGGATCGAATGGCGAACCTCGCTGCCGGAGGAGGAGAACGGCGCGCCTTACGCCGTCGCCGGCATGTACGAGGTCGAGGAATTGCTCGCGGATGAGATCTCCCCCGTCGACGACTCCGCTCCCGCGGCGGCGCCGGCGGCCCCCGTCGAGCCGGAGCGCAAGGACGCCGGCGCCCGGGCGGCGCTGAAGCTGCAGGTGGCGTTCGAGCTTTCCCCGGGCGGTCTGACGGCTTCCGCCTCCTGGTCGGGCCGCGGCGGCCATGCCTGGAGCTGCTTCGGTCCGGGCGCGGTGCCCGGCGACGAGCTTTCCGACGAGCAGCGTCAGACCTTGTTCCGTTTCTCCACCGTGGCCCACCGCGCCGGCTTCGCCTACGGGAAGGCCGCCGGCACCTGGGGCATCGATAACATCGGTCGCATCGAGCGGTTCGTCCGCGAGGAGCTCGCCGAGTGGCGGAAGCGTTTCCGGCTCGTCGGCGAGGAGGCCCTGGAGATCTTCCGCAACGAGCAGCTGCAGGTCGAGGTCGACGCCGACGCCGAGTCCGGCGCGGACGGCAAATCCTTCCGCCTCAACTGGCGGCTCAAGGCGGGCAAGCACCGCCTGCTGGCGGAAGAGCAGAAGCTGTTGCTCAAGGCCGGCGGTCGCCCGGTGATCCTGCCGGGCAAGGGCGTCGTCGCCTACAACGCGGCCGTGGCGGACTTCTCGGAGGATTGGCGGGCCAAGGAGGGTGAGGTGCCCCGCTACCTGCTGCTGTCGCTCTTCGACCATGCCGCCGTCGGCGCGCTCAAGCTCAACGACGAGCTCAAGGCCTGGAAGGACCGTCTGCTGCAGGAACCCGTCGCCCCGGATGACCTGCCCGCCCACCTGCGCCCTTACCAGGCCAAGGGCGTGGCCTGGCTGGCCCGGCTCTGCGAACTCGGCGCGCACCCGCTGCTGGCGGATGAGATGGGGCTCGGCAAGACCGTCCAGGTGCTGGCGCTGCTGGCCTCGCGCCCGGTCGGCGAGCGGACCATCATCGTCTGCCCCGCCAGCGTGATCCCCGTCTGGATCGGCGAGATCAAACGCTTCCATCCCGAACTGAGCGCGGGCGTCGCGGTCCTGACGGCGGACGATGATTTCGTGCGCAATCCCGAGGCCCGGTTATGGATCTCGAGCTACACGCAGCTGCGCCGGCACGCCGACCAGCTGGCGAAGACCAGGTTCGGCTATGCCGTCCTCGATGAGGCGCAGGCGATCAAGAACCCCGAGTCCAAGACGACGCAGACCTGCGTGGCCTTGCAGGCGACGCACCGCATCGCGATCACCGGCACCCCGCTGGAGAACCGTCCCACGGACCTCTGGACGATCTTCCGTTTCCTGATGCCCGGTCTGCTCGGCAAGCGGGCCCAGTTCGAGCGGATGATGCTCCGCGATCCGCAGGCGGCCCTGGGCAAGGTCCGCCGTCAGGTCTCGCCGTTCGTGCTGCGGCGCCTCAAGCGCCACGTCGCCGCCGACATCCCGCCGAAGATGGAAGTGGTCCTGCCGTGTCCGCTCACCCACGAGCAACGGGCCCTCTACCAGCACCTCACGCAGGGCAGCGGGCTCTCCGGCGAATTGGCGAGCCTGCTCTCCCGCGACGCCACCTCGGTGCTCACGCTGCTGATGCGCCTGCGTCAGGTCTGCTGCGACCCCGGGCTGCTGCCCGAGAACTCGGGCTGTCCGTCCGCGCACTCGGGCAAGATCACCCTGCTCGTCTCGAAACTGGCGGAGGTCGCCGCGAACGGCTCCAAGGCCGTCGTCTTCTCGCAGTTCGTGTCGCTGATCGAGCGCGTCAAGTCCGCCCTGGCCCGCGACCTGCCGCACCTGCCGGTCTTCGAGCTGACCGGCGAGACCAAGGACCGCTCGACGCCGGTGGAACGCTTCAAGGAGACCAAGGGTCCGGCCCTGTTCCTCGCCTCCCTCAAGGCCGGCGGCACGGGCATCACCCTGAACACCGCCGAGTACGTCTTCCTGCTCGACCCGTGGTGGAATCCCGCCGTCGAGGCCCAGGCCGTCGACCGCGTGCACCGCATCGGCCAGAAGAACCCCGTGCTCATCTACCGCATGATCGCGCCGGGGACCGTCGAGGAGCGCATCGAGGAGCTCAAGCAGGAGAAGCGCGAGCTCTTCTCCACGGTCGTCGGCGACATCCCGGACATGACCGACTGGACGCGCCACTTCTCCTCGCTCGACGCGCTCATCCGGCTCAGCGACTCGCCGGCGGCCTCGGCCTCGGCGGAAGCCGCCGCCGCGGAGCGCGAGCCGGAGGCCTGAGCCTCAGCGGGCGATCAGGTCGTACTCGAGGGCGCCGGTCACGGTGACCTCGGCGAACTCGCCCACGGGTAGCTTCTTCGGCACCTGGACGATGCCGTCGATCTCCATGGCGTCGCCGGCGCTGCGGGCCACGCCGGGGCTTTCGACCAGCACCCGGAGCTTGCGACCGATGAAGGCTTCCCCGCGTTCCTTCGAGAGGCGCTGGAGCAGGAGCATGGCGCGGGCGTGGCGGTCGGCCTTCACCTCGTCGGCGAGGTGGCCTTCCATCCTCGCGCCCTTGGTGCCTTCCTCCTTGGAGTATTTGAAGATGCCCACGCGGTCGAAGCGGGTCGTGGCCAGGAAATCAAGCAGCTCCTGGAAGTCCTCCTCGGTCTCGCCGGGGAACCCGACGATGAAGGTGGTGCGGATGACCAGGTCGGGGATGCCGGCGCGCATGCGTCGGATGAGGTCGCGGATGTAGGCGCCGTCGGTCTCCCGCTGCATGGCCGTGAGCATGCGGTCGGAGATGTGCTGCAAGGGGATGTCCACGTAGCGCGTGACGTGCCGGGATTGCGCGATCGTCTCGATGAGCTCGTCGCTCCAATGGGCCGGGTGGGTGTAGAGCAGGCGGATCCAGTGGTCGCCGGCGATGGCGTCGAGCTCGCGGAGCAGCGAGGCGAGGGATTCGCCCTTGGAGGAATCGACCTTGCTCCGCGGGTTGGGGCGGGCGTCGGTCCAGCGGTCCATCCCGAAGTAGGTCGTGTCCTGGGAGATCAGGTTGATCTCCTTGACGCCGTCGGCGACGAGCAGGCGGGCTTCCTTCACCACGGACTCCACCGTGCGGCTGCGGTGACGACCGCGGATGCGGGGGATGATGCAGAAGGAGCAGGGGTGGTTGCAGCCTTCGGCGATCTTGATGTAGGCCGCGTGTCGCGGGGTCAGGCGGAAGCGCGGCGTATCGAAGTCCGGGATGAACGTCGTGGTCTTGGCGAGGAATTCCGTCTTGCCCGCGTCGCCCCCGAGGACCTTGCGGATGACGGGCACGATGTTCGTCACCTGGTCGAGCCCGATGAAGGCGTCGACCTTCGGTAGCTCGACGCGCCCCTTGGCCCCCTCGACGACGGGCAGGGCGCCTTGGTAGCGCTGGGCCATGCAGCCGGCCACGATGAGTTTCTGGCCCTTCTTCCGGGCGGTCGCCTTGCCGTCGCTCATCTCGTAGATCGCCTCGAGCGCCTCGTGCTTGGAGGCGTCGATGAAGGAGCAGGTGTTGACGATGACCACGTCGGCCTCGGCGGCGTCGGGGGTCATGGCCATGCCGGCCTGGGCGAGATGGCCGATCATGATCTCGGAATCGATCAGGTTCTTGGCGCAGCCGAGGGAGACGAGGCCTACTTTGACGGACATGGGGGGATAAGGAGCAGGGATTCCGAGGAAAGCAACCCCAGGCGGGTCAAAGGGTCAGCCAGGCCTCGGCCGGGATCGTCTCGGGACGGGCCAGCGACGTCACCCCGAAGGCGGGCAGCGCCTCGAGCCAGCGGGCCACGTCGGCCTGGTCGGGGAAGAGTTTCCGGGCGGCTGAGCCGACCTGTTTGCGCCGCTGGGTGAAAAGCAGGCGGGCCACCTCGCGGGCGCGGGGGCTGAGGCGACGGGCGTCGGCGCGGCGGCGCAGGACGAGCAGGCAGGAGTCGACCTTGGGCGGCGGGTTGAACGATTGCGCGGGCACCGGGTGGACCTTCACGCGTTCGAAGGCGAGCCGGACCTGCGCGGTCACGGCCGACCAATGCCCGGTGCCGACCTCGGCGGTCAGTCGTTCGGCGGCCTCGCGTTGCAACATCAGGACCATCAGCGCCGGATGCGGCCCGGCGCAGATCGCGTCCATCCAGGGGGTGGAGATCGCGTAAGGGAGGTTGGCGATGACCTTGAACGATCCGTCGGTCGCGTCCTGCAGACCGGCCCGCGGGAAGTCGACCGCGTCGCCCTCGTGGAGATGGAACGTCGCGGGGTACCGGGGCTGCAGCGTGGTCTCGAGGTGGTAGACCATCGTGCGGTCGGCCTCGACGGCGAACAGGTCGACGCCCGCGCCCAGCAAGGTGCGGGTCAACGTGCCCAGCCCCGGGCCGACCTCGACGACCTTGTCGCCGGCCTTGACCTCGCCGAGTTCGAGCGATTTGCGGACGATGTTGCCGTCCACCAGGAAGTTCTGGCCGAGCCACTTCTTCGGCATGTGCGCCAACCGCGCCAGCAGCTCGCGGGTCTCCGAGAGGCTGAGCGGGCCGTCGCTCATGCGCGCCGGAAGGCCTGCAGCAGCTCGGCCGGATCGGCGGCGCGCATCAGCGATTCGCCGACCAGCAGGGCGTGGGCGCCGGCGGCGCGCATGCGGGCCGCGTCCGCCGGGGTCTTGATGCCGCTCTCGGCGACCTTCAGCACGTGCCTGGGCATCCGCGGGATGACGCGCTCGGCGAAGGTCAGGTCGATCTGGAAGGTCGAGAGGTTGCGGTTGTTGACCCCGACCATGTCCGGGTCGTGCGTGAGGGCGCGCTCGAGCTCGGCCTCGTCATGGACCTCGAAAAGGGTGTCCAGGCCGGCGAGCTTCGCCGCGCGATGGATCGGGCGGATCTCGTCGTCGGTCAGCCCGCGGACGATGATGAGGATGCAGCGGGCGCCGGCCTGGGCCGCCTCCAGTACCTGGTACGGGTGCACCATGAAGTCCTTGCGGATGCAGGGCAGGGGAGCGGGGCGCTTCGCCTGGTCGTGGGTCACCTCGCTCAGGTCGGCGAGACGACCCTGGAAGTAAGTCGTCTCGGTCAGCACGGACAGGCAGTCCGCGCCCGCCTCGGCGTAGAGCCGGGCCTGGGCAACGGCGTCGACCTCGGCCTTGATCTGACCCACGCTCGGGGAGGCCCGCTTGACCTCGGCGATGACGGTCAGGCGCCCCGGGACATCCAGGGACTGACGGAATCCGGGCGGTAGTCGGCGGCCCGCGAAGGCGGCCAGTTCGGCGTCGGTGACGGGGCGGGCGAACGGGGCGATTTCCCGGCGCTTGGCGTCCATGATTTCCGTCAGCTTGTCCACGCCCTCCACGGAACCGCTCCGCGGCCGTCTGGCAATCGTTTTGACTCCCTCGCCGCGGTCGTCTCGATGGCAGGCATGTCCGGCATCGACCTCCTGCTCGCCACCACCGCCCGGCTGCGCGCCCCTGACGGCTGTCCTTGGGACCGGGTGCAGACCCACCGGACCCTCTGCGACTGCCTCGTGGAGGAAGTCAGCGAACTGTTGCAGGCCATCGACCGCGACGACCTCCCCAACCTTCGCGAGGAACTGGGCGACCTGCTCTTCCATGTCGCCCTGCATGCGCAGATGGCCGCCGAGGCCGGTCATTTCACTTTCGACGACGTCGCCCGCGAGGTGAACGAAAAGATGGTCCGCCGACACCCGCACGTGTTCGGCGCCGGCGCCAAGCTCGGCGACCCCGAGGCGGTCGTGAAGCAATGGGAGCAGATCAAGCTGCGGGAGAAGGGGGCGGCGAAGCCGACCGTCTTCAAGGAACTGCCGCCCGCGCTGAATTCGATCCTCACGGCGCGCGAGGTCTGGAAACAGGTCCGCAAGAAGCAGCTGGACGCCGGGGCGACCGTCGACGTCGCCCAGGTCGACGCGCAGGCGCAGGGGCTCGACGAGGCCTCCGCGGGGCGCCGCCTGTTCGAACTGGTCGCGGCCTGCCGCGACGCCGGCATCGACCCGGATTCCGCCCTGCGACGACACACCGCCGCGGTCGTGCGTACCGCCGAGGCCAACGCCGCCCACGGCTGACATGCGCGCGGACGGTTCACCGCTCGTCGTCCGGCTCGGGGAACGCGCCGTCGAGGTCTGGCCGCGCGTCTCCGCGCGTTCCCTGCGCATTCGTCTGGCCGTCCGACCGGGACCGAAGGTCATCCTATCCTACCCGCCGCAGGCTTCCGAGGCGTCGGCGCTCGCCTTCCTGCAGGCCAACCTGGCCTGGTTGGAGAAGGTGGTCGCGAAGGCCCGGCCGGTGCAGGCTTCATTGCTGGACCACCTGCGGAAGTATCCCTGGGCGACGCTCGATGACCGCCTGATGGAGGTCTGCCTCGCCGAGGGCGCCCGTGCCTCGCTGAAGTTCACCCACGCCGAGGATCGCGTCGACCTGACGGTCCCGTCCGCCGCGCCGGAGCCGGGGGCCGCCCGCGCCTTGCGACGCTTCGCGGAGACCGGGCTGACCCTCGCCGTCGAGCGGCTTTCCCGCCGGGTGGGCGTGACGGTGGCCCAGGTCGGCGTCCGGGACCAGACCACCCGCTGGGGGTCGTGCTCGGCCGCGGGCGCGCTCTCGCTCAACTGGCGGCTCGTCCTGCTGCCGCCGCTCCTGCACGACCATGTCATCCTGCATGAGCTCGCCCATCGCCGTCACATGGACCACTCCGAGCGGTTCTGGAGCCAGCTCGCCGCCTGGGATCCGCAGTGGAAGAAGCACGATCGGGAACTGACCAAGCGGTGGAACATCATCATGGATCTCGGCCGCGCATGAATCCCGAGGTCGGCCAGTCACCCGACGAGGTGTTCGATGTCGTCGACGCCGCGGACCAGGTCATCGGGCGCGAACGCCGCGGGGAGATCCATCGGCGCGGACTCCTGCACCGGGCGGTTCACATCTTCTGGCTGCGACCGGACGGGCAACTGTGCCTCCAGCGACGTTCCTTCGCCAAGGACAACTGCCCGGGCCAGCTCAGTTCGTCCTGCGCCGGCCATGTCGACGCCGGGGAGGCCTACCTGGCCGCCGCCGTCCGCGAACTGGGCGAGGAACTCGGCGTCCAGGTCGCCCCCGCCGAGCTCGCGGAGATCGATTACGCCCCGCAGCATGAGGACCTCGGCCGTGAATTCGTGCGTTCCTACCTCCTGCGACGTCCGGCCGAACGCTGCTTTCCGGCCGCCTTCGAGGTCGACGCGGTGCTCTGGCGGACGCCGGCGGAACTCGCGGCCTGGGCCGCCGACCAGCCGGACCTTTTCTCCCGGCCGCTCCTCCATCTGCTGGCCCGGCCGGCGGTGCGGCAGGCGCTGGGTTTGCGGTAAGTGTTTGAACTTCCGTCCGGGCGGTGCGTAAGTGGGGACGTGTCGGCCCCGGCTCCAGCCCTTCCTGAGACCCCTGCGGTGGTGCCTTGGTACCATTGGCTCTGGGTGGCTCCGTTCGCGCTCCTGCTTCGTCTCTGGTTGGGCACCTTGCGTATCCGTTCGAACCGGCCTCTGGTCGATGATGCCGACGGCGGTCGGATCATCGTCCTATGGCACGACCGGCTCTTCGTCTCGGGGCTCGTCGGCCGACGGTTTTTCCGCCGCCCCATCAATGCGCTCATCAGCACGAGCAAGGACGGCGGATGGCTGGTCGCCTTTTTCCGCCTCATGGGTCTCAAGGCGGTCCGGGGTTCCTCGAGCAAGCGCGGCGCCGCCGCCTTGATGACCCTCACCCGCGTCGTGCGGGCGGGCGAGCATGCCGGCATCACCCCGGATGGCCCGAAGGGGCCGGCCCGGGTCTGCAAGACCGGCGTCGTGGCCTTGGCCAAACTGACCGGCCGCCCCATCATCCTCATGGGGTTGGATTATTCGCGGTGCTGCCGCCTGCGTAACTGGGATCGGTTTGCGTTGCCGCTGCCGTTTTCACGGGTCGACGTGACGTTCGAGGATTTTTCCTGCCCGTCCCGCGAGGAGGACGAGACCGCGGCGGCCTTGCGTATCCAAGAGCGTCTGAACGCCGTCTCGGGACGGTGACGTTTATTCCCGGCGGAGAAGCTTGGCCGCGTACTTCGCGAGCAAGTCCGACTCGAGGTTGACCCGTTCCCCGGCCCGGCGGCGGGCGAGGTTGGTCACTGCGAGCGTGTGCGGGATCAGCCAGATGCGAAAACCACCGGGGCGTAGGTCAGCCACGGTGAGCGACATGCCGTCGACCGCGACACAGCCCTTCTTGACGACCAAGTCCAGGACTCCCGCCGGGGCGTCGACGTCTAACCGCCAATCCGCGCCGTCTTGGCCCAGGAAGGCGATCGTGCCGCAGGCGTCGACGTGCCCGGTGACGAAGTGACCACCGAGTCGGTCGGTCGGGAGGAGGCTGGGCTCGAGGTTGACCAGGTCGCCGACCTTGAGGTCTCCCAAATTGGTCAGCCGGAGCGTCTCGGCCAAAAGGTCGAAGGAGGCCCGGTCGCCGACCGGGTCGGTGACCGTCAGGCAGCACCCGTTATGGGCGATGCTATCGCCGGCGCGGGCGGCCGTGAAAAGGGGGGATTGCACGGTCAGCCGGAGGCCACCCTGCGGACGGGGAGACAGCTCAACGACCTGGCCGGCTGAGTGGACGAGTCCCGTGAACATGACTGGCAATGAGAAGGGGCCGTCGCCGGCCCCTGGGGTGTCAGTTCTGCTTGCCGTCTTGGGCCCGCTTCGCGCGCTCTTCTTCCTCGAGCTTGGCGCGGATCCGGGCGCGTTCTTCTTCTTCGATGGCCTTGAGGCGGGCCTTGCGCTGCTCGTCCTCGTGGACGGCGTTGCGGACCTCATCCTCGACTTCCTCGGAGGCTTTCTTGAACTCGCGCTTGGCCTTGCCCATGCCGCGGGCGAGTTCCGGCAGCTTCGAGCCGCCGAAAAGGAGCAGAACAACGAAGAGCACAACCCAGATGACTGGGCCGTCGAATACGGCAAGAGGGAGGTTCATGGTCAGATTGCGGTTGCTGTGAATGATTGGAGGAAGAACATTTCCATAAGTTCTCGGCGATGTCAACCCATGTCTCCCATCGTGAAGTCTGGTATACGGGACGCGTCCAAGGGGTCGGTTTCCGCGCCCAAGCCTTGCAGGTCGCCCGGGGCTACGACGTCACGGGCTTTGTCCAGAACCTGCCGGACGGGCGTGTCTACCTGCACGTGGAAGGGGCCGGCCAGGAGGTCGAGGCCTACACCGAACAACTGGCCCGGACCATGGATGGGCACATCCGTTCCACGGAAATGCGCGACTTCGCCGGTGTCCGCACCGCGACCGATTTCTCGATCCGGCGATGACGGCCGCTCCCGCCATCGAGGTGCGCCACCTCACCAAGGACTTCCGCGTCGGGCTGAAGGGCGTCAAGCTGCGGGCGGTGGATGACCTGTCGTTGTCCATCCCGCGTGGTCAGGTCTACGGGCTTCTGGGGCCCAACGGCTGCGGCAAGAGCACCACGTTGAAGGTGGTGCTCGGGCTCGTCCCCGCCACCGCCGGCGAGGTCTCCATCCTCGGGTTGCCTTCGGCGACGGCGGAGGCGCGCGCCCGGACCGGCTTCCTGCCGGAGGCTCCCTACTTCCACAAGTTCCTCAGCGGGCGCGAACTCGTGCGCTACTGCGCGCACCTGAGCGGGGTCCCTTCCGACCGGGTGGAGTCGGCCGTCGAGGAGGCGGTCGCCTTGGTCGATCTGCGCGAGGCCGCCGGTCGGCTCGTCGGCACCTACTCCAAGGGCATGCTGCAGCGCATCGGTCTGGCCCAGGCCATCGTGCATGATCCCGAACTCGTCATCCTCGACGAACCTACCGCCGGGGTCGACCCGGTCGGCGCCGCCGCGATCGGACGGATCATCGAGGCGATGCGGGCTCGCGGGAAAACCGTGGTGCTTTGTTCGCACCTCCTCGGTCAGGTCGAGCAGGTCTGCGACCGCGTCGCGATCATGGACAAGGGACGCCTTGTCCTCGAAGGGGCGGTCGAGGAGGTGTTGGAACGACGCGACCGGCATGTCCTGACCGTCGACGCCCTCACGCCCGCCGCCCTCGCCGCCGCGGAGGCGGCTCTCGTCGCCCATGGCGCCCGCCTCGGCGCCGTCACCCATCCCCGCCGTTCGCTCGAGGAACTCTTCCGCGAGCTGGTCACCGGTAGCCGCGACGCCTGATGAAAGCCGCCTGCCATCGTTCGCTCTGGATCGCCCGGATCACCTTCCTGGAGGCTATCCGGCAGCGTTTCTTCGCCTTCCTGTTCATCCTGGGCGCGGCCCTGGTCCTCGCCTCCGGCGCGGTGCGCGTCTTCGACTTCGGGCATAGCGAGCTCAAGTTCCTGGCCGACTTCGGTTTCGGGGGACTCTTTCTCTTCGGCTCCATCCTGGGCGTGGTCATGACGGCGCAGTTGTTCTTCGCCGAGATCGACAACCGGACCGCCTTGACGCTCCTCGCCAAGCCGCTGAGCCGCGCGGAGTTCCTCGCCGGCAAGTTCCTGGGCATCTGGGCCGTCCTCGGGGTCTTCGTCCTGGTGCTGGCCGCCTTGCTGGCCGCCATGCTCGGCTGGCGGGCCGCGGAACTCGCGCAACTCGCCGCCGATCGACGGCTGGCGCCGCCCGAGTGCGACCTCGCCGGTCTCGCGCTGTACGCCGCGTTGCAATGGCTCCGGCTTGGCGTCGTCGTCGCGATGGTCCTCGCGGTGGCCGCGGCGGCCCGCACCTTCCTCTTCGCCGTCGTCGTCGGCGCGCTCGCCGTGCTCGCCGGTCAGCTGCAATGGCTCTCGCAGGAGTTGTTGCTCAAGCCGGCGGAGCCCGGCCTCGGCCAGGCCGCGCTCTGGCTCCTCACGCACCTCCTGCCGAACCTGCAGCAGTTCAACCTCGGCGATGCGCTGGTGCTCGCGCCCCATCAGGTGGCCGCCGGCACCTTGCCGTGGGTCTTCCTGTCCGGCGTGGCGTACGTCGTCGCCTTCCTGGTTCTGGCGACCTTCCTGTTCCGGCGGAGGGAAATCTGAGCATGCGGCGCACCTTGCCCTGGGTCGGTTTGTTCGCCTTGTTCCTCGCGGTCGGGGTGTTCGCCGACCAGTCCTGGCGCCGGGCCCGGCTGGCCTTGCCGGAAATCGGCCGACGGGAACTCGAACCCACGGTCGGGCAGGGCGTCCTGCTCGGCGTCCTGGGTGGTTTCCGCACCGTCGTGGCCGACTTCACCTGGATCCGCGGTTACGTGCTCTGGGAGCGGAAGAACGACCGCGCGGGCACCGAGCTGCTGATGCGCGCCGCCTGCGCGCTCGACCCGCGGTCGCGCTTCTTCTGGGAAAACACCGGCCTCGCCGTGGCCAACGACATGGGGCATTGGGAGATCCGGCGCCGCGGCGGGTACGCCAAGGTGCCCAAGGAGATCCAGGATCACGTGCTCCGGGGTTACGCCCAGCGCGGCATGGTCTTGCTCGACGAGGGCATCGCGAGCACGGGCGGCGACGCGGCGCTGCTCGCCACGGCCGCCTTGGTCGCCGAGTTGCAGCTCAAGGACCTCGGCCGCTCGGGCGATTATTACCGGCGCGCCGCGGAGGCGCGCGGCGCCCCGTGGTTCGCCGCCCGCTTCGCCGCCGCCAATCTCTGGAAGGAAGGCCGCCGGCGCGAGGCCTACGACTGGTACCGCGCCCACTGGCTGAAGGTGCTGAGTCGGGCCGAGGATGGCTCGCCGGATGACCTCAAGGAGCTCCGCGACATGGAGCATGAGCTGCGCCTCCCTTTGCTTCAGCGACTGCCCTTGCAGTCCTGGGAGGTCGCCCAGCCGGGGTTCGCCCCGCGGACGAACGAAGGGGTGACGGCGCCGTCGCCGGCCGGTGGTCAGAGCCGTAAGTGATCAGAACGGCTGGTCGCTGTCCGCCTTCGGTTCCGTCGGGGCTCCCTTGGCCGCCTTCGGCTTGCGCGGAGGGAAGGCGAACCACCAGCCTTTCTCCTTGTCGGCGACGAGGAAGGCCTCGAAGGTGCGCCGCGTCCGGTTGGAGACAAATTTCTTCAGGCCCGTCTTGCCTTCGGTGAGCAGCTTGCGGACGTCGTCGGGCGTGACCGGCGATTTCAGCATCTCCGTGTTGAGGCTGAAGGTCTTCTTCGCGCCGGCCTCCTTGGCCTTGGTCGGGCAGACGCGGTAGCCGGCGGCCGGGGTCTGCTGGACGGGCAGGCCGCTGACCGGACAGTTCCCGAGGACGGGCCAGGACGGATCGAAGGGCGCACCATCGGGATCGCCATCGCGCGGCGGCAGGTCGAGCGCCGAGCGCAGCTGGCCATCCTTATCCTCGAGCTTGATGTAGCCGGAATAGTTGCGACCGGACTTCAGCGAACGGAAATCGTTGAAGGGCCCGATACGCTTGGAGGCGATGAGCTCGGTGAGTTCGGCGGGGGAGAGCGGGCGGCCGCCGAGCTCGCGGTAGACCAGCAAGGCCGGGACGGTCTTCTTGCCCTGGGTGATCATCTCCGCCGAGACGTATTTGCGGTCGTCCGCGAGCATGGGCGTGCCGCCCGGGGAGAGCACCACCGGGTCGAGCGGTTCGGCGGCGATCGGGTTGTCGATGAAAGTCTTCACCTTGCCGATCATCTGGGCCACCTGCTCCTTGATGCCGGTCATGAAGGCCGCCGGGTCCAGGCGGTCGCGTTCCATCTCGCGAAGCTTGTGCTCCCATTCGCCGGTGAGCACCGGATCGGCGAGCATCAGCAGCTCGTTGGAAGTGAGGAAGCGCTCGAGCTTGAAAGCCTTGCCGAGGGGGACGAGTTCCTTGCCCTGGCGTTCGATGTATTTCTGGCCGAGGAGGCCTTCGATCGTGGCGGCGCGGGTCGCCGGGGTGCCGAGGCCGCGTTCCTTCATCGCTTCGGCCAGCGCCTCGTCGTCCAGCTGTTTGCCGGCGTTTTCCATCGCCCCGAGGAGGGAAGCCTCGTTGTAGCGGGCCGGCGGCTTCGTCGCGTCCTCGCGGACTTCGATGTCATGCACCCTGGCCTTGGGCGGTTCGCCGTCGGCGGGCGCGAGGGCGGGCAGGTTGGCCGCGCCCTCCTTGTCCTTGTCTTCCTCGGCGTCGGCTTCCTGACCCCAGACGGCGCGCCAGCCCGCGAAGACGAGGACCTTGCCGGTGGTGCGGAAGGTGTGCGCTCCGACGGTGGTCGTGCGCACCGTCTCCTCGAACTCGGCCATCGGGAAGAAGACCGCGACGAAGCGGCGGACCACGAGGTCGTAGATCTTGCGTTCGACGTCCGACAGCCCCTCGGGCGGCGTGCCCGTCGGGACGATGGCGAAGTGGTCGCTGACCTTCTTGTTGTCGAAGACCCTTCGGCCGGCGGAGTCGACCCAGCCTTTGGCGAGGGCTTCCTTGGCGAAGCCGCCGGCGGCATGGGCGCCTTCCAGGGATTGGAGCACCATCTTCGCGTTGCCGACATAATCCTCGGGGAGGTATTGCGAGTCGGTGCGCGGGTAGGTGAGGGCCTTGTGGCGCTCATAGAGAGCCTGGGCGGCGGCCAACGTGGTCTTGGCGGAGAAGCCGAAGCGGCGATTGCCTTCGCGCTGGAGCGTCGTGAGGTCGAAGAGGCGCGGGGCGCTGTCCTTCTTCGGCTTGCGTTCGTCGACGACCGTGCCGGTGCCGAGCTTGAGCGCTTCCGCGGCGACCTGCCGGGCCTGCGCCTCGTCGTAGAAGCGGTCGGCTTCCTTGCGCTCGGCGACGCCGGGAACCTGCGCGTTGCCGAGGTAGTGGCCGGACGTGACGCCGAAGTCGGCGATGACGCGCCAGAAGGCCTTGGGGACGAAATTGCGGATCTCGAGCTCGCGACGGACCACGAGCATGAGCGTCGGGGTCTGGACGCGGCCGACCGGGTGCACGCTTTCCTTGGAAATCTTGCCTCCGCCGAGCATCTTGCTGGCTGCCCGGGTCAGGTTGAGGCCGACGATCCAGTCGGACTGCGAGCGGCAGATGGAGGAGGAGCGCAGGCCGGCCTTCTCGGAGACGTCGAGCAGGTGGTCGAAGGAATCCTTGATCGCGGCCGGCGTCATGCTCGTCAGCCAGAGGCGCTTCTCAGGGAGCTTCGCCCCGGCCAGCACGCAGATCATGTGGAAGATCAGCTCGCCTTCGCGGCCGGCGTCGCACGCGTTGACCACGCAGCCGATATCCTTGCGGAGCAGCAGTTTCTTCAGCTGCTGGTATTTCTCGCCGGCGCCGCGTTCGGTGCGGGGGCGCAGCACGCCCTTGGCCAAGGAGCCGTCGAAATTGGGCGGGAGGATCGGCAGGTTCTTCAGCGTCCAGGATTTCCAGTCCGGGTTGAGCTCATGCGGCTCGACCAGCTCGGCCAGATGGCCGACGGCGGAAGAGATCACCCACGTGTCGTTCTCGAAGGCGTCGCCGGACTTGGGCACCTTCAGGACCTTGGCGAGGTCCGCGGCGACCGAGGGCTTCTCGGCGATGACGAGGGTCTTGGCGCCGGCGGCGACGTCGGATTCGGAGGACTTGGAGGGCTTCTTGCGCATGCGTAGGATGATAACCGATGGTCAAACCGGTTACATTCCTTGCTCGGCGAAGGAGTCGTCCAGGGCCCCGATCAGGGTCGCGATGGTGGCGTCGGTCTCATCCCCCATGTTGGAGATGCGGAAGGTCTTGCCCTTGAGCTTGCCGTAGCCGCCGTCGATGACGATCTGGTGGCGGGACTTCAGCGTCTTGTTCAGGCGCTCGAGGTCGGCGTTGCGGTCGTTCTTGAAGCAGTTGAGGCCGCGCGTGCCGAACGCGGGGTCAGGCAGCAGCGAGAACCCCTTGGCGAGGCCCCAGGCCCGCATCCGCTCGTTGAGGCGGAGGTGGCGGGCGAAGCGGTTCTCCAGGCCCTCGGCCTCGATCTCGACCAGCTTCTGCTGCAGGCCGTAGAACAGGGAGATACACGGGGTCGAAGGGGTCATGCCCTTGACGTGATTGTCGTGGAATTCGATCAGGTCGAAGTAGTAGCCGCGGTCCGGGGACTGCTTCGCGCGCTCGCGGGCGCGTTCGCTGACGGCCATGATCGCCAGGCCAGGGGGGAGGGCGAGGGCCTTCTGGGAGCCGGTGAGCAGGATGTCGATGCCGAGCTCGTCCTTCCTGATCGGCAGCGTGGAGAACGAACTGACCGAGTCGACGATGGCGATGACGTCGGGGAATTCGCGGATGACGGCCATGAGGTCGACGATCGGCGAAAGCGTGCCGGTGGAGGTCTCGGAATGGATGAAGGTGACGCAGTCGAACTTGCCGGTGGCGAGGGCCGCGCGGACGGCGGCCGGGTCGATCGGCTTGCCCCAGTCGAACTGCAGGGCCTCGGCGTGCTTGCCGCAGCGCTTGGCGACGTCGTTCCACTTGTCGGAGAACGCGCCGTTCATGCAATTGAGGACGCCCTTGCGGCAGACGTTGCGCAGCGCCCCTTCCATCACGCCCCAGGCGGAACTGGTGGCCAGGTAGACCGGATCCTTGGTGAAGAACATGGACTGCAGGCGCGGCTGCATGTCATTGTAAAGTTTCACGAAGGCCTCGGAGCGGTGGCCGATCATCGGTTTGCCCATCGCCTGGACGATGGAGGGGGAGACGGTCAGCGGGCCGGGGATGTAGAGACGGTTGCTCATCGTTGGAAGGTGGAAAGGAGGGCGGGGGTGGCGGCGGGGTTCTCGAGGCGGACGATCCGGCGGTTGCGATCGGCGAGGGTGACCGTGCGGGGTTTCCAGGCCGGGGCGTCGGCGGCGGGGACCTCCGCGAAGCTCATGATGACCAGCAGGTCCCCCGGCTTGCCGAGGTGGGCCGTGGCCCCGTTGAGGCAGACCTCGCGGGTCCCGGCCGGGGCGGGGATGGCGTAGGTCTCGAAGCGCTGGCCGTTGGCCAGGTTGCCGATCAGGATCTTCTCGTAGGGCAGCATGCCCACCAGGTCCAGCAGCTCCCGGTCGATGGCCAAGGAGCCCTCGTAATCGAGGCGGGCGCCGGTGACTTCGGCGCGGAGGAGTTTGGTGCGCAACAGGTGGACGAGCATGGCGCGGAGTCGTCCCTTCTCAATCGGGATGCTTGCCTGCGTCAAACAACTTTGCATCTAATCGTCCATGGCGGCGAAGCATCGTGGGTTCTTTTCCTCGCTCGGCGAGGCCATCGCCGGCTTCGCCGTCGGCGTGGTCTATGGCCGCCGGAAGGGGTTCGGCGCCTGGCTGCTGGGTGGCTTCCTGAGGGTGCTTTCGTGGGTTTTCGAACTCTTGGTCCGCCTGCGGCTCTGGCTTTACCGGCACCGTCTTTTCCGTGACACCCCTTTGGGGTGCAAGGTCGTGGTCGTAGGTAATCTCACCGTCGGCGGCACCGGGAAGACGCCCGTCGTCCTCAAGATGGCCCAGGTCCTCGCCAGCCGTGGTCGCAAGGTCGCGATCCTCTCGCGAGGTTACAAGGGCGCCTCCGACTCCTGGGCGAAACGTTTCTGGCGTTGGCTGACGCAAGGTAGCCGACCGGACCCGTTGGTGGTTTCCGATGGTCGTTCCGTCCTGGTCGGGCCCGACGAGGCCGGCGATGAGCCTTACATGCTCGCGCGCAACCTCGCCGCGCTCGGCGTGGTCATCGTGGTCGACCGCGACCGCGTCGAGGGTGGTCGCTTCGCGCTCCGGCGTTTCGGCGTCGACACGATCCTGCTCGACGACGGGTTGCAGTACCTGCCGCTGCGCGGTCAGATCAACCTGGTGCTGGTCGACAGCCATGACCCCTTCGGCAACGGCTGCCTCCTGCCGCGCGGCATCCTGCGCGAACCGGTGGCCAATCTCAGCCGCGCCTCCTACGTCTTCGTCACGAAGTCGAGCGGCGCGCCCGACCCGGCCCTGGTCGCGCTCATCCGCCGGCACAATCCGACGGCCGAGATCATCCCCTGCGCCCACCGGGCCCGGGAACTCGTCGAGGTCGACGGACCTGGCCGGCTTCCCCTCGAGGCCCTGCGGGGCAAGCGGGTCGCGGCCTTCTCCGGGATCGCGACGCCGGAACGGTTCGAGGAGACCTTGGCCGCCGAGGGCGCCGTGCTGGTGGCCAACCGCCGGTTCCTCGACCACCACGCCTTCAATGACGAGGATCTCGACGAGGTGCTGGAACAGGCGCTCCGGGCGCAGGCGGAGATGATCTTGACGACCGAGAAGGACGCGGTGCGTCTCCTGGCGCGGTTCCGTCCGCCCATGCCCTTGTACTACGTGCGGCTCGAGGTCGAGGTGCTCGGCGAAGGTGATGGGTTCAACGCCGCGGTCGAACGCATCTGCTTCGGTTCTAACGGCCCGCTTCGCTGACCCCGGATTCGCCGCTCCGGGCCGCCAGACGGAGGAAGGTTTCCTGCGCGCCGGGCGCCAGGCGGCCGCGCGGGTCGCAGGCGACATAGCTCCCGTCGGCCCGCAGTTCCTTGGCGTCGCCCGTCCGGTCGCGGTAGGTCGCGAGGACCTCCTCCTCCATGCGGCGGATGAGCTCCGGTGAGCGCAGGGGGAAGACGCACTCGACGCGTCGCTGGAAGTTGCGGGGCATCCAGTCGGCGCTGCCCATGAGCAGGATCGGCGCCCCGCCGTCGTTCTGGAACCGGAACACGCGGCTATGCTCGAGGAACCGACCGAGGAAGCTGCGCACCCGGATATGCTCGCTCTTGCCGGGTACGCCGGGGGTGAGGCAGCAGATGCCGCGCACCACGAGGTCGATCGGCACGCCCGCGTTCGACGCCTCGTAGAGCGCGCGGATCACCTCCGGGTCGACCAGGCTGTTCACCTTGGCGAAGATGCCCGCCGGCCGGCCGGCCCGGGCCGCGGCCGCCTCGGCCTCGATCAACGCCACGATGCGTCGGGACAGGTCGAACGGCGCGACGAGCAGGTGGCGGAACTGGGGCGACGCGAGGTTCCCGGTCAGCACGTTGAAGAGCAGCCCCACGTCGGCGGTGATCTCGGCGTCGGCCGTGAGCAGCGAGAAGTCGGTGTAGATACGCGCGGTCTTAGGGTTGTAGTTGCCGGTGCCCAGGTGGGCGTAGCGGCGTAACGCCGTGCTCCTGGCGGACGACCAGGCAGGCCTTGCAGTGGGTCTTGAGGCCGTGGAGGCCGTAGACGACGTGCGCGCCGGCCTCCTGGAGCTGACGGGACCATTCGATGTTGTTGAGTTCGTCGAAGCGCGCGCGCAACTCGACGAGCGCGGTGACCTGCTTCCCGTTGCGCGCGGCCGCCTTGAGCGCCTCGACCACGGGGGAGTCGCCGCTGGTCCGGTAGAGCGTGAGCTTGATGGCGACGACCTGCTCGTCGCGGGCGGCCTGCCGGAGGAACTCGACCACCGGGGCGAACGACTCGTAAGGGTGGTGCAGCAGGAGGTCCTGCTGCGCGATCCGGGCGAAGAGCCCCGCCGGTTCGGCGGCGTCGGTCGGCAGGGCCGGCGTGAAGGCCGGGTACAGCAGGTCGGGTCGCGCCACGAGGTCGAGGAGGCTCGCCAACCGGAGCATGTTCACGGGGCCGGGATTGAGGAAGGCGTTCTCCGGCGCGAGTTCCGTCGAGGCCAGCAACCACTCGAGCTCGGGGGCGGGGATGTCGGCCTCGACCTCGAGCCGGACGGTCGCCCCTTTGCGGAGGTTGCGGATCTCCTCCTCGATCGCCTCGAGCAGGTTGCCCGCTTCCTCTTCATCGACGTAGAGGTCGCTGTTACGCGTGATGCGGAACGCCCAGGAACCCTGCAGCTCGAGGCCCGGGAAGAGCCGGTGGAGGAACGTCTGGATGACGTGGCTGAGGAGCGTGAAGCCCCGCTGGTCGGCCAAGGCGAGCACCCGCGGCAGGATACGCGGGACGGGCACGACGGCGCGACGCAGCTCACCGGTCGCCGGGACGCGCAGCAGGACGAGCAAGTACAGGCCCTTGTTGGTGAGCACCGGGAAAGGGTGCGACGGGTCGATCGCCAGGGGCGTCAGCGCCGGTAGGATCTCGCGATCGAACCGCTCCGAGAGAGCCCGGCGATCCGTCTCGTCGAGCTGTTGCCGCGATTTGACGACGATGCCTGCCTCGGCCAACGCCGGCACGAGCTGGTCCTGCCAGCAGCGCTGCTGCGCCGCCACCAGGTCATGCGCCTGGCGCAGGACCTGCAGGAGGAACTCTCGAGTGGCCGGATGGCTGGCGGATTCCTCCTGCTGCATGATACCGGCCACGCGGATCTCGAAGAACTCGTCGAGGTTGGAACTGACGATCGAGAGGAAACGGACGCGCTCCAGCAGCGGGACGGACGGATCCTCCGCGAGCTCCAGCACGCGGCGATCGAAGCTGAGCCAACTGAGTTCGCGGTTAAACATCTTGGGGATAGGTATCATGACCGCCGCCGACCGGATGTCAGCAACGGGCGATTAATCGACCGAAAGACCGCCTAAGAGGCAATAAGCCCCGCGTTAAATGGAGGTTCCCGCGAGGTTACGTTCAGGTTAAAGCCGGACCGGCGTCCAGAGGACACGGAGCTCCGAGCGGTCGGACAGCCGGACCTTGGCTCCGGTCATGACCGGGAACGACACGACATCGCCGCGTCCGAAGGTCGCCGCCAGCGCCTTGACGTCATGCTTCGACAGGCCGCGGGTCGGTACCTCGACCGACTGCAGGGCCCCGGCGCGCACGACGATGAAGCGCAGCAGACCCTTGATGATCTGGACATCGGACACGAGCCGCACGGCTTCGGCGGGCAGGTCGGTCAAGGCGGCATCGGTGAAGAGGGCGCAGGCGAAACGCACCTCGCGGAGGTCCCGGAAGAGCCGACGGTTCGCGTAGCTGGTCGACGCCGGCGCCGTCCAGGGGCGCGATTCATGGTTCCAATGCTCGCCCGCGAGCAACTGGGGGCAGGCGTGGGCGTCCAGCTCCGGACCGACCCGCGTGAGCGAGCCGTCGGCGCAGACCTGTTCGCTCAGGCGCTGGAGCCGCTCGGACGTCGTGCGTAAAGCCGGCTCGAGCAGGAGGATGAGGCCGCCGGGACGCAGTCGGCGGCGCAACGTCGCGAACCAGGCCAGCGTCGACTTCGCGTCGAGGTGGGTCATCTCGTTCAGCACGAAGCCGGCGACGATCACGTCGAAGTCTCCCTCCGGCCACGTTTCGGGCCGGGCCGCGTCGCCGACGCGGGTGCGCACGGTCACGGGTTCGCCGAGAAAGTCCGCCGCGAAACGTTCGAGTCCGGCCAGCGCGCCCGGGGAGCGGTCGACCGCCGCCAGTTCGACGCGCCCGGCGCCGCGCCGACGGAGGTGGTGGGCCACGGAGACCCCGCAGGACCCGGGGCCGGCGCCGAGGTCGAGGATCGCGGGCACGGCCGAAGCGGGCCGCCAGCCTCGCAGTTCCATCGCCTGGGCCAAGGCGTAACCGGTGCGGACGAAACTTTGCGGCAGGAAGAAGATGCCGTAGGCGGCGAGCAGTTCCTCTTCCGCGAAATAATCGGGGAAACGACCTTCCGGCCGCTCGGTCGTGAAGAGGTCGGACAGTCTCGCGACCGCGTGGGCCAGCCGTTCGAACGCCGCGTCGCCGAGGAGGTCGGTCGCCGCCTCGGCTCGGCCGATCCAGTGGGCTTCCGCCGCCGCCGGGTAGTCGCCCCAGCCTTCAGCCGCCGACATCGCGACGGCCCTCCAGCGCGCTGCGCAAGGTCGCCGGGTCGGCGAAGGTGAGCCCGCTGCCGCTGGGCAGGCCGAAGCCGATGCGGGATACCTTGATGGAAGGCCGGATGGCCTGGATGGCCTCGCGGATGTAGTGGCAGGTCGCCTCGCCTTCGATGTCGTTGCCGAGCGCCAGCACCACCTCGGTGATCGGTTCGTCGCGCAGGCGCCGTTCGAGGCTGGCGAGGTTCAGATCGGCGGGGCCCACGCCGTTGATGGGCGAGAGTCGTCCATGCAGCACATGGTAGGTGCCGCGGTAGGAGGCCGAACGCTCGATCGCCATGAGGTCAGGCACTTGTTCGACGACGCAGAGGGCGGCGGCTTCCCGCTTGGGGTTGACGCAGACTTCGCACAGGGCGTGCTCGGCGAGGCTGCCGCAGCGCTCGCAACGTCGGACCGCCTCGGCGGCGACCCGCAGGGCCTCGAGCACAGGGGCCAGGCGCGCGGGTCGTTCGACCAAGAGATGCAAGGCGATGCGCTCCGCGGACCGGTGGCCCATGCCCGGGAGCTGCTTCAGCAACTGACGGACTTTGTCGAAGGCGGGCGTCACGCAGGCTCAGAGGCCGGGCAGTTGGAAGCCGGCGGTCGCCTTGGACATCGTCGCCTCATGCAAGGCGCGCGCGCGGTCGGCGGCCTCCTGGAGGGCGGCCACCAAGGCCGGCTCGACCACCGCGGCGCCTTCCTTGAGGAAGTCGGGATGGAGGGTGAGCGCCTGGATGCGACCATGGCCGTCGACCACGACCTTGACGGCGCCGCCGCCGTGCGAGATCTCGATGCGTTCGTCCGCGAGGCGCTGCTGCGCTTCCGCGATGCCCTTCTGCATCTTCTGGGCCTGTTTGAGGAGTTTGCCGACGCCTGCCATGGTGCCAAGAGGTTCTGGAGGACGGCGGGGGAGTCAAGGGCGACCCCAAGGTTTCGTCCCGGCTTGCGCCCTTCCGCCGCCGCCGACAGGGTGGGGCATGCGCCCGCCGCGTGACCTCCAGATCGTCGGCACCTTCCTCGCCATCACCTGGGAAGACGGGGTGGAATCCGTGCTTTCCGGCGAATACCTCCGCGAGCACTCGCCGAGCGCGGAGAACATGGGTGAGGTCGACATCCTCGGCCAGCGTTGGGGCGGCGACGGCCCGCGACGTTTCCCCGGCGTCGCCGTCGTGGGACTGGAACGGCTCGGCAATTACGCCGTCACCTTGGAGTTCGACGATGGCCATCGTACCGGCATCTATAGCTGGCATTACCTGCGTGGTCTGGCCGATCGGTTTGCCGGCTGACCTTTTACGTTTGCATCCTTCGGCGTCCGGCCGACAATCATCGGCGTGAAAAAGACTTACGTCCTGGACACCAACGTACTGATTCACGATCCCGAGTCCCTCTTCAAGTTCGACGAACACACCGTGGCGATCCCGGTGGAGGTGCTCTCCGAACTCGACCGATTGAAGACCCAGCCCGGCCAGCTCGGCGCCAGCGCGCGCCGGGTGAACCGCTCCATCCGCGCCCTGTTCGAGAACCGTCCGCTGAAGGAGATCGCCGAAGGCGACGCGACCCGCCCGGGCGCTCTCCATGCCAGGCTGCGCGACGGCGGCGAACTCCGGGTCGTCGTGAACGAGTCGCTCATCCGCGACCATTTCAACGGCGCCCGCTCCGAGCGCGTCCGCGCCGTCTTCATGCAGGTCGACGCCCCCGACCACCGCATCATCGCCTCCGCGCTCTACCTGCGCGACACCACCAAGGGTTCCGTCGTGCTGGTGACCAAGGACGCCTGCATGGCGCTCAAGGCCCAGGCCCTCGGTCTCGAGGTCCAGGATTACCGCAACGACCGCGTCGAGATCAGCGACGTCGGCGACTACCGCACGCTCACCGTCACCGCCGCCGCGATGCGCGATTTCCGCGAGCTGGGCCAGGCCCAGCTGAAGCTCGCCGCGGATGCGACCCCGGTGCTCAACGAGTACGTCATGCTCGCCTCCGACTCCTGGACCGAGCCCGCCCGGCATGTCGGCGAAGGCGCGTTCGTGCCGCTCGCCCTCTACCGCGAGTTCCTGTCCTCCGACAGCGGCGCGCGCAAGGGCCTGCAGATGCCCCGTGGCATGCGGGTCATCCCCAAGAACTTCGAGCAGTGGATCTTCCTGGACGCCCTGCTCAATCCCGACATCAAGCTCGTCACGTGCTTCGGCCGCGCCGGCACGGGCAAGACGTTCCTCTCGATCGCCGCCGCGCTCTCCCAGGTGCTCAGCGATTTCTCGCCCTACAAGAAGCTCTACGTCTCGCGACCCGTCGTCCAGATCGGCAAGGATATCGGCGCCTTGCCCGGCTCCAAGGAGGAGAAACTCTCGCCTTACATCCAGCCTTACTTCGACAACCTCGAGGTCCTGTTCTCCAAGAACAGCGCCCCCGCGTCGGCCCAGCCGACCGCCCGCGAGATGGTCGCCACCGATTCGCGCAACAAGAAGAAGAAGGCCCAGGCGATGAAGGCGCCGCAGCCGATCTTCGGTTCGCAGTTCCAGCCGGTGAACCAGCCGCGCAAGCCCTACCAGTGGCTGATCGACTCCGGCCTGATCGAGATCGAGGCCATGACCTTCATCCGCGGGCGCTCCATCGGTCATGCCTTCATGATCGTCGACGAGGCGCAGAACATGACGCCCCACGAGGCCAAGACCGTCATCACCCGCATCGGCGAGGGCTCCAAGCTGGTGCTGATCGGCGACCTGGACCAGGTCGACACCCCTTACCTCGACGGCAAGTCCAACGGCCTGATCCATACCCACGAGCGCATGAAGGGCCACGCCATCACGGCCAATGTCCGCTTGCTGCACGGGGTCCGCAGCGCCTTGTCCGAACTCGCCGCCCAGGCGATGTGAGCAACTTCCGGGCGCCCCGGCCCCGCGGCGCCTACTCCGTCCTTGCCCCGGTCGGGGCGGGGGATTTGCCTTTCCCACCGTGGAGAAGGAGACCCCGATGCAACGTCAGTACCGAGAGTTTCGCGAGAAGCTCCCGGCGGGCACCGTCCTGCTTTTCCGGCTGGGCGATTTCTACGAGGTCTTCGGGGAGGACGCGGTCGTCGCCTCCAAGGTGCTGGGGTTGACGTTGACCAAGCGCCATGAGACCCCGATGGCCGGCCTGCCTTACCACGCGGCCCCCGCCTACGTGAACCGGCTGCTCGCCGCGGGCTGGAAGGTCGCCATCTGCGACCAGCTCGAGGCGCCCGTCGCGGGCAAACTCGTCCGCCGCGGCCTGACGCGCATCCTCACTCCCGGAACGGCCTTGGAGGATTCGCAGCTCGATTCGCGGCGCGGCAACTACCTCGTCGCGCTCGCCTGGGATAAGCAGGGATGGCAGGCCTCCTGGCTGGATGTCTCGACCGCCGACTTCCGCCTCGCCACCGACGTCGGTCCGGGACGGCTGCTGCCGCTGCTCCACGCGCTCGCCCCGCGCGAGGTGCTCCTGCCGGAAGGGCTGGAGCCTCCGCCCGAGCACCGCGAGGCGCTCGAGGTGTTCCTGCAGGGCCGGCCGGTCTCGCGTCTCCCCGGCTGGAATTTCGACGGTGCCGCGGGCGCCCGGCTGGTCGCCCAGACGCTCGCCGTCCATGGACTGGCCGGTTTCGGCCTGACCGAGACGCACCCGGCGCTGGGCGCCGCCGGCGCGGTCCTGGGCTACGTCACCGACTCGCTCTGCGATCGGCCCAAGAACCTCTTCCGTCTGGCGGAGACCCGGCTCGGGTCCTCGGTCCTCCTCGATGCGGCTTCGGCCCGCAACCTCGAGCTCTTCAACGCCTCGGGCGGCGGTCGCGAAGGCTCCCTGCTCGAGAGCATCGATCGCACCGATACGCCGGCCGGTGCCCGCCTGCTCGCGCTCTGGCTCGGGGAGCCTTCGACCGATCTCGCGGTGATCCATGCCCGTCAGACGGCCGTCGGCGAATTTGTGCGCCATCCGGGCGCCTCCGCGCGTCTCGGGGAATCGCTCCGGGGCGTCCGTGACGTTCCTCGCATCCTGGCCCGCCTGCAGAACCGCCTCCGCAATCCCCGCGAACTGGGTGGCATCCGCGACACCTTGGCCGCGTTGCCGGCCCTGCGCGAGGAGCTTGCGGCCCTGCCGGGCGGACGGTTGCAGGGGTTGGTCGAGCGCATCCGGCCGGAGACCGACCTGTTGGTCCGCTTGCGCGCGGCCTTGGCCGACGAACTGCCGGTCGACCTGGCGGAGGGCGGGGCGCTGCGCGCCGGCTTCGACGCCGAGCTGGACCGGCTCCGTTCGCTTGCGACCGACAGCAAGACCTGGATCGCCGACTTCGAGCGCAACGAGCAGACCCGCACGGGCATCAAATCCCTCAAGGTCCGCTACAACGGCGCCTTCGGCTATGCGATCGAGGTGACCAAGGCCAACCTCGCCCTGGTCCCCGCGGATTACATCCGCAAGCAGACGATGGTGAACGCGGAGCGTTTCACGACCGAGGAGCTCCGCACCAAGGAGCGCGAGGTCCTGCGCGCCGACGAACAGGCGCTGGCCCGGGAGACCGAACTTTTCCAGGCGTTGCTCGCGGAGGTGCTCGCGGCCGCCGAATCCCTCCTCGGCACGTCCCAGGCCCTGGCCGAGGTCGACGTCCTCCGCGGTTGGGCCGAACTCGCCCGCGAGTCGTCCTGGGTCTGCCCGGTGGTCGACGAGTCCGACGCGCTGGAAATCACCCAAGGGCGTCATCCGGTGGTGGAGCGCATGCTGCAATCCCGCCCCGGCGCGGGCTCCTTCGTGCCTAACGACACCCGCCTGAGCTGCGCCGGCGAGCAGATCGCGCTGCTCACGGGCCCGAACATGGCGGGTAAGTCGACGTATATCCGCCAGGTCGCCTTGATCGCCTTGCTCGCGCACCTCGGCGCCTGGGTGCCCGCGCAGGCCGCGCGGATCGGTCTCGTGGACCGCATCTTCTGCCGCGTCGGCGCGTCCGACGAGCTGGCCCGCGGCAACTCGACCTTCATGGTGGAGATGAACGAGACCGCCAACATCCTCAACAACGCCACGACCCGCTCGCTGGTCGTCCTGGATGAGATCGGTCGCGGCACCAGCACCTACGACGGCATCAGCATCGCCTGGGCCGTGGCGGAACACCTGCATGGCGCCGGTCAGACCGGCCCGCGCACGTTGTTCGCGACCCATTACCATGAGCTGACCCGGCTGGCCGGACGGCTCGCCCGCCTGCGCAACTGGTCCGTCGCCGTGAAGGAGTGGAATGACGAGATCGTGTTCGTCCGTCGGGTCGTCCCGGGCGCCGCGGACCGGTCCTACGGGATCCAGGTCGCCCGCCTCGCCGGGATGCCGCCCGCGGTCGTGACCCGGGCCCGCGAAATCCTGTCCGGCCTGGAGACGGGGGATGGCCTGCCGGGCGGCAAGGTCGTCGCCGCCGAGGTCTCCGCGCCCGTCGCCGACGCGCCGCGCGCATCGAAACGGAAGGATACGACGGAAGCTCCGAAGCCGTCGAAGCCGGTGAAGCCCGCGGGTGGGCCGGAATTGGACCTCTTCGGCTGAGGGTTCAGATCCGCTCGTTCCACTCGCGCGAGTTGAACCGAGCCCAGCTCGTCTCGTGATCGAGCTGGTCGTAGACCGGCTCCGTCACCGGCGTGGGCGCGCTACCGAGCTTGGCGGCCAGGGCGGCGGTGAAGTCGCGTTCGAAGCGGCTCCAATCGCAAGCCGACAGGAACGGACGCCAGACATAGCCTTCCAGCAGCAGACCGCTGCGGGTGCGTTTCTGCGCGGCCCCGGCGACCTTGCGGCCGTCGTCGCTGCGCACCAGGTCGTTCGGCTCGGCGCGTTCGGCGCAGGCGTCGGGCGACTGGAACGGACGTTCCCCCGTCGGGGCCGGGGCGAGCTTCACGGGCAGGCCTTGGGCCTGCAGCGCCGCGGCGAGCGCGGCGTGCACCGCCGCATAGCTGGCCATCGCGTCCGCGGCGTAGAGCGGGTGTCCGGCGGGGATCACCAGAGCGAACGTCCAGTCATCCAGATGCGAGACCAGTCCGCCGCCCGTGCAACGACGGACCAGCGGGTAATGGGCGGGCACCTGCGCGCGGTACTTGGCCCAAGGTTGGGACACCCCGAAAGTATAGGCCGGCGCCGACCAGGCGAAAGGACGGAAGCGGATCCGGTCCGGCCGCGGGTAGTGCTCCAGCAGCAGGTAGTCCGCCGCCATGTTGGCGACGGCGTCGGCGGTCTGGCGGGGCAGGACATCCATGCTCAGAAGTCTATGCCTTTCTCCAGCCGACGCACGACCTTTCGGCCGGTCACCTGCTCGACCCACGCCTCGCAGCCCCGGGGGACGCGCAGAGCCGCGAGCTGTTCCTCGAAGGATTGGGCCGCGGTGCGAAGTTTGCCCGCGAGCGGGTGCAGGCGCAGGCTGAGGTCGCGCGGGCGGGCGGCGGCGGCGGGGACTTCCGCGCGGCTGATGGGCTTGACCCATTGGTCCGCCGCGAGCCCGAAATGGCGGGCGATCCGCACGCCGATCTCATGCCGGCTCAGGGCCTCGGTGCCGGCCCAATGATAAAGACCCGAAAGGTTGGCGCGCTCGCACAGCTCGATGGTCACGTCCGCCAGGTTGGAAACCTCGACGGGTTGGCGGATCTCATCCGTGAACAAGGAAGCGGGCCGCCCTTCTTTCCAGCCGAGGAAGAGGCGCTCGTGGAGGCCGCGATCGCCGCCGGGCGAGTTGCCGATGATCGGCGAGGTCCGGAGAACGGCGGCATGCTCGCGCCCGTAGCGGAGGACCTCGACCTCGGCGGCGGCCTTGGTCTCCCCGTAGAGATTCAGCGGGGCCGGCTGGTCGGTGGGCTGGTAGTTGCCGGCGATCCCGTCGAAGACGGTGTCCGTCGAAAGGTGGACCAGCTTGGCCCCGACATGGAAACAAAGCTGGGCGAGTTTCTTCGGGACTTCCGTGTTCAGCGCGCGGGCCTTGGCGGGGTCGGCCAGGCAGGTCTCGATCGTCGGCAGCGCGGCGCAGTGCACGACGGCCTGGGGGAACTCCTCGAGCAGCAGGGATTCCAAGGCGGCCTCCGAGCAGAGGTCGAACGCCCGCGCCTGTTTCAAGCCAGGAATCGTCGGCGCCCGGGAGCCGCCGAGCGCGATGACTTCATGTCCCCGTCGCAGGGCGGCGAGGCAGACCTCGCGACCTAGGAATCCGGAGGCGCCGGTGACGACGATCTTCATGGCGGACGCTTAAGCCGCGGCGGAGCCACTGGCAAGCGGGTAGGGTGGTCCGGACGCTTGCCAAGCCTCCCAACACCCGCATGGATGGGTGCCTGCATGGCTTCCTATTCAGACCTAGCCAACCGACCGGTGCTGACCCAACCGACCTACGAGGCCGGCCGGCCCATCGAAGTTGTCGCCCGTGAGTTCGGCCTGGATCCCTCCTCGGTGATCAAGCTCGCTTCGAACGAGAACCCGCTGGGTCCGTCCCCGCTGGGTCTCGCCGCGGCCCGCAAGGCCCTCGAGGTCTGCCACCTCTACCCGGACGGAGGCTGTACCTTTCTCCGCGAGAAGCTCGCCGCCAAGTGGGCGCTGACCCCCGCCCATTTCATCGTCGGCAATGGTTCGAACGAGGTGATGATCCTCCTGGCCCAGGCTTTCCTCCGCCCGGGCGACGAGGTCGTGTTCGGCGAACAGGCGTTCATCGTCTACAAGCTGGCCACGCTGCTTTTCGGAGCCACCCCGGTGCCCGTGCCGATGCCGGGCTATCGCCATGACCTCAAGGCCCTGCGCGCCGCGGTCACGCCCAAGACCCGGATCGTCTTCCTCGCCTCGCCCAATAATCCGACCGGCGGCACGGACGCCCCGGCGGACATCCTCGCGCTCGCGGCCTCGCTGCCGGAGGATGTCATCTTCTGCCTGGACGAGGCCTACGCCGAGTACCTCGATGCCAGCGCCGACCTTCGTCCCCTGATGCAGTCCGGCCGCAAGGTCGTGGTCAGTCGCACGTTCTCGAAGGCCTACGGCCTCGCCGGCTTGCGCGTCGGCTACCTGATGGGCAGCCCCGAGGTCGTCGCGTTGCTCAACCGCGTCCGCCAGCCTTTCAACGTGAACCTGCCGGCGCTCGCCGCCGCCGAGGCCGCCTTGGATGACGAGGCGTTCGTGCGGCGCACGCGCGAGGTCAACGCCGCCGGCATCACCCAGCTGAAGGCAGGTTTGGCGCGTCTCGGCTGCGAGGTCATCGACGGTCACGCCAATTTCCTGGCCGCGCGCATCCCCGAGGCCGAGCAGGCCTTCACCAAACTTCAGCGCGCCGGCGTCATCGTCCGTCCCTTGGCCGGCTACGGGATGAAGGGCTGGCTCCGGCTCACCGTGGGCACGGCCGCCCAGAACGAGCGCTTGCTCGCCGAACTCGCCAAGCTTTGAGCATGGATTTCGCCGAGGTCATCCGTCAGATCCGCGCCAAGGATCCCCGTTACAAGGCGCAGGCCTACGAACTGGTGCGCCTGGGGCTCGATCAGGCCCAGAAGGACATCCACGGCGAGCCGAAGAAAGGCAAGGCCGGGGCCAACCGACATGTCACCGGCCCCCAGCTCCTCGAGGGCTTCCGCCGGCATGTGCTCGAGACCTACGGGCCAATGTCCTACCCGCTCCTGCAGAGCTGGGGACTGCGTAAGTCCCTCGACGTCGGCCACATCGTGTTCAACATCATCGACACCGGGCTCTTCGGGCGGTCCGACGAGGATCGGCTCGAGGATTTTGACGACGTTTACGACTTCAAGGAAGTGTTCCTCGCCCCGTACGAGCCGCGCCCGAAGGCCGACTGACCGGCCTCAGGCGTTGACGAAGGAGATCGCCCGGACCTCCTGGCAGCCGCGCAGGGCGCGGATCTTCGCGAGCAACGCCCGTTCGTGGAAGCGCACCTCGGACTTGATGACGGTGTTCTCGCACTGCACGACGAGCTTGCCGCCTTCGAGCACCCGCAGGGGGGCGCAACGTTTCGCCAGCTTCGCGGGGAGCAACTCGTGCCAATGCGCGAAGATCGCGTCCTCCGGCACCGGTTTGTCGAGGCGGAGTTTCCGGAAGGCCTCGGTCACGGCGTCGTCGATCGAACGCAGGTCGCGATCGGTCGAACGGCCCCGGTCCTCGGGCAGGCCGCGCAGGTTGGCCAGGAGGTTCACCACATGCCGGGAGAATTTGCCCTTGGCCTTGCCCTCGGTGAGCAGCGCCCGCAGCACGAAGGGCAGGTCGCGCAAGTGCTCGGCCCGCAGGCATTTCTCCGGCGCGTAGGCGCCGCCCACGATCACGCCGATGGCGCCGGCGTCGCGGGCCCCTTCGCCGTCCTCCTTGGGGTCGTCGCCCACGTGCACCAGGGCGGAGAGGGCCACGCCCAGCTGACGGGCCGCGTGGGCGTAGGCCTTGGGGTCCGGTTTGGCGGCACCGGTCTCGTCGGAAAGGAAAACCCCGTCGAACAGGTGGGTCAGCCCTTTGTCCGCGAGCACGGTACGCATGCGGGCGTCGGCGTTGGAGAGCGCGGCGACCTTGACGCCGAGGAAGCGGATCGCCGTCAGCGCCGTGACCGCCGCGGGCGCCACGCGCCAGGCCGCCCCGCGACCGAAGGCTTCCCAACAGTCGCGGAAGACGGCCTCGAATTTCGAGGCGGGCAGGGCGGGGCCGAAGGAACGCATCACCACCTCGCGCCAGAAAGCCTCGGGCTTGGCCTGACGGGGCGCCCCCTTGAACCCCAGCGGGAAGGCGGCGTCCAGTTCGGCGGCGGAGACTTCCACGCCGTGGCGGCGGGCGCAGGCGGCGTAGACCGACCCGACCGAAGGGTGGGGGAACAGCAGGGTGCCCGCGAGGTCGATGGTGACGGCTTGGACGACGGCCATGGTCAACGATGCCGGAAGGAGGCTGGCGGGAGGCTGGCGGGACGGGCCATGGGAGGAGATGGGACCAGACCGGCGAGGCAGGGTCAACCCCTCGTGCGGAGGTCCGGCTTGTCACCCGGGCCCGGTGGGTCTATGAACGCATCATGTCCCACCCCCGACGCCTGTTCTCCTTCGCCCTCGGTCTCCTGGCCCTCGGGTTCGTCGGTTGTTCCTCCCCGACCGAGGCCCCTTCCGGCCTGGCCACTGTCCGGAAGGTGTTTGTCACCGACACCCAAGCCGCGGGCGTGGGCGAAGCCGATGCGCTGGGCGACTCCGTGCATGATGCCGCCGTGCGCGAGCTCGGGCGTCTCGGTTATCAGGCCACCGCGACCGCCGCCGAAGCCCAGGCGACGTTGCGCAGCTCGTGGCGCGTGAACAAGGCCGTCGACGGCCGGGTCAGCCTGGCGCTTTCGGTCACCCTCTTCGACCCGTCGGGTCGCCGGCTCCTCTCCACGGACTCCGGTACCGCTTTGTCGGCCAATTTCTGGAACGATTCCACCGTCCGCCGCGCCATCGAGCAGGCGCTGGCGCGTCTGCCTCGACCGGCGCCGTCGCCTTCAGCCGGGAAGTGACCCGCTCCGGGCGGCCAGCCGCCCGCGGATCTCGGCGAGCAGGGTGCGAAGTTCCGGCATGGTGGCCCCGGCCGCTTCGCCCCGTCGCAGCGGCTCGCCCCAGATCCCGTCGACCTCCACTTCCCGTCCGGCCAGGTAGTCGATGAGGCTCGACGGGCGATAGGGCCCCATGCCGTCGGTCATCTCAAGCTGCCAGCGGATATGCTTCTCGTCGAACGGATGACCGCGCGCGGCGGCCGCGGCGGCCACCTCATCCATCAGCCGGCGCGCCCGCGACCGCAGGTCCGGGTCACCGACGATCCGGTCGGTCGTGAGGCCGCCGGCCGCGATGGCGAGCCCGTTGAAAGGGATGTTCCAGCAGAGCTTCTTCCAGAGGACGGCTTCGAGCGAATCCTCCGCGCGGCAATCGATCCCCGCCCCCGCGAACAAGGCGACGGTGGCGAGCACGGCGTCATTGGCCGGACCTTGGGCCGCCGCCATCCGCACGTTGCCGGCCAGCGTGTTCTCGACGACGCCCGGAGCCAGGCGGTTGATGCAGACGAAGCAAAGGCCGGCCACGAGCCGGTCGGCCGGTACCAGGCCGGCGAACGCCTCCACGTTGCCCATGCCGTTCTGGAGGGTCACCAGGATGGTTCGCGGCCCGATCAGCGGACCCACCTGCTCGGGCAGGGTCGCGTTCGCCGTCGCCTTGGCCGCGACGATGACGACGTCACAGGGACCGAGACCGTCGGTCGTCGGGCGGGCGGAGGCCGCGCGAACCTGTCGCTCGCCCTGCCGATCGCGCAAGGTCAGTCCGGCCTGCGCGATGGTCGCCGCATCGGCGCGGGTGACGAGGTGGACCTCATGCCCGCTTTCGGCGAGGCGGCCGCCGTACCAGCCGCCGACCGCGCCGGCGCCGACGACCGCGATCCTCATGCCTGCGAGGGCGAGCGCCGCACCGACGAGTGGCGGGCCTCGGCCAGTTTGGCGGGGTAGTCCAGCGTGTGGTGCAGGCCGCGGCTCTCGTGTCGCTGCAGGGCGCACTCGACGATCAGTTCGGCCACCTGGATCAGGTTGCGTAGCTCGAGCAGACGCGGCTCCACCTTGAAGTTCCAGTAATAATCCCGGACTTCGTCGGCCAGCGTCCCGATGCGGGTGCGGGCGCGTCGCAGCCGCTTGGTCGAACGGACGATGCCGACGTAGTCCCACATCGTGCGGCGGAGCTCATCCCAGTTATGGGTCAGCACCACGCGTTCGTCCGGATCGCCCGCCGAGCCGTCGATCCAGCGGGGCAGGGCGGGACGCGCCGCGGGGGCGGCGACGATCTCGGCCTCGGCCGCGAGGGCGCCGTCGTGGGCGAGCACGACCGCCTCCAGCAGGGAGTTGGAGGCGAGGCGGTTGGCCCCGTGCAGACCGGTGCAGGCGACCTCGCCCACGGCGTAGAGACCGCGCAGGGAAGTCCGCCCCGACAGGTCGGTCGCGACGCCGCCGCAGAGGTAGTGGGCGGCGGGCACGACGGGGACGGCCTCGCGCGCGAGGTCGAAGCCCGCCTTCCGGCAGGTCTCGAAGATGTGCGGGAAGCGCTCGGGCAGGTGACCCTTCGCGACCTGCGTGGCATCGAGCAGCACGTGGGGCGCGCCGTCGCGCTTCATCACGGAGTCGATGGCGCGGGCCACGATGTCGCGCGGGGCGAGGTCGCCCAGCGGATGGAAGTCCCTCATGAACGCCCGCCCGGCCAGGTCGCGGAGGATGGCGCCCTCGCCGCGGACCGCCTCGGAGATGAGGGCGCGGCTGCCATCGGGCGACTTCAGCGCCGTCGGGTGGAACTGGACCATCTCCATGTCGCGGATCTCGGCGCCCGCGCGGTAGGCCATGGCGATGCCGTCGCCGGTGGCGATATCCGGGTTGGTCGTGAACTGGTAGACCTGACCCACGCCGCCGGTCGCGAGGATCACGACCGATGCGGAGAGCGTCTCGACCTTGCCGGCCTTCGTGTTCAGGACATGGAGGCCGAGCGTGCGGTCGCCCGGACCGCCCAGGGCCACCGTCGGGTCGATCTTGGAGGTCGTCAGGAGGTCGATCGCGAGGTGGTGCTCAAGCATCCGGACTTGAGGAGCGGCGGCTACCGCGCGCAGCAGGGCCGATTCGATCGCCCGTCCCGTCATGTCGCGGGCGTGGAGGATCCGGCGGTGCGTGTGGCCGCCTTCGCGTCCGAGGTCCGGCCGTCCGTCGGCCCCGTTCTCGAACCGCACGCCCCAGGCGATGAGTTCGGCGACCCGCGCGGGGCCGCCCTCGATGATATGGCGGACGGCGGCGAGGTCGCACAGCCCGTCGCCCGCGGCCAAGGTATCCTGCACGTGGCTGGCGAAATCGTCGGTCTGGTCGGTGACGCAGGCGATCCCGCCCTGGGCCCAGTTCGTGTTGGATTCCGAACTGGTCTTCTTGGTGACGATGGCCACGGAACGACCGCCACGGGCCAGGTTGAGCGCGAAGCTCAGGCCGCCGATGCCGCTACCAACCACGATTGCGTCGAAATGGGTCGCCATTCGCCCCCCAACGTAGGACGCGCCCGGCCGGCAACAAGCCATTTGACGAACGGGGCGGGTCGGTCTTGTCTGCAAACCTGTGGAATTCGTCCTCCTAGCCGTCTGCTGGTCCTTCATCGCCTTCTTCGAGCTGGCGGAGATGTCCTTGGTCTCCTCCAATCGTCGCCGGCTGGCCCGGCTCGCGGAGCAGGGGAGCAAAGGCGCCCAGACCGCCCTGGCCTTGCTGGCGAACCCCTCCCGGTTTCTGTCGACCGTGCAGGTCGGTCTCACGTTCGGCAGCATCATCGCCGCGACTTACGGCGGGGCTCCGCTCGCCATGGCCTTCGTGCCTTACCTGCAGAAGGTCCCGCTGGCCTGGTGCGTCGAGAACGCCGAGCCGGTCTCCCGCGCCCTCGTCTCCTTTTTCATCGGCTCGCTCACCATCATCTGCGCGGAGATCATCCCGAAGCGCATCGGCCTGACGAATCCGGAGTCCCTGGCCGTCGTGCTCGCCCGGCCCATGGCCCTGCTGGCCTCGCTGGCTTCGCCCTTGGTCGGCGCCCTCAGCGGCCTGGCCGATCTCGTGCTCGGCTTGTTCGGTCGCCGGCGCGCGCCGGAGGATACCATGTCCGAGGACGAGCTGCGCATGATGGTCGACCAAGGGATGGCCTCCGGGGTGCTGCATGCCGCCGAGCATCGCATGGTGCACGGGGCGCTCGGGCTCGATCAGATCACCGCCGAGAAGCTCATGACGCCCAGCAACCGGGTCGTCTGGCTGAATCTCGACGACTCGGACGAGGTGAACTGGCGCAAGGTGGTCGCCTCCGGTCATACCTGGTTCCCGGTCTTCAAGGGCTCACCGGACCGTCCCCTCGGCGTGGTTTCGGTCAAGCGCCTCTGGGCCAACCTCTCCCTGGTCGGCTCCGCCGTCATCAAGGACCTCCTGACCGAGGCCCCGACGGTGACCCAGCAGAGCACCGGCACCCAGCTCCTCGAGCGCTTCCGGCGCGACAAGTTGCACCTCGCGTTGGTGATCGATGAGTTCGGTCATGTCCGCGGGGTCGTCTCCCTCAACGACGTGCTCGAATTCATCGTGGGCGACCTGCCCAACGAAGGCTCCCCGGTCGCGAAGCCCAAGCCGATCCGCCGGCGCGACGATGGCAGCTGGTTGGTCGATGCCGTGGTGACCTTGGATGACTTCCGCGAGGCGACCGGTATCATCGGGCGATTCCCCGGCGAGGGCTCCGGCGGCTTCACGGTCATCGCCGGTTTCATCATGCGCGCCTTGGGTCGCATCCCTGAGGAAGGGGACCGGGTGGAGGCCCTCGGTCACCTTTTCGAGGTCGTCGATATGGACGGTCCGCGGGTCGACAAGGTCCTGGTCATGCCCAAGGCCCCGACGAAGGCCTGAGCTCAGAGCCGGACAGGCAGGCCGGCGGCGCGGAGGTGTTCCTTGGCCTGACGCACGGTGAACGTACCGAAGTGGAAGATGCTGGCCGCGAGCACCGCGCTGGCACCGCCGTCCTTGAGGACGTCGGCCAGGTGCTGGAGCGTGCCGGCGCCGCCGGAGGCGATGACCGGGACTTCCACCGCGGACGAGATGGCCCGGTTCAGCGGGACATCGTAACCCGAGGCGGTGCCGTCGCGGTCCATGCTGGTGAGCAGGATCTCGCCGGCACCGAGGTCATGGACCTGGCGCGCCCAGGCGATCGCGTCGAGGCCGGTCGGGTTGCGCCCGCCGTGCGTGAAGACTTCCCAGCGACCGGGTGCCACCTGCTTCGCGTCGATCGCGACGACGATGCACTGGCGGCCGAACTTGCGGGCGGCCTCGCGCACGAGGCCGGGGTCCTTGACCGCCGAGGTGTTGAGCGAGACCTTGTCCGCGCCCGCGTTCAGCATCGTCCGGATGTCCTCGACGGAGCGAAGCCCGCCGCCGACGGTCAGCGGCATGAAGACCTGGTCGGCCGTACGCTCCACGACGTCGACCATCGTGCTGCGTCCGTCGCTCGAGGCGGTGATGTCCAGGAAGACCAGCTCGTCGGCCCCCTGTTTCTCGTAGGCGGCGGCGACGGCGACCGGGTCGCCCGCATCCCGCAGCTCCTCGAACTTCACCCCCTTGACCACCCGACCGGCATGGACATCGAGGCAGGGGATGATGCGGACGGAGAGCATGGCGGAACTCTGGGGTAGGCGGGGCGGGCCGGGAGGTTAAGCCTAAACTACTCGAGCACCACGGTCACGGGACCATCGTTCACCAGTTCGACGGCCATGTCGGCGCCGAAGACGCCCGTCGGCACCGGGCGGCCAGCAGGGCGCCGAGTTCCTGCGCGAACAGGTCGAACAGCGGCCGGGCGACCTCCGGGCGGGCGGCGCCGTTGAACGAGGGACGGTTGCCCTTGGTGAAATCAGCGAGGAGCGTGAACTGGCTGACGGCGAGGGCTTCCGCGCCGGCGTCACGCAGGTTGACGCCCATCTTGCCCTGGGCATCGGGCATCAGCCGGGCCTTGGCGACCTCGGCGGCGAGGCGGCGCACGGTCGTCGCGTCGTCCCCGACGGCCAGGCCCACGAGCAGGAGGTAGCCGCGGCCGATCCGACCGACGACCACGCCGTCGACGGTGACCGACGCGGCGGTGACGCGTTGCAGGACGACCTTCATGTCAGACCAGCGCCTCGAGGATGGTGCGGAGCTTCATCTCCGTCTCCGTGGATTCGGCCACGGGATCGGAACCGGCCACGATGCCGGCGCCGGCGAAAGCCCTCGCCGTGGTCCCGTCGATCCGGGCGCAGCGCAGCGCCACGAAGAGTTTGCCCGTGAGGCCATCCGCGCCGACCCAGCCGACGGCGCCGGTGTAAAGGCCGCGGGTGTGCGGCTCGAAGCCCGGGATGAAGGGGAGCGCGAGGTCGCGCGGCTTGCCGCCGACCGCGGGGGTCGGGTGAAGCTCGCCGGCCACCTCGAGGAAACGTCGATCGGCGGGCATGGTCCCTTCGATCGGGGTGCGCAGGTGCATGACGTTGCCGAGACGCAGAAGCTCGGGATGGCGCGAATTCGCCGCCAGCACGCCGACCATGCGGAGGCGGCGCAGGATGGAGGCGGTGACCGCGCTGTGCTCGCGCAGGTCCTTGTCGCTGCTGAGGAGGGCCTCCGCGAGGCTCGCATCTTCCGAGGCCGAGTCGCCGCGGCGGGTGGTGCCGGCGACCGATTCGGTGCGCACCGCGCCGTCGAAAAGCGACAGGAGCGTCTCCGGGGTCGCGCCGATCAGGGCGCCCTCCGGTTCGTCGACCAGGAAGGTATGGCAAGGCGGGTTGGCGCGCCGTAGCCGATGGAGGGTCGCGTAAAGATTGAAGGCGTCCGCGCGCCGCCAGTCGAACGCGCGGCTGAGCACGATCTTCTCGAACGCCCCCTCCTTGATCAGTTCCGTGGCCCGCCGGACGGCCGACGGAAACCAATCCCCGCCCACCTCGCTCAGGACGGTCGGCACCTGGGCGCGCGGCGGCGGCGGGGTCGAACGGTAGGCGAAGCGCCGGAACTGCTCGACGCGCAGCGCCAGGCGTTCGGCGCAGCCCGGAGTCGCGGGCTCGGCGAGCGTCACGGTCGTGCGACCTTGCTCGGTGACCACCTGCCAGGCCGGCAGGAAAAGGCGAGCCTCCGGGCCTTGGGTCGCGTCCCCGGGATAGAAGGGGAAAGTGGCGATGACGCGGGGGCTGCCGCCGACGCAGGTCAGCGAGGCGTGCAGGCGGCGGAGCCACGCGTCGGCGGCGAGAAATCGTCCCGGTCCGCGGCCGGTCCAGGTCGCGACGGGCGCGCCGGCGGCGTGGGCCCGCTGGCGGGAAGGGTTTTCAAAATAACCACGGGGCGCCGGTTCATCCAACGTCTCCAGCACCGCCAGGGCGTCGAGTTCCGCGACCGGGAAGGTGTAGACGACATAGCCCTCGCCGGCACGGAGACGTTCGGCCTCGGCCAAGGCAAGGGCTTCGTCGACTGCGGTCAGGTCGGCCACGCTACGACGATGCGGAGGAAAGCCGGTTTGTCCAACTCAGGCCGGCGAAGGGGCGGGCGGGGGCTCGATCGGGGGGAAAAGGATGCACTTTTCCGCCACCGCGGAGCCGGTGCCCACCGTCGACCAGGCGAGCTGGCCCGCGTAAGCCGTCGGGACGGGGCGGCCGATGTTCGCGAGCAGCTTGGCGGCCGTCGCGGGCATGACCGGCAGGAGCAGCGTGCCGATGAGACGCAGGCCTTCGGCCACGTAGGCCAGGCACGAATCCAGCCGGGCGCGATCGGCGGCGTCGGCCGACTTGGCGAGTTTCCACGGGGCCCGGGTCTCGATGTACGCGTTGAGGGCGCTGACGAAGACCCAGAGGGTCTCGAGCGCATGGGAGATCTGGTGCTCGGCGCAGGCTTCGTCGAACTTCGCCAGGGTCTCGGACCATAGCTTCCGGAGGTGCTGTTCGTGTTCCTCGTCCGCGCCTGGCGCGGGGACCTTGCCGGCGTAGTTGCGTCCGACCATGTTGAGCAGCCGGTTGACGAGGTTGCCCAGGTTGTTGCCGAGGTCGGCCTTGTAGCGGTTCTCGAAGGTGGTCGGGGAGAAGTCCGCATCCTGGCCGACCACCATCTCGCGGCAGAGGTAGTAGCGGAAGGCGTCCGTGCCGTGCGAGCGCGCGAAGCCGAGCGTGTCGGTGGCGTTGCCGGCGCTCTTGGAGGCCTTCTGGTTGTTGACCGTCCACCAACCGTGGACGAGGAGCTGGCGGGGCGGCTCGAGGCCGAGCGCCTGCAGCATGCAGGGCCAGTAGACCGCGTGGGGCGGCGACAGGATGTCCTTGCCGATCACGTGCACATCCGCGGGCCAGAGCCCGTGGTCCGCGACCGCGGAGTAGTAGTTGGTGAGCGCGTCGAACCAGACGTAGGTGACAAAGGCGGGATCGAAGGGCAGCTCGATGCCCCAGGTCAGGCGGGTCTTGGGGCGGGAAATGCAGAGGTCGTTCAGCGGTTCCTTGAGGAACTCGAGCACCTGGTTGCGGCGGAAACGCGGCGTGATGAAATCGGGGTGCGACCGGATATGCTCCACGAGCCAGCCCTGGAACTGCGAGAGCTTGAAGTAGTAGTTCTCCTCGGTCGTCTGGGTGACCTCCCCGTAGATCTCCGGCCAGGAGCCATCCTCCGCGCGGTCCTTGTCGGACAGGAACTGCTCCTGCCGGACGGAATACCACCCGGACTTGGTCGCCTTGAAGATCAGCCCCTGGTCGAACAGGCGCTGCAGGAAGTCCTGCACGACGCGCTGGTGGCGAGGCTCGGTCGTGCGGATGTAGTCGTCGTTCGAGATGTTCAGTTCGGACAGCATCGCCCGGAAGACCACGGCCACCTCGTCGACGAGCGCCTGCGGCTCGATGCCGCGCTGCTGGGCGGTCTGCTGCACCTTCTGACCGTGCTCATCGAGACCGGTCAGGAAATGGGTCGGATGGCCCAGCAGGCGTTGGCGCCGCGCGATGACGTCGGCCAGGACCTTCTCGTAGGCGTGCCCGAGGTGCGGGGCGCCGTTGGCGTAATCGATCGCGGTGGTCAGGTAGAATTTGCGGGGCATGGCGGACCCTTGAGGGATAGGGATGGAGGCAGGGGAGGACAACCCCAGAAGCGTTCCTCAGCCGGCGGCCCGGACGACGTGCGGCTCGTAGGCGATCTCGAAACCGTAGGTCTGGCCGGCGCGCAGGGCGAGGGGCTTGTCCCGCAGCAAGGTCTGGTAGTAATGGACCTTGCCCCAGCACGTGCGGTGGCGGGCATCCTCGCTGACGACGCGGGTCTCGGCCCAGGCCGCATGGAAATCATCCTTCAGCACCTCGCAGCGGTGGGATTCGGGCCCGAGCACGAGCGCGTTGCCCGGCGTCATGCGCGAATGGGTCGTGGCGATCGGCAGGACCAGGCGGAACTCGTCGAGGGTGACCGCGGCCTTGGCCGTCAGCAGGAAGCGACCGACGACGCGACCACCGTTGAACTCCCAGTCGACCTTGAGGGAGGCCACGTTCGCGGAGAGCTTCTCGTCGCGGTCGATGAGATCCGGCTGCTCGTAGCGGAAGTGGTAGGTGCCGGGCTTGGTGCCCATCGCCACCTGGGCGTTCTTGCCGTAGAAAGACGGGGTGAAGGACTTGCCGGCGATCGTGAACTCCGGGATGAACGGACTGACGGCCTGGTTGGAAGGCCAGTCGAAGACGCCCGGCATGTGCGGGAAGGCGAGGGAGTCGCTGGCGCGGTGGATGCCGGCGGAGACCAGCGGCAGGATGACGTGCAGGCCCGAGGTCGGGTCCTGGTAGGAAAGCAGGCCCTGTTCCTTGCGCGGGGACTTGTCGAAGGAGAAGAAACGGCAGACGGCCGCCTTGCCGGCCGGCTTCACCACCTCCATGGCGCCACCGATGGTCTTGGCCAGGCGCGACCATTGGGACAGGTAGCGGGCGGCGTCGAAGTTCGCCATGCGCGTCGTGTGGCCCGGGATGGTGTCGCGTTCCGCGTCGCGGACGACGATGAGGCCGTGCTCGGCGTCGAAGAAGGTCGTGAAAAAGTTGGCGTAGAGACGGCGGACCAGGTCGCGGGCGAGGGCCTCCTTGTCCACGGGGATCCAGCGGTCGCGGAGGGCCTGCAGCAGGAGCGTGATGCAGTGCATCTGGCCGTAGGCGCCGATGCCGCGGCCGTAGCACCAGCCGAGCCCGTCCTCGCGCGTCGTGTCGAGGATCACGCGGAGGTATTTCTCCGCATGCGTCCGGAGCTTCGGGAGCTTCTGGTCGCGCAACTGGATGTTGGCGTGCAGCTGGAGGGCCTGGCGGATGAAGATCAGGGCGACGATCCCGTACAGGTCGAAGGCGCCGCCGAAGTTCTCGGCGTGCGCGGCGCGCGAAGCCTCGTCATGGAAGCCGCCGGAGGAGCTGGCGGTGATGCGGTCGACGAAGCGATCGACGAGCGGGCCGGTCTCGTCCTTCTTGGTCAGGCCGAAGGAGAAACGGCAGACGGCCTTGGCGATGTCGAACGCCTGGACATGATCATGATGGTCATGCTCGATCGCGAGGCGTTCGTCGATCAGCTGACGGGTCGCCTCATCGAGTTTCTCCCAGACGGGGTTGCGCTCACGGGTGGGCCCGAAGGCGAGCAGGCCGAGGCAGGCGAAAGCCATGCCGTTGTCGGAGCCTTTGCTGAGACGGACCTGGGCGGTGATCGTGCGGGCGACGATCTCGACGATGTTCGAGCGGTCGAGGGTCAGTTCGCCGGTGGCGCGATAATATTCCCCGAAGGCGAGGGCGGCGTGGCCGGGCTCGTCGGCGCGGGAGACCTCGCCGGGGACGGGGGTCACGGAGCCGTCCGGGGCCAGGGAACCAAGGTTGAGTTTGAGGAGGGCCTTGGTCTGGTCCAGGCACTGGCTCGCGAAATTAAGCATGCGGGAAGGTTTGGGATTGGGGGGTGTGACCACCCTGTCAATCCCCCACGTAAAAAAATCGTAAGTTACCCCCCGGAGGGCACGTTAACCGGTCAGGAACGGGGCAGCAGGGGCTGGAAATCGACCTCGACCGGGCAAGCCGAGAGGCGGGCCTGCAGCTTGGCCTGGGCCCGCAGCGGCCACCACCGGTAGAGGTGGATGTCGATGGGCTTCCAGAGTCCGACCCAGCCGCAGATGATCAGGCCCTCGCGGACCCAGTCGCCCCAGCCGGCGGCGGGCAGCAGGCCGCGCAGGGCCAGCGTCGCCGCCAGGAACGTGAGACCGATGCCGAGCGCCGTACGCCCCTCCCGCAGCAGTCCGTGCAGTTCGCGCCGGCTGACCTCGGCGCGGTAGGCGAAATAATGGCGGAGGGATTGGCGGACCAGTTCGGTGACCGCCGGGTCTGCCGCCTGATGCAGCACGACCCGCAGCCGCAGTTCTTTCCGACCCTGGATGCGCAGTTCGCGCGCCCAGCTGACGATGAATTCCTCGGCGTCATGGTCCAGGTCGCGTTCGTGGAACGGCGACGGATCCATGGTGTTGAAGAGCTGGCCGACGTGGTTGAGCCGGAGCTCGATCAGGCCGGGGGCGGGTTCCATGTCTTATCCTCCCACGGGAGGGCGCAGCTGGTCGATGAAGAAACGCAGACGTTGGGCGCGCATGTCCGGCCGTTCGCAGGCCCCGTGGCCGGCCCCGGGGACGACGTGCAGCTCGAAGTGGTCTTTCTTGCCGGCGGCCAGCAAGGCATCGCGGAGGTCGTAGGTGCACTTCACGTCCACGTTGGAGTCCGACTCGCCGACGGTGAGGAAGAGGCGGCCGCGCAGGTTGGCGGCGTCCGTGGCGCAGGAATTGGCCGCGTACCACGGGCCGATCGGGTAGCCCATCCATTGCTCGTTCCACCAGAGCTTGTCGACGCGGTTGTCGTAGCAGCCGCAGTCGGCGGCGCCGGCGCGGTAGAAGTCGCCATGACGCAGCAGGGCGTGCACGGTGTTCTGCCCGCCGGCCGAACCACCGAAGATACCCACCCGTCCGAGGTCCATCGCGGGTTCGTTCTTCGCGAACTCGGTCAGCCAGCGGATGCGGTCCGGGAAGCCCGCATCGCGCAGGTTTCGCCAAGCCTCCTGGTGGAACTCCTTGCCGCGGTTCCATGTGCCGCGTCCGTCGATCTGCACGACGTAGAAACCGTTGAACGTCGGCTCCCGGTGGTTGTTGTTCCAGAAGCTGAAGGAGCGCGGCACGAACGAGTCCTGCGGTCCCGCGTAGATATGCTCGAGCACCGGATACTTCTTCTTCGGGTCGAACGGGTAGGGGCGGTTCACGACGCCCCAGATGTCGAACTTGCCGTCGCGGTCCTTGGCGCGGAAGCGGATGGGTTCCTGCCAGCCGGCCGCCTTGAGCTTGTCCAGGCTGCCGGTCAGCAAAGTCGCCAGGGCGCGGCCGTCCGCGCTGGCGCGCAGCGTGAAGGTCGGGGCGAGGTCGACGCGCGAGGCGGAGTCGATGAAGTACTTCCGACCCGGTGAGAACTCCACCGCATGGTGCGCGTCGCCCGGCGTCAAGTCGAGCGGCGGGCGGCCCTTCAGGTCGGTGCGGTAGAGGTGTTGCTGATAGGGGTTTTCGCCGGCCCCGCGACCGATGCCGAGGTAGAGGAGTTCGCCGGACTTGGCGTCGACCTCGATGACCTGCTTCATGATGCCGGGGCCGCTCGTCACCGGGTGGAGCGTGCGGCCGGTCGTCAGGTCGACCAGGTACAGCTGGTTGAAGCCGCTCCGCTCCGAAGCCCAGAGGGTCCGGTTCTCATCGAGGTCGTGGCGGTAGCGGCTCCCGTAGGTGAAGACGAACTTCGGGTCCTCCTCGACGAGCAGTGTCCGCCAGCGGCGGGTGTCGGTCGAGAATTCGACGATCCCATGGCCCGTGAAGCCGCGCTTCACGTAGTGGCTGCGGAGCCGACGGCTGTCCGAGGTCCAGTCGAGGCGATCCGTGTTCATCGTCAGCGGGAGGACTTCCCGCGAAGGCGTCGAAGGGGCCTCCCCGCTGACGGCGAAGACCCAAGGTAGCCGCTCGGTCTTGTCGTCGCCGGGCTTATCGTAAGGGATGTCCTTCTTGGTGCCCTTGAGCGAATCGACGACGGTGTACTGACGGATCGGCACGACCCGTTCGCGCCAGAGGGCGAAGTGCTTCCCATCCGGGGCCCAGGAGACGGGGCCGACCCAGCCATCCTGGGGTTTGCCTTCCTGGGTCAGGGCGCGCGTCGTCTCGGGGCGGGCTTCCTCCGTCAGCAGCACGTTGCCCTCCTTGAGCGTCACGCGCCAGCGCCCGTCCGGGGAACGTTCACCGAGGCGGGTCGAGGACAGCAGGTTTTCCCGACCGACGGACTGGACGCGATTGACATAGGCGGCGGCTTTGGGTGCCTTGCCGGGCTTCGCTCCCGTCAGGCGGCCGTCGGGTTCCAGGATCCACGCGGCCGTGTCGTTCTCGAGTTGAAGTCGCCCGTCGTCGAGCGGGACGACCCGGGCGTAGGGAGGTTTCGTCGACGCGGGTTGGGCCGGCGACAGCGCCGCGAAAGCCTTGGCGACCGCCGTCGGGTCGAAAGCCGGACGCGTCTCGCCGGTCGCGCACACCACGCGTTTCCAGGCCGTGGCCGAGCCGCGCTCCGAGAAGACGAGGAATTCGCCGTTGTCGGACCAGCGCAGGTTCTCGAGTCGGGTCGCGGGGGCTTTCCAGTACCAGGAGTCATACTGCTTCTGCCAGTCGGCGACCTCCGGCGGGGCGGCGAAGGCCAGCAGCGGCAAGCACAGCAGGGCGAGGCGAAGGGGCATGCCCCTTAGGACAACCAAGGTCCGACCAGGTTCAATCAATCTTATGAACCCTCACTTCTTCGCCTTCTTGTCCTTGGGACGCAACGTCTCGAGGTAAGCGACGACATCGCGGATCTCGGCCGGGGTCAGGATCCCGAGCATCGGAGGCATGACGGAGACGGGCGGGGTGCGCCCCGCGAGATCGCCGGCCGGAATCGAGCGTCTGGCCCCATCCGGCAGACGCACGGTATACGACTTGCTCAATAGTCCGGGTTCCGAAATCACGGCGCCGGCGAGGGTTTCGCCGTTCTTCAGGGTCAAGGTCTCGAAGCCGAAGCCCGGCACGATCTTCGCCGAGGGGTTGACGAGGGACTCCGCGAGTTCGGCGTTGGACCGCTGGGATCCGACCGATTTGAGCGACGGACCGACCTCGCTGCCTTCGTCGGTCTCGAAACGATGACAGGCGGTGCAGTTCGCGGCGAGATGCTCGTTGGCGATGAGCCGGCCGCGCTTGGGGTCGCCGCCGGCGACGAGGAGCTCGTATGGCAGGTCAGGCGTGGCGAGTTGCTCCGGTTTCCGGACGACGGCCAGGTAGCGGCGGAGGGCCTCCTTGACCGCGGGCTCGGGGGAGGTCACGGCGAAGGTGTGGACGTCGAGCCGGAGGCTATCGCCTAGCCGGCCTTGCGCGAGTTTCTCAGCGAGGCCGGCGCGAAGCCCGGCGGCGGCGGGCAAAGGGGAGGAGGCGACGATCGCGATCGCGGCCTGACGTTCGGTCGGCTTGAAACCTTTGCCGTCAAGAAAGCGCTGCGCGGTGGTCAGGCCGAGCTCGGGATCGACGGTTTGAAGGAGCTTGAGGGCGGCGATGCGCAGTTCCGCATCGATGCCCTCGGCGGTGGCGGCCACCAGCGCGGCGCGCACCTCGGCGGGCGCATCCGTCTTGGTCGCCAGCGAACGGAACACCTGCAGCTTCACGGCGTTCGAAACCTGCTTGCCGCCGGCCAGCCGGAGCAACTCCGGGGTGGGGAGATCGAGGCCGTACCTGACCAGGAGCTCCACGCCCACGGCCTTCAGCGCGGGATCCTGCAAGGCAAGCAGTCTGGCTGGCCGGCGCCGATCGCCGCGCCGAGCGGCCCAAGGGGGCGTTCCGCGTAGCGCCGCGCGGTGCCGTCGACCAGGTCGAGCCTCGGCGGGGTGGGGAACAGCAGCAAGAGCTGGAGGGCTTCCGGCAGGAGCTCGGCGGTCTCCGGCTGCGCCTGGATCCAGCTCAGGACGCGGGCCGCCGCCGCGGGCGTGCCGAGACGGAGGTTCTGATTCAGCGCCCGACGCAGCGCCGTGGTCGGCAGGGCGGACGGCGGATTCGCGACGATTGCCGCCAGGGCTTCCTGAGCCGCGGGCACGCCTTCGTCGTCATGGATCGCCCGGACGGCCTCGTTGAGCACGTCGCGGTGGGGCGAGGCGAGCAGCTGGGCGAGCGCCGGCGACCGCCGACGCGCCAAGGCGAGCGTCGCGAAGGTAGCCTTCGCCGCCTCGGCGCCCTGGGCCAGGGAAAGCAGCTCGGCTTCGGTCTGTGTGCCAGCGAGACCGACTACCAGGCCGTGGCGCAGCCAAGGCATTTTCAGATCAACGGAGGCATCCTGGAAGAAAGCCGCTGCTGGCGGACGGCTCGACCTCAGTCCGTCCTCGCCGATTCGAAGTCGGCCCAGGGTCAGCCCTGCTTGGATACGCACGCGCGGGTTCTTGGACGCCAGTTGTGCCACGACCTTGGTGGCGATGAGATCATCGATCTCGCCTTCCTTCGTCAGTCGCTCGCGGGGAGGCAGTCGGCCTTCGCCGAGAACTTTCAGCAGCTGCACGCGGATCTCGTCGGACTCGTCTCCGAGCAGGTCGGCCACCCCGCGCAGGTCGGCGAGCTTGCCGTGGCGCAAGCCCATGCCCCAGCCCCAGAGGGCGTGGATGCGCGCAAGCAAGGGTTGCCGCGGGTCCCGGGCGACGGCGAACAGCTCCGGCCACGCGCCCAGCCGATCGAGACGGAGCGAGGCGTTGACCCGCACGCGTTGGTCGGGGTGCCCGAGCAGGCCGAGCAGACGTTCCCGGGGGAGGGGCGCGGCGAGCGGCAAGGAAAGGATTTCCGCGGACACCGGGTCGGTCCGGGCGGCGATGTCGAAACGCCAGATCGCGCCCTTGCCATCGAGCGGGTAGCCTCCGATCCAGTCGGCGAAGTAAGCGCGCCCATCGGGCGCCCAGGACATGCCGATGCCCATGAGGCCGGCATGGATCGTGCGCAGGCCGGTCATCCGGAAACCATCGGCGACCGGCTCGAGGGTGAAGGCGTCCATCTTGCCGTTCGGGAACTGGTCCAGGATGAAATGCCCGCGGAGCGAGCCGTCGAGCGCATGGCCCGGTTCGAACAGGAAGCCCGCCGGGCCGTCGGAATAATTCGCGATGGGCGGGGTGATCGAGAGGGGCTGATCGGGAGCCCCGGCCGGCATCCACTGGTTCTCGCGCATCCAGCGGCTCGCGGTCTTCTGGTATTGGTGCTGATTGCGCCAGCCCGAGTCGGAGCCCTCCAGGAGGTACATCAGGCGCTCGCGCTCCTTCGGCTGATCGCCGTCGTTGTCCACGCCGAACACATTCCCGAACGTGTCGAAGGCGATCTCCTGCGTGTTGCGGATCCCGCGGGCGAAGACCTCGAAGCCCTGGCCATCCGGCTCGCAGCGGAGCACGGCGCCCTCGTGGGGGAAGAAGAACCGCCGGCCTTCCCGGCTCGTGACCTGGCCACCCTTGTCGCCGACGGTCCAGTAGATGCGGCCGTCCGGGCCGAGCCGCAGCCCGTGCATGTCGTGACCGGCGTAGGCGATGTGGCCGCCGAAGCCGGTCGCCACGAGTTCCTTGAGCTCCGCCACGCCATCCCCGTCGGCGTCCTTGAGGCGCCAGAGGTCGGGGATGGCCGTGACGTAGACCCAGCCGTCGAAATAGAGCACCCCGGCGGCGATGCCCGAGACCGGCGAGTTGAAGCCTTCGGCGAAGACCGTGATCTTATCGGCGACACCATCCCGGTCGGTGTCGGTCAGCTTGTAGATGCGCTCCTGATGGAAGGTGAGGTCCTTCCAGTCCACCGAACCATCCTTGTTGTGGTCCTTGAGGCTGCCGCGACCGGCCTTCAGTTTGCCGGGCGCGAGTTCCCGCTGATAGAAGGCCAGTTTCTCCGCCGGCGAGGTCAGGCCGACGTCGTCCGGAATCCAGAGCGTGTGCTCGCGGATATCGAGGTCGCCGACCTTGCGACGGGTCGTCGAGGCGACGTAGGCGTTGCCCGCCTCGTCGAACGTCACCGACGTCGGGTCGGGTACGTTGAGCGTCCCGGACCATTTCACCGGCTTCACCTCGGCCGCCGGGAGGAACGTCGCGAGGCCGAGCAGGGCGAGGAGCGGGCGCATGGCGAAAGGTTCAACCCACCAAGACCAGGTAAAGTTCCTTCGGACCGTGGGCGCCGAGGACCAGGATGCGTTCGATATCACCCGTCCGGCTCGGGCCCGTGATGAAAGAGAGCATGCTGGGCATCTGGTCGCCATGGCGCGCCTTGGCGAGCGCCAGGGCCGAACCGAGGTCGGGGACGACCTGGCCGGCTTCCGCGACGACCACGTGGACGTGCGGGAGGATGGACAAAGCGCGGCCGCCGGAGCTGGCGCTGGAGACCAGGATGGCGCCGAGCTGGGCGACGATCGACTCGCAGGTGGTCAGGCCGGCGTCGCAACCTTCGAGCTTCTGCTTTTCGAAGGAGGCGTCGGCTTCCCAAGCCTCGCAGGGCAGGGCGGCGGCGACGGGGCGGAGCAGGGGGTGGCCGTGATAGGCGACTTTCTTCCAGTTCTTCGCGGTGGCGAGCTCGGCCACGGCCTGGGCGGCCGCGGCCTGATCGGGCACGCGGATGAGCACGGCCTTCAGTTTGGCGAGCTGCTCGGCGAGGATGGCCAGGCTGGCGTCGGCGCTTTCGCCGCCATCGGGAGCCAAGGTTTGGCCACGGCGGACGTCTTACCGGCGACGGGTTCTCCCTTCAGGTGGGCTTGGGCGCCTTGACCTTGAGCGCCTCGCGGATGCGGGCGAAGATATCGGAGCGGGCGTCAGGCATGTTCGTTCTTCCACTGGTCGCGGAAGGATCGGGCGGGAGCCTTCGGGAGGTCGCGGGTCTTCATCCAGGCCCGCATGTAAGGCACCGGCAGTTTCTGGAGCAGCGGCAGGGTGGCGCGGAAGATGCGGCCACCGGTGGCGAAGAGCCAGGGGCGCTTGATCACGAAATTGAAGCCGTGATGGAAAACCCGGTCGAACAGCGTCGGCGATTCCTTGGCGGCGTTGCGCCGGTTATGGAGCAGGTGGTGGTGCAGGTCGATGCGGACCGGACAGGCGTCGGTGCAGGCCCCGCAGAGCGACGAAGCGCCGGACAGGTGGTTCCATTGCTTCAGGCCGCGCAGGTGCGGGGTGATGACCGAGCCGATGGGGCCTTGGTAGGTCGTGCCATAGGCGAGGCCGCCGATGTTCTTGAAGATCGGGCAGACGTTGAGGCAGGCGCCGCAACGGATGCAATGCAGGGCGTCGCGCTGCTCGGGGTCGGCCAGGAGTCGCGTGCGGGCGTTGTCCAGCAGCACCAGGTGGAACTGCTCCGGACCGTCGCATTCGCCTTTCTTCCGGGGGCCGGAATAAAGCGTGTTGTAACAGGTCATCGGCTGGCCGGCGCCGGCGGTGGCCAGCATCGGGAGCAGGACGGAGAGGTCGTCGAGATGGCGCACGACCTTCTCGATGCCCGAAAGGGCGATGTGGATGCGGGGCAGGGCGGCCGTGAGGCGCGCGTTGCCTTCGTTCTCGGTGATCGAGATCTGGCCGGTCTCGGCGACGAGGAAGTTCGCGCCGGTGATGCCGATGTCCGCGTCCACGTAGAGCTGCCGGAGGTGACGGCGGGCGATCATCGTCAGCTCTTCCGGGCTGTCGGTCGGAGCCGTGCCGAGGTGCTTGGTGAAGAGCTCGCTGATGGCCTCGCGCTTCACGTGCATGCACGGGAAGACGAAGTGGTAGGGGGCTTCGCCGCGGAGCTGCTGGATGAATTCGCCGAGGTCGCTCTCGACCACCCCGAAGCCGGCCTTCTCGAGGGCGTCGTTCAGGTGGATCTCCTCGGAAGTCATGCATTTCGACTTCACGATGGCCTTGGCCTTGTTGTCCTCGGCGATCTTCAGGATGATCGCCCGGGCTTCGGCCGCGTCGCGGGCCCAGTGGACCACGCCGCCGTTGCGCTCGAAGTTGCCGACGAATTTCTCGAGGACGTCGGCGAGGTCGTTGACCGCGGACCATTTGGCCATCGAGGCGGCGTCCCGGGCGCGTTCCCAGTCGCGGTAGCGGGCCTTCTGGAGGTCGCGGTTGAGGTAGTAGCCGCCCAGCGCCTTGCGGATGAAGGCGCGCTGGTCGCCGTCGGCGGCGTTGACCGTGGCGTCCTTGAGGAAGATGGCCTTGGAGTCGGACATGGTCAGGCGTCGTGGGCCAGGACTTCGGCGATATGCAGCGGCAGGATCGGCTTGCCCTCGCGGGAAAGCCAGCCGCCGACCTGCAGGAGACAGGAGGGGTCGGACGAGACGACGTAGTCGGCGCCCGTGCGGGCCAGCGCGCCGCCTTTGACCTGCACCATGGCGGTGGAGATCATCGGGAACTTGGCGGAGAAGAGGCCGCCGAAGCCGCAGCAGGTCTCGCCTTCCTCGGACTCGATGAGCTCGAGGCCTTGGACCGCGCGGAGCAGCTGGCGAGGCTCTTCCTTGAGGCGGAGCTCGCGGAGGGCGTGACAGCCGTCATGGTAGGTGACCTTCTTGGCGAACTTCGCGCCGACGTCGGTGACGCCGAGCTTCTTCACCAGGAACTCGGAGAATTCGAACGTGCGGGCGGCGAGGTCGGCGGCCTCGGCGGCCTGCGGCGTCCCCTTGAGCAGTTCCGGGTAGAAAACACGCATCATCGCCACGCAGGAACCCGACGGGCCCACGACGACTTCGGCGCCGCGGAAGACCGCGAGCGCGCGGATGGCCGCCTCGCGGGCGACCTCCCACTGGCCGGAGTTGAACGAAGGCTGGCCGCAACAGGTCTGCGCGGAGCGAAACTCCACCTCATGCCCGAGGCGCTTCAGCACCTTGGCCGTCGCCAGGCCGACCTGAGGGGTCAGCTGGTCGACGAAGCAAGGGACGAAGAGGGAGACGCGCACAGGGTTAGCGGAGGAACGCCTCGTGGAGGCCGCCGTCGACGGTGATGACCTGTCCGGTCGTCTTGCTGAGGCGATTGGTCACGAGGAGGAAGTAGGCTTCGGCCTGGTCGGCGGGGGTGATGGGGTTCTTGGTCAGGGTGCGATCGGCGTAGAAGCGGGAGAGCTTCGTGGTCAGCGAATCGGTCGCCTCATCATCGGTGTAGGGAATGTTGTACTTCGCAAGCGACGCGATCACTCGGTCGCGGGGGAACATCGCCGAGCCCTGGACGACGGTGGCCGGGGCCACGCCGTTGACGCGGATCAGCGGGGAAAGCTCCATGGCCATCTCGCGGACGAGGTGGTTGGCGGCGGCCTTCGAGGTGTCGTAGGCGACGGAGCCCTTCTTGGCCACGGCGGCGTTGGCGCTGGTGGTCAGGACGAGGTTGCCGCGCAGACCCTGTTCCTTCCAGGTCTTGAAGGCTTCGTCGGCGACGAGGTAGCTGCCGGTCACGTTCAGGGCGAAGGTGAGGGCCCACTTGTCGTCCGGGATGTGACCGGTGGTGTCGGGCGAGACGAAGATGCCCGCGGTCACGCAGATGGAGTCGAAGCCGCCGTAGGCGAGGGCGACCTGGTCGAGCATCTGGCGGATCGAGGCGCGGTCCATGATGTCGCCGGCGAGGCCGATGGCCGGACCGCAGTTCGAGAGGCCGGTGCCGGCGACGCCGATGCCGGAGCCGAGCTTGTCGGTGATCTCCTTGGCGGTGGCCTGGGCGGCCTCGACGTTCTTGTCGACGCAGACGATGTGGGCGCCTTCCTTGACGAGGCGATGGGCGGTCTCCTTGCCGATGCCGGAGCCGGCGCCGACGACGATGATGACCTGGCGGGCGAGCTCCTTCTCGGCCGGCATGCGCTTCAGCTTGGCTTCCTCGAGGAGCCAGTACTCGATGTCGAAGGCTTCCTGCTGGGGGAGGGCGATGTACTGGTCGATGGCTTCGGCGCCGCGCATGACCTCGACGGCGCAGTTGTAGAACTCGGCCGTGACGCGGGATTCGGACTTATCCTTGCCCCAGGCGATCATGCCGAGGCCGGGGATGAGGACGACGGTCGGGTTCGGGTCGCGCATCGCCGGGGAGTTCGGGCGCTTGCAGGCGGCGTAGTAGGCGGCGTAGTCCTTGCGGTACTGCTCGAGGGCGGCGGACAGCTTGGTCTTCAGCGCGGCCGCGTCCTCGGACTGCGGGTTCCAATTCACGTAGAGCGGCTTGATCTTCGTGCGGAGGAAGTGGTCCGGGCAGGAGGTGCCGAGCTCGGCGAGGCGCGGGGCGTCCTTCGAGTTCACGAAGCGGAGGATCTTCTCGTCGTCCTGGATCGTGCCGATGAAACGCTTCTCCTTGGAGACCTGGCCGCGGAGCCAGGGCAGGATGGCGGCGAAGGTCGCGTGGCGCTTCGCGGTGTCGAGGGTCTGGTAGAGCGCGCCGCCGAAGGCCGCGGCGTCGCCGCCCTTGGCCTGGTACTTGCCTTCGATGTAGGCGCCGGCCTGCTCGATCATCGCGAGGGTCAGCTCGTAGCAGGCCTTGTCGTCGTCAGCCCAGGAGATGAAGCCGTGCTGGCCCATCATGATGGCCTTGATGGCCGGCTGCTGGCGCGAGATCTCCTGCATCGCGAGGCCGAGCTCGAAGCCCGGGCGCATCCACGGCACGTAGGCCATCTTCCCGCCGAAGATCGACTGGGTGAGCGCCTGGCAATTCTTGGAAGCGGCGATCGAGATGATCGCGTTCGGGTGCATGTGGTCGACGTGCTTGCCCGGCAGGAAGCTGTGCAGCGGGGTGTCGATCGACGAGGCGCGCGGGTTGAGGTTGAAGGTGGCGTGGTTATACATGCCGACCATGTCGTCCTCGGCCGGGGACTTCAGGCCCTTGTCGGCGCGCGCGGCGTACGAGCGCTGGAGGCCGATGAGCTTGTCCTGGTAGAGGGACGAGAAGTTCTCGCGGTTGCTGGTCCGGAGGTCGCCGCCGGAACCCTTGACCCAGAGGACGACGGTGTCCTGGCCGGTCAGCGGGTCCTTCTCGACGATCTTGGACGAGGTGTTACCGCCGCCGGTGTTGGTGATGCGCTGGTCGGCGCCGAGTTTGTTCGAGCGGTAGACCAGACGGCCGACCGGATCGAGCTTCGCCGCTTCGGCATCGTTCCAGAGGTGGGAGACGTACTTATAGGAGGACATGGTGCGTTTCGTTGGAAAGGGGGAGGGGAGGGTTAGAGGGTTTTACGACTTCTTTAAACCATTAAACTTGGCTTGGGCGGCCGCCCAGGCGGGGGAGGTGTTGGGTTTGTAAGTCACTACCTCAAAAGAGTTTCGGACGACCGTGCGCAAGGCATCGAGGTTTTTCAGTTCCTTCATGGCGATGGCTTGGACCAAGATGTTGCCGGCAGCAGTGGCTTCGACGGGTCCGGCGATGACCGTCCGGCCGGTGGCGTCGGCCGTCGCTTGGTTGAGCAAGGCGTTGCGGCAACCCCCGCCGACGATGTGCAGACGCTTCAGTTTGCGACCGGTGAGCTTCTCCATGCCGTCCATCTCGACGCGATAAAGGAGGGCCAAAGATTCGAGCACGCAGCGGGCGATCTCGCCGTGGGTCTTCGGAACGGGCTGCTTGGTCTCGCGGCAGAAAGCCTGGACCTTGGCCACCATGTCGCCGCGCTTGGCGAAGCGGACGTCATCGGGACGGATGAACGAACGGAGCGACGGGGCCTTGAGCGCGAGCTGCACGATCTCGCCGTAGTCGGAGACCTCGCCTTTCTCCATCCACTCGCGCCGGCATTCCTGGAGGACCCAGAGGCCGACGAGGTTCTTGAGGAAGCGGGACGTGCCGCCGAAGCCGACCTCGTTCGTGTACTTGGCTTTGCGGACGGTCTCGTTGACGAGCGGCTTGGGCAGCTCGACGCCGAGGAGGGACCAGGTGCCGGAAGACAGGTAGGCCCAGTCCTCGCCCGGGGTGGCGGGGACCGCGGCGACGGCCGCGGCGGTGTCGTGAGCGCAGGTCGTGACGACCTCGGCCCGGCCGAGGCCGGTCTCCTTGGCGAGGTACGGCAGCATCTTGCCGAGCTTCACGCCGGGGGCGACGGGCTTGGGGAAGAGGTGCTTCGGGATCCCGAGCTTCTTCAGCACGGGCCAGGCCCAATCGCGCTTGCGCGTATCCCAGCACTGGCTGCCGGAGATCAGGGTCTCCTCGGCGCGGGCCTTGCCGGTGAGGAGCCAGGTGATGTAGTCGCCGATGAGCAGGAACTTGTCGGCGAACTTGAGCATCTCGGGGCGGTTCTCCGCATCGTCGAAGAGCTGGTAGAGCGTGTTGATCGAGATCGAGGCGATGCCGGTGCCTTCGAAGATCTCCTTCTGCGAGAACCGACGCATGGCCAGCTCGTAGGCCTTGAAGCTGCGCTCGTCGCGGTAGGTGAACGGCAGGGAAAGCAGCGGACCGTCGCCCTTGAGGAGCACGTAGTCGACGCCCCAGGAATCGCAGGCGACCGACTTGATCGGACCGAGCTTGGCGCCCTTGGCGAGGCCGATGCGGATCTCGCGGAAGATGCGGATGATGTCCCAGCGCAGGGTGCCGTTCGCGGTGATCGCGCCGTTCGAGAAGCGATGCACCTCCTTCATGGTGAACTTGCCGGCTTTGAGCCGGCCGAGGATGACGCGGCCGGATTCGGCGCCGAGGTCGATGGCGAGGTAGTTGGACATGGTCGAGAAAAGGGCGGGGCGGCGGTTCAGAGGCCGAGCACCTTCTGGCGGTAATGCTCGTCGGGCCGTCCGGCGATACGCTCGCACTGGGCGGCGGTGAGGAAGACGGGCCCGCCGAGGGCGGCCGCGCCGACGAAGATCTCCGCGGCTTTCTCGGCCATGAGCAGGGAGCCGAGCACGGCCTTGGGCGAAGGGCCGACGGCGATGATGCCGTGGTTCTGCAGGAGGATGACCTTCGGGTCCCGACCCGTCCGGCGGACGAAGGCGACGACCTCGCGGCGGATGGCCTGGGAAAGTTCGAGGCCCGGTTCGGCGTAAGGCACGAACACCGACTCCACGCCGCACATGACGATCTCGTCGGGGCAGGCGCGCCGCTCGGCGAACTCCCGCGCCCGCGGCGAGCAGAGGATCTGGTTCACCGCGATCGCGTGGACATGGCCGACGCACGCGACGCCGGGCAGGGTGAGCAGGTAGGCGTGGAAGAGGGCCTCGATCGAGGGCTTGCGTTCAGCCTCGTTGACGCGGGCGGCGAGCAAGGTCGCGTCGACATCCGCATCGGTCGCGCCCCGGGCCTCGAGCAACGGGAGCAGGCGGTCGAAGCGACAGGTCGTCAGTTCCGTCGGGCGGAGCGTGGCCAAGCTCGAGCCGGAGGCCTTGACGACGAACGTGTCGGCGTCGAGCCGCAGCGAGGTGTTACCTTCGCCGAGAATCGCCAGACGCAGACGTTCCCCACCCAGGGCGTGGGAGAGGTCGAGCAACGACTGGACGGCGTCGGTGGGCATGGACTCGGAACAGCTCCGGGGTCCGGTTCAGGCCGTCAGGACGTGGTCGGCGGCCATCTTCACCTTGGCCTTGGCGACGTCCGCGGCCGCGGCGTCCGTCACGAGGAACAGGGCGCTGACGTCGCGGGTCACGGCGCAGGGACCGCCGCGACCGAGCTTGACCTTGTTCATGCAGATCAGGACCTCGTCGCTGCGACGGATGACCTCGCGCTGCTGGTGCGAGATGTCGCGCTGCGAATTCCAGAGACCGTTCTCGTCGATGCCTTCGGCGCCGAGCAGGGCCACGTCGAAATTCCAGCGGGCGACTTCCTCGAGGGTGCGGTCGCCGGCGACCATGGCGTGCCGCGTGAGGAAAAGACCACCCGGGATGTAGACCTCGACGCCGGGCAGGCAGGAGATGAGCTGCGCGGTTGGCAGGCAGGTCGTGACGATCTGCAGGTCGGCGACCCCGGCGGAGGCGATGGCTTCGGCGGCGAAGAAGATGGTCGAACCCGAGTCCAGGTAGACGGTCATGCCGGGCTTGACGCGCGAAGCGGCCAGGTTGCCGATCTTACGCTTGGCCTCCGCGTCCTCGACCTTGCGGTCGTCGAGCGGCGGGAAGTTGCGGTTGAAGTCGGACAGCGCGCCACCGTGCGTCCGGGTGATGCGCCGCTGGCTTTCCAACTCGGTCAGGTCGCGCCGGGCGGTGGCCTCCGAGACGTTGAATTGTTTGCAGATCTCCAGGACGGGAACGTAGCCGACTTTGCTGAGGAGTTTGGCGATGGCTTCACGGCGAGCCTCGATGATATGGCGAGCGACTTTCATAAACACGGCTTTTAAATGCCCGTATGCGGTCATGCGAGCGTAAACCGATAGTTTAAGGTTTATGCGCTTCGGTGTATTTCGCACAATATACATTATGTCTAATTATACTTAATACAATTATTACAGGGATTAGATAGCTGTTAATCGTATTAACTTGGGGTCTTTGGGAGGCCGTTTTAGACGATGCCCTGCATCGTCATGACCCAGACCAAACGAACCCTCGCGCAGAATTCCCTGCTTTTGGTCCTCATGGCGGTGCTTATTTCGGGCTGCGCTTCGGCCCCTTCGGGCGTTCCTTCCAAACTTCCCGTCGTGGAGCATGCCCCGGCGGGATTGAGGATCGAGCAAGGCGCCGACTCCCTGGGCTCGGAAGCCCGCAAGGTGCCCGTGCAAGCTTTGATCCTCCATCACACGGGCGGCAACCTGGCCGGCTCCTACGACGTGCTCCAGGGGCGCAAGTCGAGCCACCGCGTCGGGATCCATTACCTGGTCACCGATGAGAATCCTCCGCGCATCATCGCCATGGTGCCCGAGTCCAAGGTGGCCTACCATGCCGGCAAGAGCGGCTGGCGTCAGTTCGACGGACTCAACCAGCCTTCGATCGGCATCGAGATCATCAACCTCGATGGCAACATCCACCCTTACCCGGCCGCGCAGCAGGAGTTGGTCGCGAAGCTCTGCGCCGATATCCTCCGGCGCCACCCGTCCATCCTGCCGACCGAGGTGCTGGCTCATTCCGACATCGCCATCGGTCGCAAGATCGATCCGGGCCTGCATTTCCCCTGGGCGGATTTCGCCGCCCGCGGGATCGGGGCCTGGCCGCTCCAGGCGGACGTCGACGCATTCCTGAAAACTTCGACCAAGGTCGATGCGGCCGAGGTGCGGCGGCTGCTCCTGACCTATGGTTACGCCGTGGAGCCTACGGATGCCGGACTGAAGCTGGCGCTTGAGGCTTTCCAACGCCACTTCCGCGGCAAGAAGGTCGACGGCCTCGCGGACGCCGAGACCGTCGCCATCCTGCGCGCCCTGGTGAAGCGTTACCGGGTCGGTCCGACCTTACCCTCCCCTGCCCTGGCGGCCCCGGCGAAGACGCGCCCGGCCAAGGGCGCCAAGGTCAAACCTTGAGCTGGTAACCGGTCCGACGGAGCAGCTTGTTCGCGAACCCGCGAAGAAGGTCACGCTCGGGGTAGCGCAGGAAGTCGAGGTAGACGGCGTAGGCGATCATGGCCACGCCCCCGCCGACGAACATCGCCAACCCGAGGTTGAGCTTCTCCGGCAGGTGTCCGTGGCCGAGGAGACGGAGCCAGGCCGTGGTCTGGTAGGCGATGATGCCGAGCAAGAAGGAGCCGATGAGCACCTGAAGCGCCGGCTTGACCATCGGCTCGGTGAGGAACTCCGGGGCGAGGCGCTTGAGGTAGTGCCGCAGCACGAGGTATTGCCAGACGGTCGCGACGGCGTTGGCGATCGCCAGACCCTCGACGCCATACCCGAGCATGACCGCGGCGACGGAGCCCGCGAGGTTCACGCCGAGGGCATGCAAGGCAGCGACGAGCGTCACGCGGGTCTGCCCGGCTACGTTGAGCGCGCGCGTGGCGAGCGAGATCATCGCGTAGAACGGCATGGCGAACGCGAACAGGACGAGCAAGCGGCCGGTGGCCGCGCAATGCTCAGGGGTGAACTTGCCGAACTCGAACAGGAGCTGGACGATCGGGCCGGCGAGGACGGCGAGGCCGAAGGCCGCGCCCACGTTCACGGCGAGGATGAGCCGCAGGCCGCGGGCGTAGTTGCGCGCCAGCGCGGGGCGGTCGCCCTGCGCGAAGGCCATCGCCAGCGCCGGGAACATGACCACGGCGATCGAGGCGCTGAACAGGCCGATGGGCAGTTCGACGATGCGGTTGGCGAGGTAGTAATAGGTCAGGCCCGCGTCGCTGACGTTGTAGGCGAGCCCCCGGGAGATCAGGAAGTTGATCTGCTGGATACCGGCCCCGAGGGCGGCCGGGAGGAAGGCGATGCTGAGCGTGCGCCAGGCCTCGACGTCCACGTGCACCGGACCGGGTCGCCAACCGGCCTGCCGCAGGCCTTGGAGCGGGATCAGGAGCTGCAAGGTCCCGCCGGCGAGGGCGCCCGCGCAGAGCCAACCCGCCTTGCCCATCTCGGTGTCGGCCAGCAGCCCGAAGAGCCCGAGCCCGACGATCATGCAGAGGTTGAGCAGGCCGGAGGCGATCTCCGCCAGGCCGAAGCGGCCGGTCAGGTTGACGGCGGAGGTGAAGAGCGCGGCCACGCAGATCAGCGGCATGTAAGGCATGCAGGCGGCCGTCAGGAGGGCGACGTTGGCGTCGGCCGGGCGCAGGAAAGCCCAGAGCAAGGCACCGCCGATGCCCAGCAAGGTCAGGCCGATCATCCCCGGCAGGATCCGCCGCAACGCGTAGTTCAGGAAACCGAAGGCCGCCGCCTGGCCGTCGCGGGCCGTCTTGTCGGCCAGCACCGGCACGATGGCCGCCGTGAGCGCGCCCTCGCCGAGCAGCCGCCGGAACAAGTTCGGGATCTGGAAGGCGAACAGGAAAGCCGCCCCGACCGCGGAGGCGCCGAAGACCCCGGCGGTCAGCTGGTCGCGGACCAACCCGAGCACGCGCGAGACCATGGTCCAGGACGCGGTCTTGGCCATGTCCCGGTACTGGCGCGCCTGCTCGGTCATCGGCTCAGGGTAGGATCGCGCGCATGCCTTCCTCCAGCACGGCGCGGAGCGCGGGCAACAGATCCGTGCGCGGCACCTCGGCCTCGCTGCGGTCGGTCAGGCTGCGCACCTTCGTCACGCCTTTGGCGATCTCGCCGCCACCGTAGACCAGCGCGTACTTCGCCCCCGCGGTCTCGGCCTGTTGCGCGAGCTTGCCGAACTTGCCGTCGCGGAGGTTGTACTCGACGCGGAAGCCGGCGCGGCGGAGCGACGCGACGTCCTCGAGGGCGGCCGCGCGGGCATCGTCACCGAGGATCATCGCGTAGAAATCCGGGCCGTCGGCGTAGACCGGCAGGAGCTTCTTGAGCTCGAGCAGGTCGCGCAAGGTCACGTCGCCCATGCCGAAGCCGACGGCGGGCAGGTCGGGTCCGCCCAGTTTCTTCACGAGGGCGTCGTAGCGACCGCCGCCCGCGAGCGCGCGGGCCTCGCCGCCGGTCTCGAAGGCCTCGAAGACGAAGCCGGTGTAATAGGCCAGGCCGCGCACGATGGTCAGGTCGATCGAGACGCATTCGGCGAAGCCGAGGGCCGTCAGCGTGGCCAGCAGGTGCTTCCATTCGCCGAGGCGCGCGGTCATCGCGGCGTCGCCGGCCGCGAGGCGCTCGAGGTCGGCCAGGGACTTGGTGTTGGCGAAGGCGCGCGCGGCGACGAGCGCCTGCGCGGGATCGACCGCGGTGCCGGCCAGCGCGGCGGTCATCGCCTCGAGCAGGTCCTTGGGTGCGCCGCGTTCCAGTTTGTCGACGACGCCGAGCACGGCGGTCGCCTGCGCCTCGGGGATGCCGAGGCTGGCGAGGTAGCGGAACCAGAGCGTGCGGTCGGAGACGCGGATGCGGAAATCGGCCTGCGTGAGGCCGAAGCCCAGGAGGCAGTCGGCGCAGAGCGCGATGATCTCGGCGTCGGCCGCGGGACCGGCCTCGCCGAGGAGGTCGGCGTTCAGCTGGTAGAAGGCGCGGAGCCGGCCCTTCTGAGGCTTCTCGTAGCGGTAACTTTCGCCGATGGCGAACCAGCGGATCGGCTTCGGCATGCCGTTGGCCTTGGCGCCGACCATGCGGGCCAGCGCGGGCGTGAGCTCGGGGCGCAGCGTGACCTTGCGGCCGCCCTTGTCCTCGAAGTTGAAGAGCTGGCGGACGATCTCCTCGCCGGATTTCTCGGTGAAGAGCTCGAGCGGCTCGAGCACGGGCGAGTTCCATTCGCGGAAACCGTAGCGCCGGCAGGCCCGGCGCCAGATATCGAAGGTATGACCGACCAGCGCCTGGTCCTCGGGATAGAACTCCCGGAAGCCGGGGAGCGTTCGAATGTCGGACATCGCGATTAGGCCTGCGGCTTATCCTGCGAGGGCTTCTCGACGTCGTAGGATTTCAGCTTCGCCTTCAGTTCCTTGCCAGCCTTGAACTTGATGACCGCGCGCTTCGGGATGATGACATCGGTCTCAGGGCGGTTCGGGTTACGGCCGACGCGGCTCTTGCGGACCTGCACCTGGAACACGCCGAAGTTGCGGAGCTCCACGTCACGGCCGGAAAGCAAGGCCTCGCTGATCGCGTCGAGCGTCATCTGGACGCTGTCGCGGATGTGCTTCTGCGGGTAGCCCTTCTCCGTGAAGATCTTGATGACGATATCCCGCTTGGTGAGGTTATTGGACATGGCCGTTTCGTAAGTGTTGATAGACAAAGGCATGGGAAAGCCCCCGAGGCAATACCGCACCCGAAAAAACCTCACTCCAGGTTCTGGACCTGCTCCCGGATGCGCTCGATCTCGGTTTTGGCCTCCAAAACCGCCCGGGTCGTGGGGATTTCGGCCGCTTTGCTCCCGATCGTGTTGACCTCCCGGAGGAGCTCCTGGACCAGGAAATCGAGTTTTCGCCCGCCGTTGGCCTGCCCCAGTTCGGCCTCGAACTGGGCCAGATGGCTCCGCAGGCGGACGACCTCCTCGGTGATGTCGCAGCGTTCGGCGAAGAAAGCCAGTTCCTTGAGGACGCGATCGTCGGACACATCCAAGTCGAGGCCGGCCTCCTTGAGCCGGCGGAGCAAGGCCTCACGGTGACGCGCGACGGCGCCCTGCTCCGAGGCTTCCATGGTCCGGACGAACCCCGCGAGCAAGCCGAGGCGGGCGCGCAGGTCGGCGGCCAAGGCGGCGCCCTCCCGGGCGCGCATCGCGACGAGTTGGTCGAGCGCGCGCGCGAACGCGGCCTGCACGATGGTCTCCACCGTCGCCAGTTCCGGCAACGCGGCGGCCTGTCCCCGGCGAGATTCGGCGAGCTTGAGCAGCAGCTCCAACGAAGGCGGCGTCCACGGGGTGCCGAGGGCCTGGGCCAGCCGCTCGAGTTCCACGAGTTGGAGGCGGGTGGCCTCGAGGTCCCACGTGGCGCCGGGCCCGCCGGCAGCGGCTTGCGTGACGCGGGCCGTGACCTTCCCGCGCTGCAACCGCGCGCGGATCCAGCCGGTGGCGGCGGACTCCAGCGTGGGCCAGGCGTCGGGGCCGTGCACCGAGACCTGCAGGTTCTTCTGGTTCACGGTCGCGAGCTCGACGGCGAGACGGGCTCCGGGGAGGTCGATCTCCGCGCGGCCGAACCCGGTCATCGAATGCGCGGCCATGTTCAGAGCTTGATCTCGGTGCCGAGGGCGCGGGCGGCGCTCCAGACGTCCTTGTCGCCGCGGCCGGACAGGTTGATGAGGACGATCTCGTCCGGTTTGCCTTGGGCGGCCATCTTGCAACCGTGCGCCACCGCGTGGCTCGATTCGAGCGCAGGGATGATGCCCTCCGTCCGCGACAGCAGCTGGAAAGCCTCGAGGCATTCCTCGTCGGTCGCGTAGGCGAAACCGATGCGACCGCGTTCGCGGTAGTAGGCGTGCTCCGGACCGACGGCGGCGTAGTCGAGACCGGCGGAGACGGAATGCGTGCCCTCGATCTGGCCTTCGCCGTCCATCAGGATGTTCGTCATGCAGCCTTGGAGGACGCCCAGGCGACCGCCGGCGAAACGGGCGGCGTGTTCGCCGCGCTTGATGCCGCGGCCGCCGGCCTCGACGCCGGTCAGGCGCACGCCAGGTTCGTCGAGGTACTCGAAGAAGGCGCCGATCGCGTTGGAGCCGCCGCCGACGCAGGCGACGACGTCGTCGGGGAGCCGACCTTCGGCGCGGAGCATCTGCTGCCTGGACTCGAGGGAGATGATGCGGTGGAAATCCCGGACCATCATCGGGTAAGGGTGAGAACCGTAGGCCGTGCCTAGGATGTAGTGGGTTTCGCGGACGTTGGTGACCCAATCGCGCATCGCCTCGTTGACGGCCTCCTTCAGCGTGCGCTGGCCGGCCTCGACGCCGCGGACCTCGGCCCCCATCAGGCGCATCCGGTAGACGTTCAGGGCCTGGCGCTCCATGTCGGTCGCGCCCATGTAGATGACGCACTTGAGTCCGAAGCGCGCACAGACCGCGGCCGTGGCGGTGCCGTGCTGGCCGGCGCCGGTCTCGGCGATGATGCGCTTCTTGCCCATGCGGCGGGCGAGGAGCGCCTGGCCGATGACGTTGTTGATCTTGTGGGCCCCGGTGTGGAGCATGTCCTCGCGCTTGAGGTAGATGCGGGCGCCACCGCAATGCTTGGTCAAAGACTCGGCGAAATAGAGGCCGGTCGGACGGCCGGCATAGTCGCGCAGCATGTCGGCGTACTCCTGCTGGAACGCCGGGTCGCGGCGGGCCTCGTCGTAGGCCTTGGTCAGGTCCAGCAACGGGGTCATCAGCGTCTCCGGGACGTAGAGACCGCCGAAACGGCCGAAGCGGCCCCGGGAGTCGGGAACCTGGAAGCGCGGCTCGGTGGTCGGGATGAGGCTGGAGGCCGACATGGTATTGAGCCCTGCATAAAGCGGGAACCTTCCGCAAGGGCAAGCGACAAGGGCTTTTGCGGGTTTCCTTGCCCCGATGCGGGCGGAACCTTAGGGCTCATCCATGCTTCGCCCGGCCTTGGTCCTCTCGTTGCTCGCCTCCCTTTCCGTCTTCGCCGCCGGCGAGGAGCGCACCCCGGCGGAGGTCCGGGCCGACTTCACCTACGGTCGGGCGGTCGTGACCGGGGTCGTGGAGGGCGTGACCGAATACCTGCCGGTCAGCTCCACGGGTCACATGATCATCAGCGATGGCTTGATTTGTAACGTGAACAAAGACCCGAACGTGATCGTCCAAGGGGTCGTCGACCGCAAGGGCCGGGCGGTCTCGCTCGCCCGGGTGGCTGACGACTACATCGTCATCATCCAGCTCGGTGCGATCCTCGCGGTCCTCGTGGCCTTCTTCGGTCGGTTGCGCGGTCTCCTGGTCGGCGTCGTTCGCGGCGAACGAGCCTCGTTGCAACTGGCTTTCGCCATCGTTGTCGCCTTCCTCCCCGCCGCCGCGCTGGGCTTCCTGTTCAAGGACGCGATCGCCTCGACCCTTTTCTCGGTGGGGGTCGTCGCCGCCGCCTTGGTCGTCGGCGGGATCGCCATCCTGATCGCCGAGAAGTTCCTGCCGGCCCGACCCGCCGAAGGCGATGAGGTCGCCGCGCTCGGCTGGCGCTCGGCGCTCACGGTCGGGCTGTGCCAGTGCTTTGCGCTGATCCCGGGTACGAGCCGTTCGCTCGCGACGATCCTGGGCGGACGGCTGGCCGGCCTCTCGCACGCCGCGGCCACGGAGTTCTCCTTCCTGGTCGGCCTGCTGACGCTCTCCGCCGCCTCCGTCTATAAGATGTGGTCCCTCGGACCCGCGCTGACGCAGGTCTACCCGGCCGGTCCGGCCGGCCTGGGTCTCCTCATCGCAGCCGTCACGGCTTTCGTGTCCGTCAAGTGGCTCGTCGGCTACGTCTCGCGGCGGGGCCTCGGCGTCTTCGCCTGGTACCGCATCGCCCTCGGCGGTACGATCCTGGCGGCGCTGGCGGTCCGGACGCTGCGCTGAGCGGCTCAGGTGCCGAGCTCGAAGCCCTGCCGGTAGACGCGCCGCACGAAGGCGTTGGCCTTGGCGTCGTTGGTCACCTGCATCTTCTCCCCGTCCCAGAGCAGTTTGCGGTCGGGGAAGCGGATCGCGAGGTTGCCCATGAGCACCATCTCGGAGAGCGGGCCGGAATAGTCGAAGTTCGAGGAGGCCGGCACGCCGCCTTTGCAGGCGCGCAGCCAGTCCTTCTCGTGTCCGGAGTTGTTGCCGGGGATGCGCGGGATCGTCTTCGCGATCTTCTTGGCCGCCTCGCGCTGGTCGCGATCGAGCAGGCGCGGCTTCGACCCATAGCAACCGCAGACGATCTTGCCCTTGTCACCGATCAGCAGGCAGCCGCCGTCGCCATCGCCGAAGGGCATGTCGTCCTCGAGTTCGACCGGACGGGCGGGCATCAGGCCGCCATCCCACCAGGTAAGCTGGACCGGCGGCAGGTCGCCGCGGGCGGGGAAACGGTAGCGCACGATCGAGGAACGCGGGAAGCACTCGTTGAGCACCGGGCTCTTGTGGCCGAAATCCGCGAAACCGGTGGAGACATTCCCCTCGACGCTCTCGGGGTAACGCAGCTTGAGGGCCAGGAAAAGCGGATCGATGATGTGGCAACCCATGTCGCCCAGCGAACCTGTGCCGAAATCGCACCACGCGCGCCACTTGCCCGGGTGGTAGGTCGGGTGATACGGACGCAACGGGGCGGGTCCGCACCAAAGGTCCCAGTCCATGCCCTCGGGCGGCGTGGCCTGGCCGGTCGGACGCGGGGTGTCCGAGCTCTGCGGCCAGATCGGACGGTTCGTCCACGCGTGCGCCTCGCGCACCTGGCCGATGAGCCCGGCCTCGAGCCACTCGCAGATCTGGCGGATACCCTCGCCGGAGTGGCCTTGGTTGCCCATCTGGGTCACGACCTTGTGCGTCCGCGCGGCCTCGGTCAGGGTACGGGCCTCGAAGACATTGTGCGCGATCGGCTTCTGGACGTAGACGTGCTTGCCGCGGCGCATGCACTCCATCGCGATGTAGGCGTGGGAGTGGTCCGGCGTGGCGATGATGACGGCGTCGATGTCCTTGCGCTTGTCGAGCATGACGCGGAAGTCGGTGAACGTGTCGGCCTTCGGGAACTGCTTGATCGTCCCGGCGCAGCGCCGGAGGTCGAGGTCGCAGAGGGCCACGATGTTCTCGTCGGCGCTGTTGCGTACGTTGCTGCCGCCGACGCCGCCGAAGCCGATGGCGGCGACGTTCAGCTTCGCGTTCGGCGAGACGGCGGGGGTCGCCGCGTTGAGCCAGGGGCGGGCCAGCGCGAAACCGGCGGCGGCGAGGCCGGTGTGACGGAGAAAGCCGCGCCGATCGAGGGGGGTGCTCATGGGGTGAAGGTTTGGACAGGGGCGCGGCGGCGTGGTTCCCCGCGGGCGGGTTTGCTATTGCTGGGCTTAGCCGGCGGTGACAACTTCGCCCGTGCTTACCTCCCTGCGGCATGGGCTCCTGCTTCTGACGACCTGTGTGGGCGCCGCCGCCCCCTTCGAATTCAAGGTCGCCGGCGAGACCCTGGTCGTCCCGGAGTCCTTCGAAGCCCGACCTTTGCCGGCGAACGACCCTTGGCGGCTGGACTTCGAGGTCAGTAGGCGCATCGCCGATGCCGACTTCCAGGCGCCCGACGTCTACCTCAAGTTTGCCGGAAGCAGGCGGGAAGTCCTGATGATCACCGCCCGACCTTTCGGAGTCGAAGGCCTCAAGACATACCACGACACCCGCAGTTTCCGGCAATTATTCCCGCGTGACGTGGAGGGGTTGCGGGTGCTCTCCCTGGACGAGCGTTACGTCGTCTACGGCGGCCAACGCGATGAAGACGACGTGCTCTTCGCCGTCGCCCTCTGTCGCGGGAAGATTTTCCGCCTGAATCTCATCCACTTTGACGAATCCGGGAAGCCTGCCGCCTACGACTTCATCGACGCACGCATTCTGGTCCAGCTTACCCAATTGTTTGTTCAGGCCAATCCGGTCGGGGAACTCTTGGAGGTGCTGCTTCTCGTCGGGGGTGTTGCCCTCTTCGCCGTCTGCCTCCTGTACCTGAGGCAACGCCGACGGCCCCCGACCGGGGGCGAGGGGAGCACGGTCTGACCCGCCCGCCTTATCTCGCTGTCAGATTGTCGCTTAGGCCGGTTTGGCGGTCCGGCGGGGTCGCACTTTGCTTTTGACTCCCCCGCCCTTTGGGCGTTCATCAAGGAAACCACGACCCTGATGTTCAAGCGCTTCCCCGGGCTATTCACCCAAGCCATCGGCATCGACCTTGGCACCGCCAACACCCTCGTGTTCCTCAAGGACCGGGGCGTCGTCCTGCGCGAGCCGAGCGTGGTGGCCATCCGCACCAGCACCCGCAAGCCGATCGCCGTCGGTAACGAGGCGCGCATGATGCTCGGTCGCACCCCGGGTGACATCCAGGCCCTCCGCCCGATGAAAGACGGCGTCATCGCCGACTTCGAGATCAGCGAGCACATGCTCCGCTACTTCATCGGCAAGGTCGCCCGCAAGTCCCTCTTCACCAACCTCACCGTCGTCGTGGCCGTGCCTTATGGCATCACCGCCGTCGAGCGTCGCGCCGTGATGGACTCCGCCTACCGCGCCGGGGCCGACGACGTGATCACCATCCCCGAGCCGGTCGCCTCCGCCATCGGCGTCGGCCTGCCCGTCGAGGAGCCCACCGGCTCCATGATCGTCGACATCGGCGGCGGCACCACCGAGGTCGCCGTCCTTTCCCTCGGCGGCATCGTCCACGCCCGCTCCATCCGCGTCGGCGGCGACGAGTTCGACTCCTCGATCATCAAGTACATCCGCAACTCCTACAACCTGATCATCGGCGAGCGCACGGCCGAGGAGATCAAGATCAAGATCGGCTCGGCCTACGCGCTTGAGCAGGAGATGACCTACGAGGTCCGCGGCCGCGACAACGTCACCGGCCTGCCCCGCCAGCTGCACCTGACCTCCCAGGAGGTCCGCGAGGCCATGGCGGACAACATCAACCAGATCATCGAGGCCGTGAAGGGCTCGCTGGAGCGCATCCCGCCCGAGCTTTCCGCCGACCTCGTCGACCGCGGCATCGTGCTCGCCGGCGGCGGCGCCCTCATCCGCAAGATCGACCGTGCCATCTCCGAGGCGACCGGCCTCCCCGTCTTCGTCGCCGAGGACCCTCTTTGCGCCGTCGTCAACGGCACCGGCAAGATCCTCGCCAACTCGTCCCGCTGGAGCGGCCGGGAATAAGCCGAGCGGGCTGACCCGCCATGGACAAGCACCGGCAAGGCGCCACCGCATCCTACGTCGTCCTCGCCCTGTGCGCGGTCGTCTGGGTCGTCCTGCCGGCCGCCGTCCACCGTTTCGCCCAGGAGGCTTTCGCCGAGTTCCAGGCTCCGGCCTTGCACCTCGCCGGCAAGGCCCGCGACCTCGCCCGCTTCTGGGAACTGAAGTCGCGGGACAAGGAAGAGATCCTGGCCGCCTCGCGCGACCTCGCCCGGGCCAACGCCGCGCTCGAGCTGCAGCTCCGGCGCTACGAGGACATCCGCAAGGAGAACGTGCGCCTGCGCGAAATGCTGCGCTACAACCCGCCGCCCGAGCACCTCACGGTCGTCGCCCGGGTGGCCGTGCGCGACTCCTCCACCTGGTGGCAGCGCATCGTCATCCGCAAGGGCTCCGACGACGGCGTCCGCGCCGGCTGCCCGGTGATCTTCTCCGACCGCGTCATCGGCAAGGTCGCCGTGGCCCACCATACCACGAGCGAGGTCGACCTCATCACCAGCCCCAATTTCCGCTGCACCGGCTTCCTTGAGGGCGACGAGCAGAACCGCATCGTCCTCGTCACCGGCGCCCCGGGCCGCGGCCTCGCCAGCGGCCGGTCCCGGGTCACCGCCATCCCGCAGGACTACTTCTACCCCGTCGGCAACGCGCCCAAGGTCACGACGACCGGCCTGGGCGGCGTCTATCCGGCCGGCCTGATCCTCGGCCACCTGGAGGGCGGCCAGCGCACGACGCAGGATGGTAATTTCCGCGAATCTTCGCTCACGCCCACGCGCGACCTGTTCGCGCTGCAGGAGGTCACCGTGCTCGTCCCGAAGTACCCGACCCCGGGCGAGATCTTGCTGGAGGATCAGGCGCAGAAACGCCTGGACGAGCTGCGCTGACGATGGTCTGGGCCTGGTTCATCGTCCTGCTGGCCACGTTGCCCGGCCTGTGGGTCGCCGACCTCCTCACGGACGCGCTGGCGGGCACCAACCTCGTCCTGTTCATCTCCGGGGCCGCGATCGTGGCCCCGTGCCGCCGCCTGAAGCGCTGGCAGGCGGTGCTCTTCGCCGCCTGCGTCGGGTTCCTGTTCGAGGCCCGGCGACCGATCCCTCTCGGTACGTTGCCGTTCCTGCTCGCGGGGCTGAGCATCTTCCTCACGAGCAACCGCATCCTCTTGCGGAACACGCCGCTGGTCCTGCGCGGCGCCGTCCTCTGCAACACCCTCGCCTGCACGGCTTGGTTCACCGCCGCCGGGCTGCGCGCCGGCGCCTTCGCCCGGGGTGACCTCGGCGACTTCACGCTCCAGCTCCTCCTCCAGGTCGGCTTCGCCGCCGCGATCGCCCTGCTGGTCTTCGTCCCGCTCGCGCTCATCCAGGACGCCGCCATGGACCGGACCGGCCTGCCCCCCGCCCTCGAGTCGCCATGAGAGAGACGCCCGAAGCGGAGGCCCTGCCCTCCTCCCCCATCGCCAAGGCCCGGCTCTACCTGGTCTTCCTGCTGTTCGCCGTCGGCTTCGGCTACGTGATCGTGGGACTGGCGCTCCGGCAGCTCATCCAGACGGGCGACCTCAAGGCGCAGTACGACACGCAAAGCCGGCGCGTGGTCCTGCGGCCGCCGTCGCGGGGACTCATCTACGACCGTAACGGCTACGTGCTGGTCGAGAACCGGATCCGCTGGAGCATCAAGGCCGACCTGCTCGCGCTGCAGCCGGAGATCCACCGCAAGTACCTCGCCCTCATCAAGGCCGAACGGGTCCGCGGCGCCCCGGTCGAGTTCGACAAATTACAGGACAAGGCGCGCCTGGACGTCCTCCAAGGCTGGCTCGACCGCGTCTGGTACGTCATCGACGAGGCGCAGCCGAACAAGCGCGGCGGCGCCCGCCCGCGGCCGGTCCGGCCCGGGGACGAACCCGAGCGGCGCGTCAACCCCGCCGACCTCCGCAAGCACCTGCGCGAACGGCGCGCCCTGCCCTTTGTGCTGGTGACCGACCTGGCGTTCCCGGGCAGCGGCCGCGCGCTGCGTCCCGAGGAAGGTCAGCGCACCATCGCCCGGTTCATCGACCAGTTCCCGGTCAACGGCCCGATCTCGCTGGAGTCCGACATCGTGCGTTCCTACCCGCATGGGAGCCTGGCGGCCCACGTCCTGGGTTATATCAAGGATACCGACGAGTTGCCGGAGAAGGTGAACGAGCTCGCGGACCTCCCGATGGACAATCTCCAGAAGCTGCAGTACACCGGCAAGAAGGGCGCGGCCGGCATCGAGCAGACCTTCGACGCCGTCCTCAAGGGGATGAGCGGCTGGGAGCTGTGGACCAAGACGTCTTCCGGCTACAACAAGGAGCTCGTGGCCAGCAACCCGGCCCAGCAGGGGTCCGCGGTGAACCTTTCCCTCGATCGCGACATCCAGTGCGCCGCCGAACGGGCGTTGGCGCAGATCAAGGACTCCAAGGGCGAGCTGCTCCCCGGCGCCGCCGTCATGCTCGACGTCAACACCGGCGAGATCCTGGCCCTCGCGAGTCAGCCGACCTTCGACCCCAACCGCCTCGCCGACCGCGTCACGCAGGTCTACTTCGATGAGGTCGACGGCAAAGGCGGCTGGATGAACCGGGCGATCCAAGGCCTCTACGCCCCGGGTTCCACCTTCAAGGTGATCACCGCGATCGCGGGCATGCGGCACGGCATCGTGGATTGGGACGACATCCTCGAGTGCGGTCCGAGCTTCCGCGTCGGGGCGCGCGACTTCCCCGAGCACGACCCCGCCGGCTACGGGCAGGTGAACCTCGAGAAGATGCTGGCCGTGTCCTGCAATGTCTGGAATTACATGGTCGGGGTCCGCCTCGGTCAGCCGCGGCTGGCCGCGGAAGCCCGTCGCTTCGGCCTCGACACGCCGCTGCTGACGCACGTCTCCGACCTGGTCAACGGCAGCCCGTACGAACTGCCCTACCCGGCGGCCCGGACCTTGGTCGTCCCCGATGCCGCTTACAAGCAGCGGATCGGCGCCGGTCCTTGGACGGACGGTGACACCGCCAACTCGTCGATCGGCCAGGGGTACATCCTGACCACGCCGCTGCACATGGCCTGCGTCGCCGCCTCGCTCGCGCGCGGCGAGACGCGCACGACGCCCTCGATCATCCACGACCCCGGCCGCGACGGCCGCCACGTGGGCGCGGAGCCGATCGGCCTCACCGAGGCCCAGCTGACCGCGCTGCGCTCGGGCCTCGAACGCTGCGTCACCGAAGGCACCGCCCGCACGGTGCGCATCCCCGAGCTGCCGTACGCGGCCAAGACCGGGACCTCCGAGTATTTCAAGAACGGCGAGAAGGCCCACCTCGCGTGGATCATCGGTTATGCCCCGGCCGACAACCCCGCCGTCGCCTTCTGCGTGTTGGTCGAAGGTCAGCTCGACACCAGCACCTGGGGCGGGAAGACCGCCGGTCCGGTGGCCCGCGACATGCTCACGACCTGGGCGCGCAAGGCGGAGACGCCGACGGGCGCCCAGCCCGCTTCGGATTGTCAGCGCAAGTAGACCGGCGTGCCGACGGGCGTCCGGTCGAACAGGTCGATCACGTCCCGGTCGGACAGCAGCACGCAGCCATGGCTATTGGGCGTGCCGAGACGTTCCGCCTGGTTGGTGCCGTGGATGTAGACGAAGCGTGCTTTCGTATCGACCAGCCGGCCAGCCGCGTCGCGTCCGGCGTTCCTTCCGGGCTCGAGTCCTTCGAGCCAGAGGATGCGGGTGGTGATCAGGTTGTCCTCGGGGGCCGGGCCTTCGGTCCAGATCCGGCCGGTGGGCACCCGGGCCTTGAAGACCATGCCCGGCGGGGCGTCCGCGCCGATCTTCTCGGCGACCCGGTGCAGACCCGGCGGGGTTTGCAACGAATCCGCCACGCAGCCGACGCCGGCCCGCGCCGTGCTCACGACGTACCCCCGCGCGGTTTCCCCGCCAAAAAACCATAGTTTTTGCTGGTCAATCGACACAACGATGCAATGTTCCGCAGTCGGGAGCCCGCGGGCCTTCAGGCTATCGCTCAGTTCCTGTCGCAACACCAAAGCTCTATCATCACATGGCATATCGTATCGGCATCGTGGGCGTGACTGGCGCCGTGGGTCAAGAAATCCTCGCGCTGATGGCCAAGCGGAACTTCCCCGTGGCCGAGCTCCGGCCCCTGGCTTCCGCCCGCTCCGCCGGCTCCAAGGTCACCTACGGTGGCCGGGAATGGACCGTCCAGGAAGCCAAGCCCGAGGCCTTTGAAGGCTTGGATTTCGCCATCTTCAGCGCCGGTGGCTCGATCTCCCTCGCCCTCGCTCCCGAGGCCGTGAAGCGCGGTTGCATCGTGATCGACAACAGCTCGGCCTACCGGATGTACCCCGATGTCCCGCTCGTCATCCCGGAGATCAACCCCGAGGCGCTCGACCAGCATAAGGGCATCCTCGCCAACCCGAACTGCTCGACCGCCATCGCGCTGATGGGGCTCTACCCGCTGCACCGCGCTTTCGGTCTCAAGCGTTTCTTCGCCTCGACCTACCAGGCCGTGTCCGGCACCGGAGCCGAGGCCATGAGGGAGCTCGACGCCCAGGCCCGGGCGTGGGCCCGCGGCGAGACCCTCGCGCCGAAGGTCTACCCGCACACCATCAATTTCAACCTGATCCCGCAGGTGGATTCGTTCCTCGCGGACGGCTACACCAAGGAGGAGATGAAGATGCTCAACGAAGGCCGCAAGATCATGGGCCTGCCCGACCTCAAGGTCACGACCACCTGCGTCCGCGTCCCGGTCTTCCGCGCCCACTCCATCGCGATCAGCGCGGAGTTCGCGCGCCCGGTCGACCTGGCCGTCGCCCGCGCGGCCATCGACGCCTTCCCCGGCGCCGAGCTCTGCGACGACCCGGCCAACCGCAAGTACCCGATGCCCTTGGATTACGCCGGCAAGGAGAAGTGCGGCGTCGGTCGCCTGCGCAAGGACACCCTCTTCGACAACGGCCTTTCCCTGTGGGTGAGCGGCGACCAGCTCTGGAAGGGCGCGGCGCTCAACGCCATCCAGATCGCCGAGGCGCTGCACGCCCGCGGTCGCCTCGCCCGCCGCTGATCCCGCCATGGCCCGGAGCAACGACCGCGCGCCGCGCCATGCGGACCTTCTCAAGCCCATCCGCCTCCTGGACGAGGCCGACATCCCCGGCTTGCTCGCGCAGCACAAGGACCCGCTGATCCTCGTCCTCGACGGCGTCCAGGACCCGCACAACCTCGGCGCCTGCCTGCGCAGCGCCGAATGCGCCGGCTGCGCCTTCGTCATCACCACGCGCAAGAATTCCTCGCCGGTCAACGACACCGTCCGCAAGGTCGCGGTCGGCGCGGCGGAGAGCCTGCCGATCGTGCAGGCCAACAACCTTCGCAACGCCCTCGTGAAGCTCAAGGACGGCGGCGTCTGGATCGCCGGCACCAGCGACCACAAGGCCAGCCAGTCCCTTTTCCAGGCCAAGCTCACCGGGCCCCTCGCCATCGTGCTGGGCGCGGAGGGTGACGGCATCCGCCACCTTACCGCGGAGACCTGCGATTTCCTGCTGCGGATCCCGATGCTGGGCCAGGTGCCCTGCCTCAATGTCTCGGTCTCGGCCGGCGTCTGCCTCTTCGAGGCGTTGCGCCAGCGCGGGCATCGCTGAGGACAAAAAGTCTTTACCCAAGGCCGTCCTCGCCCTTGGATTGGAGCGTTCGGTCGGCCGGATAGCTCAATGGTAGAGCAGTTGACTTTTAATCAATTGGTTCCGGGTTCGAGTCCCGGTCCGGCCACCCCGAACGTCCGACATTTCCCTCCCTCACGCGGGTAATCTTTGTCTTTCTTTGCGCTTGAAAAGGAGCGACCAACTTGCACTTATCCCTGTCTCGCTGTCGGCTGGATAGCTCAATGGTAGAGCAGTTGACTCTTAATCAATTGGTTCGGGGTTCAAGTCCCCGTCCAGCCACCAGCGAGACACTTTTCGATCACCGGGACACCGGATGGTCACCTTTGGGCCAGCACCGCCCGACGCCGGCGCCGGTAGCGTTCGGCCATGTAAACCGAATGGCATCCCCGGCAGTAGCTGTGGTGGGTCCGGCTGGACTTGATCCAGTGGAAGGTGTCGAGCGGGAGGCGTTGGGCGCAGAGCGCGCAGACCTTGGTCGCCGCGGTCGCCGCCTGTTCGCGGGCGCGGCCGCTCCGGCGCACCCGGGTCGTGAGGCAGGGCCGGCAGTATGGGTGCAAGAGACCGCCCGGCTGCAGGGACGGGAAACTCGCGAGTGACTTCGGTTTACGGCAGCAGGGACAGGTGCGTTTCGCTGGGGTCGTCATAGCGAGAATAGAAGATGCCGACAACGACACCGCCGCAAGGGTCAGCCCCTGAGGTTGATTACCTGAATACAACCCCTTACTCGACCGTCACCGACTTCGCCAGGTTGCGCGGTTGGTCGATGGGACAACCGCGTCGCCGCGCGACGTGGTAGGCCAGCAGTTGCAGCGCCACCGCTGCCGGGATCGTCGCGACCAGCGGGTCGCAGTCCGGAATCCGCAGCACCGCGTCGGCCCCCGCCGCGTCGTCGCCCTCGGTCATCAGGGCGATGACGCAGGCGCCGCGGGCGCGGCACTCCTCGGCGTTGCCCAGCACCTTGTCGCGGATCGGCGAGCGGTTCGCGAGGACGACGACGGGCGTCCCCGGCGTCAGCAAGGCGATCGGCCCGTGCTTCAGTTCGGCGGCGTGGTAACCTTCGGCGTGGACGTAGGAGATTTCCTTGAGTTTGAGGGCGCCTTCGAGGGCGACGGCCTGCATCGGTCCGCGGCCGAGGTAGAAAGCATGCTCCTGCTCCGCGAACCGTTCCGCGACCGCGGCGATCTCCGCCTCCCGCGCGAGCACCGCGCCCACGAGTTCGGGCAGCCGGGCCAGGTCGGCGGCCAAGACTGCGCCGCGTTCGCGGGAGAGCCGCCGCCCCCGCCCGAGACGCAAGGCCATGAGCAGCAGGACGGCGACCTGGCAGGTGAAGGCCTTGGTCGAGGCCACCGATATCTCCGGCCCCGCATGCAAGTAGACGCCTCGGCCGGTTTCACGGGCGATGGTCGAACCGACGACGTTGACCAGACCGAGGACGAGGGCGCCTTTCTCACGGGCTTCGCGGACGGCGGCGAGGGTGTCGGCGGTCTCGCCGGACTGGGAAATCGCGACCACCAGGTCATCGGGGTCGACGAGCGGGTTGCGGTAGCGGAACTCGGCCGCCTGCTGCGCCGAGGCGGGGATGCCCGCGAGCTCGCCGAACGCATGCTCACCGACCTGGCCGGCGTGGAGCGACGTGCCGCAACCGAGCAGGACGATCCGGCGGATCTCCGCCAGGTCGCGCGGGGACGTGCCCATGCCGGCGAGGATGGCGGTGCCTTGGCGTGGATCCAGCCGACCGCGCAAGGCGTTGCGCAGGGCTTCGGGCTGCTCGTGGATCTCCTTGAGCATGAAATGCTCGTACCCGCCCTTCTCGACGGCGTCGGCGGCGAAGCCGAGCTCGCCGACCGACCGGTCGATGCGGGCCGCGTCGAGGTCGACGATGTCGACGTGGTCGGCCGTGACGCGGGCGACGTCCCCGTCGTCGAGGTAGATGACCCGGCGGGTGTGGGCGATGATCGCGGCGGGGTCGGAGGAGACGAGGCACTCCCCTTCCCCGACGCCGATGACGAGCGGGCTGCCCTTGCGCGCGGCGACGATGACGCCGGGCTCGTCGCGGGACAGCACGGCGATGCCGTAAGCCCCCTCGACCTGCCGCAACGCCGCGAGCACGGCGGCGCGGAGGTCGCCTTGATAGGCTTCGCCGATCAACCGGGCCAGCGCCTCGGTGTCGGTCTCGGAGACGAAGACGTGACCCTTGGCCTCGAGACGCGCGCGGAGGGCCCGGTAGTTCTCGATGATGCCGTTATGCACGAGCGCGATGCCTCCACCCGCGGCGAAGTGCGGGTGGGCGTTGGGCTCGGTCGGCGCGCCATGGGTCGCCCAGCGGGTGTGGGCGATGCCGACGCGGGGGCCTTGCTGCTCCTCCGGCGTCCAGGTGCGCCGGGCCTTCTCGGCGAGGCCGGCTACCTTGCCGACCGACTTCAGCGCGACGAGCCGGTCGCCCGCCTGCAGGGCCAGTCCGGCGGAGTCATAACCTCGATATTCCAGGCGCTTGAGGCCGGCGAGGAGGACGGGGATGGCGGGCGCGCCGCCGACGTAACCGATGATGCCGCACATGGTCTTAGGCGGTGAGGTCCGTCCGGACGATGTCGCCGGGGCGGGTGGTCGTGCCGGCGGCCAGCTTCCTGCCCGGATAGATCGAGGTGTGGATGCCGGTGTGCACGCCGTCGCCGACGACGGCGCCGAACTTCCGGCGGCCGGTGTCGACCAGCTCGCCGGCCACGAGAGTCCGGTGGTTGCGGCCGTCGTGCCGCAGGTTGGACGTGAGGGTGCCGGCCCCGAAGTTCACCTTGCGGCCCAGGATGGAGTCGCCGACGTACGAGAGGTGGCCGACGTTCGTGCCGTCCAGGAGGATCGAGTTCTTGATCTCGACCGCCTGGCCGACGTGACAGCGGTCGCCGATGGTGGTGGCTCCGCGCAGGTAGCAGTTGGGGCCGATCTTGCAGTCCGCGCCGATGATGACGTCCCCTTCGATGACCACGCCGGGCAGGATGCGGGTGCCCCGGCCGACCTGCAGACGTCCGTCGACGTAAAGAGACGGGTGGACCTCGGCGCCGAGCACATAATCCGTCTTGGCCTTGAGGGTTTGTTCGTTGGCCCGGAGCAGGTCCCACGAGTGGGCGATTCGGAAGGAAGTGGCGGCCACCTGGGCCGGACCGCCGCCGCCGACCCGTCGGACCAGCACCGCGCCCTCCGCGGTCGTCAGGGTAGCGTCGTCGGAACGGATGAACGCGCGCAGCTCCGCTTCGTCGAGCCAGGCCAACCCGTCGACGACGAAGGACGCCGGTCCGGGGGCCGCCTCGGAGAGGTCGGCCGCCGCCAAGGTGGCTCGCTGATGATCGGCGAGCGGACGATTGCCGATCACGAGGTGGGCGAGCGTGAGCGGGGCGAGACCCGGAAGCAGGGTCGGCGGGAGCAGCAGGAAGGTGGTCATCTTAGGCGAGTTCCTGTTCGATGACCCCGCGCAGGCGGGCCGACCAAGCGTCGACGACGTCGGCCTCACGATGCTCGACGAGGATCCGGACCTTGTTCTCGGTCCCGGAGTAGCGGATGAGGTGACGTCCCTGGTCGCCGAAGGCGGCGTCGGCCTCGCGCAACGTCGCCTGCAGGCGGGACAAGGTCTCCAGCGGTGGCTTGGCCCGGACCTTGAGGTTCACGAGGCTCTGAGGGTACTCGCGCATGACCTGCGCCAGGACCGAGAGCGGCTGGCCGCGTCGCTTCATGATGCGCAGGACCTGCAGCGCGCTGAGGATGCCGTCCCCCGTGGTGGCGTGGTCGGCGAAGATCAGGTGACCGGAGTTCTCCCCGCCGAAGGAGTAGCCGCCGGCGCGCAACGCCTCGATGACATGGCGGTCGCCCACCGCGGTCGTAAGCACGGCGATCCCGGCCGCGCGCAAGGCCTCGTGCAGACCGAGGTTGCTCATCACCGTGCAGGCCATCGTCGCGCCGCGTAGTTTGCCTTCCTCCATCAAGGCCAGCGCGCACAAGGTCAGGATCCGGTCGCCGGAGACGCTCGCTCCGGTCTCGTCGGTGAAGATCACGCGGTCGGCATCGCCATCGAAGGAGATCCCGAGGTCGGCGCCCTGTTCGCGCACGACCCGGCCGGCGTGCTCGGGATGCAAGGCACCGCAACCCTCGTTGATGTTCAGGCCATCCGGTTCGACCCCGAGCTTCACGACCTTGGCGCCGAGTTCCTTGAAAATCAGCGGAGCGAGCAGGTAGGCCGCGCCATGACCGCAATCCACGACGATCTTCATCCCCGCCAGATCGCCGGCGCCCACGCTCTGTTTGGCGTATTCGATGTAGCGGCCCCGGGCGTCGTCGATGCGGGTGGCCTTGCCGATCTTGTCCGGGCTCACCCCGGGAATCTTCCCCTCGCCCAGGATTTCCCGCTCGATGGCCAGCTCCAATTCGTCGGACAGCTTGTAGCCGTCGGGCCCGAAGATCTTGAGCCCGTTATCCTCATAAGGGTTGTGCGAAGCCGTCAGCATGATGCCGGCGCCGCAACCCATCGACTTCGTCAGGTGCGCCACGCCCGGCGTCGGCATCGGGCCGACGAGGAAGACGTCCATGCCGCTCGCGACGAGTCCGCTGGTCAGCGCGGTCTCGAGCATGTAGCCGGAGATGCGTGTGTCCTTACCGATGATGACGCGGTTGTGGTTGGCGCCATTGGATTTCAGAACCCGCGAGATTGCCTGGCCGGTACGCAGCGCAATTTCAGGGGTGATCGGGTATTCGTTTGCTTTCCCGCGAATACCGTCCGTGCCGAAGAGTTGGGTCGTCATAGGCTAATTCGACCAAAACCCACCCCTTTCGCAAGTTTAAATGAATGAAATCACTCCTTTATGACAGTTATGATTAAAACAGTCATTAAATACAAGAAAGGGGCAGAAACCAGGTCCTGCGGTCTTTGGGAGTGCCGTTCGGGTCGGAAGCGGTCAAATAACGCTTATGAACCTCGTCGGCGCGTGCCTCCTCTCATTCCTGGCCGCTGGCGGTGAGCAAACCGCGGTGGCGCCGGCCACTTCCGAAAAGATCGACGAGGCCATCCTCTTAACGGTGCCGTCTTTACCGGCCAAACGGAGCTACCAACGCATCGTTTTGGCGAGCGTGGAGGAAGCGCGCCGCTTGGGGTTAAGCCCCAAGGAACTTACCCTCGTGAAGGTACGCGGTGCCGCCCAGCCCCGTCCGCTGCAGTGGGACGAGCGCACCAAAGAGCCCTACTTCCTCCTGCCCACTCAGGCCGCCGGCGAGTCGATCGAGGTCACGCTGATCAAGGCCGAGAGTTACCAAGCCGAGGTGAACGTGGAGCACGCCTATATGCAGGATCAGCTGTGGATGACGACGCTCGCCGACGGTGCGCAGCGGCGGCTCTTCGCCTTCCAGCACGACGAGATCCTGCCGCCGGGCATCAAACCGGTCTACCGTCGCGCCGGTTTCATCCATCCGGTGCTGACGCCTTCGGGCCAGGTGATCTCCGGTAGTTTCGCCCCCGACCATGCCCACCACCACGGCATCTGGACCGCATGGTCGCACACCGATTTCCAAGGCCGTCACCCGACTTCTGGAATGTGCATCAGGAAACCGGGCGCGTGGATTATGAAGGTCTGGGGCCGCGCTGGATCGGTCCGGTGGACTCCGGCTTCACGGCGACCCTGCGCAGCGTCGACACCGGGACGAAGCCGCCGACCGTGGTCCTGACCGAGGGCTGGCGCGTGACGACCTACGTGCCGGGCCCGGGGACGCCGGAGACGGTCTTCGAGCTCGAGACGACGCAACGCAACGTGACCGCGGATCCGCTCACGCTGACCAAGCACATCTACGGCGGCCTGGGTTTTCGCGGCCTGCCCACCTGGACCGTCGACGCCCCGCTGACGTTCGTGACCTCGGAGGGCCAGCTCGGTCGCAAGGCCGGCGACGGTCAGCGCGCCCGGTGGTTCGCCTTCGCGGGTCCGACCGCCCAGGGGCGCGGCGGTATCGCCATCCTCGCCCACCCGTCCAACGTGAACTTCCCGCAGTGGACGCGCTTCAACCCGAAGGACCCGTTCGTCGCCTTCACGCCCGTCCACGACGGCCCGTCACCATCAAGCCGGATCAGGTCCTGACGCAGCGATTCCGCTTCGTGGTCTTCGACGGTGAGCCGGATGTCGCCCGGTTGGAGGATTGCTGGCAGGGCTTTGCGCACCCGGCCCGGGCGGTCGCGAAGTAATCCCCAAAAGCCATCGTAAGCCGACCGGCGGAGGGTTGTCGTGGACAGGAACCTCGGGCGGGGTTGTATGGTCTCATCCCCATGAGCCGCCGACGGTCCGTCCTCGCCCTGCCCCTCCTTTGCGCCGTCGCCGTCGCGGCCGACCTCGTCGACTTCAACCGCGACGTCCGCCCGATCCTCTCCGACCGCTGCTTTGGTTGCCACGGACCCGACGCCAACAAGGGTCGCAAGGCCGGCTTGCGCCTGGATGAATTCGCGGGCGCGACCAAGCGGCTGAAGAGCGGCGAGACGGCCATCGTGCCGGGCGACCTTAAGCGCAGCGCCGTCATCGCGCGCCTCAACGCCACGGACCCTGACGAAGTCATGCCGCCGCCGGAGCTGCACCGCCCGCTTTCCGCCGCCGAGAAGGACATCCTCACGCGCTGGATCGCGCAGGGCGCTAAGTACGATCCGCACTGGGCGTTCGTCAGCCCCAAGCAGCACCCGGCCCCGGCGGTGAAGGCCACCGACTGGCCCAAGGACCCCCTGGACCGCTTCATCCTCGCCAAGGCCGAAGCCGCGGGTCTGCGCCCGAACGGCCCGGCCGATCGCGCGACTTGGCTGCGCCGCGTCTCCTTGGTGCTGACCGGTCTGCCGCCTACCCCCGCGGAGGTCGACGCTTTCCTGGCCGATCAGTCCGCGGACGCCTTCGAGAAGAAGGTCGATGCGTTGCTGGCCTCCCCGCGTTACGGCGAACACCTGGCCGTGGCCTGGATGGACCTCGCGCGCTACGCCGATACCTGGGGCTACACGGGCGACAAAGGGATGTTCGCCTGGCCTTGGCGCGACTGGGTCCTGCGCGCGTTCAACGACAACCTGCCCTACGACCGTTTCCTGACGGAGCAGCTCGCGGGGGACCTCCTGCCCGACGCGACCCAGGATCAACGGGTCGCCACCGCCTTCAACCGACTGCATCGCATGACGTTCGAAGGTGGCTCGATCGCCGAGGAGTTCCGCCAGGACGGGATCAACGACCGCGTCATGACGGCCGGCTACGCCTTCATGGGACTGACGATCGAGTGCGCCCGCTGCCACGACCATAAGTACGACCCGATCTCCCAGCGCGACTTCTACTCCCTGGCCGCGATGTTCGGCGACCAGAACGAGAACGGCCTCCTTTCCTACCATGGCGAGGTCCCGCCGCCGTTCGTGCGTCTCTTCAAGTCCGACGAGGAGCGCGCCAAGGAGCGTCGCCTGCGCGACGCGGTGACGGCCGCCGAGCGCGCCCTGTCGGCCGTACCGCCCACCGAAGCCACGGCCGCTACCGTGACGGTGCCGACGCCGGTGGTGCACCTGCCGCTCGAGGCGTTCACGAAGAGCGGGGTCGATAACGCCATCGCCGGCGGCAAGCCCGCCAAGTTCGAGCGCCGCGGTGCGCCCGAGGATCTCCAGCTGGTGCCGGGCGTGCAGGGCCAGGCGGTCAAGTTCGACGGTGATGCCGGCTTCATCCTGCCGGACTTCCGGCAGATCGGGCGCTTCGAACCGCTCACGTTCTCGGCCTTCCTCCGCCTGGGCGAGAAGAACGCCCGCGCGACGGTCCTGCACTCCACGGGCTTCTACACCGGCGACGGCGACGCCACCGGCATCGAGCTGCTCGTCGACCATGGCAAGCTCCGCTGGAGCATGATCCATCTGTGGCCCAACAGCGCGGCCTCCATCGAGACGGTCGACGAATTGCCGGTCGGCGCCTGGCGCCGCGTCACGGGCACCTACGATGGCTCTTCGCGGGCCGCGGGCCTGCGTCTGTACCTCGATGGTCGCGAAGTCCCCACCAAGGTCGTCCGCGATACGCTGCACGCCAAGCCGCGGGACAACGCCCTCGAGATCGCCACGCGTTCGCGCGACGCGGGTTTCCGCAACGGTTCGTTGGACGAGATCCAAGTCTGGCGCCAAGCCCTGACAGGCGCGGAGGTCGCGACCCTGCACGGGCTCGCGCCCGCGACGTGGCCGGCCGGCCTCGCCCGTGAGCACGCCCGTCTGCGCGCGGACGCGGCCTACGCCACCGCCTGGGCCGCCCTGCAGAAAGCCCGCCGGGAACTGGCCGCGCATCAGGAGACCGCGCCGGCTTTCTTCGCGATGGAGCATTCCCCGCTCGCCCCGCCGACCTACGTCCTGACCCGCGGCGACTACGATAAGCCGGAGAAGGATAAGCTTTGCCCGCCCGGCGCGCCGGCGAGCGTCTTCCCTTGGGATCCGAAGCTGAGCCGCGACCGCTTGGGGCTGTCCCGCTGGTTGACCGACCCGCGCCATCCGCTGACCTCGCGCGTGATCGTCAACCGACTGTGGGCGCAGGTCTTCGGCAACGGGCTCGTCGCTTCGACCGAGAACTTCGGCCTGCAAGGCGAGGACCCGACGCACCCCGAGCTGCTCGACACCCTCGCGGTGGATTTCGTGCAAGGCGGCTGGAACACGAAGGCGATGCTGCGTCGCCTGGTCCTCAGCGCGACCTTCCGGCAGGCTTCCACGCCGACGGCCGCGGCCCGCGAGAAGGACCCGGCCAATCGCTGGCTCGCCCGCGGTCCGATCCTGCGGCTGACTTCCGAGATGGTCCGTGACCAGGCCCTGCTGGCGTCGGGCACCTTGGTGGAGAAGGTCGGCGGCGATAGCGCCCAGGAGAACGCCCGCCGTCGCAGCCTCTACACGTACCGCAAGCGGACCGCCCCGCCGGACAGCATGCTGATCTTCGACGCGGGGTCGCGCGAGGTCTGCCAGCCGCGCCGACTCAATACCAACACGCCGCTGCAGGCGTTGGTGCTGCTGAACAACCCGGTCTTCGCCGAGTCAGCCCAGAAGCTCGCCGCCAAGGTCGCCGCCGCGACGCCGAACCCGCGCGACCAGATCGCCCTCGCCTTCCGCACCGTCTGCACCCGCGAGGCCCGTCCCACGGAGCTGACCGCGCTTGAGCGTCTCTACGCCGACCAGAAGGCCCTCGTCGCCGCCGAGGTCCCGGCTCCTCCGCCCCCGGCTCCCGATGCGAAGCCCAAGAAGGCCGTGGCCAAACCGGCCGACCCGGCGATGGTCGCCCTGACCCGCGTGTGCGCCACCGTCTTCGCGAGCGACGCCGCCGTGACTTCCCGCTGATCCCATGCATCCCTCCCTTCCTAGTTACGACGGACTCATGCAGCACACCCGTCGGCATTTCCTGGGTGCTTCCGCGCTCGGCTTAGGCGCCCTCGCGATGCGCGGAATCCTGGGTGAAGCCCAGGCGGCGGCCCTGCCGAAAGGCACGCACTTCCCCGCCAAGGCGAAGCGCGTCATCTACCTCTTCCAGGCCGGCGGTCCGTCGCAGTTCGAGACGCTCGACCCCAAGCCGCTGCTCCGCGAGAAGCACCAGCAGCCGCTGCCGGATTCGGTCCGCCAAGGCCAGCGTCTGACGGGCATGAGCGGCTACCAGGCCACCCTGCCGCTCGCGGGTTCCTTCACGAACTTCAAGAAGTACGGCCAGTCCGGCGTCGAATACAGCGACCTGCTCAGCCACACCGGCGCGCTGGCCGACGACCTCTGCGTGATCCGCTCGCTCCACACCGAGGCGATCAACCACGACCCGGCGATCACCTTCTTCTGCACCGGCAACCAGGTCGCCGGTCGCCCGTCGATGGGCGCGTGGGCTTCGTACGGCCTGGGCAGCATGAACGACAACCTGCCCGCCTTCATCGTGCTGGTGTCGCAGGACGCCAGCAAGGACCAGCCGCTCTACTCGCGCCTGTGGGGCGCCGGCTTCCTGCCGTCCGAGCACCAAGGCGTGCAGTTCCGCGCCGGCAAGGAGCCGGTGCTCTACCTGACGAATCCCGAAGGGGTTTCGCCGCACGCCCGCCGCGGGATGCTCGACGCGCTCGGCAAACTCAACGCCGACCAGCGCGCCGCCGAGCTCGACCCGGAGGTCGACGCCCGCCTCGCCCAGGCGGAGATGGCCTACCGCATGCAGACCAGCGTGCCCGAGGTGGCCGACCTCTCCAAGGAATCGCCCGCGACGCTCGCGATGTACGGTGACAGCGTGAAGACGCCCGGTTCCTTCGCCGCCAATTGCCTGCAGGCCCGCCGCCTCATCGAGAAGGGCGTGCGTTTCGTGCAGCTCTTCCACCAAGGTTGGGACCAGCATGGCGGCCTGCCCGGCGGGATCACCCGTCAGTGCAAGCAGACCGACCAGGCCTCCGCGGCGCTCATCAAGGACCTCAAGCAACGCGGCCTGCTGGACGACACGCTCGTCATCTGGGGCGGCGAGTTCGGTCGCACGGCCTACAGCCAGGGCAAGATCACGGCGAACAACTACGGTCGCGACCACCACCCCCGTTGCTTCAGCGCCTGGATGGCGGGCGGCGGCATCAAGGGCGGCCATGTCCACGGCCAGACCGACGAGTTCGGCTACAACATCGTCAAGGACCCGGTGCACGTGCACGACCTGCACGCCACGATGCAGCACCTGCTCGGGGTCGACCACGAACGGCAGACCTTCAAGTTCCAAGGGCGCTACTACCGCCTGACGGACGTCGCCGGCCACGTGGTCAAAGGCGTGATTGCCTAGTCGCCGTCCGCCCGCTCTGCTCGGGCCGATGTCCTCCGCGCCGCAGGCCTCCGCCGTCCAGCACGGTTCGTTCCGCCTCTACCTCGGCGCGATCGTCCTGGGCACCCTCGGCATCCAGATCCAAGGCGTCGCCGTCGCCTGGCAGGTCTTCCGGCTGACGCGGGCCGACACCGAGACGGCGGCCCTCGCCCTTGGGGCCATCGGACTGGCCGAGGTCATCCCCTTCGTCGCCGCCGTCCTCTTCGCCGGGCATGTCGCCGACACGCATGACCGCCGGCGCATCGCCCGGCTGGCGTTGCTCGCGATGACGCTGCTCGGATTGATCCTCTTCGCGCAGAGCCTGCTGAGGCTCGAAGCCTGGCTGCAGCTCACGCTCCTGTATGCGATGGTCACCCTTGGCGGGCTGGCCCGGAGTTTCCTGACCACGGCGCGCCAGGCCATGATCGCCGAGCTGCTCCCGCGCGAGCTGATCGCGGGCGGGGTCCGCTGGCGCAACACGCTCTTCGAGCTGGCCTGTGTGATCGGCCCGGGCCTCGCCGGCATCCTGCTCTGGCTGGGTGGCGAACCGGTCACCTACGGCTGCATGCTCGGCTGCTTCGTCGGCTCGCTCGTCGCCACCAGCCTGCTCCGTCCGGGCCAGAAACTCCAGTCGCGCCAACCCGAACCTATCTTCCAAAGTCTGGCGGTCGGCATCCGGTTCATGCTCAGCCAGCGCGTCATGCTCGGCGCGTTCACGATGGACCTCTTCGCCGTCCTGCTCGGCGGGGCCGTCGCCCTCCTCCCGATCTTCGCGCAGATGCTCGGCGTCGGCGAATTCGGTTTCGGCCTCCTCCGGGCGGCGACCTCGATGGGCGCGGTGCTCATGTCCATCTACCTCATCGTCCGCCCGCCGCTCGAACGCGCCGGTCCGGCGCTCTACGCCTCCTTCGCGGTCTTCGGGCTCTGCATCATCGGCTTCGGTCTCTCGATCCAGCTGGCCACGCTGCTGGGGCTCGGGCTGCAGGCGGCCTTCGTCTTCTCCTTCCTCTTCCTGCTGATCTCGGGCGCGGCTGACGCGGTCAACGTGATCATCCGCCAGACGATCCTCCAGACCACCGTGCCGCCGGAGATGATGGGCCGGGTCTCCGCGGTCACCGCGGTCTTCGTCGGTTGCTCCAACGAGCTCGGCATGGCGGAATCCGGCCTCGCCGCCCGCCTCCTGGGGACGGTCAATTCGGTGGTCTTCGGCGGCCTGGCGACCTTCGGCGTGATGGGGTTGACCCATTGGCGCTTCCCCGAGATCTGGCGCCTCCGGAAAGTCGGCCAGGAACCCGGCGCCTGAGGCACTTGGGCTTGTCAGGTCGTGGGCGTCTGCTTCATTCGATGCACCCCCATGAGCCCCCTCCGTACCCTCCTCCCCTGCCTGCTGGTCGGCCTGACCACCGTGGCCACCGCCCAGACCGCGGCGCCCAAGGCCGCCGCCCCCGCGAAGGACTGGAACGCCCAGTACGTCCTCGGACCCGACTCCCAGGAGAAAGCCGGCGTCCCCAAGGGCGTCGTCACCAAGTTCCGCCTCGAGGACTCCAAGACCTTCCCCGGCTACGGCCGCGAGTGGGCGCTCTATGTCCCGTCGCAGTATGACGGCAAGAAGGAGGCCTGCCTGATGGTCTTCCAGGACGGCATGGGCTACATCGGCCCCAAGGGCAACTGGCGAGTAGCGACCGTCTTCGACAACCTCATCGCCGAGGGCAAGATGCCCGTGACGATCGCGCTCTTCATCAATCCCGGCTTCGCCCCGGACAAGACCAACCCGAACGGCAAGGGCAAGGACGGCAAACCCCTCGGCAAGTCCAACCGCTCCTTCGAGTACGACAGCGTCACCGACAAGTACGTCACCTTCCTTCTCGAGGAGATGATCCCGCTCGCCGAGTCCAAGGGCTACAAGATCTCCAAGGATCCCAAGCGTCGCGGCATCGCCGGCGCCTCCTCCGGCGGCATCTGCGCCTTCAACGCCGCCTGGCACCGCCCGGACGCCTTCAGCAAGGTCTTCACGACCATCGGCAGCTTCACCAACATCCGCGGCGTCCTCTCCAACGGCAAGGAAGTCGGCGGCGATCAGTTCCCCCGGATGGTGATGGAGAGCCCCAAGAAGGACATCCGGATCTTCTCGCAGGATGGCACGCACGACCTGACCAACCAGTTCGGCGTCTGGCCCGAGGCCAACCAGAAGATGGCCGACGCCTGGAAGGCCAAGGGCTACGACTACCAGTTCGTCATGGGCGAAGGCACGCATGATGGCCGCCACGGTGGCATGCTCTTCCCCGACGCCATGAAGTGGCTCTGGCGCGACGTCCGCTGAGCCTCCCGACCATGCGCCTCCTGTCCCTCTGCCTGCTTGGCGCGACGCTCGGCGCCGCCGAAGCCCCCGTCTTCACCCCGCTCCTTGACGCCCAGCTCTCGCAATGGGAGAAGTGGCTGGGCGTGCCCCATCGGTCCTACGAAGTCCCGGGCTACGTCCGCGGCGCCACCCCGAAGGAGGACCCGGTCCTCGGCCTCAACCGCGACCCCCTCGACGTGTTCACCGTCAAGGTCGTCGACGGCGAACCGGTGCTGCACATCACCGGCCAGGTCTTCGGCGGCCTGACCACGCTCAAGTCCTTCGAGAATTTCCACCTCCGCACGCAGCACCGCTGGGGCACGCGCAAGTGGGAACCGCGCCTCAACGCGGTCCGCGACAACGGCATCCTCTTCCACTGCATCGGCGAGCACGGCGCGGGCGGGAAGAACTGGATGCGCAGCCAGGAATGCCAGGTGCAGGAAGGCGACATCGGCGACTGGTGGCCGATCGCCGGCGCGATGGTCGACGCCGCCGTCAAGGACGAGGACGGCAAGGTCGTTCGCTACGTGCCGGGCGCCCCGCTGCGCGCGATGCGTTCGCGTATCTGGCACGGGACCGACTACCCCGAGAAGCCTTCCGGCGAATGGAACACCGTCGAGGTCTACGCCTTCGCGGGTGACGCCGTCTTCCGCCTGAACGGCCGCACCGTGAACGTCGTCCGCAACTCCCGTTACCGCGAGAAAGGGTCCGACCAGGAGATCCCGCTGAAGGCGGGCAAGCTGCAGATCCAGTCGGAGGCCGCGGAGTGCCAGTATCGCCGGCTCGAGCTCCGTCCGTTGACCGCCTGGCCGCAGGAAGTCCTCGCCGACGTGCCGGCCGCGAAGTGACCGCATGCTGTCCGTCCGCGAGCTGACCAAGACCTTCGGGGGCCTGCCGGCCCTGCAGGATGTCACGGTGGAGTTCCGGCCGGGCGAGGTGCACGCGCTCATGGGCGAGAACGGCGCGGGCAAATCCACGCTGATGAAGATCCTCGCGGGCCTGCAACCGGCCGACGGCGGCGCGATCGCCCTGCGCGGCAAGACCGTGCGCTTCGCCTCCCCGCACGACGCGCTCGCGCAAGGCATCGCGATGGTCCACCAGGAGCTCATGCCGGTCCCCGACCTCGACGTCGCGGAGAACCTGCTGCTCGGCCTGGAGCCCGTCAATGCGCTGGGCTGGGTCGACCGCGCCGAGCTGCACCGCGAGGCCGCCGAGTGGCTCCGCAAGCTCGACTGCGACCTCGACACCCGCCAGCCCATGCGCCGGCTCTCCGTCGCCCAAGGTCAGGTCGTCGAGATCGCCAAGGCCCTGGCCCGCCAGACGGACGTGCTCCTGTTGGACGAGCCCACGGCCGCGCTCTCCGACCACGAGGTCGCCGCGCTTTTCAAGGCGATCGACGTGCTGCGTCGCCGCGGCGTCGCCATCGTCTACACGACCCACAAGATGGACGAGGTGTTCCGGCTCGCCGACCGCGTGACGGTGCTGCGGGACGGCCGTCTGGTCCGTACGGCCGCCGCAGCGGAGCTCACGCCGGACGCCCTCATCACCCACATGGTCGGTCGCGAGCTCGCCCAGGTGTTCCCGCCTGTCGTCGGCGAGCCGGGCGACGTCGTCCTGGAGGTCGCCGGACTCACCCGCGAACCGGCCTACCGGAACATCTCCTTTACGCTGCGTCGCGGCGAGGTGCTCGGCCTCGCGGGGCTGATGGGCGCGGGTCGCACGGAAATCGCCGAAGCCCTCTTCGGGCTGCGTCCCGCCCATGCAGGCGAGATCCGCCTGCACGGCCGGCCGGTGCGGATCGCCTCGCCAAACGACGCCTTGGCCGCGGGCATCGGCATGGTCACCGAGGACCGCAAGGGGCTCGGCATCCTCCCGGCCATGTCGGTCCGCTCCAACCTCACCCTTTCCTCGCTCGAACGTTTCGCCGGCCTGGCCGGTCTCGATGCCGCCCGCGAGGCCCGGACGGCCGATGAGCAGATCCGCGCCTTCGCGATCAAGACCAGCGGCCGCGAGCAGCCGATCGGCCAGCTCAGCGGCGGTAACCAGCAGAAGGTCCTGCTGGCCCGCACCCTCCTCACCAGTCCCGACCTCGTCATCCTCGACGAGCCGACCCGCGGCATCGACATCGGGGCCAAGGCCGAGATCTACGCGCTCATCGGCCGGCTCGCCGCCCAGGGCAAGGCCGTGCTCCTGATCTCCTCGGAGCTGCCCGAGGTGCTCTCGCTCACCCACCGACTCCTGGTGCTCCGCCAAGGCGAGCTCACCGCCGAGCTCGACCCGCGCCGCGCCACCCAGGAGGAGATCCTCCGCCACGCCATTCCCCGATGACCTCTCCCCTGCGCTCCCGCTTCGACCGCGACCTCGTCCACCGCTTCGGTATCGTCGCGGTGCTGCTGCTCATCTCCGCCGTGCTCGCCGCGACGACCGACAGCTTCGCCACCGCCTCGAACCTCACCAACGTCGCCCGCCAGGTCTCGATCAACGGCATCCTCGCGGTCGGGGTGACCTTCGTGCTGCTGACCGGGGGCGTGGACCTTTCCCTCGGCTCGGTGGTCGCCCTGAGCGGGGTGGTCTGCGCCCTCAACGCTCAGCCCGGCGAACACGCCCTGTGGGTCCCGATCGCGCTCGGCGTGCTCACGGGCGGCGCCTGCGGTCTCGTCAACGGCCTGCTGGTCACCCGCGGCGGCATCGCCCCGTTCATCGTCACCTCGGCATGATGACCATCGCGCGCGGTCTGGCGCTCATCCTCAGCGGCGGCAAGCCCGTGGCGAACATGTCCCCCGCGCTGACCGACCTCGCGGGCGATGTGGGCCCGGTCCCCATCCCGCTGCTCTGCTTCGCCCTTGTGACCGCGGGCGCCGGACTCTTCCTCGGGCGTTACCGGCTGGGTCGCCACCTCTACGCCGTCGGCGGCAACGAGCAGGCCGCCCGCGCCGCCGGCATCTCCGTGCCGCGCATCAAGCTCTTCGCCTACGGACTCTGCGGCCTGCTGACCGGCCTCGCCGGCGTCGTGCTGGCGGCCCGCATCACCACCGGCCAGCCGAACGCCGGCCAGGCCTATGAACTCGACGCCATCGCGGCCGTGGTCATCGGCGGGACCAGCCTCTCCGGCGGGGTCGGCGGCGTCGTCGGTACGCTCCTCGGGGTCCTGCTCATCGGCATCATCAACAACGGCTTGGACCTGCTCAGCGTGTCCTCCTATTACCAGGCCGTCATCAAGGGCCTCATCATCGTCGGTGCGGTTTGGCTCGACCGACGTCAGGCCCGTTCGTAAGACCTCGGCATGCGCCCCGCCCCCCGCATCGCCCTCGGCACCCTCGGTCTGGTCATCGCCCTCCTCTCCGGCTGCAAGAAGGCCGAACCCCGCAAAGCCGGCGAATGGCTCATCGGCTACTCCTCCCGCGACCAATCCGCGGAGTACACCGCCCGGCTCGGCGACGCCGTCCAGGCCCGCGCGAAGGAACGGGGCGTGAAGCTCGTCTTCGTCGACGCCCAGGCCGACGCCCAGAAACAGATCAGCCAGGCCGAGAACTTCATCGCGCAGAAGGTCGACGTCATCATCCTCAACCCGTGCGAGGTCGAGGCCAGCTCGCCGGCCGTGGACCGCGCCCGCGCGGCCAAGATCCCCGTGGTCAACGTCAACTCCCTGACCAAGGCGGCCCCCGATTGCTACGTCGGCTCGGACGACGAGCAGGCCGGCGTCCTCGCGATGGAAGCCATCGCGAAGAAGCTCGGCGGCCAGGGCAACGTGCTGATGATCCATGGCATCATGGGCCAGTCCGCCCAGCTGCACCGCGACGCCGGCGCCCGTAAGGTGCTCGCCAAATACCCCGGCCTCAAGTTGCTCGACCACCAGACGGCTTCGTGGGACCGCGCCAAGGCCCTCGCGCTCACCGAGAACTGGATCCAGGCCCACCAGGGCAAGTTCCAGGCCATCTTCGCCCACAATGACGAGATGGCGATGGGCGCCTTGCTCGCCCTCGAGCGGGCCGGCCTCAAGAAGGACGTGTACGTCATCGGCGTGGACGCCATCGCCCAGGCCCTCGATGCCGTGAAGGCCGGCCGCCTCGACGCGACGGTCTTCCAAGACGCGGTCGGCCAAGGCCGGGGCGCGATCGACACGGCGATCCTCCTGGCCTCCAAGCAGCCCTTCGAGAAGGAAGTCATGATCCCCTTCCAGGTCGTGACCCGCGAGAACGTCGACACCTTCCTCAAGAAATAACCTTCCCATGAAAACCCTGCTCTCCCTCCTCACCTTCGGCCTGCTCGCCGCCACGGCGACCGCCGCCGAGCCCGACACCCGCCTCTTCGAGGTGCGCGTCTACTACGCCGCCGAAGGCAAGCTCGACGCCCTCAACGCCCGCTTCCGCGACCACACGCTGAAGCTCTTCGCCAAGCATGGCATCACCAGCCTCGGCTACTTCGTCCCGGTCAAGAACACCGAGAACAAGCTCGTCTACTTCCTCGCCTACCCCGACCGGGCCGCCCGCGACGCGTCCTGGAAGGCTTTCCAGGCCGACCCCGACTGGAAGTCCGCCCAGAAGGCCTCCGAAGCCAACGGCAAGCTCATCACCAAGGTGGAAGCCGCCTTCCTGACCGCCACCGATTACTCCCCGCTCGCCGCCGCCAAGGCCTACGGTCAGGGGGTCTTTGAACTGCGCACCTACACCACCGAACCCGGTCGCCTCGACAACCTGAACGCCCGTTTCCGCGACCACACCCTCAAGCTCTTCGAGAAGCACGGCATGACGAACGTGACCTACTGGAACCTCGCCGCCGACCAGAAGGGCGCCAAGTCCCCGCTCGTCGCCGGCAACACGCTGATCTACCTCCTCACCCACAAGTCGGCCGACGCCGCCAAGGCCAGCTTCGACGCCTTCCGCGCCGACCCGGCCTGGGTCGCCGCCAAGGAAGCCTCCGAGCAGAAGGCCGGCGGCTCGCTGACCATCAAGGACGGCGTGAAGTCCGAGTTCCTGGTGCCGACCGACTACTCGCCGGTCAAGTAAGCGAGCCGACCAGCCCAAGGAAAAGCCCCTCTTGCGAGGGGCTTTTTGTTGGCCGGTCGCCGCGCCCGCGACGGGCTCGCGCGTCAGGCCTTGCCGGGGATCGGGGGGACTTCGGCGGGCAGCTTCACGGTGCCCTTCTCGAAATCGAGCGGGCCGACCGCGGCGGTCAGGTTGTAGTAAGGCGACTTCTCGTGCTTGAGGAGGTCGTCGAACTTCACCAGGTCGCCCGTGTAGGCGGAGATGCGGCCGAGGATGACGGCGAGGTTGGACTCGGCGATCTGGCGGGCGTCGTTCAGCGGCTTACCGTTGAAGGCGCCGCGGATGAGGTCCACGTGCTCCTGTACCATGGAGTCATCGGTATCGAGCTTGATGACCGGGGTCTCGTATTTCTTTTTGGCGAAGACCTTGCCGGCGCCATAGCAGGAGCCTTCGGCCCCGGTGAAGAACTCGCCCACGCGGCCGGCCGTGCCGGTGATCTGGCGGCACTGGCTGTGGATGCGCACGCCGTCGCCGAAATCGTAATCGACGCTGAAGAAGTCGAACATGTTGCCGGTCTCGCGCCGGGCGCGCCCGCCGAAGCCAAGGGCGCTCACCGGGGGACGGCCGAGGAACCAGATCGCGACGTCGACGTTGTGGATGTGCTGCTCGACGATGTGGTCGCCGGAGAGCTCGGTGAAGTTGAGCCAGTTGCGGTTCATGTAATCCGCGTCGGCTTCGCCCTTCGCGCGGCGACGGACCCACGGCACGGTACCGTTCCACTGCACCACGCCCCCGCGGAGCGCGCCGATGACGCCGGCGTCGATGAGGGCCTTGTTGCGCAGGTAGGAAGCGTCGTGGCGGCGCTGGGTGCCGGCGACGACGGCCAGGCCCTTGGCGCGGGCGACCTCGCCGGTGGCGATGATGGCGCGGGCGCCGACCGGGTCGACGGCGACGGGCTTCTCGACGAAGCAGTGCTTGCCGGCGGCGACGGCGGCGGCGAAGTGCACGGGGCGGAACGCCGGCGGGGTCGCCAGGAGGACGAACGCGCAGTCGGTCGCCATGACCTTCTGGTAGGCGTCGTAGCCGACGAACACACGGTTGGCGGGGAGTTTGTAAGTCTCGTTGAGGCGCTGGGCGCGGTCCTCGAAGGCATCGGCCAGGGCGACGACCTCGCCTTCGACGCCGAGCACCTTGCAGGCGGCCAGGAACTGGGCGATGGCGCCGGTCCCGCGGCCGCCGCAACCGATCAGGGCGACCTTGACCTTGGCGGGGATGGGTTCGGCGCGGAGGAGCGCGGGGGCGGCGGCCAAGGCCAGGCCGCCGACGGCCAGGGTGGAGACGAACTGACGGCGAGGAAGCGGGGTGCTCATGACCGCCCAAGTTAGGGCTTCCGCGGACGCCTCCAAGGCTTAATCGGCCCCTGGCCACCCCCTCGGCCAACCCATCCGCAGGGTTGCATGGAACCGAGGTACACGCAGATTGGTCGGACCCCTTGATCCTCATGTCGCCCCGCCCCTCCTGTTCGCCCTGGCGCCGCTCGCCCTCGTGGCCGCCGACGGCGTCTCCTTCAACCGGGACGTCCAGCCGATCCTGTCGGAATATTGCTACCATTGCCACGGGCCGGACTCGAGCACCCGCAAGTCGGGCCTGCGCCTCGACCGCCCGGAGTTCGCCTTCGCACCGGCCAAGAGCGGCGACGTGGTCATCATCAAGGGCGACCCGGACAAGTCCCCGCTCATCGCGCGCATCCTGAACAAGGATCCCGACGAGGTCATGCCGCCGCCGGAGTCGCATAAGTCGGTCAAGCCCGCCGAGCTCGCGCTGCTGCGTCGCTGGATCACCGAGGGCGCGAAGTATGAGGAACACTGGTCCTTCATCGCCCCGGTCCGCCCCACCCCGCCCGCCGATGCCTCCGGCTGGGCGAAGTCGCCCCTCGACGCGTTCATCGTCGCCAAGCTCACCAAGGAAGGCCTCAAGCCGAACCCCCTGGAGGACAAGGCCCGCCTGTTCCGCCGCCTCAACCTCGACCTGACGGGTCTGCCGCCGACGCCCGAGGAGACGCAGGCTTTCCTCGCCGACCGCTCGCCCGACGCCTACGCGCAGGCCGTGGAGCGCCTGCTCAAGACCGATGAGCATGCCGAGCAGATGGCCCGCCATTGGCTCGACGCGGTGCGCTACGCCGACACGCACGGCATCCACATCGACAACGCCCGCAACATCTACCCGTACCGCGATTGGGTGCTGCGCGCCTTCAAGGCCAACCAGCCCTTCGACCAGTTCACGATCGAGCAGATCGGCGGCGACCTCATCCCGAACGCCACCCTCGAGCAGATCGTGGCCACCGGCTACTGCCGCTGCCTCCCGACCACCGGCGAAGGCGGCGCCATCGCCGAGGAGGTCATGACGAACTACGCCAAGGACCAGGTCGAGACGCTCGGGGCCGTCTGGATGGGCCTGACCAGCGGGTGCGCAGCCTGCCACGACCACAAGTTCGACCCCATCAGCCAGAAGGAGTTCTACGCCCTGGCGGCTTTCTTCCGGAACACCCCGATGTCGGCCCTCGACGGCAATAACGCCAATCACCCGCCGTCCATGCTGGTGACCCGCCCCGAGGACACCGCCCGCCGGGTCGAGCTCGAGGCCCAGCTCGCCGCCCTGACGAAGGAAGACGCCGCCCGCAAGGCCAAGGCGGACAAGGAATTCGCCGCGTGGCGCCTCAAGGCCGCGCCGACCGACATCGCCAGCAAGCCTCTCCCCGCCGGCTGGATGTTCGACGCCGACCGCCCCACGTCGCTGAAGGCGCCGACAGGCCCGGCCCTGACCGCCAAGCTCGCCGGCACGCCGGTCGTCAACAAGCGCCAAGGGGGCTTCGTGCTCGATGGCGCCTCCGCCTACGAATACCCGACCTTGGGCGACTTCGAGTCCACGCAGGCTTGGACCGTCCAGGTGCGCCTCAAGATGACCAAGGGTGCCAACGGCGCGGTCCTCGCCCGCATGGACGAAGGCGATGCCTACCGCGGCTGGGATCTCTGGATCGAGAACGGTAATCCGGCGGTGCACATCATCCAGCGCTGGCCCAACCAAGCCCTCAAGATCCGCTCCGCCGGCGCCATCCCGCTCAACAAGGAAGTGGAAGTCATCGCGACCTACGATGGCTCGGGTAAGCCCGACGGCATCAAGATCTTCATCGAAGGCGAACCGCAGAAGACCATCATCGACAGCAACAGCCTGCCGGCCCAGGCGAACATCCGCACCAAGGTGCCCTTCCGGCTCGGGACCCGCAGCGGGACCTCCGGCGCCGCCGGTATCGTGCTCGCCTCGGTGAACCTCATCCCCGCCCTGGTGGACGCCGGCGATGTCGTCACCCTCGGCAAGGTGCCCGAACTGCGCGCCGCCCTCGGCAAGGATGGGGCCAAGGCGAAGCCCGAGGTCGTGGCCATGCTCCGCAGCTACTTCGACCGCCGCATCGACAAGTCCGACCAGACGGTGCTCGCTAAACTGAAAGCCACCAACTCGGAGCTCGACGCGGTCAAGGCGCGCGGGGCGATGACGCTCATCATGAAGGAGAACCCGACGCCGGCCACGGCCAAGGTGCTCAAGCGCGGCCAGTATACCGAGCCCGGCGAGGTCGTCTACGCCGACACCCCCAAGGTGCTGCCGCCCCTGCAGCGAGGCGGCGAGCACGCGAACCGCCTCGATCTCGCCCGCTGGCTGGTCGACCGTCGCAACCCCCTGACGGCCCGTGTGACGATGAACCGCCTTTGGTACCAGTTCTTCGGCACGGGCCTGGCCGAGACGACCGAGAACCTCGGCATCATGGGCGACAAGCCCACGCACCCCGAGCTGCTTGACTGGCTGGCGGTCGAGTTCATGGACCGCAAGTGGGACCTCCGCCACATGGTCCGCCTGATCGTCAATTCCGAGACCTACAAGCAGTCGGGCGCCTTCACCCCGGCCAAGCTCGAGAAGGACCCGCGCAACCGGCTGCTCTCCCGCGGCCCGCGCTACCGCCTCGACGCCGAGCAGGTCCGCGACACGGCCCTCGCCGCCTCCGGCCTCCTCGTCCGCAAGGTCGGCGGCCCGTCCGTCCGCCCCTACCAGCCAGAGAACATCTGGAGCGACGTGGCGATGAAGGAGAGCAACACCCGCTTCTACACCGCGGACAAGGGCGAGGGGCTCTACCGCCGCTCGATGTACACCTTCCTCAAGCGTTCGGCCCCGCACCCGATGATGCTCAACTTCGACGCGACCGCCCGCGAGGTGTTCTGCACCCGGCGCGAGCGCTCCAACAGCCCGTTGCAGTCGCTCAACCTCCTCAATGACGTCCAGTTCGTGGAGGCCTCCCGCATCCTCGCCGAGCGCCTCCTCAAGGAGGCCAAGGACGACGCGGCCCGCGTCGATCGCCTGAGCTGGCTGCTGCTCTCCCGCCCGGCCACCCCCGCCGAGCACAAGGTCTTCGCCCGCTCGCTCGCCGCGTTCCGTGCCGACTACGCAGCCAACCCCGCGGAAGCCGCCAAGCTCGCCAAGGCCGGGGAGAAACCGGTCGACCCCAAGCTCCCGCCCGCCGAGGTGGCCGCCTGGACGCTGGTCTGCTCGCAGATGCTCAACCGCGACGAAACTCTTAACAAATAAGCCCATGCACCCCTTCGATCCCCTCGAACACAACTTCCGCGTCAACCGCCGGCAGTTCTTCCGTCAGAATGCGATTGGACTGGGCGGCATCGCCCTCGGCTCGCTGCTCGCCGGCGGCGTCGGCCGCGCTTTCGCCGCGGGCGCGCCCGGCCCGGGCTTGCCGCCCGGAGTCCACTTCCCCGCCAAGGCCAAGCGCTGCATCTACCTCTCGATGATCGGCGCGCCTTCGCAGTTCGAGACCTTCGACTACAAGCCGGAGCTCGCGAAGCGCTTCGACCAGGACCTCCCCGCGTCCGTGCGCAACGGCCAGCGCGTCACCGGCATGACCGCCGGTCAGAAGCGCTTCCCCGTGGCGCCGTCGGCGTACTCCTTCCAGCAGCATGGCCAGTCGGGCGCCTGGGTGTCCGAAATCCTGCCGCACACCGCCAAGATGGTGGATGACATCGCGATCATCCGGACGATGAACACCGAGGCGATCAACCACGAGCCGGCGAACATGCTCTCGTACACGGGCAACATGGTCCCGGGCAAGGCCTCGCTCGGCTCGTGGCTCTCCTACGGCCTCGGCAGCGCCAACGAAGACCTGCCCACGTTCGTCGTGCTGCATGCCCGCCACTCCAACCCCGGCTCCAACGTGCAGGCGATCTCGGCCCGCCTGTGGGCGTCCGGCTTCCTCCCCACGCAGCACGCGGGGGTGACCTTCCGCTCGGCCGGCGACCCCGTGCTCTACCTGCGCGACCCCGACGGCGTGAGCCGCGCCACGCGTCGCAAGATGCTCGACGGCCTCGCCGAGCTCAACGAGATGACCTACCAGGCCGCCGGCGACCCCGAGACCGCCGCGCGCCTCAAGCAGTATGAGATGGCCTTCCGCATGCAGGCCTCGGTGCCCGAGCTGGCCGACCTTTCCAAGGAGTCCAACGCGACCTTCGAGCTGTACGGCCCGGATTCGCGCGACCGCGGGACGTTCTCCAACAGCTGCCTCACGGCGCGCCGCCTGGTCGAGCGCGGCGTGCGCTTCGTGCAGATCTTCCACCGCGGCTGGGACCAGCACGGCAACCTGCCCAACGACATCAAGGCGCAGTGCAAGGACATCGACCGCGCCGCCTGGGCCCTGATCCAGGACCTGAAGCAGCGCGGCATGCTCGACGACACGCTGGTCGTCTGGGGCGGCGAGTTCGGCCGCACCGTCTACTCGCAGGGCAGCCTGTCCAAGACCAACTACGGCCGCGACCACCACCCGCGCAATTTCTGCGTCTGGGCCGCCGGCGCCGGCGTCAAGGGCGGGACCGTCTACGGCGAGACCGACGAGTTCTCGTACAACGTCGTCAAGGACCCGGTGCACGTGCGCGACCTGCACGCGACGATCCTCAACCGCTTCGGCCTCGACCACGACAAGCTCCTGTTCAAGTACCAAGGCCTCGACCAGAAGCTCATCGGCGTCGTCCCGGCCAAAGTCGTCAAAGGAATCCTCAGCTAGCGGTTAGGGGATAGCGTTCGGCAGTTAGGATTGGCGGATGGCAAACCATGCATTTCTGCTTCATTCCTCGATTCAGCCATCGACCCAGCTCTCGACCCTGCCCTCCACTTAGCCCTCCTTGCCTCCCTCCGCCTCCATCCTGCTCCGCTGGCTCACGTTGCTCGTGGGAGTCTGCTTTGTGGTCGGTGCGGCCGGGGCTGGCTTCCTCCACGCCCTCGCGTGGGTCGGTCGCACCTTTGAGGCGCACATCTGGTTAGTCTGGTTACTCCCATTCCTAGGGCTGGCCATGACTTGGATCTACGCCCGGCTGACGCCCACCAGTGCCGGAGGCGTCCGCACCCTCATCGCCCAGATCAGGTCGCCCGGTGGCCCCTTGCCCCTGGGTATGGGCCCGGCGATCATCGGCACCACCCTGCTCTCCCACCTCGGGGGTGCCTCCGTCGGTCGGGAAGGTACCGCCCTGCAGATGGGCGGGGCCCTGGCGGACCGCCTAGGAGGCCCGTGGCGGCTGTCTGATGAGGAACGCCGCACCTTGCTCATCTGCGGGGTCAGCGCGGGCTTTGGGGCCGTTTTCGGCACACCCTACGCCGCCGCCGTCTTCGCCCTGGAATTCGTCCGCCTGACGGCTGGCTGGTGGTACCGGCTCCCGCTCTGCCTCCTCGCCGGCCTTGGGGCCGATGCGGTCGGTCGCCACCTCTGCGGGGCCGTCCATACGGACTTCCGTCTCATCCTCCCGCCCGACCTGACCGTCGCTGGCTTCCTCTGGGCCGGAGCGCTCGGCCTGACCTTCGGCCTGGTCGCCCGCACCTACCTGGCCTTCGTCACATTCAACCGGACTTGGAAGCCCACCGGTCATGGCCCGCTCCCCACGCCGTATCACGTGATCTTCGTGGTCGGCCTCCTCTACGCCGGCCTCGTCTGGTTCGGCCAACTCACGCCGTTCACCGGCCTCGGGATCGACCTCGCCCAGGACGTCGCGCAATACCCGGTCTCCCCGCTTGTCGCCGCGCTCAAGTTCCTCCTCACCGCCCTCTGCATCGGGGCCGGCTTCCGCGGCGGGGAAGTCACCCCGCTCTTCGTGATCGGCGCGTGCCTCGGCAGCGGCCTGGCGGACCTCACCGCGCTCCCCGTCGCCGTCGGCGCAGCCCTTGGGTTTGTCGGCGTCTTCGCCGGGGCCGGGGCCGTGCCCATTGCCGGTACCATCATGGCCTGCGAACTCTTCGATCCGCGACTCACCCCCTACGCCGCGGTCGCGTGCGCCCTCAGCTGGCTCGTCGCGGGACGACGAGGGCTGTATTCGGAGTAGGCCTGGCTCAGACCGTGAAATCGAAGACCATCACGCGGGCGAGGTTCGGGACGACGACGAGCTTGACGCGTTCGTGTTCCGGGTGCGGGAGGTATTCGTCGCGGCTCTTGGGCGAGTCGAAGGTCATGACGAAGCCGTGCGTGAAGCCGTCGTTCAGGCCTTCGTCGCTCTGGTAGACGCCGTGCTGCATGGAGAGGAGGCCGGGGATCTTGCCGACCATGCCGCGCATCTCGGCGAAACAGCGGTCGATGGTGGCCGGGGTGACGTGGGGTTTGAAGACGAAGGTGCCGTAGTGGTAGACCATGGTTTTAGTAAAAGGAGTTCAGAGTGCGGAGTACGGAGTACAGATTAAAAGCGAGTCTGCGGAGCGAAAGTCAAAGCGTGCTAGGTGTTATTCATCACAGCCTCAGCTGGCTCTCAGTTCAGTAATCCGTACTCGGTACTCCATACTCCGGCGCAAGTTACTTACCGCTCACCCACCCCAAGGCATTCAGCAACAGCTTCTGATAGGCAGGGTGGTCGTGGGAGTGTTCGTCGTGGCCGAGGGCGATGCAGACGATGCGGGCCTTGGGGTGCTGGACGACCCAGACGGAGGGCAGGATGGTCGACTGACCTTCCTTGGGGTTCTGCCGCGGGATGGTGCCGAGGACCTCCGCGCCTTCCGGGCGGGTGAGCTCGACGTTGTAGCTCTCGTCGCGGATCTTGAAGGTGGCGGGGACGCCGGCCATCACGGGGTGCGCGGGCTTGGTCACGGTGAACGGGAACTCGCTGTGGCCGTGGCCACGGGCGCCACCGCAGACGAACTCATCGTTGTACTTGGTCTCGAGCGGCCAGTTGTACCAGGTAGCGGCGTGCAGGAGGACGACGCCCTTCCCCGCCCCGACGAAGTCACGGATGGCCTTCTGGAACTCCGGCGTGCCGAACTGGCCGTGGTTGCCGCTGAACAGGAAGAGGTCGGCCTGCGGGAGGAGCTCGAGGGTTTCCTTGAGATTCGGGGTCGCGGCGACGTCGTAGCCGGCGGTCTTGGCGACCTGGCCATCGGTCCCGAGGAAGAACTTCGGGAAGTTATGCGAGCTGCCAGCGCCGGCCACGAGGACGCGGAGCTGGCCGGCCTTGCGGGCGCCGAACTTCTGGCCGGTCGGGGCGGTCGTGCGGGGGTTGTCGGCCGGGAGGTCGCCGTCCTTGATGGTCGGACCCTTCGCCTTGGCCTTACCGGGAGCGGGCGGCGGAGCTTCGGCACCCTTGGGCGGGTTCGGGGCGCCACCGATCTCCGCGGTGATGGCGACCGTGGTCGGGGCGACGGTGTTGCCCGGACTCGTCAGGACGACTTTCTCGATCACCTCCGGCCCGTCGACCGGGACGACCAAGGTGCGAACGTGGTGGTTCTTGACGAGACCGGCGGCGATCTTGGAACCGGGGACCTCCGGGTCATCCGGATAGTAGTCGGCGAAATCACGGCCGGCATAGTGCGTCACGACTTGCTTGCGACCGCCGACGAAGCGGATCTCCACGATCTGGGCCGGAAGGCCCTGGATGCCGGCCCAGCCGCCGACGGCACCGAGGAAGTGCAAGCGGGTGGCGGCGACGCCGACGGGGATCTCGACGCTCTGCGGGAAGGACTGCGAATAGGCCCGACCGGCGCCGCCCTTGAGGACGATGACGTTCTTGCCGTCCTTGGCCTTGGCCGGGTCGAGGATGACGTAAGGCACGCCGTTGGCGGTGACCTGGCCGAACTTCACGAACGGCAGGGTGTCGCCCTTGGTCTCGCGGTTGGCGTACAGACCCCAGCGGGTGTCGGCGGTCGTCGCGGCCGAGAGGTCGAGCAGCTGGAAGCTGCCGACGGTCACGCCGTTGACGGGCACGGCCACGCTGCGGAGGTAGGTGATGATGTTGCGGAGGCCTTCGGCACCGAGGGCCTCGAAGCCTTCGGGCATGAGCGAGGTCTCGACGCGCGTACGGGTGGCGATGTCGGCCACCTTGACCTCGATGGTCGCGCCGCCGGCCATCTTCAGCTTCAGGGCGACGGCGTTTTCGCTGCCGATGAGAGCCTGGTGCTGGGTGCCGTCCTTGAGCTTGATGTTCCAGGTGCGGTGCTCGTCATCGACCATGCGGTTGGGGTCGACGATATGCACGAGGAGCTCGGCGGCGGGGTGCGCGCCGATGCCCTGCAGGTTCGGGCCGACGTCATAACCGACGTTGCCGACCTGGTGGCAGGTCTGGCAGGCGGCGACGAAGAGTTCCTTGCCCTTGGCGGCGTCGCCCGGCTTCTCGACCTCGGCGCGGAGCTTGTTGATGATGTCGTCCTTGGCGGGGCTGGAACCGACGTTGAGCTTGGCCAGGACCTCGGCGGCGCGCTTGGCGACGGCGGCGTCAGGGTGGCGGGTGAGCTGGGAGGTCTGGAGCGGCCCGAGCTGCATCGGGGAGACGTGCTTGGCCTCGAGCTCGGTCAGGATCAGCTGGGCCCACTCGGCGCGGCTGATGAGGGCGCCGAAGAGGGACTGACGCAGGAGACCGGTGGACTTGCCGAGGGCGCCGGCGAGCAGCGGACCGGCCTGGACGTCACCGGCGGCGACGACGGAGGCGACGATCGCGAGACTGACGGACTCGGGCGTGGATTTGTCGGCCAGCGCGGCGACGACGGCGGCGCGGAAGGACGGACGGAGGTCGCGCAGCGCGGTGAGCGTACGGCCGGCCTGCAGGCGCACCGCCGGGGCAGCCGCGGCGTCGGCGAGGACCGGGACGAGGCGCTCGCCGATCGGGAGCAGGTCATTGCCGAGGGCTGCGACCTGGTTCCACTGGACGGCGAGGCTGGCAGCCCCGGCGGCGAGCTCGAGGTCGGACGAGGCGAGCAGGGCCTTCAGCGCCTGGGTGTCGGCGACGGGGGCGGTGCGACGTTCGGTGAACTCGCGCAGGACGACCTTGGCGACGGCGACGTTGCCGCCCTTGGCAGCGGCGGCCAGGACGCGGGCGATGCCTTCAGGTTGATTGGCGGTCGCCACGGCGGCCGCGAGCGAGCGGGCGAACTCCACGACTTCCTTGGAGGCGACGGAACCGGCAAGGAGGCCTTCGAGGGTCGGGACAGGGTTGGACGAGGCGGCGGCGGTGGCGGCGGCCTTGGACCACTCATCGGTGAACTGGGACTGGGCCGAAAGGAGCAGCAGGCCGGCGTCGGCGGTCAACGGGGCGGAACCCATCGCGCGGAGAGCGGCCAGGCGGACGCGACCATCGGCGGCGGCGAGCGCGGCCTGGAAAGCGGCGGTCGGGAGCGCGAGCTTGCCGGACTCGGCGACGAGGAAGGCGTTCTTGCGCAGGGCGGCTTCCGGCGCGGCGGCGGCGGCGGCGAGCGTCGCGGGGGCGAGCTTGCCGAGACGCTGGAGCGCCCAGAGGGCCTGGATGCGGGCCTCGACGGCGGCGCCGGAGGTGAGCAAGGCGGACAACGGCGCGACGGCAGCGGCCTGCGTGGCCTCGTCGCGGTCGAGGAGGACGCGGATCGCGTTGAAGCGGACGACCTTGCTGGGGTGCGTGAACGCGGCGACCAGGCCGGCGGCGTCCGCCTTGGCGAGGTCGGGGTGCGTCTGCGTCGGGGCGGCGTCATGCTGGATGCGGTAGATGCGGCCGAAGTAGTGCTCGCGGTCGGGACGGACCGAGGCGCCGGACTTGGAGTGCTGCGGGCCGCGCGTGTCGTTGTGCGCGACGACCGGGGTGTAGAAGTCGAGGATGTACATCGCGCCATCGGGTCCGAAGGAGATGTCGATCGGGCAGAACCAGTGGTCGGCCGAGCGGAGCCATTCCTTGTTCTCGAGCAGGAGCTCGCCGCGGTAGAACGCGCCGTCGAGCACGAGCTTCTCGTGGTGGACGATGTCGAGGATGGGCTCGGACATCCACACGGTGCCGTTATATTCCTTGGGCCAGGCGCCCCCCTCGTAGACGGCGGCGGCGCAACCGGCGGAGTAATGGCCGACCTGGTCGATCTGCATCAGCGGAGCGCGATCCGGCATGTCGGCGCGGGCGACCGGGCGACCGCGGTTGACGGAGTTGAAGGCCTTGGCCGGCGTACCCGGGGCCTTGGCGAGGATCTGCTCCGGAAGGACGACGTGCTGGATGGGGTTACCGTTGGTGGCCTTGCCGTGGTAAAGTTCCATGTCGCTCGTCACCTCGTTGCCGAAGCTGTTGCCGCCCTGCGAGGCGACCTGCTCGATGGCGGAGCCGTCGGGCTTGAAGCGGAAGGTGCCGGAGGAGAGGCGGGCCATCGCCTCGCCGGTCTTGGCGTGGGTCGCGGTACCGCCGCCACCATTGGAGGCGTAGATCCAGCCGTCGGGGGCGACGATGAAGTGGTTGGCGACGAAGTGGGTGTCGCCCGGAGTGAAGCCGCCGTAAAGGAGGACTTCCTGATCCGCCTTGCCGTCGCCGTTGGTGTCGCGGAGCCAGAAGATGCCCTTTTGCGCGACGACGATGACGCCGTCCTTCCAGATACAGAAACCGGTGATCAGCTCGAGGCCTTCATGGAAGACCTGCTTCTGGTCGAGGTTGCCGTCGCCCTTGGAGCTGACGAGGACCGAGATCTTATCCTGGGCGGGGCGGTCATAGAGACCAGGCACCAGCACGCCGCCTTCCTTCCACGGCTCGGCGTTCAGGGTGCGGCGGCCGTTGGGGTACTCGGGGGTTTCCGCGACCCAGAGGCGGCCACGCTCGTCCCACTGGACGGCGATGGGCTTGTTGACGAGGGGTTCGGCGACGATCGAGGCGGCCTTGAACCCGGGCTGCAGGCGGAATTGCGCGACGGCGTCGGCGGGACGGCGCGGGCCGCCCACGGGGTAACGGAGATCGGCCAGGTCGGCCGGGGTGCAGAGCTCGTCGAAATCGGCGCGCTTGGCGACCCAGGCGACACCGCGCTTGAGGAAGGCATGGATGCTGGCGTGGCGCAGGGTGGCCGGATCGCCCTGCAGCAGCACGACGGCGCGGTGGGTCGGGGCCTCGAGCACCCAGGACTGCGGCTGGATGTCGTAGACGGAGGCGCGACCGGCCTCGGCCTTGCGGCGGGCGTTGGTGACCTTGGAGGTGAAGGAGGCGGAGAGGACGTAGTTCTTCTCGTTCAGGGCGAGGTCGAAGACGGTGTCATCCTCGACGTCGAAGGTCGACATGCCCTTGACGAGCGGGTGCGCGTCGGAGCGGATGTTGAGCATGGTCGTCGCGCGGAACTTCTGGCTTTCGGGCGTCCAACCACCGCCGAGGTTGTCGCGGCTCCAGTCGGTCGCGCCACCGGCGACCGCGCCGTGCACGACGACGAGACCGTGACCGGACTTGGCGAAGTCGGCCAGGGCCTTTTGGGCGGCGGCGTCATAGGCGGCAAACTTGGACTGGTAAAGGAGGGCGACATCCGCCGCGGCGAGGTCGGCCGCGAGCGGGGTCGTGGCGCGCTTCACCTGCGCCCCACCCTGACCGAGGGTGGCGGCGAGGTCGGCGCCGACGGCGTCCTGGTCGCTGACGACCAAGACCCGGAGCGGAGCGGCGGAAAGGGACGCGACGGCGAAGACCAGTACCAGTCGCAGGAGGTGGCTGAAGCGGGGTAGCATGCCGTCATCAAAGCCCCCTTCCCCGCCCCTACAAGATTTAGCGATACATTCGTCCGCACCCCCCTACTTCCAAACGCACATCGGGGGCTAGTCCGTACCCCCGGAGCCGCCCCGGAAGTGCGACGGCGCAAACCCCGTGCTTTTCTTGAAAGCCGACGAGAAACTGTTGCCATTGGCGAAGCCGACCTGCTGGGCGATGGCCGCGAGTTTGACGTCCGTCTCGCTGATCAGACGGACCGCCTGCTGGATGCGCAGGTGGGTCAGGTGATTCATGGGGGTCCGGCCGATTTCCTTGAGGCAGAGCCGCCGGAGGTGCTCAAAACTAAGCCCGGATTCGCGGGCGAGGGCTTGGCTGTCCCAGGGGTGGCCCAGCCGGGATTGGACCTTGTCCCAGAGGCCCTCGATGCGGGCGTCGCCGCGGAAACCGCCCGCGAAGCCACGGACATAGTCGTAGATGAGCTCCACCCACTGGTGCTGCCGGCGCGACAGGCCGTCGGCCTTCTGCTCGGCGATCAGGCCGCGGATGGCGGCGAGCAGGGGCTCCCCGGCAAAATCGGCGAGCACGGGGGAATTGGCCCGGAAGATGGTGCGCGACCGGACGCCGGGCGCGAAGCGCACCCAGCAGAAATCCCAGCGACGGCCCCGGCCGATGCGGAAGGAATTACGGAGCCCCGCCGGTTGCAGGCAGGCCTGACCCGCCACCAAGGTCCGCCAGCGGCCGTCGACCAGCACCTGCCCCTGACCGCCGAAGCAGGCCATGAAGAAGGCCCCGCTCTGGTGGGTACGCACGACCTCGTAAGGGGCGACCATCTCGCCCACGCCGACGTGGTCGATCTCGAAGAGGTCCAGTTCGCGGCAACGCCCCGCCCCCCGGACCCACGCCCGGTCGTCCTGGTAGGTGGCCGAGACCACCACGGTCCGTCGCGACCGCGGGTTCTCGATGTCCGTTTCGGAATGACGGAGTTGCGTCTGGTTGTAATGATTTGGTTCGCTCTTGCGGGCCACGCGACTTGCCTAGGCCTTGTCGCCCTCGGGCGCAACCCTCACCTCATCCAATCTTCCCTCAACACACCATGCCCAACCCCTGGACCGGAAAAGGAAACCCTTACACCCGCACCGAAGTCATCGAGCGCCTGCGCGACACGATGTCCAAGGGCAAGGCCATCATCGCGGCCGGCGCCGGCACGGGCATCAGCGCCAAGTTCATCGAACGCGGCGGCGCCGACCTGGTCATCGTCTACAACTCCGGCCGCTTCCGCATGGCCGGCCACGGCTCGACCGCCGGCATGATGGCCTACGGCGACGCCAACGCCGTCGCCATGGAGATCGGCGAGTACGAGGTGCTGCCGGTCGTCGAGGAGATCCCGGTCATCTGCGGCGTCCACGCCACCGACCCCCGTCGCCGCATGTGGCACTGGCTCGGCAAGGTGAAGGACATGGGCTTCTCCGGCATCAACAACTTCCCGACCCACACCATCATCGACGGCAAGTTCCGCCAGATCCTCGAGGAGACCGGCATGAGCGTGAAGAAGGAGTTCGAGACCGTCGCCCTCGCCCGCAAGATGGAGCTGTTCACCATCGTCTACGTCGGCTCCCCCGAGGAGTCCAAGGCGATGGCCGAGGCCGGCGCGGACGTCATCATCGCCCACGTGGGCACCACGGTCGGCGGCTCCATCGGCGTGACCAACGCCACCATGAGCCTCCCCGAGGCCGCCAAGATCACCCAGGGCATCATCGACGCCGCCAAGTCCGTCCGCAAGGACCTCATCTTCCTCTCGCACGGCGGCCCGATCAACACGCCGGAGGACGCCGCCTTCATCAATGAGCACACCGACACCGACGGTTTCGTCGGCGCTTCCAGCCTCGAACGCATGGCCGTCGAGCAGTCGCTCACCGACCTGACCAAGCGCTTCAAGCAGATCCCGGTGAAGCGGAAGCACTTCTGAGGACGTCCGACCATGGCGACGATCGCGGTACTCGGGACGCTTGATTCCAAGGGCGAGGAGCATGCCTTCGTCGCCGGTCTGATCGCCGCCCGCGGGCACAAGACCGTGCTGATCGACGTCGGTACCGGCGGTCCGGCGACGGTCGTCCCCGACGTCACCCGCGAGCAGGTCGCCGCGGCCGCCGGCATCGACCTCGCCACCCTGATGGCCCGGCAGGACCGGGGCGAGTGCGTCGTCGCCATGACCAAGGCCGCGCCGGTCATGCTCGCTCAGCTGGCCGCGGCCGGCCGCATCCAGGGCGTCGTCTCGCTCGGCGGCGGCGGCGGCACGGCCATCGCCACGGCCGCGATGCGCGCCCTGCCCCTCGGCTTCCCCAAGCTGATGGTCTCCACGCTGGCCGCCGGGAACGTCGCTCCTTACCTCGGCACGAAGGACATCACGATGATGCCCAGCATCGCCGACGTCGCCGGCCTCAACCGCCTCTCTCGCGTCATCTTCACCCGCGCCGCCGGCGCCATCTGCGGCATGGTCGAGAGCGAGCCCAAGGTCGAAGCCGGCCGCCCGCTGGTCGTGGCCAGCCAGTTCGGCAACACCACCGCTTGCGTCACCGAGGCCAAGAAGGTCCTCGAGGCCGCGGGCTACGAGGTCCTCGTCTTCGCGGCGACGGGCACCGGCGGACGGATCATGGAATCCGTCATCGAGAGCGGCATCGTCGCCGGCGTGCTCGACGTGACCACGACCGAGTGGGCCGACGAGCTGGTCGGCGGCGTCCTGAACGCCGGCCCCGAGCGCATGGACGCCGCCGCCAAGGCCGGCGTGCCGGTCGTCGTCGCCCCGGGCTGCCTCGACATGGTCAACTTCGGCGAGCAGGCCTCCATCCCCGCCAAGTTCGCCGGCCGCACCTTCTACGTGCATAACCCGCAGGTGACGCTCATGCGCACCGACGCCGCGGAGTCGGCCGAGCTCGGCCGGATCGTCGCGCTCAAGGCCAACGCCTACCGGGCCGGCGCGGCCATCCTGATCCCGACAAAGGCGATCAGCGTGATCAGCGCCCCGGGCAAGGCTTTCCATGACACCGCCGCCGATCAGGCCCTGTTCGGCGCCCTGAAGCAGCACGCCTTGGTTCCGGTCCACGAGTTCGCGCTGGAGATCAACGACCCGGCCTTCGCCCAGGCGTGCGCCCGGAAGTTGATCGGGCTGATGCAGGCGAAGAAGTGAGCCCACGAGGCAGGCTTGCCCTGCCCTCGGTCCGCGGTTCACTGGCACGATGCGGTTTCTCGTCCTGCTCCTCCCTCTCGCCGTCGGCGTCGCCGGCTTGCGGGCGAAGGAGCTGTTCGTGGCCCCGGACGGGTCCGACGAGGCACCGGGCACCCTCGCCAGGCCCTTGGGCGGCTTGATGAAGGCGCAGGCGCTGGCGGAGCCGGGCGACACGGTCTGGATCCGCGGCGGGGTCTACAAGCTGAAGCCGGACCGGATCGCGCGCGAGCACCGGGTCTGGACGTACATCCATGAATTCCGGAAGAGCGGCAAACCGGGCCAACCGATCCGTTACTGGGCCTACCAGGCCGAGAAGCCGATCTTCGACTGCACGGACGTGAACCCGCCCGGCCGGCGCATCAACGCCTTCCAGGTCGCCGGCTCCTGGTTGCACTTCCGCGGGTTCGAGGTCATCGGCACGCAGGTCAATTTCAAGGGCCACGGCCAGTCGTGCAACTTCGAGATCCAAGGCGGCCATAACATCCTGGAGCGGCTCGCGCTGCACGACAGCCAGGCCATCGGGGTCTACCTGCTCGGCGGCTCCGACAACCTGATCCTGAACTGCGATGCCTACCGCAACCACGACTTCACGTCGGAGGATGGCCGCGGCGGCAACGTCGACGGCTTCGGCGGTCACCCGTCGAAGGGCTCCATGAACAACGTCTTCCGCGGCTGCCGAGCGTGGTTCAACAGCGACGACGGCTACGACTGCATCTCCGCCTGGGAAAGCGTCCGCTTCGAAGGCTGCTGGGCGATGTACAACGGCTACGGTCCTAAGTTCGAGAAGCGCGGCGACGGCAATGGCTTCAAGGTCGGCGGCTTCGGCAATGCGCCGCTCCATGGGGTGCCCGATCCCGCCCCGCGTCACGTCACGGAGGGCTGCCTCGCCGTCCGTAACAAGGCCAGCGGGTTCTACGCCAACCACCACCTCATGGGCGGAGACTGGTCGTTCAACTCCGCCTACCGCAACGCGAACGATTTCAACTTCCTCATGCGCCCGGCCGACAACTCCCGCGACATCGACGGCGTGGGCCACCGCGTGACGGCCAACCTGAGCTACCGCGGCCTGCGGGATTTCACCCGGCTCGACGTCGCGCGTTGCGAACTCAAGGACAACGCCTTCGCCTCGCAGCGGAAGTTCACCGATGCCTCGTTCGAAAGCCTCGACGATCCCGCGCTGACGGGCCCGCGCCAGGTCGACGGCAGTTTGCCGAAAGTCGCGTTCCTCCGCCCGGTCGACTCCGCGCTGGCCGCCCAGGCCGGCTACACCGCTTATCCCGGCTCCAAGCCGACCGCGAAGTGAACGAACCCGCCCACCCGCCGAACGCCCGCACCCTGCGCTGGGCCTATGTCGCGATGGCGTTCAACCTCGTCGCCTGGGGCCTGTCGTGGGTCAACGTCCGCGCCATCGTCCACCAGGTCGGCGCCGGCGAGCTCGGCGCCCTGCGCTACCTCATCGCTTCGACGGTCATGGGCATCGTCTGGTTTTTCCGCGGCCGTCCCCTGCCCGCGGCGCGCGACCTGCCGGGCATCGCCCTCCTCGGACTCTTCGGCTTCACGCTCTACAACCTCGGGATCAATTTCGGCGAACGCACCGTCGACGCCGGCACGGGCTCGATGCTGATCTCCTGCGTCCCCATCCTCGTGGTGCTTTACGGCGCGCTCTCCGGCACGGAAAAAGTCACGCGCTACGCCTGGCTCGGCATCCTCACGTCCATGGTGGGGGTCGCCTTCACCTCGGGCGTCCTCGAGAACGGGGTGACCTTGAACGAGGGGACGGCGCTGATCTTCGGGGCGGCGCTCTGCGCGGCCATCCAGACCCTCCTGAGCAAGCACCTCACCCGCCGGTACGCGGCCATCGACGTCACGACCTGGGCGATCTGGCTGGGCACGCTGGGCCTGCTGCCCTTCTCGCACGACCTGCTGGGCGCCGCCGGTCGGCTGAGCGTCCCCGGCTGGGGACACCTCGTCTTCCTGGGCGTCGTGCCCGCCGCGCTTTGCTACACGTTGTGGGCCTGGGTCCTGCAGACGCTCCCGATGACGCTGGTCATGGGCTCCGTCTACGTGATCCCGCTCTTCTCCGTCGTCTTCAGCTGGGCCATCCTCGGGGAACACCCGCCGGCCGCCGCGGTGACCGGCGGCCTGCTCACGCTCGCGGGCGTCGCCATCGTCCAGCGGCTGGGTCGATCGCGCGGCTGAGCCTCAGGCGAGACCGAGATGCTTGAGCGCTTCCGGGGTCGGCCCGTCGAAGTTGGCCGAAGGCGTGTTGCCGACGTACCCGAGTTCGCGCATCCCCTGCGGGGTCGTGTAGTAACCCCCGGCCGCGAGGTGGCGGAACCGCTTGAAGAAATCCTGACCGGGCTTGTGCTCCTTCTTCACCGGCTTCACGCCGCAGATATCATCGGCGATGCCGGCCTGCTGGGCCTCGGTCAGCTTCGCGAAGACGGCGCCGTGTCGGCGCTGCGCCTCGGCGTCGAGCCAGGTCAGGCCCGCGAGGATGATCGGACGGTCCTTGAGCGTCTCGTCGTAATAGGAACTGACCCATTCGTCGATGAACGCGGGCACGCCGAGCTCGGACGGCTTCTTGCCGCCGGCCTCCGGGGGTAGGATGAGGTCGGCCAACGCGTCGGCCGCGGCCCGCTGGGCGGGCGTGAACGAGAGCGGCCAGAGCTCGCCGGGGACGTAGGTCTTGTTCAGCACCGGGTCGGCGCCGATGCGCTTGCCGTGCGGACGATCGCCGGGTTCGGCCGCGCCGAGCGGCAGGCGACCGGACGCGGTGAGGCCGACGGCGGCGACGGCCAGCCAGGCAAGCGCCTGGCGGCGATCGAGCCGGGGCGACGGGGAGGAGGAAGATTCGGGGGGCATGGTCGGCGGCTCAGAGGTTGCCCTTGCGCATCTCGTCGATGAGGTGGTCGCACGCGCGCCACGCCAAGGCCATGATGGTCAGGGTCGGGTTCTTGTCGGCGTTGCTGGCGAAGGCGGAGCCGTCGTTCAGCAGGAGGTTGGGGATGTCCCAGCACTGGTTCCAGCCGTTGGTCACGGATTTGGCGCGGTCGGCGCCCATGATCCCGCCGCCGACCTCGTGGATGATGAAGCCGCCGGGCTTGATGGCCTTGTCCCCGGTGGTCGGGTTGCCGGCGACGCCGCCGGCGGCCTCGATCATCTCCTTGAACGTGCGCTGCATGTGCGCGGCCTGGTTGAGCTCGTGGCTGGACCATTTCCAATGGAAACGGAGGACGGGGATACCCCACTTGTCCTTCACGGAGGGGTCGAGCTCGCAGAAGGAATCCTTGTTCGGGATCATCTCGCCGCGGCCGGAGAAACCGACGAACGAGCCGTAGGTGCGACGCAGGTCCTCCTTGAAGGCCCGGCCATAGCCCGGGGCCGCGGGGCCGGCGACGTTGAGGTTCGGGGCCTGGCGACCGGTCGTGAACTCGATGTGATAACCGCGGGCGAAGTCGAGCTTGCCGGCGTGCTGCGGCCGGTAGAGCCACCACGGGACGTAGACGTGCGCGCCGGCGCCGTCCTCGTTGTGCACGGGGAGATTCTCGAAGGCGGGCACGCGGCCGCCGAGGCCGGCCCCGACGGTGTCCATGATGTACTTGCCGACGAGCCCGCTGGAGTTCGCGACGCCCTCGGGTCGCTTCGCGCGGGAGTTGAGCAGGATGCGGGCGGTCTCCCCGGAACTGGCGGCGAGGATGACCGCGCGGGCCTTCACGACCCGTTCCTGGCCGGTCTTCTTGTCGACATAGGCGACGCCGGCGGCCTTGCCCTGGTCGTTGAGGATGACCTCGCGAGCATGCGCGTCGCAGAGGATGTCGAGGTTGCCCGAGGCGAGCGCCGGGGGCAGGTGCACCGTCGTGGACTGGTAGTTCGCCCGGATGCTGCAGCCGCGCCCGCAATCGGTCGCCCAGAAGCAGGCGGCCCGCGCCTTCATGGACTCCGCCGTCAGTTTCTGCGCGGTCGGGTTATGCGGGAAGAGGCGGCGGGGGATGTTCTCGTGGTCCTGGCGGGTGCTGAGCACGGCGCGGTGGATCGGGACGACGGGGATGCCGAGCTTGGCGACGTGCTTCTTGAAGTAGAGTTCGCCGGCCCGGGCCTTCGGGGGCGGGAGCAGCGTGCCGTTGGGCGAATCGGGTGTGTTCTCCAGGCCCTCGTTGGAGCCGTAGACGCCGACGAGCAGCTCCACCTTGTCGTAATAAGGGGCGACGTCCTCGTAGGCGATGGGCCAGTCGAAACCGAGGCCGTCGCGGGAGTAGGGTTTGAAATCATACGGGCCGTTGCGCAGGGAGATGCGTCCCCAGTGGTTGGTGCGACCTCCGAGCATGCGGGCGCGCCACCACCAGAACCGTTCCTCGGGCTTGTCATTGGCCTGGGTGTAGGGCTCGTCCGGGACCTCCCACCCGCCGTCCACGGTGGCATCGGCGAAACCGAAGGGCTTCTCGCGGGTGGACAGGCCGCGCAGGGGCATCTGGCTGGCCGTCTGGAACATCGGCGTCTCGGTCGCCGGGTCGTAGTTGCGACCGGCTTCCAGCATGAGGACCTTCACGCCGTTCATGGTGAGCGTGTAGGCGGACTGACCGCCGCCGGCGCCGGAGCCGACGACGATCACGTCGTAATCCGGACGCAGTTCTTTTTCCGTGATGATGGGCATGGGCGGAGCGTTCGGCGGTTCAGCGGACGCGCCAGCGCCAGTGCTCGTCGAAGAAGCCGGCATCCGGGATCGCGCCAGGGGCCTGGGGAGTCACGGGCGTGTTGAGGTCGATGACGGCCCAGTCGGGCAGTTTCGGGACCTGCCGGGCGTTGTTGAGGTAGTCGTACTCGCGGTAGGTGAAGCCGCTGTTGATCACCACGTACTTCGCCGGGTTGAGCGGGTTCGGGTAGATCAGGACCGGCATGTGGTCCTGCGGCGAGTAGGTCTTGTCGTTCACCACGAGTTTCTCGGCGGTCCACGTGATCGGTAGCTTCGCGACGATGCGCGCGATCAGCGCGTTGCTGGACGGATCGCCCCACAGGATCAGGTTATGCGCGGCGATATCCTCGTCCTTGATATCCTTGTCCGTCTTGACCGGGGCGAACCCGCGGAACTGACGCCGCCATTCCCAGCTGGCGCGCTCCATCTCGGCCTTGGCCCAGGCGCCGGACCTGGCGTGCAGCGGCTGACCCGTCGGGGAGACGAACAGGAAGGCGTCCATGAAGGCGTCGTCGATCGGGCCGGTCAGCCCATGGCGCTTCACCAGGCCGGCTTCGTCATCGTACGCCTGCACCTGCGTCCACTTGCCGTTGTGGGGCGCGCGGGCGAAGGTGACCTTCCAGGAGCGGTCGGTGGCGGGCGGCGGCGTCTCGACGTCCTGGCCGTCGATGTGCACGACGACCTTGCCGCGCTGCGAGAACGGCGCATGGCCGGGGGCCATGTCCAGGGTGAAGCCGGTGACATTCAGGGTCTTGACGGTCACGGCGTTGTCACCGTCGACCTCGGCGGCGAGCCGGGCCGGCTGCCAGTGCTGGGCCAGTCGGTCGACCTGGACCCAATGCATGCGGTTATAGCGGAGGAAGTAGGTGACGAGCGTGACCTCCCGGGGGGCGCGGACGCGGCCGACGGCGGCGATGGCGGCGAGCCGACGCTCGATCTCCGCCAGCGAGTCGGGGTGGATCTTGTGCGCGGTCTTCGGCCCGATGATGTGGACGAGGTCGAGGTTCTCGGCGCGGAGGTGCTTGGCCATGACGTCGGCGGCCTGCTTCTGCTTGTCGAGTTCGCCGCTGTAGGCCACGAGCGGGGCGTTCGCGAAATTGGCGGCGACGTCGGTCGCGTTGTACCAGGACCACAGCGTCTGCTGCCAGGCGGGGATCTTGGACACATCCTCGTTCTGGAAGACATTCAGGAACTCGGGGGTCTCGGAGAAGCCCGCCCCGGGGTTGATGGCGCACCAGCGGTCGGTGTAGTGGGCGCCGAACTGCCAGACGGCCGCGCCGCCCATGCTGAAGCCGCGGATGAAGAGCCGGTCCTCGTCGAAGGCATAGGACTTGCGGGCGTGCTCGTAGGCTTCCCAGAGATCGACCTCGCCGGCGAACTTGTTGGCGCAGCAGTAGCGGCCGTAGGGATGGAGGACGTAACGGTTCTGCGCCGCGATCTGACCGACGGACTTGCGGCGGTCCTGGACGAAGTTGAGCTCGCTGAGGTTCTCGCCGCGACCGTGGCACCAGAAATCGAGACGGAGCGGACCGTGGCCGGCGTTCTCGGGGACGACGATCCCGTAGGGCTGGATGGAGCCATCGAGACGCGAACGGTAGCCACGGATGACCGGCCCCTTCTGGGTGGTCCAAGGAGCCTCGCCCTTGGCGAAGGCCGCGGCGCGCGCCTTGCCCTCGGCGATGACCTCGAGCGCCGACTTGAACTCGGCCTCCTTGAAGAACTCGTTGTACCGCAGCGCCCAGTCGGCCGCCTTGTGGCAGACCTCGAGGTCGGGCAGCAGCTCCTGGAGCCGCGGGTTCCTGGCCTGGGCCTTGGTCGCGTTCTCGATCGCGACGCGCAGCTCGCTGAGCGCCTGCTGGATCGCCTTGCGGTCGGCTTCCGGGACCGGGACGCCGGGCGGGGGGATCGGGCGGACCGCGGTGGCCACGTTGTCCTTGGGGCCGTCAGCGAGGGCGACGGTGGCGAGGGCGAGCAGGAGGAGACGTCGCATGAGGGGTTAATAAGAGAAATACACCCTACCCGACCCCTCCGACAAGGTTCCTTTCGGGGCCCGGGCCGCCCCGTCGCCATTTGACTCGCCTCCCGCCCCTCCGTCACTCACTTCAAGGCCGAATGGCCCTGCTCAGTCTCCTCGACATCTACGTCAGTTTCGGCGGTCCGCCCGTGCTCGACCACCTCAACCTCCAGATCGAGGAGGGCGAACGGGTCTGCCTGCTGGGTCGTAACGGCGCCGGGAAGACCACCCTGATGCGCATCGCGGCCGGCGAAACCGCCCCCGACACGGGCACGGTCACGATCCCGGACGGGGTCTGCATCGCCCGGCTGACCCAGGAGATTCCCGAGGACCTCCCGGGGAACGTCCGCGATATCGTGACTTCCGGCCTCCGCGGCGATGACCTCTCCGAGGACTGGGAGAAGGACCTGCGCGTCGACGACCTGATCGCCCGCCTCGGCCTGCCCGAGGACCGGGCGTTCAACGCCCTTTCCGGCGGCCTCAAGCGCCGCTGCCTCCTCGCGCGCGCCCTCGCCGCCAAGCCCGGCCTGCTGCTGCTCGACGAACCGACCAACCACCTCGACCTGGATTCGATCCTCTGGATGGAGGAGTTCCTGCTCGAGCAGAAGATCCCGCTGCTCTTCGTCACGCACGACCGCGCCTTCCTCCGGCGCATGGCCAACCGCATCATCGAACTGGACCGCGGCAAGCTCGCCAGCTGGTCCTGCGACTACGACACCTACCTCGTCCGTAAGGAAGAACTCTTCGTCGCCGAAGAGCGCCAGCGCGCGGCCTTCGACAAGAAGCTTGGCCAGGAGGAAGCCTGGTCCCGCCGCAGCCCCGGCGCCCGCCGCACGAAATCCAACGCCCGGATGGAGGCGCTCGTCAAGATGCGCGCCCAGCGCGGCGCGATGCGCACCGCCACCGGCTCCGCCAAGATGGAGATCAGCGAGGCCGAGCGCTCCGGCGTCCGCGTCGTCGAGGCCGAGAACATCGGCTTCGCCTACCCCGGCGGCCAGCCGCTCATCCGCGACTTCAGCCTCGTCCTCAACCGCGGCGACAAGGTCGGCCTCATCGGCCCGAACGGCGCCGGCAAGACCACGCTGGTCAAGATGCTCCTCGGGCAGCTCGCGCCCACCTCGGGGAACCTCAAGTTCGGCACGAAGATGGAGGTGGTGTATTTCGACCAGATGCGCGACCAGATCGACGACAACAAGACCGTCGCCGAGAACCTCGCGGGCGATGGCGATTCGGTCGTCGTGCAGGGCCGCTCGCGCCACGTGATCAGCTACCTGCAGGACTTCCTCTTCGAGCCGACCCGCGCCCGCTCCAAGGCGAAGGTGCTGTCGGGCGGCGAACGCAACCGCCTCCTGCTGGCCCGCCTCTTCACCAAGCCCGCCAACGTCCTGGTGCTCGACGAACCGACCAACGACCTCGACGCCGAGACGCTCGACGTGCTCGAGGACATCCTCGTCGACTACGCCGGCACCCTGATCCTGGTCTCCCACGACCGCGCCTTCCTCGACAACGTCGTGACGAGCACGCTGGTCTTCGAGGGCGACGGGGTCGTCACCGAGCATGCCGGCGGCTACACCGATTGGCGCAACGAGCTCGCCCGCATCGCGGTCGCCAAGCGCCAGAGCGCGCTGACCGCCGCCCCGGCCGCGAAGGCGGCCGCCGCGAAAACCGGCGGCTACGCCCCGGCCGGCGCCAAACTGAACAACAAGGAGCGCAAGGAACTGGAGACGCTCCCCGGGCGGATCGAGCAGCTCGAGGCCGAGCAGGCCCAGCTGACCGTCCAGCTCGGCGACCCCGAGATCTACAAGGATGGCGGCGCCCAGGCGGCGACGCTGCAGAAGAAATTGCATGCGCTGGAGGCCGAGCATGCCCAGGCAGTGGAACGCTGGATGGAGCTGGACGCCCGCAAGGAAGCCTGAACCTCGAAAGGCTTGCGTGCGCGGAACCGGGGCCCCTTAAACGGGACTAACCCCCTGCCCCTCATGAGCCTCCGCCCCGCCCTCTTGCTCCTCGCGCTGACCGGCTTCGCCGCCGACGCGCCCAAGACCGTCACCCCGGCCCCCAAGCCGGCCGCGCGCCCGCAGCCGCCGACCCGGCCGTTCGACGGTCCGACCGCCCCGAAGTTCATCCGCCTCGACGGCAAGCCGGGCGCGACGCCCTCCGCCGACGCCTACGGCGATTTCGTGGTGGGCCCGGATTACGTGGCCGCCCCCGAGACGAAGGCCATCGCCGGGGTCCCGCAGGGACGCGTGGAGCAGTTCGTCATGAACTCGAAGGATTGCCAGCGGTTCAACCCGGGTATCGCGCGCAAGGAGTTCGGCACGCCGGACCCGCAGAACCCGAAGACCTTGATCGTCGCGACGCATACCATCGACTACAAGCGCACGATCACCGTCCACATCCCGGCCCAGTACGTACCCGGCACGGCGGCCCCGCTGCTGGTCACGCATGATGGTCCGGGGCTGGGCAAGCCCGACCTCAACCTGTGCCGCCTCCTCGACAACCTGATCGCGCAGAAGCGGATCCCGCCCGTGATCACGGTGATGATCGCCAACGGCGGCGGCGACGCGCAAGGCCATGAGCGCGGCAAGGAGTACGACACGATGTCCGGGCTCTTCGCCGAGTTCATCCAGCTCGAGGTGCTCCCCCAGGTGGAGCAGAAGACCGGCGTGAAGTTCACGACCGACCCCGAGGGCCGCGCGACCATGGGCACGAGCTCCGGCGGTTCCGCCGCGCTGATCATGGCCTGGTACCACCCCGAGTGGTTCCGCCGCGTGCTGACGCTTTCGGGGACGTTCGTCAACCAGCAGTGGCCCTTCGACCCCGCCACGCCGGGCGGCGCCTGGGATTTCCACGACCAGCTGATCCCGAAGTCCGAGCGCAAGCCGATCCGCCTGTATCTGGCCGTGGGCGACCGCGATAACTTCAACCCGAACGTGATGCGCGACGGCATGCACGACTGGGTCGAGGCCAACCACCGCATGGCCAAGGTCCTCAAGGCCAAAGGCTACCCCTACCAGTACCTCTTCTGCCAGAATGCCGGCCACGGCCTCGGGCCCGCCCGCGCCCAGATCCTCCCGAACGCCTTGGAGTGGCTCTGGAAGGGCTACGTGCCGAGCGGCAAGTGAGGGACCGCGCCCGCGTTACTTCGTCAGGGCGTGGATGGTGTTGACCACCTGCCCGCGTAGCTCCTGACCGTCGGCGGACTTCAGTCGTACTTGAGCTGCATCTGCATGGCCGGACGAAGCTCCGGAGCATCCAAGGTGACGGTCAGGCCGTCGGCGGAAACCTTGGCGGAGCGGATGACCAAGGGATCGTGCTTCCGCTCGGCCATCTGATCCTTGGAGAATTCCGGTTTGCCGTCCTTGCCGACCTCCGCCGCCGGGCGGGCGGTGGCGAGCGTGGAGACGTCGGGCGAGCCATAGGCGGCCGACCAGACATAGTTCCAGAGTTCCGCGTTCCAGCTGGCGGGATCCTCCGCGGCCTTCCGGTCGACCGGGGCGCCGAAGGTGAGCACGACCTGCCCGGGATGGACGGCCAGCTGGAGCGGCGCGCGGTAACTCGCGCCGGTGTAGCGGACGCGCTGGAGGCAACCATTGCGCGTCGCGGTCGTCTGCCAGCCGCGGAGCCCGACCACGTAGAGCTGCCCATCCTGCGGGCGGAAACGCGCGCGCATGGCGCCGCTGTCGAAGGTCACGTTGAAGCGCGTCACCCCGCCCTGCATCTGGGGCTGACCGCGGAAACTGACCTCCTGGGGCAGGACGCCGAAGAGCGAGCAGGTGCCGTAGCTGAGGTGCAGGAGGCGATCCTTCCACGGGCCGAACTTGTCGGAGGTCACCCACACCTGCCCGCCGCTGGAGTTGTCGACCTCCTTCGGGAACCAGCAGAGCGGGCGATCGTAATCGGTCGGCTCGGTCGCGCGGTGGGCCAGCGGAGGCACGCCGTAGAAGCCGCCGGCCTTGACCCAGTTCAGCCGGCAGACCGGCGTCCAGGTGCCTTCGTTGTCTCCGGTGGTGAGTTGCCCGGTCGGGCTGAGGCCGAGGCCGTTGGGCGCGCGGAAGCCGGTGGCCACCACGGACAAGTCGCGCCCATCCGGTGAGACCTTGAGCAGCGCGCCATGGTGATCGCAGAGGTCGTCGAACCCGCGGCCGCCTTTGCGGACCGGGCCCGCCTTGAGGAAGTAGAAGTTGCCGGCGGCGTCCGTCTGCAGGTCGAAGACGAACTCGTGGAAGTTCTTGGTGACCTGGAGATCGCCGTTGAAGACCTCATAGCGGTCGCATTCGCCATCGGCATCGGTGTCGCGCAGCTTCCAGAGGCCGTCGCGGCAGGTGACATAGACGTCCCCGCCCACGACCTTCAGGCCGAGCGGGTGGTAGAGGCCGGCGGCAAACCGACGCCAGGTGACCTTTGCCAAGGTTTCGTCGAGGCCGGAGGCGACGAAGACATCGCCGTGGAAGGTGGCCACGACCGCGCGTCCGTCGGGCAGGAAGTCGAGCGCCGAGGTGTAGAGCGGGGCTTTCCAAGGGTTGGCTTCGGGCAGCTTGATCCGGTCGACCACGTACGGCTCGCCGACCTTCGTCGAGAGTTCGCCCTTGGTCTCGACGGTCTGCGGCCAGCGTCGGCCGGGAGCGGCAGGCGCGCCCGCCTCAGGCCAGCCTTCGGGCCGGGCCGCGCCGACCGGCGCGTAGGCGACCTCCACCTGCTGCTTGCCGGCGGGAATGCGGTAGACTTCCCAGCCATCGACCTGATCGCGGCGACCCGGCCCACGCACACCGATCCGCGCGGCATCCTGGGACCGGCCCAGCAGCACGGTCACCCCGTTGGTCGTCTCGGTCACGAGGGAGCGAACCAGCACCTGGGCTTCATTGGAATCGACGACGCGAGGCGTCTCGACGACGCGATCGGCCGCGCCAGGGACGCCGAAGGTGAGCACGCCGTCGCCGTGCGGCTGGAAAGAGAGTAAGCGGTAGTGCCCTGCCCCCAGCGCGCCGAAACCCTTGCGACGCGCGAGTCGGGGGGCGGCCTCGCCGACGGCGAGACCGGCGAGGTCATCATCGGTGGAGAAATACACGCTGCCCAGGGCCGACGGGTACTCGCCGCGGGACATGAGGTTCATCTCGCTGACGAACTTGCCTGACCAACCACCCACGACCCGGGCGAGCTCGGTGTCGTAGGCGAGGGCATGCTTGCCGTCCTCGCCCAAGCGGAGGGCCAGGCCTTTCAGCGCGGTATGCTCGGCGGTGCCGTCGGGCTTCCGATCCACGCCGACCGTGGCGAAAATCCAGCGACCCGGCGCCTCCGTCGGATTCTTGGCGACGGCACCCGGCTTCGGGGCCTGACCCAAGGCCAGGACGGCGGTGGCAAGGAGGGCGACGAGTGACGGACGCATGCGTGAAGCAAAGCGTCGGGGCCCTTCGAGGCAAACCTCGAGTCGGTCACTTCTTGTCGCGCGCGGGGCCCGGCAACACGTAGCGTTGCTGCTTACCCAGGGGCGTCACCTGCCGCGCGCTCTCCTGCTGGTGCTTGAGGGCGAGCGCGAGCGCCTTGTCCGAGGTGTCGATCGGCTCATCGGTGGTGGTCGCCTTCCGGTCCTTGTCCGGCTGCTTGCTTCCCTTCGCGGAGCCCTCGCCGGCGGCGAGTTCCGCGTCCGGCCGGAGGGCCGGCTTGTTATGATCCTCGACCCAGCGGAACGCCCGGTCCTCGACGTCCTTCACGTCGGCGGAGGACAGACGCTTGCGCAGGTCGGCCCGCAGGAGTCCGAGGTCGTGCGGGAGCGAGCCCGCCGCCTGCTGGAGGATGATATGGTAATAGGCCTTGCGCGGATCGGCGGCGACGGCGACCCGGCCGTCCCGGGCCGGCACCCCGTCGGCGTAGAAGCGGGCGAGCGCCGCGTTGCAACCGCTCTCCGGATGGTTGGTCTCGTAGAGACGGTCCATCCAGCGGAAAGCCTCCGCCGGGTCGCGGACCTCGGGTTCGTCCCGCAGGTGGAGCTCCGCCAGTCGGAGCATGCCGACGGGGTAGCCTTGCTTCGCGGCCCGGTCATACCAGTCGCGGGCCTCGGTGAGGTTCCGGGCGAGGGACGTGGCGTGCGCCTGACTCACGTAATACTGGCCGACCTCCACCTGGGCGGCGGGGTCGCCGAGCTCGGCGGCGCGGTAGCGCGGGATGAGCGTCTGCTGGGCCGGCAGCAGGCCGGGCAGGAGGGCGAGCAGGAGCACGGACAGTCGGGACATGGGCCCACGATGCCGCCCCGGCCCGGCCGGGCAAGCCGACACGAAGCCGGGGGCTTCCAAACCAGACACTAGATTTATACTAACTCAGAGCGTCCGGAGGTAGGCCACGAGGTCGGCGACGGATTGGTCCGTCAGGCCCATCTGCGAAGGGTACAGCATCAGGGAGCGCTTGAGCGGGGCGAGTTCCTTGACCTTGGCCTTGGGGATGGTCTGCACCACGCCGCCCACGCACTTGAGCATGATCGGGTCGGCGTCGCTGAGGACGATGCCGTGCACCACCACCCCGTCGGTGGTCGTCAGGCGCACGCCCTCGAAGCCGTGCGAGATCTCCGCGGACGGGCGGGCGATGCCGAGCACGACGGTCTCGACCGACTGCTGCTTGGCGTAGGTGGTGAGGTTGGGGCCGTAGTCCACGCCCTGGTCGCCCAGGCGGTGGCAACCGAGACAGACCGCGGCGGCGGTCTTGCCGCGGACGGCATCACCCTTCAGGGCGGCGATCTGCTCGATGGCGGACAGGGGCTTGGCGTCCGGCGCCTCGGGCAGGAGGTCGACCGGGCTGACGACGGCCTTGGCCGGGTCGTAGAGACCGCGGAGCTTCATGACCTTCTCGACGTCGAATTCCTTCCAGTCGTTGCCCTTGCGGCTCTGCAGCCACCAGTTGGCCAGCTCGCGGTGGACGAAGTTCTTGTCGAGGGCGAGCTCGACCATGGTCGTGGCGGCGGCGGCGCTCTTGGTGAAGGCGAGACCGGTCAGGGCGACCTTGGCCTCGTCCTTGGTGAGCTTGCCCGAGAGCAGGCGCTCGCGGACGCCGGCGACGGACTGGGGCGGGTGCAGGCGCCAGGTGAGCGCGGCGAAAGCGGGCGACCAGGCGGCGGGGGCGCCGCCGAGTTCCTTGGCGATCGCGGCGTAGACCTCGGCTTCGCGATCGATGGCGCCCAGGCCGATGGCCTCGAGGTAGGCGCGGTCCTTGCCGTCGAAACCCTTGGCGACGGTCACGAGCGTGGCGACGGCGGCCGGGGTCTTGAAATCGCGGAGCGCGAGGGCGACCTCGCGGCGGACCGCCGGGGAGGCGTCGGTCGCGGCGGCCTGGCAGAGGGCGAACACCTCGCGACCGGCGGAGCGCAGGGCGCGGAAGGCGACCAGGCGGCGGGTGGCGTCGGCGGAGGCGAGTTCCTGGCGGGCGCGGGCGGCACCCTTCTCACCCAGCTGGGCGAGCAGCCAGACGGCCCGGGACGCCACGTAAGGATTGGCATCGGACAGCAGCGCGGCGACGTCGTCGGCGACCTTGTCCCCCTGGGCCTTCAGGCGGCCGAAGGCGGCGCCGCGGACGTTCGGGGCGGGACTGCGCAGGGCGAGGAGCTGACCTTCGGTCGTGCCGAGGTCGATCTTCGGGACCACCGACTTGAAGCCCTTGGGGGCGAGGCGGTAGATCGTGCCGGTGTAGCGGTTGTCGCGCGTACCGTGGCCGCCCACGCCGGGGTCGTACCAATCGGCGAAGTAGATCGCGCCATCGGGACCGACGGTGACGTCGGCGGGTCGGAACATCGTCTTGAGGACGCCGGAGGCGCGACCGCCGAGGAAGTCGGACCCGGCCCATTCCTTCTCCTTGTTGGAGGTGATGAAGTCGAAGCGCTCGAGCTTCATGCCGGCGCCGTCGGGCTTGGGCTGATAACCGAAGATCACGTTCTTGCCGGCCTCGCAGGCGAGGAGCAGGCCGTTCCATTTATCGCCGAGCGCGCCGTTCTCGTAGAAGGCCACGCCGGTCGGGGAGCCGCCGCCGTAGACGTCGCCCGCGGGCATGGTGTTCGGGTCCTCCTGTCGCCACTCGGCGGTCGGGGTATCCTGGCCGGGACGCTTGTCCGCACCCCAGGAGCGCTTGCCGTCGAGCGAGGCGAAACCGGCGTTGCCGCCCTCCATGACCAGCGAGACGCGGCACGCGGGCGGGTCGTCGTTGTCGCTCTGGTAGAGATCGCCGAACGAGTTGATGGCCTGCTCGTAGCTGTTACGGTAGTTGTGGCCGACGATGCGGAGGTCGGAGCCGTCGGCGTTCATGCGGACGGAGAAGCCGCCGATCCAGACATTGCCGTCGTCGCTGCGCTTACCGGCGATGCCGCCGAGCATGTAAGGGCTGCCCATGTAGAAATGGCGGCCGGCCTTGTCGATGAAGTCGGCCCCGGTATTGCCCTGGTTGAAGTTCCACTTGCCGTCGGGACCGACGGTCACGCTGTGCAGGGAGTGGTCGTGCTGGCGGCCGGCGAAGCCGGTCAGCAGTACCTCGCGCTTGTCCGTCGCGGGATCGAAGACCCCGTCGCGGTTGACATCGGTGTAGACGAGCAGGTCCGGCGGCTGCGAGACGACGATCTTGCCATCGATGGCGGCGACCCCCAGCGGCGAGGCCAGGGCCGTCTCCTGCGTGAAGACCGTCACCTTGTCGGCCTTGCCCGCGCCGGTGGTATCCTCGAGGACCACGATCCGGTCGCCTTCCTTGCGACGACCGCCCTTGCCGCGGTAATTCACGCCCTCGGCGACGAAGAGGCGACCCTTCTCGTCGAAGTCGATGTTGGTGGGGTTGAAGAGCTGCGGGGAAGTCGCCCAGACCGTGACCTCGAAACCTTCGGGCACCGTGAAGAGCTCCGGCGGGACGAGCATGGGGCCGTCTTCGACGGCGACCGCCTTCTGTTCGTCCGGCTTCGCGCCGAAGACGAGGAAGCGCACGGCCGCGGGACTCCGCTTGCCGCCGCGCTCCATGCCGCCGTCGTCGAGGGCGACCTGCGTGCGGAAACCGACGACCCCGGCGGGGAGGTCGTAGGCGATGACGGACGTCGCGTGGGTGCCGATGCCGTTCGTGTAGACCTTCTTGGCGACGGTGAGCGGACCCTTGGAGTTGTTCTTGCCGACCAGCGCGGCGCCGTGGCTGGCGCTGGCGGACTTCCACTTCAGCTCGGTCAGGTTGCGGGTGGAGCCATCGGCCATGAGCAAGGTCGGTTCGATCCAGTCGGCCCAGTCGCAGTTGGTATCGCCGAGGTCGGAGACCATCAGGTACAGTTCCTTGGCGCCTTTGAGGTCGGCGGTGAGCTCGGTGAGCCGCTGCTTGTCGCCGGTGGTGATATCCTTGGACTGGGCGAGCGGCTTCACGGCTTCGACCTTGGCGGCGCTGGGCGCGGGGGTGGCCGGCTTGGCTTCCGACTTCTCCGCCGGCTTCGCCGGCGGCTGGGCGGCGGCGCCGAAGCCCTTCTCACGGTCGACCTGGATCGCCGCGGCGGGGATCTTCGCGAATTCCCCGGCCTGGGGGACGGTCAGGCGCGCAGGGTTCTTGCCCTTGGCGTCGAGGTTGGCGTTGAGTTCGTCTTCGCTGACGGCGGCGGACTTCACGCCCTCGGCCGGGACCTCGACCTTGGCGGCCCAGACGATCGCGTTCAGGGCGAGCTTGCGGAAACCATCGATGGCCCAGTTGCGGTGATAGTGGCCGCCGGTGAAACCGACGCCGCGTCCGCCGTCGGGGCGCTCCAGGCCCCACATCAGGGTCTGCGGCTTATCCAAGCCTTCGACGCCGTGCTGGTTCCAGAGGTTGATGTACTTCTTGACGTTCGCGCGGGTGGGCGTGGCGGTCACGAGGTCGAGGACCTTCGAGCGGTCCGCCGGGAAACGCATGTGGTAGTAGAACTCGTCGTAGGCCTGGACGAGACCGGCGACGCCGCGGGAGACGGGATGGTTCGGGAGGGCCTTGAGGTCGGCCACCCAGTGGGGGTTCACGGACCAGCCGGTCTCGAACGCGCCGCCGATCCACGGACGGTAATACTGTTCGCCGTCCTTGGCGTCGGGGTGGACGGCGTAGTGCATGAAGACGAGGCCCGTGCCCTTCTTGGCCAGGTCATCGACTTTTTTCCAACCCTTGCCGACGACGCTGGTCCCATCGGCGTAGATCACCAGGCACTTGATGCCATCCAGGACGGACTCGTCCTTGGGCCAGCCCGAGACGACGGTGGCCTTGAGGCCGAGGCCGCTCTGCTCGTTGATGGCCTTGGCGAGCAGCTGGCAACCGGCGTTGAACTCGTGCTCGCCCGGGCCATGGCTCCGGCCGCCGGCCAGGAAGACGATGTCGGCGGGGGCGGCCGGGAGGCCGGCGACCGCGAACAACACAAGGGCGCCGAGGGCGCGGAGGGCGATGGTCATCATAAAGATATGAGAGGGCGAGGGGTAGGCGTTTGAGACAGGCGAAATCGGCCGGGGTTGGAAGAAAAATGGGGGCGAAGCGACGGATTTTACGTCCCGCCGCCCAAACCTCGGCCATCCGCGGCAAATCTTTGCATTTCTGGGCAGACCAACTACTTAAAGGAACATCCCCCCACCCCCCTTGTTAGATAGAATGACGATGCGCCCGCGGCTCCCCGCCCTCCTCCTTGGCCTGCTCCCCCTGCTCGGGGCCGCGGAGGGCCCTGTCCCGACCCCGGCCCAGCGCGAGTTCTTCGAGAAGGAAGTGCGGCCGGTGCTGGCGGAGAACTGCTACTCCTGCCACGGACCGAAGAAACAGAAGTCAGGCCTCCGCCTGGATTCCCGCGAATTCATCCTCAAGGGCGGCGAGGTCGGTCCGGTGGTCGTGCCGGGCAATCCCGCCGCCAGCCGGCTGATCCTCTCGATCAACCACGCGAAGCAGAAGGACATCGAGGCCATGCCCGGCGAGGGCGAGAAACTCCCGGCGAACCAGATCGCGGCGCTGACCGAGTGGGTCCAGCAGGGCCTGCCCTGGCCGACGGAGGCCGGCCCCGCCGTCACCGACCCGCGCAAGCATTGGGCGTTCCAACCCGTCGTCGCCCCCGCGGTGCCGACCGTCCGCGCGGCCGACCGCGTCCGCACGCCGGTCGACGCCTTCGTCCTCGCCGGACTGGAGGCCGAAGGCCTGTCGCTGTCGCCCGAGGCGCCGCGCGAAGTCCTCGCCCGCCGACTCTACCTCACGCTCTGGGGGCTCGCGCCGACGGCCGCCGAGATCGAAGCGTTCGCGCAGGACCGCGACCCGCAGGCGGTCGAGAAACTCGTCGACCGGCTGCTGGCCGCGCCGGCCTTCGGCGAACGCTGGGGACGCCACTGGCTCGACGTCGCGCGCTACGCCGACACCAAAGGCTACGTCTTCGAGGAAGAGCGCCGCTACGCCTATGCCTACACCTACCGCGACTGGGTCATCGCCGCCTTCAACCGCGATCTCCCCTATGACCGCTTCCTGAAGCTCCAGCTCGCGGCCGATCAGCTCACGACCGGCGAGGACAACCGCGACCTCGCCGCGCTCGGCTACCTGACGTTGGGCCGCCGCTTCCTGAACAACCAGCACGACATCATCGACGACCGCATCGACGTCGTGATGCGCGGGATGCAGGGCCTGACCATGGCCTGCGCCCGCTGCCACGACCACAAGTTCGACCCGATCTCGACGGGCGAGTACTACTCGCTCCACGCGATCTTCAGCTCCTCCGAGGAGCCGAAGGAGAAACCGCTGCTGAAGCCGTTCACGCCGACGAAGGAGTCGATGGAGTTCGAGGCCGAGCTCGCCCGCCTGCAGAAGAAAGGGGCCGACTTCGTGACGTCCCGCCGCGAGGGTTCCTTCAGCGCGAGCAAGACGACGGCATACCTGACCTTGCTCCGCCGCGCCTTGGCCGACCCGAAGCTCAACGCCGACCAGGAGGCGAAACGACTGGCGCTCTACCCCGCCGTGCTCGCGGGCTGGAAGAAGGTCGTCCAACCGAGGTTGCAACCGAACGACCCGATCTGGGGTCTCTGGTCCCGCCTGGCCGCCACTCCCGATGACCAGTTCGGTGCGGCCCTGTCGGCCCAGCTGGCGGCGAAACCTGAACCGGCGATCGATCCGCTGCTGAAGGCCGAGCTGACCAAGGCGATGCCGAAGAAGTTCGACGAATTGGCGGCGACCTACGCCAACCTCCTCGCCGCGGCCCGCGGCAAGTCCGCGGAACCGGGCCGCAAGCCTTGGGCCGAACTCATCGACGCGCCGAACGGACCGACCGCGCCCACCGCGGAATCCCTGATCGGCACCTACGTCACCGCCGACGCCCAAGCCTACCGCAAGCTGGTCCGCGAGGCCGAGGCCTACAAGGCGACCAACCCCAAGAGCCCGCCGCGCGCGATGGTGATGGTCGACAAGCCCAAGCCCGTCAACGGCACCATCCTGCTGCGCGGCAACCCCGGCCGTCCGGGCAAGACCGTGCCGCGCCAGTTCCTGGAGATCCTCTCCGCGGCCCCGCGCCGCCCGTTCACCGAAGGCAGCGGCCGCCGCGAGCTCGCCGAGGCCATCGCCAGCCCGACCAATCCGCTCACCGCCCGCGTGATGGTGAATCGCATGTGGCTGCAGGTCTTCGGCCAACCGCTGGTGGAGACCCCGAGCGATTTCGGCGTCCGCACCCCGCCGCCCAAGAACCCCGCGCTTTTGGAACACCTCTCCGCCCGCTTCGTCGCCGACGGTTGGTCCGTGAAGCGTCTCCTGCGTTCGCTCGTGTTGTCGGCCGCCTTCCGCCAGTCGTCCGCCCCGCACGCCGCGGGCCTCGCCAAGGACCCCGATAACCAGCTCCTCGGGCGCATGAACCGTCGCCGACTGGATTTCGAGTCCATGCGCGACAGCATGCTGCGCGTCGCCGGACGCACGGAGGGCAAGACCGGCGGCCAGCCGTTCGACCTGATCGCCGACTTCACCACGCCGCGCCGCACGGTCTATGGCTTCATCGATCGCCAGAACCTTCCCGCGGTGTTCCGCACCTTCGATTTCGCCAACCCGGATTACCACGTGGCGAAGCGCAACCAGACCACCACCCCGCAGCAGGCGCTCTGGATGATCAACCACCCGTTCACCCGCACCCTATCGGATGGCCTCGCGGCGAAGGCGACGGGCGGGACCGACGCCGACAAGGCGCAGGCCTTGTACCGCGCCATCCTGGGTCGCGCCGCCACGCCGGCCGAGGTCGGCCTCGCCACCGGGTTCATCCGTGACTTCGGGACCTCCCCGCCCCCCGCCGTCTGGCGCAACGGCATCGGTGGCTGGAACGCCACCCGGAAGGTCGTCGAGTTCACCGAGATGAAGACCCGCACGGATGACCGGGTCGCCCCCCAGGCGAAGATCCCCGACGCGGTCAATGGCTTCGCGTTCCTCACCGCGAAGGGCGGCCATCCCGGCAACGACGAACGTCATGCGGTGATCCGTCGCTGGCGTTCGGGCGCCGCCGCGCAGGCCCGCGTCGAGGGCGAGCTGAAGGTGCCGGCCAGGACCAGCCAAGGCGTCCGCGCGCGGATCGTCAGCGACCGGCGCGGACTCCTCGGGGAATGGATCGTGAAGGGCGGCGAGACGACCGCCGTCACGCTCGCCTCGCTGGAACTGGCGGCCGGCGAGACGCTCGACTTCATCCTCGACGACCTGAACGGCGCCAACAGCGACGGCTTCGCCTGGGCGCCGACGATCAAGGACGCCAAGACCGGCGAGACCATCGCCTCGGCCGCCGCCGAATTCGGCAAGGGCGTCGACGCCCAATCCGCCTGGTCCGCCCTCGCCCAGGTCCTCCTCGAATCCAACGAATTCAACTTCGTCGACTGATGACCCCCGCCGAACTCTTCCAACACAGCCGCCGGGAATTCCTCCGCAAGTGCGGCATGGGCCTCGGCGCCACCGCGCTGGCGGCCATGCTGCAGCGCGAGCTGCGCGCCGCGCCGGTGACGGTCGACCCGCTCCGCCCGCTGGCGCCGCGGCGCCCCCCGCTGCCCGCCAAGGCCAAGCACGTCATCCACATCTTCGCCAACGGCGGCCCGTCCCACGTCGACACCTTCGACCGCAAGACCGCCCTCGACAAGTACCACGGCCAGAAGCTGCCGGGCGACTACATCGCGACCGAGCGCAAGACCGGGGCGGCCTTCCGTTCGCCGTTCACGTGGAAGCGCTACGGCAAGAGCGGGCTCGAGGTCAGCGAGCTCTTCGCCAAGACCGCCGAGTTCGCCGACGACCTCTGCGTGATCCGGTCGATGAAGGCGGACGTGCCCAACCACGAGCCGTCGCTGCTGCTCATGAACTGCGGCGAGGCCCGCCAGGTGCGGCCGTCCTTCGGGTCGTGGGTGACGTACGGGCTCGGCACCGAGAACGAGAACCTCCCGGGCTTCATGACGCTCTGTCCCGGCGGCTACCCGATCCAGGAGACCCAGAACTGGCAGTGCGGCTTCCTGCCCGGCGTCTACCAAGGCAACTACGTCGACTCCGCCAAGCGCAACGTCGACGACCTCATCGAGAACATCCGCAACCGCGGCCTCTCCCGCCCCGCCCAGCGCCGCCAGCTCGACCTGCTCGCCCGCCTCAATGCCGAGCACAAGGCCGCCCGCGCCGAAGATGCCGCCCTCGAAGCCCGCGCCCAGTCCTTCGAGATGGCCTACCGCATGCAGCTCGAGGCCACCGACGCGTTCGACATCAGCCGCGAGCCCGAGGCGATCCGCGCGATGTACGGCGACACGACCCAGGGCCGTCAGTTCCTGATCGCCCGCCGGCTCGTCGAGCGGGGCGTCCGCTTCGTCCAGCTCTGGCACGGGAACGGCCAGCCGTGGGACAGCCATGACGACCTCGAGGTCCAGCACCGCCGCCTGGCCAACGAGGCCGACCAGCCGATCGCGGCCCTGCTGCGCGACCTCAAGCAGCGCGGGTTGCTCGACGAGACCTTGGTGATCTGGGGCGGTGAGTTCGGGCGCACCCCGACCGTCGAGCTGCCGACGCCGGGCTCGAACGCCGGCAAGATCAACGGCCGCGACCACAACAACCACGGCTTCACGATGTGGCTGGCGGGCGGCGGCGCCAAGGGCGGCATCGTCCACGGCGAGACCGACGAGTTCGGCTTCAAGTCCGTCAAGGACGTCGTCCATGTGCACGACCTGCACGCGACCTTGCTCCGCCTGCTCGGCTTCAACCACGAGGAGTTCACCTTCCGGAGCTCGGGCCGGGATTTCCGCCTGACCGACGTGCACGGGAAGATCATCTCGAACCTGATCGCCTGAGGATGCGCCGCCTAATCGCCCTGCTGGCGGTGACCGGCGCCGCCCTCGCCCAGCCCGACCCGCAGGTCCTCCGGGATGTTCCGTACCGCACGGGTGATGATCAGTCCGCCTACGAGCGCGAACGTTGCAAACTCGACCTGACCCTCCCGGCCCCGGCGGCGCAGCCGTTCGCGACCTACGTCTGGTTCTACGGCGGCGGCCTGAAGAACGGGGGCAAGGACGTGGCGACCGAGCACTGCGCCGAGATCGCCCGGAGCTTCGCCCGCGAGGGGATCGCCGTGGTCGTCCCGGATTATCGGCTCAACCCGAGGGCCAAGTACCCGGAGTACGTCGACGATGCCGCCGCCGCTTTCGCCTGGACGCTACGCAACATCGCCCGGCATGGCGGCGACCCGCGCAAGGTCTTCCTCGGGGGCACTCCGCCGGCGGTTACCTCGCCCTGCTGGTCGGCTTCGATGAATCCCGGCTGCGTCCCTACGGCTTCGGCCTCAAGGACGTGGCCGGCATCGCTCAGGTCAGCGGCCAGGTCTTCACCCACTACACCGTCCGCGAGGAACGGGGGCTGTCGCGCTACGCGACGATCGCCGACGAGGCCGCCCCGGCCTTCTTCGTGCGCAAGGCGCTTCCGCCGGTGCTGACGATCTACGCGGAGAACGACATGGCGGGACGCGCCGAGGAGAACCTCTACCTGCTGGCGATGCTGAAAGGCGCCGGCCATGCGGAAACCACCTCGCTCCGGGCGATGGGCAAGGACCACGGGAGCGTCGGCCATGACCTGCGACTGCCCGAGGACCCCGGCCATCAGGCGGTGGTGCGCTTCATCCGGACGCAGGCGGAACGTCGCTGACCCAGCGGGCGGGGTCGTTTTTCCCGCTTCCCCTGCCCGCCGTTTTCGACAGGTTGGGGGCACCCCGCCATGCGACGACTCCTCGCCCTGCTCTGCACCCTGCCCGGCCTGCTCCGCGCCGAGGCGCCGGCACCCACCTACGATGTCGTCGTCTACGGCGGCACCTCCGCCGCGATCATCGCGGCGGTCCAGGCGAAGAAGATGGGCAAGTCCGTCGTCGTCGTCAGCCCCGACAAGCACCTCGGCGGCCTTTCCAGCGGCGGGCTCGGTTTCACCGATTCCGGCGACAAGTCCGTCATCGGCGGCCTCTCGCGCGACTTCTACCACCGCGTCTGGCGGGAATACCAGAGGCCCGAAGCCTGGAGGCACGAAGCCAAGGAGAAGTTCGGCAACAAGGGCCAGGGCACCGTGGCGATGGATGCCGGTGAACGCACCATGTGGATCTTCGAACCCTCCGTCGCGGAGAAGGTCTTCGAGGACTACGTCAAGGAGTTCGGACTCGTCGTCGAGCGCGACGAGTGGCTGGACCGCGCCCAAGGGGTGGAGAAGCGGGACGGCCGCATCACCTCGCTGCGCACCCTCTCCGGCAAGACCTACCGCGGTCGGATGTTCATCGACGCCACCTACGAGGGCGACCTCATGGCCGCCGCCGGCGTGAGTTACACGTTCGGCCGCGAGCCCAACGCCGCCTTCGGCGAGACCCTGAACGGCATCCAGCTCGCCCACGCCAAGTCCCACCAGTTCGCGGGCAAGGTCGACCCCTACGTCGTGGAGGGCGACCCGTCGTCCGGCCTGCTGCCCCGTATCCAGGATATCCCGGTCGGCGGCCGGGACGGCGAGGGCGACAAGAAGATCCAGGCTTATAACTTCCGGATGTGCCTGACCAAGGTCCCGGCCAACCGCGTGGAGTTCCCCCGGCCGCCGGGCTACGACCCGAAACAGTACGCGTTGCTCGCCCGCGCCCTCGCCCAGGGCTCCACCCACGTCTTCGGGAAATTCGACCTGATCCCCAACGCGAAGACCGACACCAACAATCACGGGCCTTTCAGCACGGACAACATCGGCATGAACTGGGACTACCCCGACGCCTCCTATGAGCGCCGCCGCGAGATCATCGCCGAGCATCGCCGGTACCAGCAGGGCTACCTCTACTTCCTGGCCAACGACCCGTCCGTGCCCGCGAAGATCCGGGAAAGTTTCGCGCAGTGGGGTCTGGCCAAGGATGAATTCACCGACAACGGTCACTGGCCGCACCAGATCTACGTCCGCGAGGCCCGCCGCATGACCGCGGACGTCGTCGTCAACGAGAACCACCTGAAGCGGAAGATCCCCACGCCCCGCTCGGTCGGCATGGGCTCGTACAACATGGATTCGCACAATGTGCAGCGCATCGTCGTCCGGGACGCCGACGGCAAGGCCTACGTCCGCAACGAAGGCGATGTGCAGGTGAACCCCGGCCGCCCCTACCCCATCGACTATGGCGCGCTGATACCGAAGAAGGAGCAGTGCGCGAACCTGCTCGTCCCGGTCTGCGTCAGCTGCACCCATATCGCCTACGGCTCCATCCGCATGGAACCGGTCTTCATGATCCTCGGCCAATCCGCCGCGACCGCCGCGGCCTTGGCCATCGACCAAGGCGTCGCCGTGCAGGACGTGCCGTTCGCCGACCTCAGCGCGAAACTCCTCGCCGACGGCCAGGTGCTCGACCGCGCGGCGGGCCCGAAGACCGTGCGCCGCGACGCCAAGGAACTCCCCGGCGTCACCGTCGACGACGCCGACGCCCAGCTCACCGGCACCTGGACCGAGAGCACCGCGTCCCCTTCCTTCATCGGGACCGGGTATCGCCACGACGCCAAGGGCGAGCACGGCGCCGTCTCCGCGCGCTTCGAGGCCAAACTGCCCAAGGCCGGCAAATACGAGGTCTTCCTCGCCCTCGTCCCCAACGTCAACCGCGCCACCAACGCCACCATCACCGTCGCCCACGCCGGCGGCGCCGACGTCAGGCGCTGGAACCTTCGGGACAAGACCGCCAACGGCCTGTTGAGCCTGGGCACCTTCGGCTTCGACGAACAACATCCCGCCGTCGTGACCATCAGCAACCAAGGCGCCGACGGCTTCGTGGTCATCGACGCGGTCAACTGGCAGACCCGCTGATTCGGCCGGAGGCGGGGCCGTTTCCCGTTGAAACCTCCCCCCGGGGGCCTTGTCTTAAGGTTCGTCCCCATGTCCGCCCCCCTCGTCCGCCTGTCCGTCCTCGTCGCCCTCGTCTTCGCCCTCCCCGGCCGCGGCGCCGACGATACCGTGCAGTTCAACCGTGACATCCGGCCGATCATGTCGGACACCTGCTTCCATTGCCACGGCTTCGACGCCAAGTCGCGCAAGGGCGGACTGCGTCTGGACCTCCGCGAGGAAGCGCTGAAGGCCGGCAAGAGCGGCGCGCTCGCCATCGTGCCCGGGAAACCCGAGGAATCCGAGGTCATCAAGCGACTCTACACGACGGACCCGGACGACCTGATGCCGCAGAAGGAGTCCCACAAGACGCTCACCTCCGCCCAGAAGGAACTCCTCCGTCGCTGGGTCGCCCAAGGCGCGCCTTACGAGGCCCACTGGGCCTATGTCCCGTTGAAGGCGCCGGCGATCCCCGCCATGCCGGCGGGCGGTCGCAACCCGATCGACGCCTTCATCGGCGCGAAGCTCGCGGAGAAGCGGATCGCACCTGCGGCCGAGGCTTCCAAGGAACGCCTGCTCCGCCGCGTATCCCTCGACCTGACCGGCCTGCCGCCCACGCCGGCCGAGCTCGCCGCGTTCCTCGCCGACACTTCTCCGGAAGCCTACGAGAAGCAGGTCGATCGCCTGCTGGCCTCGCCGCACTACGGCGAGCGCATGGCGGTGTGGTGGCTCGATATCGCCCGCTTCGCGGATACGGTCGGCTTCCACGGCGACCAGAACCAGCGGATTTTCCCCTACCGCGACTACGTGATCAACGCGTTCAACGCCAACAAGCCCTTCGACGCCTTCACGCGGGAGCAGCTGGCGGGCGACCTGCTACCCGGCGCGACCGAGGAGCAGAAGGTGGCCTCCGGCTACAACCGACTTAACATGATGACCCGCGAGGGTGGCGCCCAACCCAAGGAGTACCTGGCCAAGTACGGCGCCGAGCGCGTCCGGTCCGTCTCGGCCGCGTGGCTTGGCTCGACCTTCGGTTGTGCCGAATGCCACGACCACAAGTTCGACCCGATCAAGTCGGCCGACTTCTACTCGCTGCAGGCCTTCTTCGCCGACGTGAAACAGTGGGGAGTCTACGCGGACTACGCCTATACCCCCGAACCCGAGCTGAAAGGCGTGAACAACGACTCACCCTTCCCGCCCGAGGTCAAGACCACGAGCCCCTACCTGCTGAAGCAGGACGCCAAGACCCGCCGGGAAATCGGCGCGGTCGCGCTGGCGAAGGCCGATCCGGCCAAGTTCGCCGCCTGGCTCGAGCAGACCAAGGCCTTCCTCGCGAAGTCCCCGAGCGGCTGGGTCGAGCCGGCCGGGTCTTTCGAGGTACGAAAAGCGCCCCCTGAGGCCAAGGCCGCCGTCAAAGCGGCGCCGGACGCCAAGGTCGCCGCCAAGACTCCGCCGACCCCCAACACCGTCAAGCCGGCCGAACCCGCCAAGGAATCCTTCGCCACCGGTCAGCCGGTGGTGCCGCGCCGCCGCGTCGCCAAGGGTGACAACCTGATCGTGGAAATGACGCCCGGACCGATGCGGGTCGCGGCGGTCCGGCTGACCCTGCCGCAAGCGAAGCCCGGCGAGCGGGCCAGTTTCAACGTGGCCTTCTCGGTGCGTCCCGCCAAAGGCAAGGAGCGCAAGCTGAACGTCGCCTTCGCCGACGCGACCACCAAGGACGTCCGCTACAGCGGCGGTGCCGAGGTGCTCGGTATCGGCAACACCTGGTCCCTGACCATCCCCGAAGGACCGGCCCCGCAAGCCGTCTGGTTGCTGGACAACCCGGTCGAGCTCGCCGCGGGCGACACCGTCGTCGCGACCATCGACCCCGGCTCCGCCACCCCGTTCCGCGTCGGGCTCAGCCCGCTGGGGGACTACGACCCGCTGACCTTCGCCGACGAACCTTTGCTGGCGGCCCTCCGCCAAGGCGCGACCGATGACGCGCGGCGCGGCCGGCTGGCCGCCGCCTTCCTCTGCGCGACGCAGCCGGTCCGCGCCGACTTCGAGGAGCTGAAGGCGATGGCCACCAAGCTGCGCGAGTATCGCCGCGGGGTCGCCTGGTCCCTCGTCACCGAGGCGCGCGCGCCGCTGACGATCCGCGTGCTGCCGCGCGGCAACTTCCTCGACACGTCCGGCCCGGTCGTCCTGCCCGCGACGCCCTCCTTCCTGCCGGGTTACCGCCAAAGCAACGAGACGAAACGCCTGAACCGGCTGGACCTGGCGAATTGGCTGACGTCGAAGGAGAACCCGATCACCGCGCGCACGTTCACCAACCGCCTCTGGCAGATCTTCCACGGCACCGGGCTGTCCGCCGCCTTGGACGACCTCGGTTCGCAGGGCGAGCCGCCCTCGCACCCGGAGCTGCTCGACTGGCTTTCGCTCGAGTTCCGCGACCACGGCTGGGACGTGAAGCGACTGGTCCGCCTGATGGTGACGAGCCGGACCTACCGGCAGAGCAGCAGCCTCCGCCCCGAGCTGAAGGACGTCGACCCGAACAACCGCCTGCTGGCCTCGCAGAACCCCCGCCGGCTCGACGCCGAGTTCGTCCGCGACAACGCCCTCGCCATCGCCGGCCTGCTGAACCTCGAGGACATCGGCGGCCCCAGCGTGAAGCCGTACCAGCCCGACGGTTTCTATGAACCGCTCCAATTCCCCAACCGCACGTACGTCGCGAGCAAGGATGCCGAGCAGTGGCGCCGGGGTCTCTACATGCACTGGCAGCGCATGTTCCTGCACCCGATGCTGGTCAACTTCGACGCGCCCGCCCGCGATGAGTGCGTCGCGCTCCGCAGTTCCAGCAACACCCCGCAGCAGGCCCTGACGTTGCTGAACGACCCGACCTTCGTCGAAGCGGCCCGCGCCTTCGCCGCCCGGTTGCTCGCCCTCCCGGCCGACCAGGACCGCCTCAACGTCGCGTTCCGGCTCGCCGTCGGCCGCGACATCAAGGCGGTGGAGCGCGCCTCCCTGGGCAAGCTCATCGCCGACCAGCAGGCCTATTACGCGGCCAACCCCGCGGAGGCCGCCAAGCTCCTCAAGGTCGGCCTGACCCCGCCGCCGCCGGGCGACGCCGCGACGCACGCCGCCTGGACCCAGGCCTGCCGGGTCCTCCTCAATTCCCAGGAAGCCATCACGCGCTACTGAGCCATGCGACCCTACGACCCTATCGCCCACGCGCTGTCGATCAACCGACGGAGCTTCCTGACCAAGAGCGCCTACGGCCTCGGCGGCGCCGCCTTCGCGATGCTGGCCGCGAAAGGCCTCGCCGCCCCCGGCGCCGGCGCGAAGCCCTGGAGCCAGGGCGTGCTGCGGACCCCGCACCTGCCGGTGAAGGCCAAGCGCGTGATCTTCCTCTGCATGGCCGGCGGCCCGCCCCACCTGGAGCTCTTCGACAACAAGCCCGTGCTCAAGAAGCTCGACGGGCAGCCTTTCCCGGAGTCCTTCACCAAGGGACAGCAGATCGCCCAGCTGCAGAACACCGTGCTCAAGGCCCGCGGCGGCTCCTTCGCGTTCAAACGCTGGGGCAAGTCCGGCACCGAGGTCACCGACATCTTCCCGCACATCGGGAGCGTGGCCGACGACCTTTGCGTCGTGCGCTCGCTCAAGACCGAGCAGATCAACCACGACACCGCCCACGCCTTCTTCAACACCGGCTCGATCATCAAGGGTCGTCCCTGCATGGGTTCCTGGCTGCTCTACGGCCTGGGCTCGGAGACCGAGAACCTGCCCGGCTACATCGTGCTGACCTCCGCCGGCCGCACCGGCCAGCAGCCGATCTCCTCGCGCCAGTGGTCGAGCGGCGTGCTGCCGAGCAAGTACCAGGGCATCCAGTTCCAGTCCAAGGGCGAGGCGGTGCATTACATCGGCAACCCGCAAGGCGTCTGCCAGAGCACCCAGCGCCAGGTCATCGACGAGATCCGCCGCCTCAACGGGGGCCTCGCCGAGGAGACCGTCGACCCGGAGATCGCCACCCGCGTCGCGCAGTACGAGATGGCCTTCAAGATGCAGACGAGCGTGCCCGAGCTGCTCGACTTCAAGAGCGAGTCGCCCAAGACCATCGAGGCCTACGGCATCAAGGAGATCGGCGACGGCTCCTTCGCCTCCAACTGCCTGATGGCGCGCCGCCTCGCCGAGCGCGGTGTCCGCATGATCCAGCTTTACCACCGCGCGTGGGACCTGCACGGCAACCTGGACAACGGCATGAAGATGGGCGCCCAGGACGTCGACCAGGCGACCGCCGCGCTGATCAACGACCTCAAGGCGCGGGGCCTGCTCGAGGACACCCTCATCCTCTGGGGCGGCGAGTTTGGCCGCACCCCGATGGGCCAAGGCTCCGGTCGCGACCACCACATCGCCGGCTACAGCGTCTTCCTCGCCGGCGGCGGCGTGAAGGCGGGGACCGTCTACGGCGCCACCGACGAACTCGGGTACCACGCCGTCGAGAACGTCGTCGACGTCCATGACCTCCATGCGACCATGCTGGCGCTGATGGGCATCGACCATCACCGTCTCTCCGTGAAATACCAAGGACTCGACGTGCGCCTGACGGGCGTCGCCGGCAAAGTGGTCAACGGAATCATGGCCTAAGTCGGTCGTTTAAGAACGTCTTTTTCGCTTCAAAAAACCCTCGGTCGACCTAGGGTCTCGCTACCCCCATGCACCTCGCCCTCCGCCCCGCCGTCTGGCTGTCCCTCCTGGCTTCCGCCACCCTCGCCTTCGCCGCCGACGCGATCACCCCGACCGCCAAAGTAGAGCTGTTCAACGGCAAGGACACCGCCGGCTGGGTAACCTTTCCGACCGAGGCCTCCAAGGACACGTGGTCCGTCAAGGACGGTCTGCTCGTCTGCACCGGCAAGCCCAATGGTTTCCTGCGCACCGAGAAGGCCTACAAGCAGTACCGCTTCACCGTCGAATGGCGCTTCACCAAGCCCGGCAACACCGGCGTGGTCGTGCACATGACCCCGCCCGACGCCGTCTGGCCCAAGAGCATCGAATGCCAGGGCATGCACAAGAACCAAGGCGACTTCTATTTCTGGAACGGCGCCACGCTCGCCGGCGGTACCGAGCTCAAGGACAAGAAGACCGGCAAGACGCGCGGCTACCGGCTCGGCAAGCAGGCCGACGCCGAGAAGCCGGCCGGCGAGTGGAACACCTTCACCACGGTCTGCGACGGCACCACGGTCACGATCCTCGTCAACGGCAAGGAAGTGAACAAGGCCACGGGCGCGAACCTCTCCGAGGGCTTCATCGGCCTCCAGGTCGAAGGCGGCGCCTTCGAGGTGAAGCGTTGCACGCTCGAACCCCTCTGAACCACCCTCCGCTTCCACCTTCCTCCACCGATGCGTCTCCTCCCGCTCCTCGCCGCCGCCACCCTCGCGGCCGCCCCTAACCCGCCCGCCGGCTTCACCGCCCTCTACAACGGAGTCGACCTCACCGGCTGGCGCGGCGGCGACACCACCTCGCATCGCGCCTACCTCGCGCTCAGCCCCGAGCAGCGCGCGGAACGCGACAAGGCCTGGACGGCCGACATGCTGGCCCACTGGAAGGCCGCCGGCGATGAGCTCCTGAACGACGGCAAGGGCAAGTACGCCACCACCGTGAAGGAGTACGGCGACTTCGAGCTGACCTTGGAATACAACATGGCGCCGCTGGGCGACTCGGGCATCTACCTCCGCGGCCTGCCGCAGGTGCAGATCTGGGACCCCGCCAACGCCAAGGAGAAGAAGAACGGCGCCGACAAAGGCAGCGGCGCCCTCTGGAACAACTCCCTGAACAACGGCAAGTTCCCGCTCGTCCTGGCCGACAAGGCCCCGGGCGAATGGAACACCCTCCGCATCGTGATGGTCGGCGCCCGCGTCAGCGTCTGGCTCAACGGCCAGCAGACCGTGGACCACGCCAGCCTCGAGAATTTCTACGACCGCAAGGACTACGCGACGCTCAAGGAAGCGGGCCTCGTCCCCAAGACGCCGACGCCGACCGACTACGACCGCAAGGTGACGATCCCGGCCCGCGGCCCGATCTCCCTGCAGACCCACGGCGCGCCGATCAAGTGGCGCAACGTCTTCCTCCGCGAGATCGCGGGCGCCGAAGCGAACCAGTGGCTCGCGAGCAAAGGCGCGGACGGGTTCCGGCCGATCTTCAACGGCACTGATCTCACCGGCTGGAAGGGCGCGACCGACCAGTACGAGGTCATCGACGGCGCCATCTTCTGCAAACCGAAGAAGGGCGGCAACCTCTACCACCAGGATGACCTGACCGACTTCGTCGCCCGGCTGGAGTTCAAGGTGCCCGCCGGCGGCAACAACGGCCTCTGCCTGCGCTTCCCCGGCACCGGCAACACCGCCTACGTCGGGATGTGCGAGCTGCAGGTGCTCGACGACAACTACGACAAAGTGAAGGGGAAGCTCGACCCCCGCCAGGTCCACGGCTCGGCCTACGGCATGGTCGGGGCCCAGCGCGGCTACCAGCGCCCCATCGGCGAGTGGAACTTCCAGGAGGTCACCGTCAAGGGCTCCACGATCAAGGTCGAGCTGAACGGGTTCATCATCCTGGACACCGACCTGAGCAAGGTCGATATGGCCACCGTGATGGGCAAGTCGGCCCACCCGGGCAAGGACAACACCCATGGTTTCTTCGGCTTCGCCGGGCACGGCGATGCCGTCGGCTTCCGGGCCCTGGCGATCAAGCCGCTGGTGTCGGATAAAAAATAAGCCGGCTTTTGCCCCCCTCGAAACCCCTCGTAAGAGGGGTTTTTGCTAAGTCCCCATTGCAAGGAACTAGGCGGCGCCTAAACCTGTCCTACCCCGCACGTCCCATGCGCCTTTCCCGCCTCAGCCTGACCGCCGCTTGTCTCCTCGGCACGCTCTCCGCCGCCGAACGCGTCCAGTTCAACCGGGACATCCGGCCGATCTTCTCCGACACCTGCTTCGCCTGCCACGGCCCCGACGAGAGCAAGAACAAGGGCAAGCTGCGCCTCGACACCCTCGAGGCGGCGCGCAAGGGCGGCAAGTCCGGCGATCCCGCCATCGTCCCCGGCAAGCCGGAGCAGAGTGCGGTGATGAAGCGGCTGCTGACGACGGACCCGGACGACCACATGCCGCCGGCGGAATTCCATAAGGTGCTGACGGCCGCCCAGGTGGACACGGTCCGCCGCTGGATCGCCGAGGGCGCCGAATACCAAGGCCACTGGGCTTTCCAGGAACCGCGCAAAGCCGCCGTCCCGCCGATCCCCGCCGGGGGCAACGCCATCGACGGCTGGCTCGGGCGCACGCTGGCGGAGAAAGGCCTCGCTCCCAACCCCGAGGCCGACCGGGCGACCTTGCTGCGCCGGGCCGCCCTCGACCTGACGGGCCTGCCCCCGTCCGAGGACGACCAGAAGGCCTTCCTCGCGGACAACTCGCCGGACGCGTGGTCCCGCGCGCTGGACCGGCTCCTCGCCTCGCCCCACTTCGGCGAGCAGATGGCGGTGCAGTGGCTCGACTTCGCCCGCTACGCGGACAGCAACGGCTTCCAGAGCGATACGACCCGCACGATGTGGCCCTGGCGCGACTGGGTCATCCGCGCCTACAACGAGAACAAGCCGTTCGACCAGTTCACCATCGAGCAGCTCGCCGGTGACCTGCTGCCGAACCCGCTGGAATCCCAGGTCGTCGCCACCGGCTTCAACCGCAACCACCGCCTCAACGGCGAGGGCGGTCGCATCGTCGAGGAGTGGTTCGTCGAATCGGTCATCGACCGCCTGGAGACCACCGGCTCGACCTGGATGGCGCTGACGCTCAACTGCTGCCGCTGCCACGACCACAAGTACGACCCGATCAGCCAGAAGGAGTTCTACCAGCTCTTCGCCTACTTCAATTCCAACGAGGAATCCGGCGTGCTCGGCGACTTCGGCGGCGCCGCGTCCACCCGCAAGGGCGGCAACACCCCGCCGCTGCTCCTCCTCGCCGACGCGGACGCCAGGCAGAAGATCGCCGCGGCCGACGCCGCCCTGGCCGAAGCCCAGGCCGCGCTCAAGAACGCCGGCCCCGTCGACGCGCGCGCGCAGGTCGCCTGGGAGGCCCGCCTGCTGAGCGCCCTCGCCGGCAAGGCCGTCAGCTGGAGCCCGCTCTCGGTGCGCACCGCCACCAGCGCGGGAGGTGCCACGCTGACCCGCCAGCCGGACGGCAGCTACCTCGCCGGCGGCAAGAACCCCGCGAACGACACCTATGCCGTGAACGCCGCCCTGCCCGCGGGCAAGCTCACCGGCCTGCTGCTCGAGGCGTTCCCGGACGCCTCCCTGCCCGGTGGCAGCCTCGGTCGTTTCACCAACGGCAACTTCGTGCTCAGCGATGTCACCGTGACGCTCGTGAGCCCCGACGGTCAGCGCCAGGTCCTGCCGATCGCGGACGCGCAGGCCGACTTCGAGCAGCCGGGCTATCCGATCAAGAGCCTCGTCGATGAGGCCGCCCCGGCGGGCAAGGGCAAGAAGGCGACGCCGAAGACCAAGGCCGGACCGGGCTGGGCGATCGCCGGCAACGTGGACGCCAACAAGGTCCCGCGCAAGGCGCTGTTCGTGCTCCCGCCGACGACCGTGGCGGCCGGCTCGACGCTGACCGTGGAACTGCACCAGAAGGCGATCGGCGGCCATAACATCGGTCGCTTCCGGCTGAGCACCTCGGACCAGCCTCGAGCGGCCTTGGACCTCAAGGAGAGCCCCGCCACGGCGACCTTGCGCGTCTTACTGATGAAGGAGCCGTCGACGCGGACCGCCGCCGACCGCAAGGAGCTCGCGCGCCTCTTCCTCGAAAGCCCCGACCACCCCCGCCAGGCCTTGCAGGCCCGGGTCAACGCCGCGATGAAGGCCAAGCAAGACGCGAGCATGTCCGGCCTCGAGGTGATGGTGATGAAGGAGCGCGCCACCCCGAAGGATGCGTTCGTCCTCAACCGCGGCGAGTACGACAAGCCGGGCGCCAAGGTGGAACGCAAGCTGCCCGCCGTCCTGCCGCCCTTGCCCGCCGGCGAACCCAATAACCGGCTGGGCTTCGCCCGCTGGCTCGTCAACGGGAAGCACCCGCTCACGGGCCGCGTCTGGGTCAACCGCGCCTGGGAACGCCTCTTCGGCACCGGCTTGGTCAAGACCTCGGAGAACTTCGGTTCCCAGGCCGAGTGGCCCTCGCACCCCGAGCTGCTCGACTGGCTCGCGGTCGATTTCGTCGAACGGAAATGGGACATGAAGGGCATGCTCAAGTTCATCATGATGAGCCGGGCCTACCGCCAGAGCGCCGCCGTCACCGCGGACAAGCTCGAGAAGGACCCCGAGAACCGACTGATCTCCCGCGGCCCCCGCTTCCGCCTCTCGGCCGAGACGATCCGCGATCAGGCGCTGGCCACGAGCGGTCTGCTCATCCCCAAGATCGGCGGCCCGAGCGTCAAACCCTACATGCCCGAGGCGGTGTGGGACGAGACCAGCGTCTACGGAGACATGCGCAACTACAAGGCCGACACCGGCGAAGGGCTCTACCGCCGCAGCCTCTACACGATCTGGAAACGGACCGCCGCGCCGCCGTCCATGCTGCTCTTCGACTCCGCCACCCGCGAGGTCTGCACCGTCAAGCGTTCCCGCAGCAACACGCCGCTGCAGGCCCTCTCGCTCCTGAACGAAGTCACCTACATCGAGGCCGCCCGCAAACTGGCCGAAGCGACGCTCCGCCAGCCCGGCGATCTCGACCGCCGACTCGCCTGGGCCTTCCGGCGGGTGACGTGCCGCGAACTGCAGGCCGACGAGGCCAAGGTGCTGCGCGCCGGCCTCGAGAAGCGCCTCACCGCCTTCCGCGCCGACCTGCCGGCGGCCCAGAAGCTGCTCGCGACCGGCCGCTCACCGGCCCCGAGCGACGTCGACGCGGCGGAACTGGCCGCCTGGACCGTGACCGCCAACATCCTCCTGAACCTCGACGAAACCATCACCCGCGAATGAACTGCAACGACCGTGACTTCCTCGGGCTCACGCCTGCCGACAAGATGGCGCTGTCCCGCCGCACCTTCCTGAAGGGTTCGGCCGGCGGCATCGGCCTGGCCGCCCTCGGCTCGGTGCTCGGCTCAGCGGCCTTCGCCGCCGCCCCCGGGGCCGCCCCGCACTTCCAGCCCAAGGCGAAGCGCATCATCTACCTTTTCCAGAGCGGCGCGCCTTCCCAGCTCGACCTCTTCGACCCGAAGCCCGCGATGGCGGCGATGCGCGGCAAGGACCTGCCCGAGTCGATCCGCAAGGGCCAGCGCCTGACGACGATGACCTCGGGCCAGAAGAACTTCCCGGTCGCCCCGACGATCTTCAACTTCAAGCAGCACGGTCAAAGCGGGGCCTGGTTCAGCGAGCTCATGCCGCACATGGCCTCCAAGGCCGACGAGTGGTGCGTGGTGCGCTCGATGTTCACCGAGGCGATCAACCACGACCCGGCCATCACCTTCATGCAGACCGGCAGCCAGCTCGCCGGCCGCCCCTCCATCGGCGCGTGGGCCAGCTACGGCCTCGGCAGCGAGAACAAGGACCTGCCCGCCTACGTGGTGCTGAGCTCCTTCGGCAGCGGCCGCCCGGACGACCAGCCGCTCTATGACCGGCTCTGGGGCGCGGGCTTCCTCCCGACCAAGCACCAGGGCGTGAAACTCCGCAACAAGGGCGAGCGCGTCCTCTACCTCAAGGACCCCGAAGGCATGAGCCGCGAAGTCCGCCGGGAGTCGCTCGACGAGCTCGCGGCGCTGAACCAGCGCCGCCACGACGTGCTCGGCGACCCGGAGATCCAGACGCGCATCGCCCAGTACGAGATGGCTTTCCGCATGCAGACGAGCGTGCCCGACCTGCTTGATCTCTCCAAGGAGCCGCAGCACGTGCTCGACCTCTACGGACCCGATGTGAAGCGTCCGGGCTCCTACGCCTCGAACTGCCTCCTGGCGCGCCGGCTCTGCGAACGCGACGTCCGCTTCGTCCAGCTCTTCCACATGGGCTGGGACCACCATGGCGGCCTCCCCAAGGCGATCAAAGGCCAGTGCAACGACACTGACCACGCCACGGCGGGCCTGCTTACCGACCTCAAGCAAAGGGGCCTGCTCGACGACACCCTGATCGTCTGGGGCGGCGAGTTCGGTCGTACGATCTACTCGCAGGGCAGCCTGACGGAGACGAACTACGGCCGCGACCACCACCCGCGCTGCTTCACCGTGCTCATGGCCGGCGCCGGCGTGAAGAAAGGCACGACCTACGGGGAGACCGACGACTTCAGCTACAACATCGTCAAGGACGGCGTCCACGTGCACGACCTCAACGCCACGATCTTGCACCTGATGGGCGTCGAGCACACCCGGCTGACCTACCGCTACCAAGGCCGCGACTTCCGCCTCACCGACATCCACGGCGAAGTGGTCAAGAAGCTGTTGGCGTAACCGAGGCAAGAAGTTGATCCGTTGGCCGGTTGACCCGTTGGCCAGGGAAAGTCATGGGACGAAGTTGACCGCTTGGCCAGTTGGCCAGCCCACTACCCGCCCCATTCCGAACTCAGTACTCTGAACTCAGTACTCCGTACTCCCTATTCCCTCCCTCGATTCAACCATCGACTCAGCACTCTGTACTCGATCCAGCACTCGACCCAGCACCCCTCGTTGCTCTACTCTCCCTCGATCCTACCATCGACTCTACCATCGATCCTACCCTCGACTCTCCCTGCCCTCCAGCGCTCCTTCCCTCTTATCCTCCATCACTTCCCCATCTGCTCCCGATACATCACCTTGAACGGGTTTTCGTCCGGGCCCTTGACGCCTTCGTTGACCATCAGGGGGCGGCATTCCTTCCACCAAGCGTCGTGCTTGGCGATGAGTTCCCGGACGACTTCCGGGTGCTGCGCGGCCACATCGGTCGTCTCGCCGTAGTCGACGCCGAGATCGAAGAGCTGCCAGTTCGGGCGAACGGGCGCGGCGCCCGCGGCCTCCCCCTTGGTGGCCGCCTTGGCCTTGCCTTTGCCCGCGTTCGCGCCGTTGCCGGCGGAGACAAGGTGCCAGCGGGCGGTGCGGACGCTCGTCTGGACATACCGGCCGACTTCCGGGTCGCTGCCGTTCCACCGACCGACGTGCGTGAAGAGCGTGCGGTCCGGCCAGGCGATATCCTGACCGGCCTTGGCGGTCAGCAGCGGCAGGAGGCTGCGCCCTTCGATCTGCGCCTTCATGGGCTCCGAGGCGGGCGTACCGGTGAGTTCGAGGATCGTGGGGGCGAAGTCGATGTGCGCGGCGAGGGCCTTGACGTCCATCGGCTGGAACCGTCCGGGCAGCCGCCAGAATGAGATCGCGCGGATGCCGCCCATATAGGCCGTCCCCTTCTGGGCGCGCATCCCGGCGTTGAAGACCTTGGTGCCGGCGGTGCCGCCGTTGTCGTTCATGTAAACGATCAAGGTGTCCTTCGCGATGCCGAGGGCCTCGAGCCTGGCCAGGATCTTGCCGACGTTCTGGTCGATATTGTGGAGCATGCCGAAGAAGTTCTCGGTATCCTTGCCCAGCCCCTTGCCTTCGTAGAGGGCGGCATCCTCGGGCTTGGCGTTGTAAGGCGCGTGCGGGGCGTTGGTCGCGATGTACGCGTAGAAGGGACGCCTGGCCGCGGCCTCGCCCTCGATCCAACGGGTCGCCTGGGCGAAGAACATATCGGTGCAATACCCCTCGGTCTTCACGAACTTGCCGTTATGCAGCAAGGTCGGCCCGTAGTAGGAATTCTTGGGTACGTCGCCGCAGCTGCCCGGGTAGCTCTGCCCGATCCCGCCCGCGCCATGGATGTAGACCTCATCGAAACCGCGCTTGTTCGGCTGGTACTCCGCCTCGTCACCGAGGTGCCACTTGCCGAAGATACCGGTGCGGTAGCCGGCCTGGCGCAGCTGCTCCGGCAGCGTGGCCGCGCCGAGCGCCAGTCGCTCGCGCTCGAGGATGGTGTGGGTGATGCCGTTCTTGAACTCATGCCGCCCGGTCAGCAGCGCGCTGCGCGTCGGGGCGCAGGTCGGCGAGACCTGGAAATCCGTGAAGCGGACGCTCTCAGAGCGAAGCTTATCCAGGTTCGGCGTCTTGAGGATCGGGTTCCCGTGCGCGCCCACGTCCCCATAGCCTTGGTCGTCCGTGAGGATGAAGAGGATGTTCGGGCGATCGGCGGCATGGACGACGAACGGGAGCAGCAGGCAGGCGAGGAAGCGCATCGGGGTGGTCCCACCCTAGCCCCCGCTGCGCCCTTGCCAAAGGCAATCTGCGGGGCTCGACAACGTCCGGCCGCCGTCCTTGAATACCGCCACCCCGCCATGTCCACCCTGCGCGCGCTCCTCTGCCTGTTGCCCGGCCTGCTGTGCGGCCAAGGCCGACCCGACGGGGCCGAGCTTTACCGCCAGTATTGCGCGGCCTGCCACGGGGTGGAAGGACGCGGCATCCCCAACGCCTTCCCGCCGCTGGCCGGGGCCGACTTCCTTGTCCGGCACCGCGAGAAGGCCTTACGTGCTCCGCTGGAGGGGCTGAAGGAACGCATCGAGGTCAACGGTGCCAGCTATAACGGCTGGATGCCGCCGGTGATCCTGGACGATGCTCAGTTGACCGCGGTGTTTAACCATATCTTCACGTCGTTCGGCAACAGCCTGCCGACGGTCACTGTCGAGGAAATCGCCGCGCTCCGCGCCCGGACCAAGTACCCGACGCATGCCCAGCTGCGGGCGGCCTTGTCGCCGGACACCCTGCCGACCGCACCCGTCGGTTGGAAGTTCACCGTGGCGGCGCCGCTCGATTTCCAGCCCACGCGACTGGCCAACCACCCGGACGGCCGACGGGTCCTCATCCTGGCCGCGAACAGCGATGTCTGGACCTGGGATCCCGCGACCCGCGAGGTGCGCTTGCTCTTCGCCGGCAAAGACTACCTCGACCCGAAACTCGGGGATGTCACCTCCCTCGGGATGGGCGTCGACGACCAAGGCCGGCTCTACGTCATCAGCAACCAGGGCAACAAGACCAAGCAACCCGTCTTCAACGAGGTCACGATCTGGCGGACCTCACCGTGGGCGCAGGGCTGGGTCCTGCCCCGTCCTTGGCTGCGCACCGGCTACAACTTCGGGGTCGGCCCCTATAACCACGGCGTGAATCACCTCGCCCAAGGCCCCGATGGCCTCCTCTACGTGAGCAGCGGCTCCCGCACGGATGGCGGCGAGGCCGGCACCTCGCCGAACTACGATAAGTCGGGCGAGAACCCGCTCACCGCGAAACTCTGGCGACTCGACCCGCGCAGCGACAACCCCGACATCGAGGTCTTCGCCCACGGCCTGCGCAACACCTACCACTTCACGTGGGATCGCCAAGGCCGCCTCCTCGGCGTCGAGAACGGCACCGACGCGGATACGCCCGAGGAGTTGAACTGGATCCAGGCCGGCCGCCATTACGGGTTCCCCTACGAGTTCGGCGACTGGAAGACCAAGCCCTACCCGCACACCCCCGACGCGCCCAAGAACCTGCCGTTCACCCGGCCGTTCAAGAACGTCGGACCCGACGCGGGCGATCGCGGCGGTACCGCGACCTTCACGCCGCACTCCTCGCCCTCGACGATCCTTGAACTCGGCCCGGATTGGCCCGCGCCGCTCGGCGGCAGTTTCCTGATCTCCCGGTTCGGCAACTACCTCAAGGACCAGAGCGGTTTCGACCTCGTGCAGGCCCGTCTGGACTTCGCCAAGCAGGAGGCGGTCATCACGACGGTCGCCAGCCCGCTCGCCCGGCCGATCTCGATGGTCACCCTACCCGGTCATCGCGTGCTTATCGCGGAGTATTGCCGGGGCAATTCGCTCGCCGCGGGCACAAGCACGCCGGGGCGCCTGATCATCCTCGAACCGGCGAAGTGATCAGGCTTTCCGCGTGAGGCGGAAACTCCGGTAACTCAGTTCACCGCTCACGGCGTCGCGATGGATGCGGGAGCCGGTCACGCCCGCGAAATCCAACGTCAACCCCTGGAGGAACCGCGGGAAAGCCGCCGCGACCATCGCACGGTAGCGCGGGGTGTTGAGCTCCATGCCACGGATCACCTCGGGATTGATCAGCCGCATCTCATCCAGCCGCAGCCGCGGGTGCGTCGCCAAAGCCCGGACCCAGCCCTCCGTCTGGCTCGGGTAGCGCAGGTCCGCGTGACGGAAGCGACCGCCGGGTTTCAGGACGCGCGCCACCTCATCCAGGAAACCGGGGAAGTCCGGGTAGCAATGGGACGCCTCGACGTTGAGGACGACATCGAAGGAGGCATCCGGAAACGGCAACCGTTGCGCATCACCGACGACGAAGCGCAAGCCGGGGACGCGGTGTTCCGCCGCGCAGAACCGGATGCCGGCGGGATTGAGGTCGAGACCCACGTACTCCGCGGGCGCGTAAGTCCGGGACAGGTAGGAGGCGCCGCCGCCGTGACCGCAGCTGACCTCGAGCACGCGGGCCCCGCGCAAGTCCGCCCCGGCGGCGACGTGATGGTACAGCTGGATGTTCGGGCGATCCGGCTCATCGGCCGCCGTCAGCGGCAAGGCCAGCGGGGGCGACTCCTCATAGGCGTAATTGAGGAAGCGGATGCCCTGCCCCCGGATCCGACGCGTGAAAAACGGGTACCACCAGGCCCAGAGCTGCTGGCGGAGCTTCGGACGGCCGAGAATCTCCTCGAGCAAGCCCATCAGGACCAGACTCCTTGTTCGACCAAGGCCTTGGTCGCGGCCTCCGACCAACCGCGGTTCGCCACCGGGTTCGCGGGACTCGGGTGCGGCACCTTGGCGTAGGAGACCAGCAGGCCATCCAACGCCGCGCGCGCACGCTCCTCGGCGTAACCGCCGACGCCGACGACCGTCGTGACGCCCAGGGACTCGACCATCCGGCGCAGCAGGCGATCGCACGCCACGTTCACAGGCGCCATGGCCTCGGCCGGCAGCTCCTCCGGCACGGCGTTGCGCCCCAGCTTCGTGTTCTCGAGGAACAGCAGCGGGCAATAGTTATGCACGAGGTGCTCGGCGAAGAAACGGTCCGCCGTCCCGAACCGCTCCCGGAAGAGTCCCCAGAGGCGGCGACCGCTGACTTCGGACCGGTGGCAGGCGAAGCCGGTCACCGGCTTGCCGGGATGCTCGCGCTCCGGCCGGCCGACCGGCAGGTCGATGCCGAGCCAGTCCCGCACCGCGGCGACCTCGCCGAACGGCACGCCGGTCTGGGCCATGCCGAAGGGGCCCGGATTCATGCCGAGGAAGAGGACCTTGCGCGGACCCGCCGCCGCGTGCCGGCGGAGGTAGGCCTCGTGCGGAGCCCAGGCGTAATCCAAGGGCCGGTAGACGTAATCCGCGGGCGCCGGGAACTTCAGCCCGGCCAGGGTCTTCCGTAACGCGAGCGTCGCTTGGATGACGGGATCGGCGGACATGCGCACAGCCAACCGCCGGGCAGGCCGGCGGTCGAGCCGGAAGGCGGGGCGCGGGGTGCGATTTCCCCTTGCGCTTCCGGCGGGGGGGTAAAAAGTCCCCTCCTACTCACGTGAGCAAACCGCAGCCTTGGACTACCAAAGACGCCGAAGAGTACTACGGCTTCAAACGCTGGGGAGGTAACAACTTCTCCGTCGACCCGCAGGGCCACCTGTGCGTCCACCCGAAGGGCGACCACCGCAAGATCCGCATCACCGACATCGTCAAGGAGGTCGAGGCGTCCGGCCTCAAGCCGCCGCTGACCATCCGCGTGCAGGACCTGCTCCGTCATCGCGTCACGCAGATCAACGAGGCTTTCCGCAAGGCCATCCACGAGGAACGTTACGACGCCCGGTACCGCGGCGTGTTCCCCATCAAGGTCAACCAGCTGCGCGAGGTGGTCGAGGAGATCCTCGACGCCGGCGAGGAATACGACTTCGGCCTCGAGGCCGGCTCCAAGCCCGAGCTCATCATCGCCCTCGCCCTGCTCGAGAACCGCAAGGCGCTGCTCATCTGCAACGGCTACAAGGACGAGGAATACATCGAGCTCGCGCTCATGGGCCGCCGCCTCGGCAAGCAGACCATCATCGTCGTCGAGCAGCTCTCCGAGATCGACGCGATCATCCGCATCGCCCGCCGCATGGGCGTGCAGCCGCACATCGGCATCCGCGTCAAGCTGACCACCGCCGGCGAGGGCAAGTGGGCCGAGAGCACGGGCGAGAACGCCAAGTTCGGCCTGACCGCCTCCGAGATCGTGGCCGCGGCCGACAAGCTGACCAAGGCGAAGATGAAGGACGCCCTGCGTCTGGTCCACTTCCACATCGGCTCCCAGGTCCCGAACATCGGCACCATCAAGAAGGCCGTGGTCGAGGCCACCCGCTTCTACTGCGAACTCAAGCGCATGGGCTTCCCCATGGGCCTGCTCGACGTGGGCGGCGGCCTGGGCATCGACTACGACGGCAGCCGTTCCGCCTTCGAGTCCTCCATGAACTACAGCATGGAGGTGTACGCCCGCGACGTCGTCGCCAACATCAAGCAGGTCTGCGAGGAGAGCGGCGTCGCCACGCCTGACATCGTCTCCGAGTCCGGCCGCGCCCTCGTGGCGCCCCACTCCATCCTCATCTTCGAGGCGGTCGACCGCATCACCCGCGACGCCCACGGCGATCAGGCGCCCAAGGGGCGGTCCCACGCGATCATCCGGGCTCTCGAGGATATCCGGAAGAACAAGCGCAAGTTCGACCCGCTGGAGCGCTACCACGACGCCAAGCAGAAGCGCGAGGACGCCCACGCCCTCTTCAGCCTCGGCAAGCTCCGCCTGCAGGAACGCGCCCACGCCGACCGCCTCTTCTGGGAGATCTGCCGCCAGATCCGCCTCGACCTCGCCCACACGTCCGACATCCCGGACGACCTCGCCCGGCTCGACGCGATGCTGGCCGAGCAGTACGTCTGCAACTTCTCGGTCTTCCAGTCGCTGCTCGACCACTGGGCCCTCGACCAGTTGTTCCCGATCGCCCCGATCCACCGCCTCAACGAGCGTCCCTCGGTCCAGGCCACGCTGGTCGACATCACCTGCGACTCCGACGGCAAGGTCGACGAGTTCATCGACCTCGAGGACGTGCGCCGCACGCTCGCCGTGCACCCCCTCAAGGAAGGCCAGCCCTACTACATCGGCGCCTTCATGGTCGGCGCCTACCAGGACATCATGGGCGACCTGCACAACCTCTTCGGCCGCGTGAACGAGGCCCACGTCTTCCTGGAGGACGACGAGGAGGACGGCTTCTACATCGAGGAAAGCATCCCGGGCTACTCCGTCGAACGCATCCTCGGCATGATCCAGTACAACTCCGAGGACCTGTGCCGCATGCTCAAGCGCCAGGTCGACAAGGCGACCAAGGCCGACTCCGTGCGTCCGCGCGAGGGCGTGGCGATGGTCGACCTCTACGAACGCCTGATCCGCGGCCGCACCTACCTGATCCCGCACCGCGAGGAGAAGGCCAGCCTGCGCAAGGTCGGCGGCAAGCCGGGCCGGGGCTGAACCGGGGTCAGACCAGGATCAGTTTCTGGCGCTTCAGCTCCTCGAGGGTGAGCGCCGGGGCTTCGCGGAGATTCTCGTAGGAATCCACGTGGGCCAGCCACGCCCAATGGTCGCCGCAATCCAGGCGCTCCAGGAAACGCAGCCGCAAGGTCGCGATGGCTCCCTTGAGCTTGTAGAGGCCGTCGCCGACATGCTCGACCTGGGACCCGAGCTGGGCGACCTTGTCGACAGTGTGACCGGACTTCTTGCCGAGCAGCTTGATGTGGTTCGCCTGATCCTGGGCCAGGTAATTGAGCAGGCCGATCGGGTTGGCCTCGAGGTTGGCCAGCGTCTTCGTGTCCTTGTAGACCCCGATGATGAAGCGCTTGGGCTTCATCGCGATCGGGGTGACGTAACTGCAGATGTTGAAGTTGCCTTTGCCGCCCGCGGTGGTCGCGAGACTGTAGATAGGCCCGTCGACACGGTTCCAGGGTTTGACGCGGATGCCGGGCATACGTTGATTATTAATGTACATTAACCTCACCGAGAGCAAACGGTTCCCGCTTTTCTGTTTGCGCTGTCCAATGGAGCGAAATCCGCCTTGAATCACCCCATACCGACCGCGCCGCGGTGCGCACCTCCCTTTCTATGCGAACCATAGCCCTGCATGGCTTCACCGGCGAGGGCGCCGATTTCGCCGAGCTCCGGGCGCATCTGCCCGCGACGGCCGAGCTGGTCGCGCCTGACCTGCCGGGTCATGGTGCCCGCCGCGGACTCCGGCAGGCCGAGGATTACTCGCTGCGCGCCCACCTGGCGATCATCGACGAGGCCGTCGGCGACCATGAGGGCGTGACGTTGCTCGGGTATTCGATGGGGGGGCGCCTCGCCTTGCATTGGGCCTTGGCCAATCCCACTCGCTGGCGTCGCCTCATCTTGATCGGCGCCAGCCCCGGCCTGATCACCGCGGCAGAGCGCGCGGAACGCCAGCTGGCCGACGCGGCCTTGGCGACTTTCCTGCGCACCCAAGGCCTCGCGGCTTTCTACAAGTATTGGCACCACCAGCCGATGCTGCGGACGTTCTTCCAAAGCGACTCACCCGCCCGCGCCGCCCTCGTGGCTCGACGGGCGGCGAACGCGCCGGAGGCGCTGGCGCTCAGCCTAGAGACGGTCGGGACCGGTTCCCTCCCCTCCCTCTGGGACCGTCTGGGAGAACTGCGCGGCGCCGTCGACCTGGTCACCGGCGAGGCCGACCCGAAGTTCACCGAGCTCGCCCGGCGGATGGGCGAGAAGATCCCCCGGGCCCGGCTCAGCGTCGTCGAGGGGGCCGGCCATGCGGTGCACCTGGAACGGTCGGGCGATTTGGCGACCTTGATGGGCTTTTAGGGGGTACCCCCTCTGAAAAGTGGTGGTAGGGGGACATCCATCACCGTTTTGGAGGGATTTTCACCCCAAAACACCCCCAGCCACACCTGAGGCCCTAGTCTTGACAGTGAACAAACATTCATAGAACATCCGTTCACCATGGAAGCACTCACCAAGAAGCAACAGGCCATCCTGGACTACATGAAGGGCCACGTCTCCCAGCACTCCTACTGGCCCAGCATCCGCGATATCCAAGCGAAGTTCCGCTTCGCCAGCACCAACGCCGTCTTCGGTCACCTGCAGGCTTTGGAGCGCAAGGGCGTGCTGCAACGCATCCCGGGTGCCGCCCGGGCCTACAAGATCGCGCCCGAAGTCGTGCCCGACCTTTCCGAGACGGTGATCACCTACGAGGGCCCGGGTGAAAACGTCATCGAGTTGGACGCGGTTCCCTTCCTCGGATCAATCCCGGCCGGCTTCCCCGATTACACCGAATCCTCCGGCGTCGTCGCCAGCATGCAGGCGCCCCTTCCCGCCGGCGCCCGTCGGCGCCCGCCGCAGGCCTTCGCCCTCCTCGTGCGCGGTGATTCCATGATCGCGGCCGACATCAACGACGGCGATACGGTCATCATCGAGCCGGGCACCCCGAAGCACGGCGACATCGTGGCGGCCCTGATCGACGGCGAGACCACGCTCAAGCGTCTCATCAAACAAGGCAGCAAAGTCTACCTGAAGGCGGAGAATCCGAACTACCCTAACCTCATGCCCGTGAGCTCGCTCGTAATCCAGGGGATCGCGAAGCAGGTGGTGAAGGCGATCTGAACACCCGCGCCAGCCATTCCCTCACCCTCGGTCCGCCGAGGGTGCTTTGTTTTCAGAGCCCCCAGCCTTTGAGCGTGGTGTCGATGGCCTCACCTATGATCTCGTAGCCTTTGTCGGTCGGATGAAGGAAATCCGACATCATGGCCTTGGAGATCCGGCCACCCGGCGCGACGTAGCGGTCGGAGAGATCGACGTACTTGTCCGCCAGCTTGGCCACGCGGGTCTTGAGCAAGGCGTTGGCGTCGGCCGCCTTGGAACGCAGCTCATTCGGCGCCTCGCCGCGCGGCAGGATACCGAGCAGGAGAACCTTGGCACCCGGCGAACGGCGGCGGATTTCAAGGCAGACCTCCTCGATTCCGTCGACGGTCTCGGCGACCGAGTTGGTCTGGAAATTATTGGTGCCGATCAACACGACGTAGGCCTTGGGCTTGAGCCCCGCGACCTCGCCGTGACGGAGACGCCAGAGCACATTCTCGGTCCGATCCCAGCCAAAACCCAGATTGATGGGCTTGTGCGGAGCGATGAACTTATCCCAGGAGGAAGCGCCGGCGACGCGGGCGGACTTCGGTTCACCACCCCAGAAATGGGTGATGGAATCGCCGATGAGCACGACCTGCGCGGTATTGGCCCCCGGCTTGTTGAGCTGAAGGATGGCCTCATGCCGCTCCACCCAATCATAGACGCGGTGATCCCGGTTATGGGTCACGGGAGTCACGGCGCTGTTGAACTGCTCGCCGGAGGGATTCGGGACGACCTTCGTCAGGACGGCACCCACCCGCTTGGTCCCGTCAAAGGCGGCGGCCTTGACCGTCCCCCCTTGCGGAAGGACGATGGGGGCCAGGTAAACCCCAGCCGAGAAATCCGGGTCACGGCCGTCCAGCGTGTAGCGCAGGAGAGACTCCCCTTGTGACTTGAATAACGTGACGACCTGCGTCGAGGCGTTGACGTCGACCTCGAGCGCGACCAAGGGGGAGGCCAGGACGACGAGGGCGGCAAGGAAGCACGGACGAAGAATCAACTGCATGCCACAAGATAGCCCCCGGACAGGCCGGGCGACAAGCGCCGACTCAACCCTGCCGGGCGCCTCGCCGACGCAGCACCAGTAGCACGTCCGAATACGCCAGGTCGACCTTCCGGGTCGACGCCAGGTCGTAATGGAAGTCGTGGCAGGCGACTAACCGCAAGGCCGGGACCTTGGCGAGGAGGGCCCGCAGCTCGGACGGGGAATAGGTCCGGAAATCCCAGACGGTCTCCTCGACGCGGGTCCGGCCCTGCTCGGTGATGCGCATGCGGGTGCGCATGGCTTCGGTGCGGGACTCGCGGTCCGCCGGGGCCGACCAGGTATCGCTGACCACGCGGATGCCCGGCTTACGGCCGACCCAGCGCTCATGGTCGGGCGGGCTGTTCTGGTAATCCGTGAGGTGGAGGCCGAGCAGCAGCAAGCCGCCCGGGCGCAGCGCGGCAGCCATCCGGCGCAGCGACCTGACCGCGCCGGCCTCGGTATCGACGTACTTGAAGGTGCTCACGAAGCAGTGGGCGACGTCATAGCGCGCCCCCTTGGGCACCGTGAAGTCCTGCAACCGATCGCGCCATACCCTGCCCCGCAGGCCTTTCGCTTTCAGGCGGTGCTTGGCGAAGGCGACCTGATGCTTGTTCAGGTCGAACCCGTGGACGACATGCCCGCGGGCGGCCAGCGATTCGAGCAGCCGGCCGGAACCGCAGGCCGGCTCGAAGACGCGCATCGGGCCGTCCAGCTTCGGACCGTGCCGCTTCATGATTCCCTCGATGAAACGCGTCTCCTTCTTCGTGTAGTCCGCGTACACCATGTCGTAGTACAACGGCGAGTCGTACCAGGCGGTGGCGGAGGGTTTCGGGGATGACAGAGCGGTTAGGGGTTAGCGGTTGGCGGATGGGAGAAGCTGGAAAGACCTGCGGGACTGGGTCGAAACGACGGTAGGTCGACAGACGGGCAGAGGATGAACCGATCAGCGGGGAGCCGGACGGTTTGTTCCCAACCGCCAACCGCTAACCGCCATACCCTATCACTGATAAATCTCCCCGCCCTTCTCGCGGAACTCCTTGGATTTTTCCTCCATCCCCTTGGCGAGCGCTTCGGTTTCGGAGACCCCCTGGGCGTCGGCGAACTTGCGGATGTCGTCCGAGATGCGCATCGAGCAGAAGTTCGGGCCGCACATGGAACAGAAGTGCGCGGTCTTGGCGGACTCCTGCGGGAGGGTCTCGTCGTGGTATTCCTGGGCGCGCTCCGGGTCGAGGGCCAGGGCGAACTGGTCGGGCCAGCGGAACTCGAACCGGGCCTTGGACAGGGCGTTGTCGCGGATCTGCGCCGCCGGGTGGCCCTTGGCGAGGTCGGCGGCGTGCGCGGCGATCTTGTAGGCGATGACGCCCTCGCGGACGTCGTTCTTGTTCGGCAGGCCGAGGTGCTCCTTCGGCGTGACGTAGCAGAGCATCGCGGTGCCGTACCAGCCGATCATCGCGGCGCCGATGGCGGAGGTGATGTGGTCATAGCCGGGGGCGATGTCGGTGGTGAGCGGTCCGAGCGTGTAGAACGGCGCCTCGTGGCACCACTCCAGCTGCTTGTCCATGTTCTCCTTGATCATGTGCATCGGCACGTGACCCGGGCCTTCGTTCATGACCTGCACGCCGCGCTCCCAGGCGCGGGTCGTGAGCTCGCCCTGCGTCTTCAGCTCCGCGAACTGGGCCTCGTCGTTGGCGTCGGCGATCGAGCCGGGCCGGAGGCCGTCGCCGATCGAGAAGCTGACGTCATAGGCGGCCATGATGTCGCAGATGTCGTCCCAGTGGGTGTACAGGAAGTTCTCCTTGTGGTGCGAGAGGCACCACTTCGCCATGATCGAGCCGCCGCGGGAGACGATGCCGGTGACGCGCCGGGCGGTCAGCGGGATGTAGGCCAGGCGGACGCCGGCGTGGATGGTGAAGTAGTCGACGCCTTGCTCGGCCTGCTCGATGAGGGTGTCGCGGAAGATCTCCCAGGTCAGGTCCTCGGCACGGCCGTTGACCTTCTCGAGGGCCTGGTAGATCGGCACCGTGCCGACGGGCACCGGACAGTTGCGCAGGATCCACTCGCGGGTCTGGTGGATGTTCTTGCCCGTGGAAAGGTCCATCAGGGTGTCGCCACCCCACTTGATGGACCAGCGCATCTTCTCGACCTCCTCCTCGATGGACGAGGCCACCGCGGAGTTGCCGATGTTGGTGTTGATCTTCACCAGGAAGTTGCGGCCGATGATCATGGGCTCGAGCTCCGGATGGTTGATGTTGGCCGGGATGATGGCGCGGCCGCGGGCGACCTCGGAGCGGACGAACTCGGGGGTGATGACCTTCGGGATGGCCGCGCCGAAGGACTCGCCCTTGTGCTGGAAGGTCAGGTCATGACGGCGGGTCGAATCCGCCTGGTCGGCCGCCAGACGCAGGTTCTCGCGGATGGCGATGTACTCCATCTCCGGCGTGATGATGCCCTGCTTGGCATAGGCCAGCTGGGTCGGACGCTGCCCGGGCTTGCCCTTGTAAACCTGGCGGCCGGCGCGATCGAACTGGACAAGGCGGTTGCGGGAGGTCGCGCGTTGGGCGGTCTCGGCGTGCTTCCAGGAAAGGTAGCCGTCGTCCTCCGGCTTGAGTTCGCGACCGGCCACGGCCTCGACGTCGCCACGCTCGCGGATCCAGGCGGCGCGGATGGCGGGCAGGCCCTTCTCGACGTCGCCATGGAAGGCAGGATCGCCCCAGGGCCCCGACGTATCGTAAATCCGGACCGGCTCGTTGGCCGACTTGGTGCCGTCCGGCCGGGAGGTGTCGGCCAGCTTCACCTCGCGCATCGGCACGAGGAGGTCGGGACGCGAGCCCGGCACGTAGACGCGGGTCGAGTTGGGGAAAGTAGTGGGCTTGTTGTCGGAGACCATGGAAGGAGGAGGGAGGATAAGGTTGGAAGAGGACCGGAGGGTCGGAAGAAAAGGCTTTTCACGCGGACCTGAGTGGAACGCGGGAAACGGGGATGGGGGCTGAAAATCCGCTTCCTACGGCGCCGAGGCGCATCAGGTACGAGGGTTCGAGGCCAAGCCTCATCTCAGTCCGGTGGCGGACTCCCCTGGGAATGAATCTGAAGGAACTTAGCCATCAAGGCAGGGCCGTCACCGCTGGCAAACAGATTAGGGGGCACCGGGCCGAAGCCGGGGTTTGCATCGGACCCGCCCTGCCCTAGCCTGCGGGCCGTCCCCATGCCCCTCCTCGAGATCGTCGCCTATTCCTACGCCTCGGCCCTGGCCGCCCAGCAAGGCGGGGCCGACCGCATCGAACTCTGCGAGAACACCGCCGAAGGCGGCACCACCCCGGGCCTGGGCACCATCGAGGCCGTCCGGGAGCTCCCCGGGGTCAAGCTGCACGTGATGATCCGGCCGCGCGGGGGCGATTTCCTCTACACCGACGCCGAGTACAAGATCATGCTACGCGACATCGCCGTGGCCCGCGAAGCCGGCGCGGATGGGGTCGTTTTCGGGCTCCTACGCCCGGATGCCACGGTCGACCTCGAGCGCACTCGCCGGCTCGTGGCGGCCGCCAAGGGGATGTCCGTCACTTTCCACCGGGCCTTCGACTGGGCGGCCCAGCCCGAAGCGGCCCTGGAGGCGATCATCGCCGCCGGCTGCCACCGCGTCCTGACCTCGGGTCAGGCCCCCGATGCCCTCGCCGGCGCCGCGACCCTCGCCAAGCTCGTCCAACAAGCCGGCCGGCGCTGCACGATCCTCGCCGGCGGCGGCCTCAACCTCGGTAACATCGCCGAAGTCATCCGCCGCAGCGGCGTCTCGGAAGTCCATGCCTCCTTGCGCGGCGTCCAACCGACCGCGATGCGCGTGCGCCCTCCCTCCGTTTCGCTGGGAGCAGCGCCGGATTGGCCGGCCGACGCCATCCCGGTCGCGGACCAGACGAAGGTGGCGGCGGTGGCCGCGTTGCTCCGGAGCCTGCCCGCCGCCGGCTAGGCACGAAAAAGGCGACCTCGCGGTCGCCTCGTTCCGGACTGAGCGAAGGCTCAGCGATTGGTCGAGAGCTGCGCGCGCAGGTACTCGACGGTGCGACGGACGTTCGTGTCGACCTCCATCTGGTTGGTCACGGTCTTGCGGGCATGGATGACGGTGCCATGGTCGCGGCCACCGAAGGCCTGGCCGATGGAGACGAGGGACATGCCGGTGAGCTGGGTCGCGAGGTACATGGCGACCTGGCGCGGGAAGGCGATGTTCTGCATCCGGCGCTTGGAAGTCATGTCGGACATCTGGATGCGGTAGTGCTCGGCGACCTTGCGCTGGATGACCTCGGCGGTGAGCGTGTGGCTCGCCTCCTCGACGAGGATGTCATGCAGGAGCTTCTCGACCTGGGCGAGTTCCAGGGGCTTGCGGGTCATGCCGGTCAGACCGACGATACGGGTGACGGCGCCCTCGAGGTTACGGACGTTGCGGGCGATGCGCGAGGCGATGAACTCGGCGATCTCCGGCGAAAGGTCGAGCCCGCGGGCCGCGGCCTTCTTGCGCAGGATGGCGATGCGGGTCTCGAGGCCCGGGGCCTGGATGGAAGCCACCATGCCCCACTGGAAACGCGAGACGAGGCGCTCCTGCAGCTTGGCGATCTCGGAAGCCGGCCGGTCGCTGGTCAGGACCACCTGCTTGTGGTTGTTGTGCAGCTCGTTGAAGGTGTGGAAGAACTCGTCCTGCGTGGATTCCTTGCCCGCGAGGAAGTGGATGTCGTCGATCAGGAGGAGGTCGAGCTCGCGGTAGCGGCGACGGAACGGCGCGACGCTGCCGGACTGCAGGGCGGAGATGAAATCGTTGGTGAACGTCTCGGAGGAGATGTAGGCGATGCGGGCCGCCGGGTTGGCCGCGTAGACCGAATGCGCGATGGCGTGCATCAGGTGCGTCTTGCCCAGGCCGGTCGGGCCATGGATGAAGAGCGGGTTGTAGAAGTGGCCCGGCTCCTTCGCGACGGCGAGGGCGGCGCCGTGCGCCATCTCGTTCTCCGGACCGACGATGAAGTTCTCGAAGGTGTTCGTCGCCTTGATCGCCGGCGCGGGCGAGGCGGACGGGGTGCGCACCGCGGAACGCGGGGCGGGGGCCGCCGGCTGGGGGTCACGCGGCGCGGTGGTGGACGCGCTGAGGCGGTAGTCCATGTTGCTCCCGGCGACCAGCGTCAGCTGGCGGCGCAGGACTTCGCCGTAGTTGCTGTTGACCCAGGCTTCGGTGAGGACGGTCGGGGCTTCGAGCACGAGGATGTTACCGTCGACGATCCCGACGGCTTGGAGCGTGGAGATCCAGGTTTCGAAGTCGGAACGGGAAAAAGTGTTACGAAGTTCGCTTTTGGCGGTCTCCCACAAGGAAAGGTGACGGTCAGGGCTGGCCATGGAAAGGGGTGGAGGGTTGAGAAAGGTTGTTCACAGGCTCTTTGGAAGCCCGAAAGTTGGAAATAATTTGTAAAAGGGAGGAAAGGGCGGAGGGAGGGAGGCGGAGAGGGCTGGAAAAGCGGGAGAATGGGGCGCGCGAGAGTGGTCGCAAGTCGTTGGCGGGATGAAAGTTGGAAGAGAGGAAAAAAGGCAGGTAGTGGCTGCCGCCCGCGGGGGCGACACCGGTGGATCCGTGGGGTGCGGAACAGTCGCTTTGATGCGACCCCTTGAGTTAGGCACAAGCGGAAGCCCTGCACAGGATATTCACATCCGGAGGTTGATAAGAATCGGAAGTAAACGGTTGCACTTCCGTCACACACGACGGGACCCCAATGAACAAAGGCCTCAGGGGTCGCGCGCGAGCTCTGTCAAGTGTTCGTCACCAAGCCGACGCAGGTCCGCCAAGGTCAGACAGTAGCGCAAGCGGTCGCGGATCCGCCGCGAACCGGGCAAGCCTTGGGTCAGCGGCAGCAGGCGATCCAACATCCAACGCACGTCCCGCGAGCCCAAGCGGCTGGCGTGGACCTCCAGGGTCAGTTCGGCCAGCCTGAGCATCGCCTCCCAGCGTTGCCGCGGGCCGATCGCGCCGACCGTGGACGGCCGCCCCTCCAAGGCCGCCTTGACGTCGGCGAAGATCCAAGGGTTTCCCAGCGCCGCCCGGCCGATCATCAATCCGGAGACGCCGGACTCGTCGCGGCGGCGGAGCGCGCCGGCGCCATCCTGGACGTCACCGTTGCCGATCACCGGGATGCGCACCGCGGCGGCCACGCGGGCGATCCACGACCAATCCGCGGCGCCCGCGTACCCTTGCTCCTTGGTGCGGCCGTGCACGGCGAGCGCCTCGACGCCCAGCTGCTCGAGCCGCCCGGCGACCTCGACGGCGACGATCGAATCCTGGTCCCAGCCGAGCCGCATCTTGGCGGTCAGCGGCACATCCGGGATGGCGTCCTTCACCGCCTTCACGAGGTCGTACAGCAACGGGGTGCAACGCAGCAGGCCGGAACCGGCGTTCTGCTCGATCACCTTGTGCGCCGGGCAGCCGAAGTTGAGGTCGAGGAAATCGGGGCGGACGCGGTCGCAGACCTCGCGGGCGGCGCGCGCCATCGAGGCGGGCGTCGCCCCGAAGATCTGCACGCCCATCGGACGCTGGGTCTCCGTGAAGTCGACCATCTCCCAGGCCTTGGCGTTGTCGCGGATGAGGGCCTCGGACTGGACGAACTCGGTGACCATGACGTCGGCCCCCTGCTCCTTGCAGAGCTGGCGGAAAGCGATGTCGGTCCGCCGAGCCATCGGCGCGAGGTACAGCGGGAAGCGCCCCGGGCCGAACCACGGCAGGCGCGGCGCGCTCCGGCTCACGGGCCGCCTTCCCGCTTCTTCAGGGCGGCCTTCAGTTCGCGCCAGCGGGCCAGCCGCTCCGCGATCGCCGGTTCGGCGCCAGCCTCACCGGGATGGTAAAGGGAGAGCGGGCGGGCGAGGTAGTCCTGGCCGCTGATGCCTTCGGGGTAGTCGTGGCTGTAGCGGTAGCCCCCACCCTGCCCCAGACGCTTGTTGGTGGCGTTATGGGCATCCTTGAGATGGAGCGGGACCTCCTGCCGGGGCTGGCTGCGGACGGCCTCCTTGGCCGCGGCGATCGCCAAGGTGGTGCGATTGCTCTTCGGGGACAGGGCGAGGAAAAGGGTCGCGTGGGCCAGGGCGTACTCGCACTCGGGCATCCCGACCAGCTCGCACGCCTGGAAAGCGGCCGTGGCCACGCCCAAGGCGCGCGAATCGGCCAACCCGATGTCCTCGGACGCGCAGATGACAAGCCGGCGGGCGATGAAGCGCGGCTCCTCGCCGCCCTCGAGCATCACGAAGAGCCAGTACAGGGCGGCGTCGGGATCCCCGCCGCGCACCGACTTGATGAAGGCGGAGGCGGTGTCGTAATGGTCGTCGCCGCCGTCGTCGTAACGGATGCGTCTTTCCCGCGCGAAGGCCGCCACGGCCGCGGGCGTCACGCTCCCCAGGACGGGCGCGGCCAGCACGAGGGTCTCGAGGCAATTCAGGGCCCGGCGCAGGTCGCCGCCGGCCATCTCCGCCACCTGCCGCAGGACGTCCTCGCCGGCCTTGATGCCGAGGGCGCCGAGCCCGCGCTCCGCGTCCGCGAGGGCGCGACCGAGGAAGGCCGCCACCTCGTCGACGGAGAGCGGATCCAGCCGGAAAAGATGACTGCGACTGAGCAAGGCCGGGACCACGTACAGCCCGGGATTATGGGTCGTGCAACCGATCAGGCGCACCACGCCGGCCTCGACGTCGGGCAGCAGCAGGTCCTGCTGCGACTTGTTGAAACGATGGATCTCGTCCACCACCAGCACGGTCTTGCGCGCGGGATGGCGCCGGGCGTCGGCGAGCACCTCACGGAGTTCCGCGGCCCCGGACAGGACGGCGTTGACGCGGACGACCTCGGACTTCGTCTCGGCGGCGATGACTTCCGCGAGGGTCGTCTTCCCGCAACCCGGCGGCCCGTAGAACAGGAGCGAACCGAAGGTATCGGCCCGGAGCAGGCGCGGCAGGAGGGCGTCGGCCCCGAGCAGGGCCGCATGACCGACGACTTCCGCGAGCGAGCGGGGGCGCATCCGCGCGGCCAACGGGCGGCGGGCGGGCGGCAAGGCCGGTACCTCCGCCGGGCCGAAGCCCGGCAGCGGGGCGTCCGTCCCGGTGCGCCGCTCAGCCACGACCTTTCACTTCTCCTCCGCGTAGGGAATCAGGTGGCAGTAAGGCTTCTTGCCGTTGCGCTCGTAATATTTCTGATGGTACTCCTCGGCCTTCCAGAAGACCTGCTCGCCCTCGATCTTCGTGGCGATCGGGGCCGGGAACCGCCGGGCGGCTTCCAGCGCGGCCTTCACCTCCTCGGCGACCTTGCGCTGCTCGGGCGAATGGGCGAAGATGACGGAGCGGTACTGGTCGCCGATGTCCGGCCCCTGGCGGTTGACCTGGGTCGGGTTGTGCATCCGGAAGAAATACTCCACGAGCTGCCGGTAGCTGACCTTGGCCGGATCGAACGTGATCTGGACGACCTCGGCGTGGCCGGTCTCGTCCTCGCAGACCTGCCGGTAGGTGGGATTGAGCACCTTGCCGCCGGCGTAACCGGAGAAGGCCGAGACGACGCCGGGAATCTTGGCGTACTGGTACTCGACGCCCCAGAAACAACCGGCGCCGAAGGTGGCTTTCTCGAGTTTGGGAGGGGTGGACATGGCGGGGGAGTTCTTGGAAACGGGAGCGTCGGCGGCGAGGAGGCCGACGAAGGCGAGGAGGAGGGCGAAGGTAGGCAGGGCTTTCATGGGACGACCCCATGGTGGTGATTTGGCGAGCGCTGGCAAGGGGGACGTATCAGGAGACCAGCCCACGCAGGGCGGCGGAAAGCTCCTCGGGCGGGCGGGGCGGAGCCGTCCGGCCACGCTCGGGGGTCAGGTAAAAGGTATCCAAGGCGAAACCCTGCTCCGTCGCGACGTTGGCGAAGGTGATCGCGTAGCCGGCGCCCCGGATCGCCCGGCCGACGCGGAACAGGAGGCCGATGCGGTCGTTGCACTGGAGTTCGACGACGATGCGGTCGAGCGCGTCCTCGCGGTAGACCTCCACCTGCGGGGCCAGCGGCACATGGGCGCGCCGGCGGGGGGCGGTCAGCGCCGCGCGGGTCTCCTCGGCCGCCACCTCATCCACCAGATCGGAACCATCGACCAGCGAACGTCCCAAGGCCTCCGTGAAACGGGCCTTCGAGGCGGCCTCCTTGCCGATGGGCAGGCTGACGCGGAAGAAGTCGAGCGCCACGTCGTCCTCGCGGGAGAACGCCCGGCACGACAGGATGTTGATGCCGGCCACCGCGAACGCGCCCGCCATGCGGCTGAAGAGACCGGCGCGATCCCAGGTGACCACGGTGACGACGGACTGACCGGACCCGACCTCGTCATGCCAGTCGACGATCGGCCGCAGGGACAGCTCGGCGTCGCTGGCCGTCACGGCGGTGATGAGCTCGTGGATCATCCGGATGTGCGCGGCGGCGTCCTCCGACGAGACATGCTGGAAATAGCCCGCCGGCATCTGGGTGAAGTGGGCCTCCACCTCGTCGGCCGGCGCGACGCCCGCCAACCGGGCGTCCGTCGCCGCGCGCAGGGCCTGGCTGGCGGCGCCTTCGTCGCGGTCGGCCTCGCCCGCGAGCCGGGCCAGCGTGCGACGGTACAATGTCCAGTGCTGCCCGTCCTTGAAATCGGTCCAGAGGTCCGGCGAGGTCGCTCGCGCATCGCAGCGGGTGTGGACGTGCAGGTGGCTCAGCACCTGATCGTCGCCGACGAGGCGGGCGAAGCGCTCGATGTTGGCGGGATCGTCCACGTCATGGCGCTGCCAATACAGGCCCATGACCAGGTGATGGCGGATCACCCCGGCGGCGATGGCCCGCTCCCGGTGGTCGAAGCCGAGCCGCTTCAGGATCGCGTCGGCCATCGGGACCCCGCGTTCGGCATGCCCCTCGATGCCACCGGACTTCGCGATGTCATGGAGGAAGAGGATGGCGTAAAGCAGGGAGGGCGCCTCGGTGCCGAGCACGACGGCGCGGTAACGCTCCTCGACCGGGGTGGCGGCGGCGTAGATGGCGTCTAGCTCCCAGAGACAGCGCAGGGTGTGCACATCGGCCGTCCAGCGGTGGTAGAACTCGAACTGCACGAGGCAGTGCAACCCGGCGAACTCCGGCACCAACCGGTACAGCAGGTCGTGTTCGCGCAAGGCGTCGATGGCCGCATGCACGCGGCCGGCCTCGGTGAGCATCGCCCGGAGGGCGCTCGCGGATTCGTCGGAGAGCGCGAGGTCGGGCGTGAGCAGGTGGGCGCGTTCGCGGACAAGGAGGGACAAGGCCCGTTCCGGGCGGGCCTCATGGACCTGGCAATGGCGGAACAGCCGGACGAGCCGGCCCGGATCCTCCTCGAAGACGAGGCGATGCTGGGCGGAGACGGTGCCGCCGCGGATGATGCGCAGACCGTCGACCAGCAGCGGCTCGCCCCACCCTTCGGGCTCGGGCTCGCCCATGACGGCCCCTTCGACCATCTCCACGCAACGCCGGACATGGTCGGCGGCGTCGAAGTACTCGCGCATGAGCGCGCCGATGCGCTCGGTCAAGGTGCCGCGATGGCCGAGAGCCTCGGACATCGTGTCCTGACGCTCCAGCGACAACTGCTCGGTCGGCCGGGTCACCTGGAAATGAAGCTCGCAGCGCAGGCGCAGCAAGGTCGCCTTGGCCTGCTCGAACTTCTGGAGGTCGCCGACCGGCAGGAAGCCGGCGGCGCCCAGGCCGGCGACGCCGCGGGCGATGCGGGCCAGCCAGACGCAGCCTTGCACGTCGCGGAGCGCCCCGACGCCGTTCTTGAGGTCGGGCTCCTGCAGGTAGGCGCTACCGCCCGCCTTTTCGCGACGCTTCCGCTGCGATTCCACGATCGAACGAGCGAGCGGTCGCCAGGCCTCGCCGCTGAGCATCTCGGAGACCCTGGCCTCGATCTGGGCATAAAGCGGCCGCGCGCCGCAGAGCAGCCGCGTCTCGAGCAAGGCCACGCGGAGATGCAGGTCCTCCTTGGCGTAGTCGGCGCACTCCTGCACGGTGCGCACGGACTGCCCGACCTTCAGGCCGCTGTCCCAGAGCGGGTAGAGGATCGACTCCACCAGCGCCTGCGTCGCCGGCGTATGCTCCGGGACGAGCACGAGCAGGTCGATGTCGCTCAACGGACACAGTTCCGCCCGACCGTAACCACCCGTGGCCACCAAGGCCAGTTCGGCCGCGGCGGGTCCGGCCCGGAGGAAGAGGGCGTCGATGACGATGTCCACCGCGTCGGAGCGCAATTGGGCGACCTCGCCGCCGGGGACGCCGGAACGATGCGCCGCCAGTTGGATCTCCCGGGCCTCCTGCAGGAACTGCTTGGCCCGCGGAACCACCTCGCCGCTCAGGGCCGCCTGCCCGGCGAGGCCATGGTTCAGCGCGGCGCGGCGCAACCGGACGGCGGAGGACTCGAACTCGGGCGACATGAGACGACCGCCAACGTGACGGCAAAGCCCCTTTCCTTCAAGGGCGATTGCCAAGCCGCGGCGGCCGACCTTACTCGGGACATGGACCATTGGTTCGAAACCCTCAAGGCGGCCCTCCGCTCCCTGTCCGACGTGGAGCAGATGATCAAGATCGGCGGCATCCCGGTGATGACGCTGATCGTGTTCGCCGAGACGGGCTTGCTGCTGGGCTTCTTCCTGCCCGGCGACTCGATGATCGTCGTGGCCGGCATCCTGACCATCGCCAACGGGGAGCGTCCCGCCCTGCTCGACCCCTGGACGCTCTTTTTCGCGCTGACCATCGCCGGCATCGTCGGCAACGAGCTGGGACGCTGGCTGGGCGAGAAATTCGGCGAGCGGGTCGAGCGCTGGGAAGATGGCCGGCTCTACAAACGCCGCTACCTCGCGGCCGCCCGGGCTTACTATGCCGAGAAAGGGGCCAGTTCCCTCGTGATGGCCCGCTTCATCCCCATCATCCGTAGCTTCGTGCCGTTCGTCGCGGGCATGGGGAAGATGCCCCCGCGCCGCTTCTTCCTCTGGAACGTGGTCGGGGCCGTCGTCTGGATCGGCTCGCTCGTCCTGCTCGGCCACCTGATCGGTGGCACGCCCCTGGCCGCCAACCTGGGGCTGGTCACCCTCGGGGTGATCTTCCTTTCGTTCCTGCCGGTCCTGATCAGGGCCGGTCGGGCGTGGCTCAGCGCCCGACGGGAAACCAGAACTTGAACGTCGTCCCGGCGGGACCGGTCGACTCGACGACGATGTCGCCGCGGTGGTCTCGCAGGATGCGCTTCACGATGGCCAGGCCCAGCCCCGTGCCGTCCTCGCGGCTGGTGAAGAACGAGTCAAAGATCTTGGGCAGGATCGCGGCCGGGATGCCGGTGCCGGTATCCGTGATGCGCACCGCGACGACGTCGCCCTGCGGGCCGGGCTCGACGCCGAGCCGCAGGGATAGCGCCCCGCCGCCGACCATCGCCTGGACGCCGTTCATCATGAGGTTCAGGAAGATCTGCTGGATCTGGCCGGCGTTGCCCTCGATGGGTGGCAGCGACCCCGGGCAGGTGACGTCCACCTTGACGCCCAGCTGCTGTAGCTTGAGCCGCAGGAGCAGCACGGCGTTGTCGGCCGCCGCCCGCAGATCGAGCGTCTTGAACGCGCCCGACTGCGCCTTGCTCATCCCCAGCACGCGGGAGACCACGCCCTCCATGTGGGCGATCTTCTCGCGCATCACGCCGAGGTCCTCGACGCGCGGGTCGGCCGGAGCCATGCCCTGCGCCAAGGTGTCGGACAGGAGCTTCATCACCGTGAGCGGGTTGCGGATCTCGTGGGCCACCTCGGCGGAGAGCAGGCCGAGCGCCGTGAGACGCTCGCTGCGACGCAGCCCCTCCTCGACCGTGAAGACCTTGGCGTACAGCCGGGCGTTCTGGAGGGAGGACGCGCCGAAGGACGAGAGCGCCGTCACCAGGTGCTTGTCGTCGTCGGAGAAACGGTAGGCACCCATCGCCACGCAGACGAGCACCCCGAAGGTCTCATCTTCGTAGCGCACCGGCACGGCGAGCAAGGAGGAGCTGGCGACGGGCTCCGCCAACCGGGCGAACAAGTGCTCCTCGGTCTTGCCGGCGAGCGGGACGACCAAGGGCTTGCGGCGCGTGGCGACGGTACCTAAGGAAGTCTCATCCTGGGAGAGCCGCGGGGCGAAGGCGGAGCCGGCGAGATCGCCGTCGACCTGCTTGAGCGCGAGGGTCCGCTCGGCGAGACCGTAGTAGGCGCAGGCCCGGGCGCCGAGCAGGGCCCGCGTGGCGCGGGTCAGGTCGACGACGATGCCCGGCTCGTCGCGCTCGCGCGCCAGGCCCTGGGCGGCGCCGACCAACGCCTCGAGCTGGGCGGCCTTGGAGCGGAGCTGCCGCAACAGCCAGATACGGCCGACGGCCTTGGAGGCCTCGTTGGTCAGCAACGAGAGGAAGGCGACATCCTGCTCGGTGAAGGCGGCCGGTCGGTCGGAGTCGCAGTTGACGACGCCGATGACATTACCCATGAGCTCCATCGGTACCGCGAGCTCGGAACGGATGCCGCCGCGGATCTCGACATAGCGAGGATCCTTGGAAACGTCCGGGACCCGCAGCGGTCGGGCGTTGAGCGCCACCCAGCCGGTGATGCCCTGCCCCTGCTGGATGACCCGCTGGGCCGAGGCCTCGTCGAGGCCGTTGGAGACCTCGATGCGCAGGGAGCCGGTGGTGGGCTCGACCAGCGCGATGGAGGCGGACGACGCCCCGAGGGAACGGACGATCTCCGCGAGGATGAAGTCGAGCGCCTCGCGGGGATCCTCGGTCTCGTTGACGAAGGCGCCGACGCGGTAGAGACAGTCGAGGACGCGCGCGTCGCCCGGTCGTTCCTGCGGAGGGCGCGAGCCGGGCATGGTCAGAGCGAGTGATCCATGTCGAGCGCGGGGGCGTCGACGGAAGCCTGACCGATGAGCACCGCGGGCACGCCGGCCACGCTGGTGTGCGGCGCCACGTCCTTCAGCACGACGGAGCCGGCGCCGACCTTGGCGCCCTCGCCGATGGTGATGTTGCCCAGGATCTTCGCGCCGGCGCCGATGAGCACGCCGGAGCGGATCTTCGGGTGACGGTCGCCCCGGGCCTTGCCGGTGCCGCCGAGGGTGACCTCATGGAGGAAGGAGACGTTATCCTCGACGATGCTGGTCTCACCGGCGACGAAGCCCGTGGCATGGTCGAGCAGGATACCGACGCCGAAGCGGGCCGCGGGATGGATGTCCACGGCGAGGTGCTCGGAAACGAGCGACTGGAGGTAGAGAGCCAGCTCGCGGCGGCCGGCCTTCCACAAGGTGTGGGCCAGCCGATGCGCCGAGATGGCGTGAAAGCCCTTATACCAGAGGAACGGGACCAAGGCATGCTCCGTAGCCGGGTCGCGTTCGAGGATCGCGCGAATGTCGCCGCGCATCTGGGCCAGGACCTCGGGATCGTGGCGGGCGGCCTCGGCCAAGGCGCGGGCGACGAGTTCCAGGTCCTGCCCGGTCGGGGCCAGCCGCTCCGCGAGCCGGCGGACGATACCGTCGGCGAAGTCCGTGCGGCCGAGGACATACCGATCGAGCAGCCCGGTCAGGGTGGGCTCCGCCCGGGTGATGGTGGTGGCACGCAGCCGCAGCTCCGCCCAGAGGGAGGCTTCGTTGGCGCAAACCAAGGCGATGGAACGGGCGTCGGCCATAGACAGACCCATTCTTTCCCCCGATTTGCCGATTTTGGCAACCCATGAGTCAAATCTGCGTTAAAATGGCGTGCTTTCCCTGTCGTCCGGCGACTTTCCTGTTCAGCGGGGTTGAAATGGTCGAATCAATTCCCTACAAAAGCCACCTCACCCCCCAACACCCATGCGCCTCCTCCCCACCCTCCTCGCCTGCCTGGCCACCCTGGCCAGCTACGCCGCCCCGGAAATCGGCAAGCCCGCCCGGACTTCACCGCCAAGGACAAAGACGGCAAGACCGTCTCCCTCGCCGACTTCAAGGGCAAGACCGTCGTGCTCGAGTGGTACAACCCCGGTTGCCCCTACGTGAAGAAGTTCTACGACGTCGGCGCCATGCAGAACGCCCAGAAAGACGCGATCGGCCAAGGCGTCGTCTGGCTCGTGATCAACAGCGGCAAGCATAAGCTCAACGACGCCGCCGGCTATTTACCCCGCCACCCGTGATCAACGACGAGGACAAGTCCATCGCCCGCGCCTACGAGGCCAAGGTCACCCCGCACTGCTTCGTCATCGACGCCAAGGGCAACCTCGCCTACAAGGGCGCCATCGACAGCATCGCCTCCGTGAAGTCCGCCGACATCGAGAAGGCCACCACTATGTCGCCGCCGCCATCAAGGCGCTGAAGGAAGGCAAGACCCCCGAGGTCACCACGTCCCAAGCCCTACGGCTGCGGCGTGAAGTACTAAGCCTCGCGCCCCCCCGAGCAGGGCGTCCGCAAGGACGCCCTTTTTGTTGCCCCGGCGATCAACCGGCGACGCCGGTCGCGCGCAGCACCTTGGCATGCACCTCGTCGTTCCGCAGGAACGGCGTGAACAGGGCCGACCCCGGACCGTAGGCGCAGAACTCCACCAGGTCGGCGGTATGGTTGTTGCTGGTCCAATTGA
>BGOM01000010.1 GCA_003569245.1 Opitutia bacterium | reverse complement strand
CGCGAGCCGGCGGACGATACCGTCGGCGAAGGTCCGTGCGGCCGAGGACATACCGATCGAGCAGCCCGGTCAGGGTGGGCTCCGCCTGGGTGATGGTGGTGGCACGCAGCCGCAGCTCTTCCCAGAGGGAGGCTTCGTTGGCGCAAACCAAGGCGATGGAACGGGCGGTCGGCCATAGACAGACCCATTCTTTCCCCGATTTGCCGATTTTGGCAACCCATGAGTCAAAACTGCGTTAAAATGGCGTGCTTTCCCTGTCGTCCGGCGACCTTTCCCGTTCCGCGGGGTTGAAATGATCGAATCAACTCCCTACAAAAGCCACCTCACCCCCCAACACCCATGCGCCTCCTCCCCACCCCTCCTCGCCTGCCTGGCCACCCTGGCCAGCTACGCCGCCCCGGAAATCGGCAAGCCCGCCCCGGACTTCACCGCCAAGGACAAAGACGGCAAGACCGTCTCCCTCGCCGACTTCAAGGGCAAGACCGTCGTGCTCGAGTGGTACAACCCCGGCTGCCCCTACGTGAAGAAGTTCTACGACGTCGGCGCGATGCAGAACGCCCAGAAGGATGCGATCGGCCAAGGCGTCGTCTGGCTCGTGATCAACAGCGGCAAGCATAAGCTCAACGACGCCGCCGGCTATTACCCCCGCCACCGTGATCAACGACGAGGGACAAGTCCATCGCCCGCGCCTACGAGGCCAAGGTCACCCCGCACTGCTTCGTCATCGACGCCAAGGGCAACCTCGCCTACAAGGCGCCATCGACAGCATCGCCTCCGTGAAGTCCGCCGACATCGAGAAGGCCACCAACTATGTCGCCCGCCGCCATCAAGGCGCTGAAGGAAGGCAAGACCCCCGAGGTCCACCACGTCCAAGCCCTACGGCTGCGGCGTGAAGTACTAAGCCTCGCGCAACCCCCCCGAGCAGGGCGTCCGCAAGGACGCCCTTTTTGTTGCCCGGCGATCAACCGGCGACGCCGGTCGCGCGCAGCACCTTGGCATGCACCTCGTCGTTCCGCAGGAACGGCGTGAACAGGGCCGACCCCGGACCGTAGGCGCAGAACTCCACCAGGTCGGCGGTGTGGTTGTTGCTCGTCCAATTGATGCCCGTCTGGCGCGGGAGCAGCGCCTGGAAGGTCTTCACATCGGTCACCTTGGCCAGCTCGGCCGGCTTGAAGGTCAGTCCGGTCGAGGCGACCAACGCGTCCAGCTGGGTCTGCTTGGGCTGACCCTTCACGCGGGCCAGGGTCGCCTCCTGCGTGGCCGTGAATTTCTCGAGCCGCCGGAAGGCGTCGTTCGTCCCCGCATAGGCGGGTGCGCCCTCGAAATCCTCGTCACCCACGCCGTTGAGCTGGATCCCGCCGGTACCATGGTCGGTGGTGATGATGACCAAGGTGTCCGGATGACGGTCGGTGAAAGCCAGCACGGTCTCGATGGCCTCATCGAAGGCCAGCTGGTCGTGGATCAGCGCCAGCGCGTCGTTGCCGTGCGCCGCATGATCCACCCGCCCGCCTTCCACCAGCAGGAAAAACCCCTCGGACGAAGGAGCCAGGTTGTTCAGGGCCGCCTGGGTCATCTCGGCTAGGCTGGGGACGGCGGCGCGCAGGACCGGGTCGCGCTGGCGGTCGAACTCGAAGGGGATGTAACGCTTGCTGAACAAGCCGAGCAACCGTCCGGAATCCCGCCGGGCGAGCAGCTGAGTCCGGTCCGTGGCGTAAGCGTAGCCGACCCGGCGATAAGCCTCGAGCAGGCTGGGAGCGAAATACTCCGTCCCGCCCCCGAGGATGACGTCGATCCCGCGTTCGAGGTACTGCGCGGCGACCTCAGCCTGGTTCTTGCGCGACGCCACCGTGACCGCGAAGCCCGCGGGGGTGGCGTGGGTCGCGGTGGCCGTGGTGACCAGCCCGACGCGCTTGCGGGCGGCCATCATCTTCTGCGCAAGGGTGACGGGCTTGCGACCGTCCGGCGTGATGTTGAGGACTCCGTTGACGATGCGTTCGCCGATGCCCCAAGCGGAGGCGGCCGCCGCCGAATCGGTCACGAGGCCGGTCGCGGAATGGGTCTCGCACAGCGCGCGGACGACAGGGCGCTCCCGATAGAGGCGCAGCCAGCGCGAAGACAAGGAGCGGGTGCGCCGCGACCAGGCATCCGCCAAGGAAAGCGCGGCGATATTCATGCCGTCCGCGACCATGAAGATCACGTTCTTCGCCTGCGCGGCCGCGGCGTTGGCGCCCGCCTCGCGGGTGGTCGCGCCGAGGGCGGGCACGGCCGCGGCGCCCAAGGCGACGCCACCGAGTCCGGCGAACTTCAGGAAATCACGACGGGAGGTCTCACGCGGCGAGGACATGCCTCTTGCCTAGCCTTCCGGGCCCCGGCGGGGCAACGGGAAACCTCATATTAACCTTATGACGGTCCCGCCGGCCGAAGCCGGGCCGGGCTGACCCCGCGGGCGCAGCTCAGGCCGCCGGCGGCCGGCTTGGCCGGGGCCGTCGGGAGGTGGGCCTTGAGGCGGCGCTCCGCGACCTCGGCCGTCACCAGGCCGATGAACTCGGCCAGGGTGCGGTTACCCTCGAAGGCCTTGTCGGCGCGGGAGCGGACGTTGACGACGCCGGCTTCCTTCTCCTTGGCGCCCACGACGAGCATGTGCGGCACCTTGGCGAGCTCGGCGAACCGGATCTTGGCGCCGAGCTTGTTGGCGGAGGTGTCGACGGTGCAACGGATCTTGGCGGCCTTGAGCTGCTCGGCCATCGCCTCGCAATCGGCGTTCAGGTCGTCGTTGAGCGGGATCAGGCGCACCTGCTCCGGAGCGAGCCAGGTCGGGAAGTCGCCGGCGAAATGCTCGATCAGGATGCCCACGAATCGTTCCATCGAACCGAACGGCGCGCGGTGGATCATCACCGGACGGTGCGGCTTGTTGTCGGCGCCCGTGTAGGCAAGGTCGAAGCGGATCGGCAGGTTGAAGTCGACCTGCACGGTGCCGAGCTGCCACTCGCGACCGATCACGTCGCGGACGACGAAGTCGATCTTGGGACCGTAGAAGGCGGCCTCGCCGGCCTCCTCGGTGAAAGCCACGCCGAGCGTGGCGGCGGCGGCGCGGCAGGCGGCCTCGGCCTTGTCCCAGTTGGCGGCGTCGCCCGTGTACTTGTTGGAGTCCGGATTACGCAGGCCGACGCGGACGCGGTAGTCGTTCAGGCCGAGCGTCTTCAGGACGACCTTCACGAGCTCGAGGCAACCGAGGACCTCCTGGCCGACCTGGTCCTCGGTGCAGAAGAGGTGCCCGTCGTCCTGGGTGAAGCCGCGGACGCGGGTCATGCCGTTGAGCTCGCCGGACTGCTCCCAGCGGTAGACCGTGCCGAACTCGGCGAGGCGGACCGGGAGGTCGCGGTAGGAGTGCGGCTGGGAGTCGAAGATGCGGATGTGGTGCGGGCAGTTCATGGGCTTCAGGAGGAAGCCCTGGACCGTGCCATCCTCGAGGCGGTTCGTCAGTTCGCCGCAACCGCAGCCTTCCTTGGCCAGGAGCTCCATCGCCTCGCGCTCGACGAGCGGGGGGAACTGGGCGTCCTTGTAATAAGGGAAGTGGCCGGAGGTCCGGTAGAGGTCGAGGTTGCCGATGTGCGGCGTGAACACCTGCTTGTAGCCGGTGCGGAAGAGCTGCTCGGAGATGAAGTTCTGGAGTTCCTGGCGGACGACCGCGCCGTTCGGGGTCCAGAGGATGAGCCCCTGGCCGACCTTCTCGTCGATGTGGAAGAGCTTGAGCTCCTTGCCCAGCTTGCGGTGGTCGCGCTTCTTGGCCTCCTCCTGGCGCTGGAGATGCTGCTCGAGCTCATCCTTCGTCGGGAAGGCCGTGCCGTAGATGCGCTGCAGCTGCTTGTTCTTCTCGTCGCCACGGTGGTAGGTGCCGGCGATGCTGAGCAGCTTGATCGCCTTGACCTGCGAGCTGTAGCGGACGTGGGTGCCGGCGCAGAGGTCGACGAACTCGCCGTTCTTGTAAAAAGAGATGGTCTCGCCGGCGGGGACGTCGGCGAGGCGGCCGAGCTTGAAGGCGACCTGGCCCCGCTCGCGGAGGAGCTTCTCGGCTTCCTCGCGGGTGCACTCGAAGCGCTCGAACTTCTGGTTCTCCTTGGCGATGCGGCGCATCTCCTCCTCGATCTTGACCAGGTCGTCCGCCGTGAAGTTATGGGCGAGGTCGAAGTCGTAATAGAAACCGGCGTCGGTGGGCGGCCCGATGTCCAGCTGGGCCTCCGGGAAGAGGCGGAGGACCGCGGCGCCCAGCATGTGGGCGGCGGAGTGACGGAGCTCCTCGAGGGGAGTCATCTGCGGGCGGGAGGACATGTTGGAAAAGCGTCCTTACCGCTAGGGTCTCCCGGGGCGGAGGGCAAGGACGGAGGCGAGGCCCGCCCCACCCCCTCCGGCCGCTATTCCTTCACGATCTCGAAGCGCATCGTGACCACCACGCGGATGGTCTTGTCGATGGAGTAAAGGTCCACGCTGTTGCTGTCGGACTCGTTGACGCGGTCCTTGGCGCTGATCTGGATGACCCCCTGGGAGGCCTCCAGCAGGGAGCCGACCTTGGAGCCGGAGCCGTTGACCATGGTGGCGGCGCGCCGTTGGGCGTCCAGCGCGGCGGCCTCGAGCAGCTCCTTCTTGGCCTCGCTCAGCTTCAGGAGCCGGAAGTAAGGGGTGCTGCGGGAAAGCTCCACCTTATCCTCGAGGAACAATTCCTGGCGGGAGAAGGCGAGGATCCGGTCGACGTTGGTCGACTCGACGGTGAAGGACTGGCTGATGCCGAACTCCGGCACCTTACCGCGGGCGAACCGGTTGAAATCGACCGGCGCGCGCTGGATCGGCGTCCGGGCGCCGTCGCCCTGGTTGGCGTACTCCACGAAGACCGCGGGTTCGTAGCGGCTGCTCTCCGTGGCGGCGAAGACGACCTCGTTGGCGGTGAAGCCGGCCTGCCGCAAGGCGGCCTGCAGCACGGCGCGCTGGGCGGCGAGGGCGGCGCGACCGGCGGCGAAATCCTCGCCGCGCCAGGAGAGCGAACCGCTCATCCCGCCTTGGCCGGAGCGGACATCCAACGTCGCCACGCCCTTGACGGTGATCTCCGGACGGTTCTGGCGGAACTGGCCGATCGACCGGCCGAGCTTGTCGGAGGCGACGACGAACGCGAGGGCGAGCGCGACGCCGAAGAGGAGGAAGGCGAGCGAGGGGAAGAAGGTGGGGCTGACCGGACGGGAAGGCTTTTCGGTGGACATGACCGACCAGTCTGCCCGTTCCCCGGGCGGCTTCAACGGACACTTATCAACATTCCGGAAGGAACTAGGCCGGCTTCAGGTCGTACCCGTCCTTGCGGTCGAGCATGGTCCAGCCGAGGGCGGTCAGTTCCTTCCGGAGCTGGTCGGCGGTCGCGAAGTCCTTGGCCTGCTTGGCGGCCCAGCGCCGGGCGCCGAGGTCGGCCACGGTCGGGGGGATGGCCACCGCGGCCTTGGCCACGAAAAGCGTCAGCCCGAGGGCATGGAGGATCTTGGCCAGGCCGACGACATCCTGCCGGGCCTGGGCCGGGGTGACCTCTACCTGTTCCCCGACGACGGTGAAGACCTGCCCGAGGCAACCCGGGATATTGAGGTCCTCCTGGAGTATCGCCCAGGCGGGGGCGAAACGCCCCCAGGCCGTCTGGGTCTCCTGGACGGCCGGGGCGGCGAACTCGGCCCGGGTGAAGCCCGCGACCTCGAGGAGGCGGTCGGTCCAGCGCTCCAGTTTGCCGAGGGCGGAGCGGGCGTTCTCCACGCCGTGGAGGGTGAAGTTCAGCGAGGTCCGGTAGTGGCCGCTGATGAGGGCGTAGCGGACCTCCATCGGGGTGAAGCCCTTGGCGACCAGGTCGTCGAGGGTGTAGAGGTTGCCCTTGCTCTTGGACATCTTGTCGCCGTCGACGAGCAGGTGCGCGCTGTGGAACCAATGCGCGGCGAAACCCTTCACGCCGGTCGCGCACTCGGTCTGCGCGATCTCGTTCTCGTGGTGCGGGAAGCAGAGGTCGACGCCGCCGCCGTGCAGGTCGAAGGTGGCGCCGAGGTGCTGCAGGGACATCGCGGAGCACTCGATGTGCCAGCCCGGACGACCTTCGCCCCACGGGCTGGGCCAGTGGTTGTCGCCGTCCTCGGGCTTGTGGGATTTCCACAGGGCGAAGTCGGCGGCGGACTCGCGGTCGTACTCGTCGGCGTCGTTGGCCTCGCCGGCGCTGTTGGTCGCCTGCGTGCGGGACTGGCTGCGGTCCAGGCGGGAGAGCTTGCCGTAATCGGCGCAGGAGCAGACCTTGAAGTAAACGGAGCCGTCCTTGGCGACGTAGGCGTGGCCGCGGTCGACGAGCGACCGGATCATGGCGACCTGCTGCGGGATGTGCTCGACCGCGCTGGGCTCGACCTGCGGGACGAGCAGCCCGAGGGCGGCGCAATCGGCGTGGAACTTGTCGGTCCAGCCCTTGGTGAAAGCCGTCAGGGTCATCTTCGCCGCCATCGCCCCGCGGATCGTCTTGTCGTCCACGTCGGTGAGGTTGCGGACATGCTTCACCTTGAGGCCGTCGACCTCGAGGGTGCGGCGCAGGACGTCCTGCAGGAGGAAGGTCCGGAAGTTGCCGATGTGGGCCGGGCCGTACACGGTCGGACCGCAGCAATACATGCCGAACGTGGTGCGGCCGGGCTTGAGGAGCAAGGGGCGCACCTCGCGGCTCATGGTATCGTGCAGGAAGACGGGCATACGGTGCGTCCAGATAGGAAAGAAGCCCGCCCGAGGGCGAGAAGGAAGCGTCATAGGCCGGAAAACGGCTTGTGACCCGGACCTCCGACGGGGATAAAAGAGGCCCCCACCCTACCCATGAGAGACCCCAAGAAGAAGCCCGGCCTCGGTACGCAGACCCTGCACGCCGGCCAGAAACCCGACCCGACCACCGGCTCCCGCGCCGTCCCGATCTACCAGACGACGAGCTACCAGTTCCGGGATACCGAGCACGCCGCCAACCTCTTCGGCCTGAAGGAACTCGGCAACATCTACACCCGCATCATGAACCCGACGACCGACGTGCTCGAGCAGCGCGTCGCGGCGCTCGAAGGGGGCTCGGCCGCGCTCGCCCATGCCTCCGGGCAGGCCGCCATCACCGCGGCCATCCTGAACCTCGCCGGCGCCGGCGACCACATCGTCTCGGTCTCGCAGCTCTACGGCGGCACCTATAATCTCTTCCACTACACCCTGCCCAAGCTCGGCATCGAGGTCTCGTTCGTCGACGGCGACGATCCCGAGAACTTCCGGAAGGCCGTGCGGAAGAACACCAAGGCCTTCTACGGCGAAGGCCTCGGCAATCCCCGCCTCAACATCTTCCCCTTCGCCGAGGTCGGCAAGATCGCGCGGGAAGCCGGCGTCCCGCTGATCATCGACAACACCGCCCTCTCGCCGTACCTGAACCGTCCGTTCGAGCACGGCGCCAACATCGTCGTCCACTCGGCGACCAAGCACATCGGCGGCCACGGCACCTCGATCGGCGGCCTCGTCGTCGACGGCGGCAACTTCGACTGGGGTAACGGCAAGTTCCCCGGCTTCACCGAACCCGACCCGTCCTACCACGGCCTGCCGCACTGGGAAGCCTTCAAGGCCTTCCCGCCCGCCGGCGGCGCGAACATCGCCTTCGTCATGAAGATGCGCCTGCAGTTCCTGCGCGACGTCGGCAGCTGCCTCTCGCCCTTCAACGCCTTCCTGCTGCTCCAGGGCCTCGAGACCCTGCACCTGCGCATGGAGCGCCACTGCGCCAACGCGCTGAAGGTCGCCCAGTTCCTCGAGGCGCACCCGAAGGTGAAGTGGACCAACTACCCCGGCCTCAAGTCCTCGAAGTACCACGACCTCGCCCGGAAGTACCTGACCAACGGCTACGGCGCCCTGGTCGGCTTCGGCCTGAAGTCGGGTCATGAGGGCGGCGCCAAGTTCATCGATGCGCTGCAGCTTCACAGCCATGTCGCCAACATCGGCGACGCCCGCTCGCTCGCCATCCACCCGGCCTCCACGACGCACTCGCAGCTCACCGCGGCGGAGCGCGCCGCCGCCGGCGTGACCGACGACTACGTGCGCCTGTCCGTGGGTATCGAGGACATCGAGGACATCCTCGCCGACCTCGAGCAGGCGCTGGCCAAGGCCTGAGCCTCGCATCCGCGTCCGCACCGGGCGGGCCTGCGGGCCCGCCCTTTTTCGTTCACCGGTCAGAACCCGAAGAACTCGCGGGCGTTCCGGGTCGCGACCTCGGCTACCTCGTCGGCCGGCAGGCCCAGCAGCTCCGCGGCCTGGGCGCAGATCTCCGGAAGGTACGCGGGCGTGTTTTCCTTACCGCGGACGGACCGCGGCGCGAGGTAGGGCGCATCGGTCTCGAGCATGAGTCGCGCGAGCCCCTGCGCCTTCAGCGCCTGGCGAATATCCTCGGACTTCGCGTAGGTGATGATGCCGGTGAAGGAAGCGCGGCCGCCGCGCTGGTTGATCTGGCGCACCTGTTCGGGACCCTCGACGAAACAATGGAAGACGACTTTGCGCCAATCCACGCCGCTGTCGTCGATCAGGCCGACGCAATCGTCGAAGGCCTGGCGGGAGTGGATCACCACCGGGCAATTGAACTGGTAGGCCAGCGCCAGTTGCCGGCGGAAGGCCGCCTGTTGCCAGCCCTTGATGCGCCCGGCTTCGGCGACGTCGGCCGGCAGGCGGAAATAGTCCAAACCGATCTCCCCGAGCGCGGCCGGGTGGGTGCGATCCGCGAAATAGGGCGAGATCGCGGCGACGGTCTCCTCCCAGCCTTCCTCGACATGACAGGGATGGAGGCCGACGGTGTGGCGGAAGAAATCAGGTCGGGAGGCGGCCAGGTCACGGTAGTCGGACCAGTCCGCGAGGTCGGTCCCGATGGCGACGACCCCTTCGACGCCGGCTGCCCGGCACTCTTCCACCCAGGCGGCGAGGCGTCCGGCCTTCAGGGCGTATTCCGGGTGACAATGGGAATCCAGCAGGCGCACGGGCCGATTAGGGTCGGCCCCGCGGAAAGGGCAAGACCGCACCCAGACCTTGAAAAAACCGCCCTGCCCTGCACGTTGACCGCATGCGCCACTGGCTGATGAAGTCCGAACCCGACGAGTTCTCCTTCGCGGAACTCAAGCGCAAGGGCCGGGAACCCTGGACCGGGGTGCGCAACTACCAGGCGCGCAATTTCCTGCGCGCGGCGGAGGTCGGCGACCTCGTGCTCTTCTACCACTCCAACTGCGCCGCGCCCGGCATCGTCGGCGTCGCTAAGGTCACGAAGGCGGCCTTCGACGACCCCACCCAGTTCGACCCGAAGTCGGACTACTTCGACCCCAAGTCGACCAAGGATAACCCGCGCTGGAGCTGCCTCGAGGTGTCCTTCCACCAGACCTTCCGGCGACTCGTCAGCCTACCTGACCTACGCGCGTGCGCGGCGCTCAAGGAGATGCTCATCCTGCGGCCAGGCAACCGGCTTTCCGTGACGCCCGTGACCGCCGCCGAGTTCAAGGCGATCGCGACGCTGGGGCGCGGTTGACTCAGTGGTGCCCCCGCCCGTGCGTCTCATGGACGCGGGGAGACTTCTCGATGAGCCACCAGACGGCCGCGGCCAACGCGCCGCCCGCCAGGTAGCGGATCAGCATCAGCGGGAGCTCCGCCGTGGCCTCGGTCCAACCGTACTTCGTCCATTCCGTCGTGAACTCCATGACCAGGAACAGCACGCTCCATTTGACGAAAGCCTGGCGCAGGCCGCGGATCCGCTGATCGACGCGAAGGAAGAAAAGACAGGTGCCGTAGAGCGGCAGCAGGATGAGCCAGCCCTCCGTGAGGAAAATCTGGCCGACGCGGCCCAGCGTCTCGCCCAAGGTCGACGTAAACGGCGGGTCGAAGCCGAGGTTCACGGCCCTCTGTTGCTCCTCGATGACGCGGTTCGCGGTGTTCCGGAGGATGAAACCCGTCCCGATGACGAAGGCGACGGCCTGGATCTTCAGGAAAAGGGAGAGCCGTTTCTTGAGGAGCACGTCAGGCAGTCTCGCCGGATTCGCGCCGGTGACAACGCCAAATCAGCGGCCGGCGGGCTCGCCCTCGGCCAGCGGCAGGCGCAGGGCCAGCAGCGCGGCGGGGGCGAAGAGGCAGGCGGCCGCCAGCAACACGGCACCGTAGTCGGAGGGCTTGGCGAAGATACCGAAGAAGACCGTGCCCGCCGCCGCGAAGACCCGGCCGATATTGTAGCTGAAACCCGCCCCCGTGGTGCGCTGCAAGGTCGGGAACAAGGGCGGCAGCGCCATCGTGAAGAGGCCGAAGACGCCTTGGCAGAAACCGATCGCGGCGTAGAACGCGTAGGTCTCGGGGAGACTCCAGGGCAGCGCGAAGGTCAGCACCATCAGGACGAAATAAGCCGCGAAGAAAGCCGCGAGCGCGGCGCGATACCCGAACCGCTGCGCCGCCCAACCCGAGGCGAAGTTGCCGAGCACCGAAGCCGCGATCACGCAGAACAAGGCCTTGGCCGTCACCGCGGCCTTGATCGCGGCGGAGGCTTCCGCGACGGCGGGATGCGTGCGGATGAAGGCCTGCTGCCAGAACATGAAGCACCAGTGGCCGGTCAGGGCGATCGCGCAGAGGGCCGAGGCGATCAAGGTCGTGCGACGGAGGCCGGGGGCGAAGAGGTCGGCCAGACGCGGGCGCGGCCCGCGGCCCTGCTCGGCCGCCCACTCGGCAGTCTCGGGAACTTCCTTGCGGATCCACAGGGTCACGAAGGCCGGCAAGACGCCGATGAGGAACACCCAGCGGGACTCGAAACCGGGGATGAGCTGCAGCAGCGTGACGGCGGCGATGGCGGCGAGGATGCCGAAGTTGACCGCGCACTGGAGCACGGCGGCGATCCATGGGCGCCACTTCCGGGGCCAAGTCTCCGAGAGGAGGGACGCGCCCACGGCCCACTCCCCGCCGATCCCGAGCGCGGCGAGGAACCGGCAGATCATCAGCTGCCACCAGGTCTGCGCGAAGAAGGACAGACCGGTGAAGAGCGCGTAGGTCAGGATGGTCAGCACCAAGGTCCGGCTCCGGCCGAGCCGGTCGCCGACCAGCCCGAACAGGGCCCCGCCGAACGCCCAGCCGAGCAGGAAAGCCGCCTGGATGATCGACCCGTACCAACCGACGGCGGGATCGCCCTCGGCGGTATGGAGCAGTTCCGCCACGAAGACGGCGGCGACCAGGGTGTAGAGGTGGAGATCCAGCCCGTCGAAGAACCAGCCCAGCCAGGCGGCCAGGCCGGACTTCTTCTGCTGGACCGAGAGTTCGCTCCACTTCGTCGCTTCCACGGGCGGCGTACTCATGGGAGCGGATGCCGGGGACCGCGCAGGTTCACTTCTTGGCCTCGGCCTTCTTCGGCGCGGCCTTGGCGGGCGCGGAGGGCGTGTACGGCTGGTTGGTCATCGCGCCCGGCGCGACCTTCAGGAGATTCGGAGAGAGGTCCGGCGCCACGGCGTCGCCGTTGGCCCACTTCAGGCCACCGACGAGGATCTGGCGGAAGGTCTCGTTGGTCCAGACATCCTCCCGGTGACCCATGGCGGTGTAGAAGACGCGCCCCTTGCCCTCCGGCTTGGCCCAGCAATTCGGGTAGGCCGGACGCTTGTAGTCGTCGCCGTCGAGCGCCGGATCGTTGAAGGTGGTGAGCACGTGGATCTCCGGGCGGAAGTCCTTGAGCGTGTACCACTCCTCCACGAAGGAGAAGGTGGCGCCGACCTTCTCGAAGCCGGGGAAGGTCGGGTCGATGACCTTGTTCACGCCCGCCTGCTGCTTGCCGTGGCGGATGAACTCGGCGCCGAGGAAGCAGACATAGGCGTCGGCCTGGTCGCCATGGTTCTTGAAGCGCTCCGGCCCCTTCTGGGATTCGTTGTCGGTATGGAAGGTGTCGGAGGCGGAGTGCGTCCCGACGAAACCCTTGCCGCCCTTGACGAAATCAAAGAGCGCCTGCTTGCCGGCCGGGGTCATCGGCGGGTTCTTGTCGGTGCCCGCGGAGCAGAGGTCACCCGTCGTGTAGAACATCACGGTGTCGAACTGCGCCAGGTATTCCGGGGAGAACTTCGAGCCATCCTTGGAGAAGACGAACGTCCAGTGGTTGGCCTTCCCGATTTCCAGCAGCTGTTTCTCGGCGAAGCTCGGCATCCCCTTCTTGTAGGAGATCACCTCGTGCTCGTAGCCGGAGGACTTCGTGAAGAACAGGATCTTGCGCGCCGGGGCGTCGGCGGCGAACGCGGGGACGGCCAAGGCGGCCAGGAGGAGCAGTCGGGTGATCATGGGGAAGGACAAGGGATAGGCCCGGGAGACGGGGGCGGGCAAGCGGATTGGCTCAGCGCGGCGCCGAGAGACGCGGCGGAGGCAGGGTCCGGGCGGCCTCGGCGCCGGCATAGCCGAACCCCGGACCGCGCAGACGGGCGCAATCGACCCGCCCACCCTGCCGACGGTAGGCGCCGGGATGGAGGCGGGCTTCCGGCTCCGAGGCGGCCGGGTAGAACTGCATGCCGTTGGTCTCGACCCCGGCGAGGGTCGGGGCATGCGCCGCCAGCAGCAGGTGCGTCAGTTGCGCGAGCATCGGATTCGTGAGATCCTGGACCATCAGCTGCATCCCATGCGCCCGCGCCCAGCACAGGCTGAGCAACGCGCCGGTCTGCGTCTTGCAGGTCTTCAGGGCCACGCCGTTCCAGCCGAGGCTGCGCCCCAGCCGCACGACGCGCCAGTCATGGGCGCTCTCGTCGAGGAAGAGCGGGCAGCGGGCGCTCACCGCGCGGACGTCGATCGGATGCTCGGCGAGCTCGTACGGGAAAGGCTGCTCGACGTAACTCAGGCGCGCCCACAGCTCGGGAAGCTCGGCCTGCACGCGGTCCAGCACCCCGGTCACGTAGGCGGGATCGGTCACCGTGCAGTTGAAATCCGCGGTGAAGAGCTCGACGCCCCGCGGCAGGCCGATCGCCGCGACCGCGCGCAGCCGATCGAAATCCCAGGATGCGTCGTTCCCGCGCAACTTCACCTTCAGCGCCTTGAGGCCATCGCGTTCGATCCACTCGTCCAGCGAAGTCGGATACCCGTCGGTCAGGCGAGCCGTCCCGGCCTCGGCCACCGTCAGGAAATCCAGGCCGCCGACGAGGTGCCAGGCGAGCAGGCTCGTCTCGACCGGCTGACGGAAGAAATCGGCCGGGTACTTGCCGGCGAAGGAAACCTCCGGCGCATCCGCGGCGGGCGTCACGTAGGCCGCGAGGTCATGGTTCATCCACGGACGCGCGTACGTCAGGTAGGTCGGGACCTGATTGGCGACGCCGTAGGCGTCATGCAGCGCGAGGTCGAAGGCGGAGGCGCAGACCAAGGCGGCGAGCTTGGGCATCCGCACGCCCGGCGGCAGGCTCGCGTTGAAAGAGTCCAGCAGGCGGGGCAGCACGGCCTCGAGGAAGTCGTGTCCGACCTCCATGGCATGACCGGAGGCCGGGAACTGGGCGTAAGCCTCGGTCAACAGGTCGCAGAACTCCTCGAGGGCCCGCAGGCGCGTCGCATAGGACAACGACGACGGCCAGACCCATTGGACGCTCAACGGGGTCTCGCCCCACCCTTCGCCGCGCTGGCCGTCCGCACGCGCGACGGTCAGGCGCACGCGGGCGCAGACGACCTCGGTGAGCGTGTCGTGGCCGAACTTGAGCGGCACCCGGGTCCGCACCGGCAAGGCGTACCAGCTGACCGCGCGGATCCGGACGTCGTGGGGATTCATGACGCTCAATCCTGGAGGGCCTGACCCGCGGTCTCCCGGGCGAAGAACGCGACGAACAAGCCGGCGGCGTAGACCAAGGTGATCGCCGCGGCGGCCTGCTGGAAGCCGCCGAGGGTCTCGACCAGCTTGCCGCTGAGGAGCACGAAGGGCACCGCGACGAGCCGGCCGGTATTGTAGCAGACCCCCTGCCCCGTGGCGCGCACGCGCGTCGGGAACAGTTCCGGCAGGTACAGGGGGAAAAAGCCGAAGAAGGCGGTCGCCGCCATCCCGAGCACGAAGATCTTCGCGGCCATCAGCCCGGGCATCAGCCCGAGGAAGAGCTCGCCGGACCACTCCGCGGGCGTGCGGTAGATCCACGCCGTGGCCGCGAGGGCCAGCAGGCAGAGCAACTGGTAGCCGCGTCGACGCGGCAGCGAGGCCAGCAGCAAGGGCGCGAGCACCGTGCTGAGACAGGCGCCGGTCGAGACGATGACCATCGCCAGGGCCTTGGCCCGCGGGTTGGCGGCCCCGGCCAGTTCGCCGACCCAGAGCGGGATCCACTGGACCGCGCCCCACGTGCCCACGAAGACGACCGAGACCATGAGGATGCCGATGAGCGTGGGCCGGCGCAGCTCGGGGCCGAAGACCTCGCCGAGCTTGGAGCGCTGCGGGGTGCCCGCCTCGCGGGCCGCGGAACGCTCCCACTTCTCCGACTCCGGCACGAAGAGACGGATGAGCAAGGTGAGGATCGCGGGCGAGGCCCCGATGAGGAAGTGGATGCGCCAGGAAGCGTCGTCGGCCGGGTACGCCATGGCCATCACGCCGACGAGCACCATGCCGAGGTTGGCGGCCATGCCGATGGCGGCGGCCATCTTGGAGCGATGTCGCTCGGGCCAGGCCTCCATCACGAGCGCCACCCCGAGGGCCCATTCGCCGCCCATGCCGAGCGCGGCCAGGAAGCGCGCCCCGGCCAGGTGCCAGGGGTCGGTGGCGAAGTAGCAGACGCCGCTGAAGACGGAATAGAAGAGGATGCTGAGCGACATCGCCTTCACGCGGCCGATGCGATCGCCCAACCATCCGAAGGCCGCGCCGCCGAAGGCGGCGCCGACGAGGAAGGCGGAGGTGATGCCGGCCATCCAGCCGCCGACCCAGCCGCTGATGGCCTTGGCGCCCGCCGCCGCGACCTCCGCGGGCACCATGCTCCGCAAGGCCGGGCCCGCGAGCGTCGGGAAGAGGGCCTGTTCGTAGCCGTCCATCATCCAACCGAGGAAGCCGGCCAGCAGGGTCATCTGCATGCCGCGGGTGATCGCTTGCCGGGTGTCTTGGGCGTCGTGCATGGGGTTCATGTCATCAGAAGGAGATACGCCCTGGCTTCAAGGGATGATTTGCGGCTAGGCGACGGCTTCGCCGATCAACAAGCGACGGAACGACTGGGCGGCCGGGGAAAGTTCCTGGCCCTTGCGCTGGAGCAAGGCCACCGAACGACCGATGGGGTCACCGCCCAACCGCACGACCGCGCAGCCGGGGACGGTACCGCGGGCCGCGAGTTCCGGCAGCAAAGCGATGCCGAGGTCCGCGGCCACGAGCGAACGGATCGTCTCGAGTTCGCCGCTCTCGCAGGCTATCCGCGGGGCGAAGCCGGCCGCGCGACAAGCCTCCTGGGCGACGTCGCGGGCCCTGCCCTTGTAGAAGACGAAGGCTTCCCTCGCCAGCTCAGCCAGACGGGGCAGACGGCGACGGGCCAGCGCGTGCTTCCTCGGCACCAGGAGCACGAAGGACTCATCCAGCAGCGGGGTCGTCCGGAAGGCATCGCCGGAGGCGGGCAGCTGGACCGCGCCGAGCTCGATCCTCCCCGCTTCCACCCATTGCGCCACGGCCTCCGACGTGCCTTCAAGCAAGGCAAGTTCGACCTGCGGATGCCGGCGCCGGAACGCCGCGACGGCGGCGGGCAGGAGGCAGGCGCTCACCGAAGGAATGGCCCCCACGGCCAGCCGGCCTCCCTTCAGGGCGACTTGGTCGCCGACCGCCCGGCGCGTCGCCAGAGCCTGAACCAACAGGGCCTCGGCATGCGCCCGCAAAGTCTCGCCCGCCGGGGTCAGGGTCGTCTCACGCCGACCGCGATTGAAGAGGCGGGCGCCCAGTTCGGCCTCGAGCTTGCGCATCTGCTCGCTCAAGGCGGCCTGCGCCAGGTTCAACTTGGCCGCGGCGCGCGTGAAGCTGCGCTGACGCGCGGCCTCGAGGAAGTATTCGAGCTGATACAATTCCATCGTTTATTCCGTCGATACTGGCTGGAAACTAATGTTTTTCAAGCATCATGAAAAGTGGTAAGGTGTTCCCCATGAAGTCGCTGATCGACCGTCCCGAGGACCTCACCCCGACCACCCCGTGGTCCGCGACGAAGTGGGCCTGGACGGCCGAGGAGGAGCTCGTCGACCACCGGACCAAGGCACGCCTCTGCTCCGCCGTGCTGCTGCCGTTCAAGGACGGCCGGCCGGATTGGGCGAGCTTCGTCGCCGAGATCCGCTGGCAGCTCGCCGCGGCCGAGCATTACGGGGTGGAACTCGTCCCGGTGCTCAACGCCGATACCGGCTACATCTTCGACCTCGACGACCGCCTGTACGCCGAGGTGCTCCGGCAATTCCGCCTGGCCTTCCCCACGCTCAAGTTCATCGCCGGCATCACCGCCCGGGGCGCCCAGGACGACACCTCCTTCCAGCCCGAGCGCTACCGCGGGCTGCTGGACCTCGTCCAGGCCCACGACCACTGCGAAGTGATGATCATGACCTCGAAGGGGCTCAACACGCTGGACCCCGAACGTCGCCGCGATGGTTATTACCAGATCGCCGAGTGGCTCATCCGCCCCGGCATCGTGCACGCGCTCGAACCGGCCTTCGTCCCTTGGGCGACGCCTTATGAGCCTTGGTTGCTGCATCAGCTCGCCCTCCACCCCAAGTTCGTGGGCGGCAAGGTAAGCACGCTCGACGAGCCGCACTTTCTCTACTGGGCCGCGATGTGCAAGGATCTGAAACTCGACTTCGCCCCGCACAGCGGCGACGACTACGGCATCGCCACGGCGATCAAGACCGGCCTGCCCCTGCTCATCGGCGCGGCCAGCAGCGCCGCCCCGCAGATCTGCGCCGCGAAGGACCTGTGGCTCGAGGACGGCGCCCCTGGAAAGAAGTTCCCCACGGGTACGGGCCGCTTCGACACGCGCGTTTACAAGCTCTTCGAGGCCTTCCAGTCCCTGGAGGACCAGGTTTTCCGCCTCGACGCCAAGGGCAGCGCCGCCGCCTACAAGCACAGCACCGCCCACCTGCTCCACCAGCTCGGCGTCATCGCTTCGCCCGAACCGCACCCCGCCTGCCAGGACGTCCGCGGCCCCGACGAAGCCGCCCGCATGACCGAAGCGATGTTGCGCACGCGTCGCATCTCCGCCCGCCTCGGCATCCCCCGCTGAATCCCGCCATGAACACCCCTTTCAAGCTCACCCGCGTCGCGTCGCTCAAGACCGTCGGCGACTTCCGCGCCCACTGCGCCGGACTGGGCATCGACCTGCCGATCGAGGACACCATCGAGGCCGGCCCCGGCAACCCCCTCGCGCAACCGATCGCCCGGGCCACGATCAACGGCAAGACGATCGGCAACCGCATCGCCATCCACCCGATGGAGGGATGGGACGGCACGACCACCGGTGGCATCTCCGCGGAGATGAAGCGTCGCTGGCAGCGTTTCGGCGCGAGCGGGGCCAAGCTCATCTGCGGGGCCGAGGCCATGGCCGTGCGCGCCGACGGCCGGGCGAACATGAACCAGCTGATCATCAACGCCGAGAACCAAGCCGGCATCACCGAGCTCGTCGGGATCCTCAAAGCGGAGCACCGCGCCCGCTGGGGGTCGGTCGACGACCTGGTCATCGGCTTCCAGCTGACGCACTCCGGCCGCTTCTGCCGCCCGCATGACAAGAAGCGCTGGGAATCCCGCGTGGCGTACCGCCACCCCATCCTCGACAAGAAGTTCAACGTCACCTCCGACGAACAGGTGCTGACCGACGCCGACGTCGAGGAGCTGATCCGTTGCTACGTGCGCGCCGCCCGCGTGGCCCGCGACTGCGGGGCCGACTTCGTCGACATCAAGCATTGCCACGGCTACCTGCTGCACGAGTTCCTGGGCGCCCACACCCGCCCGGGCAAGTTCGGCGGCTCCTTCGAGAACCGCACCCGCATCCTGCGCGACATCATCGCCGGGATCCGCGCCGACGGCAACGTGATCGATATCGGCGTCCGCCTGAGCCTGTTCGACATGGTGCCGTTCCGTCCGGACCCGGCCCAGAGCGTGCCCGGCAAGCTCGGTCCTGGAATCCCCGAGGACTTCGCGGCCTGCCTGCCCTACCGCTACGCCTTCGGGGTGAACCCCGCGCAGCCCACCGAGATCGACCTCACCGAGACCTTCGCTTTCGTGAAGTTGCTCGGGGAGCTCGGCGTCAAGATCCTCAACACCACCGCGGGCTCGCCCTACTACAACCCGCACATCCAGCGGCCGGCGGCCTACCCGCCCAGCGACGGCTACCAGCCCGCCCACGACCCGCTCATCGACGTCGCCCGCCAGGTCCGCGTCGTCCGCGAGGTCCGCGCCCAAGCCCCCGCGGGGATGATCATCGTCAGCTCGGGCCTCAGCTACGTCCAGGACTACCTCCCGCACCTCGCCCAGCGGATTCTCCGCACCGGCGGCAGCGACGCCATCGGCGTGGGCCGCGCGGTACTCAGCTACCCCGCGATGCTGGCGGACGCCGCGCAGCACGGCGCCCTCGAGCCGAAGTTCATCTGCCGCACCTTCAGCGACTGCACGACCGCCCCGCGCAACGGGCTCATCTCCGGCTGCTACCCGCTCGACAAATATTACACCGCCAAGCCGGAGTTCCAGCAGCTGAAGGACATCAAGAAGAACGTCGGCGCCTGATCAGAGCCCGAAGATCTCGCGTAACTGCCGGCGGGTCCGGTCGGCCAGGAGACGTCGTTCGGTGTCCACCCCGCGTTGCCGCGCCTCGGCGGTCTCGACCTTGTCGAGCAAGGGCCGCACCAGACGCCGGAAACGCGCCACGGACTCGGGCGACCCGTCGCAGGACCGGGCCGCCAGCAGGTAGCCGAAGGCTTCGGCGGGATCGCTCCCCGCTTCGGTCAGCAGCTCACCCACGAGAAACCCGCCCTCGACCTCTCCCTGCGCCCATGCCTCGCGGGCGCAGACCAAGGCAAGGGTTTGGTCCGGGCTCACACCTTCCCCCTGGCGATAGGCGATGGCCAGGTTCAGCCAGGCCAGGGCGTTCCCCTTCTCCGCGGCTTGCCGGAAGTACGCGATCGCCTGCCCCTCATCCTTGGGCGCGAGGTCGCCTTCCATGTGAATCAAGCCCAGCTGGTTGAGGGCGGCCGCACAACCCCGGTCCGCCGCGAGCCGGAAGCAACGAAGCGTCTCGGCGACGTCCTGCGCACGGCCGAGGCCATGCTGCGCCTGGAGGCCGAGGTTGAACATCCCCATGGGCTCGCCGGTCTTCCAGGCTTCCCGGAAGTACCAGGCAGCCCGGGTGTGATCCGCCGCTCCGAACTCCCCCTTGCTCTCGCACTCTCCCAAGGCGATGAGCGCGCGACCATGCCCCTGGTCGGCCGCCCGGAGGAACCAACGGCGCGCCTGGGCGGGATTCGCGGGCTCGAACAAGCCGGTCAGCATGCCCATGGCGCGATGGAACTGCGCCTCCGCGTCCCCCGCCTCGGCCTTGGCGACGAGCGCCGGCCAGTCCACCTTCTCGGCCCGCGCCCACAGCTCGGCCGCGGCCGGCCCGGCGGCGGGCGGCGTCACCGCGGCGGAGGGCGGCGCGACCGCCGGCGCCGCGACCCCCACGGCGGGCGCGGTCACCCGCTCCGCGGCGAGGACGATGAGCGCGGCGAGGAGGAGACCGGCGAGGAGGCTGCCAAGGAGACGCATCCCGCCATGATACCATGGGACGGCCGAAACGCGCAAGGGGCGCAGGCCAACTATTGTACTTTTATTAAAAACCTGCGACGGGTCCCTCGACGACCGGCGGTCAGCGCCGCCGCAGGCGCACGACGATCCGGGCGGGGACCGGGGCGTCGGGGCCGGGATGGGGCAGGAGGACGAAGTCGTCCGCGGCGATCGCCGGGCTCGGGCCGACGACTTCCCAGCCGGCGCCATGGCGCGGCAGGAAAGCCACCAGGGGCCGGCCGCCGCGCTGGGAGCCGTTGGTATCCACCGCCGCGAAGGTACGCGCGCCGGCGGCCGGGGTGATGATCCACTCGACCTCTCCCGACGGCAGGGTCGTCAGGGTCTCCTGCCAGCGCAAGGGACCGGCCGCCATCCGCGCATCCCAGTGGGGGTCACCGTAGAAGATGGTCATATCACGGTCGAACTCCAGACCCCGGCGATCCCCGGCGGACACCCGTCCGGCCGCGACCTCCTGGAGCCGCCAGAGCAAGGCATGGTGGTTGGCCAGCCAAGCCTGGTTGAGGTTAAAGCGGCCTGGCTGCTCCACGAAGTAATCCAGGACCCCCCAGCCGGCGTAGCCGAACCAGGTCGGCTGGACATAGCCGACCATCTGCCTGACCCCGCCGGAGGCCATCCAGGACAGGGCCATGCAATCCCCACCCGGGACGTTACCCATGAGACAATTCCCGATGGGCAGATAGACCTTCGGGTTGGCGGCATCGAGGCGGTGCACCGTCCCGTCGAGGGCCTTGCCGAGGATGACCCCGTCTTTGTGACCGAAGGTGCCGTTGCGGTAGCGATAGCCCGGCTGCCAATCGTGCTCCGTCGCGTGCCCGGAAGTGATGAAGAGGTCGGTGTTGCCCTCGTTGAGGCGGGCGACGATCCGGGCGGTCGAGTCCTTCGGTCCGGCCACCTCCCGCGGCGCGCCCCCCGCGGCTTTCTCCCAGCTTTCCCCGGCCTTGAATTCGGAAAACCAATAGCCCTGTTCGACGCACTCCATCGCGAACGACGTGCCGGCGCCGACGGTGCGGATGATCAGCGGCTGGCCGGGCGCGGCGAGCTTGTGCGCTTGGGCGGCGTCCCGACCCGTCACCACGCCCCATTGGAAATCCTCGTAAGGATCGCCGTCGTTCTCGCGCGCCAACCGATGCATGACCACCGCGGCCTTGGGCCCCAGCTCCTCGGGGCGGGCGACCCACGTCACGAAACGCGGCTGCAGGCGCCGCAATTCTTCCTGCTGCTCCGCCGGGGAGGCGCGGAAGACGAGCACCTTGGCCGCATGGGCTGTCTCCAAGGCGGCCACGACCTTGGCCCAACCCTCGTCATAACGGGTCGGCGCCGAGACGAGGACGACCGAATCAGCGGCGCGCGCGACGAGCGCGACGGCCAGGAACAACCACGGACGCACGACGGACGGCATGGCTCAGGGCTTCTCGAAGATGAGGAGGTGCTGCCAGGGCAGGTCGGGCTTGTTCATCACGAAGCGGAAACCGGCGGCCTCGAACTCCTTGCGGGCTTGGGCCTCCGAAAGCTTGTGGTGTGGCTTGATCGGCACCTTCGGGTCTTCCTCCCGGTACTCGAGCAGGTAGATGCGACCCTTCGGCTTCAAGGCCGAGCGCAACGAAGCGAGCATCTCCACGGGGTGATCGAACTCATGGTAGGCGTCGACCATCAGGGCGGCGTCCAGGGACGCCGGCGGCAGTTTGACGTCGTCGATCGCCCCGAGGTGCGGCTGGACGTTGGGGATGCCCAGGCGGGCCGACTCCTTCTTCAGGAAATCCAGCATCTCGGGCTGGATATCGACGGCGACCACCCGACCGCGTGGGATCTTGGGCGCGATCCGGAAAGAATAATAACCCGAGCCCGCCCCGATGTCGGCGAGGACGGCGTCCGGCGCCAGCTCGAGCAAGGCGATGGCCTTGGACGGAGCCTCCTCCTTCTCGCGGTTGTCGCGCTCCAGCCAGCCGATGCCAGGATGGCCCATGACCTGGGAGATTTCGCGGCCCATCCAGGTCTTGCCGATACCGTCCGGAGAACGCGGACAAGTGCCGTAAGCCGGGGCGACGACCGGCGCCGGGGCCGCGGGCGCGGCCGGCGCGGAAGCCACCGCGGCGGGCTTGGACCAGAGGTAGAGGCCGACCGTGGCGAGCAGCAGCAGGACGGCGGTAAGCGCGGGGTGACGGCGGAACATACCCTTGTTCCTAGACCCGGCGGACCAAAGCGCAAGTCCGCCCACGCTTGACCCGCCCGCCGGGGAACGCCACCCCTTCCCTACCGATGCGTTGCGCGACCGAGTGGACCTTGATCGACACCGAGACCACGGGTCTGTTCGCGCCGATCCATGTGGTGGAGGTCGCCGCGGTCCGGATGCGTGGCTGGGAACCGACCGGCGAGACCTTCCAGGCATTCCTGGACCATGACATCGAGATCCCGGGCGAGGTCGTGGCCATCCATGGTTATGACCGCGCCTTCCTCCGTCGCCATGGCGCCGCCCCCCGCGAGGTGCATCGCGCGTTTCGCGACTTCCTCGGCGACCGCCCCATCTGCGCCCACAACCTCAGTTACGACCTCGACCGCTGCCTCCTGCCTGAGTGGTCGCGGCTGCGCGCGGGCACGGCCCACGTCCGCGGCTTCTGCACCGTGAAACTCGCGCGCCGGACCTTGCCCGAACTCAAGTTCCACGGCATGGGCCTGCTCACGCGGAAATATCAGCTGACACGCGCCAAGGCCCACGCGGCGCTGGCGGACGCCCAGGCGACCGCCCAACTCGTCAGCCAGGTCCTCGCCCCACGCCTGCGCGGGACGGCCTTTGAGGACTTCGCCGCGGTGGTACGCTTCTCGGAAATGGAACGCCGCCGGGCCGTGAAGGCCTTGGGCGCGGGACCCGCGCAATAAAAAGGCCGACCTCGCGGTCGGCCTCGTCAGGCAAAACCTGGCCAGCTTACTTCTTGGCGGGCTCGGCCTTCTCGACCGGGTTGCACTTCTCGCAGACCTTCGAGTCCTTGGCCGCCTTGACACAGCAAGGGTGGTTGCACTTTTCGCCCTTCTTGTCGGCCTTCTGGCAGCAACCGCCGTCCTTGAACTTGGAGGTGTCCACCTTGGTATCGGCGGCGACGGCGACGAGGGTGAAGGCGAGGGACAGGGCGAGGAGGAGATTCTTCATGATGGGCATAATCTATGACGACCAAACCAGAAGGCAACCACAAGCTTCGGGTGACGCTGTTCGTGAAAATCAGGCCCGCCACTAGATTTCGCGCCTCGAGCCCGTCTATAGGGTGTTGCGAGGGCGATGGGTCTCCTACAATTTAACTGGGTGAAGGCCACCTTCCCAGCCCATACCCCCTGCCGGGGACGTCATGGCTTCGGGCTGGTGCTGGCCTTGGTCGTGATGGGCATGGCGGTGATGACCATCATCGTCATCGCCGGCTTCCTCTCCGTGGAGAGCCACCTGGCGCTCCAACATCAGCTCGGCTTGCGGGCGCGCCTCAACGGGGTCGTTTCCCTGCGGCTGGCCTTGGCCCACCTCCAGCAGGAAGCCGGGCCCGACCGACGGGCGACCGCCCGCGCCGACCTGACCCAACCCGAAGCGACCGCCGCCGACGTCCGCAACCCGATGTGGACCGGCGTCTGGCGTACCGACCGACCGAACCAGCCGCCGAGCTGGCTCGTCTCGGGCGAGAATCCGACCAAGCCGGCCGCGCAGTCCGAACCCTTGGTCGGCACCGACACGCTGGCGCCCGCCCTCGCCTACCCGGAAGGCTACGCCCTGCCCTGGGAGGTCGACCATGCCGCCCGTTGGAACGAACTGGGCTTCATCCGCCTGGTGGGACCGGCCAGCGCGACCGCGGCCGAGGACGCCGGACCGACGGACCCCCTCGGCGCCAAGCCCAGCGGCTTCGTCGTACGCCCCAAGCTACACCTCATCGAACCGGAAGCCAACGGCGCGGAGCGTCGTCTCGGCAGCTTCGCCTACTGGATCGGCGACGAAGGCGTGAAAGCCCGCGTCAACCTCGAGGAAACGCGGACAGCGCTCCCCGCGACCGACCGGCAGGCGCGCGCCGCCCTCCGCAGCGCCGCCACTCCGGGGATCCGCTTGCTCAAGGGCGGTGAGGGCGTCGCCGATGAGGCGCAGGCCTTCGCCGCGACCTCGCCGCGAGACCTCTCGCTGCTCGCCGGTTTCTCCGCCGATCCGGCCGCCACGCGTCGCCTGTTCCATGATGTCACCACCACGGCAGCCGGCGTGCTCGCCGACGCCGCGAACGGAGGCCTGCGGCGCGACCTCTCCCTGGCCTTCGAGCTGTCCGACGCCGAGTTCGCCAAGACGGAGTTCGGCGGCGGGACGGCGGCGCCCGCCACCGGGACCGAGAACGGTTACGCCAACCTCAAGATGCGGGCGCCGATCAACGGGAAACTCCTGGAGACCACGCCCATCTTCAACCGCCAGACCCCGGAAGGCAACCTGCGCGGGCCGACCTGGTGGGCCCTCCGCGACTACCACCGGCTCTACCAACAGGTCGGCTGGGTCGGAGGCGTCCCCACGCTCAACGCCCGCACCTACTTCCCGAACGCCGGCAACCTTCACACCCGACCCGACAACGGCAACGATGCCACGGTGCGCCAGCGTAACTACCTATACGCCGCGGCCCATTCCGGGGACCGGGTGACGCTGAACCCGGCCGTGACCGACGTCGGGGTCATCGACGAGGCCGGTTGGAAACTCGACCCTGCGCCGATCCCGCGCCCCTTCAACTGCGCCGTGACGCCTTACGTCGAGCGCGTCTTCCTCGTGTTCAACCTCATCAAGGAGACCACCCGGGGCGGCATCACGGTCTATCTGAGCCTGACCCCCGTCGTGGTGTTGCACAACCCTTACAACGTCGCCCTCACGATCCGCCCCACGCCGGGAGACTCGGCGCTCGCGCTGACTTTCTCCGACTGGGACCGGTGGATGTTCCGCGTGACCCGCCGCACCTACGTCTACGCCCGCGACAACCCGTATGACGAGATCCAGCCGACGCCCCTGACTTTCACCTACGAGAAGAACCTCGGGGATTACTACCGCTTCGCCGACCCCCGCGCGATCAACGACGCCGACCTCTTCCGCGTCTACATCGATCAGATCAGCCTGCTGCCGGGCGAACGCAAGGTGTACACGCCGACCACCGGCGCCCGCTCGCCCTGGTCGCGCGTCGTCAAACTCGGCAACGCCTTCAACTACCAGGGTGGATTCTCCGACGACAACGTCGACTGGAGCGCCCTCTGGCCGGGCTTTCGGTGGTATTATTTCAACCCCTTCTGGTATCCGCCGGAATTCGGTTACCCGCCCTCGGACAGCTTCACCTTCGAGGTCGTCCCTGACGGCAAGCTCACGGTCCGCACCTCCCTGACCTGCTGGCCGAAGGATATGATGAAATTCCCGGCCGCCAGCTCGATCGGCCTGCCCACCAACGCCTACCCGGCCTTCGACCTCTACAACCGGTCGAGCGAGCACAGTATCCTGACTTTCCGGGGCATCGACGCCCGCGCGGGGCTGCCGGGGCCGCTCAACGTCGGCGATATCGTGACCCAGACACCGGAGAAATCCCCCGCCCCGGGCATCCACCAACCCGGTCTGATCATCGCCGCCATCGAGATGTCGGCCAAGACCGCCCGCGAGAACACGGTCTCCACCGCCGGCCAGCCGCCGAGCGCGGCCGGAGCCTTCCCGCTCTTCACGCACTCGAACCCGCTGGCGGCCGTGCTCGGGGCCGATGGCGCCGGCCGCGCGTCGACGGCCGAGGGCTCCGGGTTCGGCGGAGCCTCGCCGAGCTTCCGGATCCGCGTGACCCGACCGACCGGAGGCATGAACGCCTGGCTCAGCCTGTTGCAATCACCCGGGGGCACCGCGCCGCTGACCTACGGCGGGCTGAGCAACCAGACCGACGGCAACCTCGCGTCGATCCACACCGAGGTACCGCTCGCTCCGCCGACCTCCCTCGGCCAATACACCCACGCCAATTTCAACCTGCGGGACCAACAACCGCTCTATGGCGTCGGCAACAGTTTCGCGCACCCGCAGGTGGAGCCCACCCGGACGTATAGCACCTTCCAGCGCTGGACCGAGTTCGACGCGCCCTACCTGCTGAACGCCGCGCTCTGGGATGGATTCTTCCTGTCCGGGGCCGCGCCGCGGCTATCGCCGCTGACCAGCCCGGCCAGCCCCGTGCCGTCCGACCCGGAGGCCAACCGCCCGGGCGTATCCTACCCTGAGACGCGCGCCTTGGCCGACGTGCTCGATGATTTCGTGGCGCAGCGCGGCAAACTGGAGAATCCGCGGATGCGACTGACCGGTGAGGCGCCGGCCTCCCGTTCGGCGCTCGGCGACTACCGGCGCTCCGCGTCGGCGCTGCTCAATGACGGCGCCTTCAACGTCAACTCGACCTCCGTCGAGGCCTGGGCCGCGTTCCTCGCGTCCGCCAAGCGCATCGCCGTCGCCAAGTGGGCCGCGACCGGACCGTCCGCCGCCGCCAACGCCCGGTTTCCGCGCGCGACGCCGACCGGCTCCGAGCCGATCGCCACCGGCGCCTACAATGAGCCCACCAAGTCCAACTGGACCGGGTTCGTCAACCTCACCGACGCGCAGCTTCGCCTGCTGGCCGCGGCCATCGTGCGCGAGAACAAGGCGCGTCACGCGCTGACGACCCGCGGCGAACGGGACGCCGTCTCCCCGCCGACCTCGCGACTGTTCCGCGGCCTCACGAAGGCGACGACGCCGTACCTGAGCCTGGCCGAATTCATCAACCGCTTCCTCACGCCGGGCTCAGCCAACGCCTGGGCCACCCGTTGCGGCGCGCTTCAGGCGGCCATCTTCGGGGCGGACAACCCGCCGGCCAACGGCCCGGGTTCAGCCGGCCTCACCGACCGGCTGACGAATCGCTACACCGTCGGGATGTTCGGAGCCGGCGAATTGATCCCCCCGAGCGGTCTGACCTACCCGTACCCCCGGAACATCGAGGCGATGGAGCCAGGCGGCGCGAACCGCACGCACGTCGCGATGGGCGTGCCGGGCAACCTGTTGCAGACCGACCTATTGGAAGCGCTCGGCCCAGCCCTCGCCTCGCGGTCGGACACCTTCACGATCCGCGCGTACGCGGAGACTTCGGGCGCCGACGGTAATCCCGCCGCCTGTCTGGTAGAGGCGGTCGTGCAACGGCTGCCGGTGTTCGTGAACGACCTCGACGCCGCCGAATCGTCCTTCAAGGACCTGCGCACGGAGAACAAACTCTTCGGCCGACGCTTCAAGGTCATCTCCCTCCGCTGGCTCAAACCCCATGAGGCCTGAACTCGCCCTGTTCCTTGCCGCCAGCTGGGTCGCCGCGGCCGAGACTCCCCGACCTCAGGCGGAGGCGTCCGTGCAGTTCATCTCCCTGGCGGGCGACCGCGAGGACCTCGCGCTTTGGGACGGACGCCGCGCGACGCCGCTGCGTCTATCGGCGGATTTCTTCGGTCCGCGGCTGCGCTACGCCGGCGACACCCGCCTGAGCCTGATCCAACTCCCGCCCACCGGTACCCGGCCGGACACGACCGCCCAGGTCGTCCCCGCGGCGACCCCGCCGACCGTCGCACCCGGCCCGGTCATCGCCTGGCTCGACCTCCCGCCGTCGGATACGAGCGGCGGTCCCCTGAGATTGATCCTACTCGTGCAGCCGGAAGCAGGCCGGAACGGCATCGTCGCGATGAAGGACTCCGACCGGGACTTCCCGGCGGGCTCCTTGCGCTTCCTGAACCTGTGCGACTTCCCGCTCTCCCTGGAGTCCGGCGGGAGCGCCACCACGGTCGCCGCGAAAGGCACCGTCGTCCTGCGACCAAAGGTCGCCCCCGGCGGCTATTTCGACGCGGACATCTACTCGTCCGAGAATCAGGTGAGGCGGCTCGCCTCCCACCTCCACTTCTTCCATGCCGCCGATCGACGAACCTTGCTGTTCATGTTGCCGGTCGAGAAGGGCACTGGACTGGTCCGCCTGCAGCCTGTCGAAGAGCCGCCCTCATCCGGCACAAGCGGCTCGGCGTTCGACGCCCGCATCAAGCCGCCCAAGGCCCCCAGATAAGCCCGCAAAGGCGGTCGTTTAATCGAGCGAATGCGGCCGTTAAGACCCCCCCATGTGCATGGGGTTACTGCTGGGGTTACTGCCTTGTATTAAGGGCATTCAAAAACCATTTTCACCCTACCCCGTGCCCCTCATCGGTCCCCCGCATCCCATGATCGCCTCGAGTTCCCCGGTTCGCCGGGGTTTCTCGCTGGTCCTCTCGTTGACGATCATGGCGCTGATGCTGGTCGTGATCATCACGCTGGTGTCTTTCCTGAAGATCGAATCGCAACTCGCGACCAACGCAGTCGCCCGGAGCCGGGCCCGTCTGCAGGCGATGGTCTCGCTCCGCCTGGCGCTCGCCCACCTGCAACAGGAAGCCGGCCCCGATCGCCGGACCACGGCGCGCGCGGACATCTGCGCGGACACGATGCAGCCAGGCTGGGACTGGACGACGATCCGGAACCCCCTATGGACGGGCGTGTGGCGTACCGACAAGCCGGCGCAACCGCCCGCCTGGCTCGTCAGCGGCCGGCACGACCGACCCGCCGGCATCCAGACGATCTCCCTGTCCGGCGTCGTCGCCTACGACGCGACCCCGCATCTCCCGTGGGATAACACCTACAACCCCCAGGGCCTCAACGTGGTGAGACTCGTGGGAGATGCCAGCGCCACCCCCGCGGAACTTCCCTCCGGCACCAGTCTCGGCAAGCCCGACGGACGCATCACCTTGCCTCGGGTCATGCTGCCGGACCCCGGCGTCGGCGGTACCTATGCCTACTGGATCGGCGACGAAGGCGTCAAAGCGCGCCTCAACCTGACCGACCCGCGCCTGACTCCGCCGACCGGCACGGCGACCGAACAGACCAAACAGGAGGCCTTGCGCGGGGTGGCGCGCGCCGGCGTGGAAATCCTTCGCGGCCTCGAGACCATGCCACCGGGCGGCATCGATCCGCGCGTCCGCTCCATGCAGGAACTCCCGCTGCTCACGTTGGCGACCGGCGCGGGCCTCGTCGAGACGACCCCGCCGACGATCGCCAAGCGGCTCCAGACGGAGACCACCTTCTGGTCGCGCGGGGTGAACTGCGACACGCGCTTCGGCGGCCTGAAGATCGACCTTTCCCTCGCCTTCGAGATGACGGACGCGCAGTGGACCGGTAGTGAGTTCGCGAACGGGACGCCGCCGCGGACCGGGGATAACCAAGGCCAGCTGACCGGCGTGACCTACCTCTTCCACCCGAACGAGCAGACCGATCGACGCGCCTACGGCGACAGCAAGGTCAACGTGCCCTACGACGGCGCGAACCATTGGCTCAGCCCGGTCTACACGTTCGCGGTCAACCCCAACAACACCGCCGAGCTGGCCCGCGGACCGACCTGGGACGCGCTCCGCAATTACCACCGGCTTTACAAGGAACTCGACTGGTCCGCCCCGACCGTCCCGACGCTCCGCGCCCGCACCCACTTCCCCAACACCATCAGCCTCGCCGCCTCCGGCTACGGGGGCACCGCCCACTACAGCCATCGTTTCAACCGGATGGACTCGGGCGAAAACTACCTGGTACGCGACTTCGTCAACGGCAAGGAAGCCCCCCGGCCGGTCAAGGTCTCCGTCACGCCGTACGTCGCCCGCCAATTGCTCGTCTGGGGCCTGATGGAGGAGGGGGACCTGCGCCTCACGCTCTCGCCGATCACCGTGCTGCACAACCCCTACAACGTCGCGGTGCGCCTGAGCAAGGAACCGAACACCGCCGACACCGCCGCGATGCGTCTCTCCTTCCGCGCCTGGGATAACTGGACCGTCGACTTCGCCACGACCGCGAAGGGCAGCTGGAGCCGGCGGATGATCGACCTCGCGCGGATCACGGACGGCTCGGCCAACTGGAGCGAGAGTTTCCGGACCTACATCAAGGACGGCACGGTCCTCCAACCGGGGGAATTCCGGGTCTTCTCCTCCTCCAGCAACGGTCCGCTACCGTTCACCCGGCTGCCGCCGGTCTCCGCCAACAGCTTCGACTTCCTCGGCGGCTTTTCCATCCCCTGGACCGACGCCAGCGGCGCCCGCGTCTCCCGTCTGCCGACCGATACCATCTCGGTCGGCATCCGGAGCACGGGCCCGTTCTATGTCCGCCACCTCCTGACCTGCTGGCCGGGCGACCGGATCATGGATACCGGCAATTCGGGCGATGGCCAGTTGTACAACGTCTGCAGCGAAGTCACCGAACTGCTGGCCAACGACCTTGACCGCAGCGGGACGGTGCCGGCCAAGACCTACCTCGCCAACTTCCGGCTAGCCCGCCCCGGCGAACCCCCGAACATCGTCGCGGTCTTCGACTACGGTCTGCGCTGGCCACGCGACCCGCTGCCCTTCCCGCTCTTCACGCACTCCAATCCGATGGCCACGATGACGCGGCCGGAGGCCACCGGCATCGGCCCGGGCTCCATGCCCGCGGGGTACGCCAAGACCTCCTCGAGCTTCAAGCTGGTGGTGAGGTCGGCCAACACCTGGCCCGAGGTCCTCGAGGCCACCGGCGCCGGCTCCAGCCAGGCCTTCGGCGGGCTCAGCGTATCCTCGGGCCTCAGCGGCCAGGCCGCCGCGGTCTACACCGAGGTGCCGCTCGCCCCGCCGCTTTCGCTGGCCCAGTTCGCGCACGCCAACTTCACCCTCCGGGACCAGGAGCCGCTCTTCGCCATCGGCAACAGCTTCGGCTCGCTGTATAATCCCATGAACGCCATGGGCGACTACAACTACGGGGTGACGACGTGGGACCAGACCTGGATGATCAACGCCGCGCTCTACGACCGGTACTACTTCTCCGGCGCCGCGCCCGAAATCGTCCGGGGCGCGACGGTCACGGAAAAACGCCCCCTGGCCACCGTGCTCGACGATTTCGTCGCCGGCCGCGCGCCGCTGGCCAACCCGCGCACCACCCTCTTCTCCAACCGCGACCCCGCGACGGTGCGCGCGATGGTCGGCAACCATCGCCGCATCGCAGGAGCGACGCTCACCGACGGCGCGTTCAACGTGAACAGCACCTCGGTCGAGGCGTGGGCGACGCTTCTGGCCGGCGCCAAGCGCAACGCGATGGGCGCGGCTACCGAGAACCTGCCCCTGCCGAGCCAGAACGCCCGTTACCCGCGGGCCGTGCGCGCCGACAAAGCCGTCTACAACTACAAGTCGCCATGGACCGCGGCGGGCGCCTGGACGGGACTGAGCACCCTCGACGACGACCAGATCAGGCTGCTGGCGAGGTCCATCGTCGCGGAGATCCGCACGCGCGTGTTCCTGCCGCACCGGAGCCTGTTCACCTCGATCAACCACAGCGCCACCGAATCCTACACGATCCCCCTGCCCTTCATCGGGCTCGCCCAGTTCGTCAACCGCTTCCTCTGCGGCTACCATTACGACACCTCCTTGGCCGGTTGCCTGCAGACGGCGATCGTTCGCGCCGACGTGGACGGAGGCAATCTCTCGAATCGCAGCGGCGCCCCCGCCCCCGTCTCGAACCAAAGCCTGCTGGCGGCGAGCACGGCGCCCGGCAGCGTCCCTTGGACGCCGCCCGACCCCATCATCCAAGCCAACCTGACGCTCCAGGACCCGCGTACGGAGGGGACCAACCGCGGTCACCTGCTCATCGGCGCCCCGGGCGCGCTCCTGCAGTCCGACCTGCTGGCGGTCATCGGACCGGCCTTGACCACCCGTTCCGACACATTCGTGATCCGCTGTTATGGCGACGTGACCACCAACCCTGGCTCCCTCACCTCGCAATCCGCCTGCTGGATCGAAGCGGTGGTCCAACGCTCGCCCGAGTTCTGCGACCCATCGCAGTCCCCCGAGACCGATGTCTGCGACCCGACGGACTCCTACCGCTTCAACCCCCAGCTCAAGATGGTGAACCGCCTGCTCGGCCGTCGCTTCCACGTGATCTCCGTCCGCTACCTCACCACCCGCGAACTTTGATGCGCCACGCCTGCCTCGCCTTGCTTCTGACCGGAGCCCACCTCCTCGCCCAGACCGGGGAAGCCCGCGTCCGCGTCAAATTCCGAGCCCTCTCCTTCGATGGCCCCATCCTCGGCGCCGCCTACCTGGACGGGAAGGACGTCCGCCCGCTGGACCTGAGCGCGGACTGTTTCACGGCCGAGCAGACGTATGTCGGACCCAACCCGCTACGCTTGGTGCTGCGCGACGACACGGCGCCCGCCCTCGCCGCTCCGGTCATCCGACCGGGCGAGGCTCGGATGGCGGCCCTCGCCCAGGAATTGGAGTCCGTCCAGCGGCGGCTCGCGACGCTGACCGCCGACGCCCGCGAACGCGGCGGACAGGCCCAGGCCGGCGCGGCCAGCGAGATCGCCCAGCTGAAATCGCGAAGCCAGAGCCTGAACGCCGAGCTCACCCAGCTCGCGCAGGCCTCGGCCCAGGCCGCGGAAGCGCCGCCGGCACCGGCGCCGAAAAACGGCCCGGCGCCGAAGACCCGACCGGCCGCCGGAGGCGTCGTTCCCGCGCCTACCGCCCAGCCCAAGCCCGCCCGCCCCACGCACCGTCCGCTGGCCGCTTTCACCTTCCCCGGCGACGGTCGACTCCTGTTGCTGGTCCATCGGACAGACCAAGGCACGACCATCAACGCCATCGACGACCGCGAGGGCGCCTTCCCCTTCGGCAGCATGCAGTTCATCAACCTCACGGGCGGCCCGGTGGAGGTCCGGTTCGGGGCGAAGAGCCTGGCTCTCGCCCCGAAAGGCAAAGGCACGCTGCGCCCCGGCGGCGGCCACAACACTTATGCCGAAGGCGAGATCCACACCCGCGCGGAGGACGGCCAGATGCGGCTCGGTTACTCGATGCGCATCTTCCAGCAGGATGATGTCCGTACCCTTTATTTCCTCCTGCCGGTCGAGGATGGTGGCCACGGTGTGCGCCTGAAAGGCATCGAGGAACGTCGCGTGGACGAACCTGTCCCGCCGGTGATCGGCGGCGCCGGCGAGAAGCCGGCCACCCCGGCCCGCTGAGGTCAGCCGGCGTAACGCCAGTCGAGGATCTCGGCCTGCGGCAACCGCCGGCCTTGCCAGCGGTTCCATTGCAGGCGGACCGCGAGTTCGACCGGCCGACCGGGCTCAGGTAGCCGCGACGCCATGCGCCAGGCGACAAAGTTCAGCCGGCGACCGCCGGACAGCGCCAGCTGGTGACGGAAATTCCCGTCGCCGAACGGCGTGGGCGGGCGATCGAAGGCGAACCCGCGCAGGCCGAAGATGGGCTCGGGATTGCCTTCGCCGTAGGGCTGCAGCAGTTCCAGGTCGTCCAGCAGCCGGTCGGTGACGTCGGCGGGCTTGATCCAATGCACGATATCGAGATCGCGCCCGTCCGCGTGGACGACGCCGGCGACGCGCTGGGCGGAGACGGCCGCGGCAAAGCGTTCGCGGAAGGCCGGGACGTCGGCCGCGGCGAGGGAGATGCCGACGGCCATGGGATGCCCGCCGTAGGTCTTCAGCAGGTCGGCGCAGGCGGCCAATGCCTCGACCAGGTTCGTCCCGGGGACGCTGCGGCCGGACCCTTTCGCGAGTTCGCCCTCCTGCCCGAGCACGATGACGGGCCGGTCCAAGGCGCGGCAGATCTTGCCCGCCGCGATCCCGACCACGCCCGGATGCCAGTCGCCGAACATGACATGGCCGGCGAGCTCGCCCTGGGCCTCGGCCTGACGCGTGGCCTCCTCGGTGACCTTCTTGTCGATCTCCTGGCGCTCGCGGTTGATCGCGTCGAGCTGGGCGGCATCGCGCTCGCAGTCCTCGCGGGCTTCCGCCAGCAGCAGGTTCAGCGGCAAGGAGGCGTCGGCCAGCCGGCCGCTGGCGTTGATACGGGGCCCGAGCCGGTAGGAGACGTCGACCGAGGTGAGGATGCCGCCGGGCTCCATCCCGCTGACGGCGATCAGCGCGCGCAGGCCGGGTCGGCGGGCTTCGCCGAGGGCGCGCAGGCCATGCGAGGCGAGGATGCGGTTCTCGGCGCGCAACGGGACAAGGTCGGCGATGGTACCGAGGGCGGCGAGGTCGAGGTAGTCCTTGACGGCGATGCTCGTGCCGCGCTCATCGCCGGCGAGGCGCAGCACCTTGAGGATGCCATGGATCAGCTTGAAGACGAGCCCGGCCGTGCAGAGCGACTGCCAGGGGGCGTCGGCCGGGTCGTTGACGCGCGGGTTGACCAGCGTGCAGACGGCGTGGCCGTCCTTGGCGACGTGGTGGTCGACCACGATGACTTCCACGCCTTCGGCGCGCAGACGCGCGACCTCGGCCAGGGAGTTGGTCCCGCAGTCCAGCGCCACGAAGACCTGCGGCCGGGCTTCGGCGAGGACGCGATCGAGGGCCGCCATCGAGAGACCGTAGCCCTCCTCCATGCGGCGGGGCACGAAGTAGGCGGGGTTCGACCCGAGCCGCCGGAGGCAGTGCACCAGCATCGCGGTGCTGGAGACCCCGTCGACGTCGTAGTCGCCGAGGATGGCGATACGTTCGCCGGCCGCCGCGGCCTGCACGAGCCGCTCGGCGGCGGCGCGCAGGCCGCCGACCGCGAAGGGATCCGAGACGTGGGCCAGCTGCGGACGCAGGTGACGCTCCGCCTCGGCCTCGTCGGGACCGAGGCGCGCGAGCACCGTGGCGACGGGTTCGCTGACTCCTAAGGCGACCGCGAGCCGACGGGCAAGGTCGGCGTCCGCGGCCCGGTGTGACCAGGCGGCCATGGGACGATGACGCCTTAGGCGTTCTTGTCGGAACCGGCCTCCCAGGAGTAGGTCCGCGGGAGTTCCGCGGCGTCCACGCCCTTGCGTTCACCCTTGTGCCACCAGTAGAAGACGGGGCTCGCGATGAAGATGGAGGAGAAGGTGCCGGTGAGCACGCCGTAGATGAAGACCTCGCCGTAGAGGCGGACGTCGCCGGCGCCGAAGGCCCAGAGGGCGACGGCGCACAGGAAGACCGTCGAGGAGGTCAGGATCGTGCGGGAGAGCGTGCGGTTGATGGCGAAGTGGATCACGTCCAGCAGGGAACGCGACGGATTGGCCTCGAGCTCCTCGCGGATACGGTCGAAGACGACGATGGTGTCGTTGATCGAGTAGCCGATGATGAGCAGGATCGCGGCGATGAGGGTCGCGTTGAACTGCCCGCCGAAGAAGACGAAGAGCGCGATCGTCATGAGCACGTCGTGCAGGGTGGCCACCATCGCGGCGACGCCGAAACCGGCTTCGAAGCGCAGGGCGACGTACACGCCGATCCCGAGGAGGGCCAGCACGACGGACCAGATGGCGTTGACGCGGAGCTCGCCGGAGACGGAACCGCCGATGGCCTCGCGGGAGAGCATCAGCTTGTCGACCGGTTGGGCGGCGTCCTTGAGGTACTCCGGATGCTGGGCCTTGATGCCCGCCACGATCTTGGCGAGGTTGGCGAAGTCGCCCTTGGACTTGTCCTTGGTGAGCTCGGTCTCGATGCGGAGGGTCGGCTCGCCGCCGCCGACCGGCAGCTGCACCATCGCCGTGGTGTCCGGCAGGCCGAGCCCTTCGGCGATGCGGACCACCTGGCCGATGTCGACCTTGGCGCCCGGCGCCACGGCGACCAGGGTGGATTCGCCGCCCTTGAAGTCCTTGCCGAAGGCGTCCTTGCCCTTGTAGGCGAGCTGCCCGAGGCCGACGACGATGATCAGCCAGGACGCGAGGAAGGCCCAGCGGGCGAACTTCAGGAACGGGATGTCGAGGGTGGGACGGAAGACCGGCAGGCCGAAGACCCGGGTCATGACCCCGCGCGACAACGCGAGTTCCTGAAGACCGCGGCAGGTCACGAGCGACGTGAACACCGTGGTGAAGATACCGATGGTCAGGGTGATGCCGAAACCGCGGATCGGGCCGGACCCCATGAAGACCAGGATCAGCGCGGTGAGCAGGGTCGTGAGGTTCGCGTCGACGATGGTCCAGGTCGCGCGGGCGTAGCCTTCGCTCAACGCGAGGGCGCGATCCTTGCCCAGGGCGGCTTCCTCGCGGACGCGCTCGAAGATCAGGATATTGGCGTCGACCGCCATGCCGAGGGTCAGCACGAGCGCAGCCACGCCGGGCAACGTGATGGTGGCGCCGAAGTAGGCCATGGCCCCGAGGATCATCAGCAGGTTGAGCACCATGCCCAGGATGGCGATGAAACCGCCCCAGACGTAGAAGCCGACCATGAAGAACACGACCAGCCCGACGGCGACCGCCGAGGCGACGACGGACTTGGACTGAGCGTCCTTCGCCAGGCTCGGACCGACGGAGGTCACGTCCTGGGTGATGAGCGGGAACTCGAGCGGGTTGTTCAGCACGTTCGAGAGGCCCACGGCCTCCTCGCGGCTGAAGTTACCGGTGATCTGGGCGCCGCCGCCGTAGATGGGCTTCTGCACCGTCGGGGCGGACTGCAGCACGCCGTCCAGCACGATGGCCAGCTGGCCGAGGCTGTTCGGGGTGTTGCCTTCGGAGATCTTCTTGGTGAGGTCGCCGAACTTCTTGCCGCCTTCTTCGGTGAAGGACATGTCGACCATGAACGATAGACCGTCGTCGGAGCGGGCGCTGGAGCGACGGATGATGCTGCCGCCGGCGTCGGCGCGCTTCTTCACGTAGTAACGCTGGAGGCGGACCTCGCCGGTCCGGCCGTCGACGGTGCGTTGCGTGAGGACCTCGTAGGTCGAGATCGCCGAGTTATTGCCGGCCATCTCGTCGTCGGCAGGGCCTTGAGCAGGTGCTCGCGGTCGGTCGCCTCCGGCCGGCGGGTGCGGTGCACCTGGCGAAACTCGAGCTTCGCCGGCTTCTTCAGCGCGTCGATGACGTCGGGGTTGTTCGCGGCATCCTCGCCCGGCAGCTGGATCTCGAGCGAAAGATCGCCCACCGGCGCAGCACGGGCTCGGCGACGCCGAACTCGTTGACGCGCTTCTCCATGACCACGAGGGCCTGGTTGACCATGTTGGCATGGGAGACGTCGGACTTGTCCGCATTGCCCTTGGCGCCGCCCTCGGCGCCGGTCGGGTCGACCTTCAGGGTGAAGGACACCCCACCCTGCAGGTCGAGGCCGAGCTTCATCTTGCCCTGGGAGGCCTTGAGCAGCTCCTTCAGGACGATGACGTTGCGCTTGTTCTGGTCGGGCTCGCGGACGAACTCGGACTCCTGGTAGAAGAACGGACGGAGGTCGACCGGGGCGGCGCGGCCGCGGCCTTCGCCGATGTCGCGCAGAGCCTGGAAGTAGGAGATCGACTTCTTGTCCGCGGGGGTCGCGGCGTCGCCGTAGAGGCGGACGCGCTCGAGGGCTTCCTTGTGGAGCTTCGCGAACTCGTCCGACTGGGCGATGACGTGGGCCGGAGCGAACTTCTCGAGCGGAATCGGGGAAAGCGGCCAGAACTCATACCAAGCCACCGCGAGGGCGACAAGGGAGACGGCTACTTTCCAGAACCAGGTCCTGGAGGTCATGACAAAGGGAGGCTGGTAAGGGGTTAGGCTTGGACGATCGCGGAAGCGTCGTCGGCCTTGCCGGCGATGGCGGACTTATGGACCGTCAGGCGACCGTCCTCGAGTTCGAGCGTGATGCGGGACTCCTTGATGGCGACCACGCGACCATAGATACCGCCGGCGGCGATGACGTTATCGCCGATGGCGAGTTCGCTCTGCAGCTTCTCCATCTCCTTCTGACGCTTACGCTGGGGGCGATGAGCAGGAACCACATGCCGGCGAACATGAGGAGCATCATGACAAGCGGCATCCACAGGCTGTTCCGGCGCCCCTTGGGTCGCGCAGCGGCGGCGGCGGGGGCGGCCGCGGGGCGTAGCCTGTGCAAGAATCTGACAGATAACGGTTTGGATGTTGATCATTGTTGTGTATGTTTGGAAAGTCTTGGGGCCGAATGCCTTGAAATGCAATTGGGGGACAAAAAGGCAAGCCCCGGGTGGGGGCGGGATTGTTTTGATTAGGACGGTCAAAGGGGTAGTGTGAATAACTCTACATGAGCAAAACCGCCCAGGAGCAGGCCCCGTCCGGCTCCGTGACCCCGCCCTCCCCGCCCGTGCGCCCGTTGACCGCGGCGGCCGTGGTCGCCGCCCTCGGGGTGGTCTTTGGCGACATCGGCACCAGTCCCCTGTACGCGTTCCGCGAATGCCTCAATTACGGGCTCAAGGCAGGCGCCCCCGTCGAGATGGTGGTCGTCCCCGCGGTCTCGATGATCATCTGGTCGCTGATCTGCGTCGTGACGGTCAAGTACGTGCTCTTCATCATGGAGGCGAACGAGGACGGCGAAGGCGGGATCATGACCCTGGTCTCGCTGGCCTCCCCGCAGGACGCCGAGCAACGCAAACGCAAGCACCGGAGCATCCTCGTGCTTCTCGGGGTCTTCGGCACCGCCCTGCTGTTCGGCGACGGCGTCATCACCCCCGCCATCTCGGTCCTTTCGGCGCTGGAAGGCATCAAGGAGGCCAATGAAAGCCTCCACGGGCCCCTGTCGGAGCACTTCCTGACCATCTTCATCCCGGCCGCCGCCGTCTTCATCCTGGTCGGCATCTTCACCCTGCAGAAACGCGGCTCGGGACGGGTCGGCATGTATTTCGGCCCCATCACCCTGCTCTGGTTCGCCTGCATCGCCGCCAGCGGCATCGGCTCGCTCGTCAGCCATGCGGAGCAAGCCTCGGTCATCGTCCATGCCTTCGACCCGCGCCAATCCATCGGCTTCGTCCTCGATCACCCCGGGCTGGCGATGATCATCCTCAGCGCCGTCTTCCTCTCCGTCACCGGGGCCGAGGCGCTCTACGCGGACATGGGGCATTTCGGCCAGAAGCCCATCCGGGCGGGCTGGTACCTGGTCGTCTTCCCGGCGCTCATCCTCAATTACCTGGGCCAGGGTGCCTGGGCGCTGGCCCAGCCCATCGACAGCTTCGCCCACACGTTCAACCCGTTCTTCAACATGGCACCGACCTGGGCGCAGATTCCGCTGGTCATCATCGCCACGCTCGCGGCCATCATCGCCTCCCAGGCGCTGATCTCGGGTGCGTTCTCCACGACCATGCAGGCGATCCAGCTGAACTACCTGCCCCGGATGCGCATCGAGCGCACCTCCGACGAGGAATCCGGCCAGATCTACATCCCGATCATCAACTGGCTGCTGATGATCGGCTCGATCTACCTGGTCCTGCAGTACAAGTCATCGGGGCACCTCGCCAGCGCCTACGGCATCGCGGTGAGCCTGACCATGCTGGTCACCACGATCCTCTTCGGCCAGTACCTTCGGCGCCGCTTCAACATCCCCTCGGTCACCGCCTACGTCTTCGTCGCGCCCGTCATCGTCCTCGAGGTGATCTTCGTCTCCTCCAACATCCCGAAGATCCTGGACAGCGGCTGGCTGCCGCTCGCCGCCGGCTTCCTCGTGTACTACCTGATGTCGACCTGGAACAAAGGCCGCATCGAGATGAAGCGCAAGCTGGCCGAGACGGAGACGGCCGAGGAGTTCAACTCGTTCATCGACAGCGTCGAGGACCGCTTCCTCGCCGGCAAGCTCAGCCGCGTCCGCGGCACGGCCATCTACCTGGCGGGCAACACCCGCTCGGTGCCGATGGCGCTCGCGCACAACCTCAAGCATAACAAGTCCCTGCACGACCACATCATCGTCCTCACGCTGCAGGTCGACGAGGATCGCGCGATCGTCCCGCCCAAGGACCGGGTGCAGTTCGACTCGCGCCCGGCGAAGTTCTGCAAGGTGGACGGCCGGCAGGAGTTCCCGCTGGTGCTGCGGGTCACCGGCCGCTTCGGCTTCCGCGAACAGCAGGCGATCTACCCGGTGCTGCACGCCGCCTACGAGCAGCTGGGCATCCGCCCGAACGAGATGGAGACGACCTACTTCCTCAGCCGCGAGACGATCGTCCGCGCCACGACAGGCTTCAGCCTCAACGCGGTCCAGGAGAAGGTCTTCGAGGTGCTCAACCGCAATTCCCTGTCCGCCACCGCCTACTTCAACCTGCCGCCCGGCCGCGTCGTCGAGCTCGGCATGCAGGTCGAGCTCTGAGCGGGTTCAGCGCGGGGCCTCGAAGCGGAAGACGAAGGCGCGCTCGCAGGGGTGGTTCTCCTCGTCGGCCAGCTCCCGCGGGGTCTCGACCACGCACACGGCGCCGAGCTGCTCCCAGCGGAGCTCTTCCGGCCAACCGAGGATGCGGACGCGCGCGCCGGGCAAGGGACGCAGGGCCTTGGTGCGCAACTGCGCCCCGGGCCAGCCCCAGGCGATGACGTAGGTGACCCGCCCATCGGCCGACACGGTGAAGAAGCGCCCGGGCTCCGCCGGCAAGCCCGCGGCGCGGACATTCGTGACCGCCTCGGCGTTCACGTTGACCCACTGCTCGACCTGCAGGAAGGCGGCCGAACGAGCCGGATCGGCGGGGTCGACCCAGGCATGCGGATCAGGCCGTTCACCGGCGGCCGCCGCGGCGATCAGCGACCGCAAGGCATCCGCGGGCTCGGCCGGAAGCGAACGACAACCACCGAGGCAACCTGCGGTCAGCCAGAGACCGGCCAAAAGCGCCAGGACCAAGAAGCCGCGGTCACTTCGCACCCTTGGCCTTGGCGACGAGGTCGTAGAACCGGTCGAAAAGGACATCGGCGTCATTGGGACCAGGGCCGGCCTCGGGGTGGTACTGGACGGAGAACACCGGCTTATCCTTGAGCCGCAGGCCGGACACCGTGCCGTCGTTCATGTTCACCTCGGTCACGACCGCGCCGCAGCGGGCGAGCTCGTCGGCCTTCGAGGCGAAGCCGTGGTTCTGCGCGGTGATCGACACGCGGTCGACCTCGCTGTTCTTGACGGGCTGGTTGCCGCCGCGATGACCGAACTTCAGCTTGTACGTGGAAGCGCCGATGGCGTGCGTGATGATCTGATGCCCGAGGCAGATGCCGAAGACCGGGAAGGTCTTGATCAGGTCGGCGACAGACTCGTGGGCGTACTTGAGCGCGGCGGGGTCGCCGGGACCGTTGGACAGGAAGACGGCGTCGGGCTGGAAGGCGCGGATCTCGGCGGCGGTGGTGCGGGCCGGGAAGACATGGACATCGAAGCCGGACGCGACGAGGCGGCGGAAGATCGAGGTCTTGGCGCCGAAATCGAAGGCCGCGAGCTTGTAGCGGACGGGGCGGTTCTTCGGCTTGTTGAGGTGGGTCCCGACCACGGTGAAGGCCTCGCAGTCGGCGGGCTTCGGGTTGTAGTGGTAGGGGGCCTTGCAGGTGACATCCTGGACGAAATCAGCGCCGACGGTGCCGGTCCAGGCGCGGGCGCGCTTGAGTGCTTCCTCGTCGGACAGACCCTCGGTTGAAAGGCAGGCCTTCATGACGCCGGCGACGCGCAGCTTCTTGGTCAGGAAGCGGGTATCGACGCCCTCGATGCCGGGGATGCCGTACTTCTGCAGCCAGGTCCCGAGGTCGGTGGTGGCGCGCCAGTTGGAGACGATCGGCGACAGTTCGCGGACGACGAAGCCGGCGACGTGCGGACGGGCGGACTCGAGGTCCTCCTCGTTGACACCGTAGTTGCCGATCTGCGGCGCGGTCATCGTGACGATCTGGCCGAAGTAGGAAGGGTCGGTCAGGATTTCCTGATAGCCGGTGAGGCTCGTGTTGAAGACCGCTTCCCCGCAGAGCGTCGCGGTCGCCCCGAAAGCCCTCCCCCGAAGAATCGTTCCGTCTTCCAGGGCGAGCACAGCGTGGCGGGTCATGAGTCCGTTTTGAATGAGGGTTCGCCCCCGTTGTGAAGCAAAAAAGCGAACGATCGAAAGATAGTCACCCGCCCCGCCCTAAGGGATGGCCTCCCCTCCCCCTCCGGACCTAGAAACCTTTGCCCGGATCGCCGCCCAAAGGCGCCGGCGGACGGGCCCTCTGGTCCAGGCTGTCAGCCGCGTAGGGTTTATGGACCTGCCAGCCGGCGCGGAAAGGCGCCCCCTGGGCCTTAACGTGGTCGGTGATGGCTCGGAGAACCTCGGGTTGGGCCCGCTGGGACCACTCAGGATGCAGCCAGACGTGCCGGCTAGCCCAGACGCCCCCCACGGCCTCGGTCCACCGGGCGATGCTCTCCGCCGTTTCGACGATGAGTTTGACCTCGTCGGCCCGCAACAGGGAGGCCGGCAGGGGCGGTTTGGCCCATTTGGGACTGAGAGTCACCCATGCCAGGCCCTCGGCGATGGGGTAAGCACCACAGGTCTCGAGGTGGGCGGATAAGCCGACGTCCCTGAGGGCGGCGACCAAGGGAGTGAGGTCGTGGATGCAGGGCTCGCCCCCGGTCAGGACGACGAATTCGGGGCGGGCGACGGCGGCCTCGGCCGCCAGCTCCGCGGCCGACGCCCGGCGGAGGTCCTTCGGGACGTGCTGGGGGTGCCAGGTGGAGGCCGAATCGCACCATGCGCATTTGACCGGGCAGCCCTGCAGACGGATGAAGAAGGCCTTACGGCCGAGATGGACGCCCTCCCCTTGCCAGCTGAGGAACGTCTCGTTGACCGGGTAGAGATCGGCCATCCGCTCAGGCGTCCGGCAGGTACCGGGCGACGTTCTTGGTGTCCTCGTGGAGGATGATCTGGCGGACCCAGGCGCGACCACCGGTCTCGCGGCGCACCATCGGATCGAAAGTCTCGAACAGGAACTTCGCGATGCCTTCGGTGGAAACGGAGTCGATGACCAGCGGACGGAAGAGCTTCGGGTAGTCCTTGAGCAGCTGCTCGCGGACCGGATCCGACTTGGCGAACAGGCACGCGTGGTCGAGGTGATCGGCAATCCAGGTCTTGAGGAAACCGAGCCCGCCGAAGTCGACGACGAACCCACGCTCGTCGAGCTCCCGGCAACCGAACTCGATCTCGATCGCCCAATTGTGCCCGTGCAGGAACGAGCAGTGACCCTCATGGCGATGCTGCCGATGGGCGAACGGGATGTCGCGGTAGGTCTTGCTGCAGGTGAACATGGGACAGGCCGAGATAGACCGAGGCCGGCCCGGGTCGCAAGGAAGATGCGGCCCCGGCCCTTTGGAAAAGGCCAAAAAAGAGGCCGTCCGCATCCAGGTGCGGGCGGCCTCCGATGGCGGGCAGGCTGGCGGAAGATCAGAAGCGGTGGTTGAAACCGACCGACAGCACGTCCGCGGCGTGCACCGGGTTCACCACCGTGCCGTTGCCCTGCTGCACCTTGTTCACCACATTGAGCACGGTGCTGTAATAGACGTAAAGGCTGCTCGTCGCGCCCACCTGGTAGATGAGACCGGCGGCCAGGTGGGTGGAGAATACCGCGCTCTCGTTATCCGCCCCGTAGGAGGCATCGACGGTCGCCATGGAGTTATGGTCCCGGAACTGCCGGATCGCCGTGCCCTGGATCGATAACGCCAGCGGGCCGGAGAGCGGCACCTTCAATCCGGCCGTACCCGTGAAGGACGAGCCGGGGCGGAAGTTCTCGTCGTACGTCACCGGAGCCTGCGCGGACAGCTGCCAGAAGAACGACGGCGCACCGGCGGGCGCGGCATAGTCGCGCCGGACGCCGAGCAAGACATCGGTGGAGCCCGAGCCGGGCTGCAGGTAGCGGCGCGGTGCGACCAAGGCGAGGTCATCGGCGCCGGTCGGCAGCTTGACGCCCGCGATCAGGCGGTAATCACCGACCTGGAAACGTGAGCCGACGGCAACGTCGCCGAGGCCCACGGCCTTGCCGCTGGCGGAGGCGGTGGCGATCGTCCGGTCGATGCGCGGGACGACGAGGTACCAGTCCACGCCGAGCAGACTGGTTTCGACCGTGGCCGTGACGTTGTGATGCCGGGCGGTGAAATGGGGATGGGCGCCGTTGTCGCGCTCGTCCTGGTTGATGGCGTCATAACGGACGTCCAAGGTGTAGGCGCCGGCCAAGGCCGCCGGGCGGTCGGCCAGGTTATCGACCGGCACCCGGACGCAGCCGCACGGGCAGGCCCGGGCACCGGTGTAGGCGCCGAGGGCGAGGAGGGAGAGCAGAGCGACCCGCGGGGTGCGCTCCGCGAGGGAGGAGAATTTCATGAGGGAGGTGCTTGATGGTGCCGCCGACGCAGGGGTGGCGGCCTGCGCCAGCGACGGGTCGCGTCGATGGACGCGAGGAGGGTGAAGGGATGCCACGTGCGAGCCGAACGAACCGCAGCCCGCGACGGTGATCAGCCCAGCACGCGCGGGGGCGGCACCGGCACCTCGGACGGGCGCACCTCCGCGTAAACATCGTCGGGTCGCCCATGACCGGAGCGGACGACCGCCGGCGAGCGCGTGCCGAGTTCCCAGAGGGTGGTCGGCGCCTTGACCTTGGCCTTGGCAAGTTCCTGACCGGCGGGCGGCGACTGCTCGGACTGCTTACGACCTTCCTGCGCCGCGACGCAAAGCGGACAAGGGGCATCGGTCATGGCCTTACCGACGGCCGCGCCGAGCGAAGCCTCGCGGGCATTATCCACGGACATCTTCGCCCAGGCGAAGACCTGCAGCGCATCCCAGGAAAGACCCGACGCCGACAGCCAGGCGAACAGCGTCAGCCAGGCGAGCGGGCGATGGAACTTCCGGGACACGTCGCGATGTAAGTTTTGCGCGTCTTGCGAGGCAAGCGCGCTCGACGGGACGGGGGCGATTCTTACTCCGGCTAATCGTCGGGATAAGCGCTCAGGCGACGTAGTCCGTGGGATCCGGGACGCCCGCCCGGGCGAACGCTTCCTTACGCTCGACGCAGGTCCCGCAACGACCGCAGTGCCGGTCGCCCCCGACGTAGCACGACCAGGTGAGCGCGAACGGGACGCCGAGCTCGACGCCGCGGCGCACGATCGCGGTCTTATCCCAGCCGACGAACGGGCGCTCCAGCGAGACTTCGTGCCAATCGGCGAGGCGGATGGCCTGGTCCAACGCGTCGGCGAAGGCCGGGCGACAGTCCGGGTAGATGGCATGGTCGCCGCCGTGCGCGCCATAGGCGACGGAGGACGCCTTGAGCGACATCGCCCACGCGGCGGCGGTCGCGATGAGCAGCATGTTCCGGTTCGGGACGACGGTGGCCTTCATGCTGGCCTCCTCGTAATGCCCTTCCGGTACCGCGACCTGGGCGTCGGTGAGCGCATTGGCGCCGAACAGCGACGTCACGCCCCGGAGGTCGGCGATGCGATGCGGCACTTTGTAATAGGCGCACAGCTCGGCGGCGGCGGCGAGTTCGCGACGATGCCGCTGACCGTAGTCGACGGAGAGCGCGTGCACTTCCCTGCCCTCGGCCACGAGGTGGGCCAGGAGCACGGTGGAGTCCATCCCGCCGGAGTGGATGAGGACGGTACGCTTCATCGGGCGGAAAGTTGGACGCGGAGGGAGCCGAGGGCGAGCAAACTCAGCCGACGACCCGGAGCCGGCGCTTGGCGCGGTCGAGGTGGGCGAGCGCCGCGGCCTCGCCGGCACGCATCGCGACGCACTCGGCCTTGGTGCCGTCCAGCAGGCCCGCGAGGTGCAGCCAGCCGTGGACGACATAGAGCCGGAGTTCCGCGGCCAAGGTGGTGCCGTGCTCCTTGGCGGCCCGTCGGGCCTGGTCGATGTTCACGCAGATCTCGCCGGCGAACGGTTCGCCCGGATGGTCTTCCCCCGGGAAAGTGATCACGTCGGTCACCGAGGGGTCGTCCAGGTAATCCGCGTGGACTTGAGAGGTCTCGCGGTCGCCTAGGAAGGCGATCGAAAGCGCGCCGCGGGGGCAGCGGTAGGAACGCATCCGATCGAGCGCGTGGACCACGGCGACGACCGGGGCGGCCGCGACGCGGACGCGCGGGTGGCGGACGGCGACGTCGACGACGCGGCTCATGCGGCGACGAAGGCCGGCTTGAGGCGGGTCCAGAGCTCGGCGAGGGCCTGCGGCAGGACGCGCGTATCGGCGAGGACCGGCATGAAGTTATGGTCGCCGTCCCAACGGGGCACGATGTGGAAATGCAGGTGGGTCGGGATGCCCGCGCCGGCCGCCTTCCCCAGGTTGAGACCGATGTTGAAGCCGGCGGGCTGCATCACCTTCGTCAGCACGGCCTGGCAGCGCACGAGCAGGTCCATCAGTTCGGCGCGCTCGGCCGCGGTGAGGTCAGCAAGTTCGCCGACCTCGCGGTTCGGGAGGACCATCAGGTGCCCGGGGTTATAGGGCGAGTTGTTGAGGATCACGAAGCAGTGGGCGCCGCGATGCAGGATCAGGTTCGTCTCGTCGTCGTTTGCGGCGAGCAAGGCCGCGAAGGGACTACCCGCGCCCGGCTCCTTGCGCGTGCGGATGTACTGGATCCGCCAGTGGGGGTGCAGTTGTTCGGACATCGGTTCAGGAAGCGAAGCCCGCGGGACGGGCGAGGTGCCAGGCGCAGGCCGTGCGCACGATGTCATCGAGCGTGGCGTAACGCGGTGACCAGCCGAGCTCGCGGCGGGCCTTGGAGGCGTCGGCGTAGAGCGCGGGCGGGTCGCCTTCCCGGCGCGGGGCGAACTCGTGCGGCACGGGCCGGCCGAGGATGCGCCCGACGCTGGCGATGACGTCCTTCACCGAATACGGCGTCCCGGTGCCGAGGTTATAGAAAAGGGCTTGGCCGGGAGCCTCGAGTTTCGGCAGGACGTCCAGATGCGCGCGGGACAGGTCGTCGACGTGCACATAGTCGCGGAGGCAGGTGCCGTCCGGCGTCGGGTAGTCCGCACCGAAGACCTGGAGCGGTGGCCGACGACCGAGGGCGGCGGCGATGGCCAGCGGGATCAGGTGCGTCTCCGGCGCATGGTCCTCCCCGATCGCGGCATCGGCGGACGCCCCCGCGGCGTTGAAATAACGAAAGGCGGCGAAACTCAGCCCCTCGGTGGCGGCGAGCGCGCGCAGGCGGTGTTCGACCGCGAGCTTCGTGGCGCCATAGGGATTGATCGGCCGCTGCGGCAGATCCTCCGTCATCGGCATCCGGTCCGGGATACCATAGGTCGCGCAGGTGCTCGAGAAGACCAGTTTGCGCACGTCCTCGGCGAGCATCGCGCGCAGCAAGCCCTCGGTCCGGACGACGTTGTTCTCATGGTAGCGCTCGGGCTGCCGGACGGACTCACCGACATTCGTGAAGGCGGCGAAGTCGATCACCACGTCGGTCCGACCGGTGCGCAAGGCCGCCCGGACGGACGGCTCATCGCCCATGTCCGCCCGGAAAAGCTCCACCCCCGGCGGGACGGACTCGGCATGGCCGTAGGAAAGGTCGTCGAGCACGGCGACCGCATGGCCGGCGGCCAAGGCCTGCCGGACGCAATGGCTGCCGATGTAGCCGGCACCACCCACCACGAGCACGTTCATGACGGGAGATAACCCCCGCCGCGGGGGCTAGGCAAGCGGGATAGGCCGGGAGACCCTCTCCAAATCCTTGCCAGCGCCGTCCCGAGCCTCCTATCTGCAGGGCTTCATGGAACCTTCGGAAACCAAACCCGGCAGCTACGATTTCCCGGCCTTCGAACGCAAGTGGCAGGCCGTCTGGAAAGAACAGGCGACCTTCCGCACCGAGCCCATCGGCTGCGGCAAGCCGAAGTACTACGTCCTGGACATGTTCCCCTACCCGTCCGGCGCCGGCCTGCACATCGGCCACCCCGAGGGCTACACCGCATCCGACATCCTCGCCCGCTACAAGAAAGCCAACGGCTTCAACGTCCTCCACCCCATGGGCTGGGACGCCTTCGGCCTGCCCGCCGAGCAGCACGCCATCGCCACCGGCGAGCATCCCGCCGTCCAGACCAAGCGCAACATCGACAATTTCCGCCGGCAGCTGCAGATGCTCGGCTTCGCGATCGACTGGGACCGCGAGCTCTCCACGACCGACGAGAACTACTTCCGCTGGACGCAGTGGATCTTCCTCAAGCTCTTCCGCCACGGTCTGGCCTATGTCTCCGAGAAGCCGGTCTGGTTCTGCCCCGCGCTGGGCACGGTGCTGGCCAACGAGGAGGTCCTCAACACGCCCGAAGGCCCCCGCTCCGACCGCGGCAACCATCCGGTGGAGCGCCGGCCGATCCGCCAGTGGGTCCTGCGCATCACCGCCTACGCCGACAAGCTCATCGAAGGCCTCGACCATGTCGACTGGCCGGATTCCACCAAGCGCCTCCAGAAGAACTGGATCGGCAAGTCCGAAGGCGCCGAGGTCACGTTCAAGCTCGACGGGCACGCCGACACGTTGACGGTCTTCACGACCCGCCCCGACACCCTTTACGGCGCGACCTACATGGTCATCGCGCCCGAACACCCGCTCATCGGCAAGATCACGACCCCCGCCCAGCAGGCCGCCGTCGAGGCCTACGTCGCCGCGGTGCGCAACAAGAGCGACCTCGAGCGCACCGACCTCGCCGACAAGAAGAAGACCGGCGTGTTCACCGGCGCCTACGCGATCAATCCCGTCAACGGCGCCAAGATCCCCGTCTGGACGGCCGACTACGTGCTCATCACCTACGGGACCGGCGCGATCATGGCCGTGCCGGCGCACGACGAGCGCGACTGGGAATTCGCCAAGGAGTTCAAGCTCCCCATCATCCAGGTCGTCGGCTCGAAGGAGGCGATCGACGTCAACGAGCAGGCCTGGACCGAGGATGGCCCGATGGTGAACTCCGGCCCGTTCGACGGCCTTTCCGCCAGCGAGACGAAAAAGCGGATCACCGCCGACCTCGCCGCCAAGGGCCAGGGCAAGCTCGCCGTGAACTTCAAGCTGCGCGACTGGCTCTTCTCGCGTCAGCGCTACTGGGGCGAGCCCTTCCCGCTCCTCTGGGTCTCGCGCGAGGACTACGCCAAGATCCCGGCCGACTCCGAGGTCCGCGAGTTCCTGCCCAAGGAACCCGTCACCTGCCAGCTCAACGGCGTCGAGGTCTGCGCCGTCCCGCTGACCTCCAAGCAGCTCCCGCTCACCCTGCCCACCGTCAAGTCCTACCAGCCCTCCCCGACCGGCGATTCCCCGCTGTCGAAGGAGCCCGAGTGGACCGAGGTCTGGTACGACGCCGCCTCCGGCGCCACCGTGCCGCAATCCCAGCCGCAGCCCGGGCCGCTCTGGCTCAAGGCCTCGCGCGAGACCAACACGATGCCCCAGTGGGCCGGCTCCTGCTGGTACTACCTCCGTTACATCGACCCGAAGAACGCGGAAGCCCTGGCCTCCAAGGCCGACCTCGACTACTGGGGTTGCCCCGACTTCTACATCGGCGGCGCCGAGCACGCCGTGCTGCACCTGCTCTACGCGCGCTTCTGGCACCGCTTCCTGCATGAGATCGGCGTGCTGCCGACCGCCGAGCCCTTCCGGAAACTCTTCCACCAAGGCCTCATCATGGGCGAGGACGGCGAGAAGATGTCCAAGAGCCGCGGCAACGTCGTCAACCCCGACGCCATCGTCAAGGACCACGGCGCCGACGCGCTGCGCATGTACCTGATGTTCCTCGGCCCGCTCGAGGCCTCCAAACCCTGGAACTCGGACGGCATCATCGGCATCACCCGCTTCCTCCGCCGCCTCTGGCGCCTGGCGATCGACGAGCACACCGGGACGGCCTCCGCCAAGATCAGCGCGGACGGCGCGGAATCCGAGGAACTCGTCCGCGAACTCCACCGTACCATCCAGAAGGTGGAGAAGGACATCGAGACGCTGCAGTTCAACACCGCCATCTCCCAGATGATGATCCTGATGAACGTCGCCGAGAAGTCTCCGGCCCTCCGCCGCGCCACCGTCGAGGACTTCGTGCGCCTCGCCGCCCCGTTCGCCCCGCACGTGTGCGAGGAAATCTGGGCCCGCCTCGGTCATCCGGACAGCATCACCGCGGCCGGCTGGCCCGAATTCGACGCCGCCAAGCTCATCGAATCCACCGTCGAGGTCATCTTCCAGGTCAACGGCAAGGTCCGGTCCACCGCCAAAGTCGCCAAGGACATCTCCAAGGACGCCCTGCTCGCGCTGGCCAAGGCCGACGCCGACGTGCAGAAGTTCACGGCCGGCAAGCCCGTCGTGAAGGAGATCGTGGTGCCCGGCAAGCTGGTCAACATCGTCGTCGCCGGCTGAGCGACAGGTCCGTGCCAACGAAAAGGGCCCCCTTGAGGGGCCCTTCTTTTGGTCGCGGCGGACGCCTCAGACCTTGGCCATCTCGAGCCGCGGGACCAGCAGGTGATGGATCACAAAGGCCACCACGTAGGCGAAGGCGCAGAAGCTGAAGAGCACCGCGTAGCCGCCGCTGGGATTGGCGTCCAGGACCATGCCGGCGACGATCGGGAAGATCATGCCGCCAATTGAGCCGGCGAAGCCGCCGAGCCCGGAGACCGAAGCGACGGCCTTCTTCGGGAAGGTGTCGGAGATGGTGGCATAGATGCTGGCCGACCAGGCCTGGTGGGCGGACGCCGCGAAGGCGATGAGCATGACCGCCTGCCACATGCCAAGCCCCGGACGAAGAAGATCGGGAGGGAACAGAGGGCGAAGATGAGCATCGAGGTCTTGCGGACCTTCCCGATGTCGAAGCCGCTTTCGGCGAAGCGCTTGACAGCCAGCCGGCGAAGATGCTCAGCACCGTCACGATCGAGTAGAGGACGACGAGGGGGCTGGCTGAACATCCAGCCGAAGAAAGCCACCGGATCGAGCAGGCTGGGGACGGCGCCCAGGGCCTTGAGGTCCAGGTGCTGCTCCTTCTTGAAGTAGTCCGGCAACCAGATCAGGTAGAACCACCAGACCGGGTCGGTCAGGAACTTGCACACCATGTAGGCCCCCGCCTGGCGAGTCCCGAACAAGCTGCCCCAGGAGACTTTCTCCGTGTCCTCGGGGGAATCGTCGTCCTGCGCCGGGGATTGCGGAACAGCGGTATCCAGAAGAAGACCCAAAGGATGCCGACGGCCCCGGCGATGACAAAGGTCGAGCGCCAGCCCCAGGCCGCCGCGACCGGCAGGACCACGAGCGGCGCGATGACCGAGCCGATGTTGGAACCGGAATTGAAGAGCGCGTTCGCGAAGGCGCGTTCGGCGCGCGGGAACCACTGCGCCACGGTCTTGATCGCGGCAGGGAAGTTGCCGCCTTCGCCCAACCCCAGGAAGACCCGGGCCACACCGAACCCGAAGACGGAATGGACCGCGGCATGGCCGGCGGCGGCGACCGACCAGAAGACGATGGAGACCGTGTAGCCGATCTTCGTGCCGAAACGGTCGATGAACCAGCCGAAGCCGAGCAGACCGAGCGCGTAGGCGAACTGGAAGGCCGAGTTCACATAGCCATACTCCGTGTTCGTCCAGCCCAGTTCCTTGTCGAGGTACTCCGGTTTGATCAGCGAGAGGATCGATCGATCGATGTAGTTGATCGTCGTGGCGAAGAAAAGGAGCGCCAGGATGACCCAGCGGTGCGAGGAGACGCCGGCGGTCCGGGAAGGAGTCGTCATGTAAAAGCGGGGGGTTAGGGCTACCAAAGAGCCTTTCCCGGACAAGTCCACCCCAGAAGTCCTGTTGACGGCCCCCGTCCATAAAGTCACTAATCGAGGGGATTACACCTATGTCCAAGCCGCGCATCCTTCTCACGACCACCTCCTTCCAGGACACCCCCGGCGAACACCACGCGATGCTGGCCGCCACCGGCTGGGAGGTCGTGACGGCCCGCGGGCCCCTGAGCGAGGCCGACACCCTCGCGCTGGTCGGCGATTTCGACGGCTACATCTGCGGCGACGACCTGATCAGCGCCGCCGTGATCGAGAAGGCCCTGCCCCGGCTCAAGGTGGTCTCCAAATATGGCATCGGCGTCGACAAGATCGACGTCAAGACCCTCACGGCCAAGGGCATCCCCCTGCTCTTCACCCCCGGCGTCAACCACACCACCGTCGCCGAGCACACCTTCCTGCTGCTGCTGGCGCTCGAGAAAAACTTCTACTTCCACACCGACTCGACCCGTTCGGGCGGCTGGAAGCGCAAGACCGGCCACGAGCTGCTCGACAAGACCATCGGCATCATCGGCATGGGCCGCATCGGCAAGGAGGTCGCCCTCCGCGCCCGCGCCTTCGGCATGAAGGTCGTCGGCTTCGACCTATACTGGGATGACAAGTTCGCCGCCCAGTACGACGTGAAGCGGGCCGCCACGATGGACGAGGTCTTCGCGGTCTCCGACTACCTCTCGCTGCACACCAACCTCACCCCCGAGACGCGCGACCTGATCCGCGCCGAGAACATCGCCAAGATGAAGAAGGGCGTGCTCATCCTGAACTGCGCCCGCGGCGAGATCGTCCACACCGACGACATCGCGGCCGCCCTCAGATCCGGCCAGGTCGGCGGCTACGGCACCGATGTGCTCGACGAGGAGCCGCCCCGCGCCGACCACCCGCTCACCAAGCTCCCGAACTGCGTGGTCACCCCGCACATCGGCTCCCGCACCGCCGAGAGCGTCCAGCGCCAGGCCGTCGCCGCCGTCACCAACCTCATCCGCGCGATGCACGGCGAGAAGCCGCTCGCCCAGATCAACCCCGAGGTCCCCGTCCGGAAGGTCGTCTGAACCCCGCCCCGCCCTTTCCCATGAGCGAAGTCTTCCACGTCGTCCCCCGCGCCGCCCACGAGGCGCTCGTCACCGCCGCCTACGTCAAGCGCGGCTTCGGCGCCAAGGAATCCGCGCAGGCCGCCCAGATGGCCAGCATGGCCACGCACCACGGCATCCGCACGCACAACGCGCTCAAGGCCCTCCACCTCGACGAACTCTTCGGCTCCGGCGCCAAGGTCCCGGGCTGCACGCCCAACGCCACCGTCACCAAGAAAGCCTCGCGCTTCGAGGCCGCCGAGGTCTGGGACGCCCACCAGAAACTCGGCCAGGCCGTCGCCGTCGACGCCATCGAGCGCTGCATCGAGCTCGCCGACAAATACGGCGTGGGCACGGTCTCCGTGGACAACGCCTTCCACTACCTCTGGGGCGGCGGCTACGTGATGGAAGCCGCCAAGCGCGGTTACATCGCCTACACCAACTGCACCGCCACCCTCGCGGAAGTCGTCCCCTTCCAGGGCAAGTTCCCGACGCTCGGCACCAACCCGCACTCGTGGGGCTTCCCGACGACCAACGAACTCGGCTTCCCGATCGTGATCGACTGGGCCACCTCCGTCATCGCCATGGGCCGCGTCCAGGTGCTCAAGCGCGAAGGCAAGATGCTCCCGCCCGACGCCGCCGTGGACAAGGACGGCAAGGTCACCCTCGACCCGAACGAGGCCGTCTCGCTCATCCCCTTCGGCGCCCACAAGGGCTACGGTCTCTCGCTCATCAACGAGCTCGTCGCCGGCTACATCGGCGGCTCGCTCCCGACCATCCGCAGCCGCACCCATGTCCCCGGCGAGAAGCAGGCCTGCGCCTTCTTCTTCCAGGTGATCCATCCCGAGGCCATCAGCTCCGGCGCCTTCGCCAAGGGCCGCACCCAGGGCCAGAACGTCAAGGCCGTCCTCGACGACGTCCTCGGCCACGGCAACGAGAAGTGCATGCTCCCCGGCCAGCTCGAGGCGACCTTCGCCGCGCGCAGCCAGAAGGCCGGCGGCCTGCTCTTCTCCAAGGCCGAAGTCGAAGCCTTCAACGAGATCGCGGCCCACATCGGCCATGCGCCGTTCGACCTCGCCTCCCTGCCCACCGGCTGAGTCACTCCCCACGCACCCACCCTCGCCCCTTCCCGCCATGTCCCTCCAGATCAAGCCCGCCTCCGCCTGCGCCTTCGACCAGGTCTCCCTCGGTGAAATCATGCTCCGCCTCGACCCGGGCGAAGGCCGCGTGCGCACCACGCGCCAGTTCCAGGTCTGGGAAGGCGGCGGCGAATACAACGTCGCCCGCGGCCTGCGCAAGTGCTTCGGCCTGCGCACCGCCGTCTGCACCGCCTTCGTCGACAACGAGGTCGGCCGCCTGCTCGAGGACTTCGTCATGCAGGGCGGCGTGAACACCGACTACATCAAGTGGCGCGAGGACGACGGCATCGGCCGCACGGTCCGCAACGGCCTCAACTTCACCGAGCGCGGCTTCGGCATCCGCGGGGCCGTCGGCGTGCCCGACCGCGGCAACACCGCGGCTTCGCAGATCAAGCCCGGCGACTTCGACTGGGAGGACCTCTTCGGCAGGAAGGGCGTCCGCTGGCTCCACACGGGCGGCATCTTCGCCGCGCTCTCGGAGACGACCGCGCAGGCCACCATCGAGGCGGTCAAGGCCGCCAAGAAGCACGGCACCATCGTCTCCTACGACCTGAACTACCGCCCGTCCCTCTGGAAGACCATCGGCGGTCTCAAGAAGGCCCAGGAAGTGAACCGCGAGATCGCCCAGTACGTCGACGTGATGATCGGCAACGAGGAGGACTTCACCGCCTCCCTCGGCTTCGAGGTCAAGGGCGTCGACCATAACATCTCCAACATCGAGACCCAGGCCTTCAAGGACATGATCGGCGAGGCCGTGAAGCAGTTCCCGAACTTCAAGGTCGCCGCGACCACCCTGCGCCGCGTGATCACCGCCACCAAGAACGACTGGAGCGCCATCTGCTGGCACGACGGCAAGTTCCATGACAGCATCCAGTTCCCCGAGCTCGAGATCCTCGACCGCGTCGGCGGCGGCGACAGCTTCGCCTCGGGCCTGGTCTTCGGTTTCCTCGAGCACAACGACGCCCAGAAAGCCGTGAACTACGGCGCCGCCCACGGCGCCCTGGCCTCCACGACCCCCGGCGACACCTCGATGGTCACCCGCAAGGAAGTCGAGAAGCAGCTCACCGGCGGCGGCGCCCGCGTCGTCCGCTAAGCACCTTCGCCCAACCCGCCAAGCGCGCCCCAACCGCTATCCGCCAACCCTATCCGCTAAGATCATGTCCTCCCTCTTCTCCCTCCAAGGCCGCGTCGCCGTCGTCATCGGCGGCACCGGTGAACTCTGCGGCGCCATGGCCGAAGGCTTCGCCGGCGCCGGCGCGCACGTCATCCTCGTCGGCCGCGACCCCGTGAAGGCCGAGGCCCGCCTCGCCAAGATCAAGGCCGCCGGCGGCTCCGGCGAATTCAAGGCCGGCGAAGCGACCAACAAGGCCGACCTCGTCCGCCTGCGCGACGAGATCCTCGCCCAGCGCGGCAAGGTCGACATCCTCGTCAACGGCGCCGGGGTCAACTCGCCGACGCCCTTCCTCGAGATCGACGAGGCCCAGCTCGACCGCATCCTGACCGTCAACGTCAAGGGCGTCGTCTTCGGCTGCCAGGTCTTCGGCGAGGCGATGGTCAAGGCCGGCGCCGGCTCCATCATCAATCTCGGCTCGGAGTCGGCCATCCTCCCGCTTTCGCGCGTCTTCACCTACTCGGCCTCCAAGGCCGCGGTGCACAACCTCTCCAAGAACCTCGCCCGCGAATGGGCCCCCAAGGGCGTCCGCGTGAACACGCTCGTCCCGGGCTTCTTCCCGGCGGAGCAGAACCGCAAGGTCCTGACCCCCGAGCGCGTGGCCTCGATCCTCGGCAAGACCCCGATGGGCCGCTTCGGCGAAGCCAAGGAACTCGTCGGCGCCTCCCTGCTCCTCGCGTCCGACGCCGGCAGTTTCATCACCGGCTCCGAGATCGTCGTGGACGGCGGTTTCGCGGCGATGTCCATCTGAACGCGGGCGCGACGACGATGGCCTTCATGGACGACCACTTCATCCTCTCGACCGGCACGGCGCAGAAGCTGTACCACGGCGTGGCGAAGGACCAGCCGATCGTCGACTACCACTGCCACCTGAGCCAGAAGGACATCCTCGAGGACCGACGCTTCGAGGACCTCACCGCCATCTGGCTCGCGGGCGACCACTACAAGTGGCGCGCGATGCGCGCCAACGGCGTGAGCGAGGATCTGATCACCGGGTCGAAGTCGACCTCCCGCGAGAAGTTCCAGGCCTGGGCCGAGACGGTCCCGGCAACGTTGCGTAACCCGCTCTTCCACTGGACGCACCTCGAGCTGCGCCGCCACTTCGGCATCCAGGAAGTCCTGGATGGTTCCACGGCCCAGAAAATCTGGGACGAGGCCAACCGGCAGCTGAAGCATGGCGACCTCACCGCCCGCGGTATCCTGAAGAAGATGAAGGTCGAGGTCGTCGGGACCACCGACGACCCGGCCGACTCCCTCGACGCCCACCTCGCGATCGCGAAGTCGGGCTGCGCCACACGCGTTGTCCCGACCTACCGTCCCGACGCCTGCCTCAAGGTCCGCCAACCCGAGCGCGTGCAGGCCTGGGCCAGGCGACTCGCGGACGTCACCGGCCAGGGGGCCGACACCTTCGCCGGCCTGATCGCCGGCCTCAACCAGCGTCACGACGACTTCGCCGCCGCGGGCTGCCGCGCGACGGACCACGGCCTCGACTACCTGCCCGACGCCACCTGCACCGAGGCCGAGGCCAGGACGATCTGGGAACGCGCCATCGCCGGCCACGCCGCCACGCCCGAGGAAGCCGAGAAGTTCACGGCCTTCATCATGCTGTACGTCGGCCGCCTCAACCACGCCAAGGGCTGGGCCACCCAGCTCCACCTCGGTGCCGTCCGCGACCCGAACCTCGGCCTGCTCAAGCGGCTCGGCTCCGACGCCGGCTGCGATACCATCGGCGACTTCCGCCAGGGGCCCGGCCTCATCCGCTGGTTCGGCACGCTCTCCGGCGAGAACGCCCTCGGCAAGGTCATCCTCTACAACCTCAACCCCGCCGACACCGCCCTCTTCGCCTGCCTACCAGGTTCGTTCCAGGACGGCGTCACGCCGGGCAAGATACAGTACGGCTCGGGCTGGTGGTTCCTCGATCAGGAACGCGGCATGCGCGACCAGATGAACATGCTGTCCGACCTTGGCCTGCTCAGCCGCTTCGTCGGCATGATCACCGACTCCCGTTCCTTCCTGTCCTACCCGCGCCACGAATACTTCCGACGCATCCTGTGCGACCTCGTGGGCCAGGACGTCGAATCGGGTCGTATCCCGGACCGCGCGGACTGGAACGAACGCCTGATCGCCGACGTCTGCTACGGCAACGCCCGCCAGTACTTCGGCTTCAAGGCCTGACGGGACATGGGGCCTCGCCTCCAGGAGCCGGTCGCGCCCACCCTCTGGTCCCCCGAGCGTGAGCGCACCGCCACGGAGACGATTTTGATCGGCGCCTCGGTGGCCTTGTTCGTCGGTCTGCTGGCGGACCGGTTCGGCGAACTCCACCTCGGCCTGATCGGACCGCGGAGCGATTGGCTGAGCGTGGTGCCGGCGCTCTGGCTGGCGCAGACCGGCTGGCGTGGTTTGCGGCAACAGCCTTTCGACCGCACCTCCATCGCGGCAGGTCTCTGGGGGATCCTGCCCTACCTGGCCTTCGGCGGTCGTTCGTCCGCGCAGCGCCCTCCTTTGCCCGACCGCTGGTGGCTCGGTTTGGCCCTGTTTGGCGGGGCTTTCATCCTCGGTTTCCTCCTGGAACGGCGCCCCCGGGCGAGCTGAGGCTTGCCATCGGCGGTATCCAGAAGATGCTCGGTCCCATGCGCACCCTCGTCCTCCTCGCCACCCTCCTCGCCCTCCCGGGCTTCGCCGCTGACAAGAAGGAGAAGACCTACGACCTGCGCGACTTCGCCTGGGGCAAGTCCGTCAGCGGTCCTTCCGCCACCATGGGCAAGCTCAACGGTAAGGCCGTGGTCCTCGAGTGCTGGGGCGTCCAGTGCCCGCCCTGCATCGCGAGCCTCCCGCACATGCAGGAACTCTCCGAGAAGTACAAGGACACCCTCGTGGTCGTCGGCGCCGAATGCCAGGGCCACACCGCCAAGGAGATCGCCGTCGTCACCAAGAAGGCCGGCGTAGAGTACGCCATCGTCTCCGGTCTGACCAAGACCCCGATCCAGTTCTCCGGCATCCCGAAGGTCTTCGTCTTCGACAACAAGGGTAAGCTGGTCTTCGACGGCAACCCCGCCGACGCGGGTTTCATGGATGCCGTGAAGAAGGTCGCCGAGAAGGCTGACGCCAAGGCCGCCCCGGCGACCACCCCGGCCCCGGGCGCCAAGCCCGCCGCCGCGAAGGCCGCCTAAGCGATGTCCGCCCTCTCCGACCGTCTGCTCGAGAACCTCGGCAACGGGGTCGGTTTCTGGGAACTCAAGGGGCGCCCGATCTACAACGGCGTGCTCGGCTTGGTCTGCGCCTTCCACGCATGGCACCATCCGGGACGCGGGTTATCGACTATCCTGCGCTGGGACGGGACCGGCAACCTGACCGGCTTCCTCTTCTTCGTCATCGCGGCCAACGTGCTTTACTGCGCAGCCTACGTCCCCGACCAAGCCTTCCAACTGACCCCCTACCGCGATGGCTGGCGTCGCTGGCGTTGGTCGCTGCTAGCCTTCGGCACGGTCTTTGGCGCCCTCCTGACCTACGAGTGCCTCCTGTCGACCAGCCAGGTCTACGCGGCCGCCGGCTAAGTCCGGTCGGTCCGATAGACGCGCTGGACCCGCTGGGTGAGCGTACACAGGGCTTCCCAGGGGATGCAATCCGACCAGGCGCAAAACTCGCCCACGGTGATGCGCTCCCCACCTTGCGCGCCCAGGATGGTCGCGATGTCGCCCACGGCGGCCTCCGGCAGGTCGGTGACGTCGACGATGGTCTGATCCATGGTCACGCGGCCCAGGATCGGGCAGCGCCGTCCTCGGATCAGGAACTGGCCCCGGTTGCTCGCGGCGGTCGGGACGCCATCGCCATACCCGACCGCGACGATGGCGACGCGCGAGGCCCGGGTCAGGACCTTGGTGCGGTTATAACTGACCGCGGTACCTGCCGGCAGGTCCTTCACCAGGACGACGCGCGCGTGGAAGGACAAAGCCGGCTCAGGCCGCAGGCTGGCGAGGAAGGAACCGGCCGAGGGCGGCAGGCCGTACTGCATCAGGCCGATGCGGACCGCGTTGAACGGTGAGGCCGCCGAGAAGCTCTCCAGGCCGGCGCTGTTGTCGGCATGGATCAACAGCCGCGCGCGTTCGGCGACCGGCACCTCGGCCAGCAACGCGAGGAAGATCCGCCGCTGCTCCGCCGTGAAGTCCGTATCGGCGTCGGCCTCCGAGAAATGCGTGTAGAGCCCGCGCCAGTCGAGATGCCGGGCCGCGCGGACGAACCCGATCAAGCCCCGGGCCTCCGTGTGCCAGACGCCGGCGCGTCCCATGCCCGTGTCGACCTTGATATGCACGCGCACCTTGCGCTCCGCCGAAGCCGCGCAACGTTCCAGCGCCTCGGCCTCGGCGACGGAATTCAGGGTCACCTCGAGGTCCAGCGCGACCGCGCGCGGCATCTCCGACGGCAAAGTCGGACTCAGCAGCAGGATGTCGGCGTCATGCCCGATCTCGCGGAGCCGGGCGGCCTCGCCGACGTTGGCGACGGCGAAGCAATCGACGCCGGCCTGCAGGAGGCGGGTCGCGATCTCCGGCATGCCATGACCGTAGGCGTTGGCCTTGACGACCGCGACGTAGCGGACGTGCGCGGGCAAGGCCTGCTTGATGCGTCCGACGTTGCGGTCGATCGCCGGGAGGTCGATCTCGACCCAGGCGCGCGTGACATGAGGGCTGGCCGGGCTCATGCGGGTCCGCGGTGACGTTCCCCATCCCAGGTCGCGAAGGTGGCGGCCGGGTTCAGGGCTTCGGGTTTGGCCTCGGCGCGCAGCAGGTCCGTCGTCGCGAACAACGTCGGCAGCGCCGCCCAAGGGGTCGTCACCCCCTGCGCGCCAGGGAAGATCACGGACGCGGACTCGGCGGTCGTGACGACGGGCAGGCCCAGCGCGCGCACCTGCTCGGGTTCAAGTTCGGTAGGTGGTTCGAAGGCCCCGGCGGCGGGCACGACAAGGGTGTTCCAGCGCTTCAAGCGCGACTCCAGCGCGACCACGAAAGGCCGGGGCTGACCGGCGAGAAGGGCCGCGTGCGCGACGGCGGCGAGGGACTCCCAGACGAAGATCGGACGGGGCTCGAGCGTGGCCCAGGCGCGCGCCGCGAGGGCCGCGACGCGGATACCGAGGATGGAGCCCGGGCCGACGCACACGACAAAGGAACGGATGTCAGCCAAGGTGAGACCGGCGTGACGCAACGCGGTCTCCGCGCAGGCGAAGGTCGCCTCGAGCGCACCTTCCGCGGCGACCCCTTCCCCGCTCCAGCGACCCGCGCGCAGGACGCCGACCCGGACGCCGACGCGGTCGGAGCCGTCGAGGACCAGGCAGGGTTCGGGCGGTCGCATGGGGTTCAGCCGGGCGGCCAGCCGAGGGCGCGCCCCCCGAGCAGGTGGACGTGCAGGTGCGGGACGGATTCGCCGCCGTCCGGACCGTTATTGATGACGATGCGGAAACCGCGGGCGAGCCCGAGGTCGCGCGCGAGCTTCGCGGCGGTCAGCAGGAGATGCCCAAGCAAGGCCTGATCCTCGGCGCCGGCCTCGCCCAGGCGGGGCAACGGCTTACGCGGCACCACAAGGACGTGGGTCGGCGCCTGCGGGGCGATATCATGGAACGCCACGCAGAGGTCGTCGGCGTGGATCAGTTTCGCCGGGATCTCCTGGTCGGCGATCTTCTGGAAAATCGTCTTCGGGGCGCTCATGGGTCGATTATAACACGACCACCGTCAGGCGACGGCGACCGGCCTGGCGGGCGGCCATCGCATGGAGCCCCTCGACGGCCTCGTCGTAGGCCTGGCGCCACCGGGCCGAACGGGCGCGGGCACCGGCGAGGTACTGGTCCTGCAGCCCCACCACCCAGAAAAGCACGTCGGCGGATTCACCGGTCATCGCCAAGGCGTTGGCGATGCGCTCGGGCGCCCAGAGGGCATCATAGGGCAGGTCTCGATGGTCCAGCACCGCGATGGCCGGGACCGGCTGCTGCGGGGCAAGCAGTCTGAGCATCTGCGTCGCGGCGGCGGCCAGACCCTCGGGCCCCAGGCCGGGATCCGTATCGTCGTCGGCCTCAAAGACACGCAAGACCGCATCGACATCGCGGCGCAGCTGCGGAGCCGTACCCACCATGGTCGCCATCAGCGCGTTCAGGGTCCGGAGCCGGACGGAGCGGGGCAAGGCGGCGGTCACTTGGCCTTCCCTCCCTTGCGCAGCTGGTCGATGGCCTTGGCGAGCTCGTCGATATCCCGGAACTCGCGGTAGACGCTCGCGAAACGCACGTAGGCGATCTGGTCGACCGTCTGGAGACGGTTCATGATCTCCTCGCCGATGGCGCTGGAAGGAACTTCGTCCTCGAACTTGGCCTGCAGACCTTCGACGACCTCGGAGATGAGGAGGTTGATGCGCTCGACCTCGACGGGGCGCTTGTCGGTAGCCTTGCGGACGCCGGAGGCGATCTTGCCGATGTCGAACTCCTCGCGGGCGCCGTTGCGCTTCACGACGACGAGACCTTCGCGGACGATCTCCTCCATCGTGCTGAAGCGGTGGCCGCAGGCGAGGCACTCGCGGCGACGGCGGATGGAATGGTTACCTTTGCCGAGGCGGGTCTCCAGGACCTTCGTATCCTCGTGGTTGCAACGGGGGCAATACATCGCTCAGAGGCGCAGGAAGTTGCCCAGCAGGTCCAGTCCGTTCTGGGTCGCGAAGGACTCCGGATGGAACTGGACGCCCCAGACCGGCAGCTCGCGATGGCGCAGGCCCATGACGAGTCCGTCCTCGGTCCAGGCGGTGACTTCGAGGCAGGACGGGAAAGTGGAACGCTCCACGACCAAGGAATGGTAGCGGGTGGCGAGGAAAGGATTCGGCAGCCCCTGGAAGACGTCGGTGTTGTTATGAAAGACCGGCGAGGTCTTGCCGTGCATCAGGTGCGGGGCGCGGATGACGTTGCCGCCGAAGACATGGCCGATGGCCTGGTGGCCGAGGCAGACGCCGAGCAGCGGCTTCTTGCCCGCGAAGGCCTTGATCATGTCGCACGACACGCCCGCCTCGACCGGCGAGCACGGACCCGGCGAGATCATCACGCGGTCTGGGTTCAGCGCGAGCGCCTCCTCCACGGTGATCTGATCGTTGCGGAAGACCTTCTGCTCCACGCCCAGTTGACCGAAGTACTGGACCAGGTTATAGGTGAAGGAGTCGTAGTTATCGATGACCAGCAGCACGGGCGGACGATTCACCCGCGACGCGGCAGTGTCAAGGAACGGCGGACTCGTGTGAACAAGTGAGGGCGACGAACGGCGTTCGTCGCAGGGGTAGGGACAGGGTCAGGAGAGAGCTGGAAGATGCACTCACTGCGAACGCGTGCGGGCTTGCTTAACACACCCGTGAATAACTCCGCGCACCGTCGACCGCGTTCACCTGGATCGCACCTGCCTCTCTGTCTTTCCTAGCCCCAGCCCTAGCCCCGTCCCGAGCCCTCCTGCCCTCTCCCTTGCCCTGTTCCCGACCATCCCGCTAACCCCATCCCTCCGCCTTCCCCTCAACCCGCCAAAACCCATTCACACCACCCCCATCCCTCCCCCTCGGGAATAAGCCAAATAGTGCCGCAACCTGCTTAAAAGTATGCCTTTACAGGGGGGAGGGGGTGTGAATAACTAGGTGAACGGCATGAAACAGCGCACCCTCGGACGTGAAGCCTCGGTCAAGGGCAAGGCCCTCCACACCGGCCAGGAGGTCACCTTGACCCTGAAGCCCGGCGCCCCCGACACCGGTCTGGTCTTCCGACGCATCGACCTCTTCGGCAAGCCCGAGGTCCGCCCCGTCTCCGAAATGGTCACCGACCTCGAACGTAAGACGACGGTCTCTTCCGACGCGGTGAAGCTCCACACGATCGAGCACGTGCTCTCCGCGCTCAGCGGCATGGGCGTCGACAACGCGGTGATCGAGATGGACGCCTCCGAGCCGCCGATCGTCGACGGTTCGGCGCGCCCGTTCACCACGCTGATCCACCAATGCGGCATCGTCGAACAGGACGCCGCCCGCGAAGTCTTCGCGCTCACGCAGCCGATCACCATCAACGAAGGCAGCCGCTCGATCATCGCCCTGCCCTTCGACGGGCTCCGCATCACCTGCACCTCCGCGGACGACCGCGGCATCCACACGCAGCACCTGACGACCGACATCGACCCGGAAGGGTACGTCGCGCAGATCGCCCCGGCCCGCACCTTCACCATCTACGAGGACATCGAGGCGCTCCTGAAGAAGGGCCTCATCCAAGGCGGCTCGCTCGACTCCGCCATCATCCTCAAGGGCGATAAGATCGTCAGCAAGGAACCCCTCCGGTTCAAGGACGAGCTCGTCCGCCACAAGATCCTCGATATCGTCGGCGACATCGTGCTGGCCGGCATCCGCGTCAAGGCGCACATCATCGCCGTCCGCCCCGGTCACGCGCTCAACGCCCGCCTGGCCGCCGCGATCCGCAAGCAGTGGCAGGAATCCAAGGCGCCCAAGCCCAAGGCCGAACCCGCCCGCAAGGTCGAGGCCCCGACCGCCCCGGTCGGCTCCGCCCTGGACATCCGCCAGATCCTCAACGCCCTGCCCCACCGCTACCCCTTCGTGATGGTCGACCGCGTGGTCGAACTCACCGATGACTCCCTGGTCGCGATCAAGAACGTCACGATCAACGAGCCCTTCTTCCAGGGCCACTTCCCGGGCCAGCCGGTCATGCCGGGCGTCCTGCAGGTCGAGGCCATGGCCCAGGCCGCCGGCCTGATCATGCTGCGCCGCGGCGCCGCCGACGAGGCGCCGAAGGTCGTGTTCTTCATGAGCGCCGACAAGGTGAAGTTCCGCAAGGCGGTCACGCCGGGCGACACCCTCGAGATCCGCGCCAAGCTCACCAAGGTCCGCGGTCGCATCGCCGCCGCGGAGTGCGAGTGCCTGGTCAACGGCGAGGTCGTCTCCTCGGCCGAGCTGCTGTTCACCATCGCCGATTCCCCCGCGGGCTGACCATGGCCTCGGTCCACCCCACCGCCATCGTCGAACCCGGCGCCCAGCTCGGTGCCAACGTCACCATCGGCGCCTACGCCTACGTCGGGGCCGACGTCACCCTCGGCGCGGGCTGCGTCCTGCATCACCACGCCACCGTGGAAGGCTTCACCCAGCTCGGCCCGGACTGCGAAGTCTTCCCCTACGCCGTGATCGGCGGCCGCACGCAGGACCTCAAGGCCCGCCCCGGCAAACCCGGCCTCAAGGTCGGCGCCCGTAACGTCTTCCGCGAGTACGTCAGCGTGCACCTCGGCACCCAGGAAGGCGAATGGACCATCCTCGGCGACGACAACACCCTGCTCGCCTACTCGCACATCGCCCACGACTGCGTCATCGGCAACCACCTGGTCATCTCGAGCCACTCCGCCGTCGCCGGACATGTGCACGTCGGCGACCACGTGAACATCGGCTGGAACGCCGGCATCCACCAGTTCTGCCGGATCGGCGACCACGCCATGGTCGCCGCCTGCTCCAAGTGCGTCCAGGACGTCCCGCCCTTCGTCATCGCCGACGGCAACCCGTGCGAGACCAAGATGATCAACGTCGTCGGCCTGACTCGCGCGGGCTTCACCCCCGACGAGGTCGCGACCGCCAAGACGCTGCATCGCCTCTTCTACCGCGAAGGCCTCAACGCCTCGCAGGCGCTGGAGAAAGCCCGGGCGCTCCCCGAGGCCGCCGGTCGCGTCGTCCAAGCCTTCGTCGGTTTCGCCGCGGCGACCAAGCGCGGTCTGGCCTGACCCGAATCACTCCCCTTCCCGCACGCGGGATCCGGGCAACTCGCCCAAGGGGGTCGGCGTGGTGAAAAGGCCGGGCGTCAGCTTCATCGAGCCGGCGAACTCCGGATTCACGGAACTGACCTCCGTCGGCACGCAACCGGACAAACCTGCGGCGAGCGCAGCCAGCAAGGCGAGCAGACCCATCGACGACAGACGCATGATGTATCCGAAAGTTACCCAAGGGAGACCACCTGCCAAGCCAAACGCCGCACCCGCAAGGCACTTGCGCCCGCGGCCGGTCCGCCTAGGGTGGCGGGCATGAAAGCCCTGCTCACCACCTTGCTCTGCTCCGTCGTCTCCTTCGCCCCGCTCGGCGCAGCGATCATCGAGCAGCCCCTGGAATACAAGTCCGGGGACGTCGTCTGCGAGGGCTGGCAGGCCTATGACGACGTCGTGACCGGCCCGCGCCCCGGCGTGCTCATCGTCCACCAGTGGACCGGCATCAGCGACCACGAGAAGGAAGCCGCGCGTAAGCTCGCCGCCCTCGGCTACAACGTCCTCGTAGCCGACATCTACGGCAAGGGCGTCCGCCCGCAGCCGCCGGCCGCCGGCAAGGAAGCCGGCAAATACAAGGCCGACCGCGCCCTGCTCCGCGCCCGTGCCAACGCAGGACTCGAAGTCCTCGCCCGCGATGCCCGCACCGATGCCGCTAAGCTCGCCGCGACCGGCTACTGCTTCGGCGGCACGACCGTCCTCGAACTCGCCCGCAGCGGGGCCACCCTCCGGGGCGTCGTCAGCTTCCACGGCGGCCTCGACTCGCCCAACCCCGCGGATGGCAAGAACATCAAGGCCCGGGTCCTCGCGCTCCACGGCGCCGACGACCCATTCGTGCCGGCGAAGGATGTCGCCGCCTTCGAGGCCGAGATGAAGTCCGCCGGCGTGGACTACCGGCTCGTGAAGTATCCGGGCGCGGTCCACAGCTTCACGCACAAGGCAGCCGGCTCCGACAACGCCAAAGGCGCCGCCTATAACGCCGACGCCGACCGCGACTCCTGGTTCCAGATGGAGCAGTTCCTGAAGCGCGTGTTCTAAGATGAGCCCCGCGACGATCCTGGTTCCGCTGCTCGCCCTCGTCGGCTGCGCGTCGCCGGCCCCGACGGCACGGCTGGAACCCGCGGCCTTGAGGGAGATACGCTGCCCCGGCGGGCGCTCCTTCACCGCCGGCGACGTCGTGGCCTGGGCGCAGCTGCAGGACTATCTCGGCGAACATCCCATCCCCATCGTGCCCGGCCTCGCCGACGACAAGGAGGTGCTAGGACGGCTGGTCATGCTGCAGAACGCGAGCGAAGTGGCGGCCTTCGTCAAGGAGCACCGCGGAATCCGGGTCACCCGGCTGACAAAGGTGCGCCCGCTCCGGAGCGCCCTCGTGGTCGAGGTCGAAGCCGTCTCGGCAGACGGCCAGTCCGTCGTCCTTGTGCTGCTCTCCGACGGCACGCCGCAAGGCGAAGGCTGATCAGGCCCGCGGGACGGTCAGCCGGGCCACGGCGGCAGGTCGGCCGGCCGGGCTCACTTGTTCGGCAGGAGCTCGAAGCGCAAAGGGGCCGGCAAGCCGGCCAGCCGGGCCAGCTCCACGCATCCGGCTTCGTCCAGGTCGAAGATCGCGAACTTCTCCTTGACCACCAGCCTGGTGCCATCCTTGAAGAAAAGGCAGCCCGTCGGCACGGAAATGATCCTGCCGCCACCGTTCTCGTAAGCGAGATACCAATTGACCATCCGGAGGTCCGACAAGGGACGGCGGTGGTCGGTCAGCCAGACGCGCCAGCGAAGGTGTTCGCGGTCATAGGCAAGGTAGTTGGCGCCTTGGCCGACACAAGCGGCGGCCAGCGCGGCGGAAAGCAGCCCGAACAGCAAACCGGCCCGCCTCAGGCTGACCTGGTATTCGGCCTCGAAACTGAGCCGGGCGGCCCGGTCGAGCTTTTCGCCGCCGACGAAGCGGGACCAAGGAGTCGCGCTCAGCAAGACGAGCAGCGTGAAACCGACGACCAAGGGGCCGAGCCATGGCGCCAACCCGGAGGCCACATGACGGACATCGCCGGGGAGCGGCCGGGGAGTGAGTCCCGTCAGGTCCAGCACCGCCGAGCCGAGCAAGGTCAGCGGCACCATCAACAGGAACAGGAGGAGGGTCTGCCTGTCGCGCGCCGCCGACCCTTCGCGGATCAATTCCCAATCGGTCTTGCCCGGCGGCACCTCCTCCCGGGTCCGCGGCATCATCCAGCGGAACAGGTAGAGGAAGGCCTTGGTCTCGGGATCGGTCGCCATGGCGAGAACTAAAAAGGGGCGCCACCGGCGCCCCTCGATTCGCTCAGGCCACGCGCTCGACGACGAGCGGGGGCATGTTCGGGCGCTTGGGCGCGAGGCGGTAGGCGTCGCGGAAGTACGGCAACGCGGCGTCGACCTTGGCCTCGTCGTTGTAATGGATCATGATCAGCGGCTCGCCCTGCTTGACCTGCGTGCCGACCTTGCGGATCTCGGTGACGCCGACCGCGGGGTCGAGCGTGCCGTCCTTGAGGGTCGCGAGCAGGCGGACGCCCTGGGCGATCTTGCCGGCGTCGATGGTGTGCACGTAGCCGCGCTTGGGGGCGGGCAGTTTGCGGATGAACTTGGCCTTCGGGAACTTCGAGGGGTCGTCGATCCAGTCGGTCTTGCCGCCTTGGGCGCGAACCATCGCCTTGAACTTCTCGAGCGCGGAGCCGTCCTTGAGATGCTTCTCGACGGTCTGCTTGGCGGAAAGGGTCGAACCGGCGACGCCGGCGAGGCGCACGACTTCCATGCCCAGCTTGAGCACGAGGTCCTGCAGGTCCTCCGGGCCTTCGCCCTTGAGGAGGCGGACGGCTTCGAGGACTTCCAGACCGGTGCCGACGGAGTCGCCGAGGGGCTGGTTGATGTCGGTCACGAGGGCCACGCACTTGCGGTTCAGCGAGCGGGCGACGCGGGTGACGATGCGGGCGAGCTGCTTGGCCTGCTCGAGGTCGCGGATGAAGGAGCCGTTGCCCCACTTGACGTCGATCACGAGGCCTTCGCAGCCTTCGGCGAGCTTCTTGGAGAGGATGCTGCCGGTGATGAGCGGCAGGGACGGGATCGTGCCCGTCTTCTGGCGCAGGGCGTAGAGGATGTCGTCGGCCGGGGCGATTTCCTTGCACTGCTCGGTCACGGCGCAACCGACGCGCTCGAGCTGCTGGCGGAACTGGTCCATCGTGGCCTTGCCCTTGAAGCCCGGGATCGAGCTGAGCTTCTCGACGGTCGAGAGGCAGAACTCCTCGTCCTTGCCGTTCATGCCCGGCATGATGACGCCGGCGGCCGCGCCGAGCGGACCGAGGACCATCGAGGTCTTGTCACCCACCCCGCCGGTCGAGACCTTGGCGATCTTGGGCTGGGTCAGGCGGTCGAGGTCGATGACATCGCCGGAGAGACGCAGCTCCTCAGCGAGCAGCGCGGTCTCCTGGGCGGACATCTGCTTGAAGAAGATCGCCATCGCCAAGGCGGCCTGCTGGGCCTCCGGCATCTCGGCATCCATGATCGAATCCACGATCTGACGGATCTCCTCCGCGGAGAACTCGCCGCCATCCCGCTTCTTCTCGATGAGAGACGTGAAGGACGGCTTTTCCTTCCTCCGATGTTCGACGATTTTGTCAGTCATAAGGTGTTCGAGTTTAGAAGGTTAGAGCCGTCCTGCTGGGCAGGGGGAGGCGGACTCGCTGATATGTAAGATTTTCTTGAAAAGTCGAGCCAAAAGCGACAAGCGGCCACCCCGCCCCACCTGCGGACAGAGGAAAGGCCGATTGGCCGCCTTTTTCGGCCCTAGGAGCCTTCCGTCGCCCCGAGGCTCTCCTACCCTAGATACCCCCGGAAAAGGGCGTCCTGACCGAAAAGCGTGGTCTTACCGGCCCTCAGAGGGCAGTCCACCCCCTCGAACCAGGTCGGGCTCTCGGGGTCGCCGCCCAATCGCGGGGCGACATAGGCGAACAGGTAGTCGGCCGAGCCTTCGCGAAGCAAGGCGGACGCGAACCGCGGGCCCGCCTCGATCAGCACGCCGGTCAGACCCTCGGTGGCGCAGCGCTCGGCCCAGGCATCCAGGAAGTCGGCCTCCTCGCCGGGCAACGCCCAGACCGTGACGCCCTCGGCCTCATACCAAGCGAGGTCCGCGGCGCGGGCGCCGCCGGCCAGACCGACGACGATGGTGCGACCACGGAAGGCGTCCGTGAAAAGGCGCAGGCCGGCCCGGCCGGCGGAACGGAAGCGACGGTCGAGCACGAAACGGACGGGCGCGTGCTCCCCCTCGGCGTCGCGGGCGGTGAGCCGCGGGTTGTCGGCCAGCAAGGTGTCGGCGGTCACCGCGATCGCCGGGAACAACCGACGCCAGCGATGCACGTCGGCGCGGGCCTCCGGACCGGTGATGTCGCGCGGCTCGCCCGGGGCGGGCACGAGCTTGCCGTCCAAGGTCGCCGCGACCTTCAACGCGAGCAAGGGACGACCGACCGTGATCCAATGGTTGAAGAGGAAGTTGAGTTCCGCGCATTCCTCGCCGAGGACGCCCTCGACGACGGCGACGCCGGCCGCGCGGAGCAGTTGGACGCCCTTCCCCGCGTGCGCGGGATTCGGGTCGGTCGCGCCGATCACCACGGTGCGCAGGCCCGCGCGCAGGATGGCGTCGACGCACGGCGGCGTGCGGCCATGCGTGCAGCACGGCTCCAGGGTGACGTGCAGGACGGCGTCCGGCTTGGGCGGGCGGCCGAGGGCGCGGAGGGCCATGACCTCGGCATGCGGCTGACCGGCGGCGGCGTGGAAGCCTTCGGCGACGATCACGCCGCCCTCCGTGATGACGGCCCCGACCATCGGGTTCGGGTGCGTCCGGCCCCACGCCCCTCGCGCGAGCTCCAAGGCTCGGCGCATCGGGGGCTCGGCGGACATCCGGGACACGGTCAGCGGTTGCGCTTGCGCGGACCGACGGCGGCCTTGGGGCCACCCGGGGTCAGCTGCGGCTCGGAGTAGTAACGGAACCCGTCGAGCTTGCGGCGCTCGATCGGGCGGCCCAGGAGCTGCTCGATCTGCTGCAGGTGGTGCATCTCGTCCGGCGAGTAGAGCGTGAAGGCCTCGCCCTCGGCGGAGGCGCGGCCGGTGCGGCCGATGCGGTGGACGTAGTCCTCGGCATGCTCGGGCACGTTGTAGTTGATGACGTGGGTCACGCCGCGGATGTCGAGGCCGCGGGAGGCGATGTCCGTCGCCACCATGATGCTGAACTTACCCGACTTGAAACCGGCGAGGGCGGCGGCGCGCTCCGACTGGGTGCGGTCGGCGTGCATCGTGGCCACGGGGGTGCCGTGACCTTCGATCCACTCGGCGATGCGGTCGGCGTCGCGCTTGGTGCGCGTGAACACGATGACGGACTTGTAGCCGCTCTTGTTCAGCAGCGCGAGGAGCAGGTCGTACTTCTGGAAGACGTCGACCGGGTAGATCGCGTGGTCGACGGTGTCGGCGGCGCCGAGGCCGGTACGCACGTCGACGGTGACCGGATCCTTCAGGGCCCAGCCGGCGATGCGGCCGATGGCGTCGGAGATCGTGGCGGAGAAAAGCAGCGTCTGGCGGTCCTTCGGGCAGTAGTTGACGATGCGGGTGACGTCCTCGATGAAACCCATGTCCAGCATGCGGTCCACCTCGTCCATGATGAGCATCTGGATGGACTTCAGGTCGAGGATCTTCTGCTCATGCAGGTCGAGCAGGCGACCCGGGGTCGCGATGACGACGTCGACGCCCTCCTCGAGCGCCTTGACCTGGACGCCGTAGCCGACGCCGCCGTAGAGGAGCGCGGTCTTGGTGCCGAGGTACTTGCCGTATTTCTGGAAATTCTCGTCGACCTGGACGGCGAGCTCGCGGGTCGGCACGAGGACGAGGCAGCGGGGCTTGCCGGCGGCGGGCCCGAGGCGGGAAAGGGTCGGGAGCGCGAAGGCGGCGGTCTTGCCGGTGCCCGTCTGCGCGGCGCCGATGATGTCGCGGCCGGCGAGGACGGCGGGGATGGCCTTCTCCTGGATCGGGGTCGGGTTGACGTAGCCGCACTCGCCCAGGACGCGGAGCACCGACTCGGGCAGGTTCAGTTCGGAAAAAGTAGGCATGTGAGGCTTGGAGAAAGCGGGAGGCGGGGGGAAAGGGAAAGGATAAAGGAAGAAATCCCGAGGAAAGGGCAAGTTCCGGGAGGGCCGGCGGCGAAAGGCCGCGATTTGTCTGGGTTTGACAATCCTTCGGGGATGCCCTGCATTGCACTCCCTTTCCGTAAGGAAGGGGCGAACGGTGGTTGTAGCTCAGTTGGTTAGAGCACTGGTTTGTGGTACCAGGGGTCGGGGGTTCAAGTCCCCTCAATCACCCCACCTTTCCAAGGCCCGGAGCAATCCGGGCCTTGTCGTTGGCGTGGTTCCGGCCCAAGGAGGCGCCCCAAAGGGCGGCCGCCCTTACTGGGCGCCCTTCGACTTGAAATACTTCTCGAGGGCGCCGCGGATGGCCTTCTCGAGCTCCTCGTCCTTCGCCTTGACCTCGCGGTCCAGCTCGGCGTCGCCGACCTGAGCGCCACGGCGGAACAATTTGCCCTCGCCGCCGAGATTGAGGCGCTGGGCGTAGTAAGTGACGTAACGGACCGCGAACTTGTAGCCCGAGGCGTAGTTCTCGAGTTTAACGGTGACGCGTTCGACCGGGTAGTCCGGCTTGACGGCCTGGAGGGCGGCCTGGACCTCGCGGAGGGCCTCGTTGGACTCGCACTTCAGGCGGTTGTCCATGAAGCGGGCGTCCTCGAAGCCGGCTTCCATGTCGAAATGCACGCCGGCACGCAGGCCGTGGAAACCGGTACCGGGGATCCCGAGGTACAGCACCAGGATCGTCACCGTGGTGACGGCGGCGAGCAGGGCGATGGTGGCGAGCGGGGAGGTCTCTTTCTGGAGTTTGACGGCCATGCGCGAGGGATAGCCGCCGGAGGACCGGAGGCAACCCAATTGGCGGCCCGCCCGCGTTCGCTTATTTAAGAGTCTGGAGGAACGCCTTCACGTCCTCGAGTTCCTGCGGCTTGAGGATCAGGCCCATCGGGGGCATGGGCGAGACGCCCAGCTTCTCAAAACCCTTCGCGAGCACCTTGTTCGGCTCGAGCAGGGACTCGCTGATATAGGCGGACGTGGCGCGCGTGGCGAGGCCGTCCAAGGCCGGGCCGATGGCGCTCCCCTTCCCCTTCACCATGTGGCAGTTCACGCAACCGGCGACCGGGTGCTTCCAGAAGATCTCCTCGCCGCGCGCGGCGTCGCCGGCCACGAGGGCCGCCTCACCCGCCACGGTCAGTTCGCAGAGCTTCACGTCGTCGAAGATGATATCGCCCTTGCCGACGTGGAGGAGGTTGACGGAGGCCTTCGGACGCTTGCCGGAGTTGAACACCACCTCGACCTCGGTCCAGTCGGCGTCGCGGGTCAGCGTGCTGGTCTCGGCGCGGCCGATGTGATCGTTGAGGCTGGCCTTGCCGCGGAACGCGTGGGTCTTGATCCAGGCGCTCAGGCGGTACTCCGTGTCCGGCTTGAGGGCGACATCCGCGAAGAAGCTCGTGTCGCCGTTGTCGCGGGTGATGCCGCGCATGGCGGTCTTCCCGGAGCGGACGAACTTCGGGTCGGTCACGACCTCCCAACGGGCGTCCTTGTTACCGGGCGGGTTGCCGTAATCGCGGCGCTTCCAGCCGACCGGCAGCTTGGCCGCGACCTCCTCGAAACCGGGGTTGGGCAGGAGGTTCGGGCCCTCGACGTAGACCTGGGTCTGGTGCTTCTTGGCGAGCAGCTTGGCGGCCTCCTTCAGCCATTCGTCGGCCTGGACGGAGGGATCGGCGGCGAGACCGCGGACCAGGGTCTTGATCTCCGGGCTGGTCGGGAACTCGAGCAGTTTCACCAGCGCGGCGAGGCGGGTGGCGGGATCCTTGTCGGCGACGACGCCGGAGCCGAAGAAGCGCTTCTGCGCGGCGGCGTCGACGCCGAGGGCGCGGATGGCGTTGCGGCGGAGCGGGGCGGAGGCGGCGAGCAGGGCTTTCTGATGCGTCTCCTCGTCGAGGGCGCCGAGGCCCTGGAGCGCCCAGAGCGCATGGATCGCGCCCACGCCGTCGGACTTCTGCGTGAGGAGCTGGATCAAGGCGGGCACGGCGGCCTTCACCTTACCCTCGACCAGCAGACGCTGCGCCTGCAGGCGACCGTACTGGGTCGGGCCGGACAGGCCGGCGACCAGGTCGGCGGGGGCGGCACCCTGCGCGACGGCCTTGGCGCCGACCGGGGCCTCGGCGGCGACGAGGCGGTAGATACGGCCCCGGGCGTGGTCGCGCAGCGGGTTCTCGTGCGCGCCGCCGACTCCGGTCGTGCCCTTGAAGCCGCCGCGGTCGACGCTCGGGGTCGGGTTGTGCTGGATGATGAAATTCTGGAAATCGGCGAACCAGATCGCGCCGTCGGGGCCGACCGCCGAGTAGACCGGCGACATCCACTCGTCGGAGGAGGCCACCAGGTTGAAAGCGTCCTTGGCGACGTAGCCCGCGCCCTGCGCCTGGACGTCCATGAGCGCGATCAGCTTCATGGTCGGCTCGCAGACCATGGCCTTACCCTGGTAGCGGGCCGGGAGCGCGGCCGAGTAGATGAAGTTGGAACCCGCGGCGGCGGTGTAGCCGCCCATCACGTCGACCTGCCGGAAATTGGGGGTGATGGTGTGCGCCTGCTCGACCGCGTTGATCTTCTTGGCCGTCATCGCGCGGGGACCCTTCGGCACGAGGTGGTGGGGGATACCGCCGAAGAAGATCGGGGCGCCGTTGGCGGTGCCGCCGAACTCGTCGCCCACGTCGTTGTCGGACTGGGCCCAGGTGTTGTTGCTGAACTGGTGCAGGAACTGCAGGGCCTTGCCGTCGGCCGTGAAACGGTAGGAACCCATCGCGAAGTTCAGCTTCTGCCCGCCGACCTCGCCGGCGAAGCCGCTGTAGCCGACGGCCCCGCGGAGCCAGTTGTCGTAGCCGTAGGAAAGGTTGCTGGTCTGGGCATGGGTATCACGGATGCCCCAGCCCGTCATGATGACCTCGCGGACGTCGGCCTTGTCATCGCCGTCGGTATCCTTGAGGAAGACGAACGTCGGCGCCTGGCAGACGATGACGCCGCCGTTGGCGAAGACGATGCCGGTGGGGATATTCAGTTTATCGGCGAAGACGGTGAACTTGTCGGCCTTGCCATCGCCGTCGGTGTCCTCGCAGATCTTGATGCGGTCCTGGCCCTGCTGGTCGTTGACCACGCCGTGCGGGTAGTCCGCGGTCTCGAGGACCCAGAGGCGGCCGCGCGCATCCCAGGCGAACGAGATCGGCTTCATGATGTCGGGCTCGGCGGCGAAGAGCACGAGCTTGAGGTCGGCCGGCACCTGGGTGCGCTCCATGCTGCCCTTGACGGAATAGGGTTTCTGCAAGGTCAGGGGCTTCGCGCGTTTCTCGTAGTTGGCGACCCAAGGGCTCTCCTCGCGCACCTCGGGCTCGCGCTGCTCGGCGTACTTGCGCCAGTCGGCGACGCGGGCGGGATTGAGGCGGGCGGACAGCTCCTTGGCGAAGGCGGCGGGGTCCACCGCCTCCTTGGCGACGAAGACCTCGACGGTGGCGCCGGAGGGCAGCTTCACCGAGGTGTTCAGCGCCGGCGAACCATCGGCCCGGGGGCGGACGAGCAAGGCGTCGTAGCGTTCGAGCGTGGCGGCGGACGGCGTCTCGCCGCTGGCGTAGTCGAACCAGATCGCGTCGCGACCCAGCGCGGCCATGAGCGGGTGCAGGTGGCCCTTGGCCGTCTGCTCGGCGCCGGCGGCGTCGAGGTAGAGGACGCGGACGGGACCGGTGACGGCGGAAGCGGCCGCGGCGAGGAACGCGAGGCAGACGGAAGCGAACAGGGTGCGCATGAGCGGGGTGATACGGGGAAACAACCGTTTGTTCCGCCGAGGGCAACCCGGAGCCGCTCGCCTCGGGGCGTTTGCACCTAACGAGGCCCTCTTTGTCGTAAAAATACCGAAGAACGCCGGCCACCGGGCACAAAAAAACGGCGCCCGGAGGGGCGCCGTCGTGCGGGCGGGACTCGCGTCCCGGGGCTCAGTGGTCGTGGTGGTCGCCGCCGGCCGCCGGCTTGGTCTCTTCCGGCAGGTCGGTGATCAGGCACTCGGTCGTGAGCAGCAGGCCGGCCACGGAGGCGGCGTTGGTGATCGCGGTGCGGGTGACCTTGGTCGGGTCGACGACGCCGGCCTTGATGAGGTCCTCGTACTCGCCGGTGGCCACGTTGTAGCCTTCGGCGCCCTTGTGCTTGAGCAGGACTTCCTGGACGATGAGGGAACCTTCGACGCCCGCGTTGAAGCAGAGCGTGCGGAGCGGCTCCTCGATCGCCTTGCGGACGATCTGGGCGCCGATCTTCTCGTCGCCGGAGAGCGCGTTGATCACGCCGTCGATGGCCTTGACGGTGCGCAGGAGGGCGACGCCGCCGCCGGGGACGATGCCTTCCTCGACCGCCGCGCGGGTGGCGTGGAGGGCGTCGTCGACGCGGTCCTTCTTCTCCTTGAGCTCGGTCTCGGTCGCGGCACCCACGTGGATGACGGCGACGCCGCCGGCCAGCTTGGCGAGGCGTTCCTGGAGCTTCTCCTTGTCGTAATCGGAGGTGGTCTCGTCGATCTGGCGACGGATGAGCTTCACGCGACCCTGGATGTCGGCGGACTTGCCGGCGCCCTGGATGATCGTGGTGTTCTCCTTGTCGGCGACGACGCGCTTGGCGCGACCGAGGTCGGCCACCTTGACGGACTCGAGCTTGATGCCGAGGTCGTCGGTGATGAAGCGGCCACCGGTGAGGACGGCGATGTCTTCCATCATGGCCTTGCGGCGGTCACCGAAGCCCGGGGCCTTGACGGCGCAGACGTTGATCGTGCCGCGGAGGCGGTTGACGACGAGGGTCGCGAGGGCTTCGCCCTCGATCTCCTCGGCGATGATCAGGAGCGGCTTGCCGGTCTTGGCGACCTCCTGGAGGAGGGGCAGCAGGTCCTTCATGGCGCTGACCTTCTTCTCGTAGAGGAGGATGTAGGTGTCCTCGAGGATGGCCTCGAGCGTCTCGGCGTTGGTCGCGAAGTACGGGGAGAGGTAACCCTTGTCGAACTGCATGCCTTCGACGACATCGAGGGTGGTCTCGATGGTCTTGGCTTCCTCGACGGTGATGGTGCCGTCCTTGCCGACGCGGTCCATGGCCTCGGCGATGATGTCGCCGATGGACTCGTCCCAGTTGGCGGAGACGGTGGCGACCTGCTTGATCTCCTTGCGGTCCTTGACCTTCTTGGAGATCACGGCGAGCTCCTTGACGATGGCCTCGGCGGCCTTGTCGACGCCGCGCTTCACGAAGATCGGGTTGGCGCCGGCGGCGACGAAGCGGAGACCTTCCTTGTAGATGGCCTCGGCCAGGACGGTCGCGGTCGTCGTGCCGTCACCCGCCTTGTCGGCGGTCTTGGAGGCGACTTCGCGCACCATCTGGGCGCCCATGTTCTCGTAGGGATCGTCGAGTTCGATCTCCTTGGCGACGGTGACGCCGTCCTTCGTGACCTTCGGGGCGCCGAATTTCTTGTCGATCATCACGTTGCGGCCCTTCGGACCGAGGGTGACCTTGACGGCGCGGGCGAGGGTCGAAACGCCGTTCAGCACCTTGCGGCGGGCGGCTTCATCGAACAGGATCTGCTTCTTGGACATGTGGGTGGGGGATTAGAGTGGGAAGGAAGGGTTATTCGATGACGGCGAGGATCTCCTCCTCGCGCAGGAGCAGGTAGAGCTCGTCGTTCAGCTTGACCTCGGTGCCGGCGTACTTGCCGATGAGGACCTTGTCGCCGACCTTGACGTTGAAGGCGATCTTCTTGCCGTCCTTGTCCAGGGCGCCGGTGCCGAGGGCGATGACCTTGGCCTCTTGCGGCTTTTCCTTGGCGGAGTCGGGAATGATGATGCCGCCCTTGATTTCTTCGGCCTCCTCGATGCGCTGCAGGAGCACGCGGTCGGCGAGGGGCTTGACGGAGGGTTTGGTGTGTTTAGCCATGGTGATGTGGGTTGGTAGAGAGATGTCCGGGAGGACGTAGGGGTTAATGCAGAACAGATGCCAAAAGGCTTTCAGCGGGAATAAGCAAATGATTTAGGGGTTTTTCGAGGGTAGCGGGCCGAAGGGACGCGATTGGGAGCCTTTTTATCCCCCTTTTAGACGGGACACGCTGTCACAGGGTGAGACAAGGGTGCCTTCTTGAGCGAGGGCTGGAGGGCCGACCTGCCCTCGCGCTCAGAGCTCGCCCGGTTGCTTCCCCTCCGGCTGCTTCAGTTGGTCGCCCCACCCCAAAATCCTGGCCTGCGCGCCGTGGTGCTCGGCCTTGGTCTTGTCCCCGCGCTCCATCCAGATCCGGGAAAGCGAGGTGTGCGCATGGATGTCCTTGGGGCGGAGCGCCGCGGCACGTTCACCCGCGGCGAGCGCTTCGTCGAACTGGCGCAGCGCGAAGTGCACCTCAGCCTTGGCCAACCATGCCTCGAAGCAGGCCGGGTCGACCATGACCGCTTCGGCGAGCTTGGTCAGGGCCGCGGCTTCGTCGCCGACCGCGAAGTCGAACGCGGCCGCCTCGGCCAAGGCCTGGGCGCGGGCGACGGGACGGGCTCGACGGGTTCCATGCCGACACGCTGGGGCGCGGCGGACGGGGCGCAAGCGCTCCTTTCACGCTTGGAAAGCGGGGCGGGCTCCGCACGTTGGGGTGATGGATCCACGCTACGGCCAGCTCGCCGAAGTCCTCTGCGGCTTCTCCACCCGCCTGAAGAAGGGCGAGAACGTCCTCATCGACGCCTACGATATCCCCGAGGAGTTCGTCATCGCGCTCATCCGGGCGGCCCGCGCACGCGGCGCCACCCCGATGGTCAACGTGCAACGCGCCCGCATCTCCCGCGAGATGACCAAGGGCGGCACGAAGGAACAGTTCAAGCTGGCCGCCGACCATGAGCTGGCCCGCATGAAGAAGATGCAGGCCTACATCGCGGTCCGCGGCTCGGAGAACATCTTCGAGGGCAGCGACATCCCCGCGGCCCAGGCCAAGCTCAACGGCGAGCTGATGCGGCCGGTCCTCGACCACCGCGTGAACAAGACCAAGTGGGTCGTCCTCCGCTGGCCCACCCCGTCGATGGCCCAGCAGGCCAAGATGAGCACCGAAGGTTTCGCCGACTTCTACTTCCGCGTCTGCACCCTCGACTACTCCCGCATGATCCCCGGCATGGAGGCGCTCAAGCAGGCCATGATGAAGACCGACGAGGTCCACATCACCGGCCCCGGCACCGACCTGAAGTTCAACATCAAGGGCATGAACGCCATCCCCTGCGGCGGCGAATACAACATCCCCGACGGCGAGGTCTTCACCGCGCCGATCAAGGATTCCGTCAACGGCATCCTGCAGTACAACTGCCCCACCATCTACCAGGGCGTGTCCTTCGAGAACATCCGCCTGGTCTTCCGCAAGGGCAAGATCGTCGAAGCCACCGCGAACAACACGAAGCGGCTCAACGAGATCCTCGATACCGACGGCGGCGCCCGGTTCATCGGCGAGTTCGCCATCGGCTTCAACCCGCACATCCTGAACCCGATGCAGGACATCCTCTTCGACGAGAAGATCGCGGGCTCCTTCCACTTCACGCCGGGCAAGTGCTACGAGACGACCGACAACGGCAATACGTCGTCAATCCACTGGGACATGGTCTGCATCCAGCGCCCCGAGTACGGCGGCGGCGAGATCCGCTTCGACGGCAAGGTCATCCGCAAGGACGGCCTCTTCGTCCCCAAGGCCCTCCAGAAACTGAATCCCGACTACCTGCTCGGCAAGGCCCGCTAAGATGGCCGCCCCGAAGAAGGTGAAGCCCACCCGTCTCGGTTCCCGCCCCCAGGCGCGCACCGCCAAGGCGACGCAGCGCAAGGCCAAGCCGGCCCCGCACGTCCCCTACGCCGCGCGCCCCGCGAAGGCGCCCGTCGAGTCGCAGAAGCCCGACGAGGTCCTCTCGACGCGCATCCCCTCCGAGTTCGCACCGGGCCGCGCCGACAAGGTCGTCTCGGCCTTGCTCGAAGGTGTCAGCCGCTCCCGCGTCCAGCGCGCCCTCGACCTCGGCCTCGTGCAGGTGAACGGCGGCGTCGCCGACCGCCGCACGGTGCTCAACCCCGGTGACCACGTGAAGGTCGCCCTGCCCTCACCCGAGGAGCCGACCGCCCGTCCGGTCAAGATGCCGCTCGAGGTCCTCTTCGAGGACGCGCACCTCATCGCCATCAACAAGCCCGCCGGCCTGCTCACGCACCCGGTGCAGGGCTCGGACGAAGTCTCCGTCGTGCACGGCCTGCTGCATCACACCAAGGGCAAGCTCGCGCCCGCGGGCGGCGCCCCGCGCCCCGGCGTCGTCCACCGCCTCGACCGGGAGACCTCCGGGGTCATCGTGCTCGCGAAGACCGACAAGGCCTACCACGCGCTCGTCGCCCAGTTCGCCGAGCGGACCGCGCAGAAGGAATACCTCGCGCTGGTCGACAAGGCCCCGCGCCTGCTCTCCGGGCTGGTCGACGCCAAGATCGACCGCCACCGCACCGTCCGCGTCCGCATGGCCGTCCGCGACGATGGCCGCGACGCCGTCACCGAATGGCGCGTCGAGGAGAAGTACGGCCCGCAGGCCGCGCTGGTCCGCGCCTTCCCGCACACCGGTCGCACGCACCAGATCCGCGTCCACCTCGCCCACCTCGGCCACCCGATCCTGGGCGACCGCACCTACGGCAAGTTCGACATCCCGGCCTTCACGGGCTGGCCGATGCCGCGCGTGATGCTGCACGCGCATCGCCTGACGCTGACGCACCCGCAGACCGGCAAGCCGCTGACGATCACGGTCGAGCCGCCCGCGGACTTCCGGGAGCTCAAGCAGTGGCTGACGGCCAAGTACGGCCGCAAGACCTACCTGTTGCCGGGCTAAGCCGGCTCAGAAGCCTTTCTCGCCCGGCTGCGGGAGCTTCTTCGGCGGGCTCCACGCGGCCGGCTGGGGCGTCGCGGCCGTCAAGGGATCCTGATCCCCGCTGGCGCGCAGGCCGGCCTCCAGCCGCGCGCGCAGTTCCTTCACCCGGGCGGCCTGATCGGGCTCGGCGGACAGATCCTTGGTCTCGAAGGGGTCGGCCTGGAGGTCGAAGAGCTGCGTACGGTCCACCTGCGGGTAGCGGATCAGTTTCCAACGACCGTCGGAGAACGCCTTCTGGATCCGCTTGTAACCGAAGACCAGTTCCGTCCGCGCCGGCCGGGCCGGATCCGCCAGCACCGCGGTGAACTCCCGGCCCTCGCTGGTCGGCGGCGCCGTCACCCCGCACAGCTTGCCCAAGGTCGGCAGCACATCGAACGTGTAGCACAACGCCGGCGTGCGCCGGCCCGCGGGCACGCCCGGGCCCGCGATGATGAGCGGCACGCGGAGGCTGTGCTCGTAGAGGTTCTGCTTCCCGATCAGGCCGTGGGAGCCGCGGGCCACGCCGGAGTCCGCCGCGAAGACCACGTAGGTGTTCCGGCCCGCCGGCGAGGCGTCCAAGGCATCCAGGACCCGGCCCACCTGCGCGTCGAGGTAGCTGATATAACGATAATAATCGGCCAGCATCGCCTGGATGGCCTCGGGGCGCCGCGGCCAGGGCAGCAACTGCTCGTCGCGGATGACCATCTCGCCGTTGTTGAACGGGTGCTGACCGAGGAAGTTCGGCGGCAGCGGGATCGCGGCCGGGTCATACTTCACCGGGAAGGCCTCGGGGACGATGTGCGGGTCGTGGGGGCCGTCGAAGGCGAGGTACGCGAAGAACGGTTGGGCGGGGTCGCGCTCGCGCAGGAAGTTCAGCACCTCATCCGTCGCCTCTTCGCACAGATGCTTCGGGCAGGGGCGGTCCGGGCTGAGTTTACCGGTGGGCAGCAGGTCGTTGATCTTCGCCTTGAGGGGATTGGTCATGCCGCCGACGAAAAGCGAGCGGGCCTGCTGGAAGGACTTCCCGACGGAGCCCGGGCCGTTGTGCCACTTGCCCGCCATGAAGGTCGCGTAACCGGCCGTGCCGAAAGCGTGCGGCCAGGTCTCGTCGCGGGAGAGCTTCTCATCGATCCGCGGCAACGGGCGCGCGGACAGCAGCATCGCCCGCGACGGCACGCAGGTCGCGCCGTTGTTGCCGCCCATCATGTAGGCACGCTCGAAGGCGACCCCGCGCGCCACCAGCCGATCCAGGTTCGGGGTCTTGATCGCCGGATTGCCGAGCGCCGCGATGGTATCCGCGCGTTGGTCGTCGGCGAAGATGAAGACGACGTTGGGGCGCTCCGCCGCGGCGAGCGCGGACGCGCCTATGGCGAGCAAAGCGAAGGCGAGACTCCGAGGGGCGCGGAAGAGGTCCATGCCCCTTGATAAAGGGGCAGCCGGCCTAATCCAAGCCTCGTTCAAGCCTCTTCGCCGGAACGGCCATGGTGGCCGTCCTGCTTGCGATGCTGGGGCTCATCCGGCTCCACATGCACCAGCACCGAGATCACCTCGGGGTGGAGGCGGAGGATGTCGGCCTTCACCTGCCCCGCGATGGCATGCCCTTCGGCCACGGTGGCGGTCTCGGGGACCTGCAGGTGGAAATCGACCTCGAAGCGGTCGCCCAGGCGACGCGCGCGGAAGGCATGGAAACCCTTGGCGCCGGGCACGGCCAGGATGTGCTCGCTAAGGTCGTGCAGCACGTGCTCGGCCGGGGCGGTATCGATGAGGTCCTCGCACGAGACCTTGAAGAGCTTCAAGCCCTCGGCCCCGAGCCAGCCGGCGAGGACCAGGCCGACGACCTTGTCGAGGGCGCGCCACTCCGGATGGAGGTGGGCGACCACCACCGCGATCAAGGCGAGCAAGGAGGCGATGGCGTCGGCCCGGTGGTCGGCGGCGTTGGCCAGCAGCAGGCGCGACCCGAGGCGCTCGGCCTGACGACGGGCGTACTGGTAGAAACCCTCCTTGAGGATCAGCGCGAAGCCCGCGACCCAGGCGGCCGCGATGCCGGGCTGGGCGAGTTCGCCGCCCTCCATCAGGGAACGCACCGAGGTCCAGGCGAGGCCGACGCAGAACGCGATGACCAGGGCCGAGATGAACATCGTCGCGAGGGTGGAGACGCGGTGATGACCGTAAGGGTGATCGGCGTCCTTGGGCAGGTGCGCGAAACGCAGTCCGATGATCGCGGCGATGTCGCTCGCGATATCGACCAGCGAGTGGATGCCATCCGCCAGCAGGGCTTGCGAGGAAGCGAGGAAGCCAACGGACAGTTTGGCCACCGCCAGCACGACGTTGACCCCGAGGCTCCAGGCCACGGTGAGTCCGCCTTCGCGCTGGAGCCGGGTGGTCATCGCGTGGAGTTGGCCTTGATCTGCTCGACCTCGCGCCGCCAGTCGATGTGCCGCAGCGCCGCCGATTCCACGGCGTCCGCGGTCTTGGGCAGTCCGGCGAGGAGATCGGCCAACGCGAACGCGGTCTCACCCTTGAGGCTGCGCGGGTCGACGGAGACGCTCAGGCCACCGGCGGGCTCCGCCTGCGGCTGCACGGAGGCCGGCAGGGCGCCGGGCGGGAGGGCCCGACCGGGCTTGAGCCGGACCTCGCCGCGGTCGGCGTAGAAGAAGTCGACGGCGGCGACCGCGGCGGTCTCGGCCGGCTCCACCCCGGGAGCATACTCCTCGACGATCAGGATGGCATACTGCGGCATCACCCGACCTTCGGCGTCGAAGCGATTACGGCCGCCGGTGACCAGCTCGCGCCGCACGCCGCCGTTCGGGAGCTTGGTGCGGCGCTCCCCGAGGACGTAATGCCCGAAGAAGGACTTCCCCTGGACCGCGTAGTCGTAATACATGCCCGGCAGGCTCAGCGCGTCAGCCACGCGCTTCCGCTCGTCGCGCTGCGGGTTGCCGCGGGAATTGAAAGCCATGAGGAGGGCCACCCCGAGGGCGGCCCCGACCAGGAAAAGGATGAACCGCTCGCGCTGTCCCATGCGGTCAGTCCAGCGGAGGAAACGGCGGGGGGCAAGGACAAGCCTCCGCAGCCGCCGATTGACATTGGAAAAAGAGGTCCTTGCCGCCAGAACATCCCCATGCTGCAGGCCACCGTCGAGACCCGCGTCCGCTTCGCCGAAACCGATGCCATGGGCGTGACTTACCACGGCAACTACCTCCCTTGGTTTGAGATGGCGCGCGTCGCCCTGCTCGACCAGCTCGGGACGCCCTACCGGAAACTCGAGCAGGAAGGCTACCTGCTCCCGGTGCTCGAGACCGGCCTGACCTACCACCGCCCTTCCCGCTTCGACGATCGCGTCCGCATCACCGTGACGCTGGCCGAGAAGCCCAAGGCGCGGCTCCGCCTGACCTACCGGGTCGAGCGCGACGGCGAACTGCTCGTCGAAGGCTTCACCGTCCACGCCTTCGTCTCCCGCGAGTTCAAGGCCATCCGCCCGCCGGACGCCGTCGAGGCCGCCTTCCGCCAAGCCTTCGGAGCCTGATTTCATGAAGATCGCCGCCGCCCCGCTGGGGCCTTTCGAAACCAACGCCTACCTCGTCGTCGCCGCGAACGGTAAAGATTGCTGCGTCATCGACGCCCCCAAGGACGCTGGCCCGCTGCTGCTCGCGGAAATCAAGCAGCAAGGCCTCAACCTGACTCACCTGCTGATCACCCACGGTCACTGGGACCACATGTGCGATGGCCATCACTTCGCGGCCGCCGGCGCCCAGGTCGTCGCGCACAAAGACGACCAGCAGCTGATCGAGAACATCGAAGCCTACCGCAACCGCTACCAATCGATGATCCCCTCGCTCTCCGACGACGACTTCCGCTCGGTGAAGGTCGACCGCTGGGTGGACGACGGTGATGTCGTGGAGGCCTGCGGTTATAAGTTCGAGATCCGACATGTCCCGGGCCACTGCCCCGGCAGTATCCTCTTCTATGCGGCCGACCAGAAGATCGCCTTCACGGGGGATGCGATCTTCAAGGGCTCGGTCGGCCGGACCGACCTACCGAACGGCGACTGGAACCAACTGCTCCGGTCCATCCGCACGCGCATCTACACGTTGCCGGACGACGTCGTCCTGCTACCCGGGCACGGCGGCCAGACGAGCGTGGGCGTCGAGAAGCAGACCAACCCGTACGCCAAGCCCTGAGCGCCCCTTGGCCCCGGTTCCCTGCCCATACCTGCCTTCCTGCGGCCGGACGCTGTCCTGGCGCGACCTGGCGGCGTGGCGGGATGACCAGGGGCCGGAGCTCTACCTGACCTGCCTGGAGTACGGCCAGCAACTCTGGCTCGACGGGCTGCCGGCCCGCGCCCTCTTAGCCGTCGACCGGGCCCTTTATTGCGACGTCTCCCCGGCGGACGAAGCCGTCCTCGCCTACCCGCTGCCCTACCGCGCCATCGGCTGGCTGGTCGCCCAACCCGCGGAAGGCTTCACCGGCAACGCCCGCGTGCATTACCAGCACCTCGCCGATCGCGTGCGCGGCGAACGGGCCGAACAGAAACGCTGGCGCGCCTGGGCCGCTTGGGCGATCGTCCGGCAAGTCCGACCCGACCTCCCGGGCGACCCGAGACACGTCGTCACCGAACCTACGCACGAGGAGATCGCCGCCGCCCTCACACGCCACGGCATCAGGGACGAGGCCGCGACCTGGCGACAAGCGTACGACGCCTGATCACTTTGAGAAATCGAGGATCTCCGCCTCGAGCGTGACCTCCTGACCTCCCGCGCCCAATTTGGCGCTCTGCCCCTTGGGCAACGTCAGGCGCGTCTCGCTACGCCGGACGGAGGGCCCGGCGACGGGCGCATCCTCGATCACCGCCTGATGCAGGACGAGCTCACGCGACTCCCCCAGACGAGTGAGGGTGAGCGCCTGACGTTTCTCGTCGTAAGCCCGGAGCGTCCAACCGTCGACCTTCCGACCCAGCGGCAGCCACTTGCGGGCCCCGGTGGCATCCTCGATCGAGAAAAGTTTGTCGGCCGGCAGGACGCCATGGAAGAGCGGGATGCCGCCCTTGGCCTTGGCGGGGGCGGCAGGACGAGCCGTGGCCGGCGGCGTCGGGGGCGGCGTCGCGGGCGGCTCGCGCGTCTCGGTGACGACATCCAAGGTCAGGGTGCCATCGGCGTTCACTTTAGGCATGACCGACAGGAGCACCCCCTCCTCGGCATTGCCGACGGTGATGGTGGCCCGCTTGCCGTCGACCGTGATGACGGAGGGCTGGGCGACCACCTCCGGCTTCCCGTCCTTGTCGGCCCGCGTGAAGGTGGCCTTGACCTTGAGATGGGTCGGCACCGGGGCTTCCTGCGCGCAAACCCAGGTGACACACGCGAGGGAGAGGAGTCTGCCGGAAAGACGTAGCCACATGTCAGGTAGGATAAGGGCGGCCCGACCGGGGGCAAGCCGCGGGCCGAGGTTTACTTGGTCGTCACCGCCGGCAGCTTGGTGACCTCCACGGACAGCGTGATGGTGGTGCCGTTGGCGCTGCCGATGACGAAGTTCTGGCCGGGTTGGACGGTGACGGCGCTGACGATGTCGTTGGCCCCGGCCTCCACGACGGACTTGTAGAGCGTCAGCTCACGCAGGGATTTCTCCTTCGCGATGGTCAGCACCTGGTGCTTGGCATCGTAAGCCTCGAGGGTCCAGCCGGCGAAGGTCTGGCCGACCTTCATCCACCGGCGATGACCGGCGTCGTCCGCGAGGGAGAACAATCCCTCGGAGGGCAGCACGGAGTGGAACACGGGCACGCCGTTGCCGCCGGCGCTGCGCTCCCGTCCGGAACGGGAGCGACGCTCGCGTTCCTTCTCGGACATGGCCTGCAGCTGGGCCTGGGCGAACGCGGCCTTGTCCTGGGCGGAGGTCGGCAAGGAGGCGTGCAGATTGATGCTGACCTCACCGGTAGGCAGCAAGGTGGGGGTAAAGGAAAACTCCAGCTGAGTCGGCGGGACCGGCGGCTGACCGGGGACAGGAGGCTTGGACGGGCCGGTGACGGAGACCTTGCCCTCCGCACCCGACACGACGACCAGCGAGGGCACGGCAAGGACATCGCCGGGCTTGCCGTCCGGTCCGGGCGGAGCCGCGACCGTCGCCTTGAGTTTGATCTGCGCGGGCGGTGCCGCCGGTGCGGGCGCCGGGGCGGCGTCCTGGGCCCAGGTCCCGACGGACACAAGGACAAGGCAGGCAAGGGTGAGCTGACGCATGGGGCGGGGATTCCTAATTAACCCCTGAAACCCGCCCGAGTTCCAAGCCGCCGCGGGGGCGACCTCAGAGGCGCTTGAAGACCAAGGAGGCGTTGTGACCGCCGAAACCGAGGTTGTTCGAGATCGCCACGTTGACCGGGCGCTTCCGGGCCACGTTCGGGGTATAGTCCAGGTCGCAATCGGGATCCGGGTTCTCGTAATTGATCGTCGGCGGGATGACGCCGTGGTGGATCGCGAGACAGCAGACGGCCGCCTCCACGCCGCCGGCGGCGCCGAGGAGGTGACCGGTCATCGACTTGGTCGAGGAAATGGAGATCTGGCGGGCGGCCTCACCGAAGGTGCGCTTGATCGCGAGGGTCTCGCAACGGTCGTTGATCGGGGTCGAGGTACCGTGGGCGTTGATGTAGCCGACCTCGGACTTCTCCACGCCGGCTTCGGCGAGGGCTCGGTTCAGGCAGAGCGCGAGGCCCTTCCCTTCCTGGTCCTGGCCGGTGATGTGGTAGGCGTCGCAGGTGGCGCCATAGCCGACGAGCTCGCAATAGATGCGGGCGCCGCGGGCCTGGGCATGCTCGAGGGTCTCGATGACGAGGACGCCGGCGCCTTCGCCCATGACGAAACCATCGCGCAGCTTATCGAACGGACGCGAGGCCTTCTCGGGCGTGTCGTTGAAGTCGGTGGACATCGCCTTCATGTTGCAGAAGCCGGCGTAGCCGAGACGCGTGATCGCGGCTTCGGAACCGCCGGAGAGCATGATGTCGGCGTGACCGTCGCGGATGTGACGCAGCGCCTCGCCGAGGGCATGGGAGCCGGAAGCGCAGGCGGAGACGACGCCGAAGTTGACGGACTTGGCCTGGAACTCGATGGCCACGACGCCGGAGGCGATGTTGGCGATGAGCGACGGGATCGTGAAGGGAGAGACGCGGGACGGACCACGCTCGATGAGGATGCGGGCCTGGTTCTCGATGGTCTCCATGCCGCCGATGCCGGAGCCGATGATCACGCCGAAGCGCTCCGAATCGACCTTGGTGACGTCCAGCTTGGCGTCGTTGACGGCCATCCGGGAGGCGGCGACGGCGTACTGCGTGTAGCGGTCGTTGCGCTTGGCCTCCTTCGGGTCCATGAACTTGCCCGGATCGAAATCGCGCACCTCGGCCCCGACCTTGGACGGGAAATCCGTCGGGTCGAAACGCGTGATACGGGCGATACCGGAACGGCCCTTGGTCAGGGCGTCCCAGAAGGCCTCGGTATCGTGGCCAAGCGCCGACAGGCAACCGATGCCGGTGACGACGACGCGACGGGTCGGATGGGCGGAGCTCACGGGTCGGGCCCCGGGGGACCCGGGAAGGTTACTTGGTGGCGTTGGCCTTGATGTACTCGACGGCGTCGCCGACGGTCTTCATCGAGGCGGCCTTGTCTTCCGGGATGGAGGCGATGCCGAACTCGTCCTCGAAAGCCATGATCATTTCCACCAGGTCAAGGGAGTCGGCCTTGAGGTCGGTCTGGAAGCCGGCCGTGGGGGTGAGCTGCTCGAGGTTGACCCCAAGCTGCTTGACGATGATGTCCTTGACGCGCTGTTCGATGTTTTCGGGCATAAGAAAGGGTTTTTGTTGGTTTCTGGGTGTCAGATAGCCATGCCACCGTCAACCGAAAAGACCTGCCCGGTGATGTAGCCACCCTCCTCGGAAGCGAGGAAATCCACCATGGCCGCGATATCATTGACCGAGCCAAAACGGCCGAGGGGGATGACCCCGAGGATCTTCTGTTTGATGTCCTCGGAAAGCTCCCCGGTCATGTCGGTCGTGATGAAGCCAGGGGCCACCGCGTTGGCGGTGATGCTCCGACCGGCCAGCTCGCGGGCGAGGGTCATGGTGAGGCCATGGAGACCGGCCTTGGCGGCGGCGTAGTTGGCCTGGCCGGCGTTACCCTGGACCCCGGTGACCGAGGAGATGCTGATGATGCGGCCCCAGCGCTTCTTGGTCATCGGGCGCACGAGACCCTTGGTCCAGTAGAAGGCGGACGAGAGATTGGTGGAGAGGACGTCGTTCCAGTCCTGCTCGGACATGGCCATGACCAGCTTGTCGCGGGTGATGCCGGCGTTGTTGACGAGGATCTCGACGGCGCCGAACTCGGCGACGATCTGCTCGCAGGCCTTCGCGACCGCGGCGGCGTCGGAGACGTCGACCTGGTAGGCCTTGGCTTTCTGCCCCTTGGCGACGATGTCGTTGGCGACCGCGACGCAGGTGTCCGACTTGGAGACGCAGAGCACGGTGTGACCGTGGGAAGCGAGGCGTTCCGCGATGGCCTTGCCGATGCCGCGACCGGCACCGGTGACAAGGGCGACGCGAGGAGTGTGCGTGAGATGCATCGGGGGCTTATGTGCAAGGAAACCGGCCTGCTGGCAAGTGGCTAATACCCCGCCGGGACCCCCTGCCCCACCCTCCGGAACTCAGTAGACGTCGCGCTGGTAGCGGCCGTCCTTCTTGAACTGCTTGACCCACTCGACGGCGGCCTCGGGCGTCATCCCGCCCTGCTCGGACACGAGGGCGTGCAGCGCGGCGTCGACATCCTTGGCCATGCGCTTGGCGTCGCCGCAGACATAGAAATAGGCGCCTTGTTGGAGCCACTGCCAGAGTTCGGCGGCGTTCTCGCGCATGCGGTCCTGCACGTAGACCTTGGCGGCCTGGTCGCGCGAGAAGGCGGTGTCGAGGCGTGTCAGCGCGCCCGACGCGAGATAGGCGGCCCACTCATCGGCGTAGAGGAAGTCGTGCTCCTTGCGCTGGTCGCCGAAGAAGAGCCAGTTCGGCCCCTTGGCGCCACGGGTGGCGCGATCCATCACGAAACTGCGGAACGGGGCGACGCCGGTGCCGGGGCCGACCATGATGACGGGGACGTTGTCGTCGGCCGGCAGGCCGAAATGCGACTCGGCGACGAAGATCGGCAGGTCAGGCTGCTCCATCCGGGCGCGGTCGGCGAGGTAAGTCGAGCAGACGCCTTCGCGCGGACGTCCGTTGGTCTCGTAGCGGACGACCGCGACGGTCAGGTGGATCTCGTCGGGGTAACGCGACGGAGCCGAGGAGATCGAGTAAAGGCGCGGCATCAGCTTGCGCTGCAGCTCGACGACCTCCTGGGCGGAGGGACGGGCGGACGGGAACTCCTCGAAGAGGTCGACGAACTCGCGCTGCTCGAGCCAGGCCTTCTTCTTCTCCGGGTCGGCCTCGGCAAGGCGGGCGGCCAAGGCTTCCTTCTGGTCCGCCGCGGTCGCGCGATCGTGGAGGAGCTGCACGAACTTGTAGGTCGGTCCGTTCAGCGCCACGCGCTTCGCCCACGCCTCGCGGAGCGCGATCGGCGCGGGGTCCTTGGGAATGGTGACGGCTTCGTCGCCCGTGAAGCCGGCGGCCCGCAGCAAGGCCGCGACGGCCGCGGGGTTGTTCGTCGGGAAGACGCCCAGGGAATCACCGCACTTATAGGTGAGACCGCTACCGGCGAGGGACACCGAGAAATGCCGGGTGTCTTTCTGGCTGGCGGGCGAGCTCAGGCGACGACGGTCGACCAGGCGGGCGGGGAAAGGGTTGTTCTTGTCGTAGGCCACGGCGGGAGGAATGACCGCAGGATGGGCACCCTGCGGCGTTGGCAACCCTCTTTTGGCCGCGGGCTACTTCCAGACCTTGACCCAGTCGACCTCGACGTCGTCGGGCAGCTTGCCGGGCACGAGGTTCTTGCGCTCGGAATCGCCGACCCAGTTGCCCAGGTAGACGTGCATGGGCTCCTGGACCTCGGGCTTGTCCAACTTATGGACTAGTTTGCCATTGAAGTACCACCCGTAGGCCTTCTCGGTCCAGGCGAAGCCGTAGGTGTTGAAACTCTTGAAGGTCTGGTTGGCCCGGAGCGTCAGGTCCGTCTTGACGGGCTTGAGTTCGCGCAGCCCCTTGTTATCGGCGATCCGGGCCCAGGGTACCAACCGGTCCTCGCCGAAGCACTCGAAAAGCAGCGAGGCAGCCGGCGGCTCGGTGGTCATCTTGTTGCGCACCAGGAACGCGCCATGGTGCCCGCGAATGGCGTTGAAGCGGATCGAGGCCTCGAAGTAACCGAAAGCCTGGGTGAACTTGTCGCGTGTGCTGATCGCGGTGCCCTGCCAGCCGTCGGGCCGGTCGATCAGGGACAACACGAGCTTACCCCCCTTCAGAGCGGCCGCCTGGGCGTTGCCCTCCATGGTCCATTTGGAGGTATCCAGCGCGGCGCCGTCGAACTCTTCCGAGAAGGCGAGCTTGAGCTTGGCCGTGGGATCGGCCGCGACGACCGCGAGCGGGAGGAGACAGCAGAGGAGACGACGCATGGCGGGAGAAAGGCTCACTTCCAGACCTTGACCCAGTCGATCTGCAGCGGCTCGGGGCTATTCGTCGGGTCCATGAAGTCCTTCACCTTGCCGCCCTCGGCCGTGTGGTGGCAGAACTCGACGTACATCGGGGTGGTCGGGGTCGGGCGCTCGAGGCGATGGACCTTCTTCCCGTCGACATACCACTCGAAGTACTTCGGGGTCCAGTGGACGCCGTAGGTATGGAACTTCTTGTAGGAGGCACCGCCGTCGAAATCGATCCCGTGCTTCACCGGTTTAAGCATGCGGAGCCCGGTGCTGTCGGCCACCTGCGCGCCGGGGACGATGCGGTCGTCGCCCCAGCCGTCGAAGAAGAGCCGGGCCGACGGCGGTTCGTCGAGGCTGGTGTTACGCACCTCGAAACGACCCGAACGGCCGTTCGTCTGCAACATGCGGACGGAGGCCTCGAAATACCCGTTGACCTGGCTGAACTTGCGGGCCGAGTTCAGGGTGCTGCTGGTCCAGAGGCCGGGTTCCTTGCCGGGCAGGAGATTCAGGTTGGCCTTCCCGTCCTTGATCGTCACGGAGTTGTGGGCGTTCCATTTGGTCGCATCGATCTCGGGTCCGTTGAACTCCTCCGACCAGGTCAGCTTCATCTGGGAGTTGGGCGCGGCCGAGGTGGCCAGCGGCAGCAGGCTCAGGAGGGCGAGGAGACGGAGGCGGCTCATGGGGGTGCTACCATTCGAACCCAAAACCGACGGCTGGCAAGCGGGATGAACCCGCCTGCCGGGCTTCAAGCCCCGAAAATCTCGTCGATTTCCTTGCGGCTCAGCGGTCGGCAATCCCCGAGGGGCATCTTCCGGAGCACCAAGCCGCCGATCTGGAACCGGCGCAGGACCTTCACATGGAAGCCGAAGATCTCGAGCAGACGGCGGATCTCGCGCTTGCGTCCCTGGTCGAGGTGGATCTCCAGACGGGTCGGGTCATCCGGATGGCGGATGACTTTCTTGAAGCGCAGCATCTCCCCTTCCTCGACGGCGCCCTTCAGGAGACGGGGCGTCAGGGTCGGGTCGTAGTCACGGTTCAAGGTGATCTCGTAGCGCTTGATGATGCCGCCGGAGGGGTGCATGACCTTGTTCGCAAGCGCGCCGTCGTTCGTCAGGAGCAGCAGCCCTTCGGAATCTTTGTCGAGGCGACCGACGCAGAAGAGACGCAGCGGGCGATACTCCGGGGGCACCATGTCGAAAACCGTCTGGCCGCCATGGGAATCGTCATTGGTGCAGAGGAAGCCGCGCGGCTTGTTCATCATCAGCACGACGGTCCGGGCGAGCGGCTTGATGTGCTGCCCCCGGCACTTGACCACGTCGACGGCGGGATCGACGGGCTGGCCGGTGACCGCGACCTTGCCGTTGATGAAGACCTCACCCCCCGCGACCAGACGCTCCGCCTCCCGGCGGGAGCAGACCCCCGCCTGGGCGAGGAACTTGTGGATGCGCATGGGTCCTTCGTCGGGCACGCCCTACCCTTGGGGCCTTTCCGCCCGCAGGGCGAGACAATCACGCGGCGACCGGCGGACGGACTTTTTCTCGCCCTCGGGCCCGGGTTCGTCCTACTAGGCCCATGCGCCTTATCGACGGAAACGCCATCGCCCAGCAGGTCCTTGCCGAAGTCAAGGCCCGCGTCGCCCAGCTCGCCCCGGTCGTCCCGCACGTCGCCTTCGTCCGCGTCGGCGACGACCCGGCCTCGGTCTCCTACGTCACCAAGAAGCAGAAGACCGCCGCCGAGGTCGGGATGAAGGCCAGCCTGCGGCTGTTCCCCGCGACGGTCACCAAGGAGGAGCTCTTCCGCCACCTCGACGCCCTCAACGCCGACGCCTCGGTCCATGGCATCCTGATCCAGGCCCCGCTGCCGAAGCACCTGCCCGAGACCGAGGTCTTCAACCGCGTGTCGCCTGACAAGGACGTCGACGGCTTCGGCACCCAGAGCATCGGCCGCCTCGTGCAGGAGCTGCCCGGCGCCTTCGCGGCCTGCACCCCCGCCGGCGTGATCGAGCTCCTGCGCCGCTCCGGCGTCGAGACCGCCGGCAAGCACGCCGTGGTCGTCGGCCGCTCCCTCATCGTAGGCAAACCGGCGGCCGCCCTGCTCCTCGCCAAAGGCTGTGACTGCACGGTGACCATCGCCCATTCGCGCACCAAGGACCTGGCCGGGATCGTTCGCCAGGCCGACATCGTGGTCGCCGCGATCGGCAAACCCCGCTTCATCACGGCCGACATGGTCAAGCCCGGCGCCGTGGTCATCGACGTGGGCATCAACCGCGTCCCCGACGCCACCAAGAAGACCGGCTACCGCATCGTGGGCGATGTCGACTTCGACGCGGTGGCGCCGGCCTGCGAGGCCATCACGCCCGTCCCCGGCGGCGTCGGACCGATGACGGTGGCCATGCTGATGAAGAACACGCTCGACGCCTGCGCGCGCCAGCGTGGCTGAGCGCCCGCCGCCCCTCCCGCCCGTCCCCGCCGGTCTCTGGTGGCGGACCTTCGCGGCGTTGGCCGACGTCCTCCCGCTGCTCGTGCTGAGCTGGTGGTTGGCGGTCCGGCTCGCGGGGCCGGACGAACAGACCGCGCTCACGACGGTCGGCACGTTCTACGACCAGCTGCAGACCCTTTCGCTGCAGTCCCAACGAACGGGCTCCACGGCCGCGCTGTGGGACCTGGCCCTCCACCCGCCCGAGGCGACGCTCCAAGCGTACGCGCTCTGGCTCGGCTTCCTCGGCACGGTCTCGTTCTGCGTGGTCGGCGGGGCGCTCACCGCCCAGGAATGGCTCGGCCAGGGCCGCACCCTCGGCAAGCGGATCTTCCACCTCCGCTCCATCGACATCACGACGGGCGAAGCCCCGGGCTTCTTGCCGGCCCTGCTGCGCTCGGCCTGGAAAACGGCCTTCCTCTGCCTGCCGAACCCGCTCTTCACCCTGCTCGGGATCGTCAACGCGCACGTCCCGCTTTTCCGGAAGGACCGGCGCGCCTGGCATGACCTGTGGACCCGCACCCAGGTGGTCGAGGACGACGGCCGCTGACTCCGCGCATGAAGGCCGTCTGTCTCATCCTCGGCACCCTGCCGGCGCTCCTCGCCGCCGACCTACCCTTGCCTCCGCTGGCGGAGGGTCCGCCCGCGGCCGGGCGTCGCGTCGCGCTCACCGCGCCGGAATACGCCGGCACGCAAGTGCGCCATCTTCTCACCCTCCCCGCTGACTGGACCCCGGATTGGAAGGCCCGCGGCCAGAGCTGGCCGGTCATCGCCGAGTACACCGGCAACTATTTCCCGACCTCGGGTTCGACCGGCGAGGTCGAAGGGGCCGCGCTCGGCTACGGCGTGGCGCGGGGCCGGGCCCTCTGGGTCGTCCTGCCCTACGTCGCCAAGGATCGGCGCAAGAACGAGGTGACCTGGTGGGGCGACGTCGAAGCGACCGTCGGCTACGCCAAGACCAACCTCCCCCGGATCTGCGCCGAGTTCGGCGGCGACGCGAAGCGGGTCGTGCTCTGCGGCTTCTCGCGCGGCGCCATCGGCGTCTCTTTCCTCGGCCTGCATGACGACGAGATCGCCGGGCTCTGGTGCGGCCTCTGGGCCCACGACCATTTCGACGGCGTGCAGGCCTGGAGCGCACCCTGGGGCGCCCCGCTGGCCCGCTACCGCGGGGAAGCCGCCGTCCGGCTGGGTCGCCTGAAAGGCCGACCCGTCCTGATCAGCCAGGGCCACCCCGGCGAGCAGACCCGGGATTTCGTCGCGCCCATCGTCCCGCAAAACGTCGATTACCTGACGGTCGACATGACGGCGCTCTACGGCAGGTTTCCGAACGAAGCCGTCAAGCACCCGCACAACGATCGCTGGCCGCTCCGCGACGGGCCGGCGACGGCGGCGGCCCGGGCTTGGTTTGATCGCGTCACCGCGACGGACAAGCCCGCGAAGTAAGCCCCCGCCGGCGGGCACAAAAAAGCCCCGGGGATGAGCCGGGGCTTGATGCGGAGATGGGCCGGGGTCAGCCCTGGCCGCCTTCGCTGTCACCGCCGCGTTCGCGGAAGGGACGGCGCTCGCCGCGTTCCGGACGGTCGCCGCGGGGGCGGTCCATCGGCTTCGGGGCGGGGGCGTACTCGCGACCTTCCTTCTCGGCGATGGCGGCGCGGCGCGAGAGGCGCACGCGGCCCTTGTCGTCGATGCCGACGCACTTGACGATGATCTCGTCGCCGAGCTTGCAGATGTCCTCGACGCGCTCGACGCGGTGGTCGGCGAGCTCGGAGACGTGCACGAGGCCTTCCTGGCCGGGGAGGCATTCGACGAAGGCGCCGAATTCCTTCACGGAGCGGACGACGCCCTTGTAGGTCTTGTTGATCTCGATCTGGGCCGAGAGGAGGTTGACCTCGTTGACCGCGCGGGCGAGGGACTCGCCGTCGGTCGCGAAGATCGTGACCCAGCCGGAGTCGTCCTGGTCGATGTCGAGCTGGCAGCCGGTGTACTCGGTGATGCGCTTGATGTTCTTGCCGCCCGGGCCGATGAGCGCGCCGATCTTGTCGGACGGGATCTTGATGCGGTGGGTGCGGGGGGCGCAGGGCTTCAGCTCGGGACGGGTCGCCGGCATGGTCTTGGCCATGATGTCCAGGATATGGTCGCGGGTGACCTTGTTCTGGGCGATGGCCTCCTTGGCGATGGCGATCGGCAGGCCGTGGATCTTGAGGTCGAGCTGGAAGGCGGTGATGCCTTCGCGCGTGCCGCAGATCTTGAAGTCCATGTCGCCGTAGTGGTCCTCGGCGCCGATGATGTCGGTCAGCACGCGGTGCTTCACGATCTTGCCCGCGGCGTCCTCGGTCACGAGGCCGCAGGAGATGCCGGCCACCGGGGCCTTGATGGGCACGCCGGCGTCGAGGAGGGCGAGGGTGCCGCCGCAGACGGACGCCATCGAGGTGGAGCCGTTGGACTCCATGATCTCGGAGACGAGGCGGATGGAGTACGGGAAGTCCTGCTCGGACGGGAGGACGGAGAGCAGCGAGCGCTCGGCGAGGTTGCCGTGGCCGGTCTCGCGGCGGGAGGTCATGCCGAAACGACCGGTCTCACCCACCGAGAAGGGCGGGAAGTTGTAGTGCAGGAGGAAGGAGCGCTTGCTGGGGCCGCCGGTGATGGCGTCGACTTCCTGGGCGTCCTTGGAGGTGCCGAGGGTGGCGAGCACGAGACCCTGGGTCTCGCCGCGCTGGAAGAGCGACGAACCATGGACGCGCGGGAGCACGTCGACCTCGCAGGAGATCGGGCGCAGGTCCTTCGGCGTGCGGCCGTCGGCGCGCTCGCCGGTCTGGATGATGGCGTTGCGGTAGACCTTCTCCTGGAGTTTCTCGAAGGCCATCTTGATCTGGCGGGCGTCGAAGACGTCGCCGAGCTCGGCCTTGCAGGCGGCCTTGGCCTTCTCAACCACGGCCTTGACGGCGTCGCCGCGCTCCTTCTTGGAGGCGAGGAAGATCGCCTTCTTCAGCTGGTCGCCTTCGCCGGCGACGCGCTCGCAGATGGCGAGGGCCTTCGGTTCGCAGACGACGAGCGGGAAGACGCGCTTGGTCTTGGAGTACATCGCGGCGAGCTTGCGCTGGGCGGCGATGATCGGCTGGATGGCCTTTTGGGCGTACTCCAAGGCGGCGATGAAGTCGGCCTCGGGCAGCTGGTCGGCGGAGCCTTCGATCATCATCATGTCGTTCTCGTTGCCGACGTAGATCAGATCGAGGTCGGAGTTGTACTGCTCCTCGTGGGTGGGGTTGATGACGAAGCGACCCTCGATGCGGCCGACGCGGACGCCGGCGATCGGGCCGTTCCACGGGATGTCGGAGCAGAGGAGCGCGGCGGAGGCGCCGTTCACCATGAGGATGTCGGAGTCGTTGATCTGGTCGGCCGAGAGCAGCAGGCCGATCACCTGGACTTCATTGAGGAAGCCTTCGGGGAAGAGCGGGCGCAGCGGGCGGTCGCAGAGGCGGGAGGTCAGGATCTCCTTGTCGGAGGGCTTGCCTTCGCGGCGAAAGTAGCTGCCCGGGAAGCGGCCGGCGGCGGCGAACTTCTCGCGGTAGTCGACGGTCAGGGGAAGAAGTCCTGGTCGGGGGAACGGAGATCCTCGGCGGCGGTGGCCGACACGAAGAGCGTGGTCTCTCCCTTGCTGATGGTGACGGCGCCGTTGGCGAGACGGGCGATGGAGCCGGTGCTGATGGTGATACCGAGTTCTTCGATGGTCACCGAGTGTTTCTGTTTCATGGTATGTTGGGTGTTGTGCCAGGCGGTGTGCCCGGCGGGTTTTTGGTTGGGTGGGAAAAGCGGACGTCCCGGCGCTAGGCCGGGACGTCTGGGGAACCGAGACGCCCGGAGGCGGCGGTCACTTGCGCAGGTTGAGCTTCGCGATCAGCGCGTTGTAGCGGTCCAGGTCGGTCGACTTGAGGTAGGACAGCAGCTTGCGGCGGCGGTTCGTCAGCATGATGAGACCGCGACGCGAGTGGAAGTCCTTGCGGTGCGTGCGAAGGTGGTCGGTGAGGTGGTTGACGCGGGCGGTGATGAGCGCGACCTGGACTTCCGGGGAGCCGGTGTCCTTGGCGTCCTGCTGGTGCTTCTTGATGATATCCGACTTGTCGATCGACATGGCTGTTATTGGGTTAGTTTGGGTTTGGTTTGGCCGACTTGGGGGAAATCCCCGAGGCCCCGCCGAAAGGCCGGGCGCTCCGTCTGGAATAGGCTTTCGCCTACCGACCAGCGTGAGAAGGGCTCCACCCCTCTCCCTAACGAAGTGAACCTTGGAAATGACAGGCGGCCCGGGGGCAGGCAAGCCGGAAAGCCCTGTCCGGCCAAGTTATTCACAGGCCCGAAACGTCTAGTTTTCGGCAAAAATGACGTCGTAAGCCAGGCAGGCCGCCAGTAGCAGGGCGACCTTGTCCGGCTGCCCGGCGAACGCCGGGGCGACCTCCAGGTGGTAATTATCGGCCGAGGTGAAGAGCTCCTTGCCCAGCCCGGCCCACTTTTTGTCCATCGTGCCGATGACGATCCCAGCCGGGTCCTTGAGCTGGCGGGTCCAGCTGAAGACACCGCCGCTGAACTCGCCGATCGACCGCCCCTCCGGGTCCTCGACCAGGAGTTTGCCGGACAGGGAGAAAAGCTTGTTGCGCAGGCAACCCAGTTTCCGTCCCTGGGCGTCGAACACCGCGAGCCGGGACGTGAAGAAGGACCAGCCCTTCTCGAGACGGAGGGCGACGGTCTGCTGATCGTCCTCCAGCACGACGATTTCGGTGGGCAAGGCCTGCTTCTTCACGATCAGGCGCAGCCACTTCAGCCGGGGCTTTTCCGCGGCGAGGCCGATGCGCTGACCCGAGACCGGATGAAGGAGGTCGTAGGCATCGGCGAAGCGGAGGACCGCCACTTGCTCGCGGACGAAAAAGGCGTGGTTCTGCAGGAGCATGCCGTATTCAAGTCCCCGCGGAAGGCGGGGCAAGCGGCAAGCGGGACCATTAGTCCATTGACTCCCCTGCCCCGCAAAACGGAAATAGGCCCATGGAACATGGTCCCGAGGACAAACCCAGCCTGACCGGCGCGGAACGCGGCAAGCTCCGCAGCCTGGCCCAGACCCTCGACCCGAAGGTCTTCGTCGGCAAGGCCGGCGTGAACGCGGGGATCGCCAAGCTGCTCAACGACGCCTTCCGCAACGCGGACCTCGTGAAGGTCCGCTTCACCGCCGACCGCGAGGCCATGGACGCCCAGGCGCAGGAACTGGCGAAACTCACGGACAGCGAGGTCATCGGCAGCGTCGGCCGCACGGCGACGTTCTTCCGCCTCGGCGCAACCGAGGAGTAAGCCCATGGATGGCGCCCGGTTCGAGTCCCTCCACGCAGGCCTGATCGGCGAGGTGGAGACGGCCCTCCGTGCCCTGACCCCGCCCGCGGACGCGCGCCCCGCCCGGCTCCACGCCGCGATGCGCCACTCGCTGGAGGCCGGCGGCAAACGCCTCCGGCCCGTGATCGCCCTGGCGGCGGCGCGCGCCTTCGACCCGGCCGGCGACGCCCGCGCCGCCGCCGTCGCGCTCGAGTGCATCCACACGTACTCCCTGATCCATGACGACCTGCCGTGCATGGACGACGCCGACCTACGTCGCGGCCGACCTTCCTGCCACAAGGCGTTCGACGAGGCGACCGCCTTGCTCGCGGGTGACGCGCTCATCCCGTTGGCGTTCGAGCTCCTCGCCCGCGGCTACGGCGACCGACCCGCCCTACTCCGCGAACTGACGCTCGAGCTCGCCGTGACGGCCGGCCCGAGCCTGCTCGTCGGCGGCCAGACCGAGGACATGGGCGGGCTCGCCGCCGGGGCCGACCCCGATCGTCTCGAGTTCATCCTGCGCGGCAAGACCGCCGCGATGCTGAGCGCCTCGTTCGCGATGGGCGCGCTCGTCGGCGGCGCCGCGAGCGCCGAGGTCGAGGCGTTCCGCCGCGCCGGACGTTCCGCCGGCATCGCCTTCCAGCTGGTCGATGACCTGCTCGACCTGACCTCCGACTCCGTCCAGATGGGCAAGCCCGTCGGGGCCGACGCCCAGAACAACAAGCTGACGTACGCGGGGCTCTTCGGCGTGCCGGCGGCGCAGGCGCGCGTGGCGGCGCTGACCACGGAAGCCATCGGCCTGCTGCAAGGCACGCGCGGCGACACCGCCTTCCTCGTCGAGCTGGTCCGCCGCATGGCGGCGCGCCGGAACTGACCGTTCAGTCGTCGAGGCGACGTCCCGACGACGGTAGCTGGTCGGGCAGGAAACCGTAGTAGGTGCCCAGCCAGAGCCGCCAGGCGAGCCCATGGATCAGCCAAGGCACCAGCAGGATGACGGCGACCGCGAACCAGACCGCCGCGGCGAAGCCGATCCAGTCATAGGCGCGCAGGACGAGCAGGACCGGCAGGAGACCGAAGGCCGTAAGCCCGTAGTTCCAGACCATCGCCCCGAGGAAGAAACCTTCCCGGCGGCGCAGCACCATCCCGCAGGCGGCGCAGCGGTCGCGGATCGTCGCCAGCCCCGTCAGTTGCTCCGGGGCGCCGCAGTCGGGACAACGGCCCCGCGCGCAGCGCAGGAAGAGGTCGTGACGGAAGCGCATGCCGCAGACTAGCCCCGTCCGCGGCCCCTGTAAAGCAAAGGGCCGGCCTCCTCGCGGAAGCCGGCCCGGGAACGGGCTTGCGGAGGCTTACTCGGCGGCCGTCTCGCCCACCTGGAAGCGGACGAAGCGGACGATCGAGACTTCCTCGCCGACCTTGGCCTTGGCCTCGGTCAGGAGATCGGAGACCTTCTTGTCGGGATCGCGGAAGAACGACTGCTCGAGCAGGCAGGCCTCGGCGAAGAACTTGTCGACGCGGCCGGCGACGATCTTCTCGATGTTCGAGAGCTGGCCCTTCTTGCGGGACTCCGCGGCGATCACCTGCTTCTCGGAGACGACGATGCGCTTCTCGAGCTCGGCGATGGCCTCGGCGTTGTTGGCGGCCTTCTGCTCGATGAGCTGACCGCGGTAGTCCTCGACGACGCGCTTGGCCTCGTCGATGGCCTTGTCGGCCTCGGACTTCGTGAACTCGAGGGCGATCTCCTTCTCCTTGGCGACGACGTCGGCCGACACGTCGTCGCGACGGACGAAGCGCGCGTTGTTCGCGACGACCTGCATCGCCAGCTGGCGGGCGAGGTCGGCGACGTCGGCGTGGGCGGCGGCGGCCTGGGACTTGAGGCCCAGTTCGAGGAGGACGGCGATCTTGGCGCCGGTATGGACGTAAGCCGAGACGCGGCCGACGCCGTTGGCCTCGAACTTGAGGGCGCGGGAGACCTTGAGGTTCTCGCCGATCTTCGTGACCTGATCGTTGAGGTAGTCGTTCACCTTGCGGGAGGCGTCGGCGTGGTAGGGCTGGTCGAGAAGGTTCTCGACGCCCTTGGCGGCGGCCTGGCCGACGAGGTCCTTGGCGAGGGCCACGAAGGCCTCGTTCTTGGCGACGAAGTCGGTCTCGCAGTTGAGCTCAAGCAGCGTCGCGGAGCGGCCGTCGGCGGCGACCTGGACGGCCAGGATGCCTTCGGAAGCCTTGCGGTCGGCCTTCTTGTTGCGGGTCGCGACGCCCTTGATGCGGAGAATCTCGACGGCCTTCTCCATGTCGCCGTTGGCTTCGGTGAGGGCCTTCTTGCAGTCCATGAGGCCCGCGCCGGTGCGCTGGCGCAGGTCGTTGACCGTCTGGGCGGTGATGGCGGACATGGCGCTTACTTGGTGGTCTTGCGGGCGCGGACGGGCTTGCCGGCGGCGCCTTCCTCGGCGGCCGGTTCGCTGCTCGCGTCGAGCAGTTCCTTGGAGATGTTGACCTCCGGCTGGGCGGAGTCGCCGGCGTCCTGGCGGGCGACCGGGGTGACGGTCTTGCGCGGGTCGCGCTCGACCTTGCGGCGGGCGAGACCGGCCTGGACGGCCTGGGTCAGCACCTCCACCACGAGGCGGATGGACTTGGCGGCGTCGTCGTTGCCCGGGATCGGGAACTGCAGGAGGGTCGGGTCGGAGTTGGAGTCGCAGAGGCCGATCACCGGGATCTTGAGGCGGTTGGCCTCGTTGACGGCGATCTCCTCGAGCTTGGTGTCGACGACGATCATCGCGGCGGGCAGCTCGCGGTACTCGAGGAGACCCTCGAAGTTGCGCTGCATGCGGGACATCTCGCGACGGACGGCGGCGCCTTCCTTCTTGTGCATCTTCAGGAGCGAGCCGTCCTGCTCCATGCGGAGGTAGTTGCGGTACTTGTCGAGCGAGCGCTTGATGGTGGCGAAGTTGGTGAGCGTACCGCCGAGCCAGCGGTTCACGGCGAAGGGCATGCCGGTCGACTTGGCGGCCTGGCGCACGACTTCCTGGGCCTGGGGCTTGGTGGCGACGAAGAGCACTTCCTTGCCCTTCGCGGCGGCTTCCTCGACGTAGGCGGCCGCGGCGGCGAGGCACGCGTGCGTCTTCTCGAGGTCGATGATCGACACGCCGTTGCGGTGGTCGAAGATGTACGGACGGCTGCGGGGATTCCAGCGACGCGTCTGGTGGCCGAAGTGGACGCCGGCGTCGAGGAGGTCTTTAACGGTGATGTTCATGTTTTTTGGCTCCGTATCCCGATTCCTGCCGAAGGAGGGGACTTTGGATCTTAGGTAGCTGACTGGGTTTTGGTTGGGATGTCCGAAGCGATCGGCGGTCGCTCCAAACGGTGGAAAGTTGGTTCAAACACCCCCGGGGCTCCCGTGCAAGCGGGAAAATCGGCAAAAAGAGGCTCCTTTGGAACTGACAGCCTCGCATGCCCTCGGCAGGGTCGGGCTGACGATGTCCTGGGCCTACCGGATTCTCTTCCCTCCCCTGCTCCTGCTGGCCCTGCCTTACTATGTGTGGCGGATGCTACGACGGGGCGGGTATGGCGCCGGCTTCGCACAAAGGCTGGGCTTTTTCCCGGAAATGCCCCCCAAGACCCCGGGCCGCAGCCGGGTCTGGATTCAAGCCGTCTCGGTCGGGGAAATCGAGGCCATCGGCCCCCTGCTCCGCCAGCTGCAGGCCAGCGGCAAGATCGAACTCGTGCTGACCACGACCACGAGCACCGGCTACCGCCTGGCCCGCGAACGCTACGCCGACGTCGCCGCCCGCATCGGCCTCTTCCCCGCCGACCTCTGGCCCTGCAGTGCGCTCGCCTGGCGGCGGATTCGACCGGATGCCGTGATCCTCGTCGAAGGCGAGCTCTGGCCCGAGCACCTCGCGCAAGCCCGATCCCGCGGGGTGCCGGCCTTCCTCATCAACGCCCGCCTCTCCGACCGTTCCTTCCGCCGACATGCGAAGTTCCGCCGACTCTCCGCCTACGTGCTCGCGCACTTCCGGTGGATCGCCGCCGGCAGCGAGGAGGACGCCCGCCGCTTCCGCGAGCTCGGTTTCGCCGCCGAGACGACGGGCAACCTGAAGTTCGACGTCGCCGCCGACGCGCCCATGCCCGCCGCGGAGCGCGCGCAACTCCGGGCCGACCTCGGCTTCGGCGCCGACCCGCGGACCTTGGTCCTGCTCGGCTCCTCCACCTGGCCCGGCGAGGAGACCCGGCTGATCCGCAGCGTCCGCCAGCTCCGCGCCGCCGGCGCCGACGTCCGCCTGCTGCTCGTCCCCCGCCACTCCGAGCGACGCGCGGAAGTCGCGGCCGAGGCCAGCGCCAGCGGCCTGGCCTGGCATCAGCGTTCCTCCGGCGGCGCGGTGGCTCCCGCCGGGACGATCATCCACCTCGCCGACACCACCGGCGAGCTGCGCCGGCTCACCCGCGCGGCCGACCTCGCGTTCTGCGGCAAGAGCCTCCCGCCGCACGAAGGCGGCCAGACCCCTGTCGAATGCGCGGCCGCGGGCGTGCCCATCGTGTATGGTCCGCGCATGACGAACTTCCGCGATATCTGCCGGGGCCTTGAAAAGGCGCAGGCCGCCTTCCGTGTCGAGGATGCGGCGATGCTCGAAGCGCGGATCGCCGAGCTCTGCGCCGACGAAGGTCGTCGGCTCGCGACCGGTCGCCACGGGGCCGACTGGCATCATGCCAACCGCGGCGCGACCGAGCGGACCGTCGCGCTGATCCTCACGGCGCTTCAGCCCTCGCGATAAGCCTCGCGCAAGCGCCGGGCCTGCTCGCGCAATTCGCCGCCGAGGACGATCTGCCGCGCCCGGACGGCGCCCGCGCCCGGATCCGGCGCCCGGCCCGCCACCCAAAGGGCCGCGCCGGCGCTGAGGCATAGCGTGTCGAGCAGACCAGCGGGCACCGCGCCGACCAGGAGGTCGGAGAAAAGCGCGAGGTTCTCCTCCGGGGAGCCGCCGCGCAGGTCGGCGACCGGGCAGGTCTGGAAACCGAAGTCGCCGGGCAACCAGACGCCGTCGACGGCGGCGAGTTCGCCGCACCCGCGGACCCGCGTCTCGCCGGCCGTCGTGAGCTCGTCCATCCCGCCGCCCGCGCGACCATGCACCACCAGGCCGCGGCGCACGCCGAGCTCGCCGAGCGCGGCGGCCATCGGCGCCACCCAGCGCTCATCGTACACGCCGACCATCATCGCCGCGGGCCGCGCCGGGTTGATGAGCGGCCCGAGCACGTTGAAGAGCGTCTTGTGGCCCTGCTCCGCGAGGCGCTTGCGGACACCCAGCACCGCCTTGAAGGCCGGGTGGAAAGCGGGCGCGTAGAGGTAGCAGAAGCCGGCCTCGCGCAAGGCGCGGCGCAGCTGGTCGTCGGTCGCCTCCAAGGCGACGCCGAGACCGGCGAGGAAATCGGCGCTGCCGGACTTGGACGTGATGGAACGGTTGCCGTGCTTGAGCACCGGCACGCCGGCGGCGGCGACGATCAGCGAGCTGGCGGAGGAGATGTTGAAGCTGCCGGAGCGGTCGCCACCGGTGCCGACGATGTCGATGGCCCGGGCAGGGATGTCGCCGAAGTCGACCCTCCGCGCCCGTTCGCGGTAGGCCTGGGCGAAGGCCGTGACCTCCACGGCGGTCTCGCCGCGACGGGCGAGCGCCAGAAGGAAAGCCGCCTTGGCATCATCCGTCACCCCGGCGTCGATCATCGCATGGGCCGCGGCCCCCGCCTCCACGGCCGAAAGGTCGCGGCCCGCCTCCAAAGCGCCCGTCAAGGTGGGTAAATCCGTGGCCATACCCCGATTAGCCACTTTCCCCGCCCCCGGGACAAGGGGATTTTCGCACAAGGGGTTGCCAGCCGTCGTTTTCGGCCAATACTGGTGGGATGCAGGACGGCGACCATCCCCAAGGTGAATTCGACGGCTCCGGCAACGCCTCCTGGGGCGAAGCGGACTGGGCCGGCTACCTGCACCGCAACGACCTCGAGGTCGGCCGCTTCCTTTCCTACTACAACGAGGTCAAGCCCTTCCCCGACCGGCTCGACGCCAGCGCCCGTCGCATGGGCTGGGAAAGCGCCGACTGGGCCCCGGGCGAAGGCGACGACACCGCGGAGGACGAGGACGATGCCGACCTGCCCTACTGCATCCACCAGCATCCCGTCTACGTCGTGGCCCGGGCGCTGGGCATCCAGCTCATCGGCGCCTGGCGCACGATCTGCCGGGCGAACCCGGCCGAGATCGGCGGCGAGCTCGGGGCCGACCTCATGCTCGCTTTCTGGGACGCCCAGCACCAGGTGGTCATGGCCATCAACGCCACCGACACCGGCGACCTGCCGCTCGCGCTCGTCCACATGAAGCGCGCCCTGACTCCATCAACCACGCCATCGGATTGCAGGCCGGCCTCCCCGCCGCGGCCCGGCTCAACTCCGCCGAGGCGACGCAGGATCTCGAGGCCACCTTGTTCGACCTGCGCGAGATCTGCCTGCGCGTGATGGCCGACTGCCGCTGGGACGGGACGAAGGGCTGAAGGTCAGGCCTTCGCCTGGTCCCCGCGGGCCATGTGCTGGATCAGCCGGTCGCTGAATTCCTTGGCGGAGTCATGCCCCATACCGCGCAACGCCTGCACCATCGCGGCGACCTCCACGAGCCGGGCCATGTCGCGGCCCGGGCGGACCGGGATGGTCATGTGCGGCACCTTGCGACCGAGGATCTCATAGGTCTCGACCTCCAGGCCGGAGCGTTCCTCATCCATGCCGGGCTGCCACAGGACGAAGGTGACGACGAGGTCGACGCGCTTCTCGAGGCGGACGGAACGGATCCCGAAGATCGAGGCGACGTTGATGATGCCGATGCCGCGGCACTCCATGTAACCGCGGTTGAGCTCCTTGGACTTCCCTTGGAGCTCGCGGTCGCCGATGAGCGTGACGATCACGTAGTCGTCCGCGACCAAGGAATGGCCGCGCTCGATCAGGGCGAGGGCGCATTCGCTCTTGCCGACGCCGGAGGCGCCGCGCAGCAGCACGCCGACGCCCTTGATGTCGACGAGCGTGGCATGCAGGTTCGTCCGCGGGGCGAACTTCTCCTCCAGGAGCACCGTCGCCTCGGCCGAGAAGTCCTTGGACTTGAGCTGGGTGCGGATGAGCGGGACCTTGTGGCGGTCCGCGAGCTTCACGAGGATGTCATCGGCCGGCAGGCCGCGCGAGACGACCACGGCGGGGATGCGCTTGGCGAAGACATCGTCGAGCAGCTTCTCGCGCACCGCGGCCGTCTGGTCGCCGAGGTAGGCCATCTCGCCCGCGCCGAAGAGCTGCAGGCGCTTATGGGCGAATTCCTTGAAGTAGCCGGTCACGGCGAGGGCCGGGCGGTTCAGGGACTTCTCCGCGATCACGTTGTCGAGCCCGGCCTCCCCGGCCAGGAGCTCCATCTGGAGCATGTCGCGGAAGGAGTCGAAGAACTCGCGGACGGAGACCGATTCCGGGCGGGTGTCGGGGGCTTGGTCGGACATAAGGTCAGAGCTTGAAGCCTTCGCCGAGATAGTAGCGGCGGCTCTCGGGGTTGTTCACGATGTCGGCCGGGGTGCCCGAGACGAGCACCCTCCCCTGGTGGATGAGGTAGGCGCGGTCGACGATGGAGAGGGTCTCGCGCACGTTGTGGTCGGTGATCAGCACGCCGATGCCGCGATCCTTGAGCCGACGTACGATGGCCTGGACCTCGGCGACCGAGATGGGGTCGACGCCGCTGAAGGGTTCGTCCATCAGCAGGAAACGCGGGTTCGTCGCCAAGGCGCGGGCGATCTCCAGCCGACGACGCTCGCCGCCGGACAGGGTGAAGGCCGGCTGCTTCGCCAGTTTCTCGAGACCGAGGTCGTGGAGCTGCTGCTGGGTGCGCTCGCGGCGCGCGGGCGCGGCGAGGTCCAACGTCTCGACGACGGCCATCACGTTCTCCCAGACCGTCAGCTTACGGAAGATGGACGCCTCCTGCGGCAGGTAACCGAGGCCGGCGCGGGCGCGCTGCCACATGGGCATGGCGGTGATGTCGCGGCCATCGAGGAAGACCCGGCCGGAGGTGGAGGGCACGAGGCCGACGACCATGTAGAAAGTGGTGGTCTTGCCGGCGCCGTTGGGCCCCAGCAGGCCGACGATCTCGCCGGCCTGCAGCCGCAGGCTGACATCCATCACCGCGACCTTCGGGCCGTAGTGCTTGGCGAGCGATTCGACGCGGACCAGACCCTGTTCGCCGGTTAAAGCCATGACATCAAGGAGGGCCGCCTCAACGGCCGTTGTCGAGGCTTTTGACCGCCGGCAGCGTGAAGTCCTCGCCCAGGAAGATCTTCGGGCGCACCACCTGGTCGGGCGCCGCCTGGTCCGACGCCGAGTCCATGCGCCAACCCTTGGTCCGGAAGTCGTAGATGACTTCCTTGGCGGGCACGCCCTCGATGCCGGAGCGGGTCCGCAAGCGGGCATCGCCGGTGAGACGGGCCACCCCTTCCTCGGGCTTGACCTCGAGCACCCGGCCCCGGGCGGCGGCGTCCCCGGCGAGCGCGTTGACGTTGCCGCGACCGACCATAAGACGGGCGACCAGCCGCCCCTTCTTGTCCGGGGACACGAGGCCCTCGAGCAGGTCGCAGGTGGCCTCGACGCCGTCCGCCTTCATCCCCACGTTGCCGCGCAGGAAGAACTTGGCCCCGTCCGGGCCGGCCAGGATCTCCTGGGAGTCGGCCACGAAATCCGCCTTCTTGCCGTCGGCGAACTGGACGAAGAGCCGCGGCCGCGTGGACTCCGCGCCGCCGGAAAGGTTGAGCAGCCGGGGGCGACCGGTGAGGCGATCCTTCAGGAGCACCTCCTCGATGGCGACGTTCGGCACGTAGTCGACGCGTTCCGCCGCGCACGCCAGACCGGGCTGCACGTAGGTCACCTTGCCGGTCAGGAAGACCTTGCTGAGCACATGGCCGGTCTTGAACGGCTTGGAGAAGGCGACCAACCGGTCCGACTGCGCCGTCACGAGGCCGGCGACATAGCGCACGGCGCCTTCGAGGTCGGCCTCGACCACTCCCTGCCGCACGCTGAGCACCACCTGATCCGCCTCGGCCTGGCCGGGCAAGGCGCCCGGGGTGTCGTCGGGCGGCAACCGGACGGCGGCGCGGACGCCGGGCGCGGATCGCACCTCCACGCGTTCGCGCTTCCGGTCCGAATAGATCGCGGCGCCGGTCACCTCGAACCCGTCGGCCTGGCGCAGGTGCGGCCGGCCGAGCAGGCGCAACACGCCGGCGGACCGTTCCCAGCGCGCCTCTTCGGACTCGAAATCGGCGTCGTCCGCCCGCCCCTTCACCCCACCCGAAGCCCGCAGGTCGACGGTGACGCCCTTGGCTTCGGTCGCGATCAGGCGGGTAGCCTCGAGCCGATCCTTGCCGGCGACGTACGTCGCCCGCCCGGTCAGCTCGACCAAGGTGCGTTCGGCCTTCGCCTCCCGTCGCAGGACCACGGTCTGTCCAGCCAGCTCGGTCTCCGGTTCGTCCTGGCGGGAGAGGTTCAGCTTCACCGGGTGAGCCTCATCCGGCGACTGCAGGGTCGTGACGTCGAGCTTGGCCTCATGACGAAGACTCCCCGCGGTCGCGCGCAAACCCGGCTCCGTCAAGGTGACCCCGCCGGTGAGCAGGAGACGTTCGGCCGGCAGGTCGTAATCCGCGGCGGCGCCGGTCAGGGTCTGGCGACCGGCGACCCGGATGATCTTGCCCTGCGCGACGATGGAGCGGCAGACAGCCTCGCCCTTCGGGCCTTCCTCGACGAGACAGACCACCCGCTCGCAGGTCATCCGCTCATCGCGGCGGTCGACGACGACCTGGCCGACGAACGTGAGCTGGGTGCCGCGCTCGACCGTGGCGGCGTCGAGACGCTCGGCGCGGATGCGCGTGCGATCCAGGACCGGCTTGGCGAGGTCGAGTTCGGCGGCGACCCCGGCGAGGATGGCGAAGGCGTCGCCCTGCGGCGTGGAGCGCCAGCTCCAACCCAGGCCCGATAAGTTGAACGCGGCCGAGCGGACGACGACGGGGGCGGCCCCTTGGGCGGCCTTGCGTTCGGGCGTGGCGATCCCGAAAGGGGTCGTGAAGGTGGTCCGGAGTTTGCCGTCGCGGAACGAACGCAGCTCGATCTTCTCCATGTCCCACGTACCCGCCTCGCCGGTGGGCTTCATGCGCTCGGCGGAGAGTTCCCAGGCTTTCTCGGCCTTGGCGTCCTCCGTGAAACCGGCGAACGAACCGCCGCCGATGTCCTGGAACTTGATCTCCTTCGGCGGGGCCGATTGCGCGCCGAGCCCCGCCGTCAGGAGCAAGGACAGGAGAAGGGCACGCATGGCATCATGACACCGAAATCCCGCCCTCGAATCAAGCGCTTACGCCTTCGGCGGCCGCGGGAAAGGGACCGCGCCGACCAGGGCCGGCATGGCGACCGAGGGCAGCACCTCGCCGGGCGTCAGCGGATGACCGGACAGGAATTCGCCGACGGGTAGCATCCGGCCGCCCGGTCGTTGCAGCCGGCTCAGCACCAACACCCCATCGCCGCAGGCGACCCGGACCCCGCCCCGGTCCGCCGAGAGGATCGAACCGGGAGCGGCTTCGACGACCCCGGACTCCGCCGCGGCGGCGCCGACCTTGAGCACGACGCCCGCATGCTCGAAGGTGGAACCGGGCCAGCCCTCGAGGGCGCGGATGCGCGCCGCGAGGGTTTCGGCGGCGGCGCCGAAATCAAGGGCGGCATCCGCCCGCGTCAGCCGACGGGTGAAGGTGGCGGCGGCTTCGTCCTGCGGACGCGGGAAGGAGCGGTCCGCCAGGATCTCGGGGAGCGCCGTGGCGGCCAACCGTCCCGCCAGCTCGCCCAACCGGGCGCGCAAGGCGGCGCGCCCTTCGTCCGGCAGGATCGCCAGCGTCGCCGTCGCGTGCAAAGGACCGGCGTCCAGGCGCCGGACGACCTGCTGCAAGGAGACCCCGGTGGTCGTCCAACCGGCCGCGAGCGCGCCTTCGACCGGCGTCGCCCCGCGCAAGGCGGGCAAAGGCGAACCGTGGAAGTTCACGAGCCCGCGACGCGGGGCGGCGAGGAAATCATCCTTCAGGATCTGCCCGTAGGCCATGACCACGCCGAGGTCGACGCCGTCGGCCGCGAGCTCGGCGGCATGCTCGGGCCCGAGGCGTTCGGGCTGACGGACTAGATGACCGGCCGCGCGGGCCCAGGCGGTGACCGGGTTGGGCTGGACTTCCTGACCGCGCCCCGCCGGACGATCGGGCTGCGAGTAGACGGCCACGATGACGACGTCCGGCAAGGCGGCGGCCGCGCGGAAAGCGGGCAGCGCGATCTCGTCGGAGCCGAGCAACACCAGACGGCGCGGAGGGTTCGTCGGGGCGGCGGGGGCCATGGCGGGGTTCACTTCCGGGCCTGACGGGCGGCGCGACCCTTGAGGGAACGCGGCTTATCCCAGCGAGTGTAAGCCTTCTTGACCGGCTTGGCCTTGGCGCGGGAGACGCGGACCTTGCCGATGCGGGGCTTGGAGGCCGACGGCGCCGGCCGCGGGACGACCTTCGCGGCGGGCTTGGCCGGGGCGGCGGCGACGGGGCCGGCCTCCTTGCTGCCGGGCGGGGTGCCGCTACCGCGGCGACCGGGCTGCTTGGGCTTGCCGACGATGTCGAGGAAGACCGGGACGCCGGCGAGGTCGAACTCCTCGTGCACGCCCTTGACCAGGAAACGCTGGTAAGCGTCCTCGAGCCGTTCCTCGGAGTTGCAGAACAGGCGGAAGCGGATCGGACGCTTGGAGACCTGCGTCACGTAGTAGCACTTGAAGCGCTTACCGGAGACCATGCGGGGCGGGCGCTTCGTCATGAGGTCCTGGATCACGCGGTTGATGCGGCCGGTCGGGATGGCGGTGCCGGCGCGGCGGAAGACGCCCTCGGCCGCGTCGAGCATGTCCTCGGCGCGCAGGCCGGTCTTGGCGGACACGAAAAGCAAGGGCGGGTCGGGCAGGAAGAACAGCTCCCGGCGGACCGCGGCGCGGAACTTCGCGCGGAACTCCTCCTCGTCCTCGAAGCCGTCGATATTCTCCTCGCGGAAGGCCTGCTTCGCGAGGTCCCACTTGTTGACCACGATGACCAGACCGCAGCCCAGCAGCGCGAGCTCGCCCGCCAGCTGCTTGTCGATGCGCGTCACGCCCTGCCCCGCGTCGAGGACCAGGAACACCACGTCGGTCTCGGCGAGGATCTCATCGGCCCGGGTCTGGGAGAAGAAGTCGAGCGTATCGCGCTTGTTGGCGGTGCGGCGTCCGGCGGTATCCACCAGCACGAAGGAAGCCTTGGAACCGTCGGCCTTGGCGCGGGACAGCCGCGAACGGACCGGGTCGCGGGTCGTCCCGGCGATCTCGCTCACGATCAGACGGGAGCCCCCGAGCAGGCGGTTACCGAGCGAGCTCTTGCCGACGTTGGGCCGGCCGGCCAAGGCCAGGCGGATGGCGCGGGGGCCGTCGTCGCGTTCCGGCAGCGGCGCCGGACCGAGGACGGCCTCGATGCGGGCGACCAACTGGGGGATTCCGCGGCCATGCTCCGCGGAGGTCAGGACCGGCTCGCCGAAACCCAGGGCGAAGAACTCGCCGTAGAGACCGTCGCGCTCCTCGGTGTCGGCCTTGTTGGCGACGACGACGACCTGTTTGCCGGCCTGGCGCAGCTGCGCCGCGACCTCGAGGTCGAGCGGAGTACACCCTTCGGTGGCGTCGACGACCAGCAGTACGAGCGCGGCGGCGGCGAGGGCGAAACCGACCTGCTCCTCCACGGCGTCGGCCACGACCTTCGGGGTGAGCTCCGCCTTGTAGAGGCCGATGCCGCCCGTATCCATGAGGGTATAGCGCCCTTCATCGACCTCGGCCGTGATCAGGTCCCGCGTGACGCCGGGCTGGTCGTGCACGATCGAGATGCGCCGTCCGACCAGGCGGTTGAACAGCCGGCTCTTGCCGACGTTGGGACGGCCCACGATGGCTACCGCACGGGAGATCTCAGTGTTCCGTTCCATGAACCCCCAGCGTCGCGAGGGAACGCCCCGCTAGCAAGCAAGGACGCTCAACCGCGGCGGATGGTGTCCAAAAAGCGGGCAATCCGCTCGCCGGCCTCGTGGATGCGCTCGTAGCTGGTCGAGAAGGAGGCCCGGCAGAAACCGGCGCCGGCGGCGCCGAAGGCGGTCCCCGGCACCATCGCGACCTTCTGCTGCTCGAGGAGCTTCTGGGCGAAGGTCATGGCATCCAGGCCCGTGACGGAGACCTGCGGGAAAGCGTAGAACGCCCCGCGCGGGAGATGGCAAGGCAGCCCGAGCTCGTTGAACCGGCGGACGATGAAGTCGCGCCGCTCGCGGTACTTGTCGCGCATGTGCAGCATCGAGTCGCGACCGTTGCGCAGCGCCTCGACCGCGGCCTCCTGGCTGATGATGGAGGCGCACATGATGCCGTACTGGTGCACCTTGAGCATGCCGTCGATGACGGCGGCGGGACCACAGGCGTAGCCGATGCGGAAGCCGGTCATCGCGAAGGCCTTCGAGAAACCATGCAGGAAGACGGTGCGCTCGCGCATGCCCGGGAGCGACGCGATGGAGACGTGGTCACCCTCGAACGTCAGCTCGGAGTAGATCTCATCCGAGGCGACCAGCAGGTCCTTCTCGATCGCGAACTTGGCGATCTCCAAAAGCTTGGCGCGGTCGGCGGTGCCGCCGGTCGGATTGGTCGGGAAGTTGATGACGAGCACCTTGCAGCCCGGCTGCCAGGCGGCGCGGAGCGCGGCCGGGTCGAGGGCGAACTGGTCGGCGGAGGTGGTGCGCACCGGCACGGCCTCGGCATGGCAGAGGGTCACGCTCGGCGCGTAGGACACGTAGCAGGGCTCATGGTAGAGCACCTTGTCGCCCGGGTTCAACGTGGCCCGCAACATGATGTCCAGCGCCTCGGACACGCCGATGGTGGCGAGGATCTCGGTCTCCGGGTTGTACTCGGGGCCGTAGTTCTTCGCGACGTAGCGGGAGATCTCCTCGCGGAGCTGGCTCGTCCCGCGGTTGTCGGTGTAGGAGGTCCGGCCCTTCTCGAGGGCGTTCATCGCCGCCTCGCGGATATGGAACGGGGTGACGAAGTCAGGCTCGCCGATGCCGAGCGAGACCGCGTCCTTCATCTTGGAGACGATGGCGAAGAAGTCCCGGATGCCCGACTTGGGCAGGGACGCGACGTGACGCGCGACAAAACGGCCGGAATCGTCCATGGTCGGGGCTCAGGGGCTGACAGAGGGCTGGTCGCGGCGCACGCCGTCGGCGGTCACCACGAAACCATCCTTCTTGTAGGCGCGGAGGAAGAAGTGGGTCGAGGTGCCCTGGACGCCCTCGATGCGCGCGAGCCTTTCGTGGACGAACCCGGCGACCTTGTAGAGGTTGTCCGCCGTGACGACGACGAGGAGGTCGTAGCCGCCGGACATGAGGTAGCAGCTCTCGACCTGCTCGAAGGAGCTGATGCGCTCGGCGATGCCGTCGAAACCGCCGATCCCCTCGGGGCGGATCTTGATCTCGATCACCGCGCGCACGCGGCGCTCGGCCTCGAAGCTGGGGTTCAGCACGGGACGCATCCCCAGGAGCACGCCCTGCCGGCGAAGCTCGGCCAGCTCGCGCTCCACGGCGTCGGCGCCCAGGCCGAGGATCTTGCCGAGCTGCTGGGTGTCGAGGGCCTCCCCTTCGAGGAGGAGCTTGAGGACGGAGTTCATGGCGGAAGGTTCAGGCTTTGACGAGGGCGCGGCGGGAGCGGGCGGCGGCGGCGAGCCCGTCCAGCACCGGGACGGTCTGGGCGAAGGAGATGCAGGCGTCGGTGATGCTGCAGCCGTAGGTCGAGGCCTCGCGCCCCTTCCAGTCCTGGCGGCCTTCGACGAGGTGGCTCTCGATCATCACGCCGCCGATGGCGGCGGCGCCCGCGGCGACCTGCGCGGCGACGTCGGCGGCGACCAGCGGCTGGCGGCGATGATCCTTCGAGCTGTTGCCGTGGGAGCAGTCGACCACGATGCGGGAGGTGAGCCCGGCCTTCTGGATGCGCGTGGCGGCGTCGGCGACCCCTTCGGCGCCGTAGTTGGGTCCCTTGCTCGAGCCACGCAGGATGACGTGCGCGTCAGGGTTGCCGGCGGTCTGGAAGATCGCCACCACGCCGTCCTTGGTGACGGACGGGAACCAATGCGAGGACCGGGCCGAAAGGCAGGCGTCGACGGCGACCTGGATGGATCCGTCGGTCCCGTTCTTGAAGCCGACCGGCATGGACAGGCCCGAGGCGAGCTCGCGGTGGATCTGGCTTTCGGTCGTGCGGGCGCCGATGGCACCGTAGGCCACGAGGTCGGCGAGGTACTGCGGGGTGATCGGGTCGAGGAATTCGGTGGCGGCGGGCAAGCCCGCGTCGGCGATGTCGGCCAGCAGGCGGCGGGCCAGGCGGAGGCCGTCGTTGATCTTGAAGGAGCCGTCGACCTCGGGGTCGTTGATGAGGCCCTTCCAGCCCACGGTGGTGCGGGGCTTCTCGAAATAGACGCGCATGACCACCAGGAGGTCGGCGGCATGCTTCCGGGCTTCCTGCCCGAGGAGGGCGGCGTACTCCTTGGCGGCCTTGGGGTCGTGGACCGAGCACGGCCCGACGATGACCAGGAGGCGGTCATCCTGTCCCGCGAGGATGCGGGCGGCCTCCTTGCGGGCCTGGGCGACCACCTCGGTGGCCCGTTCGGACGGACGCAGCTCATGCAGCACCACCGCCGGGGACAGGAGCGGGAGTTGGGTGCGGATACGCAGGTCGTCCGTGTTATGATACATCGTGGTGGGCCTTTCCCGAGGGAAAAGAGGCTCAAATGAAGGGGTGCGAGGCCTCGGTGTCAATGACTCGTCCCACGCTTGACGGCCGCCGCGGACGGTATCAAAACAGTCTCAAAAGCGGATGCCGAAGTCCTCGCCCCCAGAAACCACGGAGCAATCCCGCGCCTTCCGCACCTACATCGCGGAGAAAGGCCTGCGGGCCACCCGCCAACGCATGGCCGTCTTCGAGGCGGCCCGGACCCTCCCCGGCCATTACACCGCCGAGGACCTGCTGAAGAAGGCCCGCTCGCTCGACCGTACCGTCTCCCGCGCGACGATCTACCGGGCGCTCCCCTTGCTCGTCGGCAGCGCGGTGATCCGCGAGGTCGACGTCGGCCGCGACCACAAGTACTACCTGGCGGAGGTCGGCCCGACCAACTTCCGCGCCCAGCTCGTGTGCGAGGGGTGCGACACCATCGTCGAGGTCGAGGCCCCGTTCATGGAGTGGTACGGCAAGGCCGTGGCCGCGAAGCACGGCATGCGCCCTATCTCCCAGAAACTTCAGGTCACCGCGCTCTGCGACCGCTGCCAGAAACGCCGGACCCACCGCCCATGACTCCTTCCTACCCTGTCGCCTCCGTCTTCCCTCCCCTGCCCGTCGGCGGCACGCCTTTGTCCGCCCTGCAGCGCGAGGTGCTCGCCCTCAAGCAGGCGAAGGACGCGCTGATCCTCGCGCACAACTACCAGTGCGAGGACATCCAGGGTGTCGCCGATTTCGTCGGCGATTCGCTCGGCCTCGCCTACAAGGCCGCCGCCGCGCAGAACTCCACCATCGTCTTCTGCGGCGTGCATTTCATGGCGGAGACCGCCAAGATCGTGAACCCGACGCGTCGGGTGCTCCTGCCCGACCTCGAGGCGGGTTGCTCGCTCGCCGACTCCTGCCCGGCCGACAAGCTCGCGGCGCTGAAGGCGGCCGACCCGTCGCTCTACGTCGTCGCCTACATCAACTGCAGCGCGGCGGTGAAGGCGCTCTCGGACGTCATCGTGACCAGCGGCAACGCCAGCAAGATCGTGGCCAAGGTCCCCGCCGACCGCCGCATCCTCTTCGTGCCGGACCAGAACCTTGGCCGCTGGGTCTCCGGTAAGACCGGCCGGGCGATGCAGCTCTGGCCGGGCAACTGCTACGCCCACGTGCAGTTCACGCCGGGCGCCTTGCTCCGGGCCAAGGCCGCCCATCCGGGCGCGCCCGTCGTCGCCCACCCCGAATGCACCGAGGCGGTCCGCGAGATGGCGGACATGGTCTGCTCCACCGAGCTGATGGTCGACTGGTGCAAGCGCCAGGCCGCCGACACCCTCATCATCACCACCGAGGCGGGCATGATTCATCGCCTCCGCAAAGAGGTGCCAGGCAAGACCTTCGTGGCCGCCCCGACGGACCGCTGCTCCTGCAACGAGTGCCGTTTCATGAAGATGAACACCCTGGAGAAGGTCCGGGACTGCCTGTCAAACGGCACCCCCGAGATCATCCTCCCGGAGGAGGTCCGTGCCGCCGCGGAAATCCCGCTCCGCCGCATGCTGGAGTGGAGCCTCTAGTCCGTAACTAAGGTCTCTTTCCGGTGTCTAAAAACGAGGGACCGTTTGACTTTTCCGATTTATTATAAAACTTGAGATTAACAATTGTTTGACAAATCCGGCTCCTCGTTTCGTTTCCCGTCAATTAGCCGCCGCTTCTTTCCATGAAAATCGACCTCGATCCCAGCACCTTCACCTCGAAGGACGCCTATGTCCGCGCCGCCCTGGCTCGCGCCCGCGACCTGGCCGTCCAAGCCTGGGAGGATGAGCACACCGAGCGACGCTCCTTGATCGAGCGCGAGGTCTCCTCGCTGTCCAAGAACGAACTGGCCCGCCGGCTCGTCAAACTACTATCCCGCCCGAACCGCGCCCGCGCCCAGATCAGCGAAGCGATGCGTTCCAAGGCCAAGGCGCTCCGGAAGAAGGATGTCCCCGTGCGCGAGATCGCGGCCGAGCTCGGAATCTCGATCCCTTCGGTCTACAACATCACCAAGGACTGAACTTGCCCCGGTCGGCGGCCGTCGCTTGATGACGACCGATGACCGAATGGACCCGAGGCGACCCGGCCAAGGCCCCTCCCCGTTCGCCCCTGGCGACCGGGGGTCGGCTTGACGAGGTCACCTTGCTCGCGGCCTACCGCTCCGGGGTTTTCCCTTGGTACTCCGAGGGCGAACCGGTGGCTTGGTGGTGTCCCGACCCTCGCTTCGTCCTGCTCCCGGGGGAACTGCGCGTCACCGACAGCCTGCGCCGCACGTTGCGCAAGCCGGGCTGGACGGTGACGTTCGACCGGGACTTCGCCGGGGTAATGCGGGCCTGCGCCGCCGCGCCGCGCCCCGGTCAGGACGGCACCTGGATCACCGCGGAGATGATCGCCGCCTACGTCGCCCTGCACCGCGCCGGCCATGCCCACAGCGTCGAGGTCCGCTGGCACGGCGAGCTCGTCGGCGGGCTCTACGGCGTGGCCGTCGGCCGGATTTTCCACGGCGAATCCATGTTCCACCGGCGTAGCGACGCCTCGAAGGTCGGGTTTGTCCGGCTGGTGGAACGCCTGGTCGCCGCCGGCTTCGTGCTCATCGACTGCCAGATGCCGACCGAGCACCTCGCGAGCCTCGGGGCCTTCGCCGTACGGCGCGCCGACTTCCTGGCCTGCCTGCGGGCGCAGCGCGACCTCCCGCCGACGGGTGACCCGTGGATCAATCCCGACGCTTGCCCGGGCCCTTGAGGGCGGCCCGCACCTCGCGCTCGTAGACCCGCTCGACGATCACGCAAAGCTGCTGAAGGGAGCGGCCGTCGGTGTAGACCGCGATGCCGGCCTGCAGGTAGGCCTGCTCGCGCTTCTTCATCAGCTCGCGGATGCGGGCCTCGGGGTCATCCCCTTTGAGCAGGGGGCGCCGGTTGTTGCCGGAGGTGCGTCGGAGAATGGTATCGACGGAGGCGAAGAGCGTGATCACCACGCCCTTGCGGCGGACGAGCTCGCCCATGCCGGGCGGGACGACGAGCCCGCCGCCGCAGGCGATGACGGCCCCCTCGGCGGGGAGCAGGGACTCGACGACCTGGCGCTCCAGGCGCGGAAATGCTCCTCGCCGTGTTCCGCGAAGATGTCGGCGATGCTGGTGCCGGCGAGTTTCTCGACGAGTTCGTCGGTGTCGAGGAACGGGCGGCGCCAGCGCTTGGCGAGCTGCCGCCCGAGCGCGGACTTGCCGGTGCCCATGAAACCCGCGAGCAGCAGGTTGGGCGCGGCATCCTTGGTGGCGACGGGCGACATGCCCTCATTGCAAGGCCCAAGGCCTCGGCGGGGCAAGCGACAATCGCGCGGGGGAACCGCTCAGCGCAAGGCGTCCAGCGCGGCCTTGGCCTTCGGGTAGAGACGACCGGGCTCGGTTTTCGCCTCGCGGGCCTTGGCGGCGGCCTCGAGGAGATCCTTGGCGGCGGCCTCGAGCGCCGGACGATCGGTGCGCGCGAAAACGCGGGGCACCGCCTCCCAGGCGGCTTCGTTCAGTTCGTTGGCGGTGGTCGACTTGAGGAGCGGGAGCAAGGCCTCCTTGGACAGCGCCACCGAGGCGCGCACGGCGGAGACCCGCAGGAAAGCGGCCTTCGCGGCCGAGGAACCCGTCGGCGCGGCGGGGGCGCCGGTGCCGGCGAACTTCACGGGCAGACGCAGGAGCTCATCCTCCGTCAGCTGCACCTGCTCGCGCGAGGTCAGCTTGGCGAGGCGCTGCCAGAGCACGGGGGCCGCGGCGGCCGGGTCGACGCGACGCAGGAGGCGCGCGGCGCGATGGGCGGCGGCGAAGTCCTCGCCGGCGGCGAGCGGGACGAGCTCCGCCGCGGACAGCGCCCGGGGCGGCTGACCGAGGTCGAGCTGGCGTTCCAGTTCGGCCAGTTTGGTCTCCGACGTGGTACCGGCCGGGAGTTCGACGGCCTTCACGGGAGCTTCGCCGAGCGGCAGGCGGACCGCGACGGCGGGATCCATCGCCAAGGCCTGGTCGAGGGCGGCGCGCGCCTCGGGATCGGCGGCGGCGGCGCGCTGGGCGCGGAGCTGATCGAAGAAAGCCTTCGCTTCCGGCGTGGCGGCTGGGAAACGACGGGCGGCGTTGACCATCTCCTGCATGGCCTGGACGCGGGCGGCGGCGGCCAGCTGCTCCGGGGTCGGCGCGGCCTTGCTCGCGGCCGGCTTGGCTGCGGCCTTGGCGGCGGGCTTGGCCGGCTCCGCCGCGAAGGTCGCGGCGGCCAGCAGCAGAAGGGACAGGGAAAGTTTCATGGGGAAGGAAGTCGGGCGGTTAGATCGACCAAGGCCCGCGCAGCACGGGCGAGTGGAGCCGGTCGGCTTGGGCGTCACCGATGAAGCCGGAGCCGTCGGGCTTGAACTTGAGCGGACGACCCAGGCGGACGGCGAGGGCCGCGAGGTTGACGATGGTCGAACTATGGAAGGCCTCGTTGACGCCGTAGCCGAAGGGGCGCTTCTCGCGCACGCAGGCGTCGAAGTCATCCTCCTGGTACTCGGGCAGCGGGAATTCCATCGCCTTGCGGATGAGTTCGGGACGGTCCGAACGCAGGTTGGCGAACAGCTTGCCGTTCGGCCCTTCGATGAACGGCTTCTCGCCGCGCTCGGCGAGCTCGGACTCCAGGATGATGCGGGTGCCGTCGGCGTAGGTGAGCGTCACGGTCTTCCAGACGCCGCAGGCCATGGCGTCCTGGGGGGGGGCGTCGGCCTCGACGGACACCGGGAACTCATTGTCCTTGCCGAGGAAGTACTGGACCGGATCGAGGAAGTGCTGCCCCATGTCACCCAGGCCGCCTTGGTCGAAATTCCAGTAACCGCGGAACGAACCATGGGCGCGATGCGGGTGGTAGGGGATCAGCTGCGACGGGCCGCAGTACATGTCCCAATCGAGATGGGCGGGGACCGGCTGGGGCTCGAGGTTTGGCTTGCCGACCCAGAGGTTCACCTTCCAGGCGATGCCGCCGACGCAGGCGAGGCGCACGGTCAGCGGGCCGCCGAGGACGCCGCTGGCGACCACGCGACGGATGTCGCGGGCGGGACCGACGCCGTAGTAGTTGGTGCGATTGAGGCGGAACCAGGTGTTCACGCGGAACGGCACGCGGGTCTCCTGCACGACCTTGCGCAGGGCGAGACCCTCGCCGATCGTGCGGGTCAGGGGCTTCTCGCACCAGACGGCCTTGCCGGCGCGCGCCGCCTGGGCGGCGATGACACCATGCCAATGGGGCGGCGTGCAGACGTGCACCACGTCGGCGTCGGCGAGGCCGATGACCTCGCGGAAATCGCGCGTGCTGAGCGGGGTGTTGCCGCCGGCGGCCTTGACCTGGTTCACACGGTTCCGGGCGTGATTGTCATCGACGTCGCATACCGCGAGCACGCGATGGGCGCCTTTCATATGATCGCCGAAGTGGGCCCCGGAGCCGGAGATGCCGCCGCAACCGACGATGACGTGGTTCAATGTCTCGCTCGGCGGGACGAAACCGCGACCGAGCACATGGCGGGGCAAGATGGTGAAGCCGGCGGCGGCAACGGCCGCATTACGCAGGAAGGAACGACGGGGCAATCGCATGGGGCTAGGTAGGTCGAAAACCTGACACGCGACAATCCCGATAGTTCCAGATACGCACAATTTGGGATTTAATGCCCAGAAACTTCCGTTTAGAACAGAAGTTCGCCTTTCGGCACGCCCACTGCAAGGATGACGTCGATGAAAGTCTACGCCTTCATGGACACGCTCACCGGCCGACCGGTGCAGGCCGTCGCCGAACCCGACGGCACGTGGCGTCAGGTCATTCTCCGCGGCGGACGTTTCCAGGCGACCCCCCGGGCCGTCAGCCCGGGACTCCCCCTGCCCTGCGTCGTGCCGACGGCGATTTTCTGCGCCGGGGTGAACTACGCCGACCACGCGAAGGAGTTCGGGGCCACGCAGCAGGCCCACCCGACCATCTTCATGAAGAGCCCCGCCAGCGTTGTGGGTCACGAGGCCACCGTCCGGCTGCCGCGTTTTCTGCGCAGCGACAGGGTGGATTACGAAGGCGAGCTGGCGGTCGTCATCGGACGCGACTGCCGCAACGTCACCCCGGCCCAGGCGCTCGACCACGTGCTCGGCTACTGCTGCGCCAACGACGTCTCCGCCCGGGACTGGCAGAAGGAATGGGGCGGCGGCCAATGGACGCGGGGCAAGTCTTTCGACACGTTCTGCCCGCTGGGGCCTTGCCTGGTCACGACGGACGAGCTCCCCGACCCCCAGACCCTGCGGCTTCGCTTCCGGCTCAACGGGGCGGTGCGGCAGGACGCCCACACCTCGTCGATGCAGTTCAAGGTCGCCGACCTGATCGCCTTCCTCTCGGGCAGTTCGACCCTGCCCGCCGGCTCCGTGATCCTCACCGGCTCGCCCGCCGGCGTCGGCATGGCGCAGGTCCCGCCCAGCTGGCTCCGCCCCGGTGACGTGATGGAAGTCGAGATCGACGGCATCGGGATCCTCCGCAATCGCGTGGAGGAGGAAATCCTCGGCTGAACCGCCTCGTCGTTTTGCTTTTTGCGCAGGTCGGACTAGGTTGCGGTCTCGTCATGCCGGGAACCCTCCACTCCTTCGCTTCCGAACCCGCTTCCCGCCTCGACCGGGCATTGGCGGCCACCGCGGACGTGCCGTTTTACGAACGGACGGATTGGCGGTCGGCCCTGGCCCTCCCCGAACCTCGGCTGCAAGACCTGCCGCGGATCACCAAGGCCGAGCTACGCGCGCACTCGCCCGGCGATTTCCTGCCGCGGCGCTTCGATCTCGTGACCTTGGAGAAGTCCGGCGAAATCGAGGAGGAGAGCACCTCCGGAACCTCCGGGGCCAGCGTTCGCGTGATCTTCGGCCGGACCTGGTGGGCCGAGCAGGAAGCCCGGGCTCTCCGCCGGCACCCCCTGATCGCCGGCCTGCTCGCGGCCAATCCCGCGGCCCGCCGCGCGGTGCTGACCACGCCCGGTTGCAGCGGGGTCAGTTGCTTCGCCCGTTGGCTCAACGTCGAGCAGCGCACCCTCGGCTCGACCCTGTTCGTCAACCAGTCGCGCATCCCGTTCGCCCTGCCGGAGGAGAAACTCGCGCAGATGGCGGCCGAGACCGCGGCCTGGGCGCCGACCTTCCTCGACGTCGACCCGGTGCACGGGGCCTGGTTCGCGCTCCACTGCGAACGCCACGGGCTCCGCTTCCCTTCCCTGCGGTTCATCCTGACCAGCTACGAGTACGCCAGCGTCGCCCACCGACGCATCCTCGAGCGTGTCTTCGGCGTGCCGGTCATCAATCTTTACGGCTCCAGCGAGACGGGACACCTCCTGATCGACCACCCCGATGGCGGCATGGTCGCCTCCCCGGAAACCGCGGAGCTCGAGCTGGCCGACGTCGACGAAAGCGGCGTGGGCCAGCTGCTCGTGACGACCCTTACCAACGAGTACCTGCCCTTGGTCCGCTACGAGATCGGTGACCACGCCGAACGGACGGGCGGTCGCTGGATCGTCCACGGTCGCCTCCGCGACACGCTGAGAGGCTCCGACGGTCGCGTGGTCACCACCCGGAGGGTCGACGACTGCTTCCGGGATATCACCGGCGTCGCCCACTACCAGCTCCGCCAATCCGCCGACGGCTCGGCGGAGCTCGCCCTGCTACCGGAACACCCGAACGGCGACCTCTCCGCCGTCCACCCGGTGCTGGCCGCGCGGCTGACCGAGCTACTGGGAAGGCCCGTCACCGTGGCGGACACCGACCGGATCGCCCCGGAGGATTCGGGAAAGTTCCGGCTGACGCTGCGGGTGGCTTAAGCCCGCACCATCGCTTTAAAAAAGGGGATTCGGGCTGGAAAATCCCCGGCCAACCCGCCAAGGTGGGCTTTTCCCAACATGGAAGTCTACATCGACGGCAAGTTCTACCCCAAGGCCGAGGCCAAGATCTCCGTCTTCGACCATGGCTTCCTCTATGGCGACGGCATCTTCGAAGGTATCCGCCTCTACCAAGGCTGCGTCTTCCGCCTGGACGAGCACCTCGAGCGGCTGGAGATGTCGGCCAAGGCCCTCTGCCTCGACCTGCCCTGGACCCGCGCGGAGATCGCCGAGATCGTCTGCGAATCCTGCCGGCGCAACAACCTGACCGACGGTTACATCCGGCTGGTCGTCTCGCGCGGCTTCGGCGACCTCGGCCTCTCGCCGAAGAACTGCCCGAAGCCCTCCATCATCTGCATCGCGGACAGCATCAAGCTCTACCCGGAAGAGCTCTACACGACCGGCATGCGCATCATCACCGCGCCGACGCGCCGCATCAGCCCGGCCGCCCTGCCGCCGATGATCAAGTCCCTCAACTACCTGAACAACATCATGGCGAAGATGGAGGCCCAGCAGCATGGCTTCCACGAGTGCCTCATGCTCAACGAGCAGGGCTACGTCTCCGAGTGCACCGGCGACAACGTCTTCCTGATCCACAAGGGCCGCCTGATCACGCCCGCCTCGCACGCCGGCGCGCTCGTCGGCATCACCCGCCAGGTCGCCCTCGAGGTCGCCGCGGCCCTCGGCATCCCGACCGTCGAGACGAACATCACCCGCTACGACGTCTGGAACGCCGACGAGTGCTTCCTCACCGGCACCGCCGCGGAGGTCATCCCCGTGATCGAGGTCGACGCCCGCAAGATCGGCTCCGGCAAGCCGGGCCCCCTCACCGCCCGCATCCTCGCCGAGTTCCGCAAGAAGGCCTCGCGGGAAGGCCAGATGATCCGCTGAGACCGCCGGCGCCCCGCCGCGCATGCCCGCCGAACCCGTCCCTCCGCCCGCCGCCGGCCGTGATGACACGCTGCGGCGGTTGCTGGGCATCGCCTGGTCGCACCGCGCCGACTGCCTGCAGCTGCTCGGGCTCCAACTGCTGCTCGTCTTCCTGACGGTCGCGGTCTTCGCCCTCGCCGGCGTGGCCATCGACACCCTCCGCCATTGCGGGGACCCCGCGATCCCCGCTCCGGCCCTGCCCTTTTTCGTGCCGCCGGCCGCGAGCGACGGGCAGGTCATCGCCTGGCTGGCCGGCGGGATCATCGTCGCCGCGCTGCTCCGGGCCGCGCTCGCCTATGTCTTCGGCCTGGTCTCCGTGCGATTCCTGCACGGACGCATCGTCGTCAACCTGCGGGCCCAGGTCTTCGCCAAGCTGCAGCAGCTGAGCTTCCGCTTCTTCGACACCAACGCCAGCGGCTCGATCATCAACCGCGTGACCTCCGACGCCCACTCGGTCCGCATCTTCATCGAGGGCGTGCTGCTCCAGCTGGCCATCATCGCCGTCACCCTCGTCGCCTGCTCGATCTACATGTTCCGGACCGACTGGCGGCTCACGCTCGCCTGCCTCTCGGTGCTCCCGCTCCAGGCCTGGTTCGCGATCCGCTTCTCCCGCCGCGTGCGCCCCGCCTACGAGGAGAACCGCGAGCTGATGGACCGCCTGGTCCTGGGTTTCTCCGAGAACGTGCAAGGCATCCAGGTCGTGAAGGGCTTCGCGCTCGAACCGCGCGTGCAGGGTCGCTTCGAGGGCTGGAGCGAGGACATCCGGCTGCAGAAGCGCAAGGTCTTCAAGGAGATCGCCCTGTTCTGGCCGGTGATCGACGGGCTCAACCGCCTCTCGATGGCCATCCTCGTCGGTTACGGCGGCTGGATGGTGGCCCGGGGCGACATCGCGCTGGGCACGGGCCTGGTGACCTTCGCCGGCCTGCTCCAGCAGTTCGCCACGCAGGTGACCACCTTGGCGGCGGTGGTCGACAACGCCCAGGTCTCCCTGGCCGGCGCCAAGCGCATCTTCGAGATCCTCGACACCGACCCCGGCGTGGCCTCGCTGCCCGCCGCGCGCTCGCCCGGGCGCTTCCTCGGCGAGGTCGCCTTCGAGGACGTCTCCTTCGAGTACCGCGAGAACGATACGGTCCTGCACCGGCTGAGTTTCCGGGCCCGCCCCGGCAGCCGCATCGCCATCGCGGGCGCGACGGGCGCCGGCAAATCGGCCCTCCTCTCCCTGATCCCGCGGTTCTACGACCCGCGCTCCGGCCGCGTGACCCTCGATGGCCACGACCTGCGCGACCTCCCCCTGCCCGAGCTGCGCCGCCAGGTCGGGATGGTGTTCCAGGAGAACTTCCTCTTCTCCAACACGATCGCGGCCAACATCGCCTTCGGTCATCCCGACGCCAGCCAGGAACGGATCGAGCGCGCCGCCAAGGTCGCGGGCGCCCACGGCTTCATCACCGCCCTGCCCGAAGGCTACGAGACCTACCTCGGCGAAGGGGGCGTCAACCTGTCGGGCGGCCAGCGTCAGCGTCTGGCCATCGCGCGCGCCCTGCTGCTGGAACCGACGGTCCTGCTGCTCGACGACCCGACCTCGGCCATCGACCCGGAGACCGAGCGGGAGATCCTCGAGGCGATGGAGGCCGCCATGGAAGGCCGGACCACGTTCATCGTCGCCCACCGCCTCAGCACGCTGCGCCGGGCCGACCTCATCCTCGTCCTCGAGCGCGGCCGCCTGATCCAGAGCGGCACGCACGCGGAGCTGATGGCCCAGGACGGGCAATACCGCCGGGCCATCCTCGTCCAATCGGAGGGGGCGGTCGCATGAGCCAGACCCGCCTCGAGATCGCCGTGCGCCGGGCCCACCCGGACGACGAGGAACCGGACCGGTTGCCGTTGCGCTGGGCGACCGTCGCCCGGCTGCTCGCCTTCACCGCCCCGCACCGGACGCAACGGAACACGCTGTTGGCGCTCTGCGCGCTGCGCGCGATGGCCCTGCCCTTGCTCGCCTGGATGATCGGGGCGATCATCCGCGGTCCGGTCACCGCCGGCGACGGCGCGGCCACCTTCCGCTGGCTGGCGGTCTTCCTCGCCGCGGTCGTGCTGGCCGACGTCGCCCTGTACTGGCGCATCCGGCTGGCGCACCAGATCGGCGAGGTGGTGCTGCGCGACCTGCGCGACCGGCTCATGCGTCACCTGCTGACCCAGCCCCTGGCGTTCTTCCACGCCCGCCGGCACGGCAGCCTCATCAGCCGGATGATCTCGGATATCGAGGCGATGCGCAACGGCATCCAGAACAACTTCTTCATCACGATCGTCTCGTTCGGACAGATGACCTGCGCCGCGCTGCTGATGCTCTGGGTGAACCCCCGCCTGTTCCTCGTCCTGCTGGCCATCGTGCCTTGCCTCCTGCTCGTGCACGCGGCCTTCCGCGGCAAGATCCTGCAGGCGTCGCGCCTGCAGCAGGAAAGCTTCTCCCGCGTGACCTCGGCGCTGGCCGAGACGGTGCAGGGCATCCGGGTGACCCAAGGATTCGCCCGCGAGGAGACCAACGCCGGGATCTTCTCCCGCCTGGTCCACACCCTCGCCGGCAACGTCGTCAAGACCGCCAGCCTCAGCGCGCTTTACCTGCCGCTGCTCGAGCTCAACGCCCAGGGTTTCCTCGCGGCGCTCGTCGGGGTCGGCGGCTGGCTCGCCCTCGACGGCGGCCACACCGGGCTGGGCGACCTCGTGACCTTCTTCTTCCTGGCGGACCTCTTCTTCTCCCCGATCACCATCATCGGGACGCAGCTGTCGGAAGCCACCCTCGCCATGGCCGGGGCCGAGCGCTACTTCCGCCTGCTGGACACCCCGCCGGCCTGGACCGACCCGGCCGATGCCGTCGCCTGCCCGCCGCTCCGCGGCGCGGTGGAGTTCCGAGAGGTGACGTTCTCCTACCTGCCCGGCCGGCCCGTGCTCCATGCCGTGAACTTCACCGCCGCGCCCGGCCAGGTCATCGCGCTGGTCGGCCATACCGGCTCGGGTAAGTCCACGATCATCGGCCTGTTGGCCAAGTTCCAGCGGCCTGATAGCGGCCAGGTGCTCGCGGATGGGCACGACCTGGCGGACCTCCGGCAGGAGACCCTGCGGCGCCAGATGGGCTTCGTCTTCCAGCAGAACTTCCTCTTCGCCGGCACGGTCGCCGACAACGTGAAGGCCACCCGTCCGGAAGCGTCGGACGAGGCGGTCCGCCAGGCGTTCCGCGACCTCGACTGCCTCGACCTGATCGAGGCGCTGCCGCAAGGCATCCACACCCCGGTATCGGAAAAAGGCCGCGGGCTCTCGCTCGGGCAGCAACAGCTGGTGGCCTTCGCCCGCGCGCTGCTCGCCGACCCGCGCATCCTGGTGCTGGACGAGGCGACGAGCGCGGTCGACACCTTGACGGAATCCCGGCTGCAGGCGGCCCTCGCGCGCCTCATGCGCGGACGGACCAGCTTCGTCGTCGCCCACCGCCTCAGCACGATCCGCAAGGCGGACCAGGTGCTGGTGATGGAGCACGGACGCATCGTCGAACGCGGGACGCACGAGAGCCTGCTCGCGACGGACGGCGCCTACGCGCGGCTGCACCGCGACTTCCTCAGCTCAACGACCTGACCGTTCGGGCGCCGGGACCTTGGGGGCGGCCGGCAAGACGGGCGGTTCGGTCAGCTTCGGCGCCGGGGCGACCTCCGGCTGGGCTTCCCGCAGGTCATCGCCGACCACCGTGTAGTCGAAAGCGTAGGCGATGCCGCGCCGGACGGGATCGGGGGCGTAGAAGTCGCCGACCGGCGAGCGCCGGACGATGGCCAGGGAGCAGACTTGGGCGGCGCGGAAGGCCAGCAGTTCGCGCTGCGCCGCGGCCACCGTGGCGGGCGGACGGACCCGGTCGACGACCGGAGCGGTCTCCGCGCCTTGCTTCAACCGGATGGTCAAGGCGGCGAACCGGGCCGAGGTCGCGACCGCCCCCTCCGCACCCAGCTGGACCAGCGTCAGCCCGCGCGGATCCTCGCCTGCGGAGAAAGTCCAATCGCCCTGCCCGAGGGCCGGGTAGCGGTCCGCATCGAGCCGTTTCGCATCCGCGGGAAGGACGACCAGCACGCGACGGACCGGCCCCCGGGGTTGCCTGGGTAGCTGAAACGCTTGCGCCACAGCGGCCAATAGCGCCGGCCGACGTCGTCGATCGCCTCGGGACCGCCGGGACCCTCCACGACCAGGAAACGTTCCTTGAGCAGGGCGATCTCATCCGGAGCGAGGGTGGCGACCTCGGCGCCGACGCGGCGGACCGGCGCGGCGTTCGCCGCCACCTCGGCCCCGGTCAGCAGGATGACCTCGACCGGACCGGCGAGGCGGTGGTCGACCCAGGCGATGAAACCGTAGGGCACGGCGGTCATCGCCGCGGCCAGCAGCACGCCGGCGCCCACGGCGCGGGCGAGACGCTCCTCGGGACGAAGCGAGGCCATCAGGGCCGCGCCGGCGAAGGCGGCGGCGTGCACCGAGATCTGCGTCCCCAGCTGCCAGGCATAGGCGGCGACCTCATCGGCGTCGCCGAACCAACGATAGCGCAGCATCTGCGCGAGAACCCAGCCGGCGCCCGCCAAGGCTCCCAGCAACGGGGCGTAGCGCAGCCCCAGGCGCTCGTACGGACGCGTCAGCGCGGCGGAAACCACCGCGGCCAACAGGCCGCCGAAGAACGCGTCCTTGACGGACGCGGCGCCCCCCGTGCCAAGGGCGGCGAGGACGAGGAAGCCCCAGGTGAACCAGTAGGTCCGCGCGAAAGTTTTCATTCCCCGACGACCGTCCCGGGCGGCACGATGGCGCCCTTCTTCACGACGATGACGCCGTCGCGCACGAAGAGCGCGTCGGTCTCCCACTTCTCCGGCAGACCCTGCGGCGAAAGCCGGCAACCGGCGCCGATGCGCGCGTTCTTGTCGATGATGGCGTTGCGGATCAGGCAGTTCGCCCCCACCCCGATGTCGGGACGGCCGAGCCCGTGGTTGCGCGCGAGGTCATGCGGGCGCTCGAAGACGTCCGCCCCCATCATCACGACGTTCTCGAGACGGGAACCGCCGCGGATCACGGAGCGCACGCCGATCACGCAACGTTCGAGGTCGGAATCGTCGACGATGGCGCCATCCGCCATCAGGACCCGGCGGGAACGGGCGCCGTTGAGCTTGGCCGGAGGCAGGTAGCGCGAGTGGGTGTAGACCGGGTTCTGGTCATCGAAGAAATCGAACGGCGGCACCGGGTCGGTGAGCGTGAGGTTGCACTCCCAGAAGGAGCCGACGGTGCCGATATCCTCCCAATAACCGTCGAAGACGTAGGCCATCATGCGCTTCGAGGCGAGCAGGCCGGGGATGACCTCCTTGCCGAAATCCGTCTGGGAGTGGTCGGCCAGAGCCTCGCGCATCACCTTGCCCGAGAAAAGGTAGATCCCCATCGACGCCAGGCAATAGGGGCGCTCGGACTTGTCGGAAAGACGGGCGCGGGCGGCGCCGCCGAGGACGAGCGAGGAGATGACCGCCGGATCCTTGGGCTTCTCGACGAACTCGACGATGCGCAGGTCGGGATTGACCCGCATGACGCCCAGGGCGGAGACCTGGTCGGAGGGCATGGCCTTGGCTGCGATCGTGATGTCGGCCGCGTTCTCGATGTGCTGGCGGGCGAGTTCCTCCAGGTCCATCCGGTAGAGCTGGTCGCCGGACAGGATCAGCACCAGGTCGTCGTCGCGGAGGTTGTAATGGTGCAGGTTCTGGCGGACCGCATCGGCGGTACCCTGGTACCAGGACTCCTTGTCCCCGGTCTGCTCGGCGGCCAGGATGTCGACGAAACCGCGGCCGAAGCCGTCGAACTTATAGGTCTGCTGGATATGCTTGTGGAGCGAGGCGGTGTTGAACTGCGTCAGGACGAAGATCTGGTTGATGCCGGAGTTGAGGCAGTTGCTGATCGGGATGTCGACCAGCCGGTAGTTGCTGGCCAGCGGCACGGCCGGCTTGCAGCGATCCTTGGTGAGCGGGTAGAGGCGGGAGCCGCGGCCACCCCCCATGATGATGCTGATGACTCGGGGAAGGGACGGCATGGCAGTCCCCCTAGCATCTCCCCTGCCCCCGACCTCTCAAGCGAAAAGCCGACTGGCGGCTTGAAGAACCGCCCCCGGCGGGGTTGCATCGCCCTCCGATGGCCTTCGCCTTCCACATCCTCGGCACCAGCAGCTCCGGCAACTGCTCGATCCTCGAATGCGACGGGGCCCGGGTCATGCTGGACGCCGGCTTCCCGGGGCCGCGGCTGGAGGCGTCGCTCCAGCGGCTGGGCACCGAGGCCCGGGCGCTCGACGCGGTCTTCATCACCCACGAGCACAGCGACCACTGCGTCGGATTGGCGGCGCTCCTGCGCCAGAACCCCGCGCTCAAGGTCTTCGCCAACCGCGAGACCGCCCGCCGCATCCAAGGCACCCTCAAGGTCCGCCCGGACTGGCAACTCTTCGAGACCGGCAGCACCTTCGAGTTCCGCGGCCTGGCGATCACCGCCATCCCGATTCCTCACGACGCGGCGGACCCCGTCGGGTTCGCGCTCGACTGCCCGGGCGAGGCGGGGCGACCAGGCCGGCGCGTGACCTGGCTGACCGACCTGGGGCACGTGACCGATGTGGTGCGGCACCACGCCGCCCTGGCCGACATCCTGGTGCTCGAGTCGAACTACGACGACGAGATGCTGGACCTCTCCAAGCGCCCCCTGAACCTGAAGCAACGGATCCGCGGGCGGCACGGGCACCTCTCCAACCTCGCGGCGCGCGACCTGCTGCTGGGGCTCCGCGAGTGGCGGGCCACCGAGCTGCTGCTCGGGCACCTGAGCAAGGAATGCAACCGGACCACCATCGTGGAAGGCGTCATGCAGGAGGTGCGCGCCGCCAAGGGCGACCTCCGGGTCACCGTGGTCGACCCGCTGGAGGAAACGCCCGTCAGCGTCTGGTAGCGCCGGTCAGCGCCGGGGCGGGACCGCGACCTCGTCACCGGACGCGCCGGCGGCGGGGGGCGTGGGCGCGGCGGCCGTCGCCTTGGCCGGAGCCCCTTGGGCCAGCGAGCCGGCCAGGCGCTTGATCGCGGCGCCGCAGGCCGGGGAGGCCGGGTTGAGGTCCTGCGCCTGCAGCCAGGCCGTCAGCGCGGCGGCCTCGCCGCCGTCCTTCTCGAGTTTTTCGGCGACGCCGATGACGCGCGCATAATCGGCCACCAGCGGGGCGATGTCGGAGCGGGTCTTCGCCAGCACCAGGTCATCCGGCTCGGCCCGCGAGGTCTCGACGATCACGTCCCAGGCGAGGTAGGGGTTGTTCTGCGAGGCCAGGACCTGCGCCTTCTGGATATTGGCATCGAGCTCGCCGATGCGGTTCACGACCTGCCGGAGCTTGTCCGAACGGACCTTGTCCTGCGCGAGGGCCAGGGCGAATTCCAACTTCTTGTTGAAGATATCACGCCACTTGGCCTCGGAGACCATGCGGTCGAACTCCGGGATCTTCTGGGCGAGCGTGTCCTGGCGGCTGACCACCTGGTTGGCGAAGTCCTTCACTGCGGGGTTCTGCGGCCAGATCTTGGTCGCCCGCTCGAGGGCGGCCTCGGCCTTGGCGGTGTCGCCGGCGAGGGCGGCCTGCTTGGCGGAAAGGACCGCCATGTTGGAGGCGTTGATGGCGTTGTTGACCTTGGAAAGGATGGCGGCGCCCGGGAAGTCGCGGGCCCGGCCGCGCACCTTGTTGACGTAGCCTTCGACGTTCGCGAGATCGTGCTCATCCCCCAGGCGCTGGAGTTCGCGGAGGTCGCGCCAGAGCTCGAGCATGTCGCGCTTCTTGGTCTGGTCGTACATCATGACCGACGGCTCGAATTCGCCGAGGAAGTAGGTCTCCTGGAGGCGCTCGAAGGCGCCGTAGAGCTCGCCTTGCTTCACGAGGTCGTCGACGGTCTTCATCCCCAGGGTGACGTCGGTCATCGCCTCGCGGGCGAGCGTATCGATCGACTCCAGGGTGGGCACGAAATCGGAGACCGGGAAGAACTCCTTCACTTCCTTGGCGCCGACCCGGATGTTCTGGTTGCCGCTCTTGAAGAGGACCCGGTAGAAGGCCGAGGAGATGATGCAATGACGGTAGCGGCGGGCGAGGAGGAACCCGACCATCTGCGACTGGAACTCCACCTGGGCCTTGAGCCCCAGCGCGGTCATCTCGGCGTTCCGGGCGAGGATCTCGGCCTGGGTGCGCTGCTCGTCCTTGACGCGGAAACCGAGCTCGGTGGTCCCGGAGGACGACTTGGCCAAGGTCGGCTGGCCGGCCTTGCCGGGCTGCGAGGAGCGCTCATCGTTGGCCGACTCGATCTTCTCGGCGCGGTTGACGATGACGGTCTCCTGGTTCTTGCGGATCACCTCGAGCTGGTTCTTGCTCACCTCGAGCGAGCGGAACTCCGCCCGCATGTTCCAGATCTTCTGCACCTGGGTGGCGATCGTGAGGGAGTTGTTGCCGTCCACCTCGAACTCCGCGGCCTGGAAGAGCAGGTTGAAGGCCTCCTGCTGGTTGGCGATGTAGTTGGAATTGTTGATGGTGCCCGGGGAAAGCAGCCGCTCGATGCGCTGGAGCAGCTGCTGGTACTTCAGCATGTCGCCGCCGGCGGCCGGCGCGGACAGGTAGCGCTCGAAGCGCATGCGCATGGCGCGCGAATTGCCGAGGTTGAAGGTCTTGCCCTTCCACTGCATGGAGCCGTTCTCCATGTCGACCGAGTCGCTGTTCACGTCGAAGAGCCGGTCGGCGCCGCCCTCGGCCGTGGAGCTGCGGTAATCGCCGCCCCCGCCGCCGGACACGGCCGCGCCGGGGGGCGGGGCCTGGGCGAAGCCTTGGGCGACCAACGCGCACCAACCGAGACAGACGAGGAGGGATGTACGCATGGCGGGAAAATCAGAAGCGCTCGAGGTCCTCGACGAGGAGGAGGTCGCGGTTCAGCCGGACCTTGAACTTGAAACGTTGGCCGACCTCGAAGGACTGGGTGGAGTCGGCCGGCACGAAGACCGGCAGGCGGCCGAGGTTGGCCTTGTCCATCTCCTTGTCGCGGTCGACGATCGGGCTGACCACCAGCAGGCGGCCCTTGCCCTCGAGGAAGGCGAGCTGCTGCTCGACCTTGCAATCCAGACGGTAGGAATTGCCCTGCAGCGCGGTCCAGTCCTGGCGGTAGGACTTGAGCGAGAACGGGGAGAGGTTCGTGAATTTGCCCCCGGTGCGTCCGACGACGACGACGAGCAGCACGGCGATGACCACGAAGGGGATGCCGAGCGCGAAAACCAGGGGGTTGATCTTGGACATGAACGGAGGAAAGGAGGGGACTATGAGAAGTCTAGGGGCAAAACGGCTCAGTTCCAGCGCTTTTGCTGGCAACCGACCATGATGAGGGCGATGGCCAGCATCGCATGGACCGCCAGGACCATGATCGAGACCTGGTTGTCGGCGATCTGGGCGGACTTGTCCGCGAGGCTGTTCACGTAGGCCCCCCAGAGACGCACCGACTGGTCATCGGCCATGGACTTCATGAAGCCGGACCAGCCCCAGTAGGAGTTGATGAAGGGGCGACAGACCCAGGTCAGCTGGTCGGGCAAGGCCAGCACCACGCCGGATAGCGGGAGCTGGAAGCCGACGAGGTAGATCGACAGCAAGGAGGACTTCTCGGGCGACGCCAGCAAGGCCGAGAAAGCGAGGCAGACCACCGACATCGAGACGCAGCTCGCGACAAGGATGCCGAGCTGAGGGGCCCACCCTCCCGGGAAGCGGCAGATCAGCTTCACGAAGACGCACATCCAGACGCCCTGGAAGATGGCGATGAAGGAGACGAACGTGATCTTGGAGAGCGCGTAGGACCAGGGCCGCAGGCCGGTCATGCGTTCCTTCTCGTAGAGCTGCCGCTCGGCGGAGATCTCGCGCCCGCCGTTGTTCGCGCCCATGAGCGTGAGCAGGATCACCTGGAACATGACCAGGCCCGCGGCCATGTTCGCCACGCGGGCGTTGTTCAGCGAGTCGGCGATCCGCGCCTGGAACTCCGACACCGAGGCCGGATTGCTCTCGAGCGAGATGTCCTGCAGGTTCCAGACCCCGTTGAAATTGAAGATGACGACCAGCAGCGGGAAACCGAACGTGATCGCGAGCGTGAGGCCGAGGTACCCGGTGTCCCGGAAGAACAGGCGGAGACGGCGGGCGAGCAAGGTGAAGAACTGCGAGACGCCGCCGGGCAGGACCGGCTCGGGGAGCGGCTCGGGTTCCGGCGAGGTCCCCACGGCCGCCGCGGCCGCCTCGAACGCGCCGGGGTGCTCGGCTTGGTGGATCGCCCAGCGGTCGCGCCAGGTGGCGAGGTCCGAGGCGTTGAGCACCGCGTAGAGCCCCAGACCATCGGGAATACCGAAGTAGCGTTGCAAGGCATCGGGCGAACCCTGGAAGACGACATCGCCCTGGTAGACGACCGTCACCCAGTCGAACTGGTGAAGCTTCCCGAGGTTATGGATGATGCAGACGAAGCTCTTGTCGCGCGTCGTCGCGAGCTCGCGCAGCAGGGCGAGGATCTGGTCTTCCGAGTGCGGGTCGAGGCCGGAGGTCACCTCGTCGCACACCATGCACGCCGGGTCGAGCGTCAGTTCCAGACCGAGGGAGAGCCGGCGCAGCTGCCCGCCCGAAAGCGACGAAACGCGCTTGTCGCGGTGCGGCTTGAGGCCGGTGACGTCGAGCACCCCCTCGAGGCGGGTGCGGCGTTCGGCGGCCGAAGGGACGGCCAGGCGCAGGGCGTAATCCAGGGACTCGCCGACGGTCAGCTGGGCCTGCGCGGCGGTGAACTGGGGCGCGAAGCCGACCTTGCCGACGAGATCCTCCGAGCACGTGATCGGGACGCCGGCCAGCGAGGCCTCGCCGGTCGACGGCAGGATGCCGAGGATGGCCTTCATCAAGGTCGTCTTGCCGCAGCCCGAGGGACCGATGACGGCGTTGAGCCCCTTCGGCAGGAAGCGCGCGGTGGCGTGGTCGAGGATGATGGGGCCGTCGGCACCCGCCTGCACGGTGAGGTCTTGGCAGCTCAGCATCGGGACTAGTCTTGCTTCGGGCCCGCCTCGGGTAAAGGATTAACACCATGAGACTGCCCGCCTTCGCCTTGGCCGCCCTCGCGCTCACCGCCCTCGCGCCCGACGCCCTCGCGCTCAAGATGAAGAAACGGGCCATCCCCAACGGCGGCATCTTCGGCATCGAGGTCGCCGGGACCGAGCTATCCTTCTACGGCCGGGCCGACCATGTGGTCTCGGTCTCCTTCCAGGAGTACACCACCGGCGCCTACCTGGTCAGCGAGGTCGTCGTCGACATGCAGAATTCCAACCAGCAACTGCGCATCTACTTCACCCGTCCGCCCGGCAGCGCCGACGTCGCCGACCGTGCCAACCGCGCCAGCGTCGCGAACTCCCAGAACCGCGGGCTGGACCCGTCGGCCGCCTCCAAACTCCCCATTCCCGGCCCCCTCGCCGCGATCGAATCCAAGGTGAACAACGTCACGCAATCGGCCACCGCCGGACTCGTCGTCAAGACCTACCCGAACACGACGCACGCCAAGACGGTCGAGATGGTGGTCAGCTCGAAGGCCGAGCTGCAGCGCTTCTACGGTGCGTTCAAGGACCTGCTCTGCGCCCGCACGGTCACCGCTTCGGCCGGCTCGACCATCGAGGGAGGCGATGCGGCCGCGGCTCAGGCCGCGGCGGCCGGCGGCACCCCTAACGTGACGATCAATCAGATCGGCGGGACCATCTTCGTTATCGAGTGAATGTAGCCCAATAGGCCTCTTGAAGTCCGGCGGAGGAAGGGTGAGATGGTGAGGGTATCATGCGCCTCCTCCCTTCCCTGTTGCTGAGCCTGACCTGCGCCCTCGCGCTGGCGCAGAACTTCCTCCCCAGGCCGGTCCAGTGGTCGCCGCTGATGGACGCTCCGGCCAAGCCCCTCATGGGCGCCAACCTGGTGGCCGACCCGGCCTTCCCTCTGACCGAGACCTACATCCGGCCCCGGATCGGCGCCACCGCGGCCGGGCAGACCACCCTGCGGCTGATCAAAGCTGACCAGCACGGAGACTTCGTCTTCGGCCCCGAAGGCTACGCTATCATCAACGAGCCCGGCAAGGATCTCATCATCGAGGCCGCCACCGAGGCCGGCGCCTTCTACGCCTTCAACACGCTGGACGCGCTCACCTACCAAGGCTCCGACGGCAAGGCCTACGTCCGCCCCGGGCTGGTGCTCGACCGGCCCCGCTTCGCCTGGCGCGGCGTGATGCTCGACGAAGGCCGGCACTTCCTCGGCAAGGAACAGGTGAAGCGGATGCTGCACCTGATGTCCCTCTACAAGCTCAACGTCCTGCACTGGCACCTCACCGAGGACCAAGGCTGGCGGGTCGAGATCAAGAAGTACCCGAAGCTCACCGAGGTCGGCGCCCGCCGCGACGCCTCCCCCGTGATGGGCGACCGGAACAAGTCCGACGGCAAGCCCTACGGAGGCTTCTACACCCAGGAGGACCTGAAGGAGATCGTCGCCTACGCGGCGAAGTTCCACATCACGGTGGTGCCGGAGATCGACATGCCGGGCCACGCGAGCGCCGCCATCGCGGCCTACCCGGAACTGGGCAACACCGACATCCCGGGCTATGCGCCGAAGGTGGCCACCAGCTGGGGCGTCAAACAGTACACGCTGGCCCCGAAAGAGGAGACCTTCCGCTTCATCGATGACGTGTTCGCCGAACTCTGCCCGATCTTCCCCGGTGTCTACTTCCACGTGGGCGGCGACGAGGCCCCCAAGGATCAATGGAACAAGTCCGCCTTCGCGAAGGGCGTCATGGGCCGCGAGAAACTGAAGGACGCGCACGAGCTCCAAGCCTACTTCATCGGCCGGCTGGAGAAGATGCTGCAGGCCCGCGGCAAGAAACTGATCGGCTGGGACGAGATCCAGGAGGGCGGCCTGTCCAAGTCGGCGACCATGATGGTCTGGCGCGACTGGAAGTGGGCGCAGCTGGCCGCCGAACGCGGCAACCCGATCGTGATGGCCCCGACCTCCCACACCTACTTCGACTACGGCCAAGGCAAGCGTCCCGCGGACCCGCGCTTCGACGTGATCGGCGGCACCCTGACCGTGGAGAAAGTCTACGGCTTCGATCCGATTCCTCCGAAGTTCACCCCGGAGCAACGCAAGCTCGTGCTCGGTTGCCAGGCCCAGCTCTGGTCGGAGTACATCTACAACGGGGCCAAACTGGAGTACATGGCCTTCCCTCGCCTCCAAGCGCTGGCCGAGGTCGCCTGGTCCGACCCCGCCGGTCGTTCCTGGCCGGAATTCCAGGCCCGTCTGGAGCGCGACCTCGAGGGACTGAAGGGCCTCAAGGTCAATTACCGCCGTCCGGACGGCAGTCCGGCCGTGACGGATAAGGTCGGTCGAGGGGAATAGACGTCCCCGACCCCCGCCACCGGCAAGTCCGGCTTGACCGTGGCGGGAGGGACGGCTTGTCTTCGCCTTTACTCCCATGCCCTCCCTGCCCGTCAACCGCATCAAGAAAAAGAACATCATGAGCTACAACGGCGAGCTCTGCATCGTTCTCGAGTGCCTCGTCCGCACCCCCCCGAACAACGCCTCCTACGTCCAGATGGAACTCCGCTCGATCAAGACCGGCGCCAAGATCCCGGTCCGTTGCGGCATCGGCGTCAGCTTCGAGGTCTTCGACAACTCGATCAAGCAGCTCGAGTACTCCTACGAGGCCGACGGCAGCTATATCTTCGTCGATACCGACTCCAACGAGGAATACTACATCTCGGCCACGACCCTCGCGGACTCCAAGGAGTTCCTGATCTCGGGCACCTCCTACATGGTCCTCTTCGTCGAGGAGAAGCCGGTCACCGTCGACCTGCCCCCTTCCGTCACCGTCGAGGTCCTGGAAGCCCCGCCCGCCGTCAAGGGCGACACCGCCGGCAACGTCCAGAAGACGGTCACGTGCGAGAACGGCCTCCAGGTCAACGTCCCGCTCTTCATCAAGCAGGGCGAGAAGATCAAGGTCAGCACCGAGAACAAGGAGTACCTGGGTCGCGCCTGAGCCGCCTGGCAACCTTCGGCGAACCCCGGCGACCCCGGGGTTCTTTTTTGGCCAGGAGGCGAAGCCCCCATGGCATGCATAGACCCGCAGGGATTCGAACCCCGACAAAGTGAACCAAAATCACTTGTGCTACCGTTACACCACGGGTCTGTGCACCCCTACTGAAGAGCCTTCCGGCGGGGAGAGTCAAGCGTGTCCAAGGCGAGGTTGACGCTGGGGGTGTCCTTCCTCATTTCCCCTGTATGCCCGCCGCCGCCGTCAAGAAGTCGAAGTACCGCCGTATCGTGCTGAAGATCAGCGGGGAAGCCCTCCGGAACGATGCCTCCGGCGAATCCATCGATCCGGCCGTGCTCGATCGCCTCGCCGAGGAGCTCAAGTCCCTTCGCCAGCTCGGCACGCAGGTCGCGGTCGTCGTGGGTGGCGGCAACATCTTCCGCGGCCTCGCCGGCGCCCGCGCCAACGGCACCGACCGCACGACGGGCGACAACATGGGCATGCTCGCGACCGTCATCAACGGCCTCGCCCTCATGGACCGCCTCGAGAAAGCCGGCCTCGAGGTCCGCGTGATGACCGCCATCCCGATGGACCGCATCGCCGAGCCCTTCATCCAGCGCCGCGCCACGCGCCACCTCACCCGCGGCCGTATCGTCATCTTCGTCGCCGGCACCGGCAACCCGTACTGCACGACCGACTACGCCGCCGCCCTCCGCGCCAACGAGATCGGCGCCGACGCCATCCTCAAGGCCACCAAGGTCGACGGCGTCTACGACAAGGACCCGATGAAGCACAAGGACGCCAAGCGCTACGACCGCGTCTCGCACGCCGAAGCCCTCACCAAGCGTCTGGGCGTGATGGACGCCGAGGCCTTCTCGCTCTGCGAGGCCAACAAGCTCCCGATCATCGTCTTCTCGATGTCGGACAAGGGCGCCGTGAAGAAGGCCGTGCTCGGCCAGCGCATCGGCACCCTCGTCGCCTGATTTTCCAACCAAACATCCCGCCCCTCCCCTCCCATGGACATCAAGAAAATCATCGCCGACGGCGCCACCGCCATGAAGAAGGCGGTCGACCACACCTCGCACGAGTTCGCCACGCTGCACACCGGCAAGGCCTCCCCGGGCATGATCGAGAACATCCAGGTGCACATCGAGGCCTACGGCATGACGCAGCGGCTGAAGGATATGGCCGCCATCACCACCCCGGACGCGCAGACCATCGTGGTCCAGCCGTTCGACAAGGGCGTGATGGACGACATCCGCAAGGCCATCATGGCCGCGAACATCGGCATCAACCCCGTCCCGCAGGGCAACTTCATGCGCTGCCCGGTCCCCTCCCTCTCCGGCGAACGCCGCCTCGAGCTCGCGAAGCGCGCCACCCAGATGGCCGAGGATGGGAAGGTCCGCGTGCGCAACGCCCGCCGCGACGCCCTCGAGCTCCTCAAGAAGGGCAACAAGGATAAGCTCGTCACCGACGACGAGATGAAGCGCTCCGAGAAGGAGATCCAGAACCACACCGACAAGTTCACGGCCGACATCGAGAAGAACCTCAAGGCCAAGGAAGCCGACCTGAAGGGTTGACCCGTCGTCCCCGCCCTTTCCGATGAATATCCACGAATACCAGGCCAAGGCCCTGTTCGAAAAATTCGGCGTCGCCGTCCCCAAGGGCGTCGCCGTCCAGACCGCCGAAGAGTTCGCGGGCGCCCTCGCGCAGCTCGACGGCGCCGGCGGCTACATGGTCAAGTCCCAGATCCACGCCGGCGGCCGCGGCAAGGGCACCTTCACCGACGGCTTCAAGGGCGGCGTGAAGTTCTCCCCGACCAAGGAGAAGGCGATCGACAACGCCAAGGCCATGCTCGGCAACACCCTCGTGACCGCGCAGACCGGCGAAGCCGGCCGCAAGGTCCAGACCATCTACTTCACCGAGGCGGCCAACCTCGGCAAGCGGCCCGACGGCCGCGATGACGAGTACTACCTCGCCATCCTGCTCGACCGCGCGACCTCCTGCCCGGTCATCGTCGCCTCGACCGAAGGCGGCATGGAGATCGAGCACGTCGCCCACCACACCCCGGAGAAGATCTTCAAGGTACAGGTCGACCCGGCCGTCGGCCTCCAGGCCTTCCAGGCCCGCCAGATCGCCTTCGCCCTCGGCTTCAGCGGCGAGCTCTTCAAGCAGTGCGTGACCCTCGTCACCAAACTCTACCAGTTCTACTGGGAGAAGGATTGCGCGATGGTCGAGGTGAACCCGCTCCTCGTGACGAAGGAAGGCAAGCTGCTCGCCCTCGACGCCAAGGTGTCGTTCGACGACAACGCCCTCTTCCGCCACCCGGACGTGGTCGCCCTGCGCGACCTCAACGAGGAGGACGCCAAGGAGATCGAGGCCTCCAAGTTCGGCCTCTCCTACATCGCCCTCGACGGTAATATCGCCTGCCTCGTCAACGGCGCCGGCCTCGCGATGTCCACGATGGACATCATCCAGCACTTCGGCGGCAGCCCGGCCAACTTCCTCGACGTCGGCGGCGGCGCGACCAAGGACCAGGTCACGGCGGCCTTCAAGATCATCCTCGGGGACGCCAACGTGAAAGGCATCCTCGTCAACATCTTCGGCGGCATCATGGACTGCAACGTGATCGCCACCGGCATCATCGAGGCGGTCAAGGAGACCGGCCTCAAGCTCCCCCTCGTGGTGCGCCTCGAGGGCAACAATGTCGAGGCGGGCAAGGCCACCCTCGCCGCCTCGGGCCTGACCATCGTGTCGGGCGACTCCATGGCCGACGCGGCCCAGAAGATCGTGAAGCTGGTCAACGCCAAGTAACCCCTCAACGCCAACTCTCATGTCCATCCTCGTCAAAGAAGACACCCGCATCCTGGTCCAGGGCATCACGGGCGATTTCGGCGCGCGCCACGCCCGCCTCTCGCTCGACTACGGCTCGCAGGTCGTCGCCGGCGTCACCCCGGGCAAAGGCGGTCAGGTCTTCGAGCACGCCGGCAAGAAGGTGCCGATCTTCAACACCGTCGCCGAGGCCGCCCGGCAGACCGGCGCCACGGTCTCCGCGATCTTCGTCCCCCCGCCCTTCGCGGCCGATGCCATCCTCGAGTGCTTCGACGCCGACCTCGACCTCGCCGTGGCCATCACGGAAGGTATCCCGGTCCGCGACATGGTCCGCGCCAAGCGCGCCATGGCCGGCCGTCGCACCCGCCTCATCGGCCCGAACTGCCCCGGCCTCGTGACCCCGGGCCGCGGCGAGAAGTCCTCCGGCGGCTGCCGCATCGGCATCGCTCCGGGCTACATCCACAAGCGCGGCAACGTCGGCGTCGTCTCCCGCTCCGGCACCCTCACCTATGAGGCCGTCTGGCAGCTCACCTGCCGCGGCAAGGGCCAGTCGACCTGCGTCGGCATCGGCGGCGACCCCGTCAACGGCACCTCGCACCTCGACGTCATCAAGCTCTTCAACGACGACCCGGAAACCGAGGCGATCATCATGATCGGCGAGATCGGCGGCAACGCCGAGGTCGAAGCCGCCCGCTGGATCAAGGCGCACTGCAAGAAGCCGGTCGCCGGTTTCATCGCCGGCGCCACCGCCCCGGCCGGGCGTCGCATGGGCCACGCCGGCGCCGTCATCGGGGGCGCCGAGGATACCGCCGCCGCGAAGATCAAGATCTTCCAGGAATGCGGCATCTCCGTCGCGGCCACGCCGTCCGACATGGCCGACGCGCTGCTGCGCATCTGGAAGGGCTGAGGAACGCACCCTTCGCCATTCAAGGGCTGCCTACGGGCAGCCCTTTTTGTTGCTCGGAACACCTCCAAACGACGGGTTTCCCTCAGTTATCCGGCTGGTCACGGGGTGCGGTGAGCTTAGGTTGAACCCACCCCCATGCGCGCCCTTCCCCTCCTGCTCGTGCTGACCGCCGCCGGCCTCCTTGGCGCTGAGGAGGCCCAACCCAAGGTCATCACCGCGACCCCGATCGAACGCCCGCTCCCGAACGAAAAGACGAAACTGCCGTGGCACATGGTCAACCTCTGGTGGAGCATCCCCGAGACGCCAGACTTCGAGTCCCTGGAGATCGACGTGACGATCAGCGACGACGTCGACCCGGCCAAGCTCAACCTCTACATCGCGCCGATCGGGCTCGGCCAGCTGAACGACACGAACTTCTACGGCGGCATCCAGACCAACATCGGCGGCAACCCGGTGTCGGACGCGAGCCCGCAGGGCGCCTACCACAAAGGCAAGGGCGCGATCTTCTCCCGCTGGGGCAACAAGGACCTCGACACCTCCTTCGTCCGCCCGGCGCTCAATGGCCTGACCGAAGCCGCCGGCTACGAGGGCGATTTCGCCTCCGGCCGGCGCCCCTTCCCCTGGAAGGCCGGCACCTACACCTACGCGGTTCGCAAGTTGACCTACGAGAAGGACAAGGACGGCAAGGAGTGGACCTGGGTCGGCGCGTTCCTCACGGAGAAGTCGACCAACCAGACCATCTTCATCACCTCGCTCAAGTTCCCGGGCCGGACGCTCAAGTTCTGGGGGACCCATTCGGCCTTCATCGAGATCTACGGAGGGAAGAAGGTGGTCATCGCCGAACTGCCCAAACTCGAGGTACGCATCGGCATGCCCCGGATCAACGGCCAGGCCGTCGAGGTGAAGAAGTTACAGGTCAACTACCCGAAGAACCAGGGTCCGGCCTCCCCGGCGATCATGTCCACCGAACTCGCGGAGGGCGGCAAGGAAGTGGTGTGCAAGCTGCACAACGAGATCCTGATTCGCGAGAAGTGGCAATTCCCCCTCCTCCCCGTCACCCCGGGCGATCCGCCCGCGCCGGCCAAATAAGGATGCGCCCGCTGGCCCTGCTCCTGCTCGCCGTCACGGCCGGAACCACCGCCGCCGACCTCCCCGCGCGCCGCGGGACGATCCGGGTCGAGGCGAACGGCTTCGAGGCCCGCGAAGCGGACATCGCGGCCGTCTGCCTCTCGGCGGTGGGCGAACTGCAACGCTTCTGCCCGGAACTCCCCACCGAGAACGTCGTCATCATCCGCGGGACCAAGGGGCCGATCACGCTCTTCCAGCGCAACGACCGACGCGAGGTCGTCGTGCGGCTCGACACCCACAAGACCTTCTGGTCGCAATACGCCTACCAGGTCGCGCACGAGTTCGGGCATGTGCACTGCGGCTTCCAACCAGGCCCGACGCACAATCAGTGGTTCGAGGAATCCGTCTGCGAAACCGCCTCACTCTTCTGCCTGCGCGCGATGGCCAAGACCTGGGCGAGCAAGCCGCCCTACCCGAACTGGGCGAGCTACGCGCCCGCGTTGGGCAAGTACGCCGGAGACGTGATCGCCAAGCGCACCTACAAGGACGAGTTCACGAGCAAGGGGCTTGCCCGCTTCTACCGGGACCACGAGGCGGAGTTCCGGGCCAACGCGACCGAACGCGAATTGAACGGCGCGATCGCGCTGGCGCTGCTGCCCTACCTGGAGGAGAAGCCGGAGCGCTGGGCCGCCTTTCGCTGGCTCAACGCCACGGCCCGCCCGGACAACGAGCCCTTCGCGGCCTACCTGCGACGCTGGGAGGCGAACACGCCGGCCGGGCACCAGGAGACGGTCCGCGGCATGCGGAAACTTTTCGGGCTCTAAGCCCGACGGATGCGCCGCCCAGGGGAGCCGGAGCCGGTTTACTTCCCGGCCACGTAGGCGAGCGAACCGGCGGTCCGGTCGACGGCGGCGGCGCCATCGAGCAGGTCGGCGATCGGATCCCACTTGCCGTTGATCAGGCCATCGCGGGCGGAGGCGGCGATGCTGGCCTTCCAGGACTTGGCTCCGGCGGTGACGACGAGTTTCTCGACGTCCACGGTCACCTCGACGTCCGGGTGGGCACGCACGAAGGCGTCGCACTCGGCCAGGTCGTCCTTGGAGAGCGTCACGCAAGGCACGCCGAGCGTGGTGGAGTTGCCGAAGAAGATCTCGGCGAAGCTGCCGCCGACGAGCGCGGTGAAACCGAAGCGCCAGATGGACTGCGGGGCATGCTCGCGGGAGCTGCCGCAGCCGAAGTTGAAGCCGACGACCATGACGCCCTTCTTGGCGGCGGCGATGCGCGCGGCCTGCGGGGAGTTCATGGGGTGGTTGCTCTCCTTGCCGTCCGGGCCGGTGCGCTCGTCGCGAAAGGCATGCTGACCGAGGTCGTCGAAGGTGACGCAGCGCAGGAAGCGGGCGGGGATGATGCGGTCGGTGTCGATATCGTCGCCGGGGACGGCGAGGGCGAGACCTTTGACCTGGGTGACTTTGGCGAGGGACATGGGAGGAAGTTTCGGGGGAAGGGAGTTCAGGCGGCCCGGCGGACGATGCAGACGGGCATGGCGAGGGAATCGGCGAGGGAACGCAGACGCTCCTCGGCCACGGCGGCGGCCACGGAGTCGTCGGCGAACAGCAGGGCGTGCCCGGCCACGACCCACGGGAGGGTCACGGTGCAGACCGGCTTGCCGTCGTAATGGGCGTCGACGGTGACGTCGGCCCGGCAGGCGAGCCCCTCCGCGGCGCACGCGGCCGGCACGGCGTCGCCCTGGGCGACGCGCGCGAGCACACGGGTGACGGCGGAGGCGGACATCAGACCTTGAAGACTTCGCGGGCGTCGGCGACCTGGCCGGTGATGGCGGCGGCGATGACCATGATCGGGCTCATCAGCACGGTGCGCCCGGTCTGGGAACCCTGGCGGCCCTTGAAGTTGCGGTTCGAGGAGCTCGCGCAGAGCTGGTCGCCGACGAGCTTGTCGGGATTCATCGCGAGGCACATGGAGCAACCCGCGCCGCGCCATTCGAAGCCCGCCTCGGTGAAGACCTTGTCGAGACCCTCGTGGACGGCCTGGATGGCGGTGAGCTGCGAGCCGGGGACGACGATCGCCTTCACGGTCGGGCTGACCTTGCGGCCCTTGAGGTACTTGGCCGCCTCGCGGAGGTCGGAGATGCGGCCGTTGGTGCAGGAGCCGAGGAAGCAGACGTCGACCTTGGTGCCCTTGATCGCCGTGTCGGGCGACAGCTTCATGTGCTTGTAGGCGTCCTCCGCGGTGGCGCGGTCGGCGGCGTTGAGGGTCTCGAGCGCGGGCATCTTCTCGTCGATGAAGACGGCCTGGCCCGGCGTGATGCCCCAGGTGACGGTCGGGCGGATCGCGGCGGCGTCGAACTTGACGACGTCGTCGTAGGCGCAGCCGGGATCGGAGGCGAAGGACTTCCAGCGGGCCACGGCGGCATCCCAGTCGGCGGCCTTCGGGGCGTAGGGCTTACCCTTGATGTAATCGAAGGTCTTCTGGTCCGGGTTGACGTAACCGCAGCGGGCGCCGCCTTCGATGGACATGTTGCAGACCGTCATGCGCTCCTCGAGGGAGAAGTTGTCGAAGGTCGAGCCGGCGTACTCGTAGGCGTAGCCGATGCCGCCGTTGACGCCGAGGACGCGGATGATGTGGAGGATGACGTCCTTGGCGTAGACGCCGGGGGCGAGCTGTCCGTTGACCTCGATGCGACGCACCTTCAGGGGGCTGAGGGCGAGCGTCTGGGTCGCGAGCACGTCGCGGACCTGCGTGGTGCCGATACCGAAGGCGATGGCCCCGAAAGCGCCATGGGTGGCGGTGTGCGAATCGCCGCAGGCGATGGTCGTGCCCGGCTGGGTGATACCCTGCTCCGGTCCGACCATGTGGACGATGCCTTGGGTGCCGGTGTTGGTGTCGAAGAAGCGGATACCGAAGTCCTTGGTGTTCTTGCGGAGGGCCTCGATCATCTCCTGGGCGATCGGGTCGGAATAGGGCTCCTTGAGCTCATTGGTCGGGACGATGTGGTCGACCGTGGCGAAGGTCCGCTGGGGGTACTTCACCTTGAGGCCCAGGTCCCGGAGCATGCCGAAGGCCTGGGGGCTCGTCACCTCGTGGATCAGGTGCGTGCCGATGAACAACTGGGTCTGCCCGTTCGGCAGCTGGCGCACGGTATGCGCTTCCCAAACTTTCTGGAATAAGGTCTTGGCCATCGGCGGTAAAGGTGAGGGGTCAACGTAGGACTGGGGGCGAGGCGGTCAATCCCACAGGCATGGGTTGACCCTCCCGCCAAAGAAGGGCAAAAAACATCCCGATGGCCATCCAGCCCCGCCGCCCCGGTCGACGCTCGACCCCCCCGCCCGAGTCGCCGGGCTTCACCAGCAGCCCGCTGTACTGGTGCCTGCTCCTCTCTTTGCTGGCCGTGGCCGGCTTCCTCCTGCACAGCCGGCTCAACGAGTCCGCCGTGCCGCCGCCGGTGGTCGAAACCCCTCCGCCCGAGACGCCCAAGGTGATCCCCAAGGAGGAAACCAAGGTCGTCGTGGTCGACCAAACGCCCCCGCCGCCTCCGCCGCCCCCGGTGGTGATGAACGAACCGCCCAAGCCGATGAAGCCGGTCCCCGAGGTGAAGGAAGAGGCCCTGAAATACAATCGCTTCTACAAGACCGTCTCGACCCGGCTGGTGAAGGCGCACGTCGGCGACCCGGCGCGCCTCACCAAGGAGGTCAAGGCCGCCCACGAGCTCCGCGCCTCCCCGGACAGCCCGCTGGCCGTGCCTTCCGGGGACAGCAGGCTGCGCGCAAAGATCCGCCAGACCGTCGATGAGTATTGGGCCGGCCTCGATCCGGACCGTTGTGTCCCCCACCCTGACGCCGACAAATTCCCCGGTCCGGTGCTCGAGCCCGCCGACCGCGTGATCACGGCCGTCAACCTGCCGCTCAACCGCTCGCGCTGGCACTCGACCGGCACGTACGCGGCCCCGGGCGAACGCATCACCTTCCGCCTTTCCTCGGGCGACGCCGACCTCGGGCTGGTCGCGCGCATCGGTTGCCACTCCGACGACATCGTCGGGGCGACGAAGCGCGAGAGCTGGCATCGCTTCCCGGTCATCTGTAATTCGGTCGCCCTCGACAAACGTACCGTGGAACTGGCGAACCCGTTCGGCGGACCGATCTACATCGACGTCCCCGGCGGCGAGAAGAACGCGAAATCCCGCGACCAGATCCGCGTCGAGATCGTCGGCGCCGTCGAGGCCCCGATCTTCATCCACGGCAAGACCACCCGCGCCGAATGGGAGAACCGTCGCCTGGCGCCGGCCCCGTGGGCCGAGATGGTGAGCGACCACATGGTCGTCTCCGTGCCGTCGAAATACATCCGCGAACTGCCCTTCGCCGAGGCCCAGGAACTGATGACGACCTGGATGGAGACCGTCGACGCCTGCGACTGGCTGGCCGCCTGGGGGACCCGCCGTTCGGCCGAGCGCGTCGTCTCCGACGCCGAGATCTCCATCGGTTGGATGCACTCCGGCTACCCGATCAAGTGCTACCTGGACAGCGCCAAGGACTCGGTGAACGTCCGGAAACTGAAGACCGAGGGCAACTGGGGCTTCTACCACGAGCTCGGGCATAACCACCAGTCGAGCCTCTGGACCTACTCGGGCTACACCGAGGTCACCAACAACCTCTTCTCGCTCTACTGCATGGAGAAGATCTCCGGCAAGAAGCTCGGCGAGGGACACGGTGAGGACCTCGCGGTGATGGCGGCCGAGATGGCGCTGGATCCGAAGGCCCACGCAGCCTCGCCTTTCCACCTGCTCGCGCAGTACTATTTCCCGGTGAAACAGTTCGGCTGGCAGAGCCTGCGCGACACCTTCGAGACGCTGTCCGACCGCCGCGATATCCGCAAGGCCGACGGTCTGGTGAGGAAGAACCTCGGTCTCGCCGGCCGCGAGGTCGAGAAGCAGCAGGAGGCGCTCGACAAGGAAAAGCATGAGCTCGAGCGCAAGATCAAGACCGCCCTGCGGGAAAAGAAAGACGCGGACAAGGTCGCCGCCGAGGCGCGCATGGCCGAGATCGCCAAGGAGGAGAAGAAGATCAAGGAAGCCCTCGGCGCCCTCTCCAAGTCGGACTCCGACGAGCGCAAGAAGGACATCTTCGTGCGCACCTGGTCCAAGGAGGTCGGCCACAACCTCGGGCCTTACTTCGCCAACTTCAACTGGCCTTACACCGACTCGATGAAAACGTCGCTCGGCGTCCTCAAACCCTGGATGCCGGCCAACTTCCCGCCGGCCAAGCCGGGCGCCAAGAAGAGCACGGGGCCTTTGTTCGGCTCCAAGAACGAGGCCATGGCCGGCGCCGACGAGAAGCAAGGCGACAACAACACGGGCAACGCCCAGTAGGCACCCCGGCTTGACCCGAGCACCTGCCCTTCCCCTTATCCCATCATGGCCCGCCGACTGACCCTCAGTTTCTCCTGCCCCGACACCACCGGCATCGTCGCCGAGGTCGCCGGCTTCGTCGCCCGCCATCGGGGCTCCATCACCGAGGCCAGCCAGCACACCGAGGCGGAGCTCCGCCGCTTCTTCATGCGGGTCGAGATCGAAGCCGACTCGCTCGACTTTCCGGCGGCCGAGTTCGGTGAGCGCTTCCGCCCCCTGGCCGAGCGCTTCGGCATGGACTGGACGCTGTCGGACTCCGACCGCCCGCGCCGCGTGGTGATCCTTTGCTCCAAGCAGGAGCACTGCCTCTACGATCTCCTCGCGCGACAGGTTTCCCAGGACTTCCGCTTCGTCGTACCCTGCGTCATCTCGAACCACGAGGCGCACCGCAAGGTCGTCGAGGCCCACGGCATCCCCTTCCACCACATCCCGGTCACGCCGGAGAACAAGGCCGAGGCGTACCGGCGGATGGAGGCGATCTTCCGGGCCGAGCAGGCGGACCTCATCGTGCTGGCGCGCTACATGCAGGTGCTCGACGAGCAGCTCTGCCGCGACTTCGCCGGCAAGATCCTGAACATCCACCACTCGTTCCTGCCGTCCTTCGCCGGCGCCAAGCCCTACCACCAGGCCCACCGACGCGGCGTGAAACTCATCGGCGCGACCTGTCACTTCGTCACCCCGGAGCTGGACGAAGGCCCGATCGTCGAACAGGACGTCATCCGCGTCGACCACTCGGACACGCCGGAAGACATGGTGCAGCTCGGCAAGGACATCGAGAAGGTCGTGCTGGCCCGCGGGCTCCGCGCCGTGGTCGAGGACCGCGTGCTGCTGGCCGGGAACAACAAGACCGTGGTGTTCTGATAAGGGCGGGTTTCGCTCAATAGCTCTTTACGCTTTAAAGCGCGTTCGGTGGGGGTTCTATCCGGACACCCCCATGCTCCGTACCTGCACCCTGCTCGGCTTCGCCGCCCTGGCCGTCGCCGCCCCCAAGCCCGAGGATATCGTCCCGCGCCCGAAGGCTCCCTACGTCCAGCCCGCCGCGACCGAGCGCCCCGAACTGCATCAGGCGATCAACGGCTACATGGCCACGTCGCCGGCCCAGGTCGTCGCCCACCCGGCCGCCAAGGACTTCCCCGGGGCGGTGGCGAGCAAGGCGCGGGTCAACCGCTCCGTCCCCTTCGACGCCACGCTCGTCGCCCGCTGGGACACCAACGCTCACAACGCCCCCAACCTCGCGACCAGCCCCGAGGCCTGGCAAGAGACGGGCCTCTACGCCGCGCCCGGCGAGATCGTCACCGTGAAAGCCCCCGTGATGCCCGAAGGCCGCGTCGTCCGCGTCATCATCGGCTGCCATCGCGACAGCCTGCTCAAACTCGACAAGTGGCAGCGCTTCCCCGTCATCACGCGTTCCTTCGAGCTGCAGCCGGGTGACAACCTGGTCGCCAACGCCTTCGGCGGCCAGCTCTTCGTCCAGGTCCGGAACACCGGCGCCCGGAAAGCCGCCGTCTCCAAGCCCGGCGCCCCGCCCGGACCGGCCGTGCTCGAGTTCGGCAACGCCGTGGCCATGCCCACCTTCGTGCTCGGCAAGGACACCGCGGAGAGCTGGCAGCGCTCCCTCGCCACCAGCCCGGCGCCGTGGGTCACCTTCGTCGCCAAACACGCCATCCTGCATGTCCGCCGCGCGACCGCCGAGAAGATCGCGGACCCCAGGCCGATCACCGAATGGTGGGATAAGGCCATGGAGCTCCAGGACGACCTCGTCGCGCTCGACCGTCTCGCGCCCGAGCGCGTGGTCCCCGACGTCCAGATCTCGGCCGGGTTCATGCATTCGGGCTACCCGTTCATGTGCTTCATCAACCCGAGCGAACCCGCGATGGTCGACCTCGCCCAGCTCTCGAGCAAGGGCAACTGGGGCTTCTTCCATGAGCTCGGCCACAACCACCAGCGCACCGACTGGACCTTCCCCGGACAGACGGAGGTCACCTGCAATTTCTTCTCGCTGTATTGCATGGAGAAACTGGTCGGCCTGCCGCGCGGCACCGGCCACGGTTCCGTCAAGGATCTGGACGGCAACATGGCCAAACGCCTGGGTAACCCGCCGAACCTCGGGGCGTTCGAGCAGCTGGCTCCCTTCATGGTGCTGATCCGCGCCCACGGCTGGGAGCCGCTGCGCGCCACGCTCCGCTCCTACGCGCAGACGCCGGGCAAGGGCGACCTCGCCGCGAAGCAGAACAGCTTCGTGGTGCGCTACGGCCAGGCCGCCAAGGCGGACGTCGCCGATTTCTTCGGACAACTCGGTTACCCGATCGCCCCGGAAACCAAGGAGGCCTTGAAGGGCTTCCCGGCCTTCCGCTACGTCCCCGCCGCTCCGGCCAAGTAAAACCCCGGTTACGAGGGGATTTGGACCCCCTTCTGCCTCGCCCTCGCGGGCAAACCTGCCTTAATCAGTGGCCGGGCCGCTCGCACCTGCGCGGCCCGCCGACCGTCCCACCATGTCCCTGATTTCCCGCCTCTCCGCCCGCCTCCAGAACCACCCGAAGCGCGTCGTCTTCCCGGAAGGCGCCGACCCTCGCATCATCCAGGCCGCCCGCCAGTTCGCCAACAAGAAGCTCGGCATCCCGATCCTCGTCGGCGACCGCCAGCGCATCAAGGTCACCGCCGCCCGTCTCAACGTGAAGCTCGACGACATCCGCATCATCGAGCCGGAGCGCAGCGATGAGCTGAAGTCCTACGCCGAGAAGCTGGCCTCCATCCAGCGCTACGGGAACACCAACCTCCAGGGCGACCCGGCCGCGCTCGCCCTCAACCCCAACTACTTCGCCTGCATGATGGTCGCGACCGCCGGCGCGGACGCCCTCATCTCCGGAGCCACGACCCACGCCGCTTCCGGGCTCCGCACGATCCTCCAGACGATGCCGCGCCAGGCCGGCGTCGAGACCGTCTCCTCGATGCAGATCCTCGAGTCCGAGGAGGCCAAGTTCGGCGTCGACGGCGTGCTCTTCCTCGCGGACTGCGGCGTCATCCCGGAGCCGACCGCCGAGCAGCTCGCCGACATCGCGATCACCACCGCCGCCCTCGCGGGACACCTCACCAACACCGTGCCGAAGGTCGCGATGCTCGCGTACTCCACGCACGCCGCGAACCCCCGCCTGAGCTCCGTCCAGCGCGTCCAATCCGCCACCGAGCTGGCCCGCCGCAAGGCGCGCGAGCTCGGCATCGCCTGCGACATCGACGGCGAGATGCAGGCCGACGCCGCCCTCAACCCGTTCGCCGCCGAGGCGAAGGAGGTCAGCGGCAGCGTGGCCGGCAAGGCCAGCGTGCTCATCTTCCCGGACCTCAACGCGGGTAACATCGCCTCCAAGATGGCGCAGCATATCGCCGATATCCCGGCCTACGGCCAGATCCTCACCGGCCTGGAGCGGCCGGCCGCCGAGATCTCCCGCGGCGCCTCGGCGCACGACATCTTCGGCACGGCCGTCATCGTCGCCGCGCAGGCGGTCGACAAGTCCTACCTGTACCCCCTCCGCAAGGACGGCCCCGCCGCCTGACGACGATGGCGATGAAGCGTCGCTTCGCGGACAACGTGCCCGGACTCCTGCTGAGTCCGATGAACCACGACACGCGCCGCATCTTCGTGGCGGCGACGCGGATGAACGACGGCAAGACGACGACCTGCCTCGGCCTGACCGCCGCCCTGCAGTCGATGGGGATGCACGTCGGCTACATCAAGCCGATCGCCCAGCGTATCGTGCAGTCCGGCGACGACCAGGTCGACGAGGACACGCTGCTCATCGACGGTCTCTTCAACCTCGATATCCCGATCGCCGCGATGTCACCCATCGCGATCGGCCCCGACTTCACCAAGCAGTACCTCGAGAACCCCGAGGAGATCGGCCCGCAGCTCAAGGACCGCATCTGCCGCGCCTTCGACCGCGCCGCCTACGGCAAGGATATCGTCGTCGTCGAGGGCTCCGGCCACGCCGGCGTCGGTTCCGTCTTCGGCGCCTCCAACGCGGACAACGCCCGCGTGCTGCGTTCCAAGGCGCTCCTGGTCGCCGCCGGCGGCATCGGCAAGCCGATCGACGAGATCGCCCTCAACAAGGCCCTGTTCGACAAGGCCGGCGTCGAGGTCGTCGGCGCGATCCTTAACAAGGTCATGCCCGACAAGCTCGAGTTCATCCGCGACTTCGCGGGACGCGGCCTGCGCAAGCTCGGCGTCCCCCTCTTGGGCGTCGTCCCGCTGCAGGAGACCCTCGTCTACCCCAACCTCGACCAGGTGGCCGACGAGACCAAGGCCCGCTGGCTGCACCAGCCGGCCGGCCTGCGCCGCGTCCGCCGCGTCGTCATCGGCGCCATGTCGGCCCGGCGGTCCGCCGAATACCTCCGCGTGCCCGGCACGCTCGTCATCGTGCCCGGCGACCGCGAGGACCTGTTGGAGGCCTTCCTGGCAGCCGGCGGGGCCAAGTCGCTGACCGGCGTGATCTTCTCCAACGGCCTGCTCCCGAACGACGACATCGTGCGCCGGCTCAAGGAAGCCGGGTTGCCCATGGCCGCCGTCGAGGCCGAGTCCTTCGCCGTGACCGCGCGCATCAACAACATGACGGTGAAGACCATGCGCCAGGACTCCGACAAGATCCCGATCATCGAGAAGATGATCGCCGATTCGGTCGATATCCGCGGCCTCCTCCGCGCGCTCTGAACGGCTTCAGACGGGTCGGAGCACCTCGCCCAGGCGGGTGAAATGCCCCTCGTCGAAGCCCATCGCCTGCTTCAGGTAGGCGTCGCGCGCGATGAGGTTATCGATCCGACCGGCCTCGGCGGCCTGCGCCAGCGAGATGAGACCGCGCAACCAGGCCCAGCGCGCGCCGACGGGCACGGGATAGTCGCTGCCGTGCAGGAAGCGCTCCCGCCGCCCCGACGCCAGGGCTTGCCGGAGAACCCCGCTGCGGATCGGGCTGTTGAGCGCGCTGGTGTCGGCATACAAGTTCGGGAACTCGTCCATGAGCTTGATGAGTTCGCCGAAGTAGTTCGGGTCGAAGAAGTGGCTGTTGCCGGAGGCGTGCGCGGCGATGACCTTCACGCCTAATTCCAAGGGCCGGCGCAGGATCCGGGGATCCTGGAACTCGCGACGCATGACGGGTACGGTCATCTCGCCGCCCGTGTGGCAGAGGAACGGCAGTTTCGCCTCAGCCATCCGCCGCCAGAAGGCCTCGTAGCGGGGCGAGGCGCAGTCGACGTTCTGGCAGTTGGGCAGCAGTTTGAGGGCCCGGGCGCCCTGGTCGAGGCATCGCCCCAGCTCCGCCAGCGCGTCCGGACGGCCCGGATGGACGGAGACCGCCGGCACGAATTCCGGGTGGGCCCGGCAGACCTCGAACAGGTAGTCGTTCGGGACATGGAACGAACCGAAGTCGAGTTTGCGACCGTCCTCGGCGTAGACCTCGTCCTGGGCCAGCAAGAGGGCGTGGTCCAGCCCGGACCCCCGCACCAAGCCGACCAGATTAGCGACATAGGCGGCATCGAATTCCGGGGCGTCGAGCCGCGTGGGCAGGCCGACCCCCCGGCGCATGAACTCGGCGAGGAAGCGGTGCCAGCCTCCGGGCACCTTGAGCCAGCAACCGCTCCCGGCCAGCCCGTTGCCGACCAGGTGGACATGACAGTCGTAGCGAGGGGTGGCCATGCCTAGGGATTAAGCCGCCCACCGCTCCGGGCAAATGTTTAAGACCGGCCACGCCGTCGATTGCGCCCTTGAAGGCCGTCGGGGGCGTATCTATCCATCCCTTATGCGCCCCGCCCTCCCCGCCTGGCTCCTGCTGACCGCGACCCTCGCCGCCGCCCCGACCCCCTACGTCGACAAGAAGTCCGCCGTGGCCGACGAGGCCTGGATGAACGCCCGCGTGAAGGCCGGCGAAGTCCTGCAGAGCGGGCAGCAACTCGACCCGGAGGGCACGCTCATCGACGTCAGCGGACGCTTGCTCGCGATCGAGTTCGCCCAGGGCGGCAAAGTCCTCGTGCTCAAGACCACGACCACCCTGGCGACCTTCGAGCCCGACTCCTTCAAACTCATCGCGAAGGCCGAGTTCCCCGTCGCCAAGGGCGGCGGCTCCATGCACGGCCTCGCGATCGCCGCCGACGGCGAGACCGCGGTCGTCTCCGGCGGCCGCACGCACCTCTACGTGGCCAAGATCGCGGCCGACGGCAAATTCACCTGGGGCCCGTCGATCGACGTCTCCGGCGGCGCCAAGAACGTCAACCCGCTCGGCATCGCGCTCACCAAGGACGGACGCTTCGCCTATGTCGCCCTCTCGATGGCGAACGCGCTCGCCAAGGTCGACCTGACCACCGGCAAGGTCGTCGGCACCACCGAGGTCGGCATCTGCCCTTACGGCGTCGCGCTGTCGCCGGATGAAAGCACCGCCTACGTCTCGAACTTCGGCGGCGCCCGCCCGGAATCCACCGATGTCACCGAGTCCTCCGGCGGTTCGCTGGTGGCGGTCGACCCGCGGTCGGTCGCCCTGCGCGGCACCGTCAGCGTCGTCGCGCTCGCCGGGACGCCCAAGGTCACCGCCCAGATCGCCGTCGGGCTGCACCCGAGCGAGCTCCTGCTCGCCGACGAAGGTCGCACGCTCTACGTGGCCAACGTGGGCGCCGACAGCGTGAGCGTGATCGACACCGCCACCCGCCGGGTGAGCCGCAGCCTGGCGACCAAACCCGACGCCGACCTGGCCTGGGGCACGCTCACCGACGGGTTGGCGCTCTCCCCGGACGGCAAGACCCTCTACACCGCCTTGGCCGGCCTCAACGCGGTGGGTTGTCTCGACCTCGGCGCCCCCGGCGCCGCGCCAAAGCTCATCCCCGCCGGCTGGTTCCCCGGCGCGGTCCGCGTCCGGAACGGGGCCCTCTTCGTCGCGAACGTCCGCAACGGCCTGCAGAAGGCGACCTTGCCGACCAACGCCGAGCAGGTCACGCAGCTCGACGCCCGGGCCCGCCGCGCGGCGCACCTCGCCTACGCCTTGCGCTCCTCTCCCCGGACCGGCCAGCCCGGCGTCAAACCCGTACCCGTGCCGGCCGAGCCAGGCCAGCCTTCCGTGATCAAGCACGTGGTCTACATCATCAAGGAGAACCGCACCTACGACCAGGTGCTGGGCGACCTCGGCAAAGGCAACGGCGAGCCCAAGCTTTGCATCTTCCCCCGCAAGATCACCCCGAACCACCACGCGATCGCGGATCGGTTCCCGCTCCTCGACAACTACTACTGCAACGGGGTGAACTCCTCCGACGGCCACGCCTGGGGCACGCAGGGTATCGTCGGCCCCTACCGCGAGAAGGACCGCGTCGGCTACCGGTGCGGCTACGACTTCGGCACCGACGCCCTCTTCTACGCGGGGTGCGGCTTCCTCTGGGACCACGCGCTGCTCGGCGGAAAGTCTTTCCGTAACTACGGCGAGATGGACTACACCGTGAAGCTCAAGGGCAAGTCCTACGCCGACTTCTTCGGCGCCTGGCAGAACCGCGACGGACGGGCCGCCTTCGCCACCTCCTACCAGATCGAGACCCTCCGCAAATATAGCTGCAAGGATTTCCCGGGCTGGGAGATGTCCATCCCCGACCAGGTGCGGGCCGACGCCTTCCTCAAGGAGCTCGCGGACTTCGAGCAAAAAGGCACGTTCCCCGACCTGACCATCATCTACCTGCCCAACGACCATACCGCCGCGGAACTGACCCCGAACTCCTACCTCGCCGATAACGACCTCGCCTTGGGGCGCGTCGTGGAAGGCCTATCTCGCAGCCGCTTCTGGGGCGAGATGGCCATCTTCGTCAACGAGGATGACCCGCAGACCGGTGGCGACCACGTCGACGGGCATCGTTCGTTCTGTTTCGTCATCAGCCCCTGGGCGAAGCGCGGCGCGGTGATCAGCAAGTTCTACAACCAGACCTCGGTGCTGCACACGATGTGCCGGATCCTCGGTCTGCAGCCCCTCAACCAGGTGGTGGCCGCCTCCCCCACCATGGAGGATTGCTTCGCGGAAAAGGCCAACCTGGAGCCCTTCACCCACCTCGTACCGGCCACCCCGCTGAACGAGGCGCGACCGAAGCCCAAGCCGAAGTCGGCCGGCTGGCTCCCGACGCGGACCAGCGACGAACTGATCATCGCCCGCATGGAGAAGATGGATTTCTCCCGGCCGGACCTCATCCACGAGGACACGCTGAACCGCTCCACCTGGCTGCAGACGCGCCCCGGCGAGCGCTACCCCGCCGAGTGGGCCGGCCCGCACGGCCGCGGCCTCGCGGCGCTCGGCCTGGTGCTCGACCCCGAACTGGACGACGATGACGACTAGGCCGCGGACGGCCTAGCCGACCATCTTCAGACCGCGCATCGAGCCGGTCGACGAAGCGAACTTGTCCGCCTCAAGGCCCATGCGCTGCAGCATGGAGACGAAGAGGTTCGGGAGCGGGTAGTTGCGCTCGGTGTCGAAGACGTGGTGCTCCCCGTGGCGGAAACCGCCGCCCGCGAAGATCGTCGGCAGGTTGGTGGTCACGTGGGTGTTCGCGTTGCCGAGGTTGGAGCCGTAGAGGATCATCGTGCGATCCAGCAGGGTGTCGCCGTCCTCCTTCACCGATTTGAGGTCGGCCAGCAACTGGGCGAGCAGCTTCATGTGCCACGCGTCGATCGACTTGAGCTGGGCGAGCTTCTGCGCCGAGCGACCGTGGTGGGAAAGGTTGTGGTAGCCGTCGCTCGTGGTGTGCTCGTGGTCGAGCTCGATCGCCGGCGAGTTCACGCTGTCGAGCATGAGCGTCACGGCCCGGGAGGAGTCGGTCTCGAAGCAGAGTCGGGCCATGTCGTACATGAGGCGGACCTTGTCCATGTACTCCTTCGGGCTCGCCGGATCGAGGGGCGCCGGGCGGGTGGCGACGGGGCGGGGCTTGCGCTCCCACTCCTTGGACATCTGCATGCGACGCTCCAGCTCGCGGACGCTGGTGTAGTACTGGTCGAGACGATCGCGGTCCTGCGCGCCGAGCGTGCGACCAAGGTCGCCGGCCTGGCCGCCCACGGCGTCCAGGATGCTCTGGCCGAGTTCCAGCCGACGTTGGGCGGCGGCGATCTCCTTCGGGGAACCGCCCATGAACATGCGACGGAAGACTTCCGAGGGCTTCTCCTCCGTGGGGATCATGATCCCGCCGGCGGTCCAGGAAAGGCTCCGGGAACCGCGGGCGCAATTGACCCCGAGGGTCATCGACGGGAAACGCGTCAGGTGCCCCACCCGCTCCGCGACGAACTGGTCGAGGGAAATGGTGTTACGGAAGCCGCCGCTGCTCGGGTGCGGGGCGGCCGTCAGGAAGCAATTATCCGCCGGGTGACCGCCGTCCACGTCCGGATGGGAGACGCCCGAGAAGACGGAGAAGTCCCGGCGATGCGCCTGGAGAGGCTCGAGCGTGACGGACGATTGGTAGTCGGCCCCGGCGCCCTTCGGGAAGAAATACTCTGGCACCAGACCGAGGTTATTGCAGATGCCGAGCATGCGGCGCGGCTTGCCGCCGGGATTGGCCGAGGCCGCGGGCGCGGCCGCGAAGGCCGGGGTCATCGCGTCCAGCAAGGGCAACGTCAGCAGCACGCCGGTCCCCGCGAGGAAACGGCGACGGTCCAGAGCGCGGCGGAAGGCGACGCGGGGGCCTGGGCAGGGGTGAAACCGGCGGGGGTGCTCATGGGGACAGGTTACTTATTGAGGAAGAGATCGCTGGTGACAAGCCCGTGGACCAGGCTCCGGACGCCATAACCCCGGGGGGCCGCCGCATCCAGCAGGGCCTCAACCTTGGGCCGGTCGGCGAAACCGACGGGGGCGCCGGTGGCGAAGACCGCGAACTGGCCGACCAGGTTCCGGGCCAGCTGCCGCTCATCGCGGAGGACGACTTGTCGAAAATCACGGATCTCGGCGAATTTACGCCCATCCAGCTCGCCATAGGACTCCACCGGCAGGGCCTGGTGGAAGGCGAACTTCTGGCCGTTCTTGCCGATGCCGACGTCCTTGGTCTTGCCGTCGATGGCCCGGTAGTTCGTCCGAAAGCCCCCGAAGATATCGAAGCTCTCCAAGGCGAAGCCCGGCGGGTCGATCTTGGTATGGCAGGCGGCGCAGGACTCCTGGGTGCGATGCCGGTCGAGCTGCTGACGGATCGTCGTCGCACCGCGGATGTCGGGCTCCACCGCTGGCACGCTGGGCGGCGGGGCCGGCGGCTTGCGACCGAGCAGGCGCTCCATGATCCAGGCGCCGCGCACGACGGGCGAGGTGGTGGTGCCGTTGGCGGTCACCTTGAGCACGCTGGCCTGGGTGAGGAAGCCGCCGCGGACGCTGTCCTTAGGCAAGGTCACCTTGCGCAACTTCGCGCCGACGACGCCCGGCAGACCGTACAGCGCGGCGAGACGTTCGTTCACGAAGACGAAATCAGAGGCGACGACGTGGCGGGCCGGCAGGTCGCCCCGCAGCAGCTCGGCGAAGAAGGCACGGCTCTCGTCGACGCAGGACTCGGCGAGGTGGTCGTCGAGGTAGTAATCCGGGTAGAGGTTCTCGTCGGGGTTGGTCACGCCGGCCTTGCGCAGGTCGAGCCAGTAGTCGAGGAACGCATCCACGAAACGCCGGGAGCGCGGGTCATCGAGCAGGCGGTCCACCTGGGCCCGCAGGACGGCGCGGTCGCGCAGCTTGCCCTCCGCGGCGAGCCGGCGGAGCTCGGCGTCGGGGCCGGAGTTCCAGAGGAAGAAGCTCAGACGCTCGGCCAAGGCCACGTCGTCGAGACGGCCGGGTTTATCCTGCAGGTAAAGGAAGCCCGGCGAGCTCAGGACCGCGGTGTAGCCGGCGACCATCGCTTCGGCGAACGAGCTCCCGGTCTTGAGCGCGTTCTGGATCACCGGCAGGAAACGCACCTCCTCGGTCGGGCTGACGGGCCGGCGGTAGGCCTGCTGCACGAAGCGGCGCAGCAGTCGCTCGGCATCCTTGGCCGGATCCTTCGGCGTGACCTCGACCTTCAACGGGGTGGCGTCGGTCCGGCGGACGGGCAAGTCGTCGAACAAAGCCTGGTAAGCCGGGGTGGGCCAGCGGTCGTAGATCGGCCCTTCGACCTCGATCCAGCGCATGACCATCCCGGGCTGCCCCTCCGCGGTCGCCAGCGGGTTCTGGAAACGTCCGGCGCCGGGACGGGAGCGGAAGAACCGCACGGCGTCGACCTGGATGGACTCGCCCGCGACCAGCTGCACGTCGATGTCCGCGACGGTCACCTCGGGATTCAGGTCGATATTGGCGATCCGCCGCATCACGCGCGGCGGGGTGAGCGCGTAGACCGTCACGGGCTCGGACCGCCGACCGGGGCCGACATTGTCGAGGTTCGGAATGAACCAGCGCTTGGCCTCGCCGGGCCCGACCCAGACGGTGTGGCCGCAAAGCTTGATCCGGTAGCGACCGGAGGCCGGCGCCTTGAAGGCGCTGAACTTCGGCTCGATCGGCTCGTAGGCGCTGGCGACGACGCCGACGCCCTCGAGTTCGCGCTTGGCGGGGTCGGCCTTGCCGACGGTCGTCGGGGCCTTGCCGGCGCGAACCTCAGGCTGGGCCGCGTAACCCAGCGTCGGGAAAGTCGCGCGCTCGGGAGAAGTGTTGAAGACCGAGAACTTCATCGGGCCGACGTAGCTGCCTTGGTCGCGGGCGTAGAAGCGACGCGGCGTGCCCGGCAGTTTCTCGGCCGAGGCGACGAGCACCTGGCGGAGCGCGTCCTCCGCGGTCGCCAGGTAGCGCGCCAGCTGCACGTGCGAGACGTCCAACGCCTGACCGCTCTTGTTGAAGCGATGTGATTCGGAGTCCTCCGGAAGCGACTCGCGGACATCCAGCCACGGCGCGGCCAGCAGGTCGCGCAAGGTGCTCTCGTATTCGAAACGGTTGAGGCGGCGCTTCACGGTGCGCCCCTCGGCTTCAAGGCGGGCGCGGTCGGCGGCGGCGAGTTTGCCACCGAGGTCGGCGAGGTAGGCCGACTGCGCGGCGGCCTCGGGACGCGCCTTCTTCCGGGGAGGCATCTCGCCGGTGGCGATCTGGTCATGGACCTTGACCCAGGCGGCGAGATTACGCGGGTCGGTCGGGGCGAACTTCAGGGCCTCGAGGTCGAAATCACCTTTCCGGGTCTGGCTATCGTGACATTCCAGGCAGTGCTTATCCAGGAACGGCGCGAGCTCCTTCGCGGGCAGGGCGAGGGCGAGGAGTCCAAGGGCGAGGAACCGGGCGAGCATCGGGGTGGAGGTTAAGACAGACGAATGCCCCGCGGGTTGCCAAGTCCCGAGGAATCCCCTGCCCCTGGCCGGGGCCTTCCGTAGAGGTAAAAAGCCCGAGTTAACGCCCCTTGCCATGCCCGCCCCCACCCCCTGCCGTCCGGGATGCTCGCCACCATCCGTTCCGGCGCCCTCGTGGGGGTGGAAGCCGTCGCCGTCGAGATCGAGGTCAACACCGGGGAGTTCGGCGAGCTCGAGATCTTCCTGGTCGGCCTGCCCGACACCGCGGTCAAGGAATCCAAGACCCGGGTCATCTCCTCCCTGATCAACACCGGGCTCCGCCCGCCGGAGACGGTGACCACCATCAACCTCGCGCCGGGCGACCTCCGCAAGGAAGGCGCGATGTACGACCTGCCGATCGCGGTCGGGCTCGCCGCCTCGACCGGTCAGCTCTCGAAGACCCGCCTCCCGCACTACCTCCTGGCCGGCGAGCTCGGCCTCAGCGGACAGGTCCGGGCGATCCGCGGCGGGGTGGCTTTGGCCGCCTACGCCAAACGCGCCGGACTCAAGGGCGTCATCCTGCCCCGCGCCGCCGCGCAGGAAGCCGCGCTCATCGACGGCATCGAGGCCGTGCCGGTCGATACGCTCGACGCGGCGTTGCGCTTCCTGTCGGGCGAGGAGGGTTTCCAGCCCCTGCCTACCGTGACGGACCCGTTCGCCTTCGCGGGCCTCGGCGAGCAACCCGATTTCGCGGAGGTCAAAGGGCAGCTGGCCGTGCGTCGCGCGGTGGAGATCGCGGCGGCCGGCGGGCACAACCTGCTGCTCATCGGACCACCCGGCTCGGGGAAGTCGCTCATCGCGAAGCGGATCCCTTCGATCCTACCGACGCCCGACAAGGCCGAGTTCCTTGAGATCCTGGCGGTTCATTCCGCCGCGGGCATGAACGTGGCGGACCCGACGCGCGCCTGGCTCCGGCCGTTCCGCTCGCCGCACCATACCATCAGCGACGTCGGGATGATCGGCGGCGGAGCGATGCCGACCCCGGGAGAGGTGTCGCTCGCCCATCGCGGGGTGCTCTTCCTCGACGAATTACCGGAGTTTCGCCGCTCGGTGCTGGAGGTGCTGCGCCAACCGTTGGAGGACGGCAGCGTGACGGTCTCGCGCGCCGCCGCGAAGGTGACCCTGCCCTCCCGCCTGATGCTGGTGGCGGCGATGAACCCCTGCCCCTGCGGTTACCTCGGCGACAAACAGCGCACCTGCCGTTGCGGCCCGACCGTCGTCCAACGCTACCGCGGGCGGATCTCCGGTCCCTTGCTCGACCGTATCGACCTGCAGGTGGAGGCGCCCGCCCTGTCCATCGAGGAACTGCGAGCCGGCGAGCCGGGCGAAGCCTCGGCGGCCATCCGGGCTCGGGTGGAGGCGGCCCGCACCTTGCAACGACGACGCTTCGGCGAGCGCGCCGGCGGGTGCAATGCGCTGCTCGCCGGCAAGGAGCTCCGCGCCTGCTGCGCCTTGGAGCGAGCCCAGGGGGACCTGCTCCAGGAGGCCATGGAGCGGCTCAAGCTTTCGGCCCGCGCCTATGACCGCATCCTCCGGGTGGCCCGCACCATCGCGGACCTCGCCGCGGCCGAAAGCATCGCCACGACCCACCTGCTCGAGGCGATCCACTACCGTTCCCTCGACCGAGGCTGAAAACGCTCGCAGGCGGGGAGGTTTCGCTTCCAATGGGGGCCTCCCTATGAAAACCCTGAAAACGCTCGGGCTCCTCGGCCTGCTCGCCTTCCTCGCCCTGCCGCTCGCCGCGGCCGACGCCATCAAGGTCCTGATCATCGACGGTCGCAACAACCACGACTGGGTCCGCACGACCGAGTCCTGCAAGGCCACCCTCGAGGCCACCGGCCGCTTCAAGGTCGATGTCTCGACCGCCCCGGCCGCGTTCGCCAAGCCCCAGCCGGCCAAGCCCAAGGCGGGCGACGCCGACGGCAAGAAGGCTTACGACGCCGCGCTCAAGGCCTGGAAAGAAGAGGAGGCCGCCTTCAACAAGGCCAACGCGGACGCCTGGGCCAAGTGGGTGCCCAAGTTCGCCGATTACGCCGTGGTCGTGAACAACTACAACGGCCCGGAATGGGGCGCCGACATGAAGGACGCGTTCACCGAGTACGTCCTCAAGGGCGGCGGCCTGGTCAACGTGCACGCGGCCAACAACGCCTTCACCGGCTGGGAGAACTTCAACGAGATGATCTGCGTGGGCTGGCGCGGCGCGACCTTCGGGCAGCGGGTGGCCGTCGACGACGCCACCGGCAAGGCCGTCGCGGTCGCCGAGGCCGACGAGAAGATCAAGACCAAGGGCTTCGGCTCAGGTCACGGCTCCAAGCACGCCTTCACGCTCAAGACCCGCGACGCCGCCCACCCGGTCCTGCAGGGCGTGCCGACGGAATGGCTGCACGCCTCCGACGAGCTCTACCACCGCATGCGCGGTTCGGCCGACCACATGGACGTCCTCGAGAGCTCCTTCTCGTCCGAGAAGTTCGGCGGGACGGAGATGCACGAGCCGATGGTCTGGTGGGCTAAGTTCGGCGAAGGCCGCGTGGTGACCACCTCGATGGGCCACCTCTGGGTCGGCGACAAGACCTTCGACGCCCTCCATTGCGTGGGTTTCCAGACCATCCTCGCCCGCTCCACCGAATGGGCCGCGACGGGCAAGGTGACCATCCCGATCCCGGAAGGTTTCCCGACGAAGGACCAGACGAGCGTCATCGAGCCGTCCAAGGTGGTCTGGAAGAAGTAATAAAGGATATCCTTTGATTGCGGGGCTTGAAGCCCGACCGGGGCGTGGCAGATTCCTGCCATGCCCCGCTTCTTTTTTGCCCTGCTCACGCTCTGCCTAAGCGCCCTGGTCAACGCCGAGACCTACGAGCTGCGCAACGGCAACCTCATCCGTCGTTTCGAGCTGAAGGATGGACGCTTCCGCACGCTGGGCTGGACCGACCAGGCCACCGGCCGGACGCTCGACGTGGACAGCGACGAGTTCGCGATCCGTCTTTCGGACGGCACCGTGCTGACCGCGGATGATTACGAGGCGAAGGTCAATTTCCGACCGCCGACCAAGGAGCAATCGGATTCCCACCACGACGCGGGCTACCTCGGACAGGTCGATTTCACGCTTCGACCCAAGAAAACGACCAACCCGCTGGCGCCCCCCTTGGTCATAGCCATGTTCTGCTCCGACCTCGGCATACTCGCAAAGAAACCAAGGAGCATCCCGGTCGACACCATCCTCAAAGCGGTGGAGATCACCTGGCCGGAACACAAACCCGACCAAAAGGTCACGGTCGAAACAGAGCGGTTCCGCACCAAGGCCAAGGTCGGCCGTGGCGGACGTGGCGAGCCTCTCGTCTTTGAGGACACGTGGATCCTGATGCCGGTCGAACCCACGACCTTGACGCGGCATACGGACGGTAACCAGCCCGCGGCCTACTCGCGCCGCTTCGAGAAGGTCGGCAACCATAGCTTCGTCGACTTCGAGCAGGCGGAACTCGAGACCAAGCCCCAGCCGGGTCTAGTCCGCGCGCTGTGTTTCCCGACCGCCTTTACGTCGTTCCCCCCTCTCACGAGATCATCCTTCGTCGGAGTCTTCGCCGTCCCACGCGGCTTGACCCCGGAACAGGCAGTCATCGAGTACAGCCGCACGAAAGGCAGCACCCGAAGCTACACGCACTACAACAACTGGTTCGACCCGGCCGGCAAGAACCTGAAGGGCGACAACCTGCCGGCGATCCACCGCCAGTTCCTCGAGGCGCTGAAGGGCTCGGGCATCAAGGTTGACGGCATGGTGCCCGACAACGGCTGGCAGGATCGTAGATCGGTCTGGGAACCCTCCCCGGGCGCCTTCCCGGAGGGCATGAAAGATCTGAACAAACTCAGCGAGACCCTCCGCGCCCAGGGTTCCTCGCTCGGGCTTTGGATGGCGGCGGACGGCACGACCAACGACATCGGCTGGGGCGTGAAAGAAGGCTACGTGAAGGCCCAGCCAAACGCCTACTTCAAGCAATACTTCCCCCACTACTCCTTGGCGGATAGCCGATACCGACTCGACCTTGAGCACCAGATCAGGGCGCTGACCGAGCAGACCAAGGTTTCCTACATCAAATTCGACTTCAACCACCTCTCCAACGTGGTGCCGACGGACCGCCACGGGCACGACGCCGAGTTCCAAGGTTTTTGTCGTGCAACCTATCGGGCGAACGCCGCCGGCGTCTTCATCAACGCGACGAACTGGACGTGGCATTCGCCGGCGTGGCTGAACTACGCGGATTCGGTCTGGCTCCTGGCGGGCGACGACGGGTTCAACGGCAACTGGCCCGAGCTGGCCGGCCGCGCGCAGGCGACGACCGACCGCGACGTGTATTTCTGGCGGATGTGGGGCGACCCTTCCGACCGTCCGTGGTTCCCGATCGCGAACATCATGACGCACGGGATCATCCGTAACGCCGGCGGGCAGATGTCCTACAAGACCGACCTGCCGCGGGACTGGTCCGACTACGTGCTGATGCACTACGGGCGCGGGACGTTGCTGCGCGAGTGGTACCTGTCCCCTGGCTCGGTGCTGCCGCACGAGTGGCAGGCGCTCATCGCGATCCACCGCTGGACGGAATCACGGCACGCGGACATGATCAACACCTGCTTCGTGGGCGGACGGCCCGACGAGGGCGCGGCCTACGGCTTCGTGGGTTGGTCGCATGACGGCACCACCGGCACCCTGGTCGCCCGCAACCCGCGCGCGGAGGCGCAGACGCTGCGCTTCGGACTGGACGCGACCACCTTGTTCCGCAGCGCCCCGGGCAAGTCCTGGCGCGGCCGGATCGTCTACCCTTACCGCCAGGAAATGGCCCATGGCTTCGAGTCGGGCGCGACGGGCGAGATCACGATCCCGGGCTACGAGACGGTGGCGATCGAACTCGAGCCGGGCGAGGCGCGCGGCCCGATGTTCAAACTGGCGCCGACGGCGCGCATCGAGCCGGGCACCCAACCGCTCGAAACCAAGATCAAGGTGGCCGAGTTCGCGGCGGAGCGGCGGGAGCTGCTGGTGATGGGCTACCCCGCCCTGCCCCAGGTCTTCCTCGACGGCAAGCCGGCCACGCCCACGCGCCGCACGAAGAGCCGCCTCAACGCCTACCCGGGCTACGCCCGCAGCGGCATGCCGAGCGAGAAGGCCCGGGCTTGGGAGATGGCCGGCTTCGACCTCGCTTCCTTCGGCACGGCCGAAGTGACGGTACGTTTCGCCGGCGCGGAAGAGGCGACCAAGGCCGAGGCCTGGTTGCTCACCGAGCGCGGCTTCGGCAAGCAGGCGGACAAGGATACCTTGTCGCCCCTGACCTTCCCGGGCGTGCTGCGCCACACCGACGCCGTGCTGCGGGAAACCGAGTTGCCGGCCGCCCCTGCGCCCAAGGTGAAACTCACCGCCGAAGACCTGCGAGGCGTGAGGTCCGCCCGTCTCGAAGGGGAGAGTTTCGGCGTCAACCCAGGTTACGGCGATAAGACGGTCACATTGAACGGCGTCGCCCTCGGCAAGTTGCCCACCGGCGGCGACGATTGGAAGGCTTTCGGCTTCGACCTCACGGGCGAGAGCCGGAGCAAGCTCGCCTTGCGCAATGCGGCCGACGTCTCCGTACCGCTCAACGAGGACAAGTTCAAGGTGCGCAACCTCCGGCTGATCCTGACCTTGGCCGACGGCCGGATCGTGAAGTTCGGCCCAAAGGCGGCCTTCACCAGCCACGCCGACTGGACCCACTTCGAAGGCAAGGTATTCGGGGTCGACGCCGCAGCCAAGGTTCGCCGGACCCCGCCGATCCCGCTGGACCTCGAATGAGCGACGTGCGCTCGATCGTCGACCTTGAAGCCGTCCAACCATGACCCCCGGCATTGAGCCTGAATGAGCGCCCCCGGATCACCGAAGCCTTCCTACCGTTGCGTCATGGACGACGGAGAGGTCCTGCAAGTCGCCGAGGGTACCTTCAGCTTCGACCGGAACGACAGGTCAGGGAAGCCGCGCCTTGGCTCCGCCACCCACACCCTCGCGGCGATCGCGAGCTTGCTGATCGGCCTAGTGTTCACCTACGTGGGGGTCATGATGATCATCAGCTTCTTCTCCGAAAACCAGGGCTGGGTGCTCCTTCCCATCGGGCTCTGCTTCGGAGGATTCGGCTGCCTGGCGATCACGGTATTCCCCCACAATGCGAGCGTGGGCCTGAACTCCACGGCAAAAGTAGACGGCCCGCATACGATCGTGACGAGTACGAAGATCTGGCTGTTCCGCTGGCAACGGAAGAACCAGCGGGAATACCCGACGAGCGAGTGTCGGCTGACGGTCATCCCGAACCATAACACCAGGTACGACGAGCACTCCTTCATGCTATCCCTCGTGCACGCGCCTTCGTCGACCGAAGTGGAACTTACCACCTGGCTCCGGCCGGCGGACATCAACCCCAGCCACGAAAGCCAGGTCCGCCGCGTGGCGGAAGAAACCGCGCATGCGATCCAAGCAGCCGGGCTCGTCGCCGAAATCACGTTCGCCGAACACTGGCGACCCCCTTCGCCGAAGAAGGCCTAAGGACGCCCCCCCTTTCTGGTCGACGCCGCAGCCAAGGCCCGTCGGAACTCGGGTGAGAATAAAGTACAGGATTCCGTTGCACCAAATAAAACCGGGGAACGATCTCCGACGAGGGTTGGGCGCAGGAATGCCGACACAAATCGGTAGACTTGGCAGGCTTTCACGCGTAATACATAAACATGGACGACGCCGTTTTCAAAACAGGAGATTTAATCGTCGGAGGTCTGCTGATTCTCACGGGTGCAATCCTTCATTCCCATTTCCGCAAGGCCCCGTCGAGCACCGCCCGGCAGCGAATTCTCTCCTTGGGAATCCTGCTGATCGGCTTCTTCTTAGCCTTGGGGAAATTCTTCTATTCCCTAGCCTTCAAATAACCGCCCCAGTTCGGAGCGGAAGGAGTAGTCGTTCGATAGGTTGATCAACCCAACGCCCCTCGCAAAAAGGTCGCCACGGTGGCGCAGAGGACTTCCGGGGCGGCGGCGATGTCCACGGTCAGGCAATGCTCCGCAGGCGCCTGCGGGGCCTCCAGGGCCGCCAATTGGCTATCCAGGAGGCTGGCCGGCATGAAATGCCCCTGGCGGGCGCCTAGACGGCTGGAAAGCAGTTCCCGGGAGCCGGAGAGGTGCACGAAGAACAGGTCTGGGTCGGCCTGGCGCAAACGATCCCGGTAGGCCTTTTTCAGAGCCGAGCAGGTGAGGACCATGCCCTCGCCGCGTGCCTTACCCTCCGCGATCCGGAGAGCCAAAGCGGCGAGCCATCCGGCGCGATCCTCGTCGGTCAAAGGCTGCCCTGACCGCATCTTCGCGACGTTCGCCGCCGGATGGAAGTCGTCGGCCTCGATCAGCACGCGGCCGGTCACGTCGGCATAACGGCGGGCCACGGTGCTCTTGCCGCAACCGCAGACGCCCATGAAGACGACGTTGGGGTGCGCCACGGCGACCTCAGAGATTGATCGTGCGACCCTCGCGGAACGATTGGTCGGCCGCCGCGACGATGCGCATCGAGTTGACGGCGTCGTCGAGGTGGGCGGTCAGGTCGAGGTTCTCGCGGATGGCCTTCTCGAAGTAGACCTGCTCGCGTTCGCACAGACCATCGTGACCCGGGTCGGCCTCGGTCGGCACCAGCTGGTCGGGCTTGGTGAACTTGCCGTCGGCCCCGAGGGCCGCGTGATGCACCTTGAGCGCCTGGGCGCCCGTGTGGCCGTCGACGTCGGCGGAGTTGCCCTCCTGGGCGCCCTTGCCGGCGACGATGGTGACGGAGCCCTTCGGCCCGACCACATCCTTCACGAAGAAAGGCCTCCTCGGACATCATCGGACCCCAGCCGGCCTCGTACCAGCCGACGGAGCCGTCGGCGAAAGTCACCTGCAGCTGGCCGTAGTTCACCATGCCCGGCGGCAATTCCTCGGACAAGCGGGCCCCGATGCCGGAGACGCGGACCGGACGGCTGCCCGTCATCAGGCACATGATGTCGACATAGTGGACGCCGCAATCGACGATCGGCTGCAGGTCTGCATGAGCGCCGGTGGGTCTTCCAATTGTCGCCCGAGCTCTGCTGGTGAGGTTCATGCGCATGACCAGCGGCTTGCCGAGCTTCTGCGCCTCGGCGATGAACTGCGTCCAGGCCGGTGATGGCGCAGGATGTAGCCGATGACGACCTTGCGGCCGGTGGCCTTGGCCTTCGCGGCGATCTGCTCGGCCTCGGCGACGGTGGCCGCGAGGGGCTTCTCGACGAACGCGTGGCAACCGGCCTCGAGCGCGGCGATCGTGTATTCGGCGTGGGTGTCCGGGTAGCTAGAGATCGAGACCGCGTCGGCTTGGTCGCCTCAGCGCCTCATGGAAATCGGCGAACTCGGAGTAACCGCCGCCGAGCTCCTGGTTGAGCTTGGCGCGGGACGCGGCGGAACGCGTCACGAGGCCGACGATCTGGAAGCCGGGGAGCTTGTGGTAGGCCAGGGCGTGGGAGCGGCCCATGTGGCCGGCGCCGACGCAGAGGATACGGATAGGGGATGCCATGGAAAAGAAAAGGGACTTAGTCGTTGGCCTTATCGGACAGACGCGTGTCGTCGTGGAAGACCAAGGCGAAGACCACCAGCAGCACCAACGCGAAAACTGAAGGATAGAGCCAGAACTCCTTCGCGAAGACCGTCTTGCCGTCCACCACGTTGATGAAGCGCTCGTGCAGCAAAGGCGCGATGCGGTTGCCGATGAACAGGCCCAAGCCCAGCGTCGCCCAAGTCACGACCGACTGGGCCGTGTTGCGCAGGCCTTCGGGGCCTTCCGATCCCGCGTACAACGTGCCGGTGACGAAAGAAGAAGTCATAGCAGGCGCCGTGGATGGCGATGGCGTGAAGAGGGCGAGGCCCGAGCCGGGGAATTCCGCGAACAACCAGTAGCGCAGGGCCCAACAGGCCATTCCGAACAGCAGGATGGTCTTGGCGGAGAAGCGCGCGGCAAGCAAGGGCAGCAAGGCTAGGAAGACGACCTCGGACACCTGTCCCGCGGTCATGAACGTCTCGGTCTGACCGATACCCGAGCTCTTCAGGAACGTGTTGGCATAGGAGTAGTAGAGCGCCAGCGGATGCAGAAGAGGACGGAGAAGACCAGGA
>BGOM01000009.1 GCA_003569245.1 Opitutia bacterium | reverse complement strand
TTCCCTGCTCGTGATGACGGGGTGCTTTTGGATCTACTCGCCGCCGTCGCGGTCGCTACTATGTCGTCCGGCGTAAGCGTGTGGCCCGTGGCGACAAGCCCAACCCCGAGGATGACGACCTGCCGGACGACGATGAGGACGGCGACGCGGTCGACGTCGACGAGGATCGCCCGCGCCGTCCCTTCGGCGGATCTCTTCCCGGCCCCTCCGCCGATCCCAAGCCGACGGACTCCAAGCCCGCCGCTCCCAAGTCGACCCCGCCGCCGGCCGAGGGCGACCTGAGCTCCCTCGACTGACCTTCCCATGAGCCCCCACCTAGCCCGCTGTCTCCTGTCGTCCTTCTGTTGACCGCGGCCGCGGTCGGAGTCGAGCCGGAGGCCCCGATGAAGAAGGAGGTCGAGCCGACCCCGCGGACGCCGGCGACGGTCGACGCGGCCAAACCGGCGACCGAGGCCGCGCCCGCCAAGCCCGCCATGACGGAGAAAGCCGCCGAGGCCACGCCGCCAAGCCCGTGGCCGAGGGCGAGATGAGAAGGAAACCGAGAGGACCCCAAGGAGGAGGACCCGGAGGCCGGACCATCACGCCCTTCGGTCCGCCCGCCTGCCGGTCGCCAAGGAGACGCGCACCTTCCATCTCGCCAAGCTGAACAAGCCGCTCGCTTTCGAGACCACCCGGGAGCTGCAGCGCCTGTTCGTCGCCTTCGCCTCGCAGCACGTCATCGATACCGCGACCGGCGGTTTCGCCAAGGCCCCCGGTTCGATGACCGCGATCAGCTACACCATCGTGCAGGACCTGGGCGAGAACCGCTTCCTCGCCAAGGGCAACTGGCCCGCGCTCAACGGCGACCCGCTCCTCGAAGGCAAGGACTCCTTCGTCGTGCTTCTGCTCGATAAGCCCGCCGAGGTCGGCGCCACGGGGCGCTGCACCGGCCTGCACGTGGGCATGGTCGCCCTGGGCTTCACCGCCAAGTTCGCCCCGCTCGAAGGCAAGAAGCTGACCCTTCGTCGGGAGGCCTTTCTCCAGTGCACGCCCGTGGACGAATCCAACGCGGCCCTGCAGAAGTTCGTCGAAAGCATCCAGAAAGGTGCGGAACTCAGCGTCATCACCTCGGAGCGAATCGCCTGCAAACCGTGCGGCGGCCTCGGTTTCACGCGCGAGGCTCAGAAAGGCAAGATCGAGGACAAGCGGATGCCTTGCAAGGACTGCGAAGGCACCGGCAAGGTCCCGCTGGTGACCGAGACCAAGTTCGCCCCCTGAGAACGGTCATCCTGCGCTTGCGCCGGACGGAAGCGGGCGACACAGTCCGCCCGTGACCTCCCCGCTGCATGCCGGACTCGACGCCCACTTCGCGGCGCTGGAGCGTTTCCTGCGCGAGCAGGTCGACGCTTTCGAGCCCGAGGTGCGCCCGATGGTGACGGAGGTCCTCGCCCACCCCGGCAAGCGCCTCCGCCCGCTGCTCGCCTTCTCCGCCGGGGCCGGCGGGGAACCCACCCTCTCCTTGGTCCGCGGCGCGGCGATCGTCGAACTGGTCCACCTCGCCACGCTGGTACACGATGACGTGCTGGACGGGGCCGACACTCGCCACGGGGCCGACACACCGAACCGCACACATGGTGCGCACGCCGCCGTGCTTTTCGGCGACGCCCTTTTCGCCCATGCCTTGATGCTGGCCGCGGAGCATGCGACCCCCGAGCTTTGCCGGATCGTCGCCCGTGCTTCCCGCGAGGTCTGCTCCGGGGAAGTCTGCCAGACCTTCTCGCGTGGCAACGACCGGCTGAGCCTGGACGATTATTACCGTCATATCCGGCTCAAGACGGCGGAGCTGTTCGAAGGCGCCTGCCGCGTCGGCGCCCTGCTGGCCGGCCGCCCGCCGGAGCACATCACCGCCTGCGCGACCTTCGGCCGCCACCTCGGCATCGCCTACCAGATCTACGACGACCTCGTCGACCTCCTGCAGGACGACGCCAAGGCGGGGAAGACGCTCGGGACCGACGCGGCCAGCGGCAAGCTGACCCTGCCGATGCTCCTCGAGCGCGAGCGTTCCGGCCCGGCCGTCCTGGCCGCGCTCCGCCGCGGCGAGGATCCCCGCACCTGCGTTTCCGCCGAGACCTGGCGCGAATCGTTCCGGCTGCTCGACGCCGAGATCGCGGCGGCCGAGGCGGCCCTGACGCCGATCGCCGGCAGCCCGTCGCCGTTCTTCCTCCTGCGTCTCACGGCCTTCCTGCGCGAAGCGGCGGCCCGGCTCGCCCCGCGCGCATGAGACTCTTCCGCACGACGCGTTCGGAGCGGCTCGCCTTGGTCCTGCTGCTCGTCCTCCTGGCCGCCGCGACCGCCCTGCGTCTGCTCTGGCTCAGCCTCTGAGGCTCAGGGCAGGTAGTGGCTCGCGATGAAACCGCGGGCGGCGAGACCGGCCCGCAGCCCAGGTAAGTCGACCTTGTCACCGGCCTTGACGCCGCGACGGGCAAACCAACCGGCGGCCATCTCGACGGCGAAGCGGGCGCGCTCCGAGGCCGAGGAGGTCGTGTTCGTGTCGCCGGCCTGCATCGTGCGGATCTCCAGGATCGTGCCGTCGGCGGCCACGAAGGCGATGTCGAGGTCGAGCAAGGTGCCTTTCATCCAGAAGCTCATGCGCGTATCGTCCCGGTAGAGGAACGCCATGCCCTCGTCCTCCGGCAAGCTGGCCGTGGCCATGAGCCCGCGGGCCTTCTCCAGTTCGGTCACGGCCAGACGCTGGCGGGTGGCGACCGGTCCGATGCGGACCGGGAAACGGACCTCGATGCCGGCCTCCTCGGTCACGGTCGCGGCCGGGCGGGAGGGACGGTTGTCGCAGGCCGTCAGGCCGAACACGCAAAGGAGGACGAGGAGATGCCGGGACATGGCGCGGAGTTTCCCGAGGATTGCCTTGCTGGCAAGTTTCGCTTGCCTGCGAGCCGCATGGCGCGCGACCCACGAGCCCACTGGCAGGAACTGGCGACCGCCCTCGAGTACGGACGAGCCGCCCTGCGCGTCGGCCTGTGGAAGTCGGAGGAACTGCTCATCGCGCGCTACTTCACGTCGGCTGACCGCCTGCTGGAAGTAGGCTGCGGTGGCGGCCGGGTCGCGTTGGGGCTCCTCCAAAGGGGCTATCAGGACGTCACGGCGACCGACTTCTCCCCGGCCATGGTCGAGGTGAGCCGCGGAGTCCTGGAGGATGCGCGGACGGGCTGGGGCGCGCGGGTCGAACAGCAGGACGCCACCGCCCTCACCTACCCCGACGCGAGTTTCGACGGCGTGATCTACGCCTTCAACGGCCTGATGTGCCTGCCCGATGCGGCGCACCGGGCCCGGGCCCTGCGGTCGATCCACCGGGTTCTCCGCCCCGGCGGGCTCTTCCTCGGCTCCGGCGCCGACCGCGAGAAAGGGGCTCTGGCCGGACACTGGGCGCGGCAGGCCGACGGCGGGATACCGGGCGACCGGTGGCATGAGACGTCGACCTCCCCGGTGTTCATGCACAGCAGCACCGCGGCCGAGACCTACGCCGAGCTCCACGCCGCGGGGTTCGAGGTGCTGACCTCGCCGCTCAGCACCGAACTCGCCACCGAGTCCGCGGAGGTGCGCGCGTTCTGCGGCGAAACGCGCTTCTACGTCGCCCGCAAGGTCAGCGGCTCTGGCGGACCTGCGCTTTGAAGAAACGGGCGATGAGCTCGGAGGCTCCCTTCGGGTATTCGTGCGCGCCGGCGTGCAAGGCGGTGACCAAGGGAGCCCCGCGGTCCGATTCATAGATGGAGGCGGTCAGCACACCCTCCTTGGCCCAGGGCTTGGGGATGTCCGCGCAATGGTTGAAACGGCGGACCGCGACGAAGGTGGCCTGCTGCCAGGCGAACTTCACCAAAGGGTCGTTCTCGCCGGCGACATGGATGACCGGCAGCGGCGGCAGTTCCTTGACGTCGCCGCGCAGCGAACCGGCGACGGACCCGATCGCCGCGAGGACGGTCGGGCGGGCCTGCCAGAGGAGGTAACTGAAGGCGGCGCCGTTCGAGTGGCCCATGGAATAGATCCGTCGCTCGTCGACGGACTGCGTCTTGCGGAGGTCGGCCAGGATGGCATCGAACAACCGGATATCCCGGTCGCCCTCGCCGCCGACGGCGGTCTGCCATCCCGGCATGCGGCCTTCTTTGTCCACCAGCGGCGAGACCGTCGGCAGCCCCTGCGGGAAGACCAGGATCGAGGTGGTGTCCGCCTGCTCGTAGCCCCATCGACCGGCGGCCTGGGCGGAGCGACCGCCGTGGCCATGCCAGCAGAAGACCACGGCCAGCGGGCCCTTGGCCTCCTTGGGGACGCGGACCCAGGCGGTGCGCTTCACGCCGTCCAAGGTCCACGACTGCTCCACAAACCCGTCGGGCGCCCGGGCGGCCAGCAGTTCCCGGAGCTTACCTTGGGCTGGGAGGGAAACCGCCCCTAGGAAAGAAAGGATAAGCAAAAGAAGAGGTCGCATAAACAAAAGAGGCTCCCCGTTGGAACACCGGGGAGCCTCTCAAAGTTACCGCCGGACGAGGTCAGTCTCGGCGACCGGCGAAGAGACGGATGACGTAGAACAGCAAGGTGACGAAGGCCGAGAAGAGGATGAAGGCGGCGAGCACGTGCTGGTCGGTCTCGCAGCTATCCTTGATGACCTGCGTCTGGTAGAGGATGACGGTGGCCATCAGCAGGATCATGATGATCGAGAACCAATTGCCGAGCTGGCTGTCGGTGAAGGCGGCCACGAGGATGATGCCGAGGGCGCAGATGCTGCCGATGACGATGGCCACGCGCAGGAAGGAGAAGTCGATGCCCATCGTGAAGACGGCGACGGTCAGGCCGACGACCAAGGCGGCGGTGACGGCGCAGGCCGGGATGAGGACCTCGCCGGGGTTGCCGCCCGTCTTGATGGCGACCATCACGATCAGGGGCACGAAGATGATGGCCTCGAGCACGACGTAGAGACCCAGGCCGAGGTACTGGGAGGGGCGAGAGGCGCGGTTCTCCGCCATCTTCTGGGCGACGTAGGTGCCGCCCCAGAACATGAGCATGACGACCAAGATGCCGAACCCACCCATGGAGCTCAGGATGGAGCCGAAGCCCTGCATGATGGAGCGGGCGACGTCGGTCACGAAGAACGCGTAGAGCAACGCCCCAAAGGCGGCGAAGGCGCCTGCGACGTGCAGGTAGGTGCGCTTGAAGAAGGCGACGCGGTCGGAGGCCGGGGCCTCGGAGACGATGAACGGGTTGGATTCCATGTCCCATACCTTTGGGGAAATCCTCCGACAGTCAAGTTCCCGACCGCCCTCCTTGGTTACAAGAAGCGCACTTGCATCACACGCCAGACCCGCCCCCAGCGTCCGTCCGGACGCAAGGCGGCGGTGCGTTGCAGGATCGCCTCGACACCTTGGGCCCCGCGCTGGCGAGGGTCGACGAAGGAAACCTGCCCCACCAGGCGCAGGGTATCGCCGCGTACCGTCAAGTGCGGGGCCCACTGTTCCAGCAGGTCGTCCTCCGTGACCGCGAGCCAGCCCTCGGCGGCCGCACCAGGGACGTCGTTACACTGGGCGGCGACCAAGGCTCGCTTCAGCAAACCCGATCGGGCGAAGGCCTCGAGCGAAGCGAACGGCGCACCGACCTCCGACCGAAGCCGCACCAGTTCGCGAGCCAGAGCGGCAAGCCTGCGATCGTCGGGGAATCGCACCGGTTGCCGGGCGGAAAGCGCGGCCGCCGCCGCGGGGTCGAGGCGGGACAGCTCCTCATCCGTCCAAGCGGGGGCGCTCGCCGCCGCCCACTGCGCGAGTTGGGCGCCGGCCGGCTGCAGCGGCCAGAAGGGTCGATGGAGCGTCGTGGAGGCGAAGGGGCCGCCGGACTGCGCCTGCCACGGAGAAGAGGAAGACCGCAGCCAGCTTAACCAAGCCTCGGGGTCGGAGCAGTTCACGTTGAACGGCCCAGCCACCATCCACCCCTCCCCCTCCCCTGAGCCCCCGCTGCTCGGGAGCAGACGGGGATTCTCCGAGTATCGACCAGGCTCGGCGACCCGCAAGGGGGCTGAACCGAAGGAGTCGTCGAGACGCGCCCAATCCATCTCGCGACGCAGATGGCGCAACGCGCCGACCGAGACGACCGGGAGGCCGGGCACCCCGCGTAGCCGGAGGTCGGCGTAAGCCCCGGGGGTATTGGCCAGATGGAGATTCAGGGCGGCATCACTCAAGACCCCGACCGCCAAAGCGTCGGTCCCCTCGAACGGCGCCACCGCGGCCGCCACTGGTTCACGCACCTCCCAAAGCGAGGCCTCCTCGGGTCGGGACAGATCCCAACGGTCACGCAGCAGCCCGTCGCGTCGCACCGCTTCCCGCACTTCCGCCCAACCCCGCGGGAGCCACGACAAGCGCAGACAAGCCCGACGCTCCGCCAACGTGTAACCGGCGCTATCTGGTCGCGAATAATCGCGCCCGGACAACTCACACTTGAAGTCCGCAAACCAGACCTGTCCGATTTCCTGTACGACCGCCCCGGCATAGTCACCAATCGGCAGGTCCCGGGCCGGCTCCCCCACGACCCGACGCAGGCGAAAAGTCAGCGGCGAGACAAAGCGGACGGAAATCTCGATCCGGTCATCAGGCAAGAAGACCTGCGGCGAGGGCCGACGCCAACCAGCACCCCGGGGATCGGCCTCGTAGCGCCAGGTTTCGGCGGTGAGCACCCGCGAAAGACCCTGCGGCTGATCCGCGGGCGACGGCCCCAGGAAAGCATAGCACTCGCCGGGGAGCAGGCCGCGGCGCGACATCCCATAGCGCGCCACATCGCCCACGTCGATCCAGGCCCAGAGACCCGCTTCGCGCGGGTACTGGTTGAAGATGCCGAAATCCCCGACCGGACAATCGTCAAGGTCGGTGGTAAAGCCGGCGCCACTGTCGAGATTACGCACGGTCACCTCCGGAGCGCCGACGACTTCCAGCAGGTAGAGCCGGCCTTCCGCCTCGGCCAACAGGGGCGCCGACGAAGGATTCCAAAGCAGGCCCGCGACATGGAAACGCATCCGATGCCGACCATCCGTCCGCGCATTGAAAAAACCGAGGCTCAGCCGCAGGTCCACCAACGGGGCGAAATGGCTTAAGGCGTGGTCCGAACCCGTCGCCTGCATGACCGGTAGCCCCGCGGCGCGATTATCGCGTAGGTCCGCCTGGGCCAAGGCCATCGCGACCTTCGGGCCGACCGTGGCGGCTAAGACCGCCGGCGACCCGAGGTCCCGCTTCCAACCACCCAGGACCGGATTGGTGAGCAAGCCCCAGCCACCCCAACTCCTGCCGGGCTGCGCCGGGAGATTGGTCACGGAACGGTAGATGCCCTCATCACCCCACTCCCCTGCCAAGGCTTCGGTGTCGCCCGGCTGCGAAGCCGCCGCCCCGGAAGCGACCGCCTGACGTGCCACCTGACCCCGCGCCCATGGGCTCGCCCGGCGGGAGGCCGTCGCCTCGCCGCCGAGGTCATGACCGCAGGAGATATCCTCGCACCGCCAACGCCAGAGCGTGCCATCGAGCGTCCGTTCACCGGACAGGCGAACCTCCTCGCGCCCAGCGGGCGTGCGACGCGAAGCGACCGCGACCTCGCCGTCCATCCAGGTGGCGACCTGATCCGCACCGGCGGCGGCTTGCACTTCGGCGAGCGCGAGGCGCAAAAGCGCCGAGGCTTCCTGCCGCAGACGCGTCCGCTTCGCCGCCACCGCCTGCTCGGCAACCGCGACCGGCAACAGCGCGACAAGCAACGTGACGAAGGCTGCGAGTCCGCTCAAAAGCACCAGTACCAGCAATAAGGAGAAGGCGCGTGAGTGTCGCATGGATGATGAACCCCAGACCCTTTCCATTGCATCGAAGTTGGCAAAACCAGAGACACCTCACGCATCACCATGAGCCCTCGTCGCGTGAAGATCCGTGTCAGCCGCCCCACCCCACGGCACACCGCACCGCCCATGGCGCGACCGTCGGCGGCGCCCCGGCTCGTGGTCGTCGAGGATCAGGCGGCCATCCGCGAGATGATCGTCGAGCTGCTCGGCCGGACACCCGGACCGATGGTCGTCGGCGCCGCCGCCTCCGGACCGGAAGGACTCGAGCTGGTCGCGCGACTGGAACCGGATATCGTGGTCCTCGACATCCAGATGCCGGGCATGGGCGGGATCGAGTTCCTGCGGCGGTTGCGGCGGACCTCGCCCCGGACGAAGGTGCTCGTCTTCTCCGCGCGGCAGGAGGCGCACGTGATCCGGAACCTCGTGCAGGAGGGTATCCAAGGCTACGTCAACAAGTCGCAGACCCTCACGGAGCTCCGCCAAGCCGTGGCTAAGGTCGGCCAAGGCGGCAACTGGTTCGACGACGCCTTCGGCCAGACCGTCCGCGACGCGCTCGCGAACCCGCGCATCCAGTCCGACCGCCTGATCGAGCAGCTGACCCCGCGGGAGCGCGAGATCGCCCTGCTCATCGCGGGCAGCCACAGCAGCAAGGAAGTGGCCCATCGGCTCGGGCTGAGCATCAAGACGGCGGAGAACCACCGTTCGAACCTCATGCGCAAACTCGGGGTGCATGACGTCGCGGGTTTGGTACGCTACTTGATACGTCAAGGCCTCGTTGACCCTACGAACGAGTGAGGCAAAGGCTGGCAGGACGCTTAGGTTAAAAACCCTACTAATAAAGCATTCTATTCAAAGGCATCTCGGGGTTAAGGTTCGACCCGCACCACCCAACCTCCAACATCGTATGAACATGAAGAGCCCGGCCCAGAAAACGAAAAGCGTGGTCATCATCGAGGACCAGACGGCCATCCGTGAGCTGGTCACGGAGATGCTCGAGGGCAAGGGGAAGTTCAAGGTCATCGGTTCGACGGCCGATGGCGCCGAAGGGGTCGAACTCGCCCTCCGTCTCAAGCCGGACATCCTGATCCTCGACATTCTCCTGCCTGGTATCACCGGCATCGAGGTGCTGCATCGCCTACGCAACACCCTCCCCGAACTCCGCGTCCTCGTCTTCTCCGGCAAGTCCGAGAAACAGCTGGCCCGCGGCTTGCTCAAGGAAGGCGTCCGGGGCTTCGTCAACAAGTCCGCCCCCCTCTCCGAATTGCGCAAGGCCATGGACGCGATCGCCGAAGGGGAGTCCTGGTTCAGCGAGGTCTACAACCGTGCCTTGGTCGAGGCCCTCAACAGCCCGGAGACGCGGGTCGACCAGATGGGTTCCGGCCTCACCGACCGCGAGCGCGAAATTGCCGTGCTGCTCGCCAAGAGCCATACGAGCAAGGAAGTGGCCGCCAAACTCAACATCAGCACCAAGACGGCCGAAAACCACCGCACCAACCTCATGCGCAAGCTGGGGGTCCACGATGTCGCAGGCGTCATCCGCTATGTCGTCCGGCAAGGCCTGTACGACCCCAGCGGCGAAGGCTGAGGCTTGCTAGACCTCAGGGGGCACCTAGGAAGGGGGTATGCCCCGCTTACTCCACCCCACCCTCTGGCTGGCCTTGGTGACCTGCCTTACGGCCGCCGAGACCGCCCCTGCCAAGACCCCCGCCAGCGCGGAGGCTACAGCGCCACTGCCGTTGCGCTACGAATCGCGGATTCTTCGTGGCTGGTCGGTCCTCATTCGCCTCGAACTCCTAACCGAAGAGAAAAAGGCCGAGACCGAGCGAGGGCTCGTGCTGATCGGCAAGCAGCTCGAGGACGTCGAGCGCCTTGTGCCGGCCAAGGCTGTCGCTCAGATGAAGAAGGTGACCCTGTGGCTTTCCCCTCCTTACGGCAAAGGCGCCGGGGCCGAGTACCACCCGGGCGCGGGCTGGCTCAAGCAGAACGGCCGCAACCCCGCCATGGTCAAGGGCGTCGAATTCTCGGGCGTCGCCAACCTCGACAAGGAGGTGCTCCGCATGCCCCTCCTGACCTTGCACGAACTGGCCCACGCCTACCACGACCAGGTTCTCGGCTTCAATCACCCCGAGATCAAGGCGTGCTACGACCGCGCCGTGGCCAACAAATCCTACGACAAAGTCAGCCGCAAGAATTGGCAGGGCAAGATCACGGAGGGTGTCCGCGCCTACGCGATGACCACGCCGATGGAATATTTCGCCGAGACGACCGAGGCCTTCTTCGGGCAGAACGATTTCTTCCCTTACCACCGCGCGGAGCTCGAGGCGCACGACCCCGAGATGGTCGCGGTGCTGAAGAAGGTCTGGGGCGCGCCCTGAACTCAGAGCCGGATCCGCAGGCGGGGCGAGATCTGCCGCCCTCCCGGGCCGGTTTTCGGCTTATCAGGTTTGCCACCGCCGCCCGCGTCTTCGCCGAGCGCCTCCTCGAACTCCGCGGGCATCGGCGCGGTCGCGCTGAACTTCACGGTCTCCCCCTGCCAGGGAAAGCTCACTTCCGTCCGGTAGGCATGCAGGAACAACCGCTTGAAACCGCGGGCTGAACCCACGGCTTTGTTGAACTCGAAATCCCCGTAAGTACGGTCGCCCAGGATCGGATGGCCGTGCTGTGCCGTCTGCACCCGCAGCTGATGCGTGCGACCGGTCCGCGGTTCCAGGTTGACCAAGGACAGCGGCACCGTGGCGGCGGCCGCCCGCTCCCACTGATAAAGCGTCACCGCCGTGACCCCGCCGGACTCGGCCGCGGCGGAGCGCACGCTGTTACCGGGGCCGCGAGATTTGACCAGTTGGTCCTGCCAGGTGCCGCGCGGGGTGCGCAACCCTCGGCCACGCACCAAGGCCAGGTACTTCTTCGAGACCTGGGACTTGGCGAAAAGGTCGCGCACATACGTGGCGACCCCCGCGTCGAGACAAAGCAACAGGACGCCGCTCGTCGGTGAGTCGAGCCGGTTCAACAGGTAGACCCGGCGGATGCCGCCGACCCCGTCCCGCACATGGAAGGCCTCCTCCTCCATCGAATAATTACCGCCGATGAGGACCTCGCCTTTCTCCGCGACCTCACCCGGATTGGGGTGCGCCAGGATACCTTCGGGCTTCTCGACCGCGAAAAGACCGCTAGACGTGACGCTCCAGCACGCGCACCCCGCGTCCGAAGGGAATCCAATCAAGCGGGTCCATGCCCCATCAGTGATAGAGGAAACGGATGGTGACAACATCCGCTTCGCCGAACTGCGCGACCATGTCCGGACGCCAGGCATCGAAGGGCGCGCAGGCGGAGATCGCGTCCTTGCAGGCGAAGGTCGGCATGGTGCCGACGCCGGTCTCGAGCACCGCCAGTTCGGAGATCGTGCCATCCCGGTGGAGCTTGAAGCGGACGACCACGGTCCCGGGCTGATAGTGCTCCATCCGCGCCCGGAACAGCAGGTCCCACCACGTCGACTGGATCGCCTCCATCATCCGCTGGGTGTAGTCCCCGTAGTTGCTGAAGCGGGCATCGACCGCCACCCGCCCCACCCGGTTGACGCCGACGTTGTTGCGCAACAGGAAGCCGGTCGTGCCGGCGGGCGCGGACCGGAGTCGCGGCCGGTCCGGGTCGGGCGCCGGGGCGGTGGTGTCCGAGGGGCGAGGCGCCTGGCCGACCTTGGGCATGACACCGGCCTGGGCGGAAGCGGTGCCGGCCTGACCCTCGGTCGGGGCTTGGGCCGCCTCCTCCTGGCTGCGTGGCTTGCCTTGGGCGACGCGCATGGCGGAGGCGTCCTGCCCTTGGGAAGCGGGCAAGGAGGACTTGGTCGGCGCCTTTTCGGGGGTGGGCTGGGCCGCGCGCTGCGACCGGGCCGCGACGAAGGGCGTGGGATTCACCGGCGTCTCCCGGTTGGCCTGGGCATTGGTCTCGATGGGGATCTCGCGCATGGAGGGCGCCAAGCGGTGTTCCGGTATGACCTCGGTCGAACGCCGCACCTCGACCGGCGTCCCGAGCGTCCACGCCACCGGCTGAAAATGCGCCGGAGCCAGCCAGACCAGGAGGAGGTGCAGCGCGAGCGAACACCCGCCGCGAAGGCCATGGTCCGGAGGTCGTTGCGAGTCTCTTCCTTCACCCCGCCACCCTAGCGGCATCGGAGGAGACTGCAAGGTCGCTCAACGTGACGGAAACTCGCGCTCCAAGGCGACCAGCGTACGGCGGCAATCCTCCCGGGTGCCCAGCACCACAAAGAGCCGGAACGCATGGTCCCCGGGCGGGATGGGATCGGACTGGCGCAAGCGGAAGACGCAGTTCCACTTCACGACCTTGGCCGCGGGAAACTCGAAGCTGCCATAGCCGACGGGAGGGCTGGCCCGCGGGCGGCCGGTCGGGCGTGAAAACGCCCATCGCGTGGTCTCCCGAAGGGGTCGAAAGCACGACCGGCTCACGCAATTCACCATTGCGACGGGAACGAGGCACCAAGGCGCCGACCTTGGCGTCGAAACTCAGCGCCTCGCTGAAGGCCGCCGGCATGTAGCCCGTCAAGGCCTCGAACTGGAGGAACCGATGCGGCCGATCGGCGGGCACCGTGAAGGTCACCCGGTAGTCGAGCACATGGTCCATGCCGGGCCGACCGATGCGCACCTGCTTGGCGAGCAGATGCCCCGAGAGCAGTTCCCGGTTCTGGGCCGGTTGCCCGTGGGACTTCATCCCCGGCGCCAACCAATACGCCATCCGCGTGCGGGTGGCGAGCACCCCGTCCTTGAGCTCGAGAAACTCCAGCCGGCTCGTCGACCGCGGTCCCAGCGCATCGACCACCGAACCGGCTTCGGTCGGGTTGTAGCACTCGGCATGGAAGACCCCGTCGACGTCGGCGTTGATCGCCGACTGCAGCTGCCTGCCATGGTCATGCGAATCGATGAATTCGACCCCGTCCCAGCGGACGGAATCAATCGCCCCCGCGAGCCGCGAGGTGGTGCGGATGACGAGCGGCTTGCCGCCGACCATCCCGGTCAGTTCGGCGTCGCCGCTGACGGCGGGCGACTGCGCACCGACGGCCGTAGCCAACAAAAGCAACCAGGTTTTTCATGCGGGTGAGCCTCCGAGGACACCGAGCGCGGCGAGGCGTTCCCGGACGAACTCGACCGGCAGCCACATGATGGTCGAGAGCGGCGCCTGATAATCCGCGATGATGATCTCGCGACCTTCTGGATGCCATACGCGCCGGCCTTGTCAAGGTATTCACAAGGCCTGGTAGCGCGGTGATGTCCCCTTCGGACAGGGAGCGGAAACGCACCCACGCCGTGACGTCATGGACCTCGTCGATGCCCAAGGCCGGACCAAGCAAACACACCCCGGTGTGCACGGTGTGCTCCCGGCCGGAGAGACTCCGCAGCATCGCGCGCGACTCCGCCAGGTCCGCGGGCTTGTTCAGGGCGCGGTCGCCCAAGGCGACCGTGGTATCGGCTCCGAGGACCAGCGCATCCGGGTGCGAGCGGGCGACGGCGGCGGCCTTGAGCCGGGCGTTGTGCAGCACCATCTCGCGCGGGTCGGTCCGCGGATCCTCGTGCTCCGTCACGGCCCGCCACCATGACCGTATGCGGGACGGCCGGCGGCCCGCAGCAGCTCGGTGCGCCGAGGGGAGGCCGAAGCCAGGAGGAAGCGGAGCGGGACGGACACGCCTTACTGAAGAGCGTCCGGCGGCGTTTGACAATCCCGGCGTCAGCTTGTCCGCGGGTTTCGCTTCCCTGCCCCCGCCGGACCGCCTTAATCGGCCATCATGGTTCGTCTGCT
>BGOM01000008.1 GCA_003569245.1 Opitutia bacterium | reverse complement strand
GGTCGAGAGCGGCGCCTGATAATCCGCGATGATGATCTCGCGACCTTCCTGGATGCCAATACGCGCCGGCCTTGTCCAAGGTATTCACCAAGGCCCTGGTAGCGCGTGATGTCCCTTCGACAGGGAGCGGAAACGCACCCACGCCGTGACGTCATGGACCTCGTCGATGCCCAAGGCCGGACCAAGCAAGCACACCCCGGTGTGCACGGTGTTGCTCCCGGCCGGAGAGACTCCGCAGCATCGCGCGCGACTCCGCCAGGTCCGCGGGCTTGTTCAGGGCGCGGTCGCCCAAGGCGACCGTGGTATCGGCTCCGAGGACCAGCGCATCCGGGTGCGAGGCGGGCGACGGCGGCGGCCTTGACGGGCGTTGTGCAGCACCATCTCGCGCGGGTCGGTCCGCGGATCCTCGTGCTCCGTCACGGCCGCCACCATGACCGTATGCGGGACGCCGGCGGCCCGCAGCAGCTCGGTGCGCCGAGGGGAGGCCGAAGCCAGGAGGAAGCGGAGCGGGACGGACACGCCTTATTGAAGAGCGTCCGGCGGCGTTTGACAATCCCGGCGTCAGCCGTCCGCGGGTTTCCGCTTCCCTACCCCCGCCGGACCGCCTTAATCGGCCACCATGGTTCGTCTGCTGCTCGCCCTGCTCCTCACCTGCTCCTTGGTCGCCGCCGAGAAAGGGGCGCGCGATTTCCTGCGGAAACCCGAAGCCTGGTTCGGCACCCCGGAGGCGCGGAAGATCGCCGAAGTCATCCTGACCTACCAGACCGACGCGGGCGGCTGGCCGAAGAACACGGACACGGTGGGCAAGCCTTTCACGGGCGACCGCGCCAAGCTGCAACCGACCTTCGACAACGGCGCGACCCTGGATGAGCTGCGCTTCCTGGCGCGGACGCTGAACGCCACGAAGGAGGCGCGCTATCCGCCAGTCCTTCGACCGGGGCCTGGCCTACGTCCTCGCGGCGCAATACCCCAACGGCGGCTGGCCGCAGTTCTTCCCCCTGCGCAAAGGCTACTACGACCGGATCACCTTCAACGACAACGCCATGGTGCGGGTGATGGAGTTCGTGCGCGAGGTCGCGCGGGATGACGCCTACGCCTTCGTCGGGCCGCAGCTCCGCGCGGCCGCCAGGCGGCGTTCGACCGCGGCATCGCCTGCATCCTCAGGTGCCAGATCGTCGTGGACGGCAGGCCGACCGTCTGGTGCGCGCAGCACGATGAGCGGACCTTCGCCCCGGCGAAGGCGCGCAGCTACGAGCTGCCCTCGTTCAGCGGCAGCGAGTCGGTCGGGGTCGTCCGGCTGCTCATGAGCCTGGAGCAACCCTCGCCCGAGGTGAAGGCCGCGGTCGAAGGCGCGGTCGCCTGGTTCGAAGCCCACAAGCTCACCGGTATCCGCGTCGACACGGTCGACGACCCGAAGGCCCCCAAGGGCAAGGACCACGTGGTGGTCAAGGACCCCGGCGCCCCGGCCCTCTGGGCCCGCTTCTACGACCTCAAGACGGGGCAGCCTTACTTCTGCGACCGCGACGGCGTGCCCAAGCCCGCCCTGGCCGATATCGGCTACGAGCGTCGCAACGGGTACAGCTGGCTGGGGGCTTACGCCCGGGACCTGCTCGCGAAGGATTACCCGGACTGGAAGCGCCGTCGCTGAGACCGGTCCGGCGGCGGGCGGTTTTTACCCTTCCCAGCCGGAGGGCCGGGCTTATTCATATTCTCATAAGATGCCTCTCCGCGTCCATCATGCCCTGCTGCTCGGCCTCGCCGTCCTGCCCCTGCGCGGGGCCGATGAGCCCGTCGCGGAGCGGGCCGTCGCGTTGCTCGAGGAGCGTTGCTTCAAGTGCCACAGCCACGCGGCGGGGAAGAACAAGGGCGGTCTGGTCATGGATTCCCTCGCCGGCCTGACCACCGGCGGGGACGGCGGCGCGGCCCTGGTGCCCGGCGACCCGGAGAAAAGCCTCTTCCTGCGGAACATCCGGTCCGCCGACCCTGAGATCATGATGCCGCCGAAGGGCGAACGCCTGACCGCCGCGGAGGTCAAGGTGCTGTCGGACTGGGTCCGGGCGGGCGCGCCCTGGCCGGCCAGCCGCGTCACGGCGAAAAGCGACGCCAAGTACCTCCCCGGCACGATCGGCGCGAAGGAGAGAGCCTGGTGGGCCTACCAGCCGGTCAGACGGGCCGAGCCGCCGGCCGGCGCCGCCTCCCACCCCATCGATCGTTTCATCGCCGCCAGCCTGAGCGAGGCCGGGCTCACGCCGGCCCCGGCCGCCGAGCGGGCCACCTTGCTCCGCCGCGTCACCTTCGATGTCACGGGCCTGCCGCCGACGCCGGCCGAGGTCGAGGCCTTCGTCGCCGACCCGGACCCGCTGGCCTACGAGAAACTCGTCGACCGCCTGCTCGCCTCCCCCGCCTTCGGCGAACGGCAGGCCCGCGCCTGGCTCGACCTCGTGCGCTACGCGGACAGCGACGGATTCCGCATCGACGACTTCCGGCCGACCGCCTGGCGCTACCGCGACTACGTCATCGAGGCCTACAACACGAACAAGCCCTACGACCGGTTCGTCCAGGAACAACTGGCCGGGGACGAGCTGTTCCCGGGCGATCCCGCGGCGCTCACGGCGACGGGCTACCTGCGCCACTGGATCTACGAATACAACAACCGCGACGCCCGCGGCCAGTGGGAGACGATCCTCAACGACCTGACCGACACGACCGGGGACGTCTTCCTCGGCGCGGGGATGCAGTGCGCGCGCTGCCACGACCATAAGTTCGACCCGATCCTGCAGCGCGACTACTTCGCGTTGCGCAGCTTCTTCACGAACGTGCTGCCGGTGGACGATCGCGCCGCCTGGACCCCGGCGGAAGCCGCGGAGCACGCGCAAAAGCAGGCGGCCTGGGAGCAACGCACCGCCGAGCCCCGCGCCGCCCTCGCCCGGCTCGAGCAGAAATACCGCCGCAACGCCGAGAAAGAGGCCGTGGGCGTCTTCCCCGACGACATCCAGGACATGGTCCGCAAGCCGGCCGCGGAACGGTCACCGCTCGAGACCCAGATCGCCGCCCTCGCCTGGCGGCAGGTCGATTACAAGTTCAACCAGCTGATGAATTCCGTCAAAGGGGAGGACAGCGTGACGCAGGCCGACCTGCGACGGAAACTCGCCGAGGCGGATGCGCTGAAGCCCGGCCCGCCGCCCCTGGTGCTGGCGGTGACGGAAACGGGCCCGGCCGGCCTCGACGCGACCATCCCGAAGAAAGGCACGCTCGTCCCCCCGGCCTTCCTTTCCGTGCTGAGCGCGACGGTCCCGGCGCCGCCGGCGAAGATCATCCCGCCGGCCGACGGACGGACCACCGGCCGACGATCCGCGTTGGCGCGTTGGCTGACGGAACCCACCAACCCTTTCACCGCCCGCCTCGCGATGAATCGCCTCTGGCAGCAGTACTTCCGACGCGGCCTGGCGCCCAATAGCAGCGACTTCGGCCGCCTGGGCGAACCGCCCTCGCACCCCGAGCTGCTGGATTGGCTCGCCGCCGAGTTCATGGCGAAGGGCTGGGATCAGAAGGCGATGCACCGGCTGGTCCTGACCAGCGCGACCTACCGGCAGTCCTCCCGTCACCCGACCCCGCAAGCCGGCAACCTCCGGGATCCCCAGAACACCTTGCTCTGGCGTTTTCAGCCGCAGCGTCTGGAGGCGGAGGAGATCCGCGACGCGCTGTTCGCCGCGACGGGCGAGCTGAAACTGACCAAGCGCTCCGGCCCCGGCCAGGTCCATGGCGAACCGATCCGGAGCATCTTCACGCGGATCATGCGGAACAACCGTGACCCGCTGGCCGACGTCTTCGACGCGCCGCAATGGTTCGCGAGCACCGCCGCCCGCGACGTCACGACGACGCCCATCCAATCCCTCCTGCTGCTGAACAGCCCGTTCATGGTGAAGCGCGGGGAGGCCCTGGCCGACCGCCTGCGGAAAGAAGTCCCCGGCGACGAACCCGGCCAGATCCGCCGCCTCTACCAGCTGCTCTACGGCCGCACGCCCGCCCCGGCCGAGGCGACCCGCGCCCTCGCCTTCCTCGCCGAGGTCCGCGGCCAGAAACCCGACGCCACCGCCCGGAACGCGGCGGCCGTCGACCTGACGTCCGAGAAAGTGCCCTTCCGCGACGGGCAAGGCCTGCGCCTCGAAGCCGGGAACACGAACCTCCTGACGGCCGAGCGCACGACGCGGCTCGACCTCTCGGCCGGCTTCACGATCGAGGCGGTCATCGTGCCGCGCTCGGTCAGCGACGGCGCGACGGTCCGCGCGATCGCCTCCCAGGGCGTGAAGAGCTCGAAGGAAGGCTCCTGGCAGTTCGGTATCACCGGCCAGAAATCCCGCCGGACCCCGCTGGCCCTGGTGCTGCAAGGCTTCGGCCAGCTCGCCGACGGCAAGTTCGGCGAGGCGGTCTATTTCTCCAACCTGCGGCTCACGCTGCACAAGCCTTACTACGTGGCGGCCGCGCTGACGTTCGCGAAGGACGGCCAGCCGGGCACCGTGGTCTTCACCCTCAAGGACCTCGCGAACGACGACGAACCCCTGCTGCATGAGCAGGTCACCGGACGACTGGCCCGGTTGGACACGGGCACGCATCCCTTCCACCCCGGCGGCAAGCATGGCGAACCGGAAGGCTCGTTCCATGGCGTGATCGACGATGTCCGCCTGAGCGCCGGCGCCCTGCCCGACTCGCTCCTGCTGTACGCCTCCGAGGACGCGCAGCCCTCGACGCTCGGCTTCTGGCGCTTCGAGAACAAGACCGGCCTGACGAAGGACTCGTCGGGGCAGGGTCGCGACCTGACCATCGCCACCGGCAAGAAACCGGTGGCGAAGAACGCCGACCGGACTCCGCTCGCGGCGCTGTGCCACGCCCTCCTCAATTCCTCCGAATTCCTTTACGTCGAATGAACGATCCCCGCTGCCATCGCGTCGAAGCGTCGTCTTCCCGCCGCGACTTCCTCTTCAACGCCGGCCTGGGCCTGGGAGCCATGGCCTTCAGCGACCTCCTCGCCAAGGACCTTTCCGTGCCGGCCCCCGGCACCCCGCTCCAGCCCGGCGTCGGCCAGATCAAACCGCGCGCCAAGAGCGTCATCTTCCTCTTCATGGAAGGCGGTCCGTCGCAGATGGACCTCTTCGACCCGAAACCCCTGCTCAACAAGCTGGCCGGCCAGCGGCTGCCGGATAGCTTCGGCTCCGTCATCACGGCCATGGGCGAATCAAAGTCGCCCCTGCTGGGTTCCAAGCGCGCGTGGAAGCAGCATGGCCAGTCGGGCCAATGGTTCTCGGACTGGATCCCGCACATCGCCTCCTGCGCCGATGACCTCGCCGTGATCCGCTCCTGCAAAGCCGACGGCATCAACCATTCCGCGGGGGTCTGCCAGATGAATACCGGCTCGATCCTCGGCGGCAAACCCTCGCTCGGTTCCTGGATCAGCTACGGCATCGGCAGCGAGAACGCCAACCTGCCCGCCTTCGTCGTGATGCAGGATAACCAGTCCACGGTCATCAACGGGCCGCGCAACTGGAGCGCCGGCTTCATGCCGGCCGTCTACCAAGGCGTGCGGATCTCCGGCGGCGCCGAACCGATCCCGCACCTCAACACCCCGGAAGCCGTCAGCGCGGATCTCCAGCGGTCGAAACTCCGTCTCATCACCGACGTCAACCGCGAGTTCGCCGGCCGCCACCCCGACCGCTCCGAGCTCGGCGCCCGCCTGGCCGGGTATGAGCTGGCCGCGCGCATGCAGGCCGAGGCCCCCGGCGTCGTCGACCTCACCGGCGAGACCGAGCCCACCCGCAGACTCTACGGACTCGACGACAAGACCACCGAAGGTATGGGCCGGCTCTGCCTGCTCGCCCGCCGGATGGTGGAGCAAGGCGTCCGCTTCGTGCAGATCTACCATGGCGCCGGTTCCAAGTGGGACGCCCACGCCAAGATCGAATCCAACCATGCCGGCCTCTGCGCCTCCATGGACAAGCCGGTGGCCGGCCTGCTCAAGGACCTCAAGGCGCGCGGCCTGCTCGAGGACACGCTCGTCGTCTGGGGCGGCGAGTTCGGGCGCACCCCCATGTCCGAGAAGGGTGACGGGCGCGACCATAACCCCACCGGCTTCACGATGTGGATGGCCGGCGGCGGCGTGAAGGGCGGCCAGACCATCGGCAGCACCGACGAGCTGGGCCTGCGCGCCCAGGAGACCCCCTTGCACGTCCATGACCTCCATGCGACCATCCTGTGGCTGCTGGGCATCGACAACATGGGCCTGACCTACCGTTACAAAGGCCGTCCGGAACGCCCGACCCAGAACGAGGGCGAGCCTTATAAGAAGATTATCGGCTGACCGATGCGCCTGACGTCGCTTACCCTCATCCTGTTGGCCGTCACCGCCGACGCCGCCGAACACCGCATCAAGCCGGGCGACGATCCACAGGCCGTCATGGACGCGGCCGCGCCGGGCGACAAGCTCACCTTCCTCCCCGGGCTGCATCAGCACGGCCTGAAGAAGCACCGCTCGATCCTCTACGTCGACAAGTCCGTCGAGATCGAGCTCATGGCCGGCGCGACACTGAAGCTGGCTGATGATTCCTGCAAACTGGAGAAGGTCGGCGAGATCACGACCGACCAGGACGCGGGCAAGAAGCTCGACGACCTCGAGATCGGCGGCGACTACGACCTGAGCGGCGTCCGCGAATTCACCATCATCACCGACAGCGAGGGCAAGGACGGGCGGCCGGACACCTTCTCCTGGGGCGATAAGTTCAGCGACACCTCGCACAAGCGTGTCCCCATCACGGGCGACTGGCAGGAACTGAGCCGCGGCGTGAAGGTGAGGTTCGGCAGCAAGACCGGTCACAACGTCCGCAGCGTCTGGTTCGTCAGCTACGATGGCCCCGAGGCCTACGGCATCCGCATCGGCCACGGCCGCCAGCCCGAGCCGATCTCAGGTGTCCGCATCACGGGCAAGGGCACGATCGACATGAACGCCTCCCGTAACGTCCAGCCGGGTTTCCTGGTGAAGAACATCAACGCCTGCGTGCTCGCCCATGGCCGCGTCCGCAACGTGCTCGTCGAAGGCATCACGATGACCGACACCAACCGCTCGGTGATGGCCTACGGGGAACACACCGGCAAGTTCCTGCCCGGCGGCAAGGTCGGACCGGGCGAATCGTTCGACGCCGAGAACATCACCGTCCAGTTCACGCGCACGATCAACCCCAACGGCAGCGGCTATCTGCTCGGACACCCCTCCTTCCGCGGCCAGCTCCGCAACGTCCGCTGCAACTTCAACTACATGGAGACCAAGACGACCTCCATCGAACCTAACTTCAACCTCGATGGCTATGAGGTCATCGGCAACGTCATCAAGAGCGACGGCGAAGCCATCCACTGCTGGCGCCATTCGCAGAACGGGGTCATCGCCGACAACCTCCGCGTAGGCGATAACACGTTCAAGCCTGTCATCAACACCGGTGCCCCGCGCGGCTGGGAGCCGCCGATGCCGCCCGCCGGCAAGAACAACCTCAATGCCATGGGCAACCGTGTCTCCGGGCCGGCCAGGAGCCTCGACCCGAAACCTTTCGGCCGTCGCTTGCTTGTCAGCGACTATGTCGGCAACAAGGTCGCCATCGTCGCCGCCGACGGACGCGTCGAGTGGTCCACGCCGGCCGAGAAGCCCCAGGACTCCTGGCTGCTGCCCAACGGCAACGTGCTCTTCAGCCATGTCAAGGGCGCCAAGGAAGTGAAGCCTGACCAGTCCGTGGCCTGGGAATACGTCGCCGACCCGAAGACCGAGATCCAGGGCTGCCAGCCGCTCGCCGACGGACGCGTGCTCGTGGTCGAGTGCGGCCCAGGGCGGCTCCTCGAGGTCGGCCGTGACGGGAAAATCGCCAAGGAGATCAAAGTCCCGCTGACGCCGACCATCAAGACCCACGAGCAGATGCGCGGTTGCCGCAAGACGGCCGACGGACGCTACCTCGTGAGCGCCAAGGGCGACCGCGCGGTGCTTGAGCTCTCGCCGGAAGGCAAATTGCTCCGCTCCCAGCCCGTCAACGGGGATGTCCATGACATCCGCGAACTCACCAACGGTAATTGGCTCGTCGCCCTCGGCGAAGGCGACGGCGTCGTGGAATACGACAAGTCCGGCAAGGTCGTCTGGAACATCGGCCGCGACGAGGTCACCGACAACCACCTCTACCTCGCCAGCTCGGTCGAGCGCCTCGCCAACGGCAATACCATCGTGATGAACTGGCTCGGCCACGGCCACCTCGGCGCCACCGCCCAGATCTTCGAGGTGGACGACCAGAAGAAGCTGATCCGCCAGTTCACCGACCATCGCCGGTTCACCAGCATCAATCATATTCAGGTGTTGGAGTGAGCGGTTGGCGGTTGGCGGTTGGCGGTTCGGAAAGACGTGTCCGATGCATCGAGGTAGGGGTAGCACCGCGTGCTGCCTCGCGGGTTCGCCATAGGGTCAAAGTCAGGCCGTGGTAGGCTACACGGCGCCCGGCCCGACCTAGTCACGCCGCTGCCGAAGGCGACCGGCAGCCTAAGCCCCCAACTTGCCATCCGGGCCCATAGGATTAGCCTCCTGACCTCATATCCTCGGTCCTCACGTGTTTCGTCCTTTATCCCTCATCCTTCCTCTTTCATCGTCTGCGCACCCCACCGCCTTGGCCTCCCCGCTTCGCACCCTAAGCTTACTCGGCCTTTCGCTGACCACCGCCCTGGCCGCCGATCTCAAACCGGCGGACGTGGAGTTCTTCGAATCGAAGATCCGCCCGGTGCTCGTCGCGGAGTGCTATGAATGCCATGATGCGAAGAAGCAGAAAGGGGACCTCCGCCTCGATTATCGCGACGGTTTGCTCAAGGGCGGCGAAGAAGGAGCTGCCATCGTCCCGGGCGACGCGAGGAAGAGCCTCCTGATCCAATCCATGGATCACTCCCATGAGACGCTGCGGATGCCCAAGAAGCGTCCGCAGCTCGACGCGAAGATCGTCGCGGACTTCGTGGAATGGGTGAACCGCGGCGCGCCCGACCCTCGGGATCAACCTCCCGCGGACTCGATCACCCCCGCGTGGTCCGATCTGCTGCAGGTCCGCCGGAACTGGTGGAGCTTCCAGCCGGTCACCTCCCCCGCCGTGCCGGCCGGCAAGGCCGCCAGCCCGATCGACCGTTTTCTCGACGCCCGGATCGTCGCGGCCGGCATCACGCCCTCCGGGGCCGCCGACAAGGCCACGCTCCTCCGCCGCGCGACCTATGTGCTGACGGGCCTGCCCCCGACGCCGGCCGAGATCGCGGACTTCGCAGCCGACGCCTCACCGGAAGCCTATGCGAAAGTGGTCGACAGGTTGCTGGCTTCGCCCCGCTTCGGCGAACACTTCGCCCGCCATTGGATGGACCTTGTCCGCTACGCCGACACCCACGGCAGCGAAGGCGATCCCGCGATCCCGCAGTCCTGGCGCTACCGGGATTATCTAATCCGCGCCTTCAACGCCGACGTGCCCTACGACCAGTTCGTCCGCGAGCAGCTGGCGGGTGACCTGCTGCCGACCCCGCGCCTCGACTCCGCCGAACAACTGAACGAGTCGATCCTCGGCACCGGTCATTTCCGCATGATCGAGCATGGCTACCAACCGGTGGACACCATCGAGGAGCAAGTCCGCAACGTGGACAACCAGATTGATGTCGTCAGCAAGACGTTCCTAGGACTCACGGTCTCCTGCGCCCGCTGTCACGACCACAAGTTCGACGCCATCAGCCAGGCCGACTTCACCGCGTTCTACGGCATCTTCGCCTCCGCCCGCCCCGGGCAGGTGACCGTGGACTCCCCCGCCGTGCTCGACCGGCACCGCGCCCGCCTGAGCGAACTCAAGCAGGCCATCCGCACCGAACTCTCGGCCCGGTGGGCCCAGCAGGCCCAGGACCTGCCTGCCGCCCTCGAACGTATCCGCGCTCGCTCCAAGGAACGCGTCCGCCTGCAGGACGAACTGGCGAAGATCGAAAGCAGCCTCGCCGGCGAGGATTTCCGGCGGCGTCTAAAGTCCGACCAGAGCGCCGGCCCGGCGCCGAGCCACTGGTGGACCTTCGAACAGGACGGCCGCGACCTCGTCGGTCGGCTCGACGCGAAACTCAACGGTGCCGCCGTGATCCGCGACGGACGCCTGATTCTCGACGGCGAGGATGCTTTCGCCGAGACCGGACCGACCGCCGAGACCCTCGCGGCCAAGACGCTCGAGGCGTGGGTCGCCCTACCCACCCTCGCGCAGCGCGGCGGCGGCGTCGTCACGGTCGAGTCCATCGGCGGCGCGGTCTTCGATGCGATCGTCTTCGGCGAAAGGCAGCCGGCCAAGTGGATGGCCGGCAGCAACAACGGCGTCCGCACCCGGAACGTCGACGGACCGACCGAGACCGCGAAAGCCGGCGCCCTGATCCACTTGGCGATCGTCTATCAGCCCGACGGGCGCATCGAACTCTACCGCAACGGCCAACCTTACGGCCAGGGTTACGCACCCGCCAACGAAACGGCCGGACCGACCGCGTTCACGGCCGGCAAGTCCCGCCTCCTCTTCGGCCGTCGCCACACCGGCGGCGGCAACGCGTTCCTCCGCGGCGAGCTGGAGGAGGCCCGCCTCTACGGCTTCGCCCTCACCGCCGCGCAGGTGGCCGATTCCTTCCGCGCCGGCACGCTCCGCGGAGAGATCGCGCCCGTCACCGCGAAGAACGGGTCGCTCGACGCGCTCCGCGCCGAGGCGAACCGATTACGATCCCGCCTGAACGCGCTGACAGCCACCGACGCCAGACTCGACGAGGGACTAGTCAAAGGCGAAGCGGACCCGACCCATCCGCTGCATGCGGCGACCTTCCTGCGGGTCGGCCTTCAACCCAAGGAACCCAAGGCTCCGCGGAGCGAAAAGCCCGACTGGACCCTGAGCGACCGCACCGCCGCCGCCTGGCATCGGCATGGCAACGGCCTCGACGGTCGCTTCGCGCCCGGAGATTTCCGGGTCGAGACGAAAGGCGACGCCGTCCTTGCCCGCATCCTTCCCTCCGGCCTGCACTCCCACACGCTCTCGACCAAGCAGAGCGCCGTCCTGACCTCGCCCCGCTTCAAGGTGACCACGGACTTTGTCAGCGTCCAGGCCATGGGCAAGGGCGCGACGCTGCGGCTCATCCCCGATAACTACCCGCTATCCCCCGGCGGTTCCCGCTTCCCCAAGGCGTCCATCGACTCGCCCAAGCCGGCCTGGATCACCCTCGATACCGCATACCGTAAGGGCTCCTACGCTTACCTTGAACTCACCCTGCCCGACGACTCCCCGAACCCGGACCGGAAAGCCGAAGGCCCCGACGGCTTCTATGGTATCCGCCAGGTGGTCTTCCATGCCAGCCGAACCGCCGGGCCTTCCGGCGAAGCGATCGTCACGGCGGTACCGAAACTTCGCACGGTGGAGGAGGTTGTCAGCGCCCTCTCCGCCGCCGCCGTCGCCTGGGGACGGGATGAAGCCGACGAAGCCCAGGCCGCGCTGCTGGATGCCGGAGTGCGACATGGGATGCTCGACGCCTCCACGGCCGCGTCACCCCAGCTCGCCACCCTGACCGCCGAATACCGCCGGCTCGAGGCCGAGCTCCCCGTCCCGCGCCGCGCGCCGGGTTTCCTCGAAGCCGAAGGCATCGACATGCCGCTCTTCGTGCGCGGGGAATACAAGCAACCGGCGGCTGCCGTGCCGCGGCGCTACCTCGAGGTCTTCGACGCCAAAGCCTTCGCGACCCCCGGCAGCGGCCGCCGGGAACTCGCCGACAAGATCGCCGCGCCCGACAATCCGCTCACCGCGCGCGTGATGGTCAACCGGCTCTGGCATCATGTCTTCGGCCGCGGGCTCGTCGGCACCGTCGACAATTTCGGCCGACTCGGGGACCAGCCGACGCATCCGGAACTGCTGGACCACCTGGCCCGCCGCTTCATCGAACAGCAATGGTCGGTGAAGACGCTGCTCCGCGAGCTGCTCCTGACCGACGCTTTCCGCCGGGCCAGCCTGCCCACGGCGTCCGCCCTGGCCAAGGACCCCGCGAACGACCTGCTGGGCCACGCCCACGTCCGGCGCCTCGCGGGTGAGGCGCTCCGTGACTCGCTCCTCACCCTCGCCGGGAAGCTGGAGCATCGGATGTACGGTCCGGGCGATAACGCCCTGGCCGCCCCGGGCCAGCAGGTCCGCCGCAGCGTCTACCTCACCATCCGGCGCAACTCGCTCAACCCGCTGATCACCACCTTCGACGGCCCCAAGCCCTTCACCACGGTCGGCCGGCGCGACGCGACCAATGTCCCGGCGCAGTCGCTCACGCTGCTCAACGACGGCTTCGTGATCGAGGCCGCCAGGCAGTGGGCGTCCCGCCTTCACCCGAAACAGGCCGACGCCGCCAAGGTGGACGCCCTCTTCGTCCAAGCCCTCGCCCGCCCGGCCACGACCGCCGAGCACGCCGCCGCCGCCCGCTACCTGACCGACCTCAAGGCGACCCACGCCGGCCAGCCCGCGATGGTCTGGGCGGACTTCGCCCAGTCCGTGCTCAACCTCAAGGAGTTCCTTTATCTCAAATAAGATGCACCCGCTCACCCGCCGCGAACTGCTCCGCCGCTGCTCCCTGGGCTTCGGCGGCATCGCCCTGTCCGGCCTCCTCGCCTCGCCTGCCTTCGGCGCCGAAGCCACCGGCAAGCGCCCCCTGAAGGCCAAGGCCAAGAACGTCATCTTCTGCTACATGTCCGGCGGCGTCTCGCACGTCGACTCCTTCGATCCCAAGCCCGCCCTGACCAAACTCAACGGGAAACCGATGCCGGTCCCGGTCCAACGCACGGTCTTCAACAACAACGGCAACATCATGGGCAGCCCGTGGGAAACCAGGCGCTACGGCCGGTCGGGCATCGAGATGACCAACCTTTTCCCGCAGATCGCCGCGTGCGCCGACGACCTCACGGTCGTCCGGTCGATGACCAGCAAGGTCAGCGAGCACGCCCAAGGGAACTACTTCTTCCACACCGGCTTCCCCTTCATGGGGCACCCCAGCGCGGGCGCCTGGATGAACTACGGTCTGGGGACGGAGAACCAGAACCTCCCCGGCTTTGTCGTCCTGCAGAGCGGCAACGCCGGCGTCCCGCACGGCGGCGTGGGCCTGTTCAACAACGGCTACCTGCCCGGCCAGCATCAGGCCTCGATCATCAAGGCCGACGGCGCCCTGCCCCTCGCCAACATCAAGCCCGGGGAAGCCGACGCCGCGCAGCGCCGACGCCTCGGCTTCATCCACGAGGTCGACCGGGCCTTCGCCGAAGCCTCCCGCGAACCGCAGGTCGAGGCCGCCATCCGCAACTACGAGACCGCCTACCGGATGCAGGCCGCCGTCCCCGAGATCTGCGACCTCCGCGGCGAATCCGCGGCCACGCAGGCCATGTATGGCATCGACTCGCCGGATAAGCTCACCGCCGGCTACGCCCGTCAGGCGTTGCTGGCGCGACGCCTCGTCGAACGCGGCGTCCGGTTCGTCGAGCTGAGCTGCCTCTCCGCGAATCTCGGCGGCGGCAATCCCGCCAACCCATGGGACCATCATGGCGCGATCGTGAAAGGCCACACCCAGATGGCCCACCAGGTCGACCAGCCTATCGCCGCTCTCCTCAAGGACCTCAAGCAGCGCGGCCTCCTCGACAGCACCATCGTCATCTTCTCCGGCGAGTTCGGCCGCACGCCGTTTTCGCAAGGCGGTGATGGACGCGACCACAACCCCTATGGCTTCAGCCTATGGGTCGCCGGTGGCGGCTTCAAACCCGGCACCGTCTTCGGCGCGACCGACGAGCTCGGCTACTACGCCGTCGACAAGCCGCTGACGGTTTACGACTTCTGGGCCACGATCCTCCACCAGCTCGGCATCGACCACGAGAAACTCACCTACCGCTTCGGCGGACGCGACTTCCGCCTCACCGACGTGCACGGCAATGTGGTGAAGGACATCATCGCCTAGCACTGCGACCGTCCCCTGCCTCTGCTTCTGTCCCTTTTCCTCACCCTCCCTCCGCCTCCGCACACTGCACTCCGTACTCTCTCCGTACTCCGTACTCTGCACTCCGTACTCTTTACTCCGCACTCTACCCTCCCCCGCCATGCTCCGCCTCCTCCTGATCCTTGCGGCCGCCTCCCTCTCCGCCGCGTCTGTCTCGACCTTCGCCGGTACCGGCGAAAAGGGCTTCGCCGGCGACGGCGGTCCGGCCACCGCGGCGAAGATGGACAATCCCTTCGGAGTGGTCCGTGGTCCCGACGGCGCGATCTGGTATTGCGAATATGGCGGCCAGCGCATCCGGCGCGTGGACAAGGACGGCCAGATCACGCTGATCGCCGGCACGGGCAAGGCGGGCTACTCCGGTGATGGCGGCCCCGCCAAGGCGGCGACCTTCAACCTTCCCCACGAACTGCGCTTCGGCCCGAAGCGCGGTAATCTCTTCGTGGTCGACATGCAGAACCACGCCGTGCGCAAGATCGACGTGAAGACAGGCATCATCACCACGGTCGTCGGCACCGGCAAACCAGGCTACTCCGGCGACGGCGGACCGGCCGAGCAGGCCCAGCTGAAGCAGCCGCACAGCATCCAGTTCGACGGCAACGGCGACTTGTTCATCTGCGACATCGGCAACCACGTGATCCGCAAGGTCGACATGAAGACCAAGCGGATCAGCACCATCGCCGGGACGGGCCAGCCCGGCGCCACCCCCGACGGCGCCCCGGTCAAGGGCACGCCGCTCCGGGGGCCGCGCTCGATCGACTTCGACGCCGCCGGCAACCTCTGGGTCTGCACCCGCGAGGGCAATCAGGTCTTCAAACTCGACCTGAAGGCCGACAAAATCACCCACATCGCCGGGAACGGGAAGAAGGGGTTCACCGGCAACGGCGGCCCGGCCAAGCTCGCCACCCTCAGCGGCCCGAAAGGGGTCGCCGTCGACGCCCAAGGCAATGCCTGGCTGGTCGACACCGAATCCCACTCCATCCGGATGATCGACGCGAAGACGGGTAACCTTGAGCTGATGCTCGGGACGGGCGCCAAGCACGACGGGCCGGACGGCGATCCGCTGAAGTGCGGCCTGGCCCGCCCCCACGGTATCTGGGTCGACCCGGATGGCACGGTCTTCGTGGGCGACTCTGAGAATCACCGCCTCCGGGTGCTCAAGCGGTAAAGCGCGCCCGACATTGGGGTGGCAAGCGGTCGGCCGCGGGCTATCAACGCCCCGTGACCCGCTGTACACCCCTCAGCCTGCTCTTCGCCCTCGGCGTCGCCGAGGTCATCGCCGCCACCCCGCTCCGAGTCGAGACCTCACGGGATGCCTGGATCTCCTCGTTCCCCTCCGAACAGGAGGGCAACAACGGAGGCTCTCCCAAACTGAAACTGAAGGGCACGCAGGAATTCTTCCTCATCGACTTCGACCCGACGAAGTTCCGCGGCAAACGGGTCGTCCGGGCGACGCTCCACCTGCACCTGGAAGCGGCACCCATCCTCGGCCGCACGACGGTCTCGACCATCGCCCAGGAATGGGTCGAAGGGAAAGGCACCAGCTACGCGAAGGAGCCCGGCGCGAGCAGCTTCCGCTGGGCGCGCACCGGCGAACAGCGCTGGAACGGCGACGGCAAGGACGTCACCGCGGTCTCCCTCGGCCTCGGCGGCTCGCTCTGGGGCTTCGGCGACCCCACCCCGCCTGATGAAAACCGGTGGCAGACGATCCCGATCGAACCGGCGGTCGTCCAGGCCCGCCTCGACGGCCGGAGTTACGGCTTCCTGGTGATGGATGACGTCGGCAGCGAATACCGGCGCGACGGCGACCAGTTCACCTACGCGCTCTTCCCCAACCGCTACGTCGCCAGCAAGGACAGCAACCGGAAGTCCGCGCCCTATTTCACGCTCTGGCTCGAGGACGGGCCGGCCCCGACCGTGGCCTTCCCGCCCGATCCGACGCTCAAGCCCGCCAAAGCCGCGGAACTCCCGCCCTTGCCTAAGCTCACGACCGAAACGTCGACGGTGAAGGCCACCGATGCGGCCGGCCTGCCGATCCCCGGCCTGAAGCTTTTCGCGGCCAAGGGCGAAGCGGTGACCATGCTGCTCGAGGAAGCCCCGCAAAGCGTCGTCCTCGACCTGCCGGTCCGGCGCTACGATGTCCGCAAGGTCGGCGCCCACCAAGACCCGTTGGTGCCCTCGCCGAACGGCCGCCTCCTGGAATTCCAGATCCCGAAGGACGCCCGACCGGGCGAACATCGGGGCACCCTGCGCCTCGGCGGCAAGGACGTGCCTTTTGCGGTCACGGTCTGGAATTTCACCCTCCCTGACCGGTTGTCGTTCATCGCGCAGATGAACGGATACGGCATGATGGACCAGGAACGCCCGTGGTTCCGCCTCGCCCATGAGCATCGCCTGACGCTCAACATCCTCACTTATGGTTGGAGCGGCCGCGTCACCGCCGCGCCGAAGCTCCGCCCCGACGGCTCCTTCGACTGGACGGCCTGGGATGCCCGCTTCGGCCCGCTCGCCGATGGTTCGGCCTTCGCCGACCTGCCCCGCGGCAAAGTGCCGACGGAGGCCCTCTACCTGCCGCTCAACGAGAACTGGCCGATGGACCACGAGAAGCACTTCAAGGGCGGCTACTGGATCGAAAACGCCTTCGGGCCCGACTACTGGCGCGAGTTCGCGACCGCGGCCGCCGGCTTCGCGCGCCACTTCTCCGAGAAAGGCTGGGACGAGACGATGTTCGAGTTCTACCTGAACAACAAAGTCTACTTCAAGAACGGCAAGAACGGGAAACCCGGCAGCTGGAAGACCACCTCGGCCACCTGGATCTACGACGAACCCCAGCACACGCAGGATTTCTGGGCGATCCGCCGCTTCGGCGAGGAATTCTGGAAAGCCACGGCGCGTTATGGCGATGTCCGCAAGGCCTTCCGCATCGACCTCTCCCGCCCCGAGTGGCAACGCGACCTTCTCGACGGCGTCACCAACGTCGACGTGGTAGCCGGCGTGCTCCGCGAGTACCCGCAGCGCGTGATCGGCCGCAATCGCCGCGAAGGCAAGCTGACCTACATGTACGGCAGCGTCACCAAGCACGGCCAACCCCTCCTCGGCAACGTCGCCTGGTGCGCGGAGACATGGGCGCTGGGCGCCGACGGCGTGGTACCCTGGCAAACCATCGGGACGAAAGAATCCCTGATAAAGCCCGATGACCTCGCGGTCTTCTACCCCGGACCCGACGGCCCGATGCCCAGCCTGCGCCTCAAGGCGTTCCGTGCCGGGCAGCAGCTCGCCGAGTACCTCGCCATCTACGCGGCCGCCTCCGGACAGGACCGCGATGCCGTCGGCGCCGCCGTGCTCGCCCTGCCCGGCTTGCGGGCCGGCACCATCAAGACGTACGCGGACGACGCCGGCAGCTCGGCCTTCGGCGACGGCGCCGCCCGCTCGGTGGCTGAACTCCGTCTGCGTCTCGGCGCCTGGCTCGACGCCCAGGCTCCCGCCCCCCGCGTCCGCTGGCATGACCCCCGCCCACGCGCGCAGGATCCAAGTCACCTGAAGCCGATCAGCGCCCTCCCTCCACCTACCTCGAAATAACATGCCCCTCCGTCGCCTGACCCTCCTCGGCCTTCTCACGCTCACGCTGGCCGCCGCTGAACCGCCCGCCCGCGATGACGCGGCCTGGCTCAAGGAGAAGGGCAAGCTGCTCTTCGCCGACACCTTCGACCGCGAGGAGACCGGCACCGGACTCAAGGCCCTCGGCAACGGCTGGGAAAGCGCCACGGCCGACCGGGTGCCGAACATCAAGCAGGCCGACCTCGACGAGGGGATCCTCAAGGTGAGCAGCGCGACGAAGGAGGCCGGACACGCCATCCACATCCACCATGACGCGGGCTTCGCCGACGGGGGCGTGACGCTGCGCTTCCGCTTCCCAGGCCTGAACAAAGGAGAGACGCTGCAGCTGGGCTTCGTCGACCGGTCGCTGCCCGGCGTGCATGCGGGACATCTCGGTTATGCGATCCTCTCCCCGACCCAGCTGACCCTGAAGGACAGCATGACGGGCGAGATGAACCTCGCGATCCGCAAGCAAAGGGAAGCGGCCACCGCGGCGAAGACCAAGGTCGCGCCCGAGCTCGAGGCTCTCCTCCGGACGAAGCAACTCACGGTGCCGCTGAAGGCGGATAACGCGTGGCACACGCTGACGCTCGTGACCGAGGGCGACGAGATGCGCTGCTCGCTTGACGGCAAACTGGTCTCCCGCCATCGCTCGACGGGCTTCGCCCACCCGATGAAACGCTGGTTCAGCTTCCTGGCCCCGAGCACCGTCTGGATCGACGACGTGAACATCTACCAAGTTAAGTAAAATGCTTCGCCGCGACTTCCTCGCCTCCACCCTGCTCGCCACCCTGGCCGCCGGCTGCGCCTCGCCGGGCCGCCCGCCCCGGATCCTGCTGCGCTCGTCCTGGCAGACGGTGAACATCGGCGACATCGCCCACACCCCGGGCGTGCTCGCCCTCCTCGAACGGCATCTCCCCGCCGCCGAGGTCACCCTCTGGCCGGGCGACGTCGGCAACGGGGTCAAGGACATGCTGCAGCGGCGCTTCCCGGCCCTGCGCTTCGCCCAGACGACCGCCGAGCTCACCGAAGCATTCGCCCGCTGCGATTTCCTGCTCCACGGCTCGGGACCTTCCCTCGTGGGGGCCGACGCCGTCGAACGCTGGGTCAAGACCACCGGCAAGCCCTACGGCGTCTTCGGCATCACCGTGGTCGAAGCCTCCCTGCCGGAAAGGATCGTCCGCCTGCTCTCCGGCGCCCGCTTCGTCTACTTTCGCGACAGCGCTTCGCTCGCCTTGGCCAAGGCCAAGGGCGTCACCTCGCCCCTCATGGAGTTCGGTCCGGACGGCGCCTTCGCCGTCGATCTTGCCGACGATGCCCGGGCCGAGGCGCTCCTGCGCCGCTTCGACCTGCAGCCCGGCAAGTTCCTTTGTTGTCTGCCCCGCTACCGACAGACGCCTTACTGGACGATTCCGCGCAAGAAGGCGGCCTTCGACCCGGCGAAGCAGGCGATGAACGATCGCCTGAAGGACCATGACCACGCACCGCACCGCACGGCGATCGAGCGGCTCGCCCGTGAGACGGACCTGAAGGTGCTGCTCTGCCCGGAGGACGAAACCCAGATGGCGTTGGGCAAGGAGATGATCCTGGATCGGCTGTCTCCGACGGCCCGCGCGCGCTGCGCCTGGAAACCGGACTTCTGGCTGACCGACGAGGCGCTCAGCGTCTACCGCCGGAGCGCCGGCCTGTTCGGCAACGAGATGCACAGCCCGATCATGGCCATCGGCAACGGCATCCCCGCCCTCGTCTGCCGCTGGGAAACCCAGACGACCAAGGGCCTGATGTGGCGCGACCTCGGGCTGGGCGATTGGTTGTTCGACTTCGACCAGGAGGCCGAGGTGGCCCGCCTGCCCGATGCGGTGCTGGCCATGGCCAAGGACCCAGCGGGAGCCCGCGCCAAGGCCGCCGACGCCCGCGCCCGCGCCGCCGAGCTCCACCGGATCATGGTCGGCCAGGTCGCCCGCGCCGCGGGCTGACCAGGCTTACCAGGTGCTCCGGATGGTGTAAGTGACGACCTTCTCCTCGTTGGGCTGGAGCGGTACGGCGAACTCGAAGGTGGTCGCGTCCAGCTTCTCGTGCGGCTGGCTCTGCGCGGTGAGCGTCCACTTGCCGCCGCGGGTCGCGTGCTCGCGGACGCGGATGACCACCGGCTCGGCCTTGCGGTTGCGCAACTTCACCTCGATCGTCTGGGTGGCCACGCGATTGGCGCCATCCTCGGTCTGATTGACCTGACGGCGCTCGCCGACAAGGTCGAAACTATTACCGGTCAGGACCCGGATGACCTCGCCCTTCGGGGTATGGTCGATGGTGTTCTCGCCGACGAACTCCAGCTGGCGGTCACCGTCCTGCGAATAGAAGCGGACCTTGCCCTTGGGCAAGGCGAGCCCGAGCTTGTTGGCCTCGGTATTGCGGAACTCGCGGAAGACCTGGACCTTGCCCGGAGCCCCCCGGCGGGTGTTGCCCCGGCCCTCGAAGACGTAGATCCGCTCGGCCTTGACGCCCGTCGCGCGGACGAATTCGACCTGCTTGGTCTCCTTGTCACGCAAGGTCGCCGGATGGGCGAGGGTATACAGATGAAACTCGTCGAAGGCCTTCTCCGTGACGACCGCGGCGTCCATCACCGCGCCACCGCGGGCCACGGCCATCGCCATCGGCGGCAAGTTCTCCGTGACACGCTGGACGTCCCCGGCCATGAGCTTGATCCGTGCTTCCGGAAAGGTCATGCCGCTCTGGTTGTTCATGGTGATCCAGCCGACCACGTCCAGGGTGTCGCCCTTTTCCTCGGCGACGAGGTTGTAGCTGGCTTCCCACGTGAAACCGCGGCTGAGGTACGCGACCTCGGCCTCGAACTTGCCCGCGGCGGCGGTTTGCAACTTCCAGTTCAGCGTCGGCTTGAGGATGTTATCCGACCCCAGAGACGGGAAGATCGGCTCCCCGGGCAGCGAGAACTGGAGTTTGCCGTCCACCTCGATGATGGGCTCCACGAACTGACCGCCCGGAACGAAACCGCTGCGCACGACCTTGCCGGCGATGGTGCGGTCCGGCTTGTTCGCCTCGTGGCGGACGAACTCGAGGGTCTTGCCTTCGAAGAGCGAAAGCAGCATCGCCTGGGACACCGGGTCGTTGCGGTAGGACTGCTCCAGGATCCGGAAATCGACCTTGCCCGCCAGGTCCCGCAGGATGACGGAGTCGGGCTCGACCTGCGAGGTGGCGCCGGCGAAGGAGGCCTGGTTGACGCCGGCCTTCAGGTCCAAGGGCAGAGTCTCCCGGACGACCGCGTAACCGCCATTGTAGATCGTCAGGGCGGGGTCGGCGGCGAGGAGGTTACCGGCGGCTAGCAGCAAGAGGAGCGAGGGTTTCATAGGGGGGGTAGTCCTAGGTTGCCCACCCTGAGCCAGCCTTCAACCCTTCGATGAGCGGTACTGTATTTAAGATTGAACCGCCCCCCAACCACCTTGTCCTAGCTTTAACCATGCCCCTGGCCCGACTAGGTCTATTCGCATGCCTAGCCACCGGCCTGGTGGCTCAGGACACCCCCGCCTGGACGTTCCAAGGCGAGACCCGGCCCGACCTGGTCGCCGCGGGCGGCGTAGTCTTTGTTCAGCCCGGCCCCCGCCGACCCGACTACCCGACATTTGATCTGAAGAACCAAGCGGCGCGGTTCGACGGCAAGGGCGCCCGCCTGATGCTACCGGACTCCCCGGACCATCGGTTTGACTTCACCAACGGAGACGCGATCACCTTGGAGGCTTGGGTGAAACTGGATGGTCTCCGCAAGGGCTCCAATGTCTACCTGATCGGCAAAGGCCGGACGAAGGCGGGCTCCTCCAACCAGAACTGGGCGCTCCGCCTCCGCGAGATGTACGGCTCCGCCTGCCCGAGCTTCCTCTTCGCGACGACCCCGGCCGCCGGCGACCAAGGTGATGACCGTTGGCACCGCTGGACGACCAAGCGCGGCCTCATCGACGACGGACGCTGGCATCACGTCGCGGTGAGCTACGTCTTCGGGGACCCGGCGAGCGTGCGTGGTTATGTCGACGGACAGGAAATCCAAGGGGCCTGGGACATGGGCGGGGCTACCCGGGAAGCCCCCCTCGTGGACGACGATGCCGTCTGGCTCGGCTCATCGATGGCGGGTAGCCCGAACAACAGCTTCTCCGGGTGGCTCGATGAGGTCGCCGTGCATCGGCGGGCGCTCTCGGCCCAGCAACTCACCGGACGTTTCCGGACCACCCTGCCCCCGCTCGCCGTCGCGGTCGCGGCGCCGCGCGATGCCAGCGCGAACGCCGGCAACGACAGCACGGCCACGACGGGCCACAAGGCCACGCAGGGCGCGGCCCCCGCGGTCAAGGCGAGTTCCTTCACCGCCTGGGACCAAGTGAGACCGGGCGAGGTCCTGGTCCAGCTCGCGACGCAGTGGAAGCCGGAGAAGAACGCCTGGCCGGGCGAGGTCCTGCCGACCACGGAAAGCTACGCGGCGCCGGCCTTCGGTTTCTTCCGCCCGCCCCACCTTTACGTCACGACCGGGGTCCGCGGCGACCGCGGCAGTCCCTATTTCTTCCGCGCCGGCGCGAAGGTGACCTTGCCGGCGGGCAAGCACCGGCTGCTCCTACGCGGGCGCGGGGCTTCGGCGCTCTTCATCGACGACCGCCTGGTGCTGACCACCCCCTTTCCTCCCGGTGGCTCCGACGACAAGCCGGTCAAGGTGCAGGACAAGTTCCTCGACCTGGGGCCGACCTTCCGCTTCGCGCCCCCGGGCAACCGTGAAGCCTGGTGCGAATTCACGAGCGACGGGCGCGAACACCGCATCGCGCTCGAGACGATCGTGGGCTACGTGATCAACCCGAAGTCACGCCGACGCGCCGAGCTGGGCGAGACGGTCGCGGCGATCTCCTTGGCAGGTAGCCAGACCTGGAGCCTGCTGGGCCCTGGCTCGACGCCACCGACCTACGATGACGACGGCTGGTCCCGCTACGCTGCGCAGGAGGAGAACCGCCTGACCGCCCTCGACGACAAACATCGCGCCGCCGCCCGCGCCACGGAGGCGGACTACTGGCGGAGGCGCCGCGAGGCCGGCCAGGCCTGGCTGCGGTCCACCCCCGAGATACCGGTCCCCGACGGCTTCGCGGCCCATAACCCCGTCGATGCCTTCATCGCCGACAAACTGGCCGCCTACCGCGCCGAAGTCGGTCGCCCGTCCGACCTCGACTTCCACCGGGAGGTCTGGCCCATTCTCGAAAGCAAATGCCTCGAATGCCACCAGGGCGCGAAGGCGAAAGGCGGACTGCACCTGGACACCCGTGCCGGTGCGCTCCAGGGAGGAAAATCCGACGGCCCAGCCATCGTGCCGGGTGATCCCTCGAAGGGCGCGCTGCTCGCCCGTATCTGCTCGACCGATGACGAGGAGAGGATGCCGCCGAAAGGCCCGGGACTCACGGTCGCCGAGCGGACGCTCCTTCGCCGCTGGATCCAGGACGGCGCCCACTGGCCGGAATTCCGCCCCCAACCGACGCAGGTCGCCCCTGTCTGCTCCGACCTCGCCTTCCTCCGCCGCGTGACGTTCGACGTCGTGGGCGTGCCGCCGACGACCGCCGAGATCGCGGCGTTCGAGGGGGACCGCTCGCCTGACAAGCGCGCCAAGGTCATCGACCGCCTGCTGGCCGACCCGCGCGCGGCCGACGCGGCGATGGGCTACTGGCAGGATCTCCTCGCCGAGAACCCGAACATCCTGAACCCGACGTTGAACAACTCGGGGCCGTTCCGCTGGTGGCTGCACGAAAGCCTGCGCGACCACAAGCCGCTCGACCTCATGGTGACCGAGTTGGTCCGCCTGCAAGGTAGCGAGCGGTTCGGCGGACCGGCCGGCTTCGGCATGGCCTCGCAGAACGACGTCCCCATGGCCGCGAAGGCCACCGTGCTGACCGCGGCCTTCCTCGGGATCGACGCCAAGTGCGCGCGTTGCCATGATTCGCCCGCGACCTCGACGAAGCAGGAGCAGGTCTTCGCGCTGGCGGCGTTGCTCGAGACGAAGGGCGTGAAGGTGCCCGCCACCAGCAGCGTGGCGTTGGACAAGCTCCGCGAAGGCGGCCGCAAGCCGCTCATCGAGGTGACCTTGGCCCCGGGCTCGATCGTGCAGCCGCATTGGCCTTTCCCGGAGCTCGCGACCGAGAGCGTCGCGGATGAGCTGGCGCGCGACCCGCATGACCCGCGCGACCGGTTGGCGACCTTGCTGACCGTGCCGTCGAACGAACGCTTCGCCCAGGTGATGGTCAACCGCCTCTGGACGCAGCTGATGGGCCGCGGTCTCGTCGAGCAGTCCGGCGATTTCGAGCGCAGCCGCGACACCCACCCCGCCCTGCTGCGCTGGCTGGCGCGCGAACTGGTGCGGAGCGGCTACGACGCCGACCACGTCCGCCGGCTCATCCTCAATTCCCAGGCCTACCAGCGCGCCGACGACGCGTCGCTGCGGACGCAGCCCGAACTCTACGCCGCGCGCGCCCCGCGCCGCCTGACCGCCGAACAGATCGTCGACGGGCTCTTCGCCGCCACGGGCAAACCGTTCCGTACGGAGGAGGTCAGCCTCGACATCGACGGCATCCGCGAATCCGACAACTCGATCTCGCTGGGTCAGCCCACCCGCGCGTGGATGCTGACCTCGACGTCCAACGAACGCGACCGCCCCGCCCTCGCGCTACCCCGCATCCAGGCGGTCGGCGATGTGCTCGCCGCGTTCGGTTGGCGCGCCAGCCGTCCGGACCCGCTGTCCGAGCGCGACCATGCCGCCAACTCCCTGCAGCCGGCCATCCTGGCCAACGGCGTGATGGGGACCTGGCTCACGGGCTTGAGCGACGACCATGGCGCCACGGCGCTCTGCCGGGAAGCCACCTCGCCGGAGGCGTTGATCGAAACCCTCTTCCTGCGCGTGCTCACCCGCCGGCCCACCCCGGCGGAGCTCCAGCGCTACGCCGAACGGCTTCGACCCGGCTTCGCGACCCGGCTCACGGAGACCGGCGTCCCGCCGCCGACGGGCCCTCGCCGCCCGGCCTACTACGTCTCGTGGTCCAACCACCTCGACAAAGACGCCACCCTTGTCCGTCAACAACAGTCCGAGGACGCCCGCCGGGGCGACCCGGCGACCTCCCGGCTCGAGGCTGGCTGGCGCCGGCGCGCCGAGGATGCCCTCTGGGCGCTCGTCAACTCCCCCGAAGCCCTCTATCACTGATCCTATGGACCGCCGCACCTTCCTCACCGCCCTGGGGCTGGCACCCTTCGCCGCGCAGTTACCCGGCGCCACGACCCTCCACGCGCCCAAAGGCAAGGCCGAGCATTGTATCTTCATCTGGCTCGGCGGAGGCATGGGCCAGATCGACACCTTCGACCCCAAGGCGGTCGGCGACAACCGAGCGACCAAGAAGAAGGCCGGCTCGCTCTACCCGTCGATCGAGACCTCCGTCGCGGGCGTCCGCGTCTGCGAGCACCTTCCGCGCACGGCCAAGCTGATGGAGCACATGACGGCCGTTCGCTCGGTGCAGCACAAGGTCATCGACGAGCACGCTTTCGCCACGAACCTGGTCCACACGGGCCGCATGGTCAGCGGCAACGCCCTCTACCCCTCGCTCGGCTCGATCGTCGCGCACCGCCGCGGGGCTGTCGACCCGAAGGTCCCGGCCTACATGCTCATCGGCTTCCCGAACGTGAGCCGCGGCCCGGGTTTCCTCGGCGTGAAGGACGGCTATGTTTACCTGGTGGACACGCAGACCGGGCCCGCGGGTTTCACCCGTCCGGAGGGCCTGACGAACGAACGGGAGTCCGACCGTCGCGCCCTGCTCGCCGGCACGGGCGAAACGTCGGCCGGATCCGCTTTGGCCGAATACGCCGACGCGCAGCGGGAGGCCTTCCGGCTGGCGGGCCCCGCGTTCATGCGCCATTTCGACCTCGCGAAGGAACCGACCGACCTACGGGCCTCCTACGGCGGCGAGTTCGGCCAGCGCTGCCTGCTCGCCCGACGCCTGATCGAGGGCGGCGTGCGCTTCGTCGAAGTCTCCCATAACCTGAACTTCATCAACGGCACCGGCTGGGATGTCCATAACGACGGCATCGCCGACCAGCACACGCTGATCCGCGAGCTCGACCATGCCCTCGCCGCGCTCACCACGGACCTGCGATCGAAAGACCTGCTCGACAAGACCCTGATCGTGGTCGCGACCGAATTCGGCCGACCCGCGGAGTTCGATGGTCGCGGCGGACGCGGACATCAAGGCTCCGCCTTCTCGATGGTGCTGGCCGGCGGGGGGCTCCGTCACCGCGGCGCCTACGGCGTCACCGATGACTTGTCGAAGAAGGTGCTGCAGGACCCGGTCAGCGTACCCGACTTCCACGCCACCATCCTGACCGCCCTCGGGGTCGACACCTCCGTCGACCTCAAGGATGGCGCCCGTCCGGTACCGGTGACCGATGGTGGCAAACCCATCGCGGCCCTGTTCGCCTGAACCATGCGCGCCCTCGGTCTCGTGCTCTGGCTTGCCGTCGTCGGCTACGCCGCGCCGACCCCGACGGGCGACGCCAACCTCGTCAAACAGACCCCTGGCTTGGTCGCGTTCTGGACTTTCGGCGAGGAGCCGACGGCCCCGCGACTTTCCCAAGGCACGAAGGAAAAGCACCCGCTCACCACGGTCGGCCCGGATATCCCTCGCGTGGAAGGCGGGTCCTACTCGGGCTACTCGGCCCACTTCCGCGGCCAGCACTACCTGGAGATTCCTTACGCCCGGACCGGCGACCTGAACATCGCCGGCCCGAAGGCGCGAGTGTCGATGTTCGCGGTGGTGCGCATGGATGAGCTCAAGCGCGGCTCGACCATCGCCGGCATGTGGAGCGAGGGGAAAGGCGCCTTCGATGACACGGGCACCCGGCAATACGCGATGCTGTTGAACATGCCGACTTACGGAGGTCCGGGTCAGCTGACGCCCCATATCTCCGGCCTGGGCGGCCATTCCCGGCGCGCCGACGGCTCCGCGCTCCCCTGGTGCGCCGACTACGCCGCCAACCGTACCCGCCTGCCGATGGGCGAATGGGTCACCCTCGCCTTCACCTACGATGGCCGCTGGATCAAGGCCTATTACAACGGCGTCCTCGAGGTCCGCGAAGTCGACGCAAAGCAGGATAAACGGGACGATCCTTATTTCACGAAGGAAGGACCCGACGGCGGGCATCGCGGGATCAACCCCTACTTCTACGACAAAGGCATCTTCGCCTACGACCCCGCCAAGCACGCCAGCACCAAGCCCGGCGGGGGCGCCAACTTCACCGTCGGCGCCCGCTATGCGGTCGGCAGCATGCTCGGCGAGGCCCTGAAAGCCCGGCTCGCCGGCCTCGCCGTCTTCGACCGGGCCCTGACCGACGAGGAAGTCGCCCGCCTGCACCGTTCGGCCGGGCTGAAGTGAACGTCACTTCCCTTCCTTGCGACGTTCCGGCGCGCCGACGCCGTTGGCGTAGACGTCCGACGATTTGAGACCTTTGCCGTAGCCGTTGCGGCCGGACGGCGGGGCCTTGACGTCGAGCCGGTCGGGGTAGATCGCGTTCGCTTTCACGTATTTCGCGAGCAACGCGGGGTCGTCGGGGTAGTTGCCGCTGCCTTTCGGGGCCTCGATGAGGCGACATTGATAATCCCGGGCGATCTCGGGCTGTTCGCGGGACTCGCGGAGCTTCACCGCGTTGCGCACGACGGCGTTGAAGCGGGCCGCGCTCTCGGCATCCACGCGGCAGGCGACCTGATAGAGCTGCAGGTTATCGGCGTTCGGCCCTTCCAGGGCATACCAGACCTCCATCCCCTCGGCGACCGACTCGGGGCGCATGGGGCTATGGACCGGGAAATTGCCCTCGATGTGGGCGGGCGGGTCGAAGATGACCTCGAAGAAGACGCTGCCGAGGTGGGGCCAGGTCGCGGTACGCGGGATCGCGAGCCTGAGCTTCCGCGGCTCGCCCTTCGCGCCTTCCGTGCGGATGACAATCGTCTCGCCTTCCTTGTACTCGATGATGTGGCCCTTGCCGGTGACGCGCACCTTGGCCTCGGGACTCTTGGGTCCGCGCTCCTCCTTTTCGGCCTGGACGGCCTTGCCGGCGGGCGCCGCCGTCGCGACGAGGGTCAGGCAGCCGAGGGTGAGCAGGAGACGCATGAGGTCAGACTATGGGCAGACGGCGTCGGGGCGAGTTCGGACCGCTCAGCGCCCCCGGGCGAGGCGGGCGAGTTTTTCCCCGGCGGCCAGCAAGGTCTCCTCCTTCTTGGCGAAGTGGAAACGGATGTAACGGTGCTCCGGCTCCCGGAAGAAGCTCGAGCCCGGCACGCCGGCCAGGCCGACCTCCTTCACCATCCATTCCGCGGCTTCGGTGTCGGTCTTGAAACCGAGGGGAGAGATGTCGAGGAGCGAGTAATATGCCCCCTGCGGCTCGGTGTACTTGAGCCCGGTCTTCGCGAGGAGACCGCTGAACAAGGTGCGCTTGCGGGCATAACCGGCGGCCATCTCCTGGTAGTAGGACATCGGCAGTTCCAGACCGGCGACGGCCGCCTCCTGCAGGGGCGCGGCGGCGCCAACGGTCAGGAAGTCGTGGACCTTGCGGGCCCGCTGGATGATCAGCGGGGCGGCCTGTACGTAACCGAGACGCCAACCGGTGATCGAGTAGGTCTTCGAGAGGGAGTTGCAGGTGATGGTGCGCTCGAAGGCCCCGGGCAAGGCGGCGACGTGGACATGCGCGTGCGGGGCGTAGACGATGTGCTCGTAAGGTTCGTCGGTGATGACGAACGCGTCATGCCGCTCCGCCAGGCCGACGATCTCCATCAGCTCCGCGCGCGTGAAGACCTTGCCGCAAGGGTTGGAAGGGTTGCAGACGATGATGGCCTTCGGCTTCTGCGCGAACGCCCGGGCGAGTTCGGCGGGATCGTACGTGAAGTCCGGCGCCCGCAACGGCACGAAGATCGGCTCCGCCCCGGACAAGATGGCGTCGGCCGCGTAGTTCTCGTAGAACGGGGAGAAGACGATGACCTTGTCGCCCGGGTCGCACGCCGTCATCATCGCCGCCATCATCGCCTCGGTGCTGCCGCAGGTGACGACGAAGTGCTGGTCCGGGTCGAGCGAGAGGCCGGTGCATCGGTTCACCTTGCTGGCGAGGGCTTGGCGAAAACGCGGGGCGCCCCAGGTGACGGCGTACTGGTGGTGCGGCCCGCGCGTGGCGCGCTCCAGCGCGGCCAGCAGCGCCTCCGGCGGGTCGAAGTCGGGGAAGCCTTGGGAAAGATTCAAGGCCCCGTGCTGGTTGGCGAGGCGCGTCATCCCGCGGATGACGGACTCGGTGAAGCCTTCGAGGCGGCGGGCGGTGGCAGGCATGACGGGGAAGCCCGGCACACCTAGACCCACCCCGCCCCCAGGGCAAGGCCGCTCAGCGATGGTCGGGCTTCCAGGCCGCGGCGCGGTCGGCCAGGTACTTCACGTAGATGTCCTGGTCGTTGAGGCACGGGATCTGCTCGAAGGACTCGCCGCCGGCGTGGAGGAACTCCTCCTTACCTTCCTCGCTGATTTCCTCGATCGTCTCGAGGCAGTCGGCGGTGAAGGCCGGGCACATGACCAGGAGCTTCTTGCAGCCTTCGCCGGGCAGCGCCTCGAAGCGCTCGTCGGTGTAGGGCGGGACCCACTTCTCCGGCCCGAAGCGCGACTGGAAGGACATCTCGTACTGATCCTCGCGCAGGCCGGCCCGACGGGCGAAGAGCAGCGTGGTCTGGACGCACTGGTGCTTGTAGCAGTTGGCGTGGGACGGGCTGGCCTGGAGGCAGCAATCCTTGACCTTGGTGCAATGCGCCTTGGAGGCGTCGCCCTTGCGCAGGTGACGCTCCGGGACGCCGTGGTAGGAGAACAGCACCTTGTCGAAGGGCTTAGCGAGCCAGGGCTTGGCGGATTCCACCAGGCAGTCGATGTAGGCGGGGTCGTTGAAGTAGGGTTGCAGGACGTGGTACTTGAGTCCGGGCGCGAGGCGGGCGAGCTCCTCCTGGATCTTCACCACCACGGTCTCATACGAGGACATGGCGTAGTGCGGGTACTGCGGCATGACGAACAGGTCGTCGATGCCCAGCTCCAGGACCTTCTGGACGGCTTCGGCGCAGGAGGGAGTGCCGTAGCGCATGCCGGTGACGACGGGCAGGCCAGTCGCCTTCTCCAGCTTGGCGCGGAGTTTCTCGGTCGTGACCAAGAGCGGGGCGCCTTCGGGCGTCCACACGGTGGCGTAGGCGGCGGCCGACTTCTTGGGGCGGGTCCGCAGGACGATGCCTTCGAGCAGCGCGAAGCGGAAGGGGGCGGGATAATCGATGACGCGCTCGTCGCCCAGGAATTCCCGGAGGTAAGTCCGGACGTCGGGAACGGAAGTGCTCTTCGGGGAGCCGAGGTTGAGCAGGAGGATGCCTTTGCGCGCCATACCCGCAGAAAGTCGGGTAAACCGGCCTTGTCAAACGCCGGAGGCGACCACCGCGTCCAGCACCGCCTGGAAGGACTCGATCCGGGCCTGAGGCGTGATGCCGTGCCCCAGGTTGAAGATGTGGCCCGGGTCGTCCGCGTTGTCGGCCAGGACTTCCATGGCGGCGGCGTGCGCAGCCCCGGGATCACCGACCATGAACTCGGGGTCGAGGTTGCCCTGCAGGCAGATCGGCCGGCCGGCGAGACGCCGGACGTGGGACAAAGGCATGGTCCAATCGACCCCGAGACAAGGCACGCCGGTCGCGGCCAGCGCGGCGGCCTGCGGGGACTTGCCTTTGGCGTAAAGGATGACCGGGGCGCCGGCCGGAAGACGTTCGAGCACCGCGCGGATGTAGCGCAGCGAGAACTCCTCGTAGTCGGGTCCCTGCAGGGCGCCGGCCCAGCTGTCGAAGATCTGGATGGCGTCGGCGCCGGCCGCGAACTGGCGGGTGAGGTATTCCGCGACCGCCTCGGCGAGGATCCCGAGGATGCGATGCATCATCTTGGGGTCCGACTTCACCAGCGCCTTGGTCTTCGGGAAGTCCTCGGAGCCGCCGCCCTCGACGAGGTAGCAGGCCAAGGTCCACGGCGACCCGGCGAAACCGAGGAGGGCCTTGTCGTGACCGAGTTCGCGGCGCAACTGCGCCAGCGCGGCGTAGACGTAGCGCAGGCGATCGGCGGCGCCGGCGACGGCGAGGCCGTCCACGTCCGCCGCCGAACGCAACGCGCGCTCCATGGCGATACCGCCTTCGTCGCGAAAACGATAACCGACTCCCAACGCCTCGGGAATCACCAGGATGTCGCTGAACAAGATCGCGGCGTCGAGCTGCGGAAAGCGGCGCAACGGCTGCAAGGTCACCTCGACCGCAAGGTCGGGGGTGCGGACCATCGTGACGAAGTCGGACTTGGCCTTGAGGGCGCGGTACTCGGGCAGGTAGCGACCGGCCTGGCGCATGATCCAGACAGGGGCGCGGCCATGGGGCTGGCGGCGCAGGGCGGCGAGGAAGCGGTCGCGGGAGTTCATCAAGACCCCTTCAGCCAATCCTGCGGTTTCAGATAATGCGAGATTAGTTCTGCCTCCGGGGTACCGGCCTCGGGCTGATGGGCGTAGCGCCACTGGACCCGGGGCGGCAGGGACATCAGGATGGACTCGGTCCGACCGCCGGACTGCAGGCCGAAGATGGTGCCGCGGTCAAAGACGAGGTTGAACTCGACGTAGCGGCCGCGCCGGACCTCCTGCCACGCGACCTCCCGGGGGCCGTAGGGCAGATGGGCGCGACGGCGCAAAATCTCGGCGTACGCAGGACCATAGGCGTCCCCCACCCGGCGCATGAGGGCGAAAGCACCCTCGAAGCCACCCTCGGTGAAGTCATCGTAGAACACGCCGCCGATGCCGCGGGCCTCCCCGCGATGCTTGAGGAGGAAGTAGTCATCGCACCACGCCTTGAACTTCTCGTAGTGCTCGCCGGTGGCCGTCCGGGCGGCGCGATGCCAGGACACGGCATCCTCCGTGAAACCATAATAGGGCGTGAGGTCGAAGCCGCCGCCCATCCACCAGACCGGGTCGGGACCATCGGTGCAGAAGAAACGCACGTTCATGTGCGAGGTGGGAGCGTAAGGGTTCAGCGGGTGGTGGACAACGGAGACGCCCATCGCGCGGAAACCGCGCCCGGCGAGCTCCGGCCGGTTGTGCGTGGCGGAGGGCGGCAACTTGCTGCCGCGGACATCCGAGAAGGCCACCCCGCCCTTCTCCAACACCGCGCCTCCGGCGATGACGCGGGTCCGACCGCCGCCGCCTTCGGCCCGGGTCCAGGCATCGTTCTGGTACTTGGCCTGGCCATCGACCTCCTCCATGAGCGCGCACAGGCGATCCTGCAGCCCCAGGAGGTATTCGCGGACGACTTCGGGATTCATGACACCGTCATCCAACGGCTCCGACCCCGCGGGGTCAACGCAGGGCGCGGCGAGCGGACCAGAATCCACCCGGGCTTATCCCCCCTATGCGAACTTGGTTCAAGGTAGGCCTTGAAGGAAACCCGCGAAACCCCAGCGTGACCCCATGTGGCAGGCCAAATTCCTGATCCTCGCCCTGTTGCTGGGCGGGCTGGCGCTGGCCCTGCCTTGGCTGGCCTACCGCCGGCTCAAGTCGCTGACCCGCAAACACGGGCGCGTCCTGCTGGTCCGCGGCATCAGCGGGGCGCAGGCCGCACGCATCATCCTGCTGCGCGGCAAGATCGAGCAGGTCGACGTCGACGAGACCTCCCTGGCGATCACCGATTACTACTCGGCCTTCGAGCCGGCGATCAAGCTGTCGCCGGAGACGTACCACGGACGCACGCTCTTCGACGTGGCCCGGGCCGCCCGCCTCGCCGGGCATGCCTTGCAACACCGCGACCGCCGGCTTGGCTCCCAATCCTCCTGGGACTCGTTCATGATCCTCTGGGGCAATGGTTGGCCGTTCCTCCTGCTGGCCTTTATCTTCATGAAGGAAGGCACGCTCATCTTCGGCCTGATGACCTTCTGCGCCATCGCCGCCATCCTCGCGGCCATCCACGCGGCGAAGCACCGCAACATCGTGGACGCGGCGCGCCGTGGCCGCGCCGAGTTGGCGGCCGCGAACCTACTCGACGGTCACCCGCGCGAGGAAATCGACGACGCCTTCACCGCCGCCTGCCTGGAGAACCTCGCCCTCCCCTACACCCGCACCTGGTGGGGGATGCTGGTGGGAAGGTAAGCAACCTAACCAGGTAAAGGGTCAGGGTCAGGGGAAGGACTAGTAAAAGGCAGCGAGCCTGTCCCTAGCCCTAGCCCTGCCCCTAGCCCTGTCCCCGGCCCTAGCCCTGTCCCTAGCCCTCCCTCCTACTTCACCATCTCGCCATTGACCATCCGGAGGATGCCCAGGGGATTGGCGGCCCGGAGCTCCACGGGGAGCGCGGCATCCGGGAAATTCTGGTAGCAGACGAGCCGGGTGAAACGGTAAATCGCGTTGGAACCGACGGAGGTCGTGCGCCCGTCCGAGAGCGAGGGATACGGACCACCATGCACGATGGCATGGGAGACCTCGACGCCGGTGGGGAAGCCGTTGACGACCACGCGGCCGGCCAGGGCCGCGAGACGCTCGATCAACGCGGCGTTGGCGGCGAGCTCCTCATCGGTGCCATGCACGGTGGCGGTCAGGTTGCCCTCGAGCGCGCCGAGCACCTTGTGTAACTGCGCGGCGTCATCGCACCACACGATCAGCGAGCACGGACCGAAGAGCTCAGCCTGCAGGGATTTGTCGGACAGGAAGGTCTTGGCCGCGACGGCGAGCAAGGTGGGCAAGGCCCGACCCGGCTTACCGCTGCCCTTGCCGGGCGCGTACGTCTGGATGCCGCCCCGACCGGAACGCGCGGTGAGCCCCTTGACGTAGGCCTGCTGGATCGGCGGGGTGAGCATCACGCCCTCGGGCGCGGCGCGGAACTGGGCGGCGAGATGACCGGCGAAGGCTTCCGCGGCGGCGGAGCGGACCATCAGCAACAGGCCGGGCTGCGTGCAGAACTGGCCGACACCCAGCGTGCAGGACGCGCCGAGGCCGGTGGCGATGGCTTCGCCCCGCGCGGCGAGCGCGCCCTCGAGCAGGACGACCGGATTGATGCTGCTCATCTCGGCGTAGACCGGGATCGGCACCTCGCGGGCCGCGGCGGTGTCCATGAGGGCGCGGCCGCCCGTGCGCGAACCGGTGAAGCCGATCGCGCGGATGGCGGGATGCTTGGCGAGCAGCTGACCGACCTCGCGACCATCGCCCTGCAGCATCGAGAAGGTGCCCTCGGGCAGGCCCGCCGCGCGCACGGCGTCCACGATCAGCCCGCCCATGAGGTCGGCGACGCCGGGGTGGGCGTGATGCGCCATCACGACGACGGGGCAGCCGGCCGCGAAAGCGGAGGCGGTGTCGCCGCCGGCGACGGAATAGGCGAAGGGGAAATTGCTCGCGCAGAAGACGGCGACCGGGCCGAGGGCGCGGCACATCGAGCGGTGGTCGGGCTTCGGGAGCGGCTTGCGTTCGGGGTTGGCGGTCTCGATGCGCGCGTCGACCCACTGACCCTTCTCGACGAGGTCGGCGAAGAGGCGGAGCTGACCCATGGTCCGGCCAATCTCACCGAGGCAACGGGCCTCGGGCAGCGAGGTCTCCGCCTGGGCGCGCGCGGCCAGCGCCGGGGTGGCGGCCTCGATGCGCACCGCGATGTCGCGCAGGAAGGCGGCCTTGGCCTTGCCGGACAAGGCGGCGAGGACCGGGGCCGCCTCGGCGGCGAGATTGCCGGCCGTGGCGACATCCTCGGCCGTGGCGGAGTGGAAGAACTCCGGGAGGTGGTTCCAGGTCGTCGTGTTGAACGACTGCCAGCGGTAGGCGCCGGGACGACCGCGGGCGAAGCCGAGGTAGGAAAGACCGAGAAGGGGCGTGGACATGTTACTTGATCTTAGGACGGTTCTTCAGGGCCACCTGCAGGGTCTTGGCAGCCAGGGCCAGGTCGGCCCCGTCGAGGGCGAGGCGCGGGCCGCGGACCGAGGGATTGGAGCCGCGGACCTTGGACTGCACCCACTTGATGTGCTGGACGAACTTCGGCACGGTATCGAGGCGGAGCAACGGCAGGAACCACTTGTAGATCTCGTCCGCGGTCTCGCGGTCGCCGATCATCGCGGCCTCGTAGAGCTCGACGGATTCGACCGGGAAGGCGTTGACCAGGCCGGCGATCCAGCCGCGGGCGCCGGCGGCGATGCCCTCGAGGATGCAGTCATCCATGCCGACGAGGATGGTCAGGCGATCGCCGAGGAGGTGGCGGATGGCGGTGACGCGACGGGAGTCGCCGGAGGATTCCTTCACGGCCTCGAGGTTGCGATGCTCCGCGGCGAGCTCGGCGATCTGGGCGGGAAGGAAGTCGGTCTTATAGGCCGGCGGGTTGTTGTAGAGCATGCACGGCAGCTTGGTCGCGGCGATGACGGCCGAGACGTGGGCCTTCATCTCGCGCCAATCGGTGCTGTAGACGTAGGGCGGCAGGACCATCAGGCCGCCGCAACCGAGGCGCTCGGATTCCCTGGCCAGGGCGATCGCCTCGGCGGTGGAGAGGGAGGCGATACCGGGGATGATCGGCGTGCCAGGCACGGCCTTCACGCAAAGCCGGATGAGCTCGACCTTCTCGTCGTAGGTCAGCGTGGCGCCTTCGCCGAGCGAACCGCACGGGACGATGCCGATGCAACCGGAGTCGACCATCCAGCGGCACTGGCGGGTGATCTCGGCGGCGTCGAGCTTGCCGTCCTTGCGGAAAGGGGTCGTGATCGCGGGGATCACGCCTTCCCATTGGGCGCGGACTTTTTTCTTGGAGGCGGAGGTGGTCATGGTGGGGTGGATAGTAGGTGGAAAATCAGGCGTGGCGGTCGGGGTCGACCTCGCGGAGCGCGACGGACGTGGGTTCGCCGCAGACGAGCTGGGCGACGATCTCGCCCGTGACGGGGCCGAGGCTCAGGCCCATCATGGAATGGCCGGTGGCGACCACGAGGTTGCGCTTGGCGCGGGTGCGCCCGAGGTAGGGCATGCCGTCGGGCGGACAAGGGCGGAGCCCGGACCAGACCGGGACGGCTTCGAAATCGGCTTCCTTGAACGCCGGGTAGTATCGGACGAACGCCTTGCGGATGCCGCGGACGCGCGCGGGATTCACGGACAGGTCGTTCCCCGTGATCTCCATGGTGCCGCCGACGGTGAGCGCGGAGCCCATCGGGGTGACGGCGACGCGGGCCTCCATCAGGAGCGAGCAATACTTCGGGCGCTGGACCGGGCGCTCCAGCCGCATGCTGTAGCCCTTGCCGGCCTGCATCGGGAGGCGCAGCCCCAGGGCGGCGGCGGCGGCGGGCGACCAGGCACCGGCGGCGAGCACGAAGGTCTCGCCGGCGAACTCGCCCTGCTTGGTCACGGCCGCGCGCAGGAGGTCGCCCTCCCCTTTCCAGCCCGTGACCTCGGCGTCGAAGACGATGCGGCCGCCGAGGCGGGTGACCTCCGCGGTCAGGACGGCGACCAGCTTGCGCGGGTCGAGGTGCGCGTCCTTCGTGAACAGCACCGCGCCGGCGATGGCGTAATCGACGCCCGGGTCGCGGCGACGGACCTCGTCGGCCGACAGGACCTCGGTCGGCACGCCGACGGCGTCGGACTTGGCGGCGAACACCGCCTCGTGATCGAGCGTCTGCTGCGTGCGGCACAAGGCGAGCAAGCCCACGTCCTCGAGGTCGAAGGCGGCGGGCAGCTCGGCGCGGTGGCGCAGGAAGAGCTCGCGGCTGCGCAGGTTCAGGTCGCGGAGCACGGGCGTGCAGCGTTCGACGTGGGCCGAGGTCGAGGCGCGCCAGAACTTCCAACCCCACGAGAACAGGTCCGCATCGAGGCGCGGACGGACCCAGAACGGGCTCTCGCGGTCGAACATCCACTTGAGGCCGAGCGCCACCATGCCGGGCGCGGCGAGCGGCACGAAGTGACTGGGGACGATCATCCCGGCGTTGCCGAGCGAGCAGGAATCATGATCCGCGGCCCCCTTCTCCAGCAGCACGACGGACCGCCCGCGACGCAGGAGCTCGTAGGCGGCGCTCAGGCCGACGATCCCGCCGCCGACGATGACGACCGGCCCGCTCATGCGGGACGGATGCCCCAGGCGAAGGGGTCCTCCGGATGGAACAGGAAAGTGGCGTCGGCCTGGACGAAAGCGCGGCCGGTCACCAAGGGCTGGACCTGGCCGTCCGGGAGCCGGCGGTAGGAGGCGAGGAAATGGCTGCCGATGACGCTCTCCTGCTTCCAGGTCGCGCCTTCGGCGAGTTTGCCGTCCGCGGCGAGGCACGCGACCTTCGCGCTGGTGCCGGTGCCGCAGGGCGAACGGTCGTAGGCCTTGCCGGGGCAGAGCACGAAATTCCGGCTATCCGCCGTCGGGGTCGGTGCGAAAAGTTCGATGTGATCGATCTCGCCGCCGTCCGCGCCGACGATGCCTTGGGCGCCGAGGGCCTGACGGACCTTCCAGGCGTAATCGGTCAGCGCCTCGACGTGCTCCAAGGCGACGGTCAGGCCATGCTGCTCGACGAGGAAGAACCAGTTGCCGCCCCAGGCGATATCGCCGCGGACGACCCCCAAGCCCGGCACCTCGACCGCGACCTGCCTGGCATGGCGGTAGGAGGGAACATTCGCGAGCGTGACGGTGCCGTCCGCGTGCAAGGTCGCGGCCACGGGGCCCACGGCGGTGTCGAGGCGGACCTCCCCCGGGCCGATCAGGCCGAGGTGGGCGAGCGTCGCGACCAGACCGATGGTACCGTGCCCGCACATCCAGAGGGTGCCGACATTGTTGAAAAAGATGACCCCGAAGCGGCAGGAGGGGTCGTGCGGCGGGACAAGCAACGCCCCGACCATCACGTCGGAGCCGCGGGGCTCGTTGACGACCGCGGAGCGGAACCGGTCGTGGTCGCGGCGGAAGCGCTCCAGACGATCCCGGACCGTCCCACCCCCGAGATCCGGCCCCCCGGCGACGACGACGCGGGTCGGCTCACCGCCCGTGTGGGAGTCGATGACCCGGACCGATCCGGCAGGCATGGGTTGGGCTGCAGCCATGGGTTCCTATTGGTTAATAAAAACGACCAAAGTCGAGGGATAAGCCCGCCCGGCGCGGAGGGTCCCGTCTTTTGGGCCAACTTCGCCTTCACCTCGGAGTTAAATGAGCGTATTCCTCCGACATGAAGACGTCCAAGACCACCCTCGTCCTCACGGTCATCTGCGTCGCCGGCGGCGTCGCCCTGATCGCTCGTTTCTTCGCCGACCCCGCGCCGACCGCCGCCCGACCCGTCGCCCAACCCGCCGCCGCCGGCAACGGCTCCGCGGGCGAGCAACGTCCCGGCGCCGTGGTGCGCAGCGCCAAGGGCCTGAAGCTCGACAAGAGCGCCAACGTCATCCCCGACCTGGACAAGGAGGCGCGCTCCCGCGACCTGACGGCCAAGGAGGCGCTCGAATCCAAGTTCCGGAACTGGCGCGACGACGGTCGCAAGCAGTTTGAGGAAATCTTCCAGGGCGACCGCGAGCGCACGGGGGCCGTGATGCGCTCGCTCTTCCAGAACGAGCAATTCCGGGCCATGTTCCAGCAGACGCGCGAACTCGAGGCCAAGTGGCCGAAGGCGACCGATGACGAAAAGGCCGCGATCATGGGACAGATGGAGGCGATCCGCGCCCAGGGCCTCGGCATGGTCCGCGCGGAGGCGGCGCGCCAGGCGGGCGGGAGCGCCGGCGGGCTAACGGTCGGCAACAGCCAAGGCACCGTCATCATCAACAGCGGGACCCTCTCCGTGCCGGCGGAAAACCAACCCGCCCCGCCGCCCGCCGCGCCCGCCGCACCGGCGGCCGCCCCGGTCATCATCATGTGACGCCGGACAATGCGTCTACCACCGACCGACCATCGACCGCAAGAATCGAGCGGTCGTCCCTTGAGCCGGCGAGGCTGGTTCATGGTATGCCTCGCGGTCGGCGGCTTGCTTCTTGCCATCTTCTGGCTGACCCGACGCGTCGACCCGCGCCCGCCGGAACCTTCCGCCGCGGCGCTCCGCCCGGCGACGTCCCGCACGGCTCCGTCGTCCGGCCCGTCGACCGGGGTCCGCAGCACCGCCGGCCTGAAACTCGATCGGGCCGAGAACCACCTGCCCGACCACCGCTCGGCGAAAGCGCAGAAGGACGAGGTCGTCAAGCAGTGGGGCGAATTCCTGAAGACGGAGAAGGCCCGCCTGGGCGCGGAGACCTTCGACCCTGTGGCCAAACGCTGGCTGGAACGACCGCGCCTCAAGGCCTTGATCGAGGAATGGAAGGCGCTCGAGGAGGCCTGGCCCGAACGTAGCGAGCAGGAACGCGACGGGCAATTGCCGCGGATCCGCGCCATGTGGACCGAGGCCATGTCGGAGTTCGCGGCGGAGCTGGCCGCCGCCGGGCACCCCACCACCCTGCCCGAGCCTAGGTAGGCCAGACCGCGCGGACGGCGAAGTCGGCCAACCGCGGCTGAAGCGCGACCAGATCCGCGCGCACGCGCTCAAAACCGCCGTGCCGCTCCCCCGTGGACTCGTCCATATAGAGGTCGCGACGCACCTCCACCATGATCGCCTGACAACGCGGATCCGCGCCGAAGCAGGCGCTCGGGACGAAGGCGCCGCTGAACGGCGCATCCACGGCGACCTCGTAACCTCGGGCGCGGAAGAAACCGGCGAGCAGATCCCGGAGCTCGGGACACGTGTGGACGGCGTCGGTGCCCAGCCCGATCTCCGGCCGCCCGGCGGCCACCTCCGTCGGCAGCGGGCCCAGCGGGTAGCTGTGCGCGTCGAGCACCAGGCAGCGCCCCCGGACCGCCAACCGCTCCGCCGCGAGCCGGTCGGCGGCCGCATGATGCGGTACGTAGTAACTTTCCAATAACGCCGCGCGGCGGGCCGCCGACAGGGCGCGCAGCGGCCGTCCCTCGGTCGTGCGCACGTAGGTCGCGCCCATGCCGACGCGGGCGCACGGCTCGCGGGCGTCGTCCGCGAAACGCTCCACGTCGACGACCAGGCGCGAGACCTTCGCCGCGAGCACCGCCCCCGGCCAGCACTCGGCCCCGAAGAGCGTATCGGTGTGCGCATCGACCAACCGCCGACCCTCCGCGGCGAGTTCCCCGTCGCTCAGGAGGAAATCCCCCCGGTCGGCGGCGGGAATCAGGCGGGAGGCGTGCGGGACATGCAGGATCAGGGGGGACATGCCGCCGAGTCTGCCCGCCCGGACCCGCAAGTCATTGGTGCGGAGTGTCATAAAATGAATAAACTCCGGCGAAACCTTCCGTCGCCGCGGGGGTTTCATCTCCGAACCCTAATCCAATCCTACCCATGAAACTCAAGTTCCCCCTCCTCCTGGCCCTGATCACCACGGCCGGTCTCATCGCGGCCGACGCCCCCGCCGGCGGCGAAGCCAAGAAGCCCGACGCCCCCAAGGGCGAAGGCAAGGGCAAGGGCGAAGGCAAAGGCAAAGGCGGTTTCCAGATCCCCGGCGTGTCCCCTGAGGACATGAAGAAGCTCGGCGACGCCCGCAAGGCCGCCATGGAAGACCCGGAGATCAAGAAGCTCGCCGATGCCGCCGCCGCCGCCCGCGCCAAGGGCGCCGAAGCCAAGGACGAAGACGCCAAGAAGGCCGCCCGCGAAGAAGGCGCCAAGGCCTACAAGGCCCTGAACGAAGCCGTCAACGCCGCCATCGTCAAGGCCCACCCCGAGCTCGCCGAAGTCGTGAAGAAGGCCCAGGAAGCGATGGCTAATCGCGCCAAGGGCGGCAAGGGCGGCGAAGGCAAGGGCCGGCCGGAAGGCAAGCCCGAGGCCAAGCCTGAAGCCAAGTAATCCTCGGATTACAGGCTCGAAGACAGACCCCGGTTCGCCGGGGTCTTTTTTTGGCCTTACCGGTCGAACTTTGGACGGTCCATGGGGTTAAAGTTGCAGAAGATGAAGACTCCCTGCCTCGCCCTGCTGCTGATCGCCGGCGCGCTTTCGGCCGCGGAACCCGCCGCCAAGCCTGGATCGGACCGGCCGGCACCCAACCGCGCGATGCTCGAGAAACTGATCCCGGACGTGGAAGGCGTCAGCCAGGAGCAGATGATGAAGTTCCGCGCGGCCTCTCCGCGGGCCCAGCAGGACCCCGCGGTCATCGCGGCCAAGGCCAAGCTGGCCGAGCTGCGCCAGCGGGCCGAATTCGCCGGAGCCGAGGAAAAAAGGGAGATGCGCGGCGAGTTCGAAGGCGTGACCCAGCTCAACCGCGACGCCCTGATGGCCGCGTACGCCAAGGCGGATCCGACCCTCGCGAAGGAGACGATCGCCAAAGTCATCGAGGCCTTCGAGGATAAGGCGCGCGCCCGGATGAAGGAAACCATGGCCAAGGAGGCCAAGGCGGCGGCGACGCCGGCGAAGCCGTTCCCTTTCGGGGACGAGGCGAAGACGCCGGCGGCGGGCGCACCCGCGCCCAAGAGCGGCGAACCCAGGCGACCCGCCCAACCCAACCTCTCCGTCCTGCTGGCCGACGTCGAAGGCGTCAGCGCCGAGGACATGGCCAAGTTCCGCGTCGCCGCGATGAAGTCCTTCCGCGACCCGGAGGTCGTCGCGGCCCGCGAGAAACTCAAGAAGATGGGCGCCAACACCCAGTTCCTCTCCGGCAAGGAAAAGGCCGACATGAAGGAAGAGTTCGAAGCCCTCACTGCCAAGATCCGCGAGACCACCCGCGCGGCCATCGGCAAGGCCGACCCGAGCCTGAGCGCCGAGGTCATCGCCAAGATCAGCGAGGTCGTCGAGTCGCGGATGCGACCGGCAGGCCGCTAACACCATGGAGCCGGCCAAGCCTCGCCTCCTCCCCCTGCTGTTACTCGCCGTCGGCGTCTACGCCGCGACGGGCGCGACCAAGCCTGCGCCGGCCAAGCCCACCGAAGCGGAGAGCGCGCGGCTCGCCTCTGCCTTCGCAGTCGCCGCCCAAGCCGACGCCGTGAAGTCGGCCGAAGCCCGGGTCAAGGAGTTGCGGACGCAGACCCAAGCCGCCGCCAAGGATGAGCAAACCAGCCTGCGGATGAGCGCCAAGAGCGCCCAGGCCGACCTGCTCACCGCTTACCGCAACGCCATGCTCAAGGCGGATCCGGACCTGCCGTCCGCCTTCCTCGATGGCTACATCCAAGCTGCCCGGCAAAGCGGGACGACACCCGCCCCGAAGGCCAAAGGCAAGCCGCGTAAATAATCTTCCCATGAAAACCACCCTCCTCTTCCTCCTCACCGCCACCCTCGCGCTGCCGGCCGCCGACAGCCCCGAGACCAAGCCAGGCAAGTCCGCGAAGGCCGGACGCGCCGCGCTCGTGCCCGACATCGAGGGCGTCGCGAAGGAGGATATGGCCAAGTTCCGCGCCGCCTTCGCCAAGGCCCAGCTGGACGAGGCCGTCAAGGCCGCCCGCGAGAAGCAGCTCGAGAAGCGCAAGAGCATGGAATTCGCCACCGCCGCCGAGAAGAAGGACTCCCGTACCGAGCTGGAGGCCCTCGCGGAGGATGTCCGCAAGGCGCTCCGTGCCGCCATCGCCAAGGCCGAGCCTTCCCTGTCCAAGGAGACCATCGAGAAGATCACCGATGCGATGGAGGACAAGCTGAAGGAGCGGGCCAAGGAAGCCGGTGCCGGCAAGAAAGGGGCCGACGCCAAGACGCCGGCCAAGCCCTTCCCCTTCGGCGACAAGGCGAAGACCGAGGAGAAGAAGCCCGAGCCGTCGCCCGCCGCGAAGTAAGCGCCCGATGCGGACCTAGAAGCCCCGGACCTCCGGGGCTTCTTCATGAACCGGCGACTACTTGGCGGGCACCGCGGCCGGCGTCGCGGACGGCGTGCGCAACCCGGACATCACCGTGGCGAGTTCCTCGTCCTTGAGCGGGCGCGACCAGAGCAGGAAACGTCCAAGTTCACCGTCGAAGGATTCGAAGCCCGGATGCTGCGTGGCGTCGCGCTCCTGCCCGATCGACAACTTGGAGGCGTCCGCCGCGGGATTGACGGGGAAGCGACCGGCGGCCACGGCCTTGGGCTCGTCGACAAAGAGCTCGATCGCGACGCTGCCCGTGCCCGCCCCCAACCGACCGGCGATGACGTAGCGTCGACCGGCCTCGAGCTTCGGCCCGGCGACCTTCGGGTTGTTGACGTCGAAGCGGCCGAACGTCAGCCCGTTGCGGGCGCCCCACCAGACAGTGTTATCGTCATCCAGACAGCCCCAGACGCCCTCGTACTTGCCGCCGTTGCGCAGGTTCCCGAAAAAGGAATTCACATCCTTGAGACCGCCCTTGGCCTGGGCGTAGGGCTTGAGCACCGCGACCCAGGTGCAACCGTCGCCCTTGATCAGGCCGTCAAAGGCCTGCTCGTCGCGACAGAGCAGTTCCTGGGCCCGGAAGATGATCACGCCCTCGCCCGCGGCCGGCAGCCCCGAACCAGGCACCTTGCGGCCTTTGTCCTGACCGACGAATTCCCGGACTTCCGCCGGGCCGGCCTGGTTGGTCCACTTGGCGACCCGCCCCTGGGCGTCCAAGGTGACGCCCCGCGCGGCATCCAGATCGACCCGCAGACCTTCGGTGAGCGGGGCGGACCAAGCCTGGGCCGACAAGCGGGCGCAACCAAGGACGAGGACGAGCAGAAGGGATCGCATGCTGCAAAACTAGCCTCGACCCGCGCCGGGGCAACCCCATCCCGCCGACCGTTTTGAGCGGAAATAAGGGTCGCCGGACCGCTTTCGGCTGGAAGTCGTCGGTCTTAGGATAAATCTAAAACCCATGTCCCTCCGTCTGCTCCCCCTCCTCGGACTCACCGGCTTCGCCGCCCTCGTCGGCCAAGCCGCGACCGCCGACACCGTCTTCCTCGAGGCCGAGTCCCTCGCCAGCCACGGCGGCTGGAAACTCGACACGGCTTTCACCAACATCGTCGGCTCGCCCTACCTCCTGGCCCACGGCCTCGGCAAACCCGTCGCCGACGCCACGGGCACCGTCCGCATCCCCGCCGCCGGCGAGTACCGGGTCTGGGTGCGCACCAAGGATTGGGTCGCCCACTGGAAAGCGCCGGGCACCCCGGGCCGCTTCCAATTGATCGTCAACGGACAGCCCGTCGCCGCCGAATTCGGCAACCAAGGAGCCGAGTGGCATTGGCAGGCCGGCGGCAAGGTCACCCTGCCCGCGGGCGAGGTGAAGCTCGCCCTCCATGACCTCACCGGCTTCGCCGGTCGCGCCGACGCCATCCTGTTCAGCAAGGACGCCGCCTTCACCCCGCCCGAGGGCGAGGCGCTCGTCGCCGCCCGCTCGAAGTGGAACAGCCCGCAGGGACCGGAAGACCAAGGCGAATTCGACCTCGTCGTCGTCGGTGGCGGCTACGGCGGCCTCGGGGCGGCCCTCTCGGGCGCCCGGCAGTCGCTGAAGGTCGCGTTCCTCCAGGATCGCTTCGTGCTCGGCGGCAACGGCAGCTCCGAGATCGGCGTCTGGGCCATGGGCGGCACCACCCGCGGCAAATACCCGCACCTCGGCGAGATCATCGAGGAGATCGCCGACCGCTCGCCCGACAGCCCCGGACGCGTCGACAGCTTCGGCGACGAGCTCAAGGAGAAGGTCGTCCGCGCCGAGAAGAACATCAGCCTCTTCCTCGGGCACTTCGCGACCGGCGTCGTCATGGACGGCAACCGCATCGCCGCGGTGAAGGCGATCGACGTCCGCAGCGGCCGCGAGCGGGTCTTCCGCGCGAAGTTCGTGGCGGACACCACCGGCCATGGCTGGGTCGGCGCCTACGCCGGGGCCGACTTCCGGCAGGAGCCGGACAAGCGCATGGGCATGTCCAACATGTGGTTCTACCAGGAGGCCGAGCAGCCCACGACCTGGCCCGCGACGCCGTGGGCCCTGCCCTTGGCGCTAGGCGATTTCCCGCTTCTGCAGAAGTCGAAATCGACCCTCGACGAGAAGCCCTTCATGAAGGCGGAGTGGTTCTGGGAGTCGGGTTTCGACCAGGATCCGATCAAGGACCTTGAATACATCCGCGACTGGAACTTCCGGGCGATCTATGGCGCCTTCTCGGCCCTGAAGAACGGGCCGGAGCACGCCAAGTACGCCCGGGCCGACCTCAGATGGGCCTCGCACGTGGGCGGCCCGCGCGAGTCGCGCCTGCTGACCGGAGACATCATCCTGACCAAGGAGGACATCGTGTCCCGTAAGGATTTCCCCGACGGCTGCGTACCCACGACCTGGGACATCGACCTGCACTACGCGCGCGAACAGTACGCGAAGAAGTTCCCCGAGAACCCGTTCATCTCGCGCGCGGCCTTCGGTTACGTGGACCCGAGCGGCAAGCACGTGGTCGCCGTCGACCGCCGCAACGGCTACCCCCTGCCCTACCGCCTGTTCTACTCCAAGAACATCGGCAACCTCTTCATGGCCGGCCGCCACATCTCGGTCACGCACGAGGCCCTGGGCACGGTACGCGTCATGCGTACCATCGGCATGATGGGCGAGGTCGTCGGCAAGGCCGCCTACCTGGCCGTCCGCGAGAACACCGACCCGCGCGGCGTCTACGCCCGGCATCTGCCCGAACTCATCAAGCTGATGGAGCAACCGGGCCGCATGCGCCGCACCGAGCTCAAGGGCGAGCTGTTCCTGGATGACAAGATCGCGGACTACAAGCTGCTGCCCGTGGGCCGCATGAACGCCGACCTCGGCAAGACCGCCGGAGCCGGGCCCAAGCTTACGACGGAGGAGAAGGCCGAACTCACGAAGCTGCCCGGTTTGGTTGTCGACGACACCGAGGCCAAGCTGAAGGGCCGCTGGACCTCGGGCGCCGGCATCCCCCACCTCGGCGCCGGCTACCACTACGCCCCGAAGGGCGACAACGAGGCCGAGTACGCCTTCGAGATCCCGAAGACCGGTCGCTATGAGGTCCGCATCTACTGGGCCGGCCACGAGAACCGGGCCAGCAACGCCACCGCCACGCTGAACCCGACCGGCGACAAGGCCGTGACGGTCACCCTGAACCAGAAGACCACGCCGGAGGGCGGCTTCCACGCGGTCGGCACCTACGAGTTCACCGAGGGACGCCGCACGGTCACCCTCGGCGGCCGCAACGCCAACGGCAACATCCACGCCGACGCCGTCCAGCTGGTGCCCGCGAAGTAAGCGATGTCGCCGCGCGCGCAGACCTGGTTGCTCCGGGGCTGGCGGTTGGCCGCCCTCGCGTGCGCCGCGCTCCTGCTGCACCGCGCCACGCCGCCGCGGGAAACGGCGTTGACGCGCCTGACCTTGGCGGAAGTGCAGGCCTTCTTCCCGCAGGCCCGCCAATTCAAGGCGGGGCCCCAGGAGACCTTGCTGGCGCAGGACGAGTACGGCAACCGGGTCGGGCGCCTGCTCACCACTTCCCCGGATGCGGACGCCATCCTCGGCTATTCCGGGCCGACGAACGTGCTGGTGGCGCTCGACAACCAGGAACGCATCGTCGGCACCCGCATCCTCACGAGCGAGGACACCCCCGATCACGTCGACAAGCTGCGCGACAACGCCGCCTTCGAACGGGGCTTCAAGGACTGGCGGCCGACCTCCCAGCCCGCGCCGAAGCTCGAGGGCTACGCGGGCTCGACCTTGACCGCCCTGGCCATCGAGGAATCCATCCAGAAGCGGCTCTCCGGCAACTACGCCTCCCTGCGCTTCCCCACCCCGCTCAAACTCGAGGAAATCAAGGAAGCAGGGTTCCCCGAGGCCGTCGGCTTCGAGCCCAACACCCCGCGCCTCGGTTGGAACCTCGTCCGCGGACCGGGCAATACCCACCTCGGCTTCGTGGTGCGCACCTCGCCCTCGGGCGACGAAGTCAACGGCTACGCCGGCCCGACGGACACCTTGATCGCACTGGCGACCGACGGGCTGACGCTACGCAAGGTGCTCATCCGGGAAACCTACGACACCACGGACTACGTGGACCGTGTCCGCGCCGACGAGGAATATCACAAACTACTCACGAAGTGGACGGCCCGCGAATGGGCGACGCTCGATTTCGGCAAGGCGCGCCTCGAAGGCGTGGCCGGGGCGACCTTGACCAGCTACGCGATGGCGGAAGGGATCAAGCGGCGCTTCGCCGACGACACCCGGCAGTCGGGCGCGGAGGCCCGCCGACGCGAGGAAGGCGCCCGGGGGCTCGCCCTCTGGTGCTTCCTGCTGGGCGGTCTCGTCATGACCTTCTCGCCCCTGCACGGGCGGCCGGGCCTCCGCCTGACGTGGCAACTGCTGCTGGTCGGCGGGCTGGGACTCTGGCTCGGCCAGCTGCTCTCCCTCGCGCTCTTCGCCGGCTGGGCACGGCATGGGCTGGGTTGGAGCCAAGCCTCCGGCCTGGTCGCCCTCGGGGCCGTCGCCCTGCTCGTGCCGTGGGCCGCCCGGCGCCAGCCTTACTGCCATCACCTCTGCCCCCACGGCGCGGCGCAGGAGCTGCTGGGCCGCTTCCGCGGACTGCATCTCCACGTCCCGACACGCTGGCACAAGCGTCTCTCCATCCTGCCTTTCGCGCTGCTGGCGGTGGTGTTCCTCGCGGCGCTCGCCTGGCCGGGCATGAACCTCGGACGCTGGGAGCCGTTCGACGCCTGGGCGCTCGGCGCGGCCACGCTCATCCCGCTCACGCTGGCCGCCGGCGGATTGGTGGCGGCCCTCTTCGTGCCGCAGGGATTCTGTAAATACGCCTGCCCGACCGGGGCCCTCCTCAAGCTGGTCCGCACCCCGAGCGAAAGCGACCGCTGGTCGGCCCGCGACACCGGCGCCGCCGCGATCCTGGCCATCGGGGCCGCGTTCACCGCGGCTTTCCCCGCGGAGAACATCCACCTGGCGACCACCTCGGAAGCACCCATCACCGAAATCCATGGCGCGGCCTTCGGCACGACTTGGACGGTGAAGATCCGCGGGGCCAGCATCGACCGCGACCTCCTCAACCGCGAGATCGAGGCCGAGCTCAACCGCCTCGAGTTCTCGCTCTCGCACTGGCGGGAGTCCTCCGCGACCAGCGCGTTCAACCGGGCGGACACGACCGCGCCTGTCGGGGTGACTCCGGAGTTGCTGGAACTCGTCGGCTTCGCCCGCACCCTCAGCGCCAAGACGCGCGGGTCTTATGATGTCACCGTCGCCCCGCTGACCGCCGCCTGGAGCTACGGCCCCGCGGGCCAGCAGCCGACCCCGACCGACGCGGCGCTGGCGGCGCTTCTGCCGCAGGTGGGCTGGGAGCAGCTGACCTTGGACCTTGACCGGGCCATGCTTAGCAAGGCCCACCCGAAACTGGCGATCGACCTGGGCTCCGTGCTGCAAGGCTACGCCGACGACCAGGTGGCGACGATCCTGCGCCGGCACGGGCAGCATGACTTCCTGATCGAGATCGGCGGCGAGCTCCTGGCTTCCGGCCGCTGGAATGTCGGCATCGAAGACCCGTTCAACCCTCGCAAACTGCTGGCAAAAGTGACCTTGACCGACACCTGCCTCTCGCCGTCCGGTCTCTACCGCGCCAAGCGTCAGGAAGCCGGCAAACCCGTCTCGCACATCCTTTCACCGAAGACGGGGCGTCCCGTGGCGCCCACCGTCGAACTCTGCTGCGTCTGGCACCCGTCCGGGCTCCGCGCGGATGGTTGGGCGACCGCGCTGATGTCGGTCGGCTGGGACGAGGCCAAGCGCCTCGCCGAAGAGGAGGGACTGGCCGTCTGGCTGGTCAGCCCGAAGGGCGAAGTCTGGAAGTCGTCGCGGAGCGCGAAGTAGGCGGACAACAAAAAGGGTCGGCGCTGAGGCCGACCCTTGGCGGAAAAACTTCGGGTTTCGCTCAGAAGAACCAACCCAAGGCGACGGACCAGCTGTTGTTATCCCCGGCGAGGCCGCCCCCGCCCAGGCCGTGAGAATAGCCGAGGGTGAAGTCGACGGACTTGTTGAAAGCATAACGCAGGGAGAGACCGACGTTATCCGTCGAATCCGTGGCCTTGCCGGCGAGGGCCAGACCCGAGAAAGAATAACCCGCCTCGTACTGGGTGCGGCTGTGACCGTAGGAGAAGGTGTAATCGAAGGAGGCGTTGATCCGTTGGCGCCAGGCGACGCCGAACCCCAGCGCCGAGGCGTCGACGGACACCGCGGTGCCGTTGGTCAGCCTGCCGGAGCCTTCGCCGTTGGCGTAATTGACGGAGAAGATCAGGTCGGCGTCGCCGGTGCCGACGAGGTAACCCAGGTTGAATCCGGTCCGCTTGCCGGTCACCGTGCCGAGATTCGAATAGGTCGACCGGGTGTGGTCGGCGCCCAGCAGGAAATCCCACAGCTGGACGGAACCGACGATGCCCGTCGAATGCACGTCGCTCCCGAAGCTGCGCACGACGGAGAGGCGGTCATAAGGCAGACCGGAGTTGCCGGTCTTGGTCTGGGCCTCGGCCGAAGCCGCGGCAAGGAAGGCGAGGGCGATGAACGGGGTGGTTTTCATACACACGCAAACTAGCCGCCGGATTCGCCGCCTGTCAAAAGCAAAGCCAAGGGTTAAAAAGGTAATATCATACTATGTACATCACCGCAGGCAGGGCGTCAGGGCCTCCGCCCAGCGCCGGGCGATCTTCTCGGCACCCGCTGCGTTCGGGTGCACCCGGTCCGCGATGGTGTCCTGTGCAGGATCGAAGCCGGTGGCAAGGTCGACGAGGTAGACCGGCTGCTCGGGGCGGTGGAGTTCCTTCACCAAGGCGGCCAGGGCGACGTTCAGGTCCGGTATATAAGCGTATTTGGGCAGCTTGCCGCTGGGGATGACCTGCGCGATGAACACGATGGCCTTGGGGTTGAGCCGTCGCGCCGTGGTCACCATCTCGCGGTGCGCCGCGACGATGCCGGCGACCGGCTTTTCCTCGATGAAGTGGTTATGGCCGGCCTGCAACATCACGATATCGGCGGGATGGGCCTTGAGTTTGGCCTCAAGGATCGACGCGAGGTATTCGGCGTTCTTGCCGCCGTAGGCCTCATGCCACAGGGGAGTCGCGGAGCCCTCGGTCGGTCGCGACCCCACGAACTCGCAGCGGACACCGGCGGCCTTCAGTTTCTCCGCCAGGAGGAGACGGTAGGTCGCGAAGGTCTTCCCGCCTCCCTGCGTGATCGAGTCTCCCACCGCCATGATGCGCGCAGGCGCGGGTTCCGCCGCTCCCGACAGGGCCGCACCGAGCAAAAGCCACAAATACCGGGTCATCTGCTCAGGAAAAGAATCGTAGCACCTGCTCGGCCAGCAGGGCCATGCCGAGCCCCGAAAGGCCGATGAGGGTCTCCGTGATCGTCCACGTGCGCAACGTCTGGCCGACGGACAGGCCGAGGCATTCCTTGACCATCCAGAAACCGCTGTCGTTGAGGTGCGAGAGGAAGAGCGAGCCGCAACCGACCGAGATGACCATGAGCTCGGGGCTTGTGCCGGGGTGGGCCGCCATCACCGGGGCGATGAAACCCGAGGCGACGGTGATGGCCACGGTGGCGGAGCCGGTGGCGACTCGGATGAAGGCCGACACGAGCCAGCCGTAGACCAGCAGCGGCAAGCCGGCCGAGGCGGCCAGCTCGGCGAGCTGCTTGTCCACGCCCGCCGTGCGCATCACGAGCGCGAAGCCGCCGCCGGCGCCGACCAGGATGAGCGTCATGCCGATGCCGGCGACGCTCTGCTCGGAGAATTTCAGGAGTTCGCCGGCGGTCCGGCCGCAGCGGCGGCCAAAGGCCCACATCGCGAAGAGCACCGATGTCAGCAGGGCGATGACGGGATGACCGACGAACAGGCCGACCTTACCCCAGAGGGTTTCCTTCGCGTGGAGCAGCTCGACGACGGTGCCCGCGAGGAGGAGCATCACCGGCAGGAGGACGGTGAAGAGCGTGAGCCCGAAGGTCGGGAGGACCTGCTGGGCGGAAACCGAAGGCGTGAAGTCCGGCGTGGCGACCTCGACCCGCTTGACGGCCAGCCGGGCGAAGAACGGCCCGGCGATGGCGGCGACGGGGATGCCCAGGACCAAGGCCCAGAGGATCACCTTGCCCATGTCGGCGCGGAGGGCCTCGATCGCGATGACGGGGCCGGGGTGCGGAGGCATCAGTCCGTGCATGACCGAAAGGAAGGACAGCATCGGGAGCACCAACAGGAGGAACGGCCGGCCGGTCTCCTTCGCCAAGGTGATCACGATCGGCAGGATGAGCAACAGGCCGACCGCGAACCAGGTGGTCATGCCCACGCACAGGGCGAGCAGGATGATGCAGAGACCGATGCGCCCGGGGCCGAGCACCCGGATGAACTCCTTGGCGAGCACCCCGGCCCCGCCGGATTCGGCGAGGAGCTTGCCGAAGACGACGCCCAGCACGATGATGGCGCCGGTACCGGCCAAGGTGTTGCCGAAACCCGTCTGGAAGGCCTTGAGGACCTCAGCCATGGTGAGCGCCCCGGAATCGATCACGACCATCGCCCCGAGCGTCAGGGAGCTGATCAGCAGGGCGATGAAGGGGTTGAGCTTCAGCCAGGTGACGAGGCCGACCAGGACGGCGATGGCGAGGAGGGCGAAGAGCATGGAAAGCGAATCAGGCCTTGGGCGGGGCGACCGTGGCGCGGGTGGCGCCGGTGCTGATACCGCCATCGACCAGCAGGGTCTGGCCCGTGACGTAGCGACTCTCCTCCGAGGCGAGGAAGACGACGGGCCCGGCGAGGTCGCCGGCGGCGCCGGGGCGCTTCAGCGGGATACGGTCGCACAGGTAGTCGACCCATTCCTTCTGCTCGTAAAGGACGGCGTTCTGGGCGGTCTTGAACCAGCCCGGGGCAAGGCAGTTGACCGTGACGCCATGGCGCCCCCAGTCGTCGGCCAGGCTCATCGTGAGCTGCTTCACGCCCCCGCGGCTGGCGCCGTAGGGCGCGAGGCCGGCGTAACCGGCGACGCAGGTCACCGAGCCGATGTTGATGATCCGGCCGTAGCCACGCGCGATCATGCCAGGGGCGACCGCCTGCGACGTGAAGAACGTCCCGCGCAGATTGGTGTCGAGGATGGTGTTCCAGTCCTCCCAGCTGACCTCGAGGGCCGGCTTACGGATGTTGCAACCGGCGTTGTTCACGAGGATGTCGATGCGCCCCATCTGGCGCTCCACCTCGGCCACACCGGCCTTGATGCTGGCGCCGTCGCGGACGTCGAGGGCGACGGCGCAGGTGCGGCGACCGAGCGCCTCGATTTCCTTGCGGAAAGCATCAAGCTTGGCGACGTCGCGGCTCGACATGGCGATATCGGCGCCGGCCTGCGCGAGGGCGCGGGCGAAATGCTGGCCGAGACCGCGGCTGGTACCGGTGACGAAGGCGACCTTGCCGGCGAGGCTGAAGAACGGGGAGGACATCAGGAGTTCGGGGCGAGGATGACTTTCATCACGCCGGGCGCGCCGGCGTACAGCTTGGCGAACCAATCGGCGCCCTGCTCGAGCGGGGCGACGGCGGAGATGATCTTATCCACCTTGATCTGCTTGGTCGCGAGGAGTTCGATACAGCGCGGGATCTCGCCGGCCGAGGCGCAGGAGCCCTGCAGGCGCAGCTGGCGGGTGACGACGACCTGGAGCGGGAGCTCGGTCTTGGGCGAGAGGTTGCCGACGAGGGTCACGGTACCGCCCTTGCGGACCGCGTGGATCGCGGAGAGCACGGTGGCGTTCAGGCCGACGCACTCGAAAGCGGCGTCGGCGCCCTGCCCCTTCGTCAGCCCCTTCACGAACTCCGCGAGGTCGCCGCCGGTCTTGGCGTTGAAAAGATGCGTCGCCCCCAGCTCGCGCGCGACGGCGAGGCGGGACTCCTCGGTATCGACGGCGATGATCTGGGCGAAGCCGGCGATCCTCGCGGCCTGCAGGGTGAGCAAGCCGATCATCCCGGTCCCGACGACCACGGCCGTGTCGCCCGGGGCGCAGGGCGTGAGGCGCACGGCGTGCACGCCCACGGAGACGGCCTCGATCATGGCGGCCTCGTTGAAGCCCAAGGCGTCGGGTAGCACGTGGACGATACGCGCGGGCACCGTGACGAATTCGGCGAACGCGCCATGGCGGCGATAGTCGCCGCAGGAGACGCCGAGCACCTGGCGGTTATCGCAAAGATTCACGTCGCCGCGCCGGCAGTGGACGCAGCCGCCGCAGAAGACCGTCGAGTCGAAGGTCACGCGCTGTCCCGGCTTCAGGGTCGTCACCTGCGCACCCACGCCGGTGATCACACCGGCCGCCTCATGCCCCATGACCAAGGGCGGAATCCGGCGCCCCGTGGAGCCGTCGTAGCCATGGATATCCGAGCCGCAGATGCCGCAGGCCTTGACCTGGATCAGGACCTCCTCCGGGCCGCAGACGGGGCTCGGCACGTCCGTGTAGGACATGCGTTTATATTCGGTGAGCAGCAACGCTTTCATGGGGACCACTCTGATATGGGAGACCTCCGCGGAAAGGGCAAGGATTTGGCGGGGGAGCCAAGGGCCGGGGCCGGGGCTTGATTAGTTATCAGTTACAGGGTCAGGGTCAGGGAAAGGAATACAGACATGCAGACGAAGACCAGACTTCATAAAAACCCCTCAGGTGCGCTTCAGGCAAGGTGCCCACAGATTTCGACTTCAGGAAGCTAATCCAAGTCATAGCCATCAAGCCATGGAGCCAATAAGTTTGGATAACTTGATCGCCTATCAAAAGGCGGTCCTCTTCGCAGGAAAAACAATCAAGTTAACGCGCTATTCAGGACTTCGGGACCATGGTTGGATTTGCGACCAAATCCGGCGGGCCGCACTCTCTGTGCCAAGCAACCTAGCTGAGGGCTACGAGCGACGATGTGGCAAGGACACCTCCCGCTTCTATCGTATCTCCCTAGGATCCTGCGCGGAAGTCCGAGCCCAACTGAAAGTCGCCATCGTTTCAGAACTGGTCCATGCCCATGAAGTCGAGAGCACCATCAACGACGCGACCGAGGTCATCCGGCTCATCAGCGGCATCCTCAGGGCAAGGGAGAAAGCGACTAACTAAGGATCGCAGGCCCCTGTCCCTGTCCCTGTCCCTGTCCCTGTCCCTGTCCCCCGCCCTCCCCTTAAAACCCCGCTCCCTTGACCTTCGTACGCAACACGAAGACGTCGTGGTTCGAGGTGACGAAGAGGGTCTTGCCATCCTCGCCCCACGCGAGGTTCGCGGTGGGCTGGTGGAAGAGAATCGAGCCGAGATGCTTGCCCTGGGGCGAGAGGATGAGCACGCCGCCCGGCCCGGTCGTCCAGAGATTGCCCTCGGCGTCGACCTTGAGCCCGTCGCAACCACCGGGACGGCCGGCCTTCTTCAGCGGCTGGGCGACGAAGATGTCACGCAGGTTGCCGCCGTCTAGGTCGCACGCGGCGACGCGGGTGTTGGCGCTATCCGAGACCGCCAGGTAAATCGTCTTTTGATCGAGGCTCAGGGCGATGCCGTTGGGCCACTTGACCGCCTTGCTGACGAGCGTGACCTTGCCGTCGACGGCCAGCTTGTACACGCCGTGGAAATCCTGCTCCGCCTTCTGCCCCTTCGGCAGACCATAGGGCGGGTCGGTGAAGTAGACGGAGCCATCGGCGGCGATGGCGAGGTCGTTCGGGCTGTTGAATTTCTTGCCCTCGAACGTGGTCGCGAGGGGCTTGAACTTGCCGTCGCCGAGCGACTGACCGACCCGACGGGCGCCATGCTGGCAAAGCACGAGGCTGCCCTTGGCGTCGACGGCGAGACCGTTGGACCCCTGGAGGTCGGAGGGCTCGTCGGTACCGCTGGGCTTGAGGAAGACGGCCGGCTCGGCGTCGCCGCGCTTCCATGCGTAGGCGATGTTCTTCGGGACGTCGGAGAAGACGAAGCGGTCCTTGAACCAGATCGGGCCTTCGGCCCAGCCGTAACCGGTGCCGACCTTCTCGATCTTGGCGTCGGCCGCGACGAGCGCGTCCAAAGCAGGGTCGAGTTTCTCGATGGTCGGGGCGGGTGCCGCGAGGACGGAGGCGACGACGAACAGCGGGAGGAGGGCTTTCATGGGGGTGGTAAGGTTATTTCTTTTCGACCTTGAGGAAGTCGAGGCCGAACATGTTGCGCGGGGTGGCCACGGGATTCGGGGACAGGATGCGCACCTCGAGCTTATGCTCGCCGGCCGCGAGTTCGTGGCGACCGCCGTCGAGCTCACCGGACGTGACGACCTCCTTGGCGTTGTAAAGGTCGAGACCCTGCGGACCGGTGATGACCTTGCCATCGAGGCGCAGTTCGAAGCGGCCATAATCATGGGCCTTGGTGCAGACGAAGGTGAGTTGATAGGTGCCCTGCTCCTTGATCGGCAAGGCGATCGTGAGGTTGTCGCCCGTCTTGGCGTCGGCCCACCAGAGGTGGTCGTTACCGCTCCACCGGCTGGCCTTGAACTTGGTCATCGGCTGGTTCGACACCCGTCCGCCGGTCTTACCCAGGACCTTGAGCGACTCGCCTTCGACGACGCCGTCGACGCGCCAGACGCCCCCCTCGGGAGCGGCCACGGGCTTGGTCTTACCATCGGGGGACTGAAGGTAAGCCACGAGGTCGACGACCTGGGCGGGGGTGAGAGCGTCGAAGAGGCCTTCCGGCATCAACGAGACCGGCAGGATCTCGCGGCTCGCGACCTCGGCCTTGGCGACGGCCAACTTCACCCCGCCGGGCATGACGGCATTGAATACCTGCGCGTCCTCCGACTGCACCAAGCCGCTCACGGTATTGCCATTCTTCAGCTTGAAGACGTTGAGCTGGTAGTCCTTCCCGATGAGGGCGTTCGGGTCGAGGACGTTCTCGAGGAGGTAATCGAGGTTCGCGCGATTGGAGCCGGTGAGATTGGGGCCGACGGCGTTGCCGTCGCCGAAGAGCTGGTGGCAGAGACCGCATGACTGCTGGTAGAGAACCTTGCCCGCGGCCAGATCGGCCTTCTTCATCGCCTTGGCGGAAAGCAGGTCGACATACTTCGCCTTGCTCTTGGCGAAGTCGGCCTTGCTGGCATTGACGACGCCCACGACCTGGGCGAGGAGCGCGTCGACCTTGGCGTCCCTCATCGACTTGAGCTGGCGGATGGCGACAGGTGAGAGCAAGGCCCGGTCAAGGTCGCCGGCGGCGACGGCCTCCAGGTGCGGGCCGCGGCGGCCGGGTTGGCGATCAGCGCGGGCAAGGCGTCGGACTTCTCCGCAGGCGAGAAACCCTTGAAGCCGGCGATCAGCCGCCCGGCGGTGTCGGCATCGCCGAGCGAGGCGAGCGCCTGGATGACCAGGCGACGCAGGACGCCGGAGACGGAAGCATCCGTCAGGCAGGCGTGCAGCACCGGGGCGGCGGCGCGGTCGCGCGCCTGGACCAGGACGGCCAAGGCGCGCTGACGGGCAGCGGGCGGCGCCTTGGCGTCGGCGAGGTGACCGCGGAAAAAGGCCCGGCTCGGCTCATCGCCGGCAAGCGCGTCGAGCTCGTTCACCAGGGCGACAAGGTTCGCGCCCGCGTCGGCGCGGAGGGCCTTCGACCAGGCCGACCATTCGGCGGGCGCCACGAACGCCCCACCCTGCCGGACGCCCGCGACGAGCCCCTCGAGCAAGCGCTCACGTGCGACCAGGTCGGCCGTGCGCGCGGCGATGCCGAGAAGACGCATCCGACCGGCGGCATCCGCGGATAGCCGGCGGTAGATGAATTCCGTGACCTTGGGCATTTTGGAGGCGACCGCCAGACGCATGCCGAGTTCCGCATCCGCGCCGACCAGCGGCTCGACGCCATACCAGATGAGCAGCGGGAGGTTGTGATCCGCCGTATCCTCGCCATGCGCGAGCAAGCGGGACGCCAGGTCGGCCGCGACGGTGGCCGGGACCTTCTGCAAAGCGGAGGCGAGTTCCCGGCGGACGACGGGATCGGCGTCATCGACGAGCGGCAGGGCCGGCCCGCGCTCGACGGCGGCACGCACGGCCCAGGCCCGCAGCGACGCCTCGCGGTCGCGCGCGGCGAGGGCCACGAGATCGGCGACGTCGGAGGTGGACGAAAGCGCGGCCCAGAAAGCGCGCAGGCGACGTTCGACCGGGGCGGAAGCATCGGCCACCACGGCCGCGAGGAAAGCGCGGGCCGGCTCGGCGAGGGCGCCGCGTTCAGCCAGGACCTTGCGGGCCTGCCGGGCCAGCAGACCGTTGGGGTCGTCCACCGCCACCTTCGCCAAGGCCGGCGCATCCAGCTTCGTCAGGTCCTGCGCCCGGGACCTCGGGTTACCGTAGGCGATGCGATAGATTCGTCCATTGCTCCGATCCCAGATTTCCTGGTTATTGTTATGGCAGGTCTGCGGGTCGGTCCAGTCGCTGACGTAAAGGGCGCCGTCCGGGCCGACGCGCTGGGAGACGGGGATGAACCAGGCGTCGTTGCTGCGCGCGAAATCGCCCGCGTGATGGCCGACATACCCGCTGCCCTTGGGCTCGACCTGGTCGGCGAGCACGCGGTGGCCATGCAGGTTGCCGAACAGCAGCAAGCCTTGGTACGCCGCGGGGAAGTTATCGCCGTCGTAGATCGCCAGGCCGCAGTGGGCATGACCGCCCCCGGCCTCGTCCGTGCTGTCGGGCTGGACGATGCGGCGCTCGGCGGGGCGATGCACGATGGAGCCGGTGAAGTGCGGGTGGTCGGCGATGGTCTTGATGTCGTCGTAGGTGTAGGGCTCGAAATGCTGGCCGGCCTGACGTTGGTAACGGGCGCCGGGCAGGATGTGATAAAGGTGCGGGATCACGCAGGCCGTGATGAACATCTCGCCGCGGGCGTTGAAGTCCAGGCCCCACGGGTTGCTCGTGCCCTCGGCGAAGACCTCGAAGGCGCGGGTCCGCGGGTGGAGGCGCCAGACGCCGGCGTTGAGCTTGCGTCGTTGCTCGGATGGCGTGCCTGGCTTGCCGACGACGGAGTGCGTGAAGACACCGTGGCACCCGTAGAGCCAGCCATCGGGGCCCCAGGTGAAGCTGTTCAAGGTCTCGTGGGTGTCCTGCATCGCCCAACCATCGAGCACCACCTCGGGCTTGCCCGGGCGGTCTTGCGCGTCCTTGGGGATGAAGAGCAGCTCGGGCGCCGCGCCGATCCACACGCCGCCATGGCCGACCTCGATGCCGCTCACGAGATCGAGGCCTTCGAGGAAGACCGTGCCCTTGGCGTACGAGCCGTCGCCGTTCACGTCCTCGAGGATGAGGATGCGGTCGCGCCCCTTGCCCTCGCCGCGCTTGCGGGGGTAGGACATCCCCTCGACGACCCAGAGCCGGCCGCGTTCGTCGAAGCACATCGCGATCGGCTGCACCACGCGCGGCTCGGCCGCGACAAGGGTGACCTGGAAACCGGCGGGCAAGGACATCGCCTTCATCGCCTCGGCGGGCGTCTGCCCGTGCTTGTAGTCCTTCAACGGGACGCGGACGGCGGGACCGGCCGGGAGGTCGGCGGCGAAGCAGGACACGGCGGCGAGGGCCGCTCCGAGCAGGACGGGGCGCATAGGGTACGGGGTCTCGACCCACGGTACGCCCGCTTGGTTCCTTATCACAAATAGAAAACATGACCCTTGGCAGCCGTTCAGCCGGCCAGTAGGCTATCGGAGTGCCTCCCCCGCCTCCCCGACCCCGAGCCCCGGGGAAGCGCTCCGCCGGACCCGCCCTTGGCTCCTCGCCACCGGCGCCCTGCTCGCGCTCTGGATGCTCCTGGCGGTGACCTTGGTCATCCTGACCATCATCCATCATGGGGTCGCCACCGGCCAGCCCTTCGGACCGGAACGATTGCTCCATGACCGCCTTTTCTACCTGGTCGCGGCCTACGTCGCGACCCACGTCTATGTCGGGCGCAAACTCTGGAAACTCGCCCAAGCCGCGCGTTGGCCGGACGTGACCGGAGGCACCGAGGCGGCGCAGGCCTTCGCCGAGTTCTGGCAGACGAACCTTCGGGCCCACCTGCTGCTCTGGGCTTTCCTCGCCGCAGCCCTGACTTGGAACTTCCTCCGCTCACCTTGACCATGAACCCCGATAACACGGATAGCCCGCCTGCGGAAATCTTCCGGAAAGCCCGGACGAGCATCCTGGTCATGGCTTGGCTGGGTCTTGTCGGCATGATCCTGCTGGGACTGGGAGCGCTGACCTGGGCGGTCATGATGCTGATCCTTTTCCCGGACCACATCGGCACGCTGACCGGCGACACGATCGCTTTCTGCCTCGGCGTGCTCGCCGCCGCCACCGGCGCCTACGGAGTCCGAACCTTCCGGTCGCTCCTGCGCTGCGGGCGCCACCTCGGCGCGGAGGGGGAACTCGGCCCGGCCCTCGAGCAACATCGGCTTTTCTGGCGACAGGGCGCGATCCTCTCCGGTCTGCTCCTGCTGGAAACGCTCGGCTTCATGGTCGCCGGCGCCTGACAGATATTATTCATTTTACTCCCTTGGCAGGAGGGCCGGGCAGGGTTAGGCGTCAGGAGCTCCCCTCTCCCATGAAAGCCGCCCTCCCCCTCCTCGCCCTCCTCTCCGCCCTCGGCCCGGTCCGCGCCGAGCAGGTCCAGCTCGTGGAGCAAAAGGACAAGCAGCAGGTCGACGTCCTCGTCGACGGCCAGCCCTTCACGTCGTACGTCTTCTGGAACGACCAGAAGAAGCCCCTCCTCTCCCCGCTGCGCACGTCGACGGGCAAGATCTTCACCCGCGGCTTCCCGCTCGAGAAGGTCGCCGGCGAACGCACCGACCACCCGCACCACATCTCGTCGTGGTTCAACTACGGCAACGTGAACGGCACCGACTTCTGGAACTCGCCGCCCGAGGGCTTCAGCCGCGACAGCAAGGTCCCCTACGGACGCGTCAAGCACACCGGCATCAAGTCCGCCCGGTCCGGCGAGGGCGTCGCGACGCTGCAGGTCAGCGCCGACTGGATCATGGCCGATGGCTCCACGGTGCTGAAGCAGGACGAGCAGCTCGTCTTCCGCGCCGCCAAGGACCTGCGCATCATCGACCGCATCGTCACCCTGACCGCGCAGGACAAGCCGGCGGTCTTCCATGACTCCAAGGAAGGCGTCATCGCCATCCGCGTCACCCGCTCGCTCGAGGAGCCCTCGACCAAGCCCGAGATCTTCACCGACGGCAGCGGCAAACCCACCACCGTCGCCAAGCTCGACAACACCGGCGTCAACGGCGTCTACCTCAGCAGCGAGGGCAAGGTCGGCGAGAAGGGCGGCTGGAGCACGCGGGCCAAGTGGATGACCCTCTCCGGGGCCGTCCTGGGCGAGGATGTCTGTATCGGTATCTTCGACCACCCGAAGAACAGCACCTTCCCGACCTATTGGCACAACCGCGGCTACGGCCTCTTCGCCGCCAACCCCTTCGGCGCCAAGGAATTCACCAAGGGCAAGACCACGCTCAACTTCACCATCCAGCCCGGCAAGTCGGAGACCTTCCGCTTCCGTATCCTCATCCACACCGGCAAGCTGACCGCGGAGCAGACCGAGGCCCAGTACCAGCAGTGGCTGAAGGATCAGGCGGAGTAAGCGGCGGAAGAGCTTGCGCCCAGCGGTTAAAGTTTAGCGGTTGGCGGTTAGATAGTCCAAACCTAGGATGGGGATTGGGTTGTTACACGGCCAAAGGACGCTATGCATCACCTCACCCCTGCCCTTTTTGTCATGGGCTCGCCTAACGGCTTTCCGCCAACCGCTACCCCCTTTCCGTAATCCCATGCCCCGCTTCCTACTCCTTCTTCTCACCGCGGTCGTAGGCGCCGCCGAGCCCCGTAAACCGAACATCATCTTCATCCTGAGCGACGACCTCGCGCAGGGCGACCTCGGTTGCTACGGACAGAAGCTGATCCAGACGCCGAACCTCGACCGCATGGCGAAGGAAGGCACGCGGTTCACCCAAGGCTACTGCGGCACCGCGGTCTGCGCGCCGAGCCGGACGTCCCTGATGCTCGGTCAGCACACCGGACACAGCCCGATCCGCGCGAACCGCGAACTGAAGGTCGAGGGCCAGCTGCCGATCCCGGCCGACTCGATCACGGTCGCCAAGGCCCTGAAGGGCTCGGGGTACGCCACCGCGTGCATGGGCAAGTGGGGCATGGGGATGTTCGACACGCCCGGCAGCCCCCTGAAGCAAGGCTTCGATCATTTCTTCGGCTACAACTGCCAACGTCACGCCCACAGTTACTACCCGACCTACCTCTACCGCGATGACCAGCGCTTCGAGCTGCCGGGCAACGATGGCAAAGGGGTGGGCCAGACCTATGCGCAGGACCTCATCCAGCAGGATGTCGAAGCCTGGATCCGGGCGCAGAAGGACAAGCCCTTCTTCCTTTTCTACGCCATCACCCTGCCGCACGGCCGCCACGAGATCGGCGACTTCGGCGCCTACAAGGACAAGCCGTGGACGGCGACGCAGAAGGCCTACGCCGCGCAGGTGACCCGGCTCGACGCCGACATCGGCCGCGTGCTCGCGCTGCTCAAGCAGCTGGGACTGGACGAGGACACCTTGGTGATGACCGCGGGGGACAACGGGTCGTCGTTCGCGCCGAGCTCCGAGCTCGGCAAGCTTTTCGACCAGGCCGCCAACGGTCTGCGCGGCTACAAGCGCGGCCTTTACGAGGGCGCGCTTCGCCAGGCGGCGCTTGCCCGCTGGCCCGGCAAGGTCCCGGCGGGCCGGGTGAGCGAAGAGCCTTGGGCGTTCTGGGATTTCCTCCCGACGGCGCTGGAAATCTCCGGCACCCCCGCCCCGGCCGGACTGAAGACCGATGGCCTTTCCCTGGCCTCGTTCCTGCGCGGCGGCTCCGCCCCGAAGCGCGACCACTTCTACTGGGAACTGCATGAGGCGCAGTCGTTGCAAGCCGCCCGCTGGGGGGATTGGAAGGCGGTGCGCAACGGGCCGGCCGCCAAGGTCGAGATCTACGACCTCCGGACCGACGCCGCGGAGAAGGTCGATCTTGCGGCCCAACGCCCCGAACTCGTCGCCCAAGCCCTGGCGATCTTCAAGGAGGCGCACGTCGACCACCCCGACTGGCCGATGCGGACCCAGAAACAGCTGCAGGAGGCGAACAAGGCCCGCAAGGGCGAGTCCAAGTAAGCACCATGAACCTCCGCAAGCTCGGCCGCGCCGACCTCCACCTCACCCCGGTCGGCTTGGGCACGTGGGCCATGGGCGGCGGCGACTGGAAGTTCGGCTGGGGGCCGCAGGACGACGCCCTCTCGATCCGCACGATCCACGAAGCGCTGGACCTCGGCGTCAACTGGCTCGACACCGCGCCGGTCTACGGGCTCGGCCATTGCGAGGACGTCGTGGGGCGCGCGCTCAAGGAGCTTAAGGGTCGCCGGCCGATCATCTCCACCAAATGCGAACGCTGCTGGGACGCGGACCGCCAGATCGTTCCCCGCCTCAAGCGCGCCAGCATCCGCCGCGAGATCGAGGACAGCCTGCGCCGCCTCGGCGTCGACGTCATCGACATGTACCAGATCCACTGGCCGCAGCCCGACGAGGACATCGAGGAGGGTTGGTCCGCGATCGCCGAGCTGGTGCGGGAAGGCAAGGTCCGCTGGGCCGGCGTCAGCAACTTCAACGTCGCGCAACTCAAGCGCCTCCAGCCGATCCACCCCGTGGCGTTCCTGCAGCCGCCCTACAGCATGCTGAACCGCGGCATCGAGGCCGAGATCATCCCGTACTGCGAGGCGCACGACATCGGCCTCATCCCCTACAGCCCGATGCAGAAAGGCCTGCTCAGCGGCAAGGTGACGCAGGCTTGGGTCGATGCCCTGCCCGCGACCGACCACCGTCGCGGCGACCCCCAGTTCAACGAACCGCTGCTCTCCCGCAACATCGCGCTGAACGGCGGCCTGCGTACCCTCGCCGCCCGCCTCGGCACCACCCCCGCGGAGCTCGCCATCGCCTGGGTGCTCCGCCAGACGCGCGTCACCTCCGCGATCGTCGGCGCCCGCAAGCCCGGCCAGATCGCCGAGACGATCGGCGGCGGCCGCCTGACCATCCCGTCGGACACCTTGCAGGAAATCGAGGGGTTGTTGAAATAGGGCTGGGGAGGAATACCAGGGGGTCAGGGCCAGGGGCAGGGTCAGGGAAAGTGAAGACCGAAGTCTTGGTAGACGCTTTGTCTTCATCTTTTATCCAAGATTACCTGCCCCTCCCTGACTCTGCCCCTGTCTCTGTCCCAAGCCCAGGCCCTATCCCTGGCCCTAATACAACCCCTTAATCTTCCGTTAAGCCCTACCGCCTTATAATTCCTCCATGAAGAAATCGTCATGCCTCCTGCCGCTGCTGGCCTTGACCTTCGGCAACGCCGACCTCCTCGCCCACGTCCCTCCGATCGAGGCGAAACACCGCGCGATGGAAACGGTGACAGCCGGCGAATCACGCCTCACGTTCTTTCTGCCGGCCGCGACCGGCTCGACCGGCCCCACCCCGCCGCTGGCTGCGCCCTTCGCGGCCTTCGCCCCGAAGGTCGGGGTCCGCTGGGATGAGAAGTATCTCTACGTCGAGGCCAAGGGCCTGCCCGACCACCCCTTGATGGCCGGCATCAAGTCCTGGCAGCAGCAGGTGCCGATCCCACAGACCTACGTCGGCGACAAGGCCTGGCGCATCCCGCTGCACCCCGTGCCCGCCAAGGAACCGATGTCGGCCAAGACGCACTTCATGCGCGGGGCGATCGCGCTGGCCGCGAACGGCATTCCGATCTTCAACGCGCTCAACAACCGCGGCGACGACGCCAAGAAGTTCGGTGAGCTCGACAACTTCGGGGGCCACTGCGGCAAGGGCGACGATTACCATTACCACGACGCGCCGGTGTTCCTCGAGAAGACGCTGGGCAAGGGCAAGCCGATCGCGGTCGCGCTGGATGGCTACCCGATCTACGGGTTCAACGAACCGGATGGCGGCGCCGTGGGCAAACTCGACGAGTTCGGCGGCCACGAGACGAAGGCCCTCGGCTACCACTATCATGCGCAGAAGAACTACCCGTACATCAACGGAGGCTTCCACGGCGAGGTGACCGAGATCGACGGACAGGTCGACCCTCAGCCTTCCGCCAGCCATGTGCGCCGAGAAGGCACGGCCTACTCACAACAGCCCTTGCGAGGCGCCCTGATCAAGGACTTCGTGGTCGCCGCCGACGGCAAGAACTACGCGCTCAACTACGCGCTCAACGGCAAGACCTTGAGCGTGAAGTACACGGCGAACGAGGACGGCACCTGGACGTTCATCTACTCCAAGCCGGACGGCACGACCGAGACCGAGACGTACAAACCGGGCGAACGGCGCCCGGGCGGCGCGGGCGGTCCCGGCGGGGAGCGTCCGAAGGGCGGCGACGGCAAAGGCAAGGGCAAGGGAGGCAAACGCCCGCCGGCGACGGAGCAGGAGGGGGCCAAAGGTGAAGTGGGCGAGACCGGCGAACAGGCCCAACCTGGCCCTGGCGAGACCGACCGACCAAAGGGCGACCGGCCCAAAGGCGGCAAGGGCAAGGGCGGCAAAGGCGGGCCTGGCGATCCTCCCGGCCTCATCAAGCCCTCCCCCTCCGACGCCCTGAAGCTCAACGTCTACGCGGACAACTGGTTCCTCCTCTTCATCAACGGCAAGCTGCGCGTGGTCGACCCGATCGAATACATGCCCCACAATGTCGTGTCGGTCGACATCATGCCCGAATACCCGATGACCATCGCGGTGATGGCCATGGACAACGCCGACCCCAAGACCGGCCTGGAGTACGGTAACCACATCGGCGACGCCGGCCTGATCATCAGGTTCTCCGACGGCACCGTCACCGATGCGAAATGGAAGGCGAAGAGTTTCTTCAAAGGTCCGCTCAACCGCGATACCGCCAACCCGCAGGTCCGCCATGAATCCATCCCGGCGAACTGGTACGCCGTCGACTTCGACGACTCGGGCTGGGCGAACGCGACCGTGTACACCGAGGAACGCGTGAAACCGAAAGAATCCTTCGATAAGGCCCGCGGGGATTTCGCCGGCGCCAAATTCATCTGGTCCGAGGACCTTGACTTGGACAACACCGTCCTCTTCCGCACCAAGGTCGAAGCCCCGGCCGGCTACAAGCCACGCTGGACCGCAAGCCGGAGGTCGACCTGGGCCAGGTGACCAAGCAGCTGCTCAACCGATAGTCGATTGCCCGCTTGCCAGCGGGCGGGCGCGCGACAGGGTCGGACCATCCCATGAAGACGCTTGCCTTTCGGCCTGCTCCTCGCGCTCACCACCCTCGCCCTCGCGGTCGAGCCTGCCCCGGCCCAGCCCACGGAAACCGTCAAAGTCGCGCCGAAGGCGAAGACCAAGGCGCCCGACCCGGCGATGACGCCGATCAAGGATGTCGCCGGCCTCCCGCGCATCCTGCTTATCGGCGATTCATCTCAATCGGGTACACCCTGCCCGTCCGCAAGCTGCTCGAGGGCAAGGCCAACGTCCACCGCATCCCGACGAACGGCGGACCGACTTCCAACGGGGTGGCGAATCTCGCGACGTGGCTCGGCAAGGACAAATGGGATGTCATCCACTTCAACTTCGGGTTGCACGACCTGAAGATCATGCCGGGCGGCAAGCGCCAGGTGGAACCCGCGGATTACGAAAGCAATCTCGCGCGCTCGTCACGGAGCTGCGCAAGGACCGGTGCCAAGCTCGTCTTCGCGACCACCACTCCGGTGCCCGAGGGGAAACTCGCCACCCCGCGTAACTCCGCGACGTCGCCCTCTACAACCAGATCGCCCTCAAGG
>BGOM01000007.1 GCA_003569245.1 Opitutia bacterium | reverse complement strand
ATCGTCGGCGCCCGCAAGCCCGGCCAGATCGCCGAGACGATCGGCGGCGGCCGCCTGACCATCCCGTCGGACACCTTGCAGGAAATCGAGGGGTTGTTGAAATAGGGCTGGGGAGGAATACCAGGGGGTCAGGGCCAGGGGCAGGGTCAGGGAAAGTGAAGACCGAAGTCTTGGTAGACGCTTTGTCTTCATCTTTATCCAAGATTACCTGCCCCTGTCCCTGACTCTGCCCCTGTCTCTGTCCCAAGCCCAGGCCCTATCCCTGGCCCTAATACAACCCCTTAATCTTCCGTTAAGCCCTACCGCCTTATAATTCCTCCATGAAGAAATCGTCATGCCTCCTGCCGCTGCTGGCCTTGACCTTCGGCAACGCCGACCTCCTCGCCCACGTCCCTCCGATCGAGGCGAAACACCGCGCGATGGAAACGGTGACAGCCGGCGAATCACGCCTCACGTTCTTTCTGCCGGCCGCGACCGGCTCGACCGGCCCCACCCCGCCGCTGGCCGCGCCCTTCGCGGCCTTCGCCCCGAAGGTCGGGGTCCGCTGGGATGAGAAGTATCTCTACGTCGAGGCCAAGGGCCTGCCCGACCACCCCTTGATGGCCGGCATCAAGTCCTGGCAGCAGCAGGTGCCGATCCCACAGACCTACGTCGGCGACAAGGCCTGGCGCATCCCGCTGCACCCCGTGCCCGCCAAGGAACCGATGTCGGCCAAGACGCACTTCATGCGCGGGGCGATCGCGCTGGCCGCGAACGGCATTCCGATCTTCAACGCGCTCAACAACCGCGGCGACGACGCCAAGAAGTTCGGTGAGCTCGACAACTTCGGGGGCCACTGCGGCAAGGGCGACGATTACCATTACCACGACGCGCCGGTGTTCCTCGAGAAGACGCTGGGCAAGGGCAAGCCGATCGCGGTCGCGCTGGATGGCTACCCGATCTACGGGTTCAACGAACCGGATGGCGGCGCCGTGGGCAAACTCGACGAGTTCGGCGGCCACGAGACGAAGGCCCTCGGCTACCACTATCATGCGCAGAAGAACTACCCGTACATCAACGGAGGCTTCCACGGCGAGGTGACCGAGATCGACGGACAGGTCGACCCTCAGCCTTCCGCCAGCCATGTGCGCCGAGAAGGCACGGCCTACTCACAACAGCCCTTGCGAGGCGCCCTGATCAAGGACTTCGTGGTCGCCGCCGACGGCAAGAACTACGCGCTCAACTACGCGCTCAACGGCAAGACCTTGAGCGTGAAGTACACGGCGAACGAGGACGGCACCTGGACGTTCATCTACTCCAAGCCGGACGGCACGACCGAGACCGAGACGTACAAACCGGGCGAACGGCGCCCGGGCGGCGCGGGCGGTCCCGGCGGGGAGCGTCCGAAGGGCGGCGACGGCAAAGGCAAGGGCAAGGGAGGCAAACGCCCGCCGGCGACGGAGCAGGAGGGGGCCAAAGGTGAAGTGGGCGAGACCGGCGAACAGGCCCAACCTGGCCCTGGCGAGACCGACCGACCAAAGGGCGACCGGCCCAAAGGCGGCAAGGGCAAGGGCGGCAAAGGCGGGCCTGGCGATCCTCCCGGCCTCATCAAGCCCTCCCCCTCCGACGCCCTGAAGCTCAACGTCTACGCGGACAACTGGTTCCTCCTCTTCATCAACGGCAAGCTGCGCGTGGTCGACCCGATCGAATACATGCCCCACAATGTCGTGTCGGTCGACATCATGCCCGAATACCCGATGACCATCGCGGTGATGGCCATGGACAACGCCGACCCCAAGACCGGCCTGGAGTACGGTAACCACATCGGCGACGCCGGCCTGATCATCAGGTTCTCCGACGGCACCGTCACCGATGCGAAATGGAAGGCGAAGAGTTTCTTCAAAGGTCCGCTCAACCGCGATACCGCCAACCCGCAGGTCCGCCATGAATCCATCCCGGCGAACTGGTACGCCGTCGACTTCGACGACTCGGGCTGGGCGAACGCGACCGTGTACACCGAGGAACGCGTGAAACCGAAAGAATCCTTCGATAAGGCCCGCGGGGATTTCGCCGGCGCCAAATTCATCTGGTCCGAGGACCTTGACTTGGACAACACCGTCCTCTTCCGCACCAAGGTCGAAGCCCCGGCCGGCTACAAGCCGCGCTGGACCGCCAAGCCGGAGGTCGACCTGGGCGAGGTGACCAAGCAGCTGCTGAACCGCTAGTCGATTGCCCGCTTGCCAGCGGGCGGACGCGCGACAGGGTCGGACCATCCCCATGAAGACGCTGCCTTTCGGCCTGCTCCTCGCGCTCACCACCCTCGCCCTCGCGGTCGAGCCTGCCCCGGCCCAGCCCACGGAAACCGTCAAAGTCGCGCCGAAGGCGAAGGCCAAGGCGCCCGACCCGGCGATGACGCCGATCAAGGATGTCGCCGGCCTCCCGCGCATCCTGCTTATCGGCGATTCCATCTCAATCGGGTACACCCTGCCCGTCCGCAAGCTGCTCGAGGGCAAGGCCAACGTCCACCGCATCCCGACGAACGGCGGACCGACTTCCAACGGGGTGGCGAATCTCGCGACGTGGCTCGGCAAGGACAAATGGGATGTCATCCACTTCAACTTCGGGTTGCACGACCTGAAGATCATGCCGGGCGGCAAGCGCCAGGTGGAACCCGCGGATTACGAAAGCAATCTCCGCGCGCTCGTCACGGAGCTGCGCAAGACCGGTGCCAAGCTCGTCTTCGCGACCACCACTCCGGTGCCCGAGGGGAAACTCGCCACCCCGCGTAACTCCGCGGACGTCGCCCTCTACAACCAGATCGCCCTCAAGGTCATGACCGAGCACGGCGTGGCCATCGACGACCTCAACGCCGCCATCACGCCGCAGCTGGCGAAGCTCCAGCGCCCCCATGACGTCCACTACACCGCCGAAGGCTCGGAGGCCTTGGGGCAGGCGGTGGTCAAGTCGCTGGAGAAGGCATTGGGGAAGTGACAAAAAGCAGGGCCGGGGCTAGGGCCAGGGCTAGTTGAACAGGTGGCCGCCGCAGAGACTTTGGGCACCGCTCTGGCCAGCCCATCAACTCATCGGCCCGAGGGAGAGCTGACCGTCCTCAGTCGGCCGCCTAGCATCTTGTTCTTCATAGCCCAGCCCCGGCCCTAGCCCTGGCCCGAGCCCTATTCCCGTATTTAAACGAAACCTTTTGACCCCCGGGGGTGGACACCCAGGAACATTGCCCTTGGCAGAGGGTCGAAGAAACGACAGGTTGACCCCTCCCCTGCCCGACCATCCCTCCCGGATGGCCTCCCCTTTTCTACTACCAACACACCCATGCGCAAGACGCTCACCCTCCTGCTGGCCTTGACCCTCTCCGCGGTCCTGCCGGCCCAGACCCTCCAACTGCAGAAGGGCGATAACATCGCCTACGTCGGCAGCGGACTGGCCGACCGCCAGCAACACTACGGCAACCTCGAGGCCCTGATCCATCAGGCCCACGCCGACAAGGAGCTCGTGATCCGCAACCTCGGCTTCTCCGGCGACGAGGTGCATACCCGCCACCGCTCCGACGAGGTGCCGACGCTCGAGTACTTCCTCGACATGAAGCCGGGCGACCTGACCACCAAGTCGGGCAACACGACGGTCACCTACCACGCCGGCGCCCACTTCCACGCCAACGTCCTGCTGGCCTACTGGGGCTTCAACGAATCTTCCGCGGCCCGGAGGGTCTCGAGGACTTCAAGAAGAACCTGGACGGCTTCCTCAAGAAGCACCTCGCGGCCGACTACGGCAAGGGCAAGCCCCGCATCGTCCTGTTCTCCCCGATCGCGCACGAGGACCTGAAGTCCCCTCACTTCGACCCCGCCATCCCGGCCCGTAACAACAAGAACCTGGCGCTCTACACCGCGGCCATGGCCGAGGTGGCCAAGGCCAACGGCGTCCAGTTCGTCGACCTCTTCCCGACCTCCCAGAAGCTCTTCGCCGCCGCCAAGAGCCCGCTCACGATCAACGGCATCCACCTCAACGCCGAGGGCGACAAGGCCCTCGCCGCCGTCCAGTTCCAGGCGCTCTTCGGCCAGGCCGCCCCGGCCGTCGACGCCAAGGTCCTCGCCGCCGTGAACGACAAGAGCACCGAATGGCACCACCGCTACCGCACCGTCGACCAGTTCAACATCTACGGCCAGCGCTCCCGCATCAAGTACGAGGGCATCGACAACGCCACCGTGATCGGTCGCGAGCTCGCCAACCGCGACATCAAGGCCGCCAACCGCGACAAGTCCATCTGGGCCGCCGCCCAGGGCAAGACCCTCGTCGCCGATGACGCCAACCTCCTCCCCTACCTCTCCGTCCCGCCGAACCGCAAGGAGCCCGTCCCCTACCTCTCCGGCGAGGAGCAGCTCAAGCACCTCACCCTGCCCGAAGGCTGCAAGATCGAGTTCATCGCCGACGAGACGACCGTCCCCGAGCTCATCAACCCGGTCCAGATGAACTTCGACACGAAGGGCCGTCTCTGGCTCTCCGTCTGGCCCAACTACCCCGAGACCACCCCGACGACCAAGAACTTCGACAAGCTCCTCGTCCTGGACCTCGACCCCAAGACCGGCAAGGTCGCCAAGTCCCACGTCTTCCTCGACGGCCTGAACTGCCCGACCGGCTTCCAGTTCTACAAGGACGGCGTCATCCTCATCCAGTCGCCCGACATGTGGTACGTGCGCGACACCGACGGCGACGGCAAGGCCGACTGGAAGGAGAAGTTCCTCTCCGGCATGGACGCGGCGGACTCCCACCACGAGACCAACTCCATCTGCTATGAACCGGGTGGCGCGCTCTACTTCTCCGACGGCGTGTTCCACCGCACCCAGGTCGAGACCTTCGACCGCGGCGCGGTCCGCAACACCAACGGCGCCATCTACCGCTACGAGCCGCAGACCCACAAGTTCTCCCGTTACGTCCCGTACGGCTTCGCCAATCCCCACGGCCGCGTGTTCGACTACTGGGGCAACGACATCATCACCGACGCCACCGGCAACGCCAACTACTTCGGCCCCGGCTTCTCCGGCCACCTCGACAGCGGCAGCCACTCCGGCTACCCGCAGATGTGGAACCGCCCCTCGCGCCCCTGCCCGGGCACCGCGATCCTCAGCAGCCGCCACTTCCCCGACGACTGGCAGGGCATGTTCCTCAACACGAACGTGATCACCTACCAGGGCATCTTCCGCGCCAAGCTCTCCCCGGGCTCCGAGAAGACCAAGGACGCCTCCGGCATCCGCGGCGAGACCGTCGAACCGGGTCTGGTGAAGGCCGACAACACCAAGGCGGGCAACTTCCGTCCCTCCGGCGTCGCCGTCGCCCCCGATGGCTCGCTCTACGTGATGGACTGGTCCCAGATGCTCATCGGTCACCTCCAGCACCACCTGCGTGACCCGAATCGCGACCACGCCCACGGCCGCCTCTACCGCATCACCTTCCCCTCCCGCCCGCTCCTCACCCCCAAGAAGATCGACGGTGAGCCGATCGAGGCGCTCCTGGAACTCCTCAAGGAGCACGAAGATAACGTCCGCCAGCGCGCCAAGATCGAGCTGCACAAGCACGACAGCGCCAAGGTGATCGCCGCGACCCAGAAGTGGGCCAAGCAGTTCGACGCCTCCAAGCAGGCCGACGCCCACCACCTCCTCGAGGCGCTCTGGGTCCACCAGTGGCACAACGTCGTCAACCTCGACCTGATCAAGGCCCTGCTGAAGTCGCCCGAATACAACGCCCGCGCCCAGGCCCTGCGCGTGGTCTGCTACCAGCGCGACCGCATCCCGGACGCCATCGACCTCGTCGTCGCCGGCACCAAGGACGAATCCCCGCGCGTCCAGCTGGAGGCGGTCCGCGCCCTCAGCTTCTTCAACGGCGCCGACACCGCCAAGGCCGTCGCCGCCGCGCTCACCCTCAAGGACTCCAAGGACCAGTACATCTCCTACTGCCTCCGCGAGACCATGAAGCAGCTCGGCTCCCTGCCGGAAGGCAAGGGTCTCGTCGACCCGAAGGCGCTCCAGAAGCCCAAGGATATCGAGTACGGCCCGTCCGACAAGAAGCTCTCCAAGGCCGACAAGAAGCTCTACGACCTCGGCAAGGAAGTCTACCACCGCGAGGCGCTCTGCGTCACCTGCCACCAGGCCGACGGCAAGGGCATCGACAGCTTCCCCGACAAGTCCAAGCCGACCTTCGGCAGCTACCCGTCGCTGGCCAAGATGACCGGCTACCCGACCAATCCGTGGATCGACGGCGACCCCACCCGCGCCATCAAGCTCGTGCTGAACGGCATGTACGGCAAGATGACGTTCAACGGCAAGCAGTACGGCGACGTCGCCGCCGGCCAGGCCGCGATGACGCCGCTCGGCCAGATGCTCAAGGACGAGGAAGTCGCCGCCGTGCTGACCTACGTCCGCCAGTCCTGGGGCAACAATCTCCCGCCCGTGACCGCCGCGCAGGTGAAGAAGGCCCGCGAGGCCAACAAGGGCCGGACCGCGATGTACACGCCCGAGGAGATCCTGAAGGAGCACCCCTTCCCGACGGGCAAGTAAGCCGTCCGACCGCCATCCTCTCCCGAAGGGCGCGCCACAAGGCGCGCCCTTTTTGTTGCGCGGTTGCCTCCGCCCGGACGGTCCTAGCCTGCCCGCCATGAAAACCTTGTCGGGCGTCACCCTGCTGCTGCTCAGCCTGCTTCCCGGCCACGCGGCCGAAGCCGAGCTGACCGTCATCAGCTACAACATCCGGCACGGCCTCGGCATGGACGGCAAGGTCGATCTCCCGCGCATCGCCGCGGTGATCCGCGCGAGCGGCGCGCAGGTCGCGGTGCTGCAGGAAGTGGATCGGGGCATGGGCCGCACACAGCGACGCGACCTCACGGCCGAACTGGCCAAGGCCCTGGGCTGGCAAGGGATCTTCGACGCGAACCTCCGGACCGCGGACAAGGGACAATACGGCAACGCGCTGCTGAGCTCGTTGCCGATCAAGGCCTGGCAGAACCAGGTCTTCCCGCAGACCCGCCCCGGTGAGCCCCGGGGACTGCTCCGCGCCACCCTGACCTGGGCAGGCCGCGAGGTCGAGGTCCTGACGACCCACCTCGACGCCTCGAAGGACGACGCCGAAAGGCGCCATCAGGCGGGACTCATCCGGGAGACGCTGCTGGCCCTGCCCGCCGACCGCCCCTTCCTGCTCGCCGGCGACTTCAACGCCCCGCCGACCGCGACGACCCTGGCCCCTCTGCGCGAGCGCTGGACGGACGCCTGGGCCAGCCTCGAGACCGCCCCCGGCCCCACCTTCCCCTCCGACCAGCCCCGCGAGCGCATCGATTATTTTTGGTATGACGCCGGCCGCGTCCAGCCTGTCCGGCTCCGCATCCCCGACACCCAGGCCTCCGATCACCGCCCGCTGGTCGCGACCTTCGTCCTGAAGGGCACCGTCACCGGCAAGTGAGGCCACCCGGGCGACTTCTTCACATCCGCCCCTCCGACTTGCCAGCGACCACCGTCCGGACCAGACTCTCCGGATGAGACCAGCCCTCTGGCAGGCCGTCGCGGACAACCTCAAGGATTCCCATCCCGATCTCCGGCTGGTCGCCAAGGACGATTTCAACGCGACGCTGCGGGCCAAGGGCTCCAGCGCGCGGCTCGGCCTCTTCTACCAACCGCGCGAGGGCGACGTCCCGGGCGAAGGGCAGGTCTCCCTCCTCCTCGACGGCCGGACCGAGATGGGGGCCATCGCGTATTTCCTCTCGGAGCAGGAGGCCTTCGCCAAGGAGCTCGAGCAACCCATCCATTTCCAGCAGACCATCGATGACGCCAAGGCGGAGTCCCTGGGCGAGGCCCGGATCAGCCTGCAAGCCACGGTCGTCACGGCGCATGGCGGCGAGCTCGTCGATCGCATCTCCGTCTGGTACGCCAATGGCGCCCGCGCCTTGCTGCGGCTCCACGGCCGCATCATCGTCCACCGCGACGCCTGAGCGCGGACGCGGCTTGCGGTCAGGGTTCGCCCCGGCTAATCAAGGCGCATGCGCCTCCTGCCCCTGATCTGCCTGCTCGCCTGTCTCCCGCCCGTCTTGGCCGCCGAAAACCCCGGCAAAGGCAAAGCCACCGCGTTCGTCGCCCCGGCCACGAAACTCCCTCCCATGGTCAAGCGCCTCGGCGAACCCGGCGCCAAGGGTGGCCTCGACTACCTCGTGTACCTCCCGGCCGACTACGAACAGGACAAGGCGAAGCGCTGGCCGCTCGTGGTGTTCCTCCACGGTGCCGGCGAGCGCGGCACCGACGTCCAGCTCGTCCGCAAGACGGGGCTGACGCAGACCCTCGAACGGCGCGGGACCACGCCCTACGTGATGATAGCCCCGCAGTGCCCGGCCGGCGGCTGGTGGGATACGGCGGCGCTCGATAAGTTGCTCGACCAGACCCTCGCCGATTACCGGGTCGACCAGCGGCGCGTCGTGCTGACCGGTCTGAGCATGGGCGGGTTCGGCACCTGGAAGTGGGGCGCCGAACATCCCGAACGCTTCGCCGCGCTCGTCCCCATCTGCGGCGGCGGCAAGCCTGAGACGGTCGCGAGCCTGAAGGGCATGCCCATCTGGGGCTTCCACGGCGACGCCGACAACGCCGTAAAATTGGGCATGGGCCAGACGATGGTCGACGCCGCCAAGAAGGCCGGCGCCGACGTCAAGTTCACCATCTATCCCGGCGTGGGCCACAACAGCTGGGACAAGGCCTACGGCGAGCCGGAGCTGGAAGGCTGGATCCTGGGGAAGAAGAAGTAAGCTCCGCGTGGGTGGGCTTGGGCGGCTGCACAGGTGTAACCTTTGAGTTTGGGCGGACCTGCTTCGCGACGAGCGACCAACTTCAGTTCAAGCCAAGCTCACCGTGTAGGATTGAATCCAACCTGCCCCAACCCTGGCCCTAGCCCTGGCCCACGAGGGCTCGCCCTCGTTTCCCCTTCCCTTTTGCCCCGACCGGGGCTTAAAAAGACCCCTTCCCTCGCCCCCTTTCAACGTCCCATGACCTCCGCCCAAGTCCGCCAGTCCTTCCTCGATTTCTTCAAATCGAAGCAGCACTCGATCGTCCAGTCGTCGAGCCTGATGCCGGACTCCCCCAACCTGCTCTTCACCAACGCCGGGATGAACCAGTTCGTCCCGATCTTCCTCGGCCAGACGAAGTGCCCGTACACCCCCGGCCGCGCCGCCGACACCCAGAAGTGCATCCGCGCGGGCGGCAAGCACAACGACCTCGAGGACGTCGGCCTGGACACCTATCACCACACCTTCTTCGAGATGCTGGGCAACTGGTCTTTCGGCGATTACTTCAAGCGCGAGGCCATCGACTTCGCCTGGGAGCTCATCACCGAGGTCTGGAAGTTCCCGAAGCACCGCCTGTACGCCACGGTGTATAAGCCCGACAAGTCCAAGGGCGACCCGTCCGAATTCGACCAGGAGGCCTGGGACGTGTGGGCCGAGAAGTTCCGCGCGGCCGGCCTCGACCCCGCGATCCACATCGTCAACGGCAACAAGAAGGATAACTTCTGGATGATGGGCGAGACCGGCCCCTGCGGTCCCTGCACCGAGCTCCACGTCGACCTCACCCCCGAGGGCGACACGAAGGGCACCCTCGTCAACGGCAGCGACGCCCGCTGCATGGAAATCTGGAACCTGGTGTTCATCCAGTTCAACGCCAACCCGGACGGCACCTTCAGCCCGCTCCCGGCCCGCCACGTCGACACCGGCATGGGCTTCGAGCGCGTCAGCGGCATCATGCAGTGCACGAAGAACTTCAAGGACTTCTCCGGCGTGATCTCCAACTACGAGAGCGACGTCTTCACCCCGCTCTTCCGCCGCCTCGAGGAGCTCTCCGGCAAGAAATACGGCTCCACCCTGCCCGCCGCCGGCTCGATCGGCGACACGCAGCAGGAGAAGGACGACGTGGCCTTCCGCGTCATCGCCGACCACATCCGCACGCTTTCGTTCGCCATCGCCGACGGCATCCAGCCGGGCAACTCCGACCGTAACTACGTCCTGCGCCGCATCCTGCGCCGCGCGGTCCGTTACGGACGCACGCTCGGCCTGAAGAACGGCTTCTTCCACCAGCTCGTGGGCGTGCTCGCCGACACGATGGGCGACGTCTTCCCCGAGATCCGCACCCGCCGCGCCGTCGTCGCCGACGTGATCCGCATCGAGGAGGAATCCTTCAACCGCACCCTCGACAAGGGCATCGCCCTCTTCGACGACGAAGCCGGCAAACTCAAGGCGGGCGGTGTCATCTCCGGCGCCATCGCCTTCCGCCTCTACGACGAGCAGGGCTTCCCGCTTGACCTCACCCAGCTCATGGCGCGCGAACGCGGCCTCACGGTCGACGGCGCCGGTTTCGAGAAACTGATGGAAGAGCAGCGTAATCGCGCCCGCGCCGCGCAGAAGAAGGAGGTCATCACGCTGTCCGACATCGGCTCCGACCACCCGACGGCCTTCGTCGGCTACGACGCCCTCGCCACGCCGGCCAAGGTCGCCCAGGTCGCCAGGATCAAGGACCGCTCGGCGGTCATCCTCGATAAGTCCCCCTGCTACGCCGAGATGGGCGGTCAGGTCGGCGACTCCGCCATCATCACCCTCGGCGGCCGCCAGTGGCGCGTCACCGACACCCAGAAGTCCGGCCAGACCTGGCTCCACTTCCTCGACGGCGAGGATGCCCCGGAAACCGGCGCGACGGTCGAGATCGCCGTCGACCGGGCCCGCCGCGACGCCATCCAGCGCCACCACACGGTGACGCACCTCCTCCACTGGGCGCTCCACGAGGTCGTCTCCCAGGAAGCCTCCCAGAAGGGCTCGGCGGTCGACCCGACCAAGCTGACCTTCGACTTCAACGGCCAGGCGCTCACGCCGGGCCAGCTGGCCGACATCGAGAAGCTGGTCAATGAACGCGTCCTCGCCGACGAGCCGGTGTCCTGGACCGAGGTGAAGTACGCCCACGTGAAGGGGCGCCCGGACATCATGCAGTTCTTCGGCGACAAGTACGGCGAATTCGTGCGCGTCGTCCAGGTCGGCGGGACGCCCACGGGTCTCGACGGCTGGTCGATGGAACTCTGCGCCGGCACGCACGTCCGCCGCACCGGCGAGATCGGCCTCTTCCGCATCGTCGGCGAGAACGCCATCGCCGCCGGGGTCCGCCGCATCGAAGCCGTCGCCGGCCTCGCCGGCTACGAGCGCGCCCGCGCCGACGCCGAGCTGCTGAAGTCGCTCGCCGCCGCGACCAACACCCCGGTGGCCGACCTCCTCAAGCGCCTCGAGCAGGTCATGGAGCAGTCCGCCGCCCTCGAGAAGAAACTCAAGGTCTACCGCGACAAGGAATCCTCGCAACTCGCCGACACCCTCGCCGCCAAGGCGGGGGACCGCGCGGGCCTGAAGTACGTCGTCGCCCAGGTGAGCGCCGAGACACCCAACGATCTCCGCGACCTCGGCGCCAAGGTGGCCGGCAAGGTCGGCCCCGCCGCCGTCGTGGTCCTCGCCGCCGTCTTCGGCGACAAGGTCTCGCTGGTGGCCAACTGCGGCACCGAGGCCATCAAGGCCGGCAAGGCCGCGGGCAAGATCGTCACCGATGCCTGCGGCAAGCTGGGCGGCAAGGGCGGCGGCAAGCCGGACGCCGCGATGGGCGGCGGCACCGATGTCTCCAAGGTCGCCGAGGCCCTCGCCTCGGTCGCCTGAGGATCAACGCGCGGTCGCCGTCAGGTCATCCGCGGTGTCGAACCGGCCATCCGGACCGGCGGAGCGAAACTCCACCCCGCCCAGCCGGCTGAACGTCACCCGGAGCTCGCGGTTCCAGGCATCGTAGATCCGGCCGTTCTGGAAATATTCCGGCGGCACCACGGACCGCGCGACGCGCGTCAGCTCGCGCCGACGGACCTCTTCCGGGCGCGGCGGACCCGACGGGCTGGCGGGCGCGGCGGCGGCGAGTCGTTGCAAGACCTCCTGGGTGGCGTTGGTCCGGCCCAGCTCATCGAGCCGGTCCTTGAGCATCAGGATGACCGCGACCGACACCACGATACCACCCACCCCGAGGATCCAGAGCAGGAGATGTTTGCGCAGGTCGGCCCAGCCCATGCGCGCAGAGTGAAGCTGGGCCGCCGCCCCGCAAGCCCGCACACGGGCTTGCCCCTCGCCGTCCATCACCTATACCGCAGGCATGCGCTCGCTGACCGTCGCCCTGCTCACCACCTTGTCCCTGCTTCGTCCCGACCTCGCCCGGGCGGGCGGCGACTACGTCGGTCCCGGAGCCTCCGGCATCGCCCCGGACCGCGTGCAGCGCGTGCAGGCCGAGGTCGCCGCCGATTTCCTCGGGACCACGCTGGAGCTTGCGATCAAGGGCAAGGACCGGGCCGCGGTGGACGCGCGCTTGGAGGCGATCCTGGAGACCTTGCGCAAGCGCTTCGAGGGTCAGGATGGGTGGGAAGCCCGGGAACTCGACCGCACCTTCGCCGCCCCCGTCCGGAAGAGCGGCGGCAAATCCAGCTTCAGCATCCTGAGCGGCGAGGACGAGGAACCGAAGGCGGATCAACCCGTGGTGGCCACCGCGCGCTACTCCCTGCGCGGCCCCGCCGAGAACGGCCTGAAGACCGTCGAGATCCTCCGGGCCAAGGCCAGCGACCTGGTCGACCCCAAGAACGAGGATGAGCGCAGCCGCGTCGGCGCGATCGCCTACGGTCTGGCCTCGGCCGAGGACCACCGCGACGAACTGCTCCGCCAGATCAAGGAGGACGTCGCCAGCGCCAAAGCCTACCTGCCGGAGGGCGAGATGCGCCTCGAGATCGCGGGTCTCGCCGACCCCGTCCAGGTCCGTCACCTGGGCGGCAACCGTTTCGTCGTCTGGCTGAACTACCGCCTCGGTTTCGTCAGCCCCAAGGCGGAAAAGACCACGAAATAAGGGTCTCCATCGGCCCGCGAGCCGGCTTGTCCTTGCCCTTTCCGCCCGCCGGGCTAGTCGTCATCTATGGCCCTCCGCCGTCTCGCGCTCGTCGTCAATCGCACCAAGTCCGGTGTCGAGGACATCGTCCGCGCCGTGCAGGAAGCCACCCGCGAAGCCGGCGTCGAGCTGATCCTGGCCGACGCCTGGCCGGTCGACCGGGCCACGCTCCGCGGGGCGGACGCCTGCTGCGTGGTCGGCGGCGATGGCACCTTCCTCGGGGTCGCCGAACCCGCCGCCCTCGAAGGTGTGCCGCTCTTCGGCATCAACCGCGGCAAGCTCGGCTTCCTCGCGGCCTACCCCGAGGAGGACGTCGGGGCCTCGATCCGCTCGATCCTCGCCGGCGATTTTCGCCGCGAACACCGCGCGCTCCTGGAAGTCCGCTTCGCCGACGGCACCTTCACCCTCGCCCTCAATGACGTCGTCCTGAAGACGCGCGACGTCTTCCGCATGGGCCGCTTCGCCGTGCGCGCCGACGGTGCCCGCGTGAACGAGTACCGCGCCGACGGCCTGATCCTGGCCACGCCGACGGGCACGTCCGCCTACAACCTCGCCGCCGGCGGCCCGCTCGTGGACCCCGCCGCCGCCGTGATCGTCCTGACCCCGATCTGCGCCCACACCCTCTCGAACCGATCGGTCATCTTTGATGGCGAGACCGAACTGGAGATCAGCAGCGAGGACGGCGCACAACTCGGCCTCTCCGTGGACGGCCGCCCGACGCTCGAGGCCCAGGGCCGCCTGCCGCTGGGCATCCGCACCGCCAAGGTCCAGCTCACGCTCCTCCGCCCCAAGACCCTCACCCACTTCGACGTGCTCCGGAGCAAGTTGAAGTGGTCGTAAACGCGGGGGGAAGTGGGCACGGGGGCACGGGACACGGGGCTGGGAACCGGGAATGGGAGTCAAAAGCGGGAAACCGAAAGGAAGCCGGCGCTGGGCGCCGCATTCGCGGCCGAAGGCCGCGGCGCAACCCCGTGCCCACATGTCACCATGCCCACGTGCTCCCTCTGGACCACCCCCAATCCCCTTGTCTTTCCGCCTTCACCGCACTTTATCGCCTTTTCGATGCTGACGATCGCCAATGTCTCCAAGTCCTACGGGCCCCGCACCTTGTTCGCGGAGGTCTCGCTGAACATCGCCCGGACGGATCGCCTCGGCCTCGTCGGCGCCAACGGCGCGGGTAAGTCCACCCTCTTCAACATCATCCTCGGCAAGGATCAGCCGGACGAGGGTCTCATCGAGTGGGAACGCGGCGCGAACTTCGGCTTCCTCCCCCAGGAGAGTGCGCCCGTCGGCGACGAGACCATCCTGCAGATCGCGACCAGCGGCGGCAAACTGGAACCCGAGAACGACGACGACTGGGATATCGACTACACCCTCGAGCCGCGCGCCAAGAAGATCCTCGCCGGCCTGGGCTTCCGCGAGACCGACCACGAGAAGCTCGCCAAGACCTTCTCCGGCGGCTGGGTCATGCGCGCCCACCTCGCCCGCCTGCTCGTCAGCGAGCCGACCCTCCTCCTGCTCGACGAACCGACCAATCACCTCGACCTCGAGGCCTTGCTCTGGTTCCAGGACTACCTGACCCGCTACCCCGGGGGCCTCGTCGTCATCTCGCACGACCGCGCCTTCCTCAACGCCCTCTGCACGGGCATGATCGAGCTCCGCGGCCAGCGCCTGCATGAGTACACGGGCAACTATGACGATTTCCTCGTCGAGCGCGTGGCCCGCAAGGAACGCCAGCAGGCGATGTTCAAGAACCAGCAGCGCGAGATCGCGCACCTCCAGACGTTCGTCGACCGCTTCGGCGCCAAGGCTTCGATGGCCTCGCGCGCCAAGTCCAAGGAGAAGCAGATCGCCCGCCTCGAGGAGGTCGCGATCGACGAGCCCGAGGATGACCTGAAGAAGATCCAGTTCCGGTTCCCGCAGCCGCCGCGCTCCGGCCTGAAGGTCATGAAGCTCGAGCACGTGCGGCAGGCCTACGGCGACCATGTCGTGTACCAGGACCTCAACTTCGAATGCGAGCGCGGCCAGCGCACCGTGCTTGTCGGCCCGAACGGCGCCGGCAAGTCCACGCTCCTCAAGATCCTCGCCGGCGTCATCCCGATCAACGGGGGCCTGCGCGAGGAAGGCGGCAACGTCATCACGGGCTATTTCGCCCAGAACCGCGTCGACAACCTCAACCCGAAGCTGACCGTCCTCGAGAACGTGATGGAGCTGCGCACCAACGAGAACCAGCTCACCGAGCAGCAGGCCCGCGGCATGCTCGGCACCTTCCTCTTCCGCAAGGACGACGTGCACAAGAAGGTCTCCGTCCTCTCCGGCGGCGAGAAATCCCGCCTCGCGCTCGTCAAACTGCTGATCAACCCGCCGAACTTCCTGCTCATGGACGAGCCGACGACGCACCTCGACATCATGTCGATCGATGCGCTCATCGCCGCCCTGCAGACCTACGAAGGCACGCTCTTCTTCGTGAGCCACGACGTGCACTTCATCCGGCAGATCGCCAAGACGGTGCTCCACGTCCACTCCGGCCGACTGACGCCGTACGCGGGCGACTACGCCTACTACCTCGAGAAGTCCAAGGCCGGCAACGAACGCGCCGCCCTCACCGCCGGCTTCACCGACGGCCGCCCCAAGCAGGCGGAGGCCCCGAAGGCCGAGAAGGCGCCCGCCCCCGCCCCGACCAAGCTCTCCGGCGCCGACCTCCGCAAACTTGAGAAAGAAGTCAGCCGCCTGGAGCAGCTCGTCGCCGACCTCGAGGCCAAGCAAACCCAGCTGACCACCGAGCTCGCCGACCCCGCGACCTACGCGCAGGGCGCCAAGGTCCAGCAGCTCAACGCCGACCTCAAGGCCACGACCGACGCCCTCCAGGCCGCCACCGCCGACTGGGAAAAGGCCGCGCAAAAGCTCAGCGAGGAAAAGAAGTAATCTACATGGGCTTGGGCTTGGGCTTGGGCTTGGGCTTGGGCTTGGGCTTGGGCTTGGGCCGGCGAAACTTGGCGCCCTTAACTGCTTTGTTTCAGAATGTCCTGAGGCTACCCCCTGTCCCTAGCCCTGTCCCTAGCCCTGGCGCCCTGTCCCGGCCCGCTTCAGCCTCGCCCTCCCGGAACCCTTCCCCTAAACCCCTGTCCCTGACCCATCCCCATGCGTTCCCTCCCCCGCACCCTCGCGACGCTCTGTCTGCTGGCGCTCGCCCTCCCCTCCGCGCTCGCCCACACCGCCGGCGAGGAGCTCGCCTCCTCGGCCCAGGCGTTCCTCGGCTCGCTTTCGGCCGAGCAGAAAGCCCAGGCGACCTTCAAGTTCGACGACACTGAGCGCACGAACTGGATCTTCGTGCCGGCCGCCCGCAAGGGTCTCCCGCTCAAGGCCATGAATCCGGGCCAGCGTCACTTCGCCCAGGCCATCCTGTCCGTCGCCCTGAGCGGCCGCGGCCACATGAAGGCCGAATCCATCATGGCCCTCGAACAGGTGCTGCTCGAGCTGGAGAAAGGCTCCGGCCCGCTGCGCGACGCCGAGAACTACTTCGTGTCGATCTTCGGGACGCCTGACGCCAAGGGCACCTGGGGCTTCCGCTGGGAAGGCCACCACCTCTCGCTGAACTTCACGCTGGTCGACGGCGAGCTGGTGAGTTCCACCCCGTCGTTCTTCGCCAGCAATCCGGGCAAGATCAAGGAAGGTCAGCCCGGTCCCGTCGGCTTCGAACTGCTGAAGTTCGAGGACGACCTCGGTCGCCAGCTCGCCAAGTCGCTCACCGCGGAACAGCGCAAGAAGGCCTTCCTCGCCAAGGACCCCTTCAAGGACATCCTCACCGGCAACAAGCAGCGCGCCAACGGCATCATCAAGCACCAAGGCATCCCGGCGACCGAGCTCAACGAGGCCCAGCGCCAGATCCTAGGTCAGCTGATCTTCGAATACGTGAGCCGGACCCGCCCGGACTTCGCGGCCAAGGAGCTCAAGGCCATCGAAGCCGTGAAGGAGTCCCTCGTCTTCGCCTGGAACGGCGGCCTCGAGGTCGGCGAGGCCCACTACTACAGCATCCAGGGCCCGACCTTCCTCTTCGAACTCGTGAACTTCCAAGGCGGCGCCAACCACGTCCACGCTTCCTGGCGCGACCTCAAGAAGGACTTCGCCTACGACCCGCTGGCCGAGCACGCCAAGGAGCACGCCGCCAAATAAGCGGTCCACGAACCCCGGGCGACCGGGGTTCTTTGTTGGTAAAACAAGCGGTTGGCGGCAAGCGGTAGGCGGTTAGCGGAAAGGAAGCAGGCGCATTGCGCCGCCTTCGCGGCCGAAGGCCGCAGCACAACCCCATGTCCCCGTGTCACCGTGCCCACATGCCCCCTTCTCTATCCCCTCGACCTCATCCTATTCAGCCTTAGACTCAAGATTCAGCCCTCGCCCCTGCCCGCGCCTGAATGTGAATGTAATGCCAAGCACGACGATGGCGACCAGCAGGTAGTAAAACCAGGCAATTCCGCCCTCCCGGTGCTTTGGATGGGTACCGATGTACACCAAAAACAGGAGCAGAGGCAGCAACGCGGCACGGAGCCTCAAGTAAGGACTCACGGGGGGCTCAACCGCCCACCAACGGCTCGCCAACACGGCAAAGAGGATGACCGTGACGCGAAGAACCTCCACCCATTCCCCCCACGAGGAAAGCAGGTAAGAGATATCGCTGAATAAGAGCGAGGCAGCGTGAGCCAACGGGGCGCACAGGGTCAGGGCAATGCACACCCTCCTGCGCAAGGTGACATCCTGCAGCCATCGAGATGGCACCCAGCGCCGCGGCGTGACCATCAGGGCGGCAAAGGCCACGCAGAACGCCGTGACAGGCAGGAGTTGAGGACTGAAACGGTAGTCCCCCCACCAGCCCTGGAAAGCGAAATGCCCGAAAAACCAGCAACCCATCAATATGAACGCCTTCACGAACACCTCGATGAGGATGGCGCACCACCGGGCGAACGTCTCCATGTCCCAACACTTGGCGGACGCGGAGATGATGGCGAGCCGGGAAGCAGGCGCTGTGCGCCACCTTCGCGGCCGAAGGCCGCAGCACAACCCCATCTCCCCGTGTCACCGTGCCCACATGCCCCTTCTCTATCCCCCATCCCCCATCCCCTATCCCCTACCCCCCTACTTAACCATCCCCTTCCACGCTTCCATCGTTTCTTTCAGAAGCGCCTTCGGGTCCATCTTGATGCCATAGCCTTGGAAGCCGAAGGGGCCGCGATAGCCGGCGGCGCGGGCGTTCGCCACGAAGGTCTTCACGTCGTAGCTGCCGCGCCCGAGGGGCTGGATCAACTTATCCCAGCCGAGCTTGCGCGTGTCGCCGCCGTCGGCGCCGTTGATCGTGATGAAGTTCAGCCGGGGCAAGGCGGCCTTGATGACCGGGACCGGGTCACGCTCGGCCCCTTCGACCTTGAGCCAGTGGCAGAGGTTGAAAGTGACGCCGAGGTCGGGGTCGTCGACCGCGTTCGCCACGCGCAGGCAGGTATCGACGCTCTCGGCCCAGAAACCGGCGTGCGGGTAGAGCGAGACTTTCACGCGCTTCGCCTTGGCCAGGACGAGCGCCTGCTTCAGCGCCGGGACGACGACGGTATCGCCGGTGGTCGGGCCCGCCTTGATTCCCACGGGCAGCCGGACCTGCTGGATGCCGAGCCACAAGGTGGCGCCGAGGCCTTCGAGCGCTTGGATGGCCTGGACGAGGTCGGCGGGGAGTTCCGCGGCGTCGTGCGCGAATTTCGTGACGTGGTAGGCGTTGACGAAGGCCACCTGGCGCTTGCCCAGCTCCGCTGCGAAGGCCTTCGCGGTCGCGGGCCGCCCACCGAAGCCATCGTAGCCGAGTTCGGCGAGCACGGCGGCGGCTTCGGCGGGGGCCTGACGCGCGGCCGTGTCCATCGCGAAGAACCGGACGGGTTCGGCGGCGCTCATGACGGCGGCGAAAAGCAGGACGAGGGGCGCGGGGAATCTCATGGTTGGATGACCACGCCCCGCGTCCGAAGTTCCTCCAGGAAGGCGGCGGGATCGGGCGGGCTGATCAGGAAGTTGCGGAAGAGGCCGGTCCGACGGCGCAGCAGGATGATCCGCCTGGAGGTGAAGGTGTTGGTCCAGTGCTCGTTGATCAACATCTTGGCGATCGGCCAATCGCGGGCGGCGTACGCGAGGTCGGCGAGGGCTACCTTGCGCGCCGTCCAACCGTAGAAACGTACGCGGACATGACGATCGTCCACGGCGAAGGTCATGCCGACGAAGATGGCGTGGACGAGCCCCGCCAAACACAGGAGGCCGACCACCAAGGGCCAGAGCGTCGTAAGGATCTCCATTCCGGGCCAAACTTAGCGGAAATCATCGGGACTTAAACCCTATTTCAACCGAACGCTTGTCACCCTACCCGTGGGTGATTACCTCGGACTGATGGCCCGTTCGCCCAAGTTCCTCAACACGAACGCCCTCTGGGGCGCCGTGGGGGTGCGTACGCTCCGCCGCTGCGGGCTGACGCATGTGGTAATCTCACCGGGCTCCCGCTCGACCCCGCTCGCCCACGCTTTCGCCGCTCACGGGGATTTCAAGGTCACGGTCGCGCTTGATGAACGCTCCGCCGGGTTCATCGCGCTCGGCATCGCCAAGGCCACGCGCCGTCCGGCCGTCCTGCTCTGCACCTCGGGCACCGCGGGCGCCAACTACCTCCCGGCCGTGGTGGAGGCACGTCTGTCGGCGACCCCGCTGCTCGTGCTGACCGCCGACCGCCCCCCGGAGCTGCGCGAATGCCACTCCGGCCAGACCATCCCCCAGAACGGGCTCTTCGGCGCTTTTCCGGTCTGGGCCGCCGAGGCCGCGGTGCCCGGGAACGGACTCGACCTCCTCCGCCACTGGCGGCAACTGCTGGTCGATGGCTGGCAACGCGCCCAAGGCCCCCTGCCGGGCCCGGTGCACCTCAATCTGCCCTTCCGGGACCCTCTGCCGCCCTCCCAGCCTGAAAAGGGCTTCCAGACCCCGTCAGGCCTCGATCTCGAGGCCTTCACGACCTTGCCGGCCGCTGGGCAAGTCCAGCCGACGCTGACCCCCGCCGTGGTGGCCGGCTTCCTCCCCCGCACCGAGCGGGGAGCGATTGTCGTGGGTCCGCACGCCTTCGCCGACCGCCATGAGAGCGCCCGGGCCTTGCATGAGCTCTCCGAACTGACGGGCTGGCCGATCCTGGCGGACGGCGCCGGCACGCTCCGCGGCGACCTAGCTGGGACGGGTCGGTCGATCACGGCCTACGACCTCATCCTGCGCGACGAAAAGACCGCGAAGTCGCTGGCGCCCGAGGCGGTCGTGGTGGTAGGACCTTTGCCGACGAGCAAGTCGCTGCGCGGGTGGCTACGCCAAGCGGACCCGCTCATGTTGCTGGTCGGTCGTCCGGGCGAGAACACGGACACCACCCACGGACGCTGGACGCGACTGGATGGCACGCTCACGCCGGGGGGCGAGGTGGCCGCGCGTCCGGCCAGCGCCACGCTCCGCCACTGGCAGAAAGCCCAAGCCAAGGCCGTGCGCCGCCTGGAGAAGGTCGTGGCGGTCGACTGGCCGTTCGAAGGCCGCGTCATCGCGCAGCTCGAGACCGCCCTCGGCCCGGACGACCGCCTCTTCGTCGGCAGCAGCATGCCCATCCGTGACCTCGAGTGGTTCTCCCACCCCGCGGGTCCAGGGCCGGAAGTCCTCTGCAACCGCGGCGCCAACGGCATCGACGGCACCGTCTCCACCGCGCTCGGCGCCTCGCTCGACGGGCGCCGCACCGTGCTCCTCTGCGGCGACCTCACGTTCCTACACGACAGCAACGCGCTGCTCTCCGCCTACGGCCATGCCGGCGACCTCACCGTCCTCGTCATCAACAACCAAGGCGGCGGCATCTTCAACCACCTGCCCGTCGCGCAGGAGACCCGGCACTTCGAGCAGCTCTGGGGCACCCCTCAGGCCGCCGACCTCGGCAAACTCTGCGCCGCGCACGGCGTGCGCCACGACCTCGCCGCGACGTGGGCCGGACTCGCCCGCCACCTCGAACGTCGCGGCAAGGGCGTGCGCGTGATCGAGTTCCGCACGGACCGCGAGGCCGACGCCGCCTGGCGCCTGAAGTCTTTCAGGGGCTAAAAATAGGCCTTCAGCGCATCGGCCTCGGCGGCGGAGAGCGGCGCCTCGCCGGTGGCCATCGCCACGGAGGGCTGGAAACGCTGGTGTTCCGGCGGGAGCACCCGGAAGCCGTGGCGTTCGTAGACCGACGGCGGAACTTCGGAGAACAGCAGGAAGCGAACATCGCCGTGCAGGAAGCGATGGAGTTCCATGACGGCCCGGACGAGGAGCGCGGAATAACCCTTGCCTCGGTGAGCGGGGTCGGTCGCGACGGAGGCGAGGCCCATCAGGCCTTGGCGAAAACGCAAGGTATTCAGCCCCGCGACGGGCACGCCCTCCAAGGTCTCCAGGAGGTAACGCGTGCCACGCAGGTGATTACGGCTCTGGTCGTAGCCGGCGATGAACTCCGCCAGCGTCTTCCCTTCACCCCAAGCGTCGTGACCAAAAGCCAGGACCGTCGCGTGATCCTCGGGCTGGACGAGGCGCACCCGTGCTACCGGGGTGAAGCGAGGACGGCCGTCATCCAACGTCTCCTCGAACATTCTCTGCGGGCGGAGCCACGTCCGCGCCGAGGGATTATCATAGAGACAGCGATAGACCACGTGCGGCGAGAGGTCCTCCGAATGCGCCGCCACCCCGAGCCTGAGGTAGTGGTTACCCTTATAGTGGCGGTAAAGATTCCAGGACATCAGGCGAAGCGAGGGGTAGCTCACGCGCCCTCGCGGATTCGACGGCAAAAGACACAGCCGCAAGGTTGCTCGCGCTCCGGCGGGGCGAGCTCAAGCCGGACGACCACCCCCAGCGCCCCCAGACGGCGCGGCACCTCGCGCATCGCCAGCTGCGTCTCCTCGACCGTCTGCAAGCCCAACCGATACTTGCCGACCGCGCGGTGACGGAGGAACAGCCGCGCCTGATGGTGATGATCGGAGAACAAACGGGCGTGCGCATCGGAACGCGGACAGAAGCGGGCTTCCGTGAAACCGGCTACCGGCAGGCGCAGATTCAACGGGTGGTCGGCGATTTGCGCCTCGAAGGGAGTCGAATCCAGTTTTTCCAGCCGTGCCAAGTTCTGCTCCGTCGGATCGAGCACCCGAGCCAAAGCGGCTCCCAGCCCGCGCGCAGGGGCGCCCGACCTCGCCGTCGCCAAGGCGCCCGCCGCCCCTTCCCCGCCTTTCCCCGCCCAGACAAAAACCCACTCCTGGGGCAGGAGATAAACACGGTACAGCCGGTTCGCCTTGCAGCTGAACGTCGCCAGGGCGTGAAAGAACGGCGGCAAAGCCGCCCCGCCATCCTCGCTCATTTCGCCCAGCCCCAGCGGGCGGTGAGCGGGTGTAGGATGAAGAGGGGCTGGCCGACGACATCACCCTCGGGGACCTCGCCCCAGCCACGGGAGTCGTAGCTGTTGGCGGAGTTGTCGCCCATCGCGAAATAATGATGGTCGCGCACGGTGTGCTCCTCGTTCAGCGGAATGGCATAGCGGTCGCCGCCGACCTCGGGCAGGTAACCATAATAACCGGCGGAAACCTCCCGGCGATTGTTGGCCGCGATCGGCTCCGGGGCGTTCAAAGCGACGCCGTTGACCTGGAGCTGACCTTCCGCGTTCACGCGCAAGCGTTCGCCGGGTACGCCGACCAACCGCTTGACGTAATAGTTCTGCGAGGGATTACCGAAGCGGTCGTTGAGCCCGGGGATGTTGTTCGTGCGGAAGACGAAGGTGTCGCCGCGCTTCGGGGCCACGAAGTTGTAGGATACCCGGTCGACGAACAGCATGTCTCCCGTCAGGATATCGAAGTTCAGGAGCGGCTCACCGCGGACGGCCTTGCGGCCCGTCAGCAGCACCGAACCGGCCGGGGTCTGCTTGATCCGCCCCTCCGCCATGGCCTTGCGGAAGACCGCCTGCCAGCGATCGGCGTCCTGGCGGCGCAGAGGCAACGCGGCCTCGGTCGGGAAATAGGTGCGCAGCAGCACCCCTTCGAAACCGAAGTCGCCCGGCATCGCGATCGCCTGCGTGTGGCCGCCGATGTCCACCTCGTACGTATCGGTCGTGCCGCGCAGCAGGCCGCCGTCGGGGGCGCTCACCTTGGGGCGCAGCCCGATCTGGAAGGAACCATCCGCATAACGCCGATAATCGACCGGGAGGCCGACCTCGCCGGAAGCCTCGGCCGGGATCACGTAGGTCGAGGCCCAGAGCGTCACCTTGCGGAGCGCCTGCTCGCCGAAGCCGGGGACCGGATCGTTGGGCTGGCGCACCTCGGACGTCATCCCGTTGTAGGTCGGCCACATCGAATTCGTCGGGATCTTGAACGGCTGCAGGAAGAAGCTGCGGATAGCCCCGGCCACGATCGCGGCCATGATGACCATGTCGGTGTAGTCCGTGCCGGCGCTGACCGGGTAGATCATGCCGCCGTTGCGGCACATCACGCCGTGCAGGCGGTCCATCGCCGTCTCCACCTCGACCAGCTGGAAAGGCTTCGCCTTGACCTTGGCGCGCAACTCGGCCGCCCGCTCGAGCTGCTCGGCCAGGTCGGCCGGCGGGAGCACGTCGCGGCGGTAGAGGTCGATCTTCTTGGAGAACCACAGGAGCTGCTTGGCGATCTTGCGGGTCTTGCCCGCCTTGGAGGCGAAAATCGAGAACATGGCCGGGGACCGCCAAGTTAGCAGCCCCGCCCCGGAGGGAAAGCCTGGAATCGGGCCGGCCGGGCTTAGTCCTCGTTCTTGAGGATCTTGATGAAGGCCTCCTGCGGGATGTCGACCTTGCCGATCTGCTTCATCCGCTTCTTGCCCTCCTTCTGCTTGTCGAGGAGCTTGCGCTTGCGGGTGATGTCGCCGCCGTAGCACTTGGCCGTCACGTCCTTGCCGACCGAGCCGAGGGTCTCGCGGGCGATGACCTTGGACCCGATCGCCGCCTGGATCGCGACCTTGAAGAGCTGACGCGGCAGGAGCTCCTTGAGCTTCTCGCAGAGCGCGCGGCCGCGGCCTTCGGCCTTGGTCGCGTGGACGATCGAGGAGAAGGCGTCGACCGGCTCCTCGTTCACCCGGATGTCCATCTTCACCAGGTCCGAGGTCACGTACTCGCCGAGCTCGTAGTCCATCGAGCCGTAGCCGCGCGTGATGGACTTCATCCGGTCGTTGAAGTCGACGAGGATCTCGTTCAGGGGCAGCAGGCAGACCAGCACCACGCGCTCGCCGTCGATGGTCTCGGTGCGCTCGCAGATGCCGCGCTTCTCCTGGACCAGGGCGAGCATGTCGCCGATGGACGTGCCGGGGATATGGATGTGGGCGCGGATCGTCGGCTCCTCGATGTGCTCGATCGACGTGGCGTCGGGCATCATCACCGGGTTGTCGAGGATCAGCTCCTTGCCGTCGGTGGTGAACACCTTGTAGACGACCGACGGGTAGGTGGAGAGGATGTCGAGGTCGTACTCGCGGCGCAGGCGCTCCTGGACGATCTCCATGTGCAGCAGTCCGAGGAACCCGCAACGGAAACCGAAGCCCAAGGCCGTCGAGCTCTCGGCCGTGTAGGTCAGCGACGAGTCGTTGATCGCGAGCTTCCCCAGCGAGGACTTGAGCTTCTCGTAATCGGCCGTGTCGAGCGGGTAGATGCCGCTGAAGACCATGGGTCGGACCTCCTTGAAACCCGGGACCGGCTCCTTGGCCGGGTCGGCGGCGAGGGTGATGGTGTCGCCTACCTTCACGTCCGCGACCTCGCGGATGTTGATGACGATGTAGCCGACGCTGCCGGGCCCCAGCTCGTCCTGCGGCTTCATCTTCGGGGAGAAGACGCCGACTTCCTTGATGACGGAGCGGACGCCGTTGAACATCAGCTCGATCGTCTGGCCGGCCTTGAAGGTACCGGAGAACACGCGGACGTAGCTGATCACGCCCTTGTAGGAGTCGAACAGCGAATCGAAGACCAGCGCGCGGTGCTGCGGGTAGTCGGCCCAGCGGGGCGGCGGCACGCGCCGGATGATCGCGGCGAAGATGTCGTCGATGCCGATGCCCGACTTGCCTGAGGCCAGCACGGCGTCCTGCGCGGGAATCGTGAGGATATCCTCGACCTGGCGGCGGGCCTCCTCGGGCCGGGCGCTGGGGAGGTCGACTTTGTTGATGACCGGGACGATCTCGAGGCCCTGGTTCATCGCGAGCGTCGCGTTGGCGACGGTCTGGGCCTCGACGCCCTGGGAAGCGTCGATCAGCAGGACGGCGCCCTCGCAGGCCGCCAGGGAGCGGGAGACCTCGTAGGCGAAGTCGACGTGACCCGGGGTGTCGATGAGGTTGAGGATGTACTGCTTCCCGTCCGGCGCGGTGAAGTTCATCGTCACCGGGTGGCACTTGATCGTGATGCCCTTCTCGCGCTCGAGGTCCATCGCGTCGAGCAGCTGCTCCTTCATCTGGCGCTTCTCGATCGTCTTCGTGTGCTCGAGCAGGCGGTCGGACAGCGTCGTCTTGCCATGGTCGACATGCGCGATGATGCAGAAGTTACGGATATGGTCGAGGGACACGGGAAGGAGAGAGGACAGATTACGGAGTTCTGATTACGGAGGGCAAAGGCTGAAGATGTCCGAGAGGGTCTACTAGGGAGGGGGGCGGGGCGGTTGTCCAGCGTTAGCCCCACTGGAGGCGGATTAGGCCGGGAGGTCGGCGAATTCGTGCAGGGAGGCGACCGGCGCCTCGGGGGCGGTGCGCTTCATCATGCCGGCGAGGACGCCACCGGGGCCGCACTCGTAGAACTGGGTGATGCCGGAGGCCGCGGCGGCCTTGCAATCGTCCTCCCAAAGCACGGATGAGACGACCTGCTTGACCAGGGCGGCGCGAAGGTCGGTCGGCGCGGACAGGGTGCCGCCGGTGGTGTTGGAGTAGACGGTCACCTGGGGCGCCTTGAATTCGACGCCCTGCAGGAAAGCCTCGAAGGCCGCGCGGGCGGGCTCCATCAGGCGGCTGTGGTAGGCGCCGGCGACGACGAGGGGCTTCACCAGCTTGAACGGGCCGAACTCCTTGGCGCGGGCGACCGCCTGGGCGACCTTCTCGGCATCGCCCGAGATCACGACCTGGCCGGGGCAGTTGAAGTTCGCGGCATCGATGTCGAAGGCCGCGCAGAGCTTGAAGATATCCTCGCGGGTCCCGCCGATGACCGCGGCCATGCCGCCCTTGGTCTGGTCGCAGGCCAGCTGCATGAGGCGGCCGCGCTCGGCGACCACCTTGAGACCGGTCTCGAAATCCCAGACCCCGGCGACCGCGTAGGCGGTCAGTTCGCCGAGGGACAGACCCAAGCAGGCCTTGAGGCCGGCCAGCTTACCGCGTTCCTTGAGGATCTGGGCGATGGCGTACCCCTGGACGTAAAGGGCCGGCTGGCAGACGCGGGTCTCGGTCAGGAGCTCGGCCGGACCCTCGAAGCAGGCCTTCCGGAGGTCGAACGGCAGGACCTTGGCCGCGCGGTCATAGAGATCCTTGGCGAGGGGGGAGCCTTCATACAGGGACTTACCCATGCCGACGACTTGGGCGCCTTGACCGGAGAACAACAGAGCGGTGGACATAGCCCAAAAGAGGGGAAAAAGGGGGTGAGGGTCAAGGATTAGGGAAACAGGAGCAAGTGGAGTACGGAGTACGGATGACAGATTACAGAAAAGCAGATCCCCCTAGCCCTCCCCAGCCCACGGAGGCATGCCTTCCGAGCTCTGTAATCCGTACTCTGAACTCCGTCCTCCGGAATCTGAGCCCATCCCCATTACCCGTCCTCTTGTCCCCTAACTCTTGACCACCCCCACCCCTCCCCCTACCCCTTGGCTTTCTTTCGCCATGCCCCTCGCCCTCCTCTCCGTCAGCGACAAGTCCGGTCTCCTGCCCTTCGCCCAAGCCTTGGTGAAGGAGCACGGCTACAAGCTCCTCTCGACCGGCGGCACCTCCAAGATGCTCCGCGACGCCGGCCTGCCGGTGACCGATGTCAGCGAACACACGGGCTTCCCCGAGATCATGGAAGGTCGCGTCAAGACCCTGCACCCGAAAGTCCACGGCGGCCTGCTCTGCCGCCGCGATTCGCACGAGCACCTCGACGAGGCCAAGAAGCACGGCATCGACCTGATCGACCTCGTCGTCGTGAACCTCTACCCCTTCGAGGCCACCGTCGCCAAGCCGGGCTGCTCCTTCGAGGACGCCATCGAGAACATCGACATCGGCGGCCCGTCCATGCTCCGCAGCGCCGCCAAGAACCACGCCTCTGTCTCCGTCGTCACCGACCCGGCCGACTACGAGCGCGTGCTGGCCGCGATGAAGGCCCCGGAAACCCTTGGCGAACTCCGCCGCGAGCTCGCCCTCAAGGTCTTCCAGCGCACCTCCGCCTACGACGCCGCCATCGCCAACTACCTCGAGTCGCAGGCGCAGCCCGGCCTCGGCAACGTGCTCGGCCTCCCGGCCCGCTTCACCACCACCCTGTCGCTCGCCCAGCGCCTTCGCTACGGCGAGAACCCGCACCAGCAGGCCGCCCTCTACGGTTCCTTCCACGAGGCCTTCGACCAGCTGCAGGGCAAGGAGCTCAGCTACAATAATATCCTCGATATCACCGCCGCGACCTACCTGATCGGCGAGTTCGAGCGCCCGACGGTCTGCATCCTGAAGCACACCAACCCGTGCGGCGTGGCCTCGGCCGACACCCTCCTCGAGGCCTGGCACAAGGCCTTCGAGACCGACAAGCAGGCTCCCTTCGGCGGTATCATCGTGGCCAACCGGACGGTCGACAAGGGTCTCGCCGAGGCCATCGCCGAGATCTTCTCGGAGGTCATCATCGCGCCGGAGTTCGACGCCGACGCGCTCGCGATCTTCGGGAAGAAGAAGAACCTCCGCCTCATGCGCGCCAAGGTCGGCCTCCGCGCCGACACCCTCCGCGAGGTCCGCGCCGTCATCGGCGGCGTGCTCGTCCAGGACCGCGACCAGAAGCCCGTCAACCCGCGCGACTTCAAGGTCGTGACCAAGCGCCAACCGACCGCCGATGAGATGACCGCCCTGCTTTTCGGCTGGCGCGTCGTCCGCCATGTGAAATCCAACGCCATCGTCTACGCCGGCAAGGAACGCACCCTCAGCGTCGGCGCCGGCCAGATGTCGCGCATCGACTCCTCGCGCATCGCGGTCTGGAAGGCCGGCGAAGCCAAGCTCTCCCTGCAGGGCTCGGCCATCGCCTCGGATGCCTTCTTCCCCTTCCCCGACGGCCTGCTCGCCGCGGCCGACGCCGGCGCGACCTGCGCCATCCAGCCGGGCGGCTCCGTGAAGGACGCCGACGTCATCGCCGCCGCTGACGCGCGCGGCATGGCGATGGTCTTCACCGGCATGCGCCACTTTAAGCACTGAGTTCCGCGCGGCGGAACTCAGCGCTTAAAGCGCAGGGGACACGCTGGCACGGTGACAGGGGGACAAGGGGAGATTACCGCAAACAGCGAGGCGGTTATCTTCCTTTCCATGGGCGGCAATACCGCCTCATCACCCCGTGTCACCGTGTCACCGTGCCCACTTGCCCACTCAAAGCTTGACCCCGATCTTCTCCAGCAGGCGGGCGAGTTCGTCGTCGCTGGCGAAGGGGATGGCGATGGTGCCCTTGACGCCCTTGCGAAAAACGGCGACCGGCGTGGAGAAATGGGAACTGAGACGCTTCTGGACGTCGGCGACGACGGTCTTTTCGGCGCGCTTGCGCTCGGTCTTCTTGGTCGAGGCGAGCGCCTTGACCTCGGCCTCGGTCGCGCGGACGGAGAGACCTTTCTCGACGACCAGGCGGGCGACCTGCACGCGGTGGGCCTGCTGCTCGAGCCCGAGCAGCACCTTGGCGTGACCGGTCGAGAGCTGCCCTTTGCCCAGGTAACCGAGGATCTCGCGGTCGAGCTGAAGCAGGCGGACGAGGTTGGCGATGCTGGCGCGGGGCTTGCCGAGGCGATCGGCGACCGCCTCTTGCGTGAGGTTGAAATCGCGCATCAGCGAGGCCACGCCGACGGCCTCATCGACCGGGTTGAGGTCGGCCCGCTGCAGGTTCTCGAGGAGCGCCAGCACGGCGCTGGTGGCGTCACTGGCCTCGATGACGCGCACCGGGATGAACTTCTGGCCGAGGTGCCTGAAGGCGCGCAGGCGGCGCTCGCCGGCGATGAGCTCGTAGCCGCCCTTGACCTTGCGCACGACGATAGGCTGAAGCAGCCCTTCGGAACGGATGGACTCGGCGAGCTCCTTGACGGCGGTCTCGTCGAACTCCTTACGCGGTTGGTGCGGGTTGGGGACGATGGAGGCGACCGGCAGCTCGGTCACCGCGAGGGCGTTCGGCGCGGCGGCCGGGGCGGGCGCGGGCGCGGCGGGGGTGGCGGCGGCCGCCGGCGCGGCCGGGGCAGGCTGGGCGGGCTTGGCGACGCCGCCGCCGATGAGATTGCCGAGTCCGCGACCGAGGGACTTCTTGGGAGGGGTGGCCATGGGCTTAGCGAGGAGGGGTTTCGGGCTGCGGGATGAAGATGTCAACGTCGGCCCGCAGAGCGGCGGGGCTGGCGAGCTTGTTGGCCGCGAGGATCCATTCGGATTTCGAACCATGCACGCGGGCGAGCTTGCTGACGCTGTCGCCGGACTTCACGCGGACCTTGATGCCGGTGCGGGGCATGTCGGGCGGGAAGCCATCGTCGGGGGCCGACGCCGCGGGCTTGTCGGCGGCGGTCGTCGGAGCGGTCGCGGCCGGGCGGGTGGCGACCGGCGCGGCGGGCTTGCCGGCGAGCGCCGCATTGACCTGACGGGCCTGCTCGGCGAGCGCCGCGTTGACGTCGACGCCTTGCTGTTTGAGCCGGCGGTCGACCTCCGCGAGGATCTCGGCCCGAAGCTTGGCGACCGTTTCGGCCTGGTTGGCGGCCGGCGCTTGTCCCGCCTTGGACTTGGCCAGGGCATCGCGCAGGTCAGCGTTCTCCAGCTTGAGCTTCTCGACCTCGTTCCGCAGGTCCGCTAGGTCCTGCTGCATGCCGGCGAACTGGGCGGCATTCTGGGCGAAGAGAGGGGCGAGGCTGAGGAAAAGGAGGGCGAAACCGCGGCGCATACCCCAGCCAAACACCTCCCCGCCCCTAGGGCAACCCTGTCCGCACCCCGACCCCCCGAAACGCGGCCCCGCCCCACCCTCCTTTGACCCTTCCCTCGCCGGACGGATTCCTTTACGACCCCACCCGATGTCCAGGATCCTCGTAGCGCTCTCGGGCGGCGTCGACAGCGCCGTGGCGGCGCTCCTGCTCAAGCAGCAGGGGCATGAGGTCCATGCCGCCTATTTCCGGACCTGGATGAACGAGGAGGGTCTGCCTTTCCCCGGCGAATGCCCCTGGGAGGATGACGTCCGCAACGCGCGAGCCGTGGCCGAGCACCTGGGCCTGCCCTTCCGCATCCTCGACCTCGTCCAGGACTACCGCGAGACCGTGGTCCAATACCTCGTCGACGGCTACCGGAATGGCCTGACCCCGAACCCGGACATCATCTGTAACCGCGAGATGAAGTTCGGCGTCTTCCTGCGACGGGCGCTGGCGGATGGCTATGACGCCATCGCCACCGGACACTACGCGCGTCGCCGCGAGAACGCCGACGGCACCTTCGACCTGCTCGAAGGCCTCGACCCCAACAAGGATCAGTCCTACTTCCTCGCGTTGCTGCGCCAGGCACAGCTCGCGAGGGCCATCTTCCCGATCGGGGATCTGCTCAAGCCCGAGGTCCGCCGGCTCGCCGCCGAAGCCAAGCTCCCGAACGCGGAACGCAAAGACAGCCAAGGCATCTGCTTCCTCGGCCAGGTGCCCGTCCAGGACTTCCTTGAGCGACATATCCCCGACGCACCCGGCCCGATCGTGAACGCCGCCGGCAAGGAAATCGGCCGGCACCGCGGCCTGCATCGCTTCACCCTCGGCCAGCGCAAAGGCATCGGGCTCCCTTCCAACACCGACCACGAGCACTTCGTCGTCGTGAAGAAAGACTTCGCGACCAACACCCTGCACGTCGCCTTCGACAAGCCCGACGCCCCGTGGCTGTACACCGGCGAGGCCGGTGCGCGCGACTTCACCTGGATCAACCGATCGGTCGACGGCGAGCAGGACATCCTCGCGCGGGTGCGCTACCGCGACCCCGCCACCCCCGCACGTTTCAGCCCGCAGCCCGACGGCTCCGTCCGCCTCCGTTTCACCGACACCCAGCGCGGCCTCGCCCCCGGCCAGGTCATCGCGGTCTACCAGACCGCGTCTTGATGGGCGGAGGAGTTTTTGTCTAGTTAAGGGACACGGGGGCACGGTGACAAGGCAGAGGCATTGAGGGTCAGGGAAAGGGTCAGCCGTACAACCGAGCGAACAACCCTGTCCCTGACTCCGTCCCTGACCCTGTCCCTGTCCCTGCCCTGCCCTAGCCCTAGCCCAAGCCCTATCCCCAGCCCTCTGCTTGACCTTCGGTGCTTTGTCCCGAACTTGAACCCATGCCCGAAGGTACCGCCGTCCAACGCATGTTCTCCGGGATCGCCTCCCGGTACGACTTCGCGAACCGCGTGCTGAGCCTCGGTCTCTGCGTCGGTTGGCGCGAGCGACTCGTCGCGGCCGCGCAGGCCGCCCGGCCGAAGACGGTGGCGGATCTGGCCACGGGCAGCGGGGATGTGGCCTTCGCCCTGCGTCGCGAGCTCCCGGCGGATTGCGCGGTCGTCGGGTATGACTTCTGCGAGCCGATGCTCGCGCTCGGCCGGGAGCGCGCGCGGAAGGCAGCCGTCGCGCTCGAATTCAAGTCCGGCGATTGCATGAACCTGCCGCTGGCCGACGAGTCCTGCGACGTCGTCACGATCGCCTACGGCGTGCGCAACTTCGAGGACCGCGCGCGCGGGCTACGCGAGCTCCGTCGCGTCGTGAAGACCGGCGGGTCCGTCCTCATCCTCGAGTTCTCGCGGCCGGCCGCCTGGTTCGCCCCCTTTCACTTCATCCATGTGCGGCTTGTCTCCCCCGTCCTCGCCGGACTCCTCACCGGGGACTTCGGCGCCTACAAGTACCTCGGCACCAGCATCGCGGGCTTCCCCGACGCCGCCGGGCTGTCGGCCGAACTGCGCCAGGCCGGCTTCCGCGAAGTGACCCATGAAACCCTGCTTTTCGGCACCGTAGCCCTGCATCGGGCCACGCGCTGAGGGTTCCTCGGAAAATCCTTGCCAAAAGGGACGCCGTTCCTTTGCTCAAACCCCTCATCACGGGCCCGTGGTGAAATGGATATCATTTCTGACTACGGATCAGACGTTTGGGGTTCGAATCCCTACGGGCCCACCACTTTGAGCGCCACCCGGATTAAAACCCCGGGTGGTTTGTTTGGGGCGGCATGACCAGGCATGCCAGGGCCAGGGACAGGGCTTGGGCCGGGGACAGCTTTGATCTTAGCGTCCGGACAATCGTCCCTGATAGTTCACGCCAAGACCATCACGGGCCCCTGCCCTAGCCCTGGCCCAAGCCCTCACCCAAGCAGTTCTGGCTTGGGGGCCGGCATCTGGCTGCCGGAAGGATAGACAAAGGTCCGGTCCTCGAAATTACGGAGCTCGACGATGCCATCATGGATGGCTTGGACGTATTCCGGGTTGATCGGCACCTTCCCGCCGCCGCCGGGCGTATCGATGATGAGCTGAGGCACCGCGTAGCCGGTCGTGTGGCCGCGCAGTTCGCGGATGATGTCGATCCCCTTCTGGATCGGGGCGCGGAAATGGGTCGAGCCTTCGATGAGGTCGCAGGCGTATAAATAATAAGGCCGGACCCGGATCATCAGCAGGCGATGCACCAGCGACTTCATGACCGCGGGATCGTCGTTCACGCCTTGCAGCAGGACCGACTGGTTGCCGAGCGGCACCCCGGCCAGGGAGAGCCGTTCGCAGGCCGCGGCGAGCTCGCGCGTCACCTCCTTGGGGTGGTTGGTGTGGATGCTCATCCAGACCGGGCCGTGCTTACGGAAGATCTCGGCCAGCTCCGGGGTGATGCGCTGCGGCAGGAAGACCGGGATGCGGGAACCGAGGCGGATGAACTCGACGTGCGGGATGGCGCGCAGCCGGCCGAGGAGCGCGTCCAGCTTGGCGTCGGAGAGCAGCAAGGGGTCCCCGCCGGAAAGCAGGACGTCGCGGATCTCGGGGTGCGCGGCGATGTACTGCAGCCCCTGCTCGAGCTCGGGGTGGAAGTCGTAGGCCTGGGCGTTGGAGACCAGGCGGCTGCGCGTGCAGTAACGGCAATAGGCGGCGCACCGGTCGGTCACCAGGAACAGCACGCGGTCCGGGTAGCGGTGGACGATGCCGGGCACGGGCATGGTCCCCTCCTCGCCCACGGGGTCGGCCGACTCACCGGGGGCGACGACGGACTCCTCGATGCGCGGGATGACCTGGCGGCGGATCGGGCAGGCCGGGTCCTGGGGGTCGATCAGGTTGAAGAAGTGCGGCGTGATCGCCAGGGAGAGCTTGTGGGCGGCGAACAGGCAACCCTCCCGCTCCTCCTTCGTCAGCTCGACCAGCGCCTCCAGCTGGGCCAGCGTGGTGATGCGGTTGCGCAGCTGCCAATGCCAGTCGTTCCAGTCCGACGCGGGCACGTCCTTCCACCGGCCTTGGCCGGCGTGCCAATCATCGCGTCGATCTTGCGGGAACATGAAAAAGGAGCGGCTCCCAAGTTTGGGGGAAACCGCTCCTTGGCAAATGGAATGCGGGTTTGGCCTACTTCGCGGCCTTGGCGGCCGGGAGGATCCAAAGGTTCCGGAACTCGACGACGTCGCCGTGCCACTGGAGGCCGAGCGGGAGCTGGGCCGCGTGCTTGGCGTAGGGCGGATTCTTCCGGTGACTGCTGGGCCCGATGTACTCGACGCCGTCCTGGACCTTCACGCCGTTCATGACGACGGTGATGCGGGCCTTGGTCGCGACCTTGCCGGCCTCGTCGAAGGTCGGCGCAGTCCACTGGACATCATAGCTGTTCCATTCGCGGGACGGGTTGCAGGCGTTGAAGGCGGGCGGCTGCTGGCCGTAGATCGCGGCGGTCATGCCGTCGGCGTAGGTCTCGGTCCGGGAGCAATCGAGCACCTGGAGCTCGTAGGTGCGCATGAAGAAGATACCGCTGTTGGAGTTGCCCTGGCCTTTCTTCTTCTCGTTCTTGTCGTAGCCCTCGGCGGAGCGCCACTCGACGTGCAGGGTCAGGTCACCGAAGGACTGCTTGGTGTGGATACCGTTGCCGTTGGCGAACATCACGCCATCGCGGATCGGCCAGTGCTTGCCCTTGGCGCCGTTATCCGGCTCCCAGTTGGCGGACGAGTCCGTGCCCGTGATGAGCTCGACGGCGCCGGCGGGGGCCTTCTCGAGGTTGCACTTCAGCTTTTCCTTGTCGGCGCGCGGGGGCTGGGGGCGGGCGGAATCGTGGACATGCCACTGGGTGCCCGGGATGAGCGGGGTATCGGTGTAGCCTTCGGCGGCGACGAGGCCGGCGGCGGCAAGCAAGAGGAGATAGGCGGGGGTACGCATGGTGGTCAGGGGTGGGGATAAATTGGAAAACAGCGGGGAAAGGGAAAGGATAGAATGGGATGGTTGGAGTTTGGGCCAGGGCCAGGGACAGGGCGGGCCTGCTTGGAAGATAAGACCGGCCATGATACCCCAGCCCCAGCCCCAGCCCTGCCCCCAGCCCTAGCCCTTCTTCCCCCACCGCCGCCTCCCCCACCCCCTCCAAATCCTTGCCCTTTGCCCGCCAAGCCCCCTAGTTTACCCCTATGTCCGCCCCGAAGCCTCGCTTCACCCTTGAGTTCGAAAAGCCCATCCGGGAGCTCGAAGACAAGATCAACGCCCTTCGCGCCTCCTCCGAGACCGCCGGGATGGACGTGACCAAGGAGGTCCGCTCCCTCGAGGCCAAACTCGAGCAGACCCGCCGGGAGGTCTACGGCAACCTGAACCCCTGGCAGCGGGTCCAGCTGGCGCGCCACCCTCGCCGCCCCTACTCCCTCGATTACATCGGGATGCTCTTCGACGACTTCCAGGAGCTCCATGGTGATCGCTTGTACATGGACGACGAGTCCACCGTCGGCGGGACGGCCTTCTTCGAAGGTCGCCCGGTCATGGTCATCGGCCAGCAGAAGGGACGCGATACCAAGGAAAACCTGCGACGTAATTTCGGCTGCCCCAATCCCGAAGGCTACCGCAAGGCCCTTCGCCTGATGAAGATGGCCAGCACTTTCGGCCTGCCGATCATCACCCTGGTCGACACCCCCGGTGCTTTCCCCGGCATCGGCTCCGAGGAACGCCACGTGGCCGAGGCCATCGCGGTCAACCTCCGCGAGATGAGCCAGTTCGGCGTGCCGATCGTCACCTTCGTCATCGGCGAAGGTGGCTCCGGCGGCGCGCTCGGCATCGCCGTCTCGAACAAGGTCTACATCCTCGAGAACGCCTACTACTCGGTGATCTCCCCGGAAGGTTGCGCCGCGATCCTCTTCAAGGACCGCGCCCACGCCCCGAAGGCCGCCGAGGCCCTGCGCCTCGACGCTCCCAATCTCCTCAAGCTCGGCGTCGTCGACGGCGTCGTGAAGGAACCGCTGGGCGGCGCCCAGGAAGACCCGGCGGCGACCGGCTCCAACATCCGCAAGACGCTGCGTGACTCCTTGGCCGACCTCTCCAAGTCCAGCCCGGAGAAACTCATCGCCATGCGCTACGCGAAGTTCCGCGCGATGGGTGTCTACGCCGAGTAGGCCGCACGGACCGACCGGAGCCGAAAGAATGAGGGCGCGTTGCAACGCGCCCTTCTTGTTGCCTGGCCGAGCCGGCCTCAGCCGCCGTTGGAGAGCAGGCGGATGTAACGCGTGTAGGACCGACCCTGCTGGACGATGATCCGGCGGAAATCATTGTTGGTCACCTTGGTTCCGCCGGAGGAGGCGGTGCCTGCACCCTGCAAAGTCGCGAGCTCCTTGGCGCCTTCGGGCGTCAGCACGGTGACCGAGACCTCGACCGCACGGAGCGAATACGGGAGGTAAGGCAGTTGCGTGGCCGTGGACGCGGAGGCCGTGGAAAGAGCGTCCGGATAGATGCGGTCGGCGAAGATCCGGAGACGGCCGCTGAACTCCTCATACGGGTGAGGCGTGATGCCGGCCACGGCCGGCACCGCGGGCGGCGTCGGCGCGAAATGCAGCGGGGCGTCGGCCGTGGAGGCGGCGCCCGTGCCGGTCGTGTAGGCGGCGCGATAACCCGAACCCGCGCCGAACTTGGCTCCTTGGTCGAAGGCGTCGTTCTTGTTGACGGGCAGGAGCGGGCGCAACATCAGCGCGGGCCGCTTCAACGGGTCGGTCAGGGGGATCGGGGCGACGGTCACCGCGGTGGACTGGGGCAGCGACGAGGTGCACCAGAAGACCAGGTTCATCGCCACGACGTTCGAGGCGAGGAAGTTGTGGTCATCCAAGGTCCAAGGCATGCCGGACGAGGCGGAGACGACGCCGTTGATCAAGGGGGTGCCGGTGGTGACATACTTCTGCTGGTTATAGTCGCCGTACATCCGGACGCCCGGCGTGGTCGTGGACCAATAGTCCCAGGGAGACTTGGGCACCGCCGCGGTGGAGGAGAGGATGATCGGCAAAGCGTCGGTGAAGGTGCGCTCGGAGTCGATGATGGTCCGGTAGACACCGTAGACCTGCTGGGTCTGGGTGCCGGGGGCGCTGAACGGGGACCGCTGGCCGATGCGGTAGGCCACGGCGCAGACATCTCCCTTGAGCGCGACGCGGGCCGTCGAGGCGCTCGTATGGTCCGGGCGCCAGCGCGGACGATCCTGCGGCGCCGCGAAGAGCATGAGGATGGGATGCTCGGCGGGATTGAGGTTGCCCGTCAGGGTCGGGGCGTTGGCAGGACCGCCCGTCGAGGACGAGCCCGGGAGCACGACCTCCATCCAGCAACGGCCGTCCGGACGGATGACCGCGGTCTGGAAATCATTCTCCATCGCGTCCAGCACGGCGCGGGCCTCGCTCTGGGTGCTCAGGTCGGCGACGGCGCGGTCGTAGGCCTTGAAGGTCTCCGCGGCGACCGAGACCACGGCGAGCACGATGACGACCATGAGGGCCGTCGAGACCATCAGCTCGATCAGCGTGAAACCCCGGCGGACCGGGCGGCGGGCGGCGGCGGTGCTCATCGGTTGATCACGATGTTCTGGATGAGCAACGGCGTCTGCTCCGAGGTCGTGAAGCCACCGGGTCCGGTCGGCAGGGTGTAATCATGCGGGAAGAACTCGGCGACCACGGGCAGGTAGGCGAGGGCGTAATCCTTGGGGTCGGCGGGCAAGGCGCCGCCCGCCGCATACCGGGCCGCGGAAGGCTCCGAGGTGGTGACGTCGACGACGGTGCGCTGGCCGACGAGGAGCCGCGACAACGTCAGGCGGACGCGCATCGGCGCGCCGATGACGTTGCGCTGCGAGGCCATGTCGAAGGTGAAGTTGCGATCGGAGACGAAGGCGACCTCCATCGAGGAGGGATTGGAGGTGATGTCGAAGGTCTCAAGCCCGCCGCTCACGCGCGAGGCGCGGTCGAGTCCGACCGAGCGCCGGTCATAGACGTAGAGCCAGACGGCGCTGTTCGCCGTCGTGGCCGTGGATAGCAGCCGGTAGGCAAGGTCGAAGTTCGGGGCGCCCCCGGGGGCGGGATCGATGGTCGAGATACCCTGGTGGAGGAACCGGGTGTTGGTGGCGGCGGTGTCGCCCGAGTTGATGTGGACGATCGTGCGCGGGTTATCCAGGGCGCCGATCAGGCGGGTGACCCCGGCGAGGGCGCGGTTCGTCTCCATGATCTCGCTGACCTGGGAGAAGGTCGCGCTGAGGATGCCGACGAGCGAGAGGATCGCGAGGCCGAGGATGCCGATCGCGAGGGTGACCTCGATGAGCGAGAAACCGCGGCGGCGGGAGAGGACGGGGGAAGGCACGTGATTCACTTGTAGAGGGTGGAGGTGGCCGGCTCGAGCTCGTCGGGGTCCGACGTGTACGAAACGCTGCCGTTCGGGCGGACGGACAGGGCGGCGAACTGGTTGCGATTGTCGCAGTCGATGGCGACCTTGCCGTTAGCCTGCACGCGCGCGAGGCCGGCCGCCACGACGAGCACGACCTTGCCCAGATGATTGGAGGCGCCGCTGGGCTGCAGCTCGACGTAGTACCAGGTACGGCCGGAGGAATGCGGGGCGGCGCTGAGCGAGCGAGGCTGGTTGATCGGCTCGAAACGCATGGTCGGCGGACTGGTGGCCATGTCCGGAAGGCCGCTGCGGGGGTTGTCGCCGATCGGAGGGAGCACGCTGCGGCGACCGAGGCCGCTCCAGCTGCCCGCCGCGCCGTTATCCTGCGGGGGGGCCGTGACCGCGGGAACCGGGGAGGAGTCGGCCAAAGGCGGGATGAAGAAGATATTCGGCGGCAGGATGGAAGGCGCCTCGGGGGCGTACCAAAGGTAGTTCGTGTGCACCGTGTCGGTGATGGTCGCGGGGTCGACGCCGGCGGGTGGGATGGCGCTGCCGACGGCGATGCAGAACTGACGCAGGTGGTTCTCCGGATCGTTCTCGTCCTTGAGGATCAGGAGGCGGTAACGGCCGTTGTAAGTGACGTTGGAAGCGAAGGAACCCCGGTTCATCAGGGCCATGGCGCGCACCGACTGCAGGGTGGAGCCGAGCATCTTCTGGGCGGCCGGCAGGCCGCCGCCGTTGCCGGGGCGGATGCTCAGGAAAACGCCAGCCAGCAGGAGGATGATCGTCACGACCATCAGGAGCTCGATGAGCGTGAAACCGCGGCGGACGGCGCGGCCGAGGGGGCGGAGGACCGGGCTCACTGGATGACGAAGATATCTGCGGCCTCGGACGGCGACAGGTCGGGGTTGGCGGTGCCGATATCGCGGTCGGTCGTGAAGATGATGACGCGTCCCGGGACGCCGATCGTGCCGCCGGCGTCGGTCAGGTCGACCGGGAGGATCCCGGACACCGACTTGACGAGACCGTCGTTGTTGAGATCGAAGCAGACCCGGATGGCGGGGTTGCCGAGGCGGTCCTGGAGGATGGGATTGGTCTGCCAATCCGCGTTGTTCGGCGTATAGTTGAAGAAATCATCCTGACTGAACGCGCAGAACTCCATCGCCTGGCGGTTGAACCGTACGCGCTCGCCGGTCGGCCCGCTGCTCAAGGCGGTGCCGTTCAGGTTCCGTCCGTAGAGGTGCTTGACGAAAAGCAAGGAGCGCCCGGAATCGTCCAGCTTGTGCATCACGTCCGCCGCGGCGTTGTAGGTGCCCCCCAGGTTAGGCAGGTAGGCCCCGTACTCCTTCTTGTAGAGGGTGCAGGCGGTGGCCCACTGGGCGAAGACCGATTTGGCCTGGGCTTTCCGCGCGGCCATCTTGACCGCCTTGACGGCGGGAACGAGGGCGGTGGCGAGGATGCCGATGATGGCGATCACGACCAGCAACTCGATGAGGGTGAAACCTTGACGGCGGCGGGTAAGCATAAGGGAAGGGGTGTTTCCGAAGGGAAGAATAGTCTACGGACGACCACCCCCGATTGAACAGTCAAAAAGCACCTTCCAACCCCCGGAGTACCCGGCCCTCATCCGCGCAGGAAGCCAAGGCAAAGCACCGCCAGAAGCGTGGGTAACAAGGCCCAAAGCGCCAGCTTCCGGGCCGAAACCGCCCCGTCGAAGTGGTGGGAAAGGATGGATTGTCCGGCCGGGTTGGGCGCATTCGCGATGACCGTGAGTCCACCCCCGGCCAGAGCCCCCGCCACCACGGCATGCCGCAAGGCGTCGGCTCCCCCGCCCGGCGCGGCCAAGGCCGGCACCTGCGCGGCCAGGTAGGTGATGGCCGCGTTATCATTGAAGGACGTCAGGACCGTCGCCGTCAGGAGCAGCGCCAGGTCGCCGAGCCGCAGGAGCACCGGGCCGATCCACCAGCCCTGCAGGCCGCCGAGCACGACCAAGCCCGCCAGGAAGAAGCCGACCAGCAGCGGTCCGCGGAGCCGCAGCGGCGATTGCCACTGCGGCGTCGCCACCGTGAAAGCGAGGAAGGCGAGCAACCCTCCGAGCATCAGGATGGGATGATGCCCGGCGAGCATCGCGACCGTCCAGACCATGAAAAGCAGGTGCGCACCGGTCACCCAGAACGGCACCACGGGCTCCGGGGAGGCCGGGGCGCCCTCGGGCCGCAAGGCAGCGAGCTCCTTACGGAAATAAAGGTAATAAAGCGTATTGGAAAGAAGGACGGTGGCCAACACCCCCGGGGCGAACTGCCGGAAGACATCCGCCAGTCCCCAACCCCACCCGGCCGCGACCATGACGATCGGCGGGGCGGCGAAATGGGTGAGCGCGCCGCCGACGGAGATATTGACGAAAAGGAGGGCCAGCGTGGCGTACTTGAGCGACTCCGAAGGGCGGAGCGCGAAGAACTGCCGCGAGAGCAACCAGGCGGCGATGGTCATCGCGGCGGGCTCGGTGATGAGCGAGCCGAGCAACGGCGCCAACGTGAGCAAGGTGAGCCAATGCGCGGCGGGCGAACCTCCGAAGAGACGCGCGGTCGCGCCCAAGGCCCGGCCGGCGAGGTTCACCACGGGCCGCGCCGAGGCGAGCGCCATGATGACGAAGACAAACAGGGGCTCGACGAACTTGGAAGGGGCGGCCGCGGCGGCACCGAGCGCGTAGGCGTAGTCACCGCTTTCAACGTAGCGGCAGGCGAAATCCCAGCCTTTGCCCGGCCACGCGATCAGCAGCGCGAAGAGCACCAAGGCCCAGAGGCCGAAGACGGCCTCGACCTCGCCCAGCAGGTGAAGAAGCGCCGCCCGGAAATCCGAGGACTCCCCGCGCTCGTTGACGGGCGCCGTGCCGGCGGCCACGCGGGCGGCGTGGGCCGACTCGAGACGATGGGCGGCCCGGGCGAAGACCGGCGCGGCGAAGGCATGCAGTATCGCCAACGCGAAAACCCCGGTCGCGGCCACCAGGAAGGGGTCGGACGAGGCCGCGGCGGTCAATTCCGTCCAGAGGGAGGCGGGGGCGGGCATGGCGCATCCAAATCCGCCGACTCGGGGATTGCAACCCGAGGCGACGGGCAAAAAATCACGCCCGATGTCCAAGTCCTGCGCCCTGCTGCTGTTCGCCGCCCTTTGCCTGACCGCCAAGGAGGACACGCCGAAGCTCACCTACCATGAATACCATGGGCTCTTCGCCGACGACCCCGCCCTGCCCCATGGCCTGCGCAACCCCGAGCGCGGCTTCCGCCTCGAGTGCCCGATCGGCCTCGGCGAAGGCCAGCTGCTCGTCCAGCGCGCCGACGGCCGCATCGTCCGCAAGCGCGCCCCCGCCGCGAACGACGAGAAACCGGTCCCCTGCCTCGGCGTCGACGTCGCCCGCAACGGCTGGTCCGACCGCGCGATGGCCGAGGCGATCAAAGGCTGGGAAGCCAAAGGCATCACCAGCTACCTCGGCATCGTCTGGCTGGACGAATACTGCAACCGGCCGCTCGACCCCATCCTTTTCACCCGTCTGGAGCGCTCCCTCGAGGTCTTCCGCCGGGCGGGCGTGAAGCTGCAGATCCGCTTCGCCTACGAGCTCGACGACAGCAAGAGCGCGGGACCGGACCTTGCCGTCCTCAAGGGCCACTGGGGCCAGCTGAAGCCGCTCCTGGCGCGGCACTATGACATCCTGACGGCCGTGCAGCTCGGCTCGATCGGCCGGCGCGGCGAGGGTCCCAACGCGACGCGGCTGCCGGCCGACGCCGCCACGCACTCGGCCTTGCTCCGCGACGCCTTCGCGGCGCTGCCGCCCGACCGCGCGCTGCTGATCCAGTCGCCCACCATGCGCGAGGACCTCTTCACGGAGCTGAAGTGGCCGGCCCGTCTCAACCAAGGCACGGCCTTCGAGAAAGCCAATCCGTCCGCCCGGACGGGCCAGGTGAACGCCAACTTCCTCGTCGACCTGACTCACGGCGGACAGTTCGAGGCCCCGATCGGCGGAACCAACGCGGAATGGCAGAAGATGTGCGCCGAGACGTTGTGGGTGCCCTACGACGCCGACCTCTCGGCCAAGGCCGCGGCCGGGCAGTTCGCGGCCGACGGCTGGCTCGTCGCCCAGGCGGCCAGCAACGAGCGGGCCTCCACCCTCGGCGTCAGCCACGGTTGGTCCGAGTCCGCCTCCGACCGCAAGGAAGGGATCGTCGACGGCTGGAAGAAGCAGATGAAGACCAAGGCCGAGGTCCGGACCCTCGGGCTCTCGGTCTCCGACGGCTACTTCACCGACGCCAAAGGTAACGATGTCCCGCGCTCGGCCTTCGACTACCTCCGCGACCATGTCGGGTACCGCTACGAGCTGCTCAGCGCGACCTGGCCGGTCAAGGTGAAGCAAGGCAAGGACTACGAGATCAAGCTCCGGCTGGTGAACCGCGGCTTCGCCATCTGCCCCACCCCGCGCAACCTCTACCTGGCTTACGTGCAGACGCCCCAGAAGTATGCTTTGGCGCCGGGCGAGGGCGAGAGTTTCGACATCCGCCGCATCCTCCCCAACGCGGCGTTGCAGAACACGGAGAACGGCCAGGAAATCACCATCCGCGCCATCGCGCCGAAGGACCTGCAGGGCAAGCACCAGCTCTGCCTGATGTTCCCCGAACTCAACTTCACGAAGTTCCCCTTCAAGCAGGATCAACGCAGCATGGTGCGCTTCGCCAACCGGGATGCCCCATTCTGGCAATCCGCCGACAAGCTCTACCAGGGCAACCTGCTGGGCGAGATCGAGATCACGCGCTGAGCCTGCGCTCAGCGGCCGGACGGGACCTGGTCGGGCCGGCTCCCGCCCAGGGCGCGGATGAGCGCGAGCTGGGCCTCGAGCCGTTCCTGGCGGACGCGGGCGACGGCCAGCCGGCTCTCGGCCTCGGCCCGGCGCGCCTCCAGCAGCTCCGTCGGCGGGGCCTGGCCGGCCGCTCCCCGCGCGGCGGCGACCCGCAGGAACTCGGCGGCGGCGGTCTCCCGGCGATCGGCGGCCTCGGCGGCGAGCGCCGTCTCGCGGACTTCGGCCAAGGCGTCGCGCACCTCGCGGAAAGCGTTGCGAGCCGCGCCTTCGTAGGCCGCGACGGCCTGGTGCTGGGCGGCGATGGCCGCGTCGACGCGGGCCGCCAGGCGGCCGGCATCGAACAAGGGAGCCCGCAGGTCCAAGCCCAGGTCCGAGGTCGCGGTGTCCGACTGGAAAAGACCCCCGAAGGTCCGGCTCTCGGTGCCGAGGGCGCCGGTGAGCGTGAACGACGGGTAGCGCGCCGCCTTGGCGAAACCGATGCGCGCATTGGCCGCGATCAGGGCCTGTTCCGCGGCCCGCACATCCGGCCGCCGCGAAAGCAGGTCGGATGGCAAGCCGGCGGCCGGGAGGGGTGGCGACGGCAGCGGCCGGGCATCGCGAGGGACGACCAACCCGGGTTCGGCGGTCAGGAATCCAAGGAGGTGTTCGGCCTGCGCGCGGGTGCGGCGCACCTCGGCCAGCCCGGCGACGGCGGCCGCGAGGGCGACTTCGGCCCGGGCGGCTTCGGCGGGGACGGCGACCCCGAGGTCGGTCCGGCGGCGGGCGAGGCGCAGGCCTTCTTCCCGCGCGGCCACGAGGGTCTCCGCGGCGGCCGCCGACGCATCGGCGGTGCGGAGGGCGGAATAAGTCCGCACCACGGCGACGGCCAGGCCCAGCCGGACCTGCGCGACGCCTTCCTCCGCGGCCAGCATCTGGGCGCGGGCCGCTTCCTCGGCGCGGCGCAGGCGGCCCCAGAAATCGAGTTCGAACGAGGTGACCAGTCCGGCGCGCTGGATGCGCCGGTTGCGGCCCGGGGCGTTGCCGCCGACCGGCAGGAAGGTGCCGCTGCTCACCTTGAAGCGATCGGCCTCGCCGGTCGCGTCGATGGCGGGCACCCCCGCGCCGGCCACGTCCGCCAGCTGGGCGTCAGCCTCCTCCCACCGGGCGGCGGCCGCCCGGACATCGGTGTTGGCGGCCAGCGCCCGACCGACCAGTCGGGTGAGCTCGGGCTCGCCGAAGCCCTGCCACCAATCGGCAGCGACACCGCCGCGGTCCGGGGCGCCGGCGCCCTCGGCGAAGGCGGCGGGCAACCCGGACTCAGGCCGCGCATAATCAGGGCCGACCGTGCAGCCGGCGAGCAGGACGGTCCACGGAAGGACGCGGCACAACGCGCGGGAGCTCATGCGCGGGGCTCCTTCCGGTCGCCGGTGAGCAGCTTGAAGAACAAGGGGATGAAGAGCGTGGCCACGAAGGTGTCGAGGAGCATGCCGCCGAAGACGCCGGTGCCCATCGAACGGCGGGCGCCGGCCCCGGCGCCGGCGGCGAGCACCAGCGGGACCACGCCGAGCACGAAGGCCATCGAGGTCATGACGAGCGGGCGGAAACGGATGCGGGCGGCCTCGACCGCGGCCTCCGCGGCGGAGCGCCCCGCGTCGCGCGCCTTGACGGCGAACTCGACGATCAGGATGGCGTTCTTCGCGGCCAGACCGATGAGGGTCACCAGGCCGATCTGGAAATAAAGGTCGTTCGGGATCCCGCGCACCGCGATCGCGATGAGCGCGCCGAGCAGCGCGAACGGCACCGTCAGGATCACGCCCACCGGCAGCGACCACTTCTCGTAAAGCGCGGCGAGGATCAGGAAGACCATCGTCAGCGCCATCAGGAAGGCCGGCAGCGCGGAGGTCGCCGACCGCTTCTCCTGCAGCGCTTGCGCGGTCCAGTCCAGTTCGTAGCCCTCGGGCAGGGTCCGTTCGGCGAGCTCCTCGACGATGCGCAAGGCCTCGCTCGAGCTCACGCCCGGGCCGCCCGCCCCGAGGACGCGCGCCGCCACGAAGCCATTGTAGCGCTCGACCTGCTCCGGCCCCGAGGAAGCTTTGATGCGCACCAAGGTGGACAGCGGGATCATCTTCCCGTCGGCCGCGCGCACGTGGATGCGCCCGACGTCGGCGGGATCCATGCGCTCCGTCGGCGCCGCTTGCATAAGCACACGGTAGGTCCGGCCGGAGCGGTTGAAGTCGTTCACGTAGGCCGCGCCGATCGTGGCCTGCAGCGACTCATAGATTTCGGGCAGGGGGACGCCGAGGCTCATGGCGCGCGCCTCGTCGACATCGGCCACGTACTGCGGGACGCTGGTCCGGAGGAAGGAACGCAGGCCGACGATCAAGGGCTTGCCGTCGCGGCCGCGGGCGGCGCCGAGGGCGGCCATGAACTCGTCCGTCACCTGACCGAGGCGCACCGGGTTGTCGTCGTCGCGAGCCTGGAGGTAGAACTCGAAGCCGCCGGCGGTGCCGATGCCGCGGATGGGCGGCGGGTTGACCACGAAACACATCCCCTGCGGGTAGGGCGCGGTGGCCGCCATGAGCCGGCCCGTCAGCTGCTCCGCCCCGACCGAGCGCTCGGACCAGTCCTTGAGCGGCAGGAAGATCGTGCCCGCGTTCGTCCTCTCGCCGCCGCCGATGAGGTCGAAGCCGCTGATGGCGAAAGCGTGGAAGACCGCGGGCTCCTCGGCCGGCGTCCTGAGCAGGGCCGGCACGATGTCCGCCATGTAAGCGCGGGTGCGCGTGACGCTGGCGCCGTCGGGCAAGGTCACCATGCCGAGGACGTACCCTTGGTCCTCGGCCGGCAGGAAGCCGCGGGGACGCTCCCAGAGGAGCGCGACGTTGGCCGCGAGGATGGCGAGGAACAGCCCGGCCGCCGAGCGCGGGTGGTCGAGCAGCCAGCGGACGGCGCGGCCATGCCAGTCGGCGAGCGCCTTGAACCGACGCTCGAACCAGCCCAGGAAACCGGTCGTGGCCCCGTGGGTGCGCGGCCGCAGGATCGCGGCGCAGAGCGCGGGCGTGAGCGTCAGGGCGACGAAGCCCGAGATGATCACGGCGATCGACACGGTCACCGCGAACTGCCGGTAGAGGGTGCCGGCGATGCCGCCGAGGAAGGCGACGGGCAGGAAGACGGACACGAGCACCAGCACGATCGCGACGATCGCCCCGGAGACCTCCTGGACGGAGGCGAGCGCGGCGTCGAAGGGGGACAGTCCCTTCTCCTCCATCAGGCGCTCCACGTTCTCGAGCACGACGATGGCGTCGTCGACCACGATGCCGATGGCGATCACCATGGCGAAGAGCGTCAGGGTGTTGAGGCCGAAGCCGAAGAGCCAGAGGCCGGCGAAGGTGCCGATCAGCGAGACCGGGACGGCGATCATCGGGATCAGCGTCGCGCGCCAGCTGCCGAGGAAGAGGAAGACCACGAGGACGACGAGGATGCCCGCCTCGAAGAGCGTGTGCTCGACCTCGCGGATGGAGGCGGCCACGAAGCGCGTGGTATCGAAGGGGATGTCGTAGTCGACGCCCGAGGGGAAGCGGCGCGACAGCTGGGCGACCCGGTCCTTGACGGCCCGGGCCACGTCGAGCGCGTTGGCGCCGGGGGCGAGGAAGATGCGGATGCCCACGGCCGTCCGCCCGTCGAGCGTGGCCTGCTGCTCGTAGCTCTGCGCGCCGAGCTCGACCGTGGCGACGTCGCGCAGGCGCAGCACGCCGGCGGCGCCGTCGGCCCGCAGGAGGATGTTGCCGAACTGCTCCGGGGTGGCGAGCCGGCTGGGGGTGATGATCGGCATCACCAGGGACTGGCCGGCGACGGTCGGCTCCTGGCCGAGGCGACCGGCGGCGTACTGGTTGTTGCTGGTGCGGATGGCACGGGCGACGTCGCCCGGCGTGACGCCGAGCTGGGCCATCTTGTCGGGGCGCAGCCAGACGCGCATGGAGTAGTCGCGCGCGCCGAAGATGCCCGCGTCGCTGACGCCGGGCACGCGTTTGATCTCCTCGACGACGTTCACGGCGGCGTAGTTGCTGAGGAACACCGAATCGCGGCTGCCATCCCTCGAGATGACGGAGACGGACATCAGGATGTCGTTCGAGCGCTTCTTGACCACGACCCCCAGCCGGCGGGCCTCGTCCGGGAGCCGCGGCTCGGCGACCTTGACGCGGTTCGTGAGGTTGATCACGGCCAGGTCCGGATCGGAGCCCGGCTCGAAGGTCACGGTGATGGTCAGGAGACCATTGGAGGAGGACGTCGACGAGTAATAGAGGAGGTTGTCCGTGCCGTTGATCTCATCCTCGATCGGGGCGGCCACCGTCCGCATGAGCGTCTCGGCCGAAGCCCCGGGGTAGGAGATCGCGATGGTGGCGGTCGGCGGGGCGATCTGCGGGTACTGGGAAACCGGCAACAGCCGGAAAGCCATCAGGCCGGCCATGACCACGACCAGCGAGAGCACGGTGCCGAAGATCGGCCGGCGGATGAAGAATTCCCAGGACATCGAAGACGCTTACTTGGCGGCGGGGGCGCGCGGGACCAGCGGGGCGCCGGGGCGGACCTTGACGAGATTGTCGAGGACGACGCGCTCGCCGGACTGGAGCCCGGCGAGGAGCACGGCCTGCGGCCCTTCCACGAAGGCGAGCTGGACGGGGCGGACCTGCGCGACGTTACCGGCGCCGAGCACGTAGACGAACCGGCCTTGGGCCGACTGCAGGAGGCAGGAGGTCGGCACGACGATGGCCGCGGGCAAGGGACGGCCGGCGAGGCGCACGCGGACGAACTGCCCGGGCAGCAGGGCGCCCCCGCCGTTGGGGAATTCGGCCCGCATCTGGATGGTGCCGAGGCGGGCCTCCACCTGGGCCGCCACGAAATTCACCTTCCCGACGAGCGGCCAGGGCTGGCCGGCGGCGTCGAGGACCTCGACCTTGGCCGCGGTCGCCGCGGCGGCGTCGCCGGCGAAGAGCCGCTGGAAGTCCTGCTCGGAGAGGCCGAAGCGCACCCAGACCTGCTCACGCTGGACGACCGTCGTCAGCAGGCTGTCGGCGCCCGGCGAGACCAGGGAGCCTTCGGAGCGGGCCAGCCGGCCGGTGAAGCCCGCGATCGGGGCGCGGACTTCGCAGTACGAAAGATCCAGCTCGGCCGAGCGCACCCGCGCCACGGCGATGTCGCGGGCGGCGGCCGCGGCGGCCGCGGCGGAACGGGCATCGGCCTCCTCCTTGACGCTGGTCGCCCGCTCGGCGAGCAGCTTGCCTTGGCGGGCGGCTTCCGCCGCGGCCTGCTCGGCGCGGGCCTGCTCCTGCGCCAGCTGGGCCTTGGCCAAGGCCACCGCGATCTCATAAGGGGCCGGATCGATCCGGAACAACAGGTCGCCGGCCTTCACCGCGGCGCCTTCCTTATAGGACTGGGCGAGCAGGATACCCGCGACGCGGGCGCGGACCTCGACCTCGCGGGTACCCTCGACCTGGGCGGTCAGTTCGGCGTCCTGCGGGTAGGGCCGGACCTGGGCGGTCAGCAGGTTGACCGGCAAGGGGGGCGGGGTCGCCGGCGGCTGGCCGTCGCCGCAGGCGACGAGTCCCAGGAGACCGAGGCCGAGCAGTAGCGCCTCGACAGGGCGAGATTTACATACAATCATGTATGTAAATCTATTTGTTGCATCATGGCTCGCAAGACGAAAGCGGAGGCCGCCCTCACCCGTCACCGGATCGTCGAATCCGCGCGACAGGTCTTCAGCCGGGCGGGCGTCACCAACACCTCCCTGGAGGAGGTCGCGCAGGAAGCCGGGGTGACGCGCGGGGCCGTCTACTGGCACTTCCGCGACAAGGCCGACCTCTTCCGCGCGGTCCGCGCCGACACGGGCACCTTGCTGCGGCTGGGGCCGCCGGGCTCGGGCGACGCGCTGCGCCGGCTGGAGACGACCCTGCTCGAGGCCGTCCGCCGCCTCCGCGGGGAAGCGGCGGCGCGCCAGACTTATGAGGTCATGCTGTGGAAATGCGAATACGTGGACGAGCTCGCCCCGGTCCGCACGGAATTGATGAAGGCGGGCGAAGCCTTCGCCACGGAGCTACGCGAGCTTTATGCGCAGGCCGCGGCGCAAGGGCTGACCGAGCGCGGCCTGGACCCCCGCCTCGCCGCCCTGGAGACGTTATGCCTCTACGCCGGGATGGTGAAGCTCTGGCTGGCCGACACGGGCGGTGAGCTGCTGCGGCCACAGGTGGAGGCCATGATCCGGCACCACGTGGCGTCGCGTCGCCGGCGTGACCCCGTCGCGCCCCCGGCGACCGCCCGCCCGCGACGGAAACCCTGACCTGCCGACCGCTTCTCCGCCGCCGCCCAAGGTCCGACGGACTCCGGGCGACGCCAAGCCGCCATTGACGAGCCGACCGAGAGGCCTAGGAATGGGCCTGTGAAGGCCCGCCCCGCCCTCCTCGCCCTGCTGTCGGCGACCATCCTCGCGATGGCCGCCCCGACGGAGGTGACGCCGTTGCCGGCCTTGCCCCCGACGGTCTACGCCCAGCCGGCGGGCAAGATCAAGGTCCGGATCGACGGCAAAGGCTACCTGCTGCCGGAGGAGCTCAAGCCGACGGTGACCAAGCTGCTGGGCGAGGCCAATTACGCCAAGACCCGCGAGCTGTACCTCGGACTGCGCCGGACGCTCCTGGAGAAATCCCTGACCGAGGCAAAACTGCGCCAATCGGATACCCTCGCCCAGGCCGCCGCGGAGCGGCTCGCCGGACTCCGCCAGAAGCACGCCGCGCTGAAGGAGAAATTGTCCGCCCTGCTGCACGACCCGGCGGCCGCGGCCGGGGCCGATCTGAACACCTACGTGCAACTGGAGGCCGGGATCACCGCGACCGCCGCGCTCATCGCCCGCGAGGAGGAACTCGCCGCCGCCGCCCAAGCCAAGGCCGAGGCCGCCCGCCTCAAGGCCGAGCCGACCTTGGAGGCGGCCCGCAAGCAGAACGCCGACTACCTCGAGGCCCTGAAGGCCTACGAGCGTCCGCTGCAGGAACTGCGCGAACTGGCCGTGGCCAAGGGCACCGCGCTCTGAGGGGGAGATTCCGCCGACCCGGCTGGCGTCCCCGCCCGTTCCCTCCAGATTCCATCCCATGCACCGCGGCTTCCGCTACTACGACCTCATCCTCGGGGCCTTCGTGGCCGTGCTGCTCTGCTCCAACCTCATCGGTCCCGCGAAGGTGGTGATGCTGGACCTGCCGCTGCTCGGGCCGACGGAGTTCGGCGCGGGCAACCTGTTCTTCCCGCTATCCTACATCTTCGGCGACATCCTGACGGAGGTCTACGGGTACGCCCTCGCGCGCCGCGTCATCTGGGCGGGCTTCGCGGCGATGCTCTTCGCCACCGTGATGACCTGGGTCGTGCTGACCTTGCCCGCCAGCCCGCACGAACCCTTCAGCGCCCAGCTCCAGCCCGCCCTGCTGCTCTGCTTCGGCGGCGGCTGGCGCATCGCGCTGGGCTCCATCCTCGCTTTCTGCGTCGGCGATTTCCTCAACTCCTACGTGCTCGCGAAGCTCAAGGTGCGCACCCGAGGCCGCCACGCCTGGCTGCGCTTCATCGGCTCGACGATCGTGGGGCAGGCGGTCGATAGCCTCATCTTCTACCCGCTGGCGTTCGCCGGGATCTGGACCGGCGCGACCCTGCTCAAGGTCATGGCCGCCAACTGGGCCTTCAAAGTGCTCGTCGAGGCCGTGATGACGCCGGTGACCTACGTGGTCTGCGAGCGGCTCAAGCGCGCCGAGGGCGTGGACGCCGACGATTCGGCGACCGACTTCACGCCGTTCTCGCTGAAAGGCTGAACGTCGTGCCCGAGACCGGACTCGAACCGGTAAGCCTTGCGACGACAGATTTTAAGTCTGCTGTGTTTGCCATTCCACCACTCGGGCCGACCCGGAAACCTTACCCGCGGCCGCCGGGCTGGCAAACCCGGAATGCTCAGGCGCCGGCCCGGTCGAGCAAGGGCTGGCAGAGTTTGTAGACGCCGCCGGTGAGCAGGCACGCCGCGAGCAACGCCGGCCAGAAACCAAGGCCGGCCTTCAGGAGGGACGGCAAGGCGAGGAACAGGACGAACGACGGGATCGTGTAGGCGAGGATGGACCAGTTGAGCGCGATGACCTTGGCCTGGTCGCCGGTGTCCACCCACGTCCAGATCATCACGAGCAGGCTGGTCAGGGGCAGCGCGCACAAGAGCGCGCCGAGGGTGAGGTTCCGCTTGGCGAGCTCGGCGGCGCCGACGATCACGGTGGCGGAGACGAGGAACTTCAGGACGAGTTGCAGGCTCATGCGGACAGCCTGCGGGCGGCGGGAGCACCGGCAAAGCGTAAAAGCCGCGGGCCGGGCGAATAAGTCGCCTTGCCCTCCCGCCCAAAGGCGGCTTGCCTCGGCTTGATGGACCGCATCGCCCAGACGTTCGCCCGCTGCAAAGCCGAAGGCCGCCCGGCCTTCGTCAGCTACGTGTGCGCCGGCGACCCCGACGTCGCCACTTCCAAGGCGGTGCTCCTCGCGCTGGCGGCCAACGGGGCCGACCTCCTCGAGGTCGGCGTGCCTTTCTCGGACCCCCTGGCCGACGGCCTGACGAACCAGCTCGCCGCCCAGCGCGCCCTCGAGGGCGGCATGACCTACGACGGCCTGCTCGACATCCTCGCCGCGACCCGCGCCGGCACGGACAAGCCGATCGTCCTCTATTGTTATTATAACCTGCTCTTCTCCTTCGGGGTCGACGAGTACTGCCGCAAGGTGAAGGCCGCCGGCGCCGACGGCCTGCTGGTCCTGGATTGCCCGCCGGAGGAAGCCGGCGACCTCCTCGCCGCCTCGCGGCAGCACGGCCTCGCCAACATCTTCATCGTCGCCCCGACGACCCCGCCGGCCCGCGTCGCGCTCATCGCCCGGCACGCCAGCGGCTTCATCTACTACGTCTCGCGCGAAGGCGTGACCGGTGAGCGCTCGGAGCTCGCCGCCAACCTCGCCGCCTCGGTCGGCGAGATCAGGAAGCACACCACCCTGCCCGTCTGCGTCGGCTTCGGCGTCTCCACCGCCGCGCACGTCCAGGCCATCGCCAAGGTCGCCGACGGCGTGGTCGTCGGCAGCGCGCTCGTCAACGTCATCGCCGCGCACAAGGACAGGCGCGCCGACGCCCCCGCCGCCATCGGCGCGAAGGTCCGGGAGTTATTGGGACGGTAATCCCCCGCATCAGGGACAGGGTCAGGGACAGAGGAAGGAAACAGCCGAGCACCACGGTCGTTCGCTCGGTTCCTCTCCCTGACCCTGTCCCTGCTTCCTAAGGTCGCATGCGGCGTCAGCCCTAGCTAAGGCACGCTTAGCCTTGTCCCCTGGCCCACTGGCCAGCGGGCCAGCCTGCTGCCCACCCCCTTTCCTCTTGCCAACCCCCTCCCCCTCCCCACTTTCCCCATGGTCCTAACTTCGTTGGGGCCACGCACCTACCCAGCATGGCCAAACAAGACACCTGGACGAAGAAAGACCTGACCGGCATCGAGGAACTGACCCGCGCCGAGATCGAACTCCTCTTCCGCCAGGCCGACCGTTTCCTCCCGGCCCTGGCCCCGGGCAAGGGGCTCGACCTCATGAAGGGCCGCACGGTGGTGAACCTCTTCCTCGAGCCGAGCACCCGCACCCGGACCGCGTTCGAGATCTCCGCCAAGAAGCTCGGCGCCGAGGTCGTCTCGATCAACACCACCGCCTCCTCGCTCGTGAAGGGCGAGACCCTGCGCGACACGGCCCTGAACATCCGTGCGATGGGCGTCGACGCCATCGTGATGCGCCACTCCTCCGCGGGCGCCGCCCGCTACCTCGGCGAGGTGCTGGACATCTCCGTGGTCAACGCCGGCGACGGCGCCCATGAGCACCCGACCCAGGCGCTGCTCGATGCCTTCACGCTGCGCCAGCGCTTCGGCAAGGTCGCCGGCCTCAAGGTCACGATCCTCGGCGACATCCTCTTCAGCCGCGTCGCCCGCTCCAACATCCTCTGCCTCTCGAAGCTCGGCGCCGAGGTCACCCTCGCGGGTCCGGCCACGCTGGTGCCGGCCGCGCTCAAGGAGGCCTTCCCGCAGGTCCGCCTCGCCCACGACCTCAAGTCCGCGCTCCGCGACTGCGACGCGGTCATGCTGCTGCGCATCCAGCACGAGCGCCAGACGACCACGCACTTCCCGTCCCTCGGCGAATACACCTCGCAGTTCGGCCTCAACGCCGAGCGTGCCGGCTGGCTCAAACCCAAGGCCGTCGTGATGCACCCCGGCCCGATCAACCGCGGCGTCGAGGTCGAGAGCGAGGTGGCCGACGGCCCCCGCTCCGTGATCCTCGAGCAGGTCCGCAACGGCGTCGCCGTCCGCATGGCCGTCCTCCACCTCTGCACCAAGGCCCTCTCCCGATGAACCCCGCCGACCCCTCCCCCCTCTGGATCCGCGGCGCGCGCGTGCTCGACCCGGCGTCGGGCCGCGACGAGGCCAAGGGCGATGTCTTCGTCCGCGACGGCGTGTTCGTCGAGCGGCTCACCACCGCCGAACAGGCCAAGGCCCGCGTGCTTGAGGGCAAGGGCCTGGTCGTCGCCCCCGGCTTCGTCGACCTCAACTGCCGCCTCGGCGAACCCGGCCGCACGGCCCGTGAGACGGTCCGCACCGGCACCCGTGCGGCGGCCGCCGGCGGCTTCACCACCGTCGTCACGATGCCCGACTCGCTGCCCGCGGCAGACAACGTCGGCACCATCCAGCTCCTCCGCGAGATCTGCGCCCGCGACGCCGCCGTGCGCGTCCTGCCGACCGGCACGCTCACCAAGGGCCACGAAGGCAAGGCCCTCGCGCCGATCGGCTCCCTCAAGAAGGCCGGCGTGGTCGCGGTGACCGACGCCACCTCCGGCGTGCAGAACAACGAGATCATGCGGCGCGCGCTCGAGTACGCCGCGATGTTCGACCTCGTGGTGCTCGACCATTGCCAGGACAGCAGCATGACCGACGGCGGCCAGATGCACGAAGGCGCCTGGTCCCTCCGCCTCGGCCTCCGCGGCCTGCCCCGCGCCGCCGAGGAGATCGTCGTGTCCAGCGACTGCCTGCTCGCCGAGCTGACCAAGGCCCGCATCCACCTGCAGCACCTCTCGTCCGCCGGTTCCGCCGAGATTGTCCGCCGCGCCAAGGCGCGCCGCCTGCCGGTGACGGCCGAGGTCTCCGGCCTGCACCTGCTGCTGTCGGACGCCGCGCTCAAGGACTACGACACGCGCCTCAAGCTGAACCCGCCGCTGCGCGAGGAGGCCGACCGAGCCGCGCTGGTGGCCGCGCTCGTCGACGGCACGCTCGACGCCGTCTGCTCCGACCACTCGCCGTGCACGGCGACGGAGAAGGATTGCGAGTTCGACCAGGCTCCGTTCGGGGCGGCCTCGCTCGAGACCACCTTCTCCGCGGCCTATGAGGCCGTGGTGCTCTCGGGCGCGGCCGACCTGGCCCTGCTGGTCGCCCGCCTCACCCACGGACCGGCCAAGGCCCTCGGCCTGGCCGCCGGCACGCTGCGCGTGGGCGCCGCGGCGGACCTCGTCCTGCTCGACCCGAAGGCGAAGTGGACCCCCTCCGCGAAGACGCTCTGCTCCAAGTCGGGCAATAACCCGCTGAACGGGCGCGCCCTGACCGGTCGCGCGGTCGCGACGTTCGTCGGCGGCCACCAGGTGCACGGAGCCTAAGCCGGCCTGATGGAAAAACTCCTCGAGCTCGCCCGTGCCTTCACCGCCTGGGACTGGGCCTGCGTCGCCTACTCGGTCGGCCTCGGCGTGCTCGGGCTGGTTTGGCTGCGGCGCTGGTTTCGGAGGAACAGCCGGACCAACCCGCGCCGGTGACTCCGGCAGAAGCCATGCTGGGGCTGGTTGGCGGCCTGACCGCCTTCGGCTGGGTCTATCCGGAAACACAGAAAATGCTCGTGCAGGGGTTGGTATCGGAGCAGATCCTGCCCTCGGTCTCCTCCCAGCTAAAAATGGGACTGATCGCCCAGTTAGTCGCAACTGGCCTGATGCTGGGTTTGAAAGTCACCCGGCGGGCCGTGGTCGCGTGGGGTCCGACCGCGCCAACCGACCCGGTCCACCCTCCTCATCACCTTCTCTCGGCGCTGCCGAGACTGCGGCCCCGCCACGTCTGGACCGCCTTCATCTGCGTCCTCGGCTTTGGACTGGCGGGCGCGGCTACCTGGAAGCTGCTCCATACGGTCTGGGCCTTCGTTTCCGCGCACGGCTTCCCCTTCGCCGCCCCGGCCGACGTACCGCAACCCGTCGTGCAGCTCGTGCTCGACGTGCCCATGCAGTCGCGGACCTTCATGATGCTGGCGCTGACAGTCTCGGTCGGTGCGCCGATCATGGAGGAACTCGCCTTCCGCGGCATGATCTACCCGGGTCTCAAAGCCTTGCTTCCGCCGTCCCGCTGGCCGGCGGTCATCCTGACCGGGCTGCTCTTCGCGACCGTGCACCTCAGTTGGTCGGCCGCCCTGCCCCTGCTGGGCTTCGGCTGTTTCCTGTGCCTGGTGCGCGACCGGTTCGGACTGCTGACCTGCATAGCGGTCCATGCGGCCTTCAACTTCACGACCCTGCTTTGGCTGAAGCTGGCTCCTAACGCCTCCTCGCTCTGACCATGGGCGCGCTCACCACCCTACCCGACCGCTCCGTCGCCCGGCACACGGAGGAGGAGCTGATCCGCCGCGTCGTGCAGGCCTTGGGCGTGGCCGCGCCACCCTTCCCGGAAGGTCCTGGCGGCGATTGCGCGCACCTCGACACGACGCGAGGCGGCCGGAAGTACCGCGCCAGCACGATCGACTCCGTCCTGCTGGGGCGGCATTTCGACGCGGCCTGCGCGGGCCATCGCGCCGGCGCCAAGCTGGTGAACCGCAACCTCTCCGACCTCGCCGCCGCGGGCGCCACGCCGTCCGACGGCCTGCTTTCCCTGTTACTCGGGCCCGACGTGGACGTGGCGTGGTTGGAGGATTTCGCCCACGGAGCCGGTCAGGCGGCGCAACGCGCCGGCCTGAGGCTGGTGGGCGGGGATATCTGCCGCGCGACCGCAGGCACGTTCGCGGCGACGCTGGCTTTGCAGGGCTTCGCCCACCGCATCCTCACGCGCCGTACCGCCGCGCCTGGCGACGCGATCTTCGTCACCGGCCAGCTCGGCGGTTCGCTCTACGGACGCCATCTCGACTTCACGCCCCGGCTGGCCGAGGGCGAATGGCTTTGCGGCCAGGGCGAGGTCACCGCGTGCACCGACCTCTCCGACGGACTCGCGAAGGACTTGCCGGGCCTGCTCGGCCCGAAGCTCGATGCCCGGATCGACCTAGGGGCCCTCCCCTTGAGCGCCGCCGCGCGCGCCCTCGCCAAGGCCGACGGCAAACCGGCCGGCGAACACGCTCTGACCGACGGTGAGGACTACGAGCTGCTGTTCACGGTCGCCGCGGACCGCGCCGACCTACTGGAACGATCCTTCCGCCAAGCCTTCCCGCTCACCCCGCTCACCCGCCTCGGCACGACCGAAGCGGGGAGCGGTCGCTTCCTGGATCTCGCGACCGGCCAACCGGTGAACGCGAAGGGCTTCGGGCATTTCGGATGAAACGCCTTCCCGGGCGCAGGCAGGGCTGACCGTCCCGGTCGGCCGTGTCTCTGGCCTTCCTTCCCCTGCCCCTAGCCCTGACCCTGGCTCACGCCTGCCAGCCAATCAAGGCCACTACAACTTGAACTGCCTAATGATCACGAAAAGCGCGAAGATCAGGGCGCAACCGGCGAAGGTGACCGTGGTGGTCTCGTAGGTGGAGAGCAGGCGCACGACGGTCTCGAGAAGGCCGATGCACTTGGTCGTCTGCACCTCCGCCTTGCCCAAGGCGGTCTCAGCGTAGCGCGCGGCCGCCTCGAGTTTCTTGTTGTCGGACTTGATGCCCTCCTCGGTCAGGAGGACGACGGCCGTCTCGGTCGACTTCATCGCGACCTTGTAGCCTTCGACGGATTTCTGGATCTCCTTGGTGGCGGTCAGCACGCTGTCGGTCGTGTCCTTGAGCTCGTGGCTGAACCAGAGGCCGGCTAGGGAGACGAGCAGGGTAACGACGGCCATGCCGACGATGCCGACTTCGGCTTGGACGAGTCCGCCGCTGGCGGTTCGGCGGGAGGTGCGGGTCTTGGTCATGTTCTTAGGTTGTTATGAAAGGGTTCAGGGACGGCGGGAAGCCCCGGATTTACGGGTCGGCGACTTCTTGGGTTTGGCCTTGGTCCGGGTCTTGGGCTTGGAACGCTTGCGGCCGGACGAACGTTTACGGCGCTTCTTGCGGCTCGCGAGGTGCTCGCCTTTCAGCAGGCCGAGCTTCTCGCGGACGGTATGCGTGATCCATTCGACGAGCTCGGGGGCGAGGGCGCCGGTGAGTCCTTGGATGATGGCCTTGTTGAGGGCGGAAAGCTTCCAGGCGTAGGTGACGAAGAAGGCGATGATGGCGAAGATCGCCGCGGCGATGATGTGCTTGAGCGAGCGACGCCAGTTCGCCTCGGAGGCCTCGTCGATGAGCAGGCGACCCACCATCGCGGCGGCGCCGATGAAGGAGACGATCCAGCCCCCCGCCCCGAACGCCTTGAGCGCGAGGGCGAAATTGCGCACCGAGTCGTCGGCCCCGCCTTTGGCGGCGAGGAACGACAGCGTCGCGGGCAGGATCAGCATGCGACGGCCAAGGTCTCCGCCCGGGCGACGGCCAACCGGGCGCTAGAGGTGGATGGAAGGGCGGAGGCCAAACGGATACCCCACGAGGGGTAGGCCCATTCAAGCCCCCGCGAGGGCCGACTCAATCCCCAACCCCGGCTCAAAGGGCCTGGCGGCGGGCCGGACGCCCCTCGTCGACCTCGATGTAGTCGAACATGGTCTCCACGCCGGCCTCGGGCCCGAGCTGATTCTCCTTCAGGCGGCGGAGAAGCACTTCGTTGGCCTCGTCGCGCCAGCCGCGCTTGGTCATGAAGCCGTTCCAGATCTCGATGTCGTTCGTCGTCAGTTTACGGCCGCGGGCTTCGGCCCAGGCAAGGGCCTCGTCGGCGGTGGCCGCAGGGTGCTGCAGCACCCAGACGCGGAGGTCATCGTAGGCGACCCCGAGGTACTGGCAGCAACGGTCGTCGAAGGCCTTCCCGAGATTGTTGACGAAGTCGGGATGAAGCCGGCCGGCGGCGTGGAGGCGGATCTTGGAAATCAGGCGCGGCAGGTAGACGAAACCGCGGACGGCTTCATAGGGGCTGAGCAGGCCAGGAACGATGGGCATGGGGCCAATGTGCCTAATCAGGCCGGGGATAAAAGCGCAAAGGTGCCCGGCCCGAACCTTCGCTTATTTTCCTTTTTGCCCTGCGGCCACTTTGCACCTACGACTCCCCCATGCGCACCCCCTCCGCCCTGCTCCTCGCCTGCCTGCTGGCCCTGCCCGCCTTCGCCGCCGACGCCCCGAAGACCGACCCGAAGGCCGACGCCAAGCCGACGGTCCGCAAGCCGCTGGCCGAACAGCCCCTGCGCATGGCCAAGGACATCGCGGCCTTCGAGGCCCAGGACAAGGCCAACCCGCCGCCCCGGCACGCCCTGCTCCTCAGTGGCGCCAGCTCCTTGCGGATGTGGAAGAACGTGGACGAGGCCATGAAGCCCTACCCCGTGATCAACCGCGGCTTCGGCGGCTCTTACACGACCGAAGTGCTCGGCTACATGGACCGCATCACCCTGCCCTACCACCCGCGCGTCGTGGTCTTCCATTGCGGGGGCAACGACGTCAACGCGGGCGACCCGGCCGAGGCCCCGCTCGGCCGCATCCGCGACTACGTGAAGCGGCTGCGCAAGGACAACCCCGACACCGCGGTCGTCTTCATGGCCACCACGCGCGCCCCGTCCCGGAAGGCCAAGTGGCCCGAACTGGATAAGTTCAACGCCGGCCTCGCCGCCTACTGCAAGGAGGAGAGCAATGTCTGGTTCGTGGACATCAACCCGGCGCTCAATCAACCCAGCGGGGAAGGCAAGGAAGGCCACTACCTCAAGGACAACCTCCACCCCAGCGAGCTCGGCTACCAGGAGATCGCCAAGGTCCTCAAGCCCGCCGTCGACGCCGCCTGGAAGGCGACGGAGAAGGCATTTAAGAAGTAATAGCGGTTGGCGGTTGGCCACAGTCGAGTACGGAGTACGGATTACGGATTACCGAACGACGCATCAGCCCAAAAGCAGGCCGCACCCATTTCCCCGACCCCATCTGTACTCAGTACTCCGTACTCTGTACTCAATCCTGCCCTCGATTCTGCCCTCCACCTTGCCCATTTGCCCTTAGGCAGGGCTGACCGTCCCGGTCGGCCGTGACTTTTGGGAAAACGGAGCCGAGTACGGAGTACGGATTACGGAGTATGGAGTACGGAACGGTACATCAGCCAAAAGCAGGCCGCACCCATTTCCCCGACCCCATCTGTACTCAGTACTCCGTACTCTGTACTCAATCCTGCCCTCGATTCTGCCCTCCACCTTGCCCATTTGCCCTTAGGCAGGGCTGACCGTCCCGGTCGGCCGTGACTTTTGGGAAAACGGAGCCGAGTACGGAGTACGGATTACGGAGTATGGAGTACGGAACGGTACATCAGCCAAAAGCAGGCCGCACCCATTTCCCCGACCCCATCTGTACTCAGCACTCCGTACTCTGTACTCAATCCAGCACTCCATCCAGCACTCTACGGTGCCAATCCCCACCCCTGACCCTTATCTATTTTACTCCTCCCTACCCTGCCCCCACCCTCTGCCCACCGATGTCCTCCCCTGCCGAACAGCCCGCCGCCGAGCGCTTCCCGAACGGGCCGTTCACCCGGTACATGATCGGCGAAGGGATTTCGATGACGGGCACGTGGATGCAGGGCATGGCGCTCGGCTGGGTGATGACGGAAGTCGTGGTCCGCGACGGACTGCAAAGCTACGAGGGCCTGCTGCAGGCGGCGCCACATCTCGCGAGCGGCATCGTGATGCTGCTGCTCTTCCGGCTTGGCGGCGCCTACGCCGACCGCCACGACAAACGCTTCATCCTGCAGGTCTGCCAGGTCGCCCAGATCGCCTTCGCGCTCGCGATCGGCCAGCTCGTCGCCCACGACGCCCTGCACACGTGGCACCTCATCGTGGCCGCCGCCCTGCTCGGGGTCTCCAGCTCGTTCGAGATGCCCGCCGCCGCGGCGATCGTGCCGGAGCTCGTCGCGAAGGAAAACGTCGCCAAGGCCATCTCCGTGGACCGCGCGGTCTTCCACGCCACTCGCCTCGTCGGCCCGGCCGCCGCGGGTTATCTGGTCGGCCGCTTCGGTGCCGAATGGGCCTTCTACCTGAACGCGGCCTCCTTCGTGGCCCTGATGGCCGCCTTGGCCACGTTGCCGCGGCGGCCCGAGGGCACGGCGGAAGAAGAACAGAAGCGCCAAGGAGGCGCCGGCGAGGGCTTCCGCCACGTTCGTCAGGACAAGCCCAGCTTCGCGATGGTCGCGCTCCTGGCCACCAACACGCTCTTCGTCTTCCCGGTCATCATCGTGCTGCTCCCGCTCTACGCGAAGAACGATCTTCACGCCACGCCCGAGCAGATGGGGCTGCTTATGCTCTGCTCCGGCGCCGGTTCGGTCTCCGGTTCGCTCCTCATCATGGCGCTCAAGCCGGCCCTGCGTCGCCTCGCGATCCTGACCGGCATGATCCTCGCCTGCGGCGCCCTCGTGAGCCTCAGCCAGGCGGACGGACTGATCTGGGCCGGTGTTTCGCTCGTGACCCTCGCGGTCGGCGTCTCGACGCTCGTCGGACTCGCCAACACCATCGTCCAGGAACGTTCGCCGGCCGAACTGCGTGGGCGCGTCTCGGCCGTCGCCGGCCTGAGCTTCTTCGGCTTCCTGCCCTTCGCCGCGATCATCATGGGCTGGATGACCGACGTGTTCAAATTGCGCAATGTCCTGCTCGGTTCCTCGATCTGCTACGCCGTCATCGGCTTCGTCGTCATGCTCACCGTCGGCAGCAAGGTGACGGGCGAGCGGGAGGCCTGAGGCTTCGTAACGGCGAGCGGGCAAGGCGGAGGGCGGAATCGATGGGTCGCTGAGCTGCCAAACTGGCCGGTGGGCAAGTGGGTGGAGGGCAGAATCGAGGGCTAGATAGAGTACAGGGGGCAGAATCGAGTACGGAGTACGGAGTACTGAGTACAGATGAGGTCAGGGGAATGGGGCGGGTGCTGGGGGGCTGATGTACTGTTCCGTACTCCGTAATCCTTACTCGGCCGCGTTTTCCCAAATGTCACGGCCGACCGGGACGGTCAGCCCTACCTAATAACTGGCCCTGGCCCTATCCCTAACCCTAGCGAGCTTTGCTCGCCCCAAAGTGGTGCACCCGTTGGGATTCGAACCCAAATCGCCGGCTTCGGAGGCCAGAATTCTATCCATTGAAATACGGGTACCTGATCCGATACAAGCCGAGGGGCGGTCCGGTAGTCAACCCTTCCCCTCTCCGACCCGACCTATTTGGCGGGCGGCGTCGCTTCCTTCTTCTCTTCCTTGGGCTTCGTGGCGGGCTTGGGCGCGGCCTTGCCATTACCACCCGTGGGAGTCAGGACGGGCTCGGGATCGAGTCGGTCGGGGATCGAGAGAATCCGCGGCACGGTGCGGGAGGGGTCGGGCACGACGAAAAGCAGATTGCGCATGCGGGATTCCTTCACCCAGCTGCCGCGCACCACGGGGACGGTCTCGGTCTCCGGAGGAACCGGGGAGGCGTCGACATAGACGTCGTAAGGCTCATCGACGCCAACCGTGGGCATGCTGAGCGCGGATCCCTTGGGATTCACCGTGACGCCGGCGTTGCCGAGCTTCGCGTAGATGATCCGGTCGGAAAGGTTGAACCAGATCACCGCGCCCTCAGGCGCGCGGGTCTTGTGAAACTCCACCGGAAGCATGATGAAGGCCAGCGGGCCGGGTCGGCCGGTCGGCAGCAGCACGATGAGCGAATCGCTCATGGCCTCGGGGATATCGACAAAGGGAGCGTCGGGGGGCAGAGGTTCCGTCTTGGTGGGAGCCTTGGTCGCCGCGTAGACCCGGACCGGACCGGCGGGCAACTTGGCCCGGGTGCTCGAGATGGTGAGACGAGGCAGGTCCACGTCGGTGGTATCCTTGCCGACGACCAACACCACCTTTTCGGGGGCGTCCAACGGGGCCTGGATGTAAAGAAGACGGCAACTGCGGGAGGAACTTCCCGGGGTGTCGGCCGCGCCGGCCAGGGCGGCCAGACCAGAGACAAGTAGGACGAGGAACTTTTTCATGCCGGGGTAGATGATTCAAAATGAGGGGGACGAGGTCGCTTGACGATACTACAATTGAGGGTCGGCCCTCATTTCGCGGGCATCACCCGGTCGGCGAAGTCCAGGTAGGCCTGCCAATCCTCCAAGGTGACGTCATGCTTGCCGGCGCGCACATGGTAGCCGATGGATTGGCCGACCCGCTGGCCGACCGCCGGGTAGACGTCCGTACCGAGTCCGGACTGGCCGAGGAGCCTGAAGACGGGGTCCGCGGCCAGGGCCCCAAGGAACTCACCCTTGGGGTCGGCCCAGCGATCCTCCACGGCGCTGGCGACATAAAGCGGCCGCGGGGCGACGAGAGCGAGGAGGTGGTGCTGGTCGATCGGCATGAGGTGCTCCTTCTCGGCGAAGCCGGCGTAGCGCCCCGTGAACCAATGCGGGAAGCCGCGCCCGGGGTAGGCGCCGGCGATGATGCCGACGGTCTCGCCGAAGATCCGCTTGCCCAGCGCCGCGCCACCGCAGCCGGACTCGTTGGAAATGACGAGGGCGAAGCGCTCGTCTTGCGCGCCCGCCCAGAGCGAGGCCTTGCCGAGGCGAGAATGGCCGATCACCGCGACACGCCGGGCATCGACCGCGGGAATCTTCGCCAGAGCATCGAGGGAACGCGAGAGGCCCCAGGCCCAAGCGCCGATGCAAGCCCAGTCGCCATCCTTCCACGCCGTGTTCGCGCCCTCGGGCGAGAGCGCCGCGCGGAAGCCCTGCTTCCAGCCCTCCGGAAAGTCCGGCTCGAAATCCCCGCAATACACCGTCGCGAGCGCGTAGCCACGGGCGATCAGAGTCTCGACCTGCCAGCGCGAGGCCTGTCCGCCCCGCCCTTTCTCGGTGGCGCGGTTCGAACCATCGGTCGCGGCCCACTGTTTCGAGACCCAGGTGGACGGCAGAAGCACGGCCTTATCCTCCACGGCGGTATGGTTGCCGCCGAAATTGAGACCCAAGAAAGCCGGCACGGGACGGCTCGCCCCGTTGGGCACGTAGAGCAGGAGATCGAAGGCCGGGCCCGACTTGCCGATCGGCCAGACCTTGAGCTGCGTGCGGGTGGCCTTGCCGCCCAAGGCCGCGGCGGAAGTCTCGACCACCTCGGACACCGCAGCCTGCTGCCGCGCTCGCGTATCAGGCGTGCGCCCGTAGATATTTTCCTCGACCAGTTTCATCACCTCCGCCCGGCGCGACTCGCGCCACTGCTTGGCGTCCACGACCTTGTGGCCCGCGTTGTCGACCAGCGGGTCCGGCAAGGTATACGGCGGCACCTTAGACTCGTCGTCGATCGTGGCGGGCATCGTCGCGGCCAGGAAAAGCAGGGGGAGAAGCATGGGGCGTGGGGATACTATGATTTAGGGACAGGGTCAGGGGAAGGGGAAGGATTATGTAAAAAGGCGGAGGGACACTCGGCTTTCCCTGTCCCTGACACTTACCCTGCCCCTGATTCCTGCCCCTGGCCCAAGCCCCAGCCCTGTCTCGACTCCTACCTCTCCCAGACCTCGAACGTATACTTCACCCCCTCATGCTCGCCGTCCTTGGACCAGGTCCGGCGCGCGAAGTGGCGCTGCCAGTCGGCGGGGAAGCGGCGGTCGCCCTCGTAGTCGCGATGGATGCGCGTGATGAGGAGCTTGGAGCAGAGCGGGAGACCTTCGGCGTAGATACGTTCGCCCCCGGTGACCCAGACGGGGCCGGACCAGGGCATCGCCTGGGCGATGCGCACCGCCTCGGTGAGGTCGGCGGCGCGCTCGGCGCCGGGGAAGGTCTTCGCGGGGTCGCGCGAGACGACGACGGTGCCCCGCCCTTCCAAGGCCTTGCCAAGCTCCGCGTAGCAAGCGGGTCCCTCGATCATGATACCCCCGCGGGTCGCGTCCAGGAACCACGCCAGGTCCTCGGGCAGGTGCCACGGCAGCCGGCCGGCGGCCCCGATGACGCCATTGCGGGCGACGGCGACGATGCACTGGATGGGCTTGAGCACGGGGATAAAGTGGGGCTAACCCCCTCTGGCGCAAGCGCAAGGGCGGGTCCGCTGGACTGATTGACAGGGGCCGAAGGGGTGGGCAAGGTGACCCGATGATTACCTGGCTACAGAACGCCACCTCCAAGCACCACCGCACCATCTTCGGCTTCCTGCTGGTGATCGTGGTCGTCTCCTTCGTCGGCTACGGCTTCGCCGGGCGAGGAGCCCTCGGCCCGAACTCCGAGCTTCGCTACATGGGGGTCGACCTTGCCGACTCGCGCAACCGCCAGCGCTACTACTTCGACTGCCAGACGTTCTCCCTGGGCCGTATCCAAGGACTGACGATCCAGCAGCGCATCGCCGAGCTACACCTGGCCGATGAACTGGGCATCCCCGAGCCGACCGAGGGCGAGGTTCGCCGCATCGCCCGCCAGATGTCCCAGATGTTCGCCACCGGCGCCGACGGCAAGCCGTCCGATGACGGGGTGGCCAAGTTCATCGCCTTCGCTTCCCGCCAGCTGAGCGTCAACGAGCAGGAGGCCGCCATCCGCTACGAGACCTTCATCAAGGACACGTGGCGCATCAACAAACTCTACACGACTTTGTCCGGCAAGGGCCACGCCACCGCCGGCCTGCTGAAGCGCCAGCTGGACCGCTCGCGCACGCTCTGGACGACGGACGTCGCGACGTTCGCCGCCAAGGACTTCAAGCCGACCATCACCGACGACGAGGCCAAGATCAAGGAGGCCTTCGAGAAGAACAAGGAGGCCTACCGCCTGCCGCCCCGCGTGGAGGTCGCCGCCGTCACGGTCTCCAAGCTGACCGCTGACACCGCCCCCATCACCGACGACGAGATCGTGAACTATGGCTACAACCTGGCCGAGAAGTTCAAGTTCGAGACGGGCAAGGTGAAGGAACAGGCCATCGCCAAGCGTGCCGAGATCGAGAAGATCATCCGCCAGGACCGCGCCGTCACCGGCCTCGCCGGCCAGGTTTCCGACGAGCTGGCCGAGAAGTTCCCGACCGACGCCACCAAGGCCGATAACGCCGGCTTCGCCCAGTGGCTCAAGGACCGCGGCGCCGTCGTCAAGACGCTGCCCGCCTTCGACGCCGGGTCGGCTCCGACCGTCGAAAAAGTGCCCGCCGAGGCCCTCCGCGCGGCCGGCGAGCTGACCGACAAGGAATGGCGCACCGAAGTCTACCGCACCGAGGACTCCGTCGTCTTCCTGACCCTGGTGAAGCGCACCGAATCCCGCCTGCCCGAATTCAAGGAAGCCGCCAAGCTCGCGACCGACAACTGGCGCGACGACGAGCGCAAGCGCCTGCTCAAGGCCGAGCTGCTGAAGCTCTCGCAAGGGCTGCAGGCCGACGCCGCGGCGGGCAAATCCTTCGCCGAGAGCGCCAAGGCGCGCGGTCTCAAGCTCTCCTCTCCCGCCCCCTTCTCCATGACCAACCTGCCGGATACTGTCCGCGGCGCCGAGGAGGACACGCTGCAGGCCATCGAGCTGGCCGGCCTCAACAAGATCACCCCGGCCATCCGGATCGACAACGGCGACCACGTCTTTATCCGCGCCGCCAAGAGCGAGCTGCCCAAGGAAGCCGTGAAGCCCGAGGAGCTCAACGAGTTCAAGCAGTTCATCTCCAGCCGCCAGCGCAACCAAGCCGCCGACGGACTGATGCAGGACCTCATCCCCGCGCCGAAGGCCGTCCGCTGAGACTCGCCGCCGAAGCGACCGCAGGGGAGGCTCTGGCCTCCCCTTTTTGTTTGGGTGGGTTCGCCGACCCGTTGATCGGCCGCATCCCGGCGTGACTCAGGTAGGGCTGACCGTCCCGGTCGGCCGCGGCATGGGGTCTGGCTTCGCCTCGCGTAGCGATAGCGTACCTGACCTCATGTCGGCTCTCACATACCGCGGACCAGCAGGGACGCTGGTCCCTACCCGCGCGCTGAGCGCGCGACGGGAGGCAACAGGTAAGCCCTTGCCCCCGTGTCACCGTACCAGTTTGCCCCCTCTGCCTCCCATCGACTCAGCACTCGATCCAGCCCTCCGTACTCTGTACTCTGCACTCTGTACTCTGTACTCTGTACTCTCTCTTCCCCACCCCCTCACCCCTTCAACCGCTTCAACACCTTCTCCTTGCCGAGGACGCGCAGCACACCCTGCAGGTGGGCGCCACCGCCTTGACCGGAGACGGCGAAGCGCACCGGGGCGAAGTAGTCGGTCGGCTTGCGGCCCTGGGCCGCGCCGACGGCGGCGAAGGCCGCATCCATCGCGGGCTCGGTCCATTCGCAGCCCGCGAGGGCGGGCAGGATCTCGGCCACGCGGGCCTGCGGATCGCCGCCCTTCTTGGTGAGGTTGGCCAGCGCGTTCTCGTCCTTCTTGAAGTCGTCGGTGAAGAAGAACCGCACGAAGTCGGGCAGGTGCTCCAGCGAGACGGCCTTCTCCTGGACCACCGCGAGGACTTCCTGCAGGCGGGCGTCGGTCACCTGGGCATCGATGACGCCGGCGTCCGCCAGCACCGGGCGGGCGAGCGTGGCGAACTGGGCCGGGGGCAAGGCGCGGAGCGTCTGCATGTTGACGTTCGCCATCTTCCGCTCGTCGAACCGGGCGTTGGACTGGTGCACGGCGCCGACCTCGAACTGCGCGATGATGTCGGCGATGGGCAGGACCTCGCGCCCGTCCGTGGGCGTCCACCCGAGCAGGCAGAGGTAGTTGCGCACGGCCTCGGGGAGGTAGCGGCGCTGCTGGTATTCCTCGATGAGGGCGCCCCGGTCGCGCTTGGACATCTTGCCCGGACCGTCGGTCTTGAGGATGAGCGGGATGTGGGCGTACTTCGGCGGCTCGACGCCGAAGGCCTTGAAGAGCTCGAGGTGCTTCGAGGTGTTGGAGAGGTGGTCCTCGCCGCGGATCACGTGCGTGATCTTCATCTCGATGTCGTCGACCACGTTGACGAAATGGAAGACCGGCTCGCCGTTGGAGCGGAAGATCACGAAGTCGCGGTCCTCGGCGCGCTCGACGCGACCACGGACCAGGTCATCGAGCACCATCGGGGCGGCGTCGACCTTCTCGATTTCCTTCTTCAGGTGGTCGTCGAAGACCGTCGAGCGGGCGCCCTCGAGACGCAGCCACCAGGCGCCGTCCTTCTCGTAGGCCCGCCCCTTGTCGGCCAGCTCCCGGAGCTTGGCGCGGTACAGCTCGTTGCGCTGGGACTGGAAGTACGGACCGAAATCGCCGCCCACGCCGGGACCTTCGTCCCAGTCCATCCCCAACCACCGCATGGAATCCAGGATCACCTGCAGGAAGGCGTCGGAGTTGCGCTCCTTGTCGGTATCCTCGATGCGCAGGATGAACTTCCCGCCGGTGTGCCGGGCGTAGAGCCAGTTGAACAGGGCCGTGCGGGCGCTGCCGATATGGAAGAACCCGGTGGGGCTGGGCGCGAAACGCACGCGGACGGTGGACATGCCCAAGGAATAGACGGAAAGCCGAGCCAAGGGGAAGTTATTTAAGCGGCGCCCGGGCCCCGCCCCACATTCCCCTTTCCCTTCCGAGGCCTTTCCGTCTATTCCTAGGGCTTGGGCGACCCCGCCCGCCCCGCCGCCATGTCCTCGGAAACGCACCGCCACTTCATCCAGCAGATCGTCGACGCCGACCTCGCCGCCGGCAAGCACGCCGCGATCGCCACGCGCTTCCCCCCCGAGCCCAACGGCTACCTCCACATCGGCCACGCCAAGTCGATCTGCCTCAACTTCGGTCTCGCCCTGGAATTCAAGGGACGCTGCCACCTGCGCATGGACGACACCAACCCCGCCAAGGAGGAGGTGGAGTATGTCGACTCGATCAAGGAGGACGTCCGCTGGCTCGGCTTCGACTGGGGCCCGCACTACTACCAGGCGTCCGATTACTTCGCGCGGATGCACGCCGACGCCATCCGGCTGATCGAGCTGGGCAAGGCCTACGTCTGCTTCCTGTCCCAGGAGGAGATCCGCGCCCACCACGGCGACGAGAAGACCCCGGGCAAGCCGAGCCCGACCCGCGACGCCACCGTCGCCGCCAATCTCGAGGCGTTCGCCCGGATGACCCGCGGCGAGTTCGACGAGGGCAAGGCCGTGCTGCGCGCCAAGATCGACATGGCGTCGCCCAACATGCATATGCGCGACCCGGTCATCTACCGCATCCGCAAGACGTCCCACCACAACACCGGCGACACCTGGTGCGTCTACCCGATGTACGACTACGCGCACCCGCTCGAGGACGCCTACGAGGGCATCACGCACTCCATCTGCACCCTTGAGTTCGAGGTGCACCGCCCCTTCTACGACTGGCTCCTGCGCACCCTCGACACCCCCGCCAAGCCCCAGCAGATCGAGTTCGCCCGCCTCAACCTCACCTACACGGTGATGTCCAAGCGCCGCCTGCTCGAGCTCGTGCAGGAGAAGCGCGTGGCCGGCTGGGACGACCCCCGCATGCCCACCATCTCCGGCATGCGTCGCCGCGGCTACACCCCGGCCGCCGTCCGCCGCTTCTGCGAGACCGTCGGCATCACCAAGCACAACTCCCTCTCCGACGTCGCCCTGCTCGAGCACGCCGTCCGCGATGACCTCAACAAGACCTCCTCCCGCTTCATGGCGGTGCTCGACCCGGTGAAGCTCGTCATCGAGAACTACCCCGAGGGCCAGGTCGAGGAGCTCGACGCGACCAACAACCCCGAGGACCCCTCCGCCGGCACCCGCAAGGTGCCCTTCTCCAAGACCCTGCTCATCGAGCGGGCCGACTTCATGGAGATCCCGGAGAAGAAGTATTTCCGCCTGACCCCCGGCCAGGAGGTCCGTCTGCGCTGGGGCTACTTCGTCACCTGCACCGGCTGCAAGAAGGACGCCGCCGGCAACGTCACCGAGGTCACCTGCACCTACGACCCGGCCACCCGCGGCGGCGATGCCCCGGACGGCCGCAAGGTCAAAGGCACGATCCACTGGGTCTCCGCCGCGCACGCCGGCGACGTCGAGGTCCGCCTCTACGACCGCCTCTTCTCGCACGAGGACCTCAACCACATCCCCGAAGGCGTCGATTGGCGCACCCTCCTCAACCCCGGCTCGCTCTCCGTGATCCGCGGCAAGGTCGAACCCGCCCTCCTCGCCCTCGCGCCCGCCACGCGCGTGCAGTTCGAACGCACCGGCTACTTCTGCGTCGACGCCAAGGACTCGCAGCCCGGCAAGCCCGTCTTCAACCGCACCGTCGGCCTCAAGGACTCCTGGGCTAAATTGGCGGCGAAGTGATGGGTCGGGGCAGCACCGCGTGCTGCCCTGGTATCCAGAGGTAGGGACGAGCGTCCCTGCTCGTCCGCCCCACGCACTCTCCCTGTCCCGTGCCCTTTTCATGGGCCTTTCGTGCGTCCTTTCTTCTCCCTTGACCCACCCCCCTCCCTGCCTTTGATGCACCTTCTAGCTGGTCAACAAGGAGAGGTGGCAGAGTGGTCGATTGCGCAGCATTGGAAATGCTGTGTACCGCAAGGTACCGAGGGTTCGAATCCCTCCCTCTCCGCCAGTTAGAACCGGCTCGATAGACTTAACTCACCATGAAAGTCCATCGGACCCTTTCCGCCCCCCGAGGGATGAGAACCCTTGGGTTCGACGGAGCGAGGCTTGCCTCGCGGAGATGGGCGTTGCCACAGGCAACGGGGCGGCAGCCCTGAGCGAAGCGAACCAATCCCTCCCTCTCCGCCAGCTGGAACTAAGACGATAACCATGAATGGGTTATCGTCTTTTTGGCTTCGTGCTGATAGCGGAACTCTAACAAAAAGCCTGACAAAGAACGTGACGGTTCAAGGGCCTTCTGAGCGCCCACGGATGATTCGGACAACCACCAGCAACCGAACCAGGAACCCAACGGGTTGAAGATCCGCGATGGGCTCACCTAAGGCGGGAGATAGCGAGTGGTGTTTAGGTACGCGGGGAGGCAGGCAGGGCCGCCGGCATGGGGTCTGGCTTCGCCTCGCTCAGCGATGGCGTGCCTGACCCCGTGCCAAGGCCCATCAGGTAGGGCTGACCGGCCCCGGTCGGCCGCGGACCAGCAGGGACGCTGGTCCCTACCTCATTCAGTCCATCGACTCAGCCCTCCGTACTCGATCCAGCACTCAACGCTACCCTCCGCAATGAGCCCTCCACCCTCTGTACTCCGCAATCTTTACTCCGTACTCCGCTCCCCACCCCTCACTTCCCCAACCGACGGAGTTCGATCTTGCGGAACCAGACGGGTTGGCCTTCGGCCTGGAGGGCGATGTGGCCGGAGCCGAGCTGGAGGTCCGCACCGGCGTCCAACAGGTCGGTCGCGGGCGAGATGTGATTGCGCGGGTCGAGCTGCGGACGCTGGTAGCGGAGGACTTCGACGCCGTTGACGCGGTGGATGACCTCATCGTTGCCGCGCACCTCGGCCTCGATCTGCACCCACTGATCGGCCGGGAAGGTCGGCGCCTTGGACTGGATGATGTGCTGGGTGACGAGTTTGCCGTCGAGCTCGAGGTTGGTGCCGGGGGTGCAGACGCACGCCGTGGGCCGGTCGCCCTTGCCCTCGTCAGCGAGGAACTGGAACTCGAGGCTGCTCGGGAAGCCCTGGTCGAAGCGCATGCTCTGCGGAGGCTGGGCATGGATCATCACGCCGCTGTTGAGGTTTACGTACTTGGGGGCGTCGGCCATCATCTTGCGGCGAAACGGTATTCCATCCGCAGGACGTAGCGCGAGTAGGAGAGGTTCGTGAAGAGATGCCCGAAGCGCTGCTCGAACTTCGGGTAGCCGTCGTACGAGACCTTGATCATGCCGTCCTCGACCCGGAAGGTATTCGCGTAGTTCTCACCCAAGGAGTGCTTGGCGATCTTCGGCGTCCAACCCGAGAGGTCCTTACCGTTGAAGAGCGGGAACCACTTCGGCTCCTCCTCCGCGGCGGCGAGGGTGGCGATGGTCAGGGCGAGCAGGGGCAGGCGGCGCATCCTGGAACGCTAGTCCCGACCGCCTTGGAGACAAGGCCTCGAATCTTTCCTCGAGGTAGGTCCGACCAGCGGACAGTTGACCCGCTGATCCGTTGGCCAGTTGGCCGGGCACCAGGTGGGGCAGGCAATCGGTAGGGCTGACCGTCCCCGGTCGGCCGCGGCCCAGCAGGGACGCTGGTCCCTACCTCATGCAGCCCCATCGACTCAGCCCTCCGTACTCGACCCAGCACTCGATTCAGCCCTCCCCGACCCCCCTCCCCTCCCTCACTTCGCCTTCTCAAAGGGCTTCTCGGCCGGCACGATCACCGGGGCGATGACGGACTTCCAGACGGCATAGCCGGCCGGGACCATGTGGATGTCGCCAGGCTTGAAGAGTTCCTCCCGCGGCTGGCCATCGGCGCCCAGGAGCGGGGTGGTCGTGTCGATGAACTTCATCCAAGGCTGCGTGGCGCATTCGGCCCGGAGCAGCTCGTTGACCTGCTTGAGCTCGGCGAACTTCTCGAACCGCTTGCCGGGACTTGGCACGACGCCGAGCACGTACAGCCGCGCCTCGGGCAAGGCCGTGTGCAACTTGCGCTGGAGCCGCTGGAAACTGGCGAGCACCGTCGCCGGCTTGGTGCCGGCATTGATGTCGTTGCTGCCCTCGTAGAGGATCACGGCGCGCGGCTTGAAGGCGATCGCGAGGTTATCGATGAAGTACTCCTCGGCCTGCGTCATGCGGCTGCCCCGATGCCGTAGTTGTGGACGGTCAGGGGGGCGAGATCCTCCTGGACGCTCTTCCAGAACTGCATGTGGGAGCTACCGATGCAGATGACCGCACCCGGCGCGGGCGGACTTTTCTGCGCGGCGGCCAGGGTCTTCTGGTATAGCGCCAGGACCTTCGCGGAGGTGGATTTATCCGTCAGCACCTCGTCCGCGGCGAGGACGCCGACGACCGAAAGACCGAGGGCTAGCAGGGCACGGCAAAGCATGGCGCTCACTTGGCCTCCTTGGCCTTCTTGCCCTTCTTCTTCTCGTTGCCGGCGCTGCGACCCGAGCCGTCGCCCGACTCGTCCTTATGGCCGGCGGCGGGATTCAAGCCCGCCAGGGCGGCGGCCAGACGCTCGCGGGCGGCCAAGGCGGCCGGGTCCTTGGTGTCGGCCGCGACGGCCAGCTCCTTGAACGGAGCATCCTTCATGTCGTATAAAGTGCCGGCCTGGTCGAGCTTCCAGCCCGCCTCGCGGACATAGTAATTGTTGCTCAACTGGCAATAAGCCCAGGTCCGCGGCGACGTATCGGCACCCTTGAGCTGGGAGACGAGGCTGCGACCATCGATCACGCGGCCGGTGGGCAGCGGCGCCCCGGCGAGCTCCGCGAACGTCGGCAGGAGGTCGCTCGCGTCGGCGACGTTGGGGTTGACCTTGCCGGCCGGGGTGACGCCGGGCCAGGTGGCGAAGAACGGCACGAGGCCGCCGCCTTCCTTCATGGAACCCTTCTCGCCCTCGATCCGGCGGCCGCCGATGGTCGCGTCGGGCGCGTTCGGCTTGGCGCTGCCGTTATCCCCCATGAACACGATCAGGGTGTTCTCGCGCAACTTGAGCCGGTCGAGCTCGGCCATCAGTTTGCCGACCAGCTTATCCATATAGCCGATATTGTCGGCATAATGACGCTTCCGCCGGGCCTCCTCGGTCTCGCCTTTCGGCGCGGGCGCGCTGTCCGGCGTCGGCAGAATCTCGCCGTGCACGTGCGACATCGAGTAATAGAGGAAGAACGGTCCATGGCGATGAGCCTCCAGCCAGGCCGTCGCGTCCTTGTGCAGGAGATCCGGGATATACTCGTCGTCCTTCACCTTGATGGTCTTGCCGTCGATGACATAGCTGTCGGGGTCGCCGCGCACCTGCCCGCCCTCGGACATCGGCTTGGCGACCTTGCTGTTCCAGTACATGCCGCTCCCCTTGAAATGAAAGTCATGGTCGAACCCCCACTCGGCCGGATCGCCCGAGGGCGAAAGCTGGCCCCACTTGCCGATCATGGCCGTCGCGTACCCCGCCTGCTTGAGCACCGTGGGGATCATCCGTTCGGCCTTCTCGCCGGTGCGAACGACGGTCTTGCACGCATCCTGGCTGACGGCGCCGGTACGGAAAGCGTAGCGACCGGTCAGGATCAACGCGCGCGACGGGCCGCACAGCGGGGCGGTGTAGAAACGGGTGAAACGCACGCCGGCCTTGGCCAAGGCATCGATGTGCGGGGTCTGGTAGCGGTCGGAACCATTGCAACCGAGCTCGGCGAAACCTAGGTCATCGGCGAGGATGAAGAGGATGTTCGGCTTCGTCGCCGGCGTCGCCGGCGCAGCCCCGAGCGCGGAGCCCAGACCAAGCAAAGCGAGGAAGATGAGGAGGAGTCGGGCTTTCATTACGAGACAATCGGGGATAAGGAAGGGCTTCCGTGATTCAACCCCTCAAACCTCCGAAAAATGCGGAGAAAATATCCGGATTATCAATAACCACTCGCCACCCCTCCGGACCGCGGCCCAAATAGGTCCATGCCCACTCCGGCCCACCCCGCCGCCACTCGCCGTCTCCCCGCGGGACTCGCTTCGATCCTGCTGGTGCTTGTCGCCCTCTCGGCTGCCGCCGAGGTGTCGCTGCCGGGCATCGCCCAGGCCAACCTCGAGGCCGCCGCCAAGGGTCGCCTGCTGCTGGAGGAACTGAATTGCGTGGCGTGCCATCGCGCTCCTGGGGGACGCTTACCGCCGCGAAACAGGCCCCGCGCCTCGCCGACGTGGCGAACCGGCTGAATCCGGGCTACCTGGCGAAGTTCATCCTCGACCCGCACTCGACGAAGCCGGGCACGACCTGCCCGAGCGCACTTCGGACCGTCTCTGGCTCCGCCGCGAACCAGGCGGCCGCCGAGCGCGCGGACATCGCCGAAGAACTCACGCAGTTCCTCCGGTCGACCCGATCGTCCCGCTTCGTCCCGGAAGCGCCCGACGCCGTGGCCGCCGCCCAAGGCGAGAAACTCTTCCATGCCCGAGGCTGCGCGGCCTGCCACTCCCCGCGCGACGCCCAAGGCCGCGAGACGCTGGCGGCGAAATCGGTCCCGCTCGGCGCGCTTGAAGGCAAATACAGCCTGCGGAGCTTGGTCGACTTCCTGCGCCAACCACATGTGAGCCGCCCGGCGCTGCGCATGCCCGATCTGCGCCTGCCGGCCCGCGAGCTGGAATGCATCGCCCACTACCTGTTGCGCGACACCGTCGTGCCCGGGCAGCTCCACTTCACGATGTATCGCGGCCAGGTCTGGGAAGGCATCGGCCATGAGGCGGTCGAGCCGGAGCGCGCCGGGCTGACGGCGGACTTCGCGCTGGCGAGCCTCGGACGCGTCCACCACCACATGGCGGTGCGCTTCGAAGGCTGGATCAACGTCCGGTCGGCCGGCGAGCATACGTTCTTCCTCAAGGCCAACGGGGCCACGCTGACCATCGACGGCCAGGAAGTCGTCACGCTGGCGCCGAAGGACCGCCGCGGACCGCAGGCGGCCGAAGGCCAGGCCACGCTGGCCGCCGGTTGGCGCAAGCTGCGCCTGGACTACTACCACACCGGCCGGGAGCCTTCCCTGACGCTCGAGCTCGCCGGCCCGGGTTTACCGCGCGGCCCCATCCCGGGGTCGATGCTCTCCATCTCCGATCGGCCCATCGCGCCGTTCCAAGCGCCCACGCTCGACCCGGCGAAGGCGGAGCGCGGACGCGCCCGTTTCGCCCAGGCCTGCGCGAACTGCCACGACGACCTCGGCATGCGAGCGCGGGAAGAAACGCCGCTGACCAAGCTTGACCTGACGCGCGGCTGCCTGGACGCGGGCGGCCTGTCCGGCGTCCGCTTCGACCTCTCCGCCGAACAGCGTGGCTGGATCGTCGCCGCGCTGCGCGCCGACCTCGCCGCGAAGGCCTCGCCCGAGGCGACCCTCCATGGCGAGCTCGCCCGCCTCAACTGCCTCGCCTGCCACGAGCGCCGTGGCCTCGGTGGCATCCCGCCGGAGCGCAACGCCCTCTTCAGCGGCACCGCGCCGGCCCTTGGCGACCAGGGCCGCCTGCCTCCGCCCCTGTCGGACGTCGGGGCCAAGCTGACACCGGCCGGCCTGGAGGCCGTGCTACTCCAAGGCCACCGCCAGCGTCCTTACGTCGACGCGGCGATGCCGCAGTTTGGCGAGGCGAATATTCGCCGGCTGATCGGACTCTTCGCCGAGGTGGATCACCTGGAAACGGTGCAGTTGCCGCCCCTCGCGAACCTTCAGGAATCCCGGAACGCGGGCTACGAGATGGTGGGCGAGAAGGGCTTCAGCTGCATCGCGTGCCATGATTTCAACGGGCAGAAATCCGCGGGGGCCGGGGCGCTCGACCTCGTGAACCTGACCCAGCGGATCCAGAAGAACTGGTTCCACCTGTACATGCGGGCCCCGCAACGCTTCCACCCGGGCATCATCATGCCGAGCTACTGGCCCGGCGGAAAATCGCTCCGACCTGATGTGCTGGGGGGCGATACGGACCAGCAGATCGAGGCCCTCTGGCGCTACCTCGAGACCGGCAAACAGGCCCGGAACCCCGTCGGCCTCTCCCGCCAGTCCAAGGAGCTGCGCGTGACGGACGTCGCCGAGATCGCCCGCGGCCGCAGCAGCATCGGTTACCGCGGCCTCGCCGTGGGCTACCCGGGCCGTGTCAGCCTGGCCTTCGACACCGAGGAGATGGCGCTGCGCCAGCTGTGGAAGGGCGAGTTCGTCAACGTCGAGCTGGGCTCCTTCCAGCCGCGTGCGCTCGACACGATGGCGTCGCTCCCCGCGGGCGTCCCTTTCCATCGCCTGAAGTCGCTGGACGACAACTGGCCGGCGAAAGGCAAGACCACCTTCGGCTTCCCGCAGAACCTCGGCTACCAGTTCCGCGGCTACGACCTGGACGCGGCGCGGCGCCCGACCTTCCGCTACGAGTACGGCGAAGTAAAGGTGGATGACCGCTTCGAAGACCGGGTCGATGACGCGGGCGCGGCCTACTTCCGCCGGACCCTCCGGCTCACGGCGCCCGCCGGCACGGCGCCCTTCCACTTCCGCGTCGCGGCCGGCACCAAGGTCGCGGCCACCGGCCCGCAGGCCTACGCGGCCGATAAATTACGGATCCGGCTCATCGCATCGCCCGCGGCGGTCCTGCGCGAGGGCGAGGTGCTGATCCCGCTCACGCTCCCCGCCGGCATCACCACCCTCACCCTCGACTACCAATGGTAACGCGCCGACTCTGCCTGGCCCTGACGGCCTTCGTCCTGACCTCCGGACTCCCCGCCGAGGACCTCGGCGCGATGTGGGGCACCGCCGCCGCCGAGGCGAAATACTACCCGGTGGTGGACATCCCGATCCCGTCCACGGTGCCGATGCGTCCGGGGGGCCTCGAGGTTCTCCCGGATGGCCGACTCGCCGTCGGCACGCGCCGCGGAGACATCTATTTCGTGACCGGGGCCTTCGCGACGCCCCCGAAGCCGGCGTTCCAACTGTTCGCGACGGGGCAGGACGAGATCTTCTCCCTCGCTTGGCGCGATGGCGCGATGATCTCGACCTCCTTCGGCGAAGTGACGCGCATCCGCGACCTCGATGGCGACGGCGTGGCGGATCGCTACGAGACGCTCTCGAACAACTGGGGCTACGCCGAAGGTCATGAGTTCGCCTTCGCGTCCAAGCCGGACCCGGAAGGCAACGTGTGGGTCGCCCTCGGCCTGAGCGGGTCCTACGAGTCGCACAACCTCTTCCGTGGCTGGGCGGTGAAGGTCACGCCCGACGGCCGGATGATCCCGGTGTGCAGCGGCCTGCGCAGCCCCGGCGGCGTCGCCGCCAACGCGCAAGGGGCGATGTTCGTCATCGAGAGCCAAGGCCCGTGGAACGGCAGCTGCTCCCTCAAGCACCTCAAGCCCGGCGGTTTCCTCGGACATCCCGCGAGCTACAACTGGTATCCCTACACGGCCGACCTCAAGGCGCCGACCAAGCCCAACAGCCAGTCCCGCCTGCACGTCGAGCGCGCGCGCGTCCCCGAGCTCGTCCCGCCGGCGGTGCGCTTCCCCTACATCAAGATGGGTCGCTCGATCTCCGGCTTCCGGCTGGACGACACCGGCGGCAAGTTCGGGCCGTTCGCCGGGCAGTTCTTCCTCGGCGATTATACGCTGAGCATCCTCCTGCGGGCCACGACGGAGCAGGTGAACGGGGTCTGGCAGGGCGCGTGCTACCCCTTCCGCGAAGGGCTCGCCACCGGCCTGATGAACGTGCAGTTCGCGCCCCAGGGTCAGCTGGTCGTCGGCGGTTTCACGACCAACACGCAATGGCCCGTCCGCGGGACCGCGCCCTTCGCGCTCCAGCGGATCGACTGGAGCGGGCTCACGCCCTTCGAGGTCAAGGAGATCAACATCCGGCCCGACGGTTTCCTCGTCACCTTCACGCTGCCGGTCGACCCCGCGGTCGCGGCCGATCCGGCGAACTACGCGGTCTCGACCTACACCCACGTCTACCAGGCCGGCTACGGCAGCCCCGAGGTCGACCAGACCGAGCCGCGCGTGCTCAAGGCGGAGCCCTCCGCCGACGGTCTCTCCGTGCGCCTGACGCTGGCGAAACTCGAGGTCGGCCACATCCATGATTTCGACTTCGCCAAGGTGCGCGGCCGCGATGGCGCGCCGCTCCTGCACACGAAGGCCTACTACACGGTCAACGAGATCCCGGCCAAGTAACCCCCTGCCATGCTCCCGCGCTGCCTCGCCCTCCTCCCCCTGCTCGCGCTCACGGCCTGCGCCCACCCGGTGCCCGAGAACCCGCAATGGCTCACCTACGCGGGCGGCGAGGGCCCGGGCAAGGGCAAGCACATCGTGCTCATCGCGGCCGACCAGGAATACCGCAGCGAACAGTCGATGCCGATGCTGGCCAAGGTGCTCAGCACGCATCACGGCTTCGACTGCACGGTGCTTTTCGCGGTGAACGAGCAGGGGCTGGTCGACCCGACCATGCCGGTCTACCCGGAGAAAGGTAAGGAGAAGGAATTCAAGACGCACCACATCCCCGGTCTCGAGCACCTCGCCTCCGCCGACCAGGTCATCTTCTTCTGCCGGCTGCTGACCCTGCCGATGTCCGAGCGCGAGCTCATCGTGAAGTACGTCGACTCCGGCAAGCCGTTCATCGCCCTGCGCACCGCCAACCATGGCTTCCACGGCGCCCTGCCCTACAAGCTCGCCGGCAAGCAGGTGAACTGGGGCGAGGACGTGCTCGGCGGAAGCTTCCGCGGGCACCATGGACGCTACCACGCCGACTCGACCCGGGGGATCTTCGTCGAGGCCCAGAAAGACCACCCGATCCTCCGCGGGGTGACCGATGTCTGGGGCAACTCCGACGTGTACCGCACCTACAAGGAAGGCGGTAGCCTGCCGGCCGGTTGCACGGCGCTCGTGTGGGGTCAGCCGCTGATGGGCCGCAAGCCCGACGACGCCCCGAACCCGAAGCTGGAGGCCCTGCCGGTCGCGTGGTTCAAGACCTGGCGGACGAGCACGGGCCGCGAAGCGCGGGTCTTCCAATGCACGATGGGTAGCGGCGACGACTTCCGGAGCGCCGGCCTGCGCCGGCTGGTGATCAACGCGGCCTACTGGGGGATGGAGATGGAGCCGGCGATCACGCCGACCCGCTCGGTCGAGACCGTCGGCCCCTACGACCCGCTCGCGACCGGCTTCGACTACCGGCGCCTCGGCATCACGCCCAAGCCGGTCTCGGCTTACCGCTGAGCCGGCGGCGGCCGACCCGGGCTTGCACGCGCAGGCCACCGGCTCATAGTGGGCCGGTCATGGCGCCTCCGAACCCGCTCGAACTGCTCAAGCAAGCCCTCGCCACCGCGGCGACCGGCGACGTGGCCGCGACGAAGGCCGACTTCGACAAAGCGATGAAGGCCGCCGAGTTCGGCGATGGCGGCACGCTCGACCACGTGATGCACGCCTACGCGACCTACCTGCGCGCGCAGCGGGAGTTCCCGAAGGCGATCCAGCTGCAACGGATGCGGCTGGACATGCGCCGCCTCGCGGGACGCGACCGACCCGGCCTGATCGTCGACGCGCTGCTGGACCTCGCGATCACCTTGCGCGGCGCCGGCGAGAACCTCGAGGCGGAGGCGCTGTTGCACGAGGCGATCGGCCTCGCCGAGTCGGCCCCGATGCCGGGCGCCCTGCTGGCCAACGCGCTCACCTACCTGAGCCTGCATCACCTCGAGCGTAAGGAGTTCGCCAAGGAGCTCGCCCTGCTCGAACGCGCGGTGAAGGCGCGCGAAGCCGACGCCGACTGTCCGCCCGGGGAACTCGCGATGGCCCGCGACCACGCCGCCAAGGCCTGTCTGCGGACCAAGGATTTCGCCCGCGCCCGCGTGCTGCTGGCGCAGGCCTTGCCGGTGCTGGAAACCGTGCCGCAGCTCGCCGGCGACCCCAATATCCCGCAAGGCTGGCTGGCCCTGGCCACGCTCTGCGCCGAACAGGGCGACCTACCCGCGGCCTCCCGGCATGCGCGGCAGGCCTTCGACCGTGCCCGCTCGGTGGCCGGCAAACTGCCGCAGGCTCCTCAGGAGTTCCACTCGTTCGTCCTGCAGACCGCCCATCAGGCCGCGACTTACGCCGCGATGGAACGGCGCACCGAGGACGCCGCGCGCCTCACCTGGGAAGCCCATGAATACGCCAAGGCGAACTTCGCGGGTAACCCCCTGCCCGCGCTGGAGACCCTGCAGATCCACCTCAACTTCGTGATCGGCGCCGGCGAGTTCGCCAAGGCCGAGCCGCTGATGCGCCAGGTCGTGGCGGGCAAGATGATGCTGCTCGGCGAGGACCACCTCGACCTCAGCGCGCCGTTCAACAACCTCGGCTACGTGCTGATGAACCTCGGCAAGGACGCCGAAGCCGAGAACTGCTTCCGCAAATCATGGGCCGCATGCGTCGGAGCCCCGGCGAAGGAACAAAACGGCCACGCGCGCAAGAACCTCGGCCTGCTTTTCCAGAAACAAGGCAAGGCCGCCGAGGCCGCCGTCGAGTTCCAGGCGGCCCTCGCCGTGCTCGAACCGCAGCTCGGCGCGGAACATCCCGTGGTGAAGATGGTGAGGGCGGGAGCGGCCAGCTCCCGCTAGCTGGCCGGCGGGCAAGTGGGCCGGCGGACAAGGGGTGTTGCGTTTGCCTCTAGGTAGGGACCAGCGTCCCTGCTGGTCCGCCGCAGACCCGACGAACTCACGGCCGACCGAGACGGTCAGCCCTACCTAATTTTCTTCCCCTGCCCCTGATCCTGTTCCTGAGCCTTATTGTATCTCTGTCTCCAACCCCTTGCCCACCGGCCAGCTCAAACTCGCTTCGCCCGAAAACAGCCCTTCGCATGCTCATCATAAACACCGACGGCCTGGAGCATGGCATGGATGATGGTGGGGCCGACGAATTTCATGCCGCGTTTCCTGAGCTCCTTGGAGATGGCGACGGCTTCCGGCGAGACGCCGAGCGCGACCGCCGAGCGTCGCACGACGGGACGGCCGCCGACGAACGACCAGAGCCAGCGAGCGAAACTGCCGTGCTCCGCGGCGAGCGCGAGGAACACGCGGGCGTTGGGCACGACGGACGCGAGTTTGCCGCGATGACGAATGAGGCCCGGGTCCCGCATCCAGACCTCGACCTGCGCCGGCCGGAAGCGCGCGACCTTCCGGGGGTCGAAGTTGGCGAAGACCCGGCGGTAACGCTCGCGCTTACGGAGCACCGTGAGCCAAGCCAGGCCGGCCTGCGCGCCCTCGAGGATCAGCTGCTCGAACAGCAACCGGTCATCATGGACGGGCACGCCCCACTCGTCGTCATGATACGCCACGTAGAGCGGGTCATCCCCGCACCAGGCGCAGCGTTGACGGACCTTGGCCACCTCAACCCTTGGTCGAAAGGCCGCGGAGCCAGGTGATCCAGCCCGCCGGAAGCCCGCGGGCCAGGGCGCCGCGGACGATCTTGTCGTGGTAAGTCTTGGAAGGCAGGTGCGGACCGGTCGGGTCGACTACCCGGAAGGCCTGGCAATCCAGCGGGCAATCCTCGACGCCCGCCTCATGGACCGTGACCTTGATCCGCTTGTAGGCCGTGCCCTCCGCTTCGCCGAGGCGCTGCCAATCGTCCGCCGTCAATTCGTAGACCGCACCCCAGACGCCGCTCGCGCCCTCGTCATCGATGATGTCGGCCGAACCACCGCCCCAGGTCGTGCTCGGGTGCGTGAAGGCCATGCGATGCTTCGGCAGGAAAGCCTTGCCGCGGTACTGCGACCCCGGACAGCGCCGCTCCATCTGGGAGGCGTCGAGGTTGGAACCGTAGGCAAAGTAGAACCGACTCATGGAAAAGAATAGTCTGGGCGGGCGACGGAGGAAAAGCAAGGGGCTGTGATGAGCTGGCCAGCCGGCAAGTGGGCACGTGGGCAAGGGACATGCAAAATGCTATCGGGTCAGGGACAGGGGAAGGGAAAGGCATTAGGTAGGGCTGACCGTCCCCGGTCGGCCGTGAGTTCGTCGGGTCTGCGGCGGACCAGCAGGGACGCTGGTCCCTACCGGTGCGAGCGGGGCTCGCAAGGGGTTGGGTATGGCGGTCAGCGGTTAGGTCGAAGAGGGCACTCGCCAGGGCAGCACGCGGTGCTGCCCCTACCTTGCACGCCTGCCAACTCATTCACTGATACATCGAATACTTCCTTCCCGTTTCACTGCCCCCGTCCCTAGCTGCCTAGTAACGTCTTTCGAACCGGGCCCACGCCCTAGCCTCTACCCAGGCCCTCCTTAGTCGGAACCTTCCCCCTCAAAAACACTCCAATACGGTGGACAAGGGGACGGGGCTGGCTCAAATCGAGAAAGCCCCACCCCGGGTCCTCCCCTTTTACCCTACCTCCTATGACGACCCCCCGTAACCTGCTCACCCTCGGCGCCCTGGCGCTGTCGGTCTTCACCGGTTTCGCCGCCGACGCCCCCAAGAAGGCGGAGGCCAAGAAGCCCGAGGCCAAGAAGGCCGCCAAGCCGACCGGAAAATACATGGACATGGACTACGGTCGCTTCCTGAGCGCCTCCATCGACAACGCGCTCGGCAAGAATCCTTTCGAGAACAAGGGCTGCGCCGCCAACAAGGCCGTCCTGGTGAACCTCGGCAAGGAGGACGCCGGCTTCGCTTTCGACACCGAGACCCTGCGCGGCGCCGGCCTCTGGTCCGGCGGCTGGTTCAAGCGCAAGGGCGTGACCTTCGACGGCGCGCACGGCCCGAACCCCGCCCCCGCCGAGGGTGCCGACCTCTACGTCGAGACCAACCCCGGCCCGGGATGGAGCCAGAACGGCAGCTTCGCGGACCCCCGCAAGCTACCCGTCGGCCCCGCCGGCGTCATGTCGCCGATCCCGCTGGGCCCCCTGCCCCGCGAGCACTCCAAGTACCTCGGCCTCTACCTCTCCGGCGATCGCGTCACCTTCGCCTACACCGTCGGCGGGGCCAGCCTGCTGGAAAGCGCCGAACTCGAGACCATCGATGGCGTCAAGGTCCTCAGCCGCTCCTTCACGGTCGTCTCCGGTGACCTCGCCGAATCCGTCCGTCTCGCGAACCTGCCCTACGGCGGTTCCATGAAGGCCGACGGCCTGACCGCCGCGCTCACGCTCTCCAAGGGCAAGCCCGGCGACGAACTGCCCACCGCGGTCGCCGTCCACGGCGTCACCGGCGCGCTCTCGACCGAAGGCGACGTGCTCACGCTGAAACTCGGCAAGGTCGCCGCCGGCACGAGCTTCAAGGTCTCCTTCGCCCACGGCGGCAAGGACGCCGGGACCCTCGCCAAGGCCGCCGCGGCCGTCGCCAAGCCCACCGACCTGCGCGCCTTCACCAAGGGCGGCGCGTCGCACTGGAAGGAAGAAGTCGTGACCGAAGGTGTCCTCGGCGAAGTCGACCAGGCCAAGCAGGCCGACGCGGTCAAGGAACAGCTCGCCAAGGCCACCGACGCCAACAAGAAGGCCGCGCTGCAGGACAAGCTGGCCGAGATCCTCAACGCCCCCTACCTCGTCGACAACGTCACCGTCCCCGAGACCAATCCTTACAAGTCCTGGATCCGCGTTGGCGCCCTCGCGTTCTTCAAGGACGGCCGCATCGCCTTCTCGACCTGGAGCGGCGACGTCTGGATCGGCAAGGTCGCCGACGCCAACCTCTCCAAGATCAGCTGGCGCCGCCACGCGACCGGCATCTTCCACGCCCTCGGCCTGACGGTCGTCAACGAGGAGCTCTATGTCCTCGGTCGCGACCAGATCACCCGCCTCAAGGACCTCGACGGCGACGGCGAGGCCGACTTCTACGAGAACTTCAATAACGACGTCCAGGTCACCTCGAACTTCCACGAGTTCACCTTCGACCTGCAGACGGACAGCCAGGGTAACTTCTACTTCCTCAAGGGCGGCCCCGTGAATCCGGGTGGCCGCGGCTGGGGTCCGCTCAGCGACCACCACGGCTGCATCTTCAAGGTGTCGGCCGACGGCAAGAAGTTCGAGGTTTACGCCACCGGCATCCGCGCCCCGAACGGCATGGGCGTCGGTCCGAACGGCGAGATCTCCAACGGCGACAACCAGGGCACCTGGGTGCCGGCCGACTACATCCACCTCTCCAAGCCGGGTGAGTTCATCGAGGTCCCCGACCTCTCCCACCAGACGCCCGCGCCCACGAAGTACTCCCCGCACCTGTGCTGGCTCCCGTACGACGTGGACAACTCCAACGGCGGCCAGACCTGGGTGACCAGCAAGCAGTGGGGTCCGTTCGAGGGCCGCATGCTCTACCTCTCCTACGGCAAGTCCTCGCTCTTCGGCGTCCTCCAGGAACGCGTGGGCGATGTGGCCCAGGGCGGCGTGGTCAAGTTCCCGCTGAAGTTCACCACCGGTCAGATGCGCGGCCGCTTCAGCCCGGTCGACGGCCAGCTCTACACCTCCGGCCTCAAGGGCTGGCAGACCAACGGCGTCAAGGACGGCGCCATCCACCGCGTCCGCTACACCGGCAAGTCCGTGACCATGCAGGAGACGCTCCACGTCACCACGCAGGGTATCACCATCGGCTTCACCGGCGCCCTCGACCCGAAGTCCGCCGGCGACCTGCAGAACTACTCGATCGAGCAGTACAACTACCTGTACTCCGGCGCCTATGGCTCCGCCGACTACAAGGTCAGCAAGCCCGGCGAGAAAGGCACCGACCCCGTCGCGATCAAGTCCGTCAAGGTCTCCCCCGACGGCAAGACGGTCTTCCTCGAGGTGCCCGGCCTGAAGCCCGTCGAGCAGATGCGCATCAAGATGAACGTGAAGGCCGTCGACGGCACCCGCGTGCCCGACGAGATCTGCAACACGATCAACGTGGTGCCGGAGAAGCAGGGTTCGGACTACCGTAGTTTCGCCAAGTAAGCCGCCGCCCAGGCGTCCCCGCAGGCCCGGCACCCGCCGGGCCTGTTTGTTGGGAAAACGGGGGGTCGCGGTTAGCGGTTGGCGGATAGGATCAGGCGCGGGCGACTTGTGGACGGAAAAAGGCTCCAACCAAGCTTTCGGAAAACAGGCACCTCCGCCACCCCCAACCGCCAACCGCTATCTGCCCCCTAACCGCCAACCGCTAACCGCCACCCCCAACCGCTTTGCGATGCTTGCCATAGGCGGGGGAAGTGACGCAATGGATGACGTAGTCCCGCGACCATGTCCGCCTCCGTCCCCTGCTCCTCGCCCTGCTCCTCCTCTCCGGCCTCCGTGCCGCCGAGCCGCAGGCCGGTCTCGCCGTGACCTTCACCGCCGCGGGCAAGTCCGACGTCCGTTCCGACCGCCTCCTCGCGCTCTACGTGCCCGCCGGCCAGGCCCCCACCCCGTTCCTCCCGGCGGGGCCGTTCGTCGCCAAGTGGGAAGGTCGGATCCTCTCGCCGGTGCGCGGCACCTTCACCTTCGCGGCGGAGAACTCCGGCGGCTTCAAGCTCAGCCTCAACGGCCAGCCGCTGCTCGACGGCGCGACCCCGCGGACCGTCACCCTCAACCAGGGCGAGAACACGCTCGTCGCGGAACTGCCGAACGCCGCGCAGGGCGATACCTTCGTGCGCCTGACGTGGTCGTCGAAGGACTTCCTGCCCGAGCCGATCCCGCCGACGGTCCTTGCGCACACGCCCACGGAAACCGAACTCGCCGCGACGCGGGTCCGCGAGGGTCGCCGGCTCTTCGCGCAGCTGAACTGCGCCACCTGCCACGCCGACGCGCGGTTGCCGGCCAAGGGCGCGGGTCTGCCGGAGTTCGGGCACAACGCCCCGGTGCTGGCGGACCTCGGTAGCCGCTACAACCCGGACTTCCTCACGGAGTGGATCCATGACCCGCGCGCCGTGCGCCCGCATACCTGGATGCCCAAGGCCCTGACCGGACCCGACGCGGCGCAGCAGGCCGCCGACATCGCGGCGATGCTCACGCAGGGCGCGACCCCGCCCGCCGGCAAGCTCGACCCCGCCCTGGTCGCCCCCGGTGGCGCGCTCTTCGCGAACCTGGGTTGCATCGGCTGCCACCAGCGCCCCGACGCCGAGGCGGACGGTCGGCCCGAGACGCTGGACCGGATCCCGCTTGCGCACCTGACCGACAAATACCAGCTGCGCGTCGAAGCCCTGGCCGACTACCTGAAAGATCCGGCGAAGAACTTCCCGGCGACGCGCATGCCGAACTTCCGCCTGAGCGACGACGAGGCGCGGCAGCTCGCGACCTACCTGCTGGCCAACGGCCGGATGATCAAGCGACAGGCGCTGAAGGGCGACGCCACCCGCGGCGCCGCGCTGCTCGTGTCCGCCGGTTGCCTGAATTGCCACGCCGGTATGCCCGCCACGACGCAGCCGCCGCTGACCAAGGTCATGGCCGCCGGCGCCAAGGGTTGCCTCGCGCCCGACGGCGCCGCCCGCGCGTCCGCGCCTGACTTCGGCCTCGCGCCCACGCAGCGCGCCGCGCTCCTCGCCTTCCTCGCCACCGACCTCGCGTCGCTCAAGCAGGATACGCCGGCGGAGTTCGCCGAACGTCAGGTCCGCGACCTCAATTGCGTCGCCTGTCATAGCCGCGACGCCCGGGGTAGCGCCTGGTCGAAGGTCGACGGTGAATGCAAGAAACTGCGCGACGCCCTGCCGCCCAAGGAGCACGTCGAAGGCGAACCCGTGCCCGACGCCCCGATTCCCGCGATGACTTGGTTCGGCGAGAAACTGCAGACCGCCTGGATGGCCAAGTTCATCGCCGGACAGATCGAGGCCAAGCCCCGCCCCTGGCTGATCGGCCGCATGCCCGGCTTCGCGCCCCATCTGGCGAACGGCCTCGCCCTCGGCCTCGCGCATCAGCACGGGCTCCCCGCCCAGGAGCCCGCCGAGGCCGCGCCCAAGCCCGAGCTGACGGCGCTCGGTGAGAAGCTGATCGGCGTGGACGGCGGTTTCAATTGCATCACCTGCCACGCGGTCGGCGACACGGCCGCGACGGCGGTCTTCGAGGCGCCGGCGATCAACTTCAAGGAAAGCGCCGAACGCCTGCGGCGCGGCTACTTCCTGCGCTGGGTGCTGGCGCCCACGCGCCTCGATCCGGAAACGAAGATGCCTAAGTATGCGGACGCCGAGGGCATGACGCAGCTGACGGACATCCTCGACGGCAAGGGCACCGAGCAGTTCGACGCCGTCCGCCAATACCTCCGCACGCTGCTGGACAAGTGACCTGAGCACGCCTAGCGCGGCTGCGGTGAGGCGCGACCGGCCGGTTCCGTGAACTGCGCCCGTCGCAGCTGGCTCCAGGTCACGCCATTCTGGTAGAAGGACGCCGCCGCACGCAGTTCGGCGCAGGGACGCGCCTCCGGCCGCCCGGGCCCGGAGAGGCGCTGCGGGTTGAGCACACCGACCGGCAGACCGGAGAACTGCCGGGCCAACCGGATCGGCAAGGCCAGGTCGGGATTGCCGGTGACCACGATCGCCGCGTCGAAGCAGCCGAGCATCAGGTCGGAGAGCAGGTGGGCCGTCAGGTTCACGTCGCTCCCGCGCTCCTCGACCCGAAAGCCCTCGGCCCCCGGAAGCACCCGCCGACGAAACCTCCCTTCGATCAGGTAGAAGTTGGCGAGCGAGCGAAGCAGGGACCAGTAACGCCGCTGGGCCGCGACTTGTTCGGGCGTGAAATCGGTCTTCGACCAAGGTGTGGCGAAGAATTTGGCGCAGTGGATGCCGTTGTTCGGGAAAGCCTGCTCGACCAAAGCGACCGGGTTCAGCGTCGCCAGGTCGGTCCCGCGGAAAGCCGCATGGTGGAGGTGGTTGCCGTCGATGTAGAGCCAGGTACGCATGTCGTAAAAATGCAGGGGCGGCCCGTCACCAGGCCGCCCCGCGTCCGATTGATCGAAGCAACCGGAGAGGTATGGGAAGCAATTTGTTCGCCAAACCATTGGTCACAAACCTTTTGAAATGGGGTGTTAACCCTAATCCGCGGGCTTTGTCTCAAACGATGACCGAGCCCTCAACATGGTATTAAAACGACAAACCCATGACCAGGCGATCGCCGGCGGGAATGCGCTGGAAGTCGAAAGAACCTCGACTGTCCCCGCCTCGGCCTGCTTTGTTTGATGCACCCCAAGCCACCACCATGTCCCAACTCCATCGTCGCACCTTCATCAAGACCTCGGCCATGGCCGTCGCGGCCGCCGGCCTCAGCGCCCGCCTCCATGCGCAGGCCGCCGGCGCCAACGGCGACCTTCGCGTCGCCGTCGTCGGCTTCCGCAGCCGCGGCCAGGAACACATCAAGGAACTCAAGCGCATCAAGGGCGTCCGCATCGTCGCCCTCTGCGACGTCGACTCGCGCGTCGTCGCCAAGGGTCTGAAGGACAACCCCGGCGCCAAGGGCTACACCGACATGCGGAAGATGCTCGAGGACAAGGAAATCGACGCCGTCTCGATCGCTTCCCCGAACCACCAGCACGCGATCCAAGGCATCTGGACGCTGCAGGCCGGCAAGCACCTCTACGTCGAGAAGCCGCTTTCGCATAACATCTTCGAAGGCCAGCAGCTCGTCGCCGCCTCGCAGCACTTCTCCAAGCTCATCGTCCAGGCCGGCACGCAGAGCCGCTCCGGCGCGGGCATCCGCTCCGCCATCAAGGCCGTCCATGCCGGCGAATACGGCAAGGTGAAGGTCGCCCGCGCGATCTGCTACAAGCGCCGCAAGTCCATCGGCCCGGCCAAGAAGAACGCCCTCCCCGCCGAGATCGACAACGACCTCTGGCACGGCCCGGCCGACCTGCAGGAATCCATCCGCGGCAACGAATCCGACAAGGTCACCGAGGCCGCCAACAACGGCCCCGTGCACTACGATTGGCACTGGTTCTGGAACTACGGCGGCGGCGACCTGTGCAACCAGGCCATCCACGAGATCGATATCGCGCGCTGGTTCCTCGGCACCCATGAGGTCGCGACCGAGGTCGTGTCCGTCGGCGGCCGTTTCGGCTACGTCGACTGCGCCGAGACCCCCAACACCTTCATCTCGATCCACAACTACGCGGCCGCGCCGCTCATCACCGAGGTCTACGGCCTGACCGCCGACGGCAAGATGGACGGCCCCATGAACAAGTTCGGCAAGTTCGCCGAGCTCAACAAGGGGCAGAAGTCGGCCAAGTCCCCTGACATCGGCATCGTCGTCGAGTGCGAGAACGCCACCATCGTGGTGCCGGACTACAATTCGGCCCAGGTCTACGACAAGGACGGCAAGTTCGTGAAGTCGTTCGGCAAGACCGTCGATCAGGTCGACCTCACCGGCGGCGCCTCCGGCCACCACGCCAACTGGGTCGACGGCATCCGCAAGGGTTCCGCGGAGAACATCCACGCCCCGGTCCGCGAGTGCCACCTGTCCACCTCCCTCGTGCACTCCGCCAACGTCTCCTTCCGCCTCGGCACGAAGAAGAACGCCGGCGAGATCAAGGAAGCCGTCAAGGCGAGCAGCGGCCTGGCCGAGGCCTTCGGGCGCATGGCCGAGCACCTCGGGCGCAACGGCGTCAACCTCGACGAGAACAAGGCCGTCCTCGGTCTCCCGCTCACCCTCGACGCGAAGACGGAACTGTTCACCGGCGCCAACGCCGAGGCCGCCAACCGCGACCTCGTGGCCAAGCGCGCCGGCCGCAAGGGCTTCGAGATCCCGACGACCTTCTAAGACCTCACCTCCCGGGGCGGGGCGGCCGCACGGCCGCCCCGCCCCGCTCTTTTACCAAACCCGCATACCCATGAAGAAGACCCTGCTCACCCTCGCCCTGCTGCCCCTCGCCTCCTTCGGCGCGGAGATCTTCAACGGCAAGGACCTCACCGGTTTCGCCAAGAAAGGCGGCGAAGCCAGCTACGCCGTCAAGGATGGCGTGCTCGTCGGCACCTCGACGCTCAACACGCCGAACACCTTCCTCGCCACCGAGAAGGAATACGCGAACTTCGTGCTCGAGTACGATTTCCTGAACGACCCGCGCCTCAACTCGGGCGTCCAGTTCCGCTCGCACGCCCATGACAAGGCGACCGAGATCGTCGACGCCGCGGGCAAGACCGTCAAGGTCCCCGCCGGGCGCGTGCACGGCTACCAGGCCGAGATCGACACGGACCCCAAGAACGTCCGCAAGCCCGACACGCAGGCCCGGATGTGGTCCGCCGGCCTCTACGAGGAAGGCCGCCGCGGCTGGATCGTCCCGGGCTTCGGCGGCGGCGACGCCCTCGCCTTCTCCCAGCAGGGCCGCGAGGTCACCAAGGTCGGCGAATGGAACCACGTCAAGGTCGAGGCCGTCGGCAACCGCATCCGCACCTGGCTCAACGGCGTGGCCCGCGTGGACGCCCGCGACGACGGCTACCTCGCCGGCTTCATCGCCTTCCAGGTCCACGGCATCGGCAACGCCAAGGACAAGGCCGGCACCACCGTGCAGTGGAAGAACATCACCCTGACCGAGGTCGCCGACAACACCCTGACCGAGTCCGAGAAGGCCGACGGCTGGACGCTCCTCTTCGACGGCGTGTCCACCAAGGGCTGGCGCTCCGCCAAGGGGCCGGACTTCCCGAAGGCCGGCTGGTCCGTCGTCGACGGCACCCTCCGCACCGCCAAGGGCGACGGCAAGGAATCCGCGGCCGCCGGCGACATCGTCACGCTCGGCGCCTATAAGCAGTTCGAGATCTCGGTCGACTTCAAGCTGACCACCGGCGCGAACAGCGGCCTGAAGTACTACGCGCAGCCGTCCCTCAACCAGGGCGCCGGTTCCGCGTTCGGCCTCGAGTTCCAGATGCTGGACGACGACGTGCACGCCGACGCCAAGCTGGGCCGCGACGGCAACCGCACGGTCTCGTCGCTCTACGACCTGATCACCGCCAAGAACAAGCGTCCCAACCCGATCGGCCAATGGAACAACGCCTACGTCGTGACCAAGGGCACCAAGGTCGAGCACTGGCTCAACGGCCGCCTCGTCGTGGCCTATGACCGCGCCTCCCAGGAATTCCGCGACCTCCGCGCCAAATCCAAGTACGCCGACCCCAAGTTCGGCGCCAACTTCGGCGAGTGGGAGTCCGGTCACATCCTGCTCCAGGAGCACGGCGACGAAGTCTGGTTCAAGAACGTCAAGCTGCGCGACCTGAGCAAGTAACCGTCGCTTCAGCCGGCCGCGAAGGCGGGCCTCCGGGCCCGCCTTTTTGTTTGGATGCTCAGGTAGGGCTGACCGTCCCGGTCGGCCGTGAGCTAATCGGGCCTATGGCGGAACAGCAGCAACACTGGTCCCGAACGGCGCGAACGGCGTTCGCGAGCGGTTGGGGGGTAGCGGTTGGCGGTTAGGCACGCGGGCAAGGCAGAGAGGATGCAAAAAGAGGGTCAGGGACAGGGTCAGTTTTCAGGGGAAGGAGAGGCCGGACTAGCTGGCACGGTGGCGAGATGACACGGGGGCACAGGGCGTAACCGTAAACTCACCACGGGATGGAAGCTGGCTTCATCTCGTGCGACGATACCGTCCCTGTCCCTAGCCCAGGCCCCAGCCCTAGCCCTGTCCCTCTTTTTTGCATGCTGCCTTTCCTTGCCCACCGGTCCACTGGCCCGCTGATCACAGCCCCTTGCCTTCCTAACCTACTCCCTATTCCCTAGCCCTCCCCCCCCCCCTATGCGCCTTCTCGCCTTGCTACTCACGCCCCTCTCCCTGTTCGGCGCCGAGACTCCGGACTCGAGCGAACTGCGGGTGATGACGTTCAACCTGAGGTACGCGAGCCCCCGCCCGCCGAATGATTGGCCGACGCGCCGGCCGGTGATGAAGGCATGCCTCGAGGCGACGAAGCCCGACCTGATCGGGACGCAGGAGGGCCTGGCAGGGCAGCTGGCCGACCTGCGCGCCGACCTGCCGGGCTACGCGATGCTGGGCCAGGGCCGCGAGGGCGGCGAGCAAGGCGAGTTCATGGCGATCTTCTACCGTCGCGAACGCTTCGAGCTGCTGGAGACCAAGGATTACTGGCTCTCGACGACCCCGGAGGTAGTAGGCTCGAAATCCTGGGGCTCCTCCCTGCCCCGCATGGTCACCTGGGCCCGCTTCCGCGACAAGACGACGGGGCGCACCTTCCTGTTCGTGAACACTCACTTCGACCACCTGTCCGAGGAGGCCCGTGGCGAATCGGCCAAACTCGTAAGGCGACGGCTGGAGTCGACGCCGACCGATCGGCCGATCCTGCTCGTGGGCGACTTCAACGCCGTCGCCCAGGCCAGCGCAGCCTACGCGACCTTCACCGGTGACGGCTACCTGACCGACCTCTTCCGCAGCGCGGCGGTCCGGAAGGGCGAGTCGCTGGGCACGTTCCACGGCTACCGACAGACGAACCCGGCGGGCTTGCACATCGATTGGCTGCTCGGACGCGGGGGCTGGCGCGCCCGGTCCGCCGAGGTCATCGCTTTCGAGGTCAGGGGTCAGCATCCCAGCGACCATTACCCGGTGATGGTGACGCTGGAGTGACCGGTCGGGGCGTAGGTAGGCATTGCCCCTGCGGGGAGAGGTCCTAGAAAAGACTCACCCCGATGATACGCCACGCGTTGCTCTCCTGCCTGTCGTTGCTGACCGCGACCCTCGCCGCCGCCGAGCCGACGGCCCCGCGTCCGAACATCCTGTTCTTCATCATGGACGACTGGGGCATGGGGCACGCCGGCGCCTACGGTTGCCGCTGGGTCAAGACGCCGAACTTCGACCGGGTCGCCCGCGAAGGCCTGCTCTTCATGAACGCCTACACGCCGACCGCCAAGTGCGCGCCCTCGCGTTCGACGATCATGACGGGGCGCTACCCTTGGCAGCTCGGCGCCGCCGCGAACCACCAGTGCATCTTCCCGCCGGAGTTCGGCATCTTCCCGGAGGCGTTGACCGCGGGCGGCTACTTCTACGCGACGACGGGCAAGGTCTGGGGGCCGGGTAGCATGCTCGACGCCCAAGGCAAGCCGCGCGCCTACGCTGGCAAGACCTACAACCAGGCCAAGGCCAAGCCGCCGACCAGCGGGATCACGAACAACGACTACGCGACGAATTTCGAGAACTTCCTGCGGGACACGCGCCCCGGTCAGCCTTGGTTCTTCTGGGCGGGCCCGATCGAGCCGCACCGCGAGTACGAGGCGGGCACGGGGGCCCGCCTCGGCGGCAAGCAACCGTCCGACGTGGACCGGGTGCCGGCGATCTGGCCCGACAACGAGACGGTGCGGAACGACCTGCTCGATTACGCCTACGAGGTGGAGCACTCCGACCGCCATCTGGGCCGGATGCTGGCCGCCTTGGAAAGCGCCGGCAAACTCGATGACACCTTGGTGATCGTGACGAGCGACAACGGGATGCCCTTCCCGCGCATCAAGGGCCACATGTACGAGAACGCCAATCACCTGCCGCTCGCGGTCCGCTGGCCCAAGGGCATCCGCGGGCCGGGCCGACGGGTCGAGGCCTACGTGAGTTTCATCGACTTCGCGCCGACCTTCCTCGAGGCGGCCGGTATCGCCTGGAAGGACACCGGGCTCGCCCCGTCGCCGGGCCGGAGCCTCTTCGACGCCTTCGCCGACACGCCCGACCTCGCCCGCACGCGCGACCACGTCCTCGTCGGCCGGGAGCGCCACGACTTCGGCCGGCCGAACGACGCGGGCTACCCGGTGCGGGGCATCGTCAAGGACGGTCGCCTCTACCTCGAGAACGCCGAACCGTCGCGTTGGCCCTGCGGCAACCCCGAGACCGGCTACCTCGACACCGATGCCAGCCCGACGAAGTCTTTCATCCTGCAGGCGCGCCGGGATAAGGGGAATGACCCGTTCTGGGACCTGTGCTTCGGCCTGCGACCGGCCCAGGAATTATATGACCTACGGACCGACCCCGACTGCGTCCGCAACCTGCTCGCGCCCCCGACCACCGCCCCCGGCGCCACCGAACTGCGCGCGCAGCTGTGGGCCGAACTCAAGGCCCTCGGCGACCTGCGGGCGCTCGGTCGCGGGGCCGAATACGAGGCCCACCCGTCGGCGGACGTGCGCCGCCGCGGCTTCTACGAGAAATACCTGCGCGGCGAGAAACTCGACGCGAACTGGGTCATCCCTTCCGACTGGGAACCTACCCCCTTGAAATGAAAACGCTTCGCCTCTGCCTGCTGGCCCTCGCCGCCCCGTTCCTCCCCGCCGCGGAGGTGAAACGGCCGAACATCGTCTTCTGTTTCGCCGACGACTGGGGCCGCTACGCCGGCGCCTACGCGCGGCTCGACGGCCGACCGAGCCTCAACCAGGTGATCAAGACGCCGAACATCGACCGGATCGCCGGCGAGGGCGTGCTCTTCCGCCATGCGTTCGTGACCTCGCCGAGCTGCACCCCCTGCCGCAGCTCGCTGCTGTCGGGCCAGTATTTCTTCCGCACGCACCTCGGCGCGATCCTCAACGGGGCGCAGTGGGACAGCGCGATCCCGACCTACCCGCTGCTGCTGCGCGACGCCGGCTACCACCTCGGCAAGAGTTTCAAGGTCTGGAGCCCGGGCACGCCGGCCGACGCCCCCTATGGCGGCCAGAAATATTCGTACCAGAAGGCCGGGGCCCGCTTCAATAACTTCTCCGAGCACGCGACCGCCCTGGTGCGAGCGGGGGCGACCTTCGAGGCCGCCAAGGCCGAGCTGCTCGGCGAGGTGCGGGGCAACTTCCAGGCCTTCCTCGCCGACCGCAAGGGGGACCAGCCCTTCTGCTACTGGTTCGGACCGACGCTCACCCATCGGACGTACGAGAAACACAGCGGGGCGGCGCTCTGGAAGATCGACCCGGACGCGCTCCGGGGCAAGCTGCCGGCCTTCCTGCCGGATGTCCCCGAGGTCCGCGCCGACGTCGCCGATTACCTCGGCGAATGCCAGGCGTGGGATGCCGGCGTCGGCGTGCTCATCGCCGAGCTCGAACGCCGCGGGGAACTCGATAACACGCTCTTCGTCATCAGCGGCGACCACGGCATGCCCGGCGTCCCCCGCGGCAAGTGCAACCTCGTCGACCACGGCACGAACGTCGCCCTGATCGTCCGCGGACCCACGATCCCGGGCGGCCGGGTCGTCGACGATTTCGTCAACCTGATGGATCTCGCGCCGACCTTCCTCGACTTCGGGCGGGTCGCGCGTCCGGCCGTGATGACCGGCCGGAGTCTCCTGCCCGTGCTGCGCGCGGAGACCGCCGGCCAGGTCGACCCGACCCGGACGTGGGTGGTGACGGGCCGCGAGCGGCACGTGGCGGGCGCGCGCGAGGATAACCTGCCCTACCCCCAGCGCGCATTGCGCACCAAGGATTTCCTCTACATCCGCAATTTCGCGCCGGACCGGTGGCCCCTGGGTAGCCCGAAGTTCACGGGACGCGCCGACCTACCGCCCGCCGACAAACTCGAACAGCAGACCTACGCCGCCTACGCGGACATGGACGCGAGCCCGACCAAGGCCTGGGTCATCGGTCATTTCGACGACCCGCGCTACCAGTGGATCTACGACCTGGCCTTCGGCAAACGTCCCGCGGAGGAACTCTACGACCTGGCCAAGGACCCCGACCAGGTGAAGAACGTGGCGGCCGAACCCGCCTACGCGGCGACCCGCGAACGGCTGGCGGCCCAGCTGCTCGCCGTGCTCAAGGAAGCGGAGGATCCGCGCGTGGGGCCTGAACCCGTGAAGTTCGAACGGCCGCCGTTCACCCGACCGGGCAAGTGAGTCTCGCGCCGGCCTATTGAGCGAAAAAGGCCACGACCTCCGCTTGTCTTCCGACGCGACGGGGGTTTAGGGTGCGCCATGGCCAAAAAGACCTCCGGGATCACCGACTACCCTGACTTCCTCAAGGACCTCCTGACCGCGAAGTCCCCGACGGGCCACGAGTTCGCCGCGCAGGCGGTGGTCGACCGCTACGTCGAGAAGTCGGCGGACACCTACGCGAAGGACGCCATCGGCAACCGCATCGCGACCCTCAAGGGCAACGGCGGCCCGACCCTGATGTTCGCCGGCCACATCGACGAAATCGGGCTCATCATCTCCCACGTCGACGACAAGGGCTACCTGTACTTCGAGTTCCTCGGCGGCCACGACCAGATCATCCCCTCCGGTCGCCGCCTGCACATCCTGACCCGCGAGGGGCCCGTGCTCGGCATCACCGGCAAGCGCGCCGTGCACCTGCTCTCGCCCGAGGACCGCAAACGCGTTCCGGAACGTCATGACATGTGGATCGATATCGGCGTGAACAACCGGACCGACGCCCTGTCCATCGTGCGCATCGGCGACCCCGCCGTCTACGCCGACGGCCCCGAGATGCTGCGCGGCAGCATCGGTGTCGCCCGCGCGTTTGACGACAAGGCCGGCGCTTACGTCTGCATGGAGGCCTTCCGGCGCCTCGCCAAGGAGAAGTCCCTCGCCGCCACCGTGGCCTCCGTCGCCACCACGCAGGAGGAAATCGGCGTGCGCGGCGCGCAGGTCGCCGCCCAAGCCGTCAACCCCGACGTCGGCATCGCCGTCGACGTCGGCCATGCGACCGACCACCCCGACGCCGATAACCGTAAGTTCGGTCGCTTCAGCCTTTCGGGCGGTCCGATCATCGGCCGCGGTCCGAACATCAACCCGATCGTCTTCGACCACCTGGTCGAGGCCGCCGAAGAAGCCGGCATCCCCTATCAGATCCAGGCCGAGCCGCGCCCGACCGGCACCGACGCCCGCGCCATGCAGATGGCCAACGCCGGCGTCGCCTGCGGCCTGGTCTCCATCCCCCTGCGCTACATGCACACCCCCGGCGAAGTCGTCGACCTTGCCGTGGTGGAGCAGTCCGTCCAGCTCCTCGTCACCTTCGCCCGCCGGATCAAGAAGGGGCAGAAGTATAGTTGGTGATAGGGGTTGGCGGTTAGCGGTTGGCGGTTGGTCAGGGTCAGGGGTCGACTCCTCACTTTGTCCTAGGTTTCCCTTTGGTCGCCTTGCACCTCGAGCCCGGCCCCTTTTGTTTGGGTTTCCTACCCCTGCCCCTCTCCCTGTCCCTGACCCTTTCTCCTCCCGCCATGCCTTCTCCTACCCTCGTTTGGTTCCGCCTGGACCTTCGGCTGGCCGACAACCCGGCGCTCCACGCGGCCATCGCGGCGGGCGGGCCGGTCATCCCGGTCTACATCCATGACCCAGCCGCCGAAGGCGCCTGGCAGCCCGGCGGAGCCTCGAACTGGTGGCTTCACCACGCCTTGGAAGACCTCGCCGCCCAGCTGGCCAAGGCCGGATCGCCGCTCGTCATCCGGAGCGGGGATTCGCTGGCCGAACTGAAGCGGATCGCGCAGGAGACCGGCGCGGAACTCGTCACCTGGAATCGCCGCCATGAGCCGCTCATCGTCGAACGCGACACCCGGGTGAAAACCTCGCTGCGCAATGCCGGCATCAAGGCCGAGTCGTTCAACGGCAACCTCCTGCACGAACCGCACCTCGTGAAGACCCTCGCCGGCAAGCCCTTCCAGGTCTTCACGCCGTTCTGGAAGAACTGCCTGGCGAACCTGAAGTTCGGGCTACCCCTGAAGGCCCCGAAGAAACTTTCTCCTCACGAGAAGACCCTGCAGTCGGTGCCGGTCACGAAGCTCGGCCTGCTCCCCCGGATCAAGTGGGACGGCGCCTTCCCCGCGCACTGGGACCCGACCCGCGCGGGCGCCGAAAAACGCCTGCGGGACTTCGTCGCCGCCCCGGTGAAAGACTACCCGACCGATCGCGACATCCCCAAGCTCGACGGCACCTCGCGCCTCTCGCCTTACCTGCACTTCGGACAGATCTCCCCGCTCGAGATCGTCGACGCCGTGCGCACCGCCGGAAAACTCGGCACGAAGGGCGGCGAAAAATATGTCGCCGAGGTGGGCTGGCGCGAATTCGCGCAGCACCTGATCCACCACTTCCCCGAGACCCCCGACCAGCCGCTGCGCAAGGAGTTCGCGAAATTCCCCTGGCAACGCGACAAGAACCTGCTGCGCGCCTGGCAGCGAGGACGTACCGGCTACCCGATCGTCGACGCGGGGATGCGACAGCTCTGGCAGACCGGCTGGCAGCACAACCGCGTCCGCATGATCGCCGCCTCCGTGCTCGTGAAGCACCTGTTGCAGCCGTGGAACGACGGGGCGAAGTGGTACTGGGACACGCTCGTCGACGCCGACCTCGGCGCCAACACCATGGGTTGGCAGTGGGCGGGTGGCTGCGGGGCCGACGCGGCGCCGTATTTCCGCGTCTTCAATCCGGTGCTCCAAGGCGAGAAATTCGACCCCGAAGGCGACTACGTGCGCCGGTGGGTACCCGAGCTGGCCAAGCTGCCTGCGGAGTGGATCCATCAGCCCTGGGAGGCCCCGATGCATGTCCTCGCCGAGGCCGGGGTGGTCCTCGGTAAGACCTACCCCGCCCCGCTCGTCGGGCTGACCGCCGGTCGCGACCGCGCCTTGGCGGCCTTCAAGGACCTCCGGGCGGGCTGAACCGGGCCCGGCGGGTCACTTGCCGGCGGGCGCGGCGTTGGCCTTCCGGTCGCGTTCCTGCGCCTTGCGGCGGATCTCCGCCTTGGCGGCCGTGAGCCGCTCCGGCCAGGTGAAGGTCGGGGCCTTCGACGGGTCGTAGCCCGCCATGTGACCCGTGAGGCGGGTCGTCGGCTTCACGTACTTCAGCTCGGTGTCGCCGAAGACCTCGCGGCACATCGCGGCCAGGCCGGGGTCATACTCGACCAGCTGCGCGCGCAGGTGGACGTGGTTATGGTCGTGGTCGTTGACGCGGTTGTCGTCGAACCAGGACTGCACGCCCTCGGCGAAATACTCGTGGTGGTTGGTCGCGGCATACTTGCCCTTCCACAGTCCCCGCGCCATGGCCGCCTGGTAGGTCTCCTTCAGGCGCCGGTCGAAGGTCGGGTCGACCTTGAGCATGCCGCGCAGGTGGATGTTGTGCGCGAACTCGTGGATGAAGATGTTCTCGGCCGCGTAGGGATCCCCCGGGAAGGCCAGCACGTTCTCCTCCGCGCAGGAGCAGACGGGGTCGGTCTCGGACCCGCCCAGGCCGCGGGCGCGGGCATCCCAGTAGTCCTTGGGCTTCATGTGCGCGTACTCCGGGATGTCCGTCGTGAACTCGCCGCGGCCCATGATGATCACGCGGGAACCGTTGGCGATCATCGCCGCGCGCACGTCGGGCCGCTTGGCCAGCATGAGGTCGGCGAGGTAGGCCACCTCCAGGAGCGCGTGGTCGTCGACCGCCCCGGAGGCCACGACGGGCAAGCCGGTGGCGCTCACGTATTTTTTGTAAAACGGGTCGAGCTTCAGGGCCGCCGGCGGGGGCGTCACCGGGCCGGGGACGCCCGCGGCGACGGCGGGGGCGGCCAGCTGGCCGAGGCAGAGGAGGAGCGGGAGGAGTCTCATTTGGCGGAAGAATGCTTGAGCTGGGCGCCGGCGGGGATCTCGGGCAGGTCGCCGGCCTTGAGGGCGACGAAACGGGCGCGCATCTCGGCGAGTTTGGCGGGCTGCTCCGCGGCGAGGTCATGCTGCTCGGAGGGGTCGGTGGCCAGGTCGTAGAGCTCGGCCTTGCCCTGCGGGTTGCCGTGCGGGGCGATCAGTTTCCAGTCGCCGAAGAAGACCGCGGAGCGCTGATAATGGGGGACATAGATCGTCCGCGGGGCCGGGCGCGGCTCGGCGCCGGACAGCGCCGGCCACACGTCCTGGCCGTCGAACTTCACGTCGGCCGGCACCCGGGCCCCGACCAGTCGGCAAAGCGTCGGCATCCAATCCGCCGCATGCATCGGGGCGACGCATTTGCCGGCCGGGAGACGGCCGGGCCAGCTGGCGAAGGCGTTGACGCGCATCCCGCCTTCGTAGGGCTGGTTCTTCCAGCCGCGCAAAGGGGCGTTCGTCGTGACCGCCGGGCTGCCCTTCGTGGTCCCGACGTAGGGATTCCCCCCGCCCTCGATGCCACCGTTGTCCGAGGTGAAGATGATCAACGTATTCTCCAGCTGACCCGTCGCCTTGAGCGCGTCGACCAGCTGGCCCACCTTGGCGTCGAGCTGGCTCACGAAGGCGGCGTAGCGGCGCATCGAGTCGTCCTTCACCGGATCCGGGCTGAACCGGACGTCCGCGTAGGCCCGGAAATACTCCGGCGGGGCGTCGATGGGGATGTGCACGGCGCCGAAGGGCACGTAGACGAACCACGGGCCGCGCTGGGCGCGGATCTGACGCTCGGCCTCGGCGGCGATGAGCTCGGTCGCGTTACCCTCCTCCTTCACCAGGACGTCGTTGCGGTTCCAGGTATCCTCGAGGTCGCCCTTGCGGTACTTGTGGGTCCACGGATCGACCGCGCCCGTGAGGAAACCGTAGGACTCGTCGAAACCGTGCCGGCGCGGACCCCACTCGAACTTGCCGCCGAGATGCCATTTGCCGGCGATGGCCGTGCGGTAACCGGCGGACTTCATCGCGGCGGCCAGCGTGAAGGTGCCCTCGGGGAACGCCCGCAGGTTGGTGGGTCCGAGCACGTGCGGCCCGAAGCGGCTGGTCCAGCGGCCGGAAAGCAAGGCTGTCCGGGTCGGCGTGCAGACCGGTTGCACGTAATGACGATCCAGCTCGACGGAGGTCTTGAGCAGCTCCGCCATGCGCGGGGTCTGGAAACGTCCGCCGTGCCAGGACACATCGGCCCACCCCATGTCGTCGGCCACGATCAGCAACACGTTCGGCTTGGCCGGCTCCGCCGCCGACAGGCCAAGCACGAGACAACAGGCGAGCAGCAGGCAGCGGGGCGGCATGGACGCAACCTAGGGGGCGAGCCGTCGATTTCGAGGGGAAAGCGACGACGCCCGGGCCACCGTCACTTCTTGGGCAACATCGCCAGATACCGGGCCTCGCTCGCCTTCACCTTGGCCTTGAGCGGTTCGACCTGCGGCTGGAGTTCGGCGAGCGAACGGGCCAGCTCCTCGAGGTTGCGGGCGCGCTCGGGAATCTCCCGCACCAAGGCGGCATGGGCCTTCTCGGCCGCGGCGGCGGCCTGACGGGCCGCGGCCAGCTTCGTGCTCGCGGCGGCGACCTCCGCGCGCTTGGCGTCGACGGGCTTGAGCGCGGCGGCGAGCCGGGCACGGACCTCGGCCAAGGGGGCTTCCAGCGGTTTGAGCGCTTCCTGGGCCACCTTGAGGCGCTCGCGCAACGGGGCGGACTTGGCCTCGAGCTCCTTCTCCACGAGGGCCGGGCGGGCCTGCAGGCGGGCGTATTCCTTGAGCTGGGCGGAGCGGCTCTTGGTCAGGTCGTCACGCTCGGTCGTGAGCGGCCGACGCCCTGTTCGTTCTTGGCGACCTCGGTGCCGAGCTCGGCGAGTTTCCGACGGAAGTCGGCGGCCGCGGCGCTCCGGCGGGCGATCTCATCGCGGGAACGCGGCACCGCGGCCTCCGCGGCGGCGACGGCGGCCTGGGCGCGGCGGCGCACGGCCTCCGCGGCGGCGACGGCGGCCTCCGCCTCCGCCAGGCCGGCCGCATGGCGGAAGGTCAGGTACCCGCGGAAGGAACGAGCCGACTCCAGCGTCTGGGTCGCCGCGGCGAGGTTGGCGGCGGCGAGGTCCGCGGCGACCTTGGCCCCGACGAGGGCAAGCGCGGCCTCCGCGGCGGCGGACTCGGCGGTCGCGACGGCGGCGGTCGCCGTGGCGAGGTCGCGCGTGGCGGTCTCCTGCGCGGCCTTGAGATCCTTCAGCTGCTTCGCGGAAGCCTCGAGCTGGGCGGCGACGTCGGTCAGCCGGAGCCGGACCGGGCGCATCGCGCGGGCGTAGTCCTCGATGGCGGCCTTCGCCGCGGCGACCTCGGTGTCGCGGCGCTTGAGGAACTCGGTCAGGTTCGCCTCGGCCTCCGCCACGAGCTTGGCTTGGGCCTCGACCTTCGCGGCGGCGGCGGACTCCTCCAGGCGAAGGGGCGTCAGCGACTTGTCCAGATCGGCCAGCGCGGCCTGCAACTTCGCCACGACGGTTTCCTCGCCGGGCACGGCGGCGGCCAGACGGTCGGCCTCGCGGCGCGCCGGCTCGACCTTGGCCAGCGCGGCCTCGCGGGCCTTGAGGTTGTCCTCGCGGCCCGCCAGCGCATCGGCGATCTCGGCCTCGAGCTTCGCGAGCTTGTCGCGCTCGGACAGGACGGTGACGTTGAACTCGGCGGCCTGGAGGGCGACGATCCGGACGCGGAGCGCGGCGATCTCGTCGGCGGCGGTGCGAAGCTGGGCCGCGAGGCGCTCCTGCCCGGCGAGCAGCTCGACGCGGGCGGTCGTCTTCGCGACCTCCTCGCGGTAGAAAGCCGCGGCCTTCTGCTGGGCCTCCAAGGCCTTCGTCGCGCTCGCGAGCTCGGCGCCCTTGACCTTCTCCTTCTGCTTCGTCCAGTAATCGATGGTCTTCGTCGTCTCGGCGGCGCGGGCCGTCAGGTCGGCGAGTTCCCCCTGCAGCCAGGCGAGGTCGAAGCCCTCCGTGCGGAGGAAAGCGCGGTCCTTGTCGGCGGCGGCCACCGCGGGGGCGAGCCGCTCGCGGATCGCCGCCATCTGCTTGGCCAGCTCGGCGCGGGCGGCGACGTCGGTCGTCTTCTCGCGCTTGGCGCGCAGGGCTTCGCGTTCCTGGTTGCCGGCGGCGATCTGCGTCTGCAACGGGGCGAGGCGCGCCTGGGCCGCGGCGGCCGCGGCGCGGGCCGCGACCTGCGCGGGGGTCGGGGCGGCGGCCGCGGGCGAGGACTGCAAGGTGATGAGCTCGGCGAGGCGGGCCTGGGCGGCGGCGATCCGGTCGGCGAGGCGCGGCGGGTTGCTCGGGACCTGCGTCAGGTCGCGGCCCGTCGCGACGTCGTGGAAACGGACTTCCCCGAGCCAGTTGCCCGTGACGTAGGTCTTGCCGTCGGCGAGCGCGGTCACCTTGGAGACGACGTCGGCCTGCTTGCCGGCCTGGGCCTGGGGGACGCGCTTGCCGTCGACGGACCAGAGGGCGCTGGTACCGTCGTTACCGCAGGAAAGGAGGCGACCATCGGGGGTGAACGCGACGGACTGGACGGCGGCGCCGTGGGCGGACCAGTTGGCGACGCGCTTGCCGGTCTTCAATTCCCAGGTCGTGATCGTGCCGTCGGCGGCGCAGCTGGCGAGGACGTTGGAGTCGGCCCGCCAGGCGAGGTCGGTGACCGCCCCCTTGTGCTGCCCGAGGTTGTAGAACTCGCCGCCGTTGTCGGCTTCCCAGACCATCACGTTCCCGTTGCGGTCGGCGGTCGCGAGCAGGATGCCGTCGGGGCTGAAGTCGGCGCCGGTGACCCATTCGGTATGCTTGGCGATGGTGTAGAGCAGCTCGCCGGAGGCGGTGTCGTAACACTTCACCTTCTTGGTGTTGGTGGCGAGGGCGACCTTGCGGTGGTCGGGCGTGATATCGGCCGACATCACCTGGTCGAACTCCTTGCCGAGCTCGGTCACGCGACGACCCGTCCGCACGTCCCAGACGACGGCGTGCCCGAACTTGCCGCCGCGGCCGCCGCCCAGGATCAGCAGGGAGCCGTTGGCGCTGAACTTGAGGGAGCGGGCGTAACCTTCGGGATAAGGGAAGATACCGGCGAGCTCGCGCGTGTCGGTATCGTAGAGCAGCACCTGCTTGGGCGAGGCGACCGCGAGCAAGGAGGTCCACGGACTGGCCGCCAGGGCCGTGATGGCCGTCGTGCGGGGCGTGACGATCACCGGCTCGAGCAGGACGTCGGTCGGCCGGGCGGCGGGCCCGGCGGGCTTGCCGGCCGCGGCGTCGAAGGCGAGGTCGACCTTGGGCTGGCTGGACTTGCGGGCGACGCTGCCCTTGGCCTGCAGCAGGCCGCCGGCGATCCACTTCGAGAGCAAGGTGAGGTCCTTCGCGTCGAGCGGCGCGCCCTCGGGCGGCATGAACGGCTCCTCCTTCTTGGCACTGCAGGTCCAGAGCCGGCTGCCCGCCGGGTTGCCGGCGTCGACCACGGCGCCGCCGCCGCCGCCCGCGAGGAGCGCGGCGTAGCTGGAAAGGTCGAGCCCGCCCTTCTTCTTATCCGGGTTATGACAAGAGAAGCACTTGTTCTCCAGCACCGGCCGGATGTGGTCGTCGTAGGTGAGCTTCTCGGCGTCCTGCGCGCGGACGGCGCCGGCGAAGGCGACGGCCGCCGCGAGCACGAGGAAGCGGCGGCTCAACCAGCGGCGCGGGGCGGGGACGGCGGCGGACATGGGCGGCGGGCCGGGCTCAGTGGTTGAAGTAGAACTCCTTCGAGTTCATGAGCGCCCAGAACAGGTCCTCCAGGACCGCCTGGCGGTTGGCCGGATCCTCCGCGAGGGATCGGGTGACGGCGGCGACCTCGGCGGCCCGCGGGGCGCGCCCGAAGACGCGCAGGAAGAGCTCGTCGACGATCTCCCGGTCCTTGCGTCCCTCGGCGATCAGGCGCTCGACGACCTTGCCGCGGCGGATGCGGTCGTTGACCGCGTCGCCGTTCATGAGGTGCAGGGCCTGCGAGAGGTTCGGGTCGGTCTTGACCTCGGACGAAGCCACCGACTCGCGCTTCGCGCGGCCGAAGGTGGCGAGGAAGTAGTTGCTCACGGCGCCGTCGGCGATCTGGACCGCGCGGGCGCCCACCGGGAGTCCCTGGAACTTGTTCGGGGTCTCGGTGATCTGGGAGATCGCGTCCAGCAGGACCTCCGCGCGCACGCGGCGGACGGAACCATGGGCGAAGTTCAGCTTGTCGCCGGCGTTGCTCTCGTTGACCTTGGTGCTGCGCTGGTAGGCGGCGGAGGCGGTGATGTCGCGGACGAGGCGGCGCACGTCGTACTTGTACTCCGTCAGGCGCTTCGCCAGCTCGTCGAGCAGCTCCGGGTTGGAAGGCGGGTTCGACACCCGGACGTCATCGACGGGATCCACCACGCCGACCCCCAGGAAGTGGGCCCAGATGAGGTTGGCGACGTTGCGCGCGAAGTAGGGGTTGCGCGGCGAGGCCAGCCACTCGGCCATCACGCGACGGCGGTCCTCGCCGGGCTTGAGTTCCGGGGTGTCGCCGCCGAGGAACTTCGGCTTCATGGCCGCCTTGGTCAGGAAGTGCTGGGACTCGCCCGACTTGCCGTTGTAGATGATGACCTCCTGGGGGTCGTCGGTGTTCTTGCGACCCACCTGGGCGAAGAAGGCGTTGAAGCCGTAGTAGTCGTCCATCGTCCACCGGTCGAACGGGTGGTTGTGGCACTGGGCGCACTGGATGCGCATGCCCATGAACACCTGGGCGACGTTCTCGCTGAGCTTCAGCTTGTCGAGCTCGGTCTGGTAGTAGTTGACCGGCGGGTTCGACACGGTGCCGCCGCTGGCGGAGAGCAGGTCGACCACGATGCGGTCGATGGGCACGTTGGCGCCGATGCGATCGGCCAGCCAGTTGTAGTAGAGCAGCGCGTTCTTGTAGAACGGCGGGGCGTTGTTGCCCTGGTTGATGCCGGAGCGGATCTGCAGGAGCTCGGCCCACTTCATGACCCAGAGCTCGGTGAACTCCTTGCGCTGGAGGAGGGCCTCGACCAGCTGGGCGCGCTTGTCGGGGCGGGTATCGGCGAGGAAGGCGCGGACCTCCGCGGGCGTCGGGTAGAGCCCGACCACGTCGATGGTCACGCGACGGACGTATTCCTCGTCCGTGCAGAGGCCGGACGGCAGGATGCGGAGCTTGTGCAGGCGCTCGTTGACGGCCCGGTCGATGTAGTTGAACTCAGGGGCGGCCGGGCGCGCGTAGACGAGGTCCTTCGGGATGACGAGCACCTGCGCCGTCACGCTGAAGACGTCGAACCGGGCGAGGATGAAGGCGGCGCCCCGTTCGCCGGAACGGACCTTGCCGTCCTTGCCGACCTTGGCGACCGGGTCGTTGTTCGACATGAAGAGCGCGAGGTCGGTGACGTCGCGGTCGGTCCCGTCGGAGTAGGTCGCGCGGACGGTGATCTGCTGGGTGGCGTCCACGCCCTCGAGGACGGCCGCCTTCGGGAAGACCTCGATACCGGTCACCTTGGCGACGCCGGGGACGTCGTCCTTGGCTCCGCCGGCGATCCATTCCAGGATGGTGCGGTTGTAGGCGGAATCGGGCTCGTAGAGCTTGTTGCCCGAGTGGGGGACGGCGCCGACGGCCTTCTCGACCAGCGTGCTTTCCTCGGGGATGGCGAGGTTGATCCGGCGGCCGACCATCTCGCGGGTCAGGCGCACGTAGTCGCCGTCGGGGTCCATGCCGAAGAGCGAGAGGCGGAAACCGTCCTTGCCGCGCGCGGCGCCGTGGCAGCCGCCCGCGTTGCAACCGCCGCGGAGGAAGACCGGCATGACGTCGAGGCGGAAGGAGACCGCGCGGTCCCGGGCACCGTCCTTGACGGTGACGGGCACCCGGGCCGTCAGGCCACCGAGGGCCGCGACGACCTCCGTCGCGCCGGCGTCGGCGACCGGGCGAAGCACGCCGCCGGCCAGCGCCGCCACCTTCGGGTCGGCGACCTTGACGTCGGCGAAAGCCGTGACGTCGCGCGTGGTGGCATCCTTGAAGGTCGCGAAGACGACGAGCCGATGGGTGTCGCGGCGGGTCTCGAGGCGCACCTCGGGCGGGAAGATCTCGAGTTTCTCCACCGTGGCGAGTTTGCGGAGCAGTTCGGCCTTGGGGTCCTCGACGCTCTTCTGACCGCGCGGGACGAGCGTGACACCCGCCGTCCACGGGGCCCCGGCCGCCACCCAGCCGCGCAGGAGGGCGAGCTCGTCCGCGGGCAGCGGTCCGCCCTTCGGGGGCATCAGGTCCTCGTGGTCCTTCGCCAGGAAGACGCGCTTCACGAGCTCGCTGCGGTCGGGCTGGCCGGGCTCGACGATCGGGCCGTTGGCCCCGCCCTTGAGGAAGGCGGCCTGCGTGTGCATCAGCAGCTTACCCTTCACCTTGTCAGGGTTGTGGCATTCGACGCAGCGCTTCTCCAGCACCGGGCGCACCTGCTCGAAGGTCACGGGCTCGGCGGCCGGGAGAAACGGCAGGCAGAGAAGCGCGGGCAGGAGGCGGCGGAGCATGGTCAGTTCTTGGGGGCGTCGGTCTTCTGGCGGAGTTGCTCGAGACGGGACAAAGCGACGGGGGCGGCCGGGGTGGCGGGGGCCGCCGCGGCGACGGGCTTGGCGCCCGGGGCGGCCGGCGCGGGCGCCGGGGAGCCTTTGCGCGGGGCGTCGACGCGGAGCGAGGAACCCAGCGCGATCCGGTGGGTGGTGGTCGCGCCGTTGACCGGCACATCGACCTGGACGAAGAGGTTGTCCTTCTTGCCCACCGGCGACTCGGCGGTGGTCTTCACCGTGAAGCGGAGCTCCTTGGTGTCCTTGGTGACCTTGATCGGCGCGATCGCGATGGTGTCGGGCACGCCCACCAGCCGGGCCACGGCCTCGCCCGCGAACGGACGCAGGACCTCGAAGTTCGTGGCGAGGACCGCCTCCCTCCCCTGCTCGATGGCGGCGAGCGGCACGGCGTTGGCGGCCACGAAGGCCGGCGCGGTGCTGACCTTGGCGAACGGGGAGGCGTTATAGACGCGCCCGTTACCGGCCTCGGCCTCGCCCATGACGACGAAATTCCAGTCGGCGGCGGACACGCCGGCGCTGGCGCTGAGCTCGAAGGCGCAACGGTCCGATCCCTCGGGGATGGTCTGCTCCCCGAGCGAGGTGATGCCGGGCGGCGTCCACACCATGAAGACGCGGATGGGGCCCTTGAACCCCTCCTTGCGCTTGGCGATCACCGGCAAGGTGAGGACGCCGTTCTGGACGACGGGCACCTTGGGCGCCTCGATCTCCAGGGCATAGGGGGCGGCCTCGACGACGGCGACGGGCAGGCGATCCTCGACGCCCTGATAGTAGATCACGTTGCCGTTGCGGACGATGTCGTAGACCTGGCGCATCCGCCCGATGACGGTCTGCTTCGGGTCCAGCGGCAGCAGCCGCAGGGGCACCACGGCCTGGCCGAGCGGCGCGTCGGCGGCGGCCTCGAAGACCAGCGGCACGTTGGGCAGATCCTTGGGGGCGGCGTCGGCGAGGAGGCGCACGCCCGGCGGGAGACCGGGGGCGTCGAACCGGTAGTCGCCGCTGACGCCGGAGCGGGTGAAGTTCTGCAGCAACGCCATGCGACCGCCGCGCGGCACCGCGATGAACTGGCGGTAATTCGTGTCGTTGACCGTGTAATCGGGCGAAGCGAAGGTGAGGCTGGGCAGGGACGCCGTCAGCTCGACGCGGTACACGAAGTTGGCGCCGCCGCGCTCGAGGTGGTCGCGTACGCGCAGCGTGTAGACGCCGTCGGCGGGGACGGTGACGCGGAAGCGGGAATCCAGCCGGCGCATGCCGCCGCCGTCGTCGTTGGAGACGAGGTCGGCACCGGCGGCGTTGGCGACGCGCACCACGGGATCCAACGGCGAACCGAGGGACTGCGCGAGGCACTGGCCCTCGAGCACCTGCCCCTTCTTCAAGGTGAGCCTGAAGAAATCGGCGTCGCCCGGCTGGCCGATGACGCCGTTGAGGGCGTAGGCCTCGGCCGCCGGCACCACGTTGGCCGCCTCGGTCTTGTCGTTCGGCTCCGCCTCGAGGAAATTGTCGACGGTCGAGAGCCGGAAGACGTTGCCGGACGGGGCCGAAGCCTGGGTGCGGGCGAAGAGCTGGAAGTCGGCGCGGGGTTCGGCGGGCAAGGCGACCTCCTCGGTGAAGGCGTCCTTGCCCGAGACGAAGCTGACGGCGAGCTTGGAACCCAGCTTGCCGCCGGCGGGGTAGACGGCGTCCGGCCGGGGGAAGCTCCCGAGGTGCAGACGGTAGAAGGAACGGCCGCCGCCCCGGTAGGAGGATTCGCGGACCATGACGTAGTAGTCGCCGTCGTACTCGGCGACGAACGAGCAGTAGCCGTCCTGGCGGTGGAGGATGGTGTCGTCGGAGGCGGCCTTCTCGAACCGGTCCTTGTCGAGGATCGCGACATAGGGATCGAAGACCTCGTAGCCGAGCCGCAGGCCGTCGACCTCGACGCTGAGCCGCTGGCCCTTGCGCATGGCCACCTTGTAGTAATCGACGTCCTCCGCGAGCACGACGCCTTCGACCGTGCGGTCGAGCTCGACGGACTGGGCGCGGGCGAAGTCGTCGTTGGGCTCCTTCTCGTCCACGTTCGCGAACGGGCTGACGAAGAACTGGCGGGCGTGGGAGAGCCCGGACTTCGTGCGCACGCGGACGAGGTGGTTGCCGAGGGGGACCTCCGGGCCGATGGCGAGGGTCAGCTCGACCTTGCCGGCCGCGACGCTCTGCACGCCTTTCACCCGGAAGCCCGGGGTATAGAAGAGCAGGTCCTCGAAATCGGCGAGGCGCGTCCCGGTGAGCGTCACCTTGACCTCGGCGCCGCGCTGCCCGCCGTTGGGCTTGGTACCCGTGAAATCAGGGTACGCCGCCCGCGCGACCGCGAGGGTCAGCAGGAGCGGCGCGAGGAGTCGGACGAACATGACGCGCGGGCGGCGGACGGCGGGCTCAGGCGAGCCAGTCGGTCATGACGCGGCCGCCGTTCACGATGTCGATCGGCCGGCCGCCGTCGGAGACGATGCGCTTGTCGGCGTTGATGCCGAGGACGCGGTACATGGTCTTGGCCAGGTCCTCGGGGCCCACCGCGTCGCGGTCGGGCTCGCCGCCGAGGGCGTCGGAGGCGCCGTGCACGTAGCCTTCCTTCACGCCGCCGCCGGCCATCGCCACGGAGAAGACGCGCGGCCAGTGGTCGCGGCCGTTCGTGCCGTTGAGCTTGGGCGTGCGGCCGAACTCGGAGCTGACCAGCACGAGCGTGCGCTTGAGCAGGCCGCGGTCGGCGAGGTCGGTGATGAGGCGGGCGAAGGCCTGGTCGAACTGGGTGGCCTGGTTCTCGAAGCCGCCCTTGATGTTGGAGTGGTGGTCCCAGCCGCCGAAGGTCACGGAGACCATGCGGACGCCGGACTCGACGAGGCGGCGGGCGAGCAGGAACCGCTGGCCGGCGGTGTTGCGGCCGTACTCGTCGCGGAGCTTGTCCGGTTCCTGCGAGAGGTCGAAGGCCTGGCGGGCCTTGGCGCTGCTGACGAGGCCGTAGGCCGCCTGCTGGAAGCTGTCCATCGCGCCGATCGCGTCGGATTTCTCCGTGGCGCGGAAATGCTCGTCGACCGAGGCGAGGAGACCGCGGCGGCGGTCGAAGCGGGCCGGGGCGACGTCCTTGGGCGCGAGCAGGTCGCGCACGGTGAAGGCCTTGTCCGCCGGGTCGCTGCCGAGCGCGAACGGGCCGTAGGCGCTGCTCATGTAACCGGTGCCCTGCTCGGGGATGCTCTGGCTGGGGACGACGACGTAGGGCGGGAGGTTGTTGCGGGAGCCCTGCTCGTGCGAGATGACGGAACCGAAGCTCGGGAACTTGATCGCCGGGCTCGGGCGGTAGCCGGTGAACATGTTGTGCGTGCCGCGCTCATGGGCGGCCTCGCCGTGCGTCATGGAGCGGACGACGGTCAGCTTGTTCATGATCTTCGCGATGTTGACGAACTTCTCGCCGACGTACTCGCCGGGGACGGTGGTCTTGATCGGCGTGAACGGACCGCGGTACTCCGGCGCGGCGAACGGCTTGGGGTCCCACGACTCGTGCTGCGCCATGCCGCCGGGCAGGTAGATGTGGATCACGGCGTCGGCGAGGGCGTCGAAGGTCTCGACCTTGGGGAGCTCGAGCGCCTGGAGGCGGAGCATGCCGGGCAACGTCAGGCCGAGCGTGCCGAACATGCCGACCTGGAGGAACTCGCGGCGGCGCCAGGACGAGCGGATGTCGGGGTGGTCACCTTGGCAATCGCGGTGCATTTTCATGGCGGCAGGGAGGGGTTCGGGGTTGAGACAGGTGTATCAGCCGGCGGTTGCCTTAAAATAACAAAAATATGCCCCCCGGAGGGCGAAGGGAGGCCGGGGGACCCCCCAGGACGGCCAGGGGGGCCCCTGGGGGTAATCTACCCTTTTGACAACCCCCCGTACCCCCCGTAGTAAACCACCCTACCCGGCCCATGAGCACCCCCGCCCCCTCCCCTGACCAGCAACCAAGCGAGGAACCCAAGGCCCTGACCTGGGGCTTCCGCCTCGTCCTCCTCTCCTCGGCCCTCTATATCGCGGGTTGCTCGGCCTATTTCTCGGTCCTGGGCCTCGGCCAGCTCTTCACCGGTTCGGAAGGCCCGGTGATGATCATGGCGGCCTCGCTCGAGGTCGGCAAACTGGTCGCCGCCTCCTTCCTCTACCGCTACTGGCACCTGATCACGGGGGTGCTCCGCTTCTACCTCACCCTCGCGGTGCTGGTGCTGATCGCCATCACCTCCCTCGGTAATTACGGCTACCTCGCCCGCGCCTACGAGAAGACCGCCACCACCATCGCCCGCAACGAGACCGAGATCGCCACCCTGGAGAAGACCATCGCGGACAGCCAGCGGCAGATCGACGACGCGCGCGGCAAGACGGTCCGCGTCAACACCGCCAGCCGCGAGGACATCGCCAAGCTGCAAGGCCGCATCACCCAGGCCGGCGAGACCCTCGCCCAGTCGCTGGCCCGCCTGCAGGAACAGCGCAAGGCCCTCGACGCCCGCCGCGCCCAGGACAGCGCCGCCCCGGCCCAGCGCGCCGCCGAGCTCGGCGCGACCCTCGCCAAGAGCATCGCCGCCGAGGAGGCCGCCGTCGCCAAGGCCATCGCCGCGGAGGAGACCGCCATCACCGGCCTCAACGAACGGCTCAAGGTGCTCGACCAGGCCGTCGCCGCCTACACCGCGCAAGGCACGACCAGTTCCTACCTGATCTTCGAGAAGGACAACGTGAAGAAGGGGCAGGAGCTGCGCGAGCAGCAGAAGCCCGAGCGCGACGCGATCCTGGCCAAGCTCACCGAGGCCTCCGCCGCCGTCGCCCGCCTGCGCGCCGACGGGGCCGCCCGCGTCGAGCGGCTGCGCGCCGACCAGGCGCGCGTGAACGCCGACGCCGCCAAGGAGTCCGCCCAGCTGCGCGACCAGTTCAAGGGTGAGCTCACCCGCCTCGACGAGGAGGAGAAGACGCTGCGCAAGTCGGGCGAGGAATCCCTCGCCGGGCTCGAGAAGCAGCTCGCCGCCCTGCAGGAGCAAGGCCAGACCAAGGCCGGCCTGACGGAAGCCGAGGTCGAGGCCCTGTACAAGGTCAACCGCGAGCGGACCGAACAGATCCACAAGCTGCGCGACCAGATCGCCGCCACCGACATCGGCTCCTACCGCTTCGTCGCCCGGGCCTTCGACGCCGAGGCGACCGACGTGGTCAAGTGGCTGATGCTCGCGCTCGTCGCGGTCTTCGACCCGCTCGCCGTCACGCTGGTGGTCGCCTTCAACATGGCGCTCACGCGCGGTCGCGCCGGCGTCGCGGTCGCCGGCGGCACCGGCTCCGCTCCGGCGGACCTGGCCGGCGCCTCGACACCGGTCGCCCCGGCCGCCCCCGCCCCGCGGCGCGGCCAATGGACGCAGGTCGAGATCATCATCGCGTCCGTCCTGGCCGGCATCCTGCTCCTCCTCTTCGCCTGGCTATGGATGTCCGACCGCAGCGAACGGGCGGCCCGCGGCAACTTCGGGACCGCCAACGTGATCCCGGGGGACAGCTTCGCGGTCCTGACCTTCCGCCCCGACGAGCTGCGCCAGAAAGGCAGCAAGGCCTTCCCGGAGTGGCTGGAGCGCACGGGCGGCAAAGGCCTTTCCACCGCCGTGGGCGAACTCGTGAAGAACGGCCTGGACCCCCACTCCGACCTCTACGCGTTCGCGAAGTTTCCCGCCGATGCCAAGGACGCCGGCGACGGCTCCCGGCCGGTCATGCTCTGCGGCCTCGTGATCCGTGTCGTCGACCCGACCATCGCCGAGGCGGCCCTCTCGCGCATCGCCGACCAGCTGAACAACTCCCTCCGCGGCGAGTCGGCCAAGAACGCCTCGAACCTCACCCGCAGCCGCTCGATGATCAAGCATGGGGAGGGCCGTTACATGGACCCGGAGGGCGGTTTTTTTACCTTTGGTCTGACGAACCGGACCGCGATCATCCTGGTTGAGTTCGAAGGTGACCCCGCCGCCCCGTGCGTGGAGAAGGAAATCCGGCTCTGCCTGACCCGGCCCGAGGCGCGCCCGCGCAAGCCGGGCGAGATCCCCGAGATCCTGCCGCACTACGCGAGCGACCAGCCGGGCGCCCTGACGCTCTGGCTCGATGCCAACCGTTTCTTCCGCCGCCTGCCCATGGGCGCCGCCACCCGGACCCGTTACGACCAGATGCGCCCGGCCATGGAGTTCGAGCTGCTCCTGGCGCTGGAGGCGGTCGGCAACGACTCGCTTTCCATCGCGGCGAGCTACCTTTACCAGTTCGACCGTTTCGCCGACGGCGCCACCCGCGACCCCGTCAAACTGATGGCCAAGCTGGCGGCCCCGAAGGAACCGGACCTCGGCTGGAAGCTCATGAATCGCTGCGTCGACACGCTGGATTACGACTCGCTCATCGAGCGGATGCGCGGCGCTCTCGGCGACGATAAGCGCCCCGGCGCCCAGCTGGTGCGCGTCGAGAAGACGGTGCCGACCGGTCGCGACGCCAAGTTCACGATCTCCGCCCGCTTCGACCCGAAGGCCGGTCCGCCCCTGGTCACGGCGATGCAGATCCTCGCGCAGTAAGCCCGGATGGAAAGCCGCCGCGGACAATGGACCCTGTGGCTGCTGGCCGCGGGCTCCTTCGTCTTGGTCGGCTGTCGCACCCCGACGGGCAGCGAGGAAAGTTCGTCTTGGTTCAACTTCTCTTCCCGGAGGGGTGGTCAGGGCCGAAGCTCCGCCGGCACGGCTAAACCTGAAAAAAAGCCGCTGGCGACCACGACCGAGCGGACCGCGGAGATCCCGCCTAGCCCGAAGCCCGCCCCCGCGAAGCCTCCGGAGCCAGCCAAACCGACGAAACCCGCGGAGAACAAAACGGCCCCCATCGCCCCGCCCGACGCGGCGAAGCCGACGGCGGCGCCTCCTGCGGAGGTCGCGACCGGCGGACCGGAAGCACGCCGGCTTCCGGTGCCCATCGACGCTGGCCCCACTCCCGAGCCACGGGCGCCTGCTTCCAGCCTGGGCTTGAAGTCGCCGCCCGAGGCCAGCCCCACCCTGCGAACGAACCAGCCGCTCGAACTCACGATTCCCGCGGGCGTCCGCGCCACCGGCTCGCCGGCCACGCCCCTGACGATCGCGCCCGGCCAAGGGACGAAGGACCTTCGTACCGGCACGGCCTTGCCGCTGCCCGAGCCCGTCGCGACGACCGGCCGCCGGCCGCCGAAGTCGTCCTTGCGCCTGCCGGGCCTCGACGCCACGGAGCCGGCCACGACCGACCGGCCTCGGCTCACCCTACCCGAGGTCGCCGGGTCTTCGGCTCAGCGCGAAGCCCCGACTGCGCTGCACCTGCCCGCTGGCGAAGCCCCGACTGCCCGGGAAGGGTTGTCGCCCCGGCTCCCGCTCGCGAGCCTGGACGAGCCCACCCGCGGTCGCACCGCGGAGGCGACGAGTCTTCCCGGCCTGGCAGTGCTCGCGCCCACGGGCGAGGAGCGCACCGGGCGGCCGATCTCCGGGATCGGTGATCTGGACGAGCCGACGTCGAAGAAGCCTCCGCCGAGCGGCCTGGCGCTCCCCGCACCCGAAGCGGGCCCGACGCAAGCGTCCGCGACGAACACCCGTCTGGCACTGCCGAACGTGGCTGCCGTCGACCCAGGTCGTGACCCGGCCGAACGTCTGCGCATCGCGATCGGCGAGGTCGAACCAACGCCGGTGGCCTCCGGCCCAAGCCCCAGCGGTTCGGCGGGCAAGCCCCCGGAACGCGCTGACCGACCCCTCGCCCCCTCCCGCGCCCTGCCGCCCTTCGATCCGGCGAGCCTCGCGACGACTTCCGGCGAGCGAGCGCTCCGCGCCACGGCTCCGGAGGCCAAGCCGACGGTCGCGACCGTCCCTCTTCCCTTCCGCCTCAGCGCCTGGGTCTCCGACGAGGAAACCCACCGGCGCTGGCGCGAGCAGCAGCTCGACCGGGCCGGCGCCGAGGAGAGAGCCCGTCAGGCCGAGCAGGAACGACTCCGGCAGGCGCTGCTCCGCTTCCTCGTACCGGTCGCGCCGGCGAAGTGACCGCCGGGCTCAGGCCCAGGGAATCGTGAACTGGTTCTGCGGCGACGCGTTGGTCTGCTTCCGCGTCGGGGAATAGTCGAACGTCCGCATCGTGCCGTCCCGGCGCATCTCCAGCAGGCGCAGCCAGCCGTCGCCGCCGTTGGGCTTCATCTGGAAATTGACCAGCACCTGCGGCACAGGCCGGCCCTTCGGGGTGGCGGAGACGAACCGCCCCAACCCATCCGCGGTGACATGGCCGTTCAAGGTCAGGATGAAATTCTCGTGCCGCGCGATCAGCTTCGTCCAGACCTCCTCGCCGTCGTTGATGTCGGGCTGGGCCTTCGCGAAATAGGTGTGCGGGTTGTGGTTCTGCTTCTTGCCGAAGCGGACCTGGTCGTAGCGCGTGTCGTCATGGTAGATGTGCGCGTGGGTAAGGAGGATGACCTCCCGGTCGGGGTGCGCCCCCACGACGTCATTCGCCCAACGGAGCACGTCGTTGCGCGGTCCGAACTCCAGGCAGAGGACCAGGAAACGACGGCCGCCCGCCTCGAGGAAATGCCAGCTGTTCTCGGAGCGGTCGGGCTCCTTGTCGTAGGTCCCCTTCCAATGGGGGGCCTTCGCCAGTTCCGCGACCGGGAGGTACTGCGACATCAGGGTGGTCCGGTCCGCGCAACCCCCGCCGGGACCGTAGTCGTGGTTACCCGGCACCAGGCACAGCGGCATCTTCGCATCGAGCAGGACCTGGAGCGCGCGGCGGGCGTTCTCCCATTGGGGCACGGTGTTGCTGTTGGTGATGTCACCGAGGTGGAGCACCCCCGCGATGCGGCGGCGTTCGCGCTGCTCGACGACCCAACGGGTCTGCGCGAGGAAAGTATCCGGATGCTTCTGCGAATAAAACTGGGTGTCGGGCAGCACCGCGAAGGTGATCGCGTCCTCGGCGGGCAGCGGCGGCTCGCCCGCGACGAAGACCGCGTCGGCGTAAGGATCCCGCTCGGGCTTGGCCGGCGCCGCCGGCACCTTGGGCGCGTCGGCCCCGCGGGCGAAGAAAGGCACGAAGCCGAACGACAGCGCACCGGCACGGAGGAGGAAATCGCGGCGGGAAGGGCCGCCGGGGCGGGTGGGATCCATGCCTCCGTGATAAGGCGAGGACGGGAGTCCGCCAGCGGAAACCCGCCGACGAAAACGGGCGGGATCCACTGGACCCGCCCGTCGGCGTCACACTCGGGTGACGGGCTTACTTCAGTTCGGCGATGGCGAGGTTGCGGTACTCGACCTTCATCTTCACGCCGCCGTGCACCTGGAGACCGACCGGGGCGGCCTTGGGGTAGCCGGCGTCGACGTAGTTGGCGACCTGTTCGCCGTTGATCCAGACCGTGTAGGTGTCGCCCTTGGCCTGGAAACGGATCTTGTTCCACTCGCCGTTCTTCCAGAGCGTGGCGACCTTCGGGGCCCAGCCGGCCTCGGGGTACTTGCCGGTGTAGAACGCCCCGGTCATGTCCTTCTTGAGGGAGCGGGAGACGCCGATCTGCATCTGGATGTCCTTCTTGCCGGCGGCGTCGCGACGGACCATGATGCCGCTGTCGATCTCGCCGTTGAAACGGCATTCGCACTCGATGATGACGTCCTGGTAGGACTTCTCGGTGTAAAGCATGCTACCCTTCTTGTAATCCTTGAACGACTCCTTGTTCTCGCCGGAGAGGACGCCGTCGGCGACGGTCCAGAAAGCCTCGGTGCTGACGGTCTTCCAACCGGTGAGGTCCTTGCCGTTGAAGGCGGGGACGAAATCGGCCTTGGGCAGGGCTTCGGCGGCGCGGAGGGCGCTGACCAAGGCCAGGGCGAGGAGCGGGAGGAGGCGGAGGGTACGCATGGGGGTGTGGCCCTAGACACCGCAAAGCGGCGCCGGTTGCAAGCCTCGGTCGTCTTTCAAATTGCCAGCCCCCGCCCGACCCCCTTAGCAAACGCATACCCCTATGCGCCCGCTCCTCCCCGCCCTCGCCCTCCTCGTCGCCGGTTCGTTCGCCTCCGCCGCCGAGGTGAAGTACGAGCTCGTCCCCGATTTCCTCAAGCCCGCCGAGGGCCGCAAGACCATCGGCAACGGCCACGGCGAGATCGCCGTCGACTCGGCCGGCCTCATCTACGTGAGCGTCCAGGAGAAGGACGCCGGCCTCCAGGTCTACGACCAGACCGGTAAGTTCGTGAAGGCCCTCAAGCTGCCGGCCTCCCTGCACGGCTTCGTCATCCGCAAGACCGACGAAGGTGAATTCATCTTCGCGGCCGTCCTCAGCGAGCAGCGCGTCATCAAGTGCAAGCTCGACGGCACGATCGTGATGGAGATCAAGAAGGAAGCCTTCCCCGAGGCCCAGGCCAAGGCCGGCCTCAAGCTGACCAACTGCGACGTCGCGGCGAACGGCGACATCTACGCCGTCGACGGCTACGGCAAGAGCTGGGTCTTCCAGTTCGACAAGACCGGCAAGTTCAAGCAGGTCTTCGGCGGCCCCACCCAGAAGGTGAACGACAAGCCTTTCGCCAACACGCACAAGATCTTCGTCGACAATCGCTTCTCCCCGGCCCGCCTGCTCTGCCTCGACCGCGGCAACAACCGCATGTTCCACGTCGACCTGGACGGCAAGAACCCGCAGATGATCGCCGACAAGGGCCTGCGCAACCCGTCCTCCGCCTCGTTCCACGGCGACCTGATGTGCGTCGCCGAGATCGCCGGCCGCGTCTCCGTCTGGAACAAGGAAGGCAAGATGGTCGCCGAACTCGGCGCCAACGACACCAAGGGCCAGACCAACACCCCGGGCGTGAAGCCCGAAGCCTGGCGCACCGGCGTCGTCACCTCGCCGCACGGCATCACCTTCGACGGCAAGGGCAACATCCTCGAGACCGAGTGGAACCAGTTCGGTCGCGTGCTGCGCTGGGACGCCAAGTGATCCGCGGCCTGCGTTCAGCCTGCCTGCTAGGGGGAGCATCTTTGCTCCCCCTGTTTGCGTCCGCCCATAACGGCGAGTGGTTGCTGGCGAAGCTGACCATCCCGGCCTCCGGTGAGGTCAGCCTCACCGTGACCGTGGACGCCGAGGCGAATTTCCTCATCAAGGACCGCGCGGATCTCGCCCGCGAGGCCAAGGAGTTGCTGCTCCTGAACGATGGCAAGGAGACCCGGCCCTGGAGCGAGGTCGCGCCGACCCCGAGCTTCGGGACGAGCGACCGCCTGGACCCGGCCGCCCCGCTCAACCACACCCCGGAGGAGCTGGCCCGCCGCTACCGCCTCCTGCAGGCGACCTGGCGCTGGGACGACCCGCCCGCCCGGTTCACGTTGCTCGCGCCGGAGAAAAGCCCGCACACGGTGCTCCTCTGGCTCGATGACCGCCGCCAGCCGGCCGCGGAAGCACGCTGGGTCATGCTCATCGGCGGAGACGAGTCGCCCCTGATCCAGCTCGGCGCCCGTGAACCCCGGCGAGAACTGCCTTGGTGGCTCGAGCCCGGCATCGGCGACTTCGTCCTCCCCGCGATCGCGACGGCGATCGGCATGCTGCTGGTCTGGTTCGCCCTCGGGCTGAACCGCCTCGGCGAATGGCTGGATCGCAAACGGAAGCCTTAGGCCGTCACCGCGTCCACGAAACCCGCCCGCGCGTCGAAGTGCGGGTTATGCCCGCTCTCCGGCAACGTCACCAGGTCGGCCGTCGGAAAATGCGCACGGATCGTCGCGACATCCTCATCGCGCACGTAATCCGATTTCCCGCCGCGGATGAAGCGGGTCGGCCCGGCGAAGACCTCGCCCGGCGCCAAGGGGTTGCCCAGGATCTCCGGCAAGGCCGCGGTCAACGCGGCGCGGTTGACCGTCCAACGCCAACGCCCCTCGGCGTCCTGGCCGAGGTTCGTGAGGATGAACTGCCGCATCCCCCACTCGGGGACCTGCGCGGTCAGCCGGGCCTCCGCGTCCTTGCGCGAGGTCACGGCGGCGAGATCGAGCGCGCTCATCGCGGCGAACTCGACGCGCACCCGGTCGGCGTAGGCGCGCGGGGCGATATCCACGATGGTGAGCCGGGCGACGAGATCAGGGCGATCCACCGCGAGCCGCATGGCAGCCTTGCCCCCCATGCTATGGCCGACCAGGTGGACGGGGCCGAGCGCGAGCCGCTCGAGGCAGGCCACGACATCGCCGGCGAGCGCGGCGTAGGAACAATCGTCGCCCCAGGGGGAGACGCCATGATTGCGCAGGTCGGGCGCCAGCACCCGGTGACCGCGCGCGGCCAGGGCCACGCCCGCGGACTGCCAGTTGCGGGCGGACCCGAGGAGACCGTGGAGCACGACCAACGGGGCACCCGCTCCGCCCAGCTCGCGCACGGCCAACGTCAGCGGCAGGCTCACGAGACGATGCGCGAGGCGGCGAAACTGATCCCGGACAGGTTCATCTCCAAACCCTTCGGGTTCGCCGAGACCCGGAGGCCGGTCTCCTTGGTGACGAGGCCCGCCCGGATCAGGCGGGTGAGGTCCTTGTTGAGGGAACGCGAGCCGACGTCCCCGCCGGCTTCGACCAGTTCCGGGATCCGCTCGAAACTACCGTCGGCCAGCATGCGGCGGGCCAGCGGATCCACGACGAAGACCTCGCAGGCGGGCAGGACGCCCGCTCCGTCGGCGCGGGGCACGAGCGTCTGGACCACCACGGCGCGCAGCACGGAGGCGATCGCGCGCCGGGCGAGGTTGAGCTGCTCGGGCGGGTAGAATTCGAACAGGCGTTGCACCGCCTGCTGCGCGGAGCCGGCGTGCAGGGTCGAGAGCACGAGATGCCCCGTCTCGGAAGCGTGCACGGCGGTCTCGAAGGTTTCGCGATCCCGCATCTCGCCCACGAGGATCACATCCGGATCCTGGCGCAGGGCGGCCTTGAGGCCGGCGGGGAAGTCGACCACGTCGATGCCGACCTCGCGCTGGCTGAAACTGCACTTGGCGTCGGTGAAGAGGTACTCCACCGGGTCCTCCAACGTGATCACATGCAGGGTGGTCGTCTCGTTGAGATGACGCATCATCGCGGCCAGGGTGGAACTCTTGCCCGAACCGGTCGGCCCGCAGACAAGGACCAGCCCTTGGTCGGCGGCGAGCAGGGCGCCCATCGCGTCGGGGTCGAGGTTGAGCGCGGCGAAATCAGGCGGACGGGTCTTGACCAGACGCAGGGCCAGGGCCGGCTGACCGCGTTGCACGTAGGCGTTGACGCGGTAACGCCCGTGACCGGAGGCCCCGAGGTCCAGGGAGTAGTCGACCTGATGGTCGGCAAGCCAGCGCGCCCGGAAGGGCGCGGGGAGCGTGGCCTCGAGGAAGTCCGTGAGCTGGGCCACGGTGAGGGGCGGCATCTCCGTCTCCACGAGCTGACCGGCTACGCGGACCAGCGCGGGGCGGCCGACCTTGAGGTGGAGGTCGCTCGCGGCATGCGCGACGGCGAGGGCGAAAAGGTCGGCGAAGAGCGGAGGGACGGCGGCCATGGGGGACGGCGGCATCGTGTCCATCCCCCTTCGGACGGTCGAACCCAATCTGCGACGGGCCGGGCTTGAACCGCAGGACGGGGCGCCCTACCCTTCGGCATGCTTCGCTCGTTGCTCTGCCTGCTCCTCGCCGCGACCGCCGCCCCCGCCGCCATCGAGGTGATCAAGGTCCCGGGCGCCGACGACCTCCACGAACCCTTCAGCCTGGCCTTCGACGCGCACGGCGACGCTTACGGGGTGGAATTCCAGCCCGCCAATCGGATCTTCAAGCTGCACGCCGGCCGGATCGAGTACGTCTCCGGAGTCCGCTGGGATAGCGCGCCCAAGGGCAAGTTGCCCCCCGCGCCGGCCAAGCGGCTCGACCTGGCGCCGGCCGTGTACGACGGCATGCACGACATCGCCGTCGGCCCGGACGGCTCGATCTATGCGGCCGACAGTTTCCAGCACCGCATCATCCGCCTCGACCCCAGGACCCACGCCGCGACGGTCTTCGCCGGCACGGGCAAGGCCGGCTTCGCCGGCGACGGCGGGCCCGCCGACCAGGCGCAGCTCAACATCCCGATGTGCGGCGTGATCGATCCTTCCGGCAAAGCCATGGTCATCGCGGACCTCGTCAACCAACGTGTCCGCCGGATCGACCTCGCGACCAAGGTGATCACCACGATCGCCGGCAACGGCCGGAAGGGCCTCCCCAAGGATGGCGACGACGCGCTCGCCGCGCCGATGGGCGACGCCCGCGCGGCCTGCGTGGCCCGGGACGGTACGCTCTACGTGCTGCTCCGCGGCGGCAACGCGCTCGCCGCGATCAAGGAGGGCAAGGTCACCGTGGTCGTGAACAAGGCCGGCAAGCCGGGTCCCGCGAGCGACGGTCCCGCGGCCACGGCCACGATGCTCGGTCCGAAATACGTCACGATGGACGCGAAGGGCAACGTCCTGATCCTCGACACCGAGAACCACTGCCTGCGCCTCTTCGACCCGGCCAAGCAGACCATCCGCACCATCGCCGGCAATGGCAGGAAAGGCGCCGCGGTCGGCGCGGACTGGGCCTCGACGCAGCTCAACCGGCCGCACGGCGCGCGCATCGGTCCGGATGGCCGTCTCTACGTGACGGACACCTACAACAACCGAATCCTCGTCGGCCCGGCCCCTTGAGCGGACGTCGGCGCTTGCCAGTCTCCGCCGCGGCGGCTGAACTCCGGGCGTGAGCCTGCTTCGTTCCCTGTCCGGCCTGCTGGTCATGACTGGCGCCACCCTCGCCGCCACCGAGCCGATCAAGGTCCTCACGGACGAGGCCTTGCGCCAGCCGCACAACGTCGCCTTCGACGCGCGGGGCGACGTCTACGGGGTGGAGTCCCTCTTCACCAATCGCGTCTTCAAGCTTGCCGGCGGGAAAGTCGAAATCGTGTCCGGGCTCCGCTGGGACAGCGCGCCCAAAGGACAGCGGCCACCGGAGCCGGCCAAGCCCTTGGACCTGGCGCCCGCCGTGTACAATAGTCTGACGGACATCGCCATCGCTCCCGATGGGTCGATCTACGTCACGGACAGCTCCCAGCATCGTATCGTTCGGCTCGATCCGGCGACCCGGCAGGCCACCCTCTTCGCCGGCACCGGACGCGCCGGCTTCAGCGGCGATGGCGGACCCGCCGACCAGGCGCGGCTCAACATCCCGACCGGCGTCGCGCTCGACCCATCCGGCAAGTTCCTGCTCGTCGCCGATCTCGGCAATCACCGGGTACGCCGGATCGACCTCGGCACCCGCGTGATCACGACTCTCGCGGGTAGCGGCGAGCCAGGGCTTCCGGTCGACGGCGCCACCGCGCTCGAAGCACCGCTGGGCTACGTCCGGAGCGCCTGCTTGGCCCAAGACGGCACCCTGTACGCCCTGCTGATCGCCAACGACGCGCTCCTCGCCATCAAGGACGGCAAGGTCAGCGTGGTCGTGAACAAAGCCGGCCGGACCGGGCCGGCGACGGATGGTCCCGCGGCAGCCGCCCGGATGAACAAACCGAAATACGTCACAATGGACGCGAAGGGCAACGTCCTGATCCTCGACACCGAGAACCACTGCCTGCGCCTCTTCGACCCGGCCAAGCAGACCATCCGCACCATCGCCGGCAATGGCAGGAAAGGCTCCGCGGTCGGCGCGGACTGGGCCTCGACGCAGCTCAACCGGCCGCACGGCGCCCGCATCGGACCCGACGGTCGCCTGTACATCACCGACACCGAAAACAACCGAATCCTCAGCGGTCCGGCCCCCTAGGCCGGCTTCGGCCTGCCCGCCGGGGTTTTTGGGTTTGTCTCTTTGGGTCGGGGGCGGTTGGTTCGGGGGTCCCTTCCCGCCCAATGTCCTCGACCGGTTCCAGCCCTTCCCGCCGCCCCTTCGGCCCCCGCGCTTTCGTGGGAGCCCACACGGCCTTGGTCACCCCGTTCCTGAACGGTGCCGTGGCCTGGGATGACCTGAAGAAGCTGGTCGAATTCCAGATCAAGGACGGCATCGACGGCCTGGTCGCCGTGGGCACCACCGGCGAGTCCCCCACCCTGGATTACGACGAGCACATCGAAGTCATCCGCCGGACGGTCGAATTCGCCGCCGGTCGCGTCCCGGTCATGGCCGGCACGGGTTCCAATGCCACGACCGAGGCCCTCGACCTGACGAAGCGGGCCGACGAAGCCGGCGCCGACGCCTTCCTGCTGGTCGCGCCCTATTATAACAAGCCCAGCCAGGAAGGCCTGTTCCGGCATTTCGCGCTCCTCGCCGAGTCCACCGCGAAGCCCATCATCCTCTACTCGATCCCCGGCCGTTGCGGCATCGAGATCACCGTCGAGACGACCCTCCGCCTCCGGCAGAAGTACCCGAACATCATCGGCATGAAGGAAGCCGGCGGCCAGGTCGACAAGGCCGCGCGCCTCGTGCGCGAAGCCGACCCCGAGTTCATCGTCCTCAGCGGCGACGACTCGCTCACCCTGCCCTTCGCCGAAGTCGGCGCCCAAGGCATCATCTCGGTCGCCTCAAACCTGATCCCGGGTCCGGTGGCCAGGCTCGCGAAGCTCGCGCGCACGAAACAATTCGCCGAAGCGAAGGTCCTGCACGACCAGCTCGCCGACCTCTTCAAGACCCTCTTCGTCGAACCCAACCCGGTGCCCGTGAAGCATTGCATGATGCGCGCCGGCATCATCCGTTCGGACGAAGTCCGCCTGCCCCTCTGCGAGATGTCCGCGGCCAACCGCCTCCTCGTCGAGCAGGTCGCCGACGCCACCCTCGCCTCCCTCCGATGAGCCAGCCGATCCGCATCCTCCTCAACGGCGCCAAGGGCCGCATGGGCCTCGCCATCGCCCACGTGGCCGCCTCCGAGCAGGCCGTCATCGCCGCCGGCGTGGACCAGGGCGACAACCTCGCCGCGCACCTCGGCGCCGCGGACGTGGTCATCGACTTCTCCTTCCACTCCGCGACCCTCGCCGTCGCGCAGCTCTGCGCCCAGCACAAGAAGCCGCTGGTGATCGGCACCACCGGCCACACCGCCGAGGAGAAGGCCGCCATCAACGCCGCGATCAAGGGCCTCCCGGTCGTCTGGGCCGGCAATTACTCCGTCGGCGTCACGCTCCTCAACGCGCTCGTCCGCCAGGCCGCCCGCTCGCTCGCCGACGCCGGCCGCTGGGACGTGGAAGTGCTCGAGATGCACCACCGCCTCAAGAAGGACGCGCCCTCCGGCACCGCCGAGACGCTCCTCAAGATCTTGCTGGAGGAGCGGAAACTCGCCAAGGAAGCCTTGAAGCACGGCCGCGACGGCCTCGTCGGCGAACGCCCGCTGAACGAGATCGGCGTGCACGCCATCCGCGGCGGCGACGTCGTGGGCGACCACACCGTCCTCTTCGCCGCCGAAGGCGAACGCCTCGAACTCACGCACAAGGCCTCGAACCGCGAGATCTTCGCGCGGGGCGCCGTCCGCGCCGCCCGCTGGCTCCGCAGCCAGCCCGCCGGCCTGTACGGCATGGAAGACGTGCTGGGGTTGAAGTGAGCGCAAGGTAGAAGCGGTTGGTAGAGAACGCCTCCGATAGTTCCGGCGATAGGGTGATTGTCATCATGGGCTTCGCCCGATTGTGTGATGCATGCCTGCCCCGCAAGATGAGCATCCCGCAGGTCCGGAGACGGCCTTAGACCGATGAGCGTACGCCTATGGCTGGGCATCAATATCGCGTCGCCGATCCTGCTCGTGGTGGCCCTCGCCGCCAAGATAAGGGGTCTCCTCAACCCGGAGGGGGAACTTTCGGTCTTCTACCAAGCACCCAAGGTCCTCTTCTACCTCTGTCTCATCGTGCCGCCGGCGACGCTCCTGGCGTTCGTGCTGAACGCGTGGCTGTGCGCGCGGACAAAAGCCAAGGGCGGCGTGATGCCGACGGTCCTCCGATCCGTCGGAAGCACGTTCGTCTTCGTCTGCGTCCTGCTCCTAGGGCTGATCTGCCTCTGGTTCTTCACGAAATTCAACTGGAGCGAGGCCTGAGAGCGGTCCCGACCCTACCCGCTGAAGGTGTTGGCGGTTAGCGGTCAGCGGTTGGCGGATGGGTGAAACCTCTCGGACGACAGGGGGCAGCCGGAGTTGCCGGCAGCAGTCCCGGTAAATCAAGTTGCCTGGCTGAACCAGTCACCCGACCAGCAAAGACAAGGTCCGAAATGGGGTGCGTCGCACTTTGCCACGCCGGCGCTGCTTTTGTGTTCAAACCAACCGCCAACCGCTAACCGCCACTACCTACTCCGCTTCAGCGCCCCAGCGCCGCCTTCACCAACTGATCGGCGGTGGCGCCGGGACCGAGCTTGGCGACGGCCGTGCGGACGCCCTTGTCGGCGTCGGCGGGCTTGAAACCGAGGGCCACGAGGGCGGCCAGGGCGTCGGAGGCCGGCGTCGGCGCGAGGGCCGCGGCGGGGCGCGAGGGCCGCCACGCTCGGAGCGGAGCCTTCAAGGCCGACCTTGTCCTTCAGCTCCATGACGAGGCGTTCAGCGGTCTTCTTGCCGACACCGGGGCATTGCGAAAGCAGGGCCACGTCGCCGCGGAGGATCGCGTCGCGCAGGATCGGCAGCGAGAGGCGGCTGAGGATGTTCAGCGCCATCTTCGGGCCGACGCCCGAGACCTTCTCCACGAGCAACTTGAAGAACTCGCGTTCCTCGGCCACGGCAAAGCCGTAGAGGGCCTGACCGTCCTCGCGGAAGACATGGTGGATGAGCAGGAAGACCTCGGCGCCGAGCTTGGGCAGACGTTCCGCCGTGGTGACGGGCACGTTGACCTCATAGCCCACGCCGGCGGACTCGATGACGACGCGCAGGACGCCGGCTTCGATGAGTTTGCCGCGAAGGGAGACGATCATGAGGGGATAAAAGCGAAAAGTTGGTCAGAAACGAGTCATACCTGCAGGCGGATAGCCCGGATGGGAGCAAGGTAGCGCGGCCCAGGAGCTCGGGAGTTCCTTGGGCCCACGGAGACAGCCAGATCGTCCCATAAGCGAAGGTATGGATACGATAACACTGCATGGATGTCGAATAGTCGCACGACCGGACCGCGGAAAAGGGGATCTTGCGAGCCTTCCGCCACGGGGAACGGGTGTGGATGAAGGCTTCGTCCCACGTGATGCGGGACTCCGAATACCTCCAGGTGAAGCGGCAGGACCAGAGCGGTGAAGAGCCCGACCACCGCATAGACACTCCTGATGTCCCCATCCTTGGCAGTCAACCCACCGAGGATGGCAAAGGCGGCAGTCGCGCCCCAACCAAGCACCACGAATACCTTGAACTTCTTAGGGTAGGCCACGACAGGCTGCCCCGCCTTCTCCGCTGACTCGGCCTGCGCCGGTTGGAAAGCCAAGCCAGAACCAGCCCGACGATGACTACCGTCAGTTCGCGTCCG
>BGOM01000006.1 GCA_003569245.1 Opitutia bacterium | reverse complement strand
CCAGCCGCGCGGATGGCGGCCAGCTCCTGGTTGCGGTTCAGGGCGCCCAGGGTAAAGATGACGGAAATCAGCAGGGAAATCGGCAGGAGCATCGGGATGCTACCGACCATCAGCAGGGCCAGGTACTCGACGCTGGTACCAAAGGACAGCCCCCAACGCTCCAGGTCGGGGATGCGGTTATAGCAGTGCGAAATCAGGATGAGGCCGCCAAAACCCAACAGGCAAAGGCCGAAGACCTTGGCCCATTCGCGGAGAAGATAGCGGTCGAGGATACGCACCTACCGGGATGACAACCGCGGAAGCCCCCTCAGCAACCCCAAACCTCTCCGAGCCGGGGGCCCCGCGGGCCAATCTTCGGTTGAAAGTCCGCCCGGCGGAGACATCAATGCAACCCACCCCGTTCCGGACTGTCCTAGTCCGCGTGCCCTCGCCCGAAGAGCCCCCGCCGCCATGCGCCCCCGCCCGTCCCTCGCCCTGGGTTCGCTCCTGCTCGTCCTCACCGCCGGCGTCGACGCCGCGGAGGCCCCGCTCGATTACAACGAGTCGATCCGCCCGATCCTGTCCGAGAACTGCTTCTACTGCCACGGGCCCGACGCCAACAAGCGCAAGGCCAAGCTGCGGCTGGACGTACGCGCCGAAGCGTTGGCTAAAAAAGCGTTCGTCCCGGGCAAGCCCGCCGAGAGCGAGCTGCTCAAGCGCCTCGTCTCGAAGGACCCCGAGGAGGTCATGCCGCCGCCCGATTCGCACCGGACGGTCACGCCGGCCCAGCGCGAGTTGCTGAGCCGCTGGATCGCCGAGGGAGCCAACTACCAGGAGCATTGGACGTTCGTCGCCCCGACCCGGCCGCCCGTCCCGGCGAACGGCGAGCGTCACCCGATCGACGCCTTCATCGTCGCCAAGCTGCGGACCGCGGGGCTCGAGCTCTCCCCCGAGGCGCCCAAGGCCACCTTGCTCCGCCGCGTCACGCTGGACCTGACGGGCCTCCCGCCCTCGCCGGAGGAGACGGCCGCCTTCCTCGCCGACGGCTCCGCCGACGCCTATGAGAAGCAGGTCGACCGCCTCCTGGCTTCGCCCCGCTACGGCGAACGCATGGTCCTGCCCTGGCTCGATGCCGCCCGCTACGCCGACAGCAACGGCTTCCAGCAGGACGGCGACACGTTCCAGTGGGTCTGGCGGGACTGGCTGGTACGCCAGCTCAACGCCGACAAACCCTTCGACCAGCTGAGCACGGAGATGCTGGCGGGCGATCTCCTGCCGAACGCCACACCCGAGCAGCGTCTCGCCACGGCCTTCAACCGCAACCACATCCTGAACGGCGAGGGCGGCAACATCGCCGAGGAGCAGCGGTTCGTCAGCCTCTTCGACCGGGTCGAGAGCACCACGACCACCTGGCTCGGTCTGACGGTGGCGTGCGCCCAGTGCCACGACCATAAGTACGACCCGATCACCCAGCAGGATTACTACCGCTGGCTGGACGCCTTCAACCACGCCCCCGAACGCGGCGTACCCGGCGGCGGGCCTTCGCGCTTCCGCCTGGACGGCCCCCTGCTCGAGTTCCCCAACCCCGACCAGGCGGCGCAGTTCGCCAAGTTGCAGGCCGACTTCGAGACGCGCAATCAGACGCTGCCGGCCTTGCAGAACCAGACCTACGCGGCCTGGCTCGCCAAGTCCGCGAAAGAGCGAGGCGCGGTCCCGAAGGAACTCGAACCGTTGCTCGCGCCGGACCGCAAGCGGACAGCCGCCGAGGAGAAGCAGGTCCGCGCCCATTATAACAAGAGCGTCTTCCCCGAGGACCGGAAGAAGCTCCCGGCGCTGATGGCGCTCGACGCGGCCAAGGCGGCGATGGACAAGTTCAAGTCGACCGATAACTGGCCGCGCGTCATGGTCATGTCCGACGACAAGGCGCGCGACACGCACATCCTCGACCGCGGGGCCTACCTGTCGAAGAAGGAGAAGGTCACGTTCGACACCCCGGCCTTCCTCCCGCCGATGCCGAAAGACGCCCCGCGCAACCGTCTGGGCCTGGCCCAATGGCTCTTCCGCCCCGAGCACCCGCTCACCGCCCGCGTGCAGGTCAACCGCCAGTGGCAGCTCCTCTTCGGCCGGGGCATCGTCCGCACCTCCGAGGATCTCGGCGTGCAGAGCGAGCAGCCCACGCACCGCGAGCTGCTGGACTGGCTGTCCGTCGAGTTCCGCGAAAGCGGCTGGAAGACCAAGGCGTTGCAACGTCTCATCGTGACCAGCCGGACGTACCGTCAATCCAGCCAGGTGACGGCGACGGGGTTGCAGAAAGACCCGGAGAACAAGCTGCTGGGCCGGGCGCCCCGCCTGCGCCTGCCCTCCCCCCTCCTCCGCGACGTCGCCCTGGCCGCCAGCGGCCTGCTGGTCGAGAAAGTCGGCGGCGTCCCGGTCTACCCCGTCATGCCGCCCGCGCCGTGGGAGAGCCTGGCGATCACGAAGGAACGCGACTTCACCTACCCGACGTCCAAAGGTCCCGACCTGTACCGCCGGTCGTTGTACACCTTCTGGCGGCGGACGATCGCGCCGGTGAACATGTTCGACACCTCGTCGCGGCAGGCCTGCCGGGTCCGCACCACCGCCACGTCGTCGCCGTTGCATGCTTTGACGATGCTGAACGACCCGACCTGGGTGGAGGCTTCCCGCGCCCTCGCCCAGCGCGTCTGGTCCGCCGGCGACGACGAGCGCCGGCTGGCGCAGGCCTACCGGCTCGTGCTGGGCCGCGCGCCGATCGGCTCCGAGCCGCGGCTGCTCGCCCGCCTGCTCGAACGCCAGCGCGCCATCTACGCCGCCGACCCCAAGGCCGCCGCGGCCCTGCTCGCCCATGGCGAAAGCAGACGCGACCCCGCCATCCCGGCGGCCGAGCATGCCGCGCTGACCGCCGCCTGCCTCGCCCTCTTCAACCTCGACGCGGCGATCACCCGCGACTGACCCCATGCATCCCGACCTCTCTCCCGCCGAATGGCGCCGCCAACTGACCCGGCGCAACTTCCTCAGCGCCGGCGTCCAAGGCATCGGCACCGTCGCCCTCTCGTCCCTGCTCAGCCGGGACCTGTTCGCCGCCAAGCCGGATGCCCTCGGCGCCCTGCCCGGGCTCCCGCACTTCGCGCCCAAGGCCAAACGCGTCATCTGCCTCTGGCAAGGCGGCGGCCCTTCGCACGTCGACCTCTTCGACCAGAAGCCGACCCTCGCGAAGGAGGCCGGCAAGGACATCCCCGCCAGCATCCGCGGCGACACCCGCCTTTCCTCGATGTCGAGCGGCTACGCCAAGTGGCCCGCGGTCCCGGCCATCAAGCCGTTCGCCCGCTACGGCCAGAGCGGCCGCGAGCTGTCGACGCTCATCCCGCACATCGGCTCGATCGCCGACGAGATCTGCGTGGTCCGCTCGATGAACACGGAGGCGGTGAACCACGCCCCCGGCGTGACCTTCTTCATGACCGGTTCGCAGATCCCGGGTCGCCCGGCGGTCGGCGCCTGGCTCGCCTACGGGCTCGGCACGATGAACCAGGACCTGCCCGCCTACGTGGTCATGACGTCCTCCGACAAGACCAAGACGTGCGGTCAGCTCTTCTTCGAGCACTATTGGAGCAACGGTTTCCTGCCCGGCAAGCACCAGGGCGTCCGTTTCCGTGGCGTGGGCGAGCCGGTGCCCTACGTGGCCAACCCCGCGGGCGTGGACCGCGCGGCGCGCCGCACGATGCTCGACGACCTGCAGGCCCTCAACCGCGAGCATTTCGGCTGGGCCGGCGACCCCGAGATCGACACGCGGATCTCGCAGTACGAGATGGCGTTCCGCATGCAGGCCTCCGTGCCCGACCTGCTGGATTTCCGCAACGAGCCGAAGGCGGTGCTCGAGATGTACGGCCCCGATGTGCTGACGCCGGGGACGTTCGCCAACAACTGCCTGATCGCCCGCCGGCTGGCCGAGCGCGGCGTGCGCTTCACGCAGCTGATGCACGCGGGCTGGGACCAGCACAACAACCTCTTCACGCAGCTCGAGCTGCAGTGCCGCGACACGGACCAGCCGAGCGCCGCCCTGGTCAAGGACCTGAAGCAGCGCGGCCTGCTTGACGACACGCTCGTCATCTGGGGCGGGGAGTTCGGCCGGACGCCGTTCGGCCAGAACCAGCAGGGCCAAGGCTACAAGGGCCGCGACCATTTCGGCCGGGCCTACAGCTGGTGGCTGGCGGGCGGCGGCGTGCGCAAAGGCCATGTCTACGGGGAGACCGACGACTTCGGCTGGAATGTCGCCAAGGACTCGGTGCACATCCATGACATGCAGGCGACCTTGCTGCACCTCTGCGGGATCAACCATGAGGCGCTGACCTACCGCTACCAGGGCCGCCAATTCCGCCTGACCGACGTGCACGGCAAGACGGTCAAAGGCATCCTGGCCTGAGGCGCCCGACCGGCTAACCCCGAAAGAGCGGGTTAAAAGACGGATTTCCCGTCTTTTTCCCCTTGCCCCCGGGGTCCGCCCGCCTTTGCTCGAAACCTCACCCACCTTACGGCCATGACCCAGCACAACAGTTTCAAAGCCAGCGCCTCCTCCTCCGGCGCCAAGCGCAACGTCCTCAAGCGTTTCGAACGCGTGGAACTGCTCAAGAAGCGCGGCACCGTCAAGGACCTGAAGCGCGTGACCAAGCTTCCGAAGACCAAGCCTGACGCCTAAGTCCGGGTCTCGCTCCCTTGCGAAAAAGCCCGCCCGGACTCCCGGGCGGGCTTTTTGCTTTCAGGGGGGCAAACCACGCTCGCCACCTCCCCCGCCTTTTCCCACCCTCCCCTTTCGCCCCGCATGGAATCGCCCCGGAAGAAATACCGCCCGTTCGAGACCGTCCGTCTCCCCGATCGCCGCTGGCCCGACGCGCGCATCGAGCGCGCCCCGCGCTGGTGCTCGGTCGACCTCCGCGACGGCAACCAGGCGCTGGCCATCCCCATGAACGTGGCGGAGAAGCACGAGCTCTTCCAGGAGCTCTGCCGCATCGGCTTCAAGGAGATCGAGATCGGCTTCCCGTCGGCCTCCGACACCGAGTTCAACTTCACGCGCGAGCTGATCGAACGGGAGCTCATCCCCGACGACGTTTCCGTGCAGGTGCTCGTCCAGGCCCGCGAGCACCTCATCCGCCGCACGATCGACTCCCTCAAGGGCGCCCGCCGCGCGATCGTCCACCTCTACACGCCGACCAACCCGGCCCAGCGCGAGATCGTCTTCGGCCTGTCCAAGGAACAGGTCCTCGAGATGGCGGTCGCCGGCGCGAAGCTCATCCGCAAGCTCACCGACGCCCTGCCGGAGACCCGGTGGCAGCTGGAGTTCAGCCCCGAGACGTTCGTGCTCACCGAGCCCGACTACGCCCTCGAGGTCTGCGAGGCCGTGGCCAAGGCCTGGGGGGCTTCGGCCCAGAGGAAGATCATCCTGAATCTCCCGCTCACCGTCGAAGCCGGCACGCCGAACACGCACGCCGACCAGATCGAGTGGTTCTGCCGTCATCTCAGCAACCGCGAGATGGCCATCGTCTCCCTGCACACGCACAACGACCGCGGCACCGGCGTCGCCGCCACCGAGCTCGGCCTGATGGCCGGCGCGGACCGCGTGGAAGGCACGCTTTTCGGCAACGGCGAGCGCACGGGCAACCTCGATATCGTGACCGTGGCGCTGAACATGTTCTCGCACGGCGTCGACCCGCACCTCGACTTCCGTAACCTCGGACGTATCCGCGAGGTCTACGAGCGCGTGACGCGCATGAGCGTGCACGACCGCCATCCCTATGGCGGCGACCTCGTCTTCACGGCGTTCTCCGGCTCCCACCAGGACGCCATCAAGAAGGGCATGGATCGCCGCGGCAAGATCGGTCACGACGCCCTCTGGGACGTCCCCTACCTCACCATCGACCCGAAGGACATCGGCCGTTCCTATGAGGCCATCATCCGCATCAACTCGCAGAGCGGCAAGGGCGGCGTCGCCTACGTGCTGGACCGCGAGTTCGGCTTCGACCTGCCGAAACTGATGCACCCGGAAGTCGGCAACCTCATCGGCAAGCACGCCGACCAGCTGGGCAAGGAACTCTCGCCCGCCGAAATCCACGACTGCTTCCGCCAGAACTTCGTCAACGTCGCCCGCCCGCTCGAGCTCATGGAGTTCAGCTCGACGCCCATCAGCAAGGAAGCCGTGCGCTGCCAAGCCGAGGTCCGTCGCCACGGTCAGGTCCTCACCCTCACCGGCGAGGGGAACGGCCCGATCAGCGCCCTCGTGCATGCCCTCGAATCCAAGGGCTGGGCGAACTTCTCCCTCAAGGACTACCGTTCGCATGCGCTGACGGCCGGCTCGGAATCCTCCGCGGCCGCCTACGTCTCGTTGCAGGCCAAGGATGGCCGCACCGTCTGGGGCTGCGGCGTCGACGCGAACATCGAGCTCGCCGGCCTCAAGGCCCTCGTGAGCGCGGCGAACCGGCTGGGCTGAAGACCAGCCAGGACAGATGGTGAGTCGAGGGCTGAATCGATAGGCTGCAAAGCGTCTCCGATGGTGCGCCCAACCGCCAACCGCTAGCCGCCAATACCTTTCATTAGCATCATCGGGTCTTAGCCTATGGCGGATGACGTCCCGATCTGCCGTCGCGAACGGACGTGGGGGTGACCACATCCCCACCCCAGCCGCCACCTGAACGACTTTCCTAACCGCTGATTAAACAATTTCTGCCTTCATCCCCGCCGCCGCCTCCTCCATCCTTCCCGCACCCCATGAAGAACCCCCGCTGGAATCCTTACGTTGTCGGCGCGCTCATCGGCCTGCTCAGCGTGCTCACGTTCTCGCTCGCCAACAAGCCGCTCGGGATGTCGACCGGCCTCGCGCAAGCGGCCGGCGCCTGCGCCGTACCCTTCCTCGGGGCGGACGGCGTGGCCCGGAACACCTATTGGGCCAAGACGGCGATCCCGGCTTGGGATTACAGCACCCTCTTCCTGGTCGGGACGATGCTCGGCGCGTTGCTCAGCGCCCTGCTCTGCGGCGGCTTCAAGCTCACGATGGCTTCGGCCGTCTGGACGGAGAGCTTCGGGCCCTCGCGGCCCAGGCGACTCATCGCGGCCTTCCTCGGCGGGGCCATCATCCTTTACGGCGCCCGCCTCGCCGACGGCTGCACCAGCGGCCATGGCATCAGCGGCTGCCTGCAGCTGGCCGCCAGCGGCTGGCTCTTCTTCATCGTGATGTTCGCCTCAGGGATCCTGACCGCGAAGTTCCTGTACGGCCGCACCCGCCAAGGCTGAACCCACCCGAGCCCCGCCCCATGTCGCCCTCCCTCGCCTTCCTCACCGGCCCCGAGCTCCTCGGGTCCGCCCTCGTCTTCGGGATCATCTTCGGCTTCCTGCTGCATCGCGGCGGCGTGACCGATTTCGATGTCATCGTCCGGCTCTTCCAGTTCCGCGACTTCACCGTGCTCAAGGTCATGATGACCGCCATCGCCGTCGGCGGCGTCGGCATCGCGCTCCTGCACGGCCAGGAACTGGCCCAACTGCACATCAAGCCTACCAACCTGCTGGCCGTCGGCCTCGGCGCCGCGATCTTCGGCGTGGGCATGGTGCTCTACGGGTATTGCCCCGGGACCGGCCTCGCGGCCCTCGCCACGGGCCGGCTCGACGCCTTGGCGGGCCTCGTCGGGATGCTGGTCGGCGGCATCGCCTACGCGCTCAGCTATGATTGGGTCGCGGCGCACATCCTGCCCGTGGGAGCCTACGGCAAGCTGCGCCTACCGGAACTCCTCGGCCTGCCCGAGTGGGCCTGCTACGCCGGACTCGTCGCGATGACCCTCGGCATCTTCGCCCTCGTTCGGAAGGCGGAAGCGAAGGCATAGCCTTCGGAGGGGGCAAGTGGGTAAGGTGACAAGGGGACAAAGGGAAAGAAAGTTGACCGGTTGACCCGTTGGCCAGTTGGCAAGGGATGCTTTGGGTAGAGGCGCGGCGTCGCGTCCGTCGAAGGCGAAGCCTTCGCAAGGTAGGAACAGCACCGCGTGCTGCCCTAGCGAGCCCATTCCCCGGGTGGCAGGTGACGGGAACAACCCTCGGCTCCTCATGCCCTGCATTCCTCCGGCCCTCGTGCCCTCCTGTCCTCGCCTCCTGCTCTCCCCGACCGCCAACCGCTAACCGCCAACCGCTGCCCCCACTTTCCCCTTGCCACCCATCCAAAATACATTCAAATTTTTGAATATGTCAAAAGCGACGCCGCTTGACCCGAAGATCCTCCGCCACTGCGCCGCGGCCCTCCGCACGCTTTCGCACCCGGATCGGCTCCGCATCGTCGAAGCGCTCGAAAAAGGGCCGTTGGAGGTCTCCGAACTCACCAAGCGCCTCCGCCGTCCGCAGGCGACCGTGAGCCAGCACCTGATGCGCCTACGCGCCCACGGCCTCGTGGCCGCCGACCGGGCCGGCCGGGTCGCCCGCTACCGCGTGGCCCATGCCGGCTGCCTGACGATCCTCGGCTGCATCCGTTCCCAGTTCGCCAATAATCTCATGACCACCTCTCCCAAGATCCTCATCGTCGGCGGCGTCGCGGGCGGCGCCTCGGCCGCCACGCGCGCCCGTCGCATGAACGAACGGGCCCGCATCATCATGCTGGAGAAGGACGCCTACGTCTCCTTCGCCAACTGCGGCCTACCCTACCACCTCGGCGGCGTCATCCAGGATCGCGCCAAGCTCCTCGTGGCCAAGCCCGCGATGTTCAAGCAGCGCTTCGACATCGAAGTCCGCGTCCGTCACGAGGCCCTCGCGATCGACCGCGCCCGGAAGACCGTGCGGATCCGCGACCACGTCGCCGGCAAGGAGTACGAAGAGTCTTACGATAAACTGATCCTGGCGCCGGGCGCCGCCCCGCTGCTCCCGGACGTCCCGGGTGTCCGGGCCCAGGGAGTGCATTCGCTCCGCAACATCGAGGACATGGATCGTATTCTGGCCCAGCTGCCTTCGGTCAAGCAGGTCGCGGTGGTCGGCGCCGGCTTCATCGGCCTGGAAGTCGCCGAGCAGCTCAAGGAACGCGGCCTAGCCGTCACCCTCATCGAGAAGGTCGGCCAGGTGCTGCCGCCGCTCGACGCAGAGATGGCCGAGCCCCTCCGACGCGAACTCCTCCGGCACGGCATCCGTCTGATCTCGGGCGCGGGCTTCACCGCCATCCGCGAGGTCGCCGGCCAGGCCACGGGCGTCGTGCTTCAGAACGGCGTCACCGTCGAGGCCGACCTCGTCATCCTCGGTCTCGGCGTGCGTCCTTACAACCAGCTCGCGGTCGCCGCCGGGCTCGGGGTGGGGCCGACCGGCGGCATCCTGACGGACGAATACCAACGCACGACGGACCTCGATATCTACGCCGTCGGCGACGCCGCGGAATACCGCCTCGGCCCCACCGGCCTGCGTGGACGCGTCCCGCTCGCGGGCATCGCCAACCGCACCGGTCGCCTGGTCGGCGAACACGCCGCGACCGGGAAATCCGCCCCCGCCCCTTCCGCGTGGGGGACCGCGATCATCAAGGTCTTCGGCCTCGGCGCGGGCATCGCCGGTGACTCGCTAAAGTCCGCCCAGAAGCGCGGCCTCGCGGCCCGGGCCGTGCACATCACCGCCAATCACCACGCCGGCTATTACCCGGGCGCCAAGTCCCTCACGCTCAAGCTCGTCTATGAAGCCGGGTCGGGGCGTATCCTCGGGGCCCAGGCGGTCGGCGCGGCGGGTATCGACAAACGCCTGGATGTCGTCGCCTCCTTCCTGCACTTCGGCGGCACGGTGCGCGACCTCGCGCAGGTCGACCTCGCCTACGCCCCACCCTTCGGTTCCGCCAAGGACCCGCTGCACATGGCCGCCTTCGCGGCGATGAACGACCTCGACGGCCTCGCCCCGCTCCTGCCGCCGGACGCCGATCTCTCCGGACACCAGGTGGTCGACCTGCGCGACGCCGACGAGCGCGCCGAACTGAAGCTCCCGGGCGCGGACCATGCCCGCCACATCCCGCTCAACGCGCTGCGGGAGCGGCTCGGCGAACTCGATCGGTCCCAGCCGACCGCCGTCGTCTGCCATAGCGGCCTGCGGGCCCACGTGGGTACGCGTCTCCTCCGCGAGCACGGCTTCGACGCCCGCAACGTCAGCGGCGCCGCCTATGTCCGCGACCTCGCCCTGAACCGGCCCGCGACCCTCGAGGCACCGGCCGCCGCCGGCGGCTCGGTCAAAGCCTGCGGCGCCCCCGGGACGCTCGCCCGCGATAGCCACGACGAACTGCACCCCCTGAACGTCCTGGCCGAGGCCGGCGCCGGCGCGTTGCTGCTCGACGTCCGCTCCCCCGCCGAGTTCCGCTCCAGCCGGGTCCGCGGCGCCATCAACCTGCCCCTCGAACAGGTCACGAGCGAGGCCGTACGCGCCCTGCTCGTCAGCGAGGAACCGAAGTCCGTGCTGCTCCTGTGCGCCTCGGGCGGTCGAGCCCGCACGGCGGCCAAGCAGCTCGCCACCAGCGGACTCAGGACGCTCGTCGTCCAGGGCGGCACGAACGCCTGCCGGCAAGCCGGTCTGCCGATGGATCAGGACACGGGCGGGGTGATCTCGGTCGAACGCCAGGTCCGCATCGCCGCGGGCGCGATGGTCTTCACCGGCGTCCTGCTGGGCGCCCTCGTCCACCCCGGCTTCTACGGTCTCAGCGGCTTCGTCGGTGCCGGGCTGGTCTTCGCCGGCGTCACGGACTGGTGCGGGATGGGCCTGCTCCTCGCCCGCGCTCCCTGGAACCGCTGATAATACTAGTAAAATACCTGGCAACCCGCATCGTCGGCTCCGCATGCGTCTCGTCCTGATCGCCCTCGCCGCGACCTTCCTGGTCGGTTGCGGCTCCGTCCCGGCCCCGACCAACGCAGGCTATACCCTTCCGCCCGCCGGACTCTGGACCATCGCGGCGCCCGCGCCCGGGGAGGCGACGGCGGATGAACCGCGGCTCTACATCTCCCAGGCCCGGCCGCCGCTGGGCGACGCCCCGGCGGAGAAGCGGCTCGCTTTCCTTTTCCTGCCCGACGGGAGGGTGCTGACCAACGCCAGCTACGCGGGGGGCGTCATCGAATCGCCCGCCGCCTCGCTCATGAACACGGTGCTTCTCAAACTCGAGGTCGCCAAGTGGTACGTCGGCCGCTACCAGATCGCCGACGGCAAGGTCGTCGTCGAGACCTACTGCCCGTCCTGGAAAGGCCAGCGGTATGATGCCTGGGGCTTCCTGCACTTCGACCTCGCGATCACCTCGAAGACCAATCTCCGTCTGCTCGGCACGCGCGAGAAGCATCGCCCCCTGAACGGCTTCGACGGCGAGCCGAGCTTCGCCGGTCGCTCCTTCGTGCGCCTGCCGCTCGAAGGCCCGATCACCATCGAGCAGACTTGGTGACCGCCGCGGCGAATTCCCCAAGTCGGCCTCCTCGGGGCAATAACAGGCTGCCAAGGGCGGGCCCCAGCCCTAGCCCCGGCCAAAACCCTTGCCGTTGCCCTAAGCCTTTCCCAGCTCCTCGCCACGCTTGCGAGCGGCGAGCAGGGCCGAGGCGACGACGTCGCGGAACTTGCCGGCTTCCAGCGCATCGAGACCGGCGCGGGTCGTGCCGCCGGGTGAGGTGACCTGGTTACGCAGGTTTTCCGGGGTCTCCCCGGTGGCCGCGAGCAAGGCGAGCGAGCCGCTGAAAGTCTGGCGAACGAGGACCTTGGCCTGCTCCGGCGTGAAGCCGAGACCGACCGCGGCCTGCTCGTAGGCGGCGACGTACTCGAAGAAGAAGCCCGGCCCGCTGCCGGAGACCGCGGTGACGGCGTCGAACATCGGTTCGGGCACCTCGACGACCGCGCCGAGCCCGGCGAGGATCGCCTGCACGTTCGCGGCGTCGGCCGACGAAAGCGGCCGCTCAGAGCAGAGAGCGGTGATACCCTGCCCCACCGCGCCGGGGGTATTGGGCATCGCGCGGGCGAGCGCGCGGGCGCCCGGAAAGAACGCGCCGAGCTTCGCAAGCCGCGTGCCGGCCAGGACCGAGAGCACCAGTTTGCCGGCGGCGGGCGGTCCGAAAGCGGGATCGAGCTTGAGGAAGACCTGCGGTTTGCAGGCGACCACGACGGCATCGGCCCCGGCCAGGAGGTCGGCCGCCGAGGTCGCCAGGCGGACGCCCGTCTCGCGCGCGAGGTTCGCCGCGGTGGCGCCGGCGCCGCCGATCACCGCGATGTCCACCGGCTGGCAGGCCCCGGAACGGAGCAGCCCGCGCACCATCGCGCCCGCCATCCGCCCCGCCCCGATGAACGCGAGTTTCATGGTCAGAGGGCGCGCACGGCGGCGTCGAGGACCTCGCAGGCCTTATCGATGTCCTTGCCCTCGTGGGCGGTCGACAGGAAAGCGGTCTCGTAAGGCGACGGCGCGAGGTAGACGCCGCGGTCGAGCGCGGTCCGGAACACCTTGCGGTAAAGGTCTCCGTTGGAGGCGATGGCCTGGTCGTAGTTACGGACCTTCTGTTCGTTGAAGAACAACGAGAACATCGAACCGACCTGCGGGACCTGGAGGGGAATACCTTTCGCCTGCGCGGCGGCGAGCAAGGTGTCGCGCACGCGTCGGCCGAGGACATCGAGGCGGGCGAAGGGATCCTGCGCCTTCAGCTTGCGGACCGAGGCGAGGCCGGCGGCCATGGCGAGCGGGTTGCCCGAGAGCGTGCCGGCCTGGTAGACCGGACCGAGCGGGGCGAGTTTGTCCATGATCTCGGCCTTGCCGCCGAAGGCGCCGACCGGCAGGCCTCCGCCGATGATCTTGCCCATGCAGACGAGGTCGGGAACGACGTCATGCAGGCCCTGCGTGCCCGCGAGGGAGAGGCGGAAGCCCGTCATCACCTCGTCGAAGATGAGCACGGCGCCGTGCCGGGTGCAGAGCTCGCGGAGACCGGCCAGGAAGCCCGCGTCCGGGAGGATCAGGCCGACGTTGGCCGGGAAGGGTTCGACGATGAGGCCGGCGATCTGGCCGGCGTTGGCCTCGAAGAGCGCGGCGAGCGCCGGGAGGTTGTTGTATTCCGCGACGAGCGTGTCGGCCGCGGTGCCCGGGGTGACGCCGGCGGAATCCGGATTGCCTTGCGTGAGCGCGCCGGAGCCGGCCTTCACGAGGAGGGAGTCGACGTGGCCGTGGTAGCAGCCGGAGAACTTGATGATCTTCGGGCGGCCGGTGAAACCGCGGGCGAGACGGATGGCGGACATCGTGGCCTCGGTGCCGCTGTTCGTCATGCGCACCTTCTTGACGGCGGGAACGCAGGCGAGGATCAGCTCGGCCATCTCGACCTCGAGGGGGTTCGGGGTGCCGAAGCTGGTGCCGCGGTCGAGGGCCTCGCGGATGGCGGCGCGGATGTCCGGGTCGTTATGACCGTGGATGGCCGGGCCCCAGGTCAGCACGAAGTCCACTAGTTCCTGACCGTCGGCGGTGGTCAGGCGGGCGCCGTTCGCCGATTTCGTGAAGAAAGGGGTGCCGCCGACCGAGCGGAAGGCGCGGACCGGGGAATTGACACCGCCCGGGATCATCGCGAGGGCGCGCTGGAAAAGTTGCTCCGAGGAATTCACGCCCTCTTGCGTATGGACGAAACCCCGCTGGGCAAGGGTTGACTGGCGGGCGGGACGCCCGCGGTCACATGATGACCACCGGGGGCGGGGCCGGGGCCTTCGTCGCGTTCGCGGGAGTCGCATCGGTCCGCTGGGAGGCCTCCGGACGCGGAGCCGGGACGACAGGCGCCGCCGCGGGGGCCGCATTGAGTTTCGCCAGTTCCATCATGACCATGCCGGTGGTCCGCTCCCGGATCGCGTTCATCTCGGCGAGGATCGTCTCCTTCTCCGCGTCACTCGCGCCGCCCCAGGCGCGCTCCAACTCATGACGGCGCTCGGTAAGCACCCGGTAGTCGGGGCTCTGGGAAGCATTCTGGAAAGCCTGCCCAGCCTTGGGATCGGACTCAGCCAGCAGCTGTCGTAGCCGCCGGCCTTCCTCGCGGAAATCGGTGAAGCGGGCTTCCATGACCGCGGCCGCCGCAGGTCCCTCTTTCGCCGGAGCCGCGGCGACCGACGCCGGCTTCTCGCGCTTTGCGGGACGGACGGACGGCTCGGGGGCGGATGAACGCGTGTTCGCGACCGGAGCTTCGACCGGAGCCGGCGGGCGACCGGTAACGAGGCCGGAGACGACGATGATGCAGCCGACGATGAACAGCAGGATAAGAGCGACAGCGGACTTGTTCATAGGTGGGAAGACAGGCAACCGTAGGTAAGGTTGCCCGGAGTTAGCGGATTTCCGGCCAAAACACAAGGGGCCGGGACCTCGCGGTCCCGACCCCGTTTCAGCCCGAAACGCCGATCGGGCGCTTACTTCTTCTCCTCGTCGACGACCTCGAAGTCGCCATCGACCACCTTGCCATCCTTGGCCTTCTTCTTGCCCTCGGCGCCGGTACCGCCGGCGCCCGCGGCGCCCGCGTTGGCCTCGGCCTGCTTGGCGGCATCGGCGTAGATCGACTGCGCGGCCTCGCCGAGCGGCGTGAAGATCGCCTCGCGGGCCTTCTCGAACTCCGCGGCCGTGGCACCCTCCTTCTTCAGGAGCTCCTGACCTTCCTTGAGGGCGGCTTCGGTGCGGGCCTTGGTGTCGCCGGGGAACTTGTCCCCGTTGTCCTTCAGCTGCTTCTCCGCCTGGAAGATCACGGCGTCGAGCTGGTTGCGGGCCTCGACGAGCTCGCGGGCGAGCTTGTCCTCCGCCGCGTGCAGCTCGGCTTCCTTGCGGAGCTTCTCGACCTCCTCCTTGGACAGGCCGGAGGAGCCGGTGATGGAAATCTTCTGTTCCTTGCCGGTGCCCTTGTCGATGGCCGAGACATGGAGGATGCCGTTGGCGTCGATGTCGAAGGTGACCTCGATCTGCGGGGTGCCGCGCGGGGCCGGCATGATACCGTCCAGCTTGAACGTCCCGAGCTTCTTGTTGTCCTTGGCCATCGGGCGCTCGCCCTGCAGGATCACGATGTCCACCGCCGGCTGGTTATCGGCCGCGGTCGAGTAGACCTGGGACTTCTTGGTCGGGATGGTGGTGTTGCGGTCGATCATGGCCGTGGCCACGCCGCCCATGGTCTCGATGGAAAGCGTCAGCGGGGTGACGTCGAGCAGGAGGACGTCCTTGACGTCGCCCTTGAGCACGCCGGCCTGGATGGCCGCGCCGATGGCCACGACCTCGTCCGGATTGACGCCCTTGTGGGGCTCCTTGCCGGCGAGACCACGGGCGATCTCGATGATCTTGGGCATGCGGGTCATGCCGCCGACGAGCACCAGCTCGTCGACCTCGCTCATCTTGAGGCCGGCGTCCTTGAGGCAGGACTCGAACGGACGACGGGTGCGCTCGGAAAGGTCGTCGCAGACCTTCTCCATCTGGGCGCGGGTGAGCGTGACGTTGAGGTGCTTGGGACCGGAGGCGTCGGCGGTGATGAACGGGAGGTTGATGTCCACCGAGTTGGAGGACGAAAGGGCGATCTTGGCCTTCTCGGCCTCTTCCTTGAGGCGCTGGCGGGCCATCGGATCCTTGGAGAGGTCGATGCCCTGCTCGACGCGGAAGCCGTCGACGAGCCACTGGATCAGACGCTCGTCCCAGTTATCACCGCCGAGCTCGGTGTCGCCGTTGGTCGCGCGGACCTCGAAGACGCCGCCGCCGATCTCCAGCACGGACACGTCGAAGGTGCCGCCACCGAGGTCGTAGACCGCGATCTTCTCGTCGCCCTTCTTGTCGAGGCCGTAGGCCAGGGAGGCCGCGGTGGGCTCGTTGACGATGCGGAGCACCTCGAGACCGGCGATGGTGCCGGCGTCCTTGGTGGCCTGGCGCTGCGCGTCGTTGAAGTAGGCGGGGACGGTGATGACGGCCTGCGTGACCTTCTCGCCCAGGTAGGCCTCGGCGTCGGCCTTCAGCTTGGCGAGCACCTTGGCGGCGATCTCCTCGGGCGTGAAGACGCGCGGCTTGCCGTCGACCTCGCACTCGATGGCGGCGTCGCCGTTCTTGCCCTCGACCACCTTGTACGGCAGCTTGGCGGCGATGGCCTTCACCTCGCCGAACTTGCGGCCGATGAGGCGCTTGGCGGAGAAGACCGTGTTCTTGGGATTGGTCACGGCCTGGCGCTTGGCGGCCTGGCCGACGAGGGTATCGCCGTTCTTGGTGAACGCGACGATCGAGGGCGTGGTGCGCGCGCCCTCGGAGTTGGGGATGACGACGGACTCGCCTGCTTCCAGGACGGCCATGCAGGAATTGGTGGTGCCGAGGTCGATGCCGATGATTTTGCTCATGATAGATGCTGGGTGGGATTGAACCAGTATAGGCAGGGCGTGTGCCAAGGAAGGGGGTTGGATTTATTGGGGTTTTGATGGCCAAGAGGTGGGCCATCCCTGTGTCAGGCAGGGCGACAGGACAAAGTGTCACACCATTTGACCCGCCAAGGCTTCGCCGTTGCCCTACCCCCACCCTTGGTTTCACTCCCTTACCCATGTCGGCCGACCCCTCCCCCGCCCTCCGCCTCCGCCGCCTGCGCGCCTCCGCCGGCATCCGCGCGATGCTGACCGAGACCACGGTCGAACCCCGCCACCTGATCCAGCCGCTGTTCGTGACCGAAGCCGAGGCGCCGGAGCCGATCGCCTCTTTGCCCGGGATCAGCCGCATCCCGCTGACGCAGCTCGCGGCCAAGTGCGCGGAGCTCCGCCTCCTCGGCATCCATGGGGTCGCCCTCTTCCCGAAGATCGACCCGCGCCGCAAGACGGCGGAAGGCGCCGAGGCCCTCAACCCGTCGAACCTCGCCCTCCGCGCGATCCGCGAGGTGAAGACGAAGTCGCCGGGCACCGTGGTCTTCGCCGATATCGCCCTCGACCCTTACACCACGCACGGCCACGACGGCATCCTGACGGAGGACGGCCAGGACGTGGATAACGATGCGACCGTGGAGTCGCTCGTGAAGATGGCGCTGCTGACCGCGCAGGCCGGGGCCGACTTCGTCGCGCCGTCCGACATGATGGATGGCCGCGTGGTCGCCATCCGCCGCGGGCTCGACCTCGCCGGCCGCACCTCCACCGGATCCTCGCCTACTCCGCGAAATACGCGTCGGCGTTCTACGGCCCGTTCCGCGACGCGGTGGGCAGCGCCCGCCCCGCCGGCGCCGCGCCGATCTCCAAGGCCAGCTACCAGATGAACCCCGCCAACCGGAGCGAAGCGCTCCGCGAGGGCCTGCTCGACGTGCAGGAAGGCGCGGACCTCATCATGGTGAAGCCAGCCGGCGCCTACCTCGACATCATCCGCGACCTGCGCGAAGCGACCTCGCTACCGATCGCCGCCTACCAGGTCTCGGGTGAGTACGCCCAGCTGCACGCCGCCGCCGCCCAAGGCTGGCTCGACCTGCGCGCCACGCGCGACGAGACGCTGCTGGCCATCCGGCGCGCCGGCGCCGACGTGATCCTGACGTATTTCGCCGAGGCGTACGCCCGCGACTTCGCGGCGCGGGGCTGATGACCAATCCGCTACCCATCCCCGCGGAGGAAGACTGGCTGAGCGAAATCCGCGTGGTCGATGACGCCGGTCCGGCCCGTCTGGGACCTCGACCAGCACTCGGCCTTCAAGACATTCGGCGGCAAAAGCCATGACGAGGCCTTCAGGCTCTTCTGCCAGAACGCCCTCCGACACCAAGAGCGGTCTTCTGGATGCCCGACCGTGCTTTGGCTACTATGTATTGGCCTATGTCAGCTACCTCGATTCCGAACTCAGCGCAGGGATTCGGATGGCGCCAACGCGTTCTTCAGCCTTGTGAAGTTCAGGCATGCCTTGATCCGGCGCGGACGACCGGAAGTCCGCCAGGAAATCATCCGGTCGCTGCGTCGACTCGCCGGACTTCAAGACTGGTACGATGCCGACCGGGAAATCTACGGTGACTTCGCCCGGCGGAGCCAAGCCTGCCTCACCCTCCTCGAAACGGCCTGACCCTTTTGGTGGGTGTTTTATCGTTCAAAGACGGGGTCGGCCATAAGAGTCCTACCCCATGAGCCCCCGCCTCCTGCTCACCGCCCTGCTTCTGCCTTGGTCGCTCTGCGCCGCCTCCAGGCCCGATATCGTCTTCCTGCTGATCGATGACCTGGGTTTCGCCGACTGCGGCTTCAATGGTGGCAAGCAGATCAAGACCCCGAACATCGACCGCTTGGCCAAGGCCGGCGCGATCCTCGAGCACCATTACGTCCAACCGGTCTGCTCGCCGACCCGTTCGACCTTGCTCACCGGCCGCTACCCGACGCGCACCGGCGTCTACTCGATCGTGAGCCCGCATGCGGGCTGGGGTCTGCCGCTCGCCGAGCGCACGCTCGCCGACGCCCTCAAGCAAGCCGGCTACGCCACCGAGATCGTCGGCAAATGGCACCTCGGCGAATTCCAGCCGGCCTACCTGCCGCTGGCGCGCGGCTTCGAACATCACTACGGGCATTACTTCGGGATGCTCGATTACTTCACCCACCAGCGCGGCGGGGAACTCGACTGGTATCGCGACGGGCAGAAGGTGAAGGAGGAAGGCTACACCACGCACCTGCTCCGCGACGAAGCCTGCCGCGTCATCGCGCGACAACCCAAGGAGAAGCCGCTGTTCCTCTACGTGCCGTTCAATGGCGTCCACGGACCTTTGCAGGTGCCGGAGACCTACCTGAAGCCCTACCCGGACCTGAAAGGCAATCGCCAGAAGCTCGCCGGTATGCTGGCGGCGATCGACGAGGCGGTCGGCAAGATCGAAGACGCCCTGCGCCAGGCCGGGCGGCTGGAGAACACCTTGATCGTCTTCTCCGGCGACAACGGCGGGCCGCCGCCGGGCGACAACACCCCCTTGCGCGACCACAAGGGGACGATCTTCGAGGGCGGCGTCCGCTCCGCGGCCTTCGCCTGCTGGCCCGGCCGTATCCCCGCCGGCCAGCGCCTCCGCGAGCCGATGCACATGGTCGACTGGTACCCCACCCTCATCAAGCAGGGCGGCGGTTCGCTCGAGCAGAAGCTGCCGATCGACGGGCTCGACGTCTGGCCGATGCTGACGGCGAAGGCGGCCTCGCCCCACGATGCGATCCTCTGCGTCTCGACCCAAGGGCCGGCGCGCGCGGCGGTCCGGATGGGCGAATGGAAGCTGATGGTCGCGGGCGCGGCCGCCGAGACGTCGGACGAGGAAGGCGAGACGAAGCCCAAGGCGAAGGGCAAAACGGCCAAGGCGGCCGCGAAATACGAACCGGTGGCGCTCTACCACCTGACCGAAGATCCGGGCGAGACCAAGAACCTCGCCGCCGCCCAACCCGAACGCGTGAAGGCGATGCGCGCCCGCCTCGCCGAGCTGCTCAAGGACGCGGTGCCCCCGGGGAACGCGGCCGCCAAATGATCCGACGACTCGGCCTGCTTGTCGCCGCGCTCCTGCTGACGGCCGGACTCCGCGCGGACGAGCCTCGCCGCCCGAACATCCTGTTCGTGCTCGTCGATGACCTGGGCTGGGGCGACTTCTCCTGCTTCGGCAACACCGAGGCCCAGACCCCGCACATCGACCGACTCGCGGCGGAGGGGCTGGCGTTCGCCCAGTTCTACGTGAATTCGCCGATCTGCTCGCCGTCGCGTTGCGCCTTGCTCACCGGCCAGTACCCGCAGCGTTGGCGGATCACTTCCTACCTGAGCCACCGGGCCGATAACTCCCGCCGCGGGCTGGCGCAATGGCTGGACCCCGCCGCGCCCTCCTTGGGCCGCACCTTGCAAGCCGCGGGCTATGCGACCGGCCACTTCGGCAAATGGCATCTCGGCGGCCAGCGCGACGTGGACGACGCGCCCGCCATCGCCCGCTATGGCTTCGACGCCTCGCTGACCAACTTCGAGGGCATGGGTCCGAAACTCCTGCCGCTGACCCGGACACCGGACGCGCCATCCTTCAAGAAGATCTGGGCCGACGCCGAACGCCTCGGCGGTCCGGTGACGTGGACGGACCGCGCCCAGGTGACCGCCGGCTTCGCCGACGCGGCCTTGCGCTTCATCGACGACGCCGCCGCGCGGCGGAAACCTTTCTACGTCAACCTCTGGCCCGACGACGTGCACAGCCCCTATTTCCCACCGCTCGAAAAGTGGACGCCGGGCAAGCGCCCGCTCTACCTAGGGGTGCTCGCGGAGATGGATCGCCAGCTCGGCCGGATCCTCGAGCGCGTCCGCACCGACCCCGCGTTGCGCGATAACACGATCGTCCTGCTCTGCTCCGACAACGGACCGGAACCGGGTGCCGGGCGGGCCGGTCCTTTCCGCGGCAACAAGACCCAGCTCTTCGAGGGCGGGATCCGCTCCCCGCTCATCGTCTGGGCGCCGGGTTTGATGACCAGGAGCCGTGTCGGTCAGCGCGACGAGACCTCGGTCTTCGCGGCGATGGATCTGGCCCCTTCGCTGGCCGCGCTCGCGGGGGCGAAGCCCGACCCTGCGACGAAACTCGACGGGCAGGACCTCTCCGCCACGTTGCTCGGCCAAGCGAACGCCTCGCACGCGGCGCCGCTCTGCTGGAGCCGCCCGCCGGACCGCAAGACCTGGCCGCCCGCGTTACCCGAGCCGGCGCCCGACCTCGCCATCCGCGACGGGGACTGGAAACTGCTCTGCGAGTACGACGGCTCGAAACCCCTGCTCTACGACCTCAGGCGCGATCCGGGCGAGACGACGGACCTCGCGGCCCGCGAACCCGCGGTGGTTGACCGGCTGACCAAGGCCCTGCTCGCCTGGCACCGCGCGATGCCCGCCGACCGCGGACCGGAACTGGGCGCGAAGCCGTCCGGACGCTGACGCTCCCGGCTCACCTCACTTGCCCGACTTCTTCTTTTTCGCCGCACCCGGCTCCGGTCCGTCGCTGTCCGAATAATCGCTTCCCCACAGCGGCTTGATATTGCCGCGGTTCCACTCGTCCCAGCGCGCCTGCAGCTGCTTGACCCTCTCCGGCTGCTCGGCGGCGAGGTCCCTGTCTTCGTGGATATCCTTGGAGAGGTCGTAGAGTTTCACCGTGCTCACCGGCTGGCGCTTGCCCGTGTTCGTGTCGGCGTTGCCGTCGTAGCGGACGAGTTTCCAATCGCCCTGCCGGATGGCCATCTGTTCGCCGAAGCGCCAATAAAGCGCGTCATGCGGCGCCGTCTTCGTCGTCCCCGCGAGGAACGGCAGCAGGTCGACGCCCTCCAGCTTCCATTCCGGCCGCGGAGCCACGCCCGCGGCGGCAAGGGCGGTGGCGTGCAGGTCGAGCTGCACCACCGGGGCATCGTAGACGGCCGGCGCCAGCCGCCCGGGCCAGGCGACCAGGAAGGGCACGCGGATGCCGCCCTCGAGGGTGGTGCGCTTGGAACCACGCAAGGGCGCGTTCACCGAGCCGTTGGTCGTGGTGCCGTTCATGACCGGACCACCGTTGTCGCTGATGAAGCAGATCAACGTGCGTCCCTCCTGACCGCTCTCCTTCAGCGCCTGGCGGACCCGGCCGATGCTGTCGTCCATCGCCGACAGCATCGCGGCATAGGTCCGGCGCTTCTTGTCGGGGATCGCCGCGAACTTCGCCAGACGGGCGTCGGTGGCGTCCATCGGCGTGTGCACGGCGTTGAAGGGAAGGTAGAGGAACCAGGGGCGATCGGCATGCTTGCGGACGAAGGCCTCGGCTTCCCGGCCGAAGGCATCGGTGGCGTAATCCATCTCCTTCACGGGCTGGTCGCCGCGCAGGAAGCCACCGGCGTTGAAATAACTATGGGCGCCGCCGAGGAACCCGAAGAACTCGGCGAAGCCGCGGCTCGGCGGGGTTTGCGCGGGCTGCGACCCCAGGTGCCACTTGCCCACCATCCCGGTGACGTAGCCCGCCTTGCCGAGGCGTTCCGGCAGGATTCCCTCGGTCAGAGGCAGCCCGTTCGCCCCGTTGGGGTTGAACTCATGGCCGAAACGATTCTGCTGGCGACCGGTGAGCAGGCCGGCGCGCGTGGGCGAGCAATAAGGACCGGTGACGTAACCGTTCGTGCAGCGCACGCCCGCGGCGGCCAGCGCATCGAGGTGGGGCGTCGGGATATCCTTGCAGCCGTGGAACCCGACGTCGGCGTAGCCCAGATCGTCGGCGACGATGAAGAGGATGTTGGGGCGGTCCGCGGCGGCGACGGTGGCGGCGAGGAGGAGCAGCAGGTGACGCATGGTATGCAGGAAGATACACCCGAGCAGGGTGAAAAGTTGCCACAAGGTCGAGCCGACCCCTTAAACCGGCGGTCTGGGCTGATTTCATTGGCGACCAGGCCGATCCTCAGCCAATATAATTCGGTGACCGCACCCACGCCACCACCCCTGCCTCCGGCGCCCGCCCCCGCCCCTCTGGGACGACTCGCGATCATCGGCGCCACCCTCGGCGGCCTCACCGCTCTGGGCCTGACGCTCCGGTACCTGACACAGTGCCTCGACGGACCGAGCAACTTCGACCTCGGTGGCCTGCTCTTCCTCGGCGCGGTGCTGTTCCTCCCGCTGACCCCGTTTGTCGCCGTCGGCGTGGCCGCGGCCCGCTGGCGCGAGACGCCGATGTCTGTCGCCTGCCTGCTCTTCGAAGCTCTCGCGCTGGCGAGCTGCTGGTACTACGCGCAGCTCGCGTTCCGTCTGATCAAACCCGACGCGCTGGAAGCACTCACGTTCCTCTTCCTGCCGGCCTACCAGTTCGCCGGCCTTGGCCTTTGCCTCGGACTAGGCGCCCTGCTCGGACATCTCCGCCGCCGCCAAGGCTGAACCTCAGGCCAGCAGTTCGCGCACGACGTGCCCGTGGACATCGGTCAGCCGGCGATCGATGCCGTTGTTGCGGAACGTCAGGCGCGTGTGGTCGATGCCCAGCAGATGAAGCATCGTCGCGTGCACGTCGTAAACCTGCGTCGGGTTGGCCCGGTCCAGCGGCTTGTAACCCCACTGATCGCTTTCCCCATGGGTCACGCCGCCCTTGATACCGGCCCCGGCCAGCCAGTTCGTGAAGACGAACGGGTTATGGTCGCGGCCCTTGCCGCCCTGCGAGGAAGGCATGCGGCCGAATTCCGTGGTCCAGAGGATCAGCGTATCGTCGAAGAGCCCGCGTTGCTTCAGATCCTTGATGAACGCGGCGATACCGCGGGACATCCCGAGGGCGAGCGGACCATGATCCCGGCGGACGTCCTCGTGGGAGTCCCAGTTGCGGCGGGGAAAACCGTTGTCATTGCCGCTCCAGACCTGCACGAACCGCACGCCGCGCTCCAGCAGGCGACGGGCCGCGAGGCAACGCTGGCCGAAAACGAAGGTCTCCTCGGCCTCGTTGATATTCTTATCCCAGGCCTGCGGCCCGCGCTCCAGCCCATAGAGCCTGAGCACATGCTCCCGCTCCGCTTTCAGGTCGAGGGCCTCGGGCGCCGCGAGCTGCATGCGGGCGGCCAGCTCGTAACTGCGGATCCGCGCCTCCAGGCGCTGGTCGCCCGGTCGCTCGGCCGCGTGCCCGCGGTTGAGTTCGGCCAGCACGGCCTGGGCCGCGGGCTCGCCTTCGGGACGTAACCAGGTGGCGGCCTTGCCGGGGAAAAGATCCTCCACGGGATTGTCCGCGCCGGGCCGGATGACGGTGCCGCTATGTTGCGCCGGCAGGAAGGCGGCGTCCCAGTTCTTGACCCCGTTGGAAGCGAAGCCGCGATGATCGGGCAATACCACGAAAGACGGCAGGTTATCGTTCTCGGAACCCAGCGCGTAGCTGACCCAGCAACCGGCCCCCGGGAAACCGGGCAAAGGGAACCCCGTCGATTGCAGGAGGGTCGCGGCGCTGTGCACGCCCGACTTGCCGACCATGTTGTGGATGAAGGCGAGGTCGTCGACGACGTCACCCAGCGGGGCGGCGACCTCGCTCAGCGGCTTGCCGCAGCGACCATAGGGGCGGAAATCCCAGAACGGACGCATCCACGGACCTAGCCCGTTCTGGAACGCCTCCACCTTCTCGCCGAAGTCGCTCGGCTGCCCATGCCGTTTCACCAGCTCCGGCTTGAAGTCGAAGAGATCGAGATGGCTGGCGGCGCCCGCCATGAAGAACTGCACGACCCGTTTCGCCTTGGGCGGCCGATGCAGGACGCCGCCCAGCTGACCGGAGGCGGCCAGGGCCTGATCCCGACCGAGCAAGGCCGCCAGGGCGATACCGCCGAGACCGCCGCCGGAACGCCAGAGGAACTCACGACGACCGAGCGACGGCGCCACGGCGCGATGGAAGGGAGAGGTGCGGCTCATCGGTTCAGTCGGCGAAGACGAATTCGTTGAGGTTGAGCAGCACCCGGCAGGTGGCCGGGAGTCCTTCGGCGCGGGCGTAGGCCAGCAATCGGGTGCGTTCCGCGACGGTCGGCGGCCGGCCCAGGACCAGCGCGCAGGCCCGTTCGACCTGCGCGGGCAGGTCGGGCCGCTCGCGGCTGACCCGCTCGGCGAGGAAGCCGGCCTGCGTGAGCATGAAACCGTTGTTCAGCAACGCCAGCGCCTGCAGGGCGGAGAGACTCTCGTTACGCTTATCGACCCGCATCGACGGATCGGCGCAGTCGAGGGAGGTCATCCACGGCTGCGTCTGGGAACGTACCACGAAACGGTAGACCGAACGGCGGAAGGTCCGCGGGTCCGCCGGATCGGCGAGGTCATAACGGTAATGCGGGGAATGCTCCGGCCGCTCCACCACGAAATCGCGCCAACCGGGGCCGCCCATCGTGAGGTCCAGCTTGCCCGTCGCCTGCAGGACCGCGTCGCGCAGCACCTCGGCCTCGAGTTTCCGACGCTGCTGCCGCCACAGCCAGGTGTTGCCGGCATCGACGCGGCTGGCGGCCGGGTCGTCCGCGGAGGACTGCCGGTAGGTCGCGCTGAGCACGATCTGCCGATGCAGGCGCTTCAGCGAGCCACCGTGGTCGCGGAAATCCCGGGCCAGCCAATCGAGCAGCTCCGGATGGCTCGGCGGGGAGCCGTTCCGGCCCAGGTCGTTGGCCGTCTCGACAACCCCCCGCCCGAAGTGGTGCTGCCAGACGCGGTTGACCACGCTTCGCCAAACCAACGGGTTATCCGGGTGCGTGAGCCAACGGGCCAGGGCCGCCCGGCGCTCCCCTTCCGGCGCGCCGGCCGGCAACGCGAAGCGCGCCGACGCGAAATCGAAGGCCGCGACCGCGCCCGGGCCGACCTCGCGCACGGGCTGCGTGACCTGCCCGCGGGCGAGCAGGAAAATCGGGCGAGGCTGGCCGCCCTGGGCGCCCGTGCCCACGAACGACCCGCTGCCCCGGTGGATGCCGCCGGCGTAGACAAGCGCGGGATTCGGCAAGCGGGCCAGCTCGGCCGCGACCTGCGCGGCCTCGGCCCGGATCGCGCCCAGCTCGGCGACCGCGGCGGCGGGCATCGCCGATCGCAGCAAGGCGTCGCGTTCGGCGCGGAGCCTTGTCACCTCGTCCGCGGACGGACGGACCGGGGCGAGACCGTCGGTGAGGTTGGCCGGCCGCCACCGCGGCGGAGCCTCGACCGCGTCCAAGGCGCGCACCGGCCGGCCCCGGGCGACGTTCCGGCCGTCCGCGGTCCGGACCTCGAGTTCCGCCAGCGCCAGGATGAAGTCGCCCTTGCGCGGGGCCAACCGCACGGCCGTCACCCGGACGTAGCGCCCGGCGATGCCGTCCTCGGGATCGACCTTCGCCACGTAAGGCGTCAGCCCGGGATTCGGGAAGTCCGCCATGTAGGTCTGGTCGTGACCGCGCCAGACCAGCTGCACCCCCTCGCGGAATTCCGGGTCATCGCTGACCTCGATCTTGAAACGCACGGGGAACCCGAAGCCGGCGCCGATGTTATTGAAATCATCGTAGCACGGTGCGAGGACCACCTCCGCCGGCTCGACCCGCCGACCGAGGTCGACCTGCACCCACTTGGTCGCGTCGGCGCGCGGCGAGATCCGGGCATGATAACCGAAATCCGGGGTCGGGTTGCCCGCCTTCGCCGCCGTTGTCCGCGACACCCCTTCGAGCCGCTTGGTCAAGGCCGCGTAGGCCGGTCCGGCCGCGGCGATGGCCGGAGCCTCGAGCCCGGCGCTCCGCGCGGCGAGGTCGGTCTGCCGGCGGCGCAGGGCTTCCGCCCGAGCGTTCGTGGCGTCGTCGAGGTAATAAGGCCGGTCCGTGCGATCGAGGGCGGCGAACACCGCCTGGAGGCTGTAATAATCCTCCTGGCTCACCGGGTCGAACTTGTGCGGGTGGCACTGCGCGCAATGGACGGTGAGGCTGGCGAAGGTCCCGAGCGTGTTCGCCACCATGTCATCCCGATCGAGGTGCCGGGCGATCTTGCCGTCGACCTTCGTCTCGGGGACTTCCGCATGGCCGATGAAATCCCACGGGCCGGCGGCGAGGAAACCCAGCGCCTCGACGCCGTCGCGCGTCCCCGGGAACAGCGCGTCCCCCGCCACCTGCTCCTGGACGAAACGGGCGTAGGGCTTGTCCGTGTTGAAGGCCCGGATGACGTAATCGCGGTAAGCCCACGCATGGTCCCGCGGCTTGTCCTTGTCGTAGCCATGCGTGTCCCCGTAGTGCGCGACGTCGAGCCAGTGCCGGGCCCAGCGCTCGCCGTGACGGGGAGACGCCAGCAAGCGGTCGACCAGCCGCTCGTAGGCCGAGGGCGACGGGTCGGCGACGAAGGCGGCGACCTCCTCGGGGGTCGGCGGCAAGCCGGTCAGGTCGAGCGAGACGCGGCGGATCAGGGTGGCGGCGCCGGCCATCGGCGAAGGCTTCAGACCCTGCTCGGCCAGTTTCGCGCGCACGAAATGATCGATCGCCGCCGAGCCGTCCGCGGGAGCTTCGGGCTGCCGGAGCGGACGCCACGCCCACCAATCCCGCTGATCCGCCACGGCGACGTCGCCCGCTGCAGGCCAGACCGCGCCTTCGGCGATCCAGGCGCGCAGGGTGGCCTGCTCGGCCGCCGTCAGCAGGGACCCTTTCGGCGGCATCCGCATCTCCGGCTCCGCCCCCGTGATGAAACGGAGCAACGGGCTTTTCTCCGGCTGACCCGGCACAATGTTCGGCGCATGGGAATCGCCCCCGTGCAGGGCGACCCTGCTGGCATCGAGCCGATACCCGCCTTTCTGTTTCTCCGGCCCGTGGCATTTCAGACAGTGGGCCTCCAGGATCGGCCGGACTTCCCGGGTGAAATCCACCGCGGCGGAAGCGACCGCGGCCAACCCCGTCAGCGCGAGCCCGAAGCAGGCACGCAGGCAGGAGGCTAGCCGGGGGTGGGCCATCCGGGAAAACTAGCCCGCTCCCCCGCCGTGGGAAGCCGAAAGGGACGCTTAGAGGAAGAGCGGACGGATGTGGCGCTCCAGGAGGTTGCCCGTGACATTGCGGGCGCAGGACTCGCGGCAGGCCTTGAGTTGCTCGAGGTAGCGCGGACCCATCTTGGCGGCGACCTTGAAGCCGACGTGGATGAGCTGGCGGATGTGGGCGTTATAGAGCGGGTTCTTCTGGTCGTGGCGCAGGGCACCGACGAACTGCTCGCTGGTCCACGTCTGGACGACGGCGGCGGGCGGGAGCTTGGCGCGGTCGATGTCGATGACGGTCGCGTAGGGCTGGCAGAGCTCGTCCATATGAGACAGGGCCTCGGCGTAGATTTCCTTGGCGAGGGCGAGCCCGGCGCCACCGGCTTCGGCGAGGCCGATGACCTCCTCGAGCCAGGTCGTACCCGCGGTCTTCACGTGCACCCCGGCGCCATGCTTGGCGAGGGCGCGGCGGATGGCCGGGTAGATGGAGAACTTGTCGCTGCCGCTGTGCACGGAGAGTTTCAGGTTGGCCGGGAGGCCGTAGTGCTTGACCGCGTGGGCGATGACGCAGAGGTCGTCGTTGAACTCGCGCTCGAACTGGGTCAGGTCGCCGACGTAGTCGACGCCCTTGTTGAAGCGGCCGGTGAACTTCGGGGCGATGGTCTGGATCGGCACGCCTTCGTCGGCGATGGCGGCGAGGATGACGAGCAACTCGGGCGGGGTCTGGGGGCTGTCGGTCTCGTCCATCGAGATCTCGGGGACGAAGCGGCCGACGCCCTTCACGCCGACGATGTGGCGGTAGACCTTGCCGGCTTCCTGGACCGCCAGGAGGAACTTGGCGGCCGTGCGCTCGACGTCGGCGCGGGTGGTCGTGAACGGACGGTCGATGCCGGCGAGGCTGAGCGTACCGACGAGCTCGGGGTGGCGATCGACGAAGGCCTGGACGGCGACGGGGTCGGCCGGCTGGGCGATGAAGTCGGCCACGTCGATGGTGAAGAAGTCGGAGACGCCGACGAAACGGTCGACGGTCTTCAGGCCGATGTGGTCGGCGTCGAGGAAGTAGGGGGCTGTCCAGCCGAGGGCCTTCACGGCGGCGTCGGCCGCGGCGCGGGTGCTCGTCGGCTCGGAGCCGATGATGTTGTGCTCGCGGTTGGACTTGTTCCAGACCGGGACGATCTCGACCCGAGCCGCCGGGCCGCGAGGCAGGCGGCGAGCTGGGCCTCGGCTTCGTGGGCGAAGCGGTCGCCCATGCCGAGGGAGAATTTACCGATGACGAGAGGTTGGGTGGACATGTTGGGTCAGGAGAGGGACGGACATTCAAAAGACCGCGACCGCGGCAGGGCAACCCTTCGCGACGGAAACCGCGGGTCAAAAAGCGCCATTTAGGCGGACGTACCCCTCGCTTCTCCTTGCCCTCCGCGCCGCCGTTCATCTTTACTCCCCGCTCTCTCCCCTATGCACCTGAAGATTGCTGTCCTGCCTGGCGATTACATCGGCCCCGAAGTCATGGCCGCCGCCCTGCCCGTCCTCGAGGCCGTCCTGAAGAAGTCGGGCCATACCCTCGAGCACTCCACCCACGACGTGGGCGGCGCCGGGATCGACCACCATGGCAAGGCCCTGCCGGACTCGACCCTCGAGGCCTGCCGCGCCGCGGACGCCATCCTCTTCGGCTCCGTCGGCGGCCCGAAGTGGGAGAAGCTGCCCCCGGCCGAGCAGCCTGAGCGCGCCTCCCTGCTGCCCCTGCGCAAGCACTTCACGCTCTACGCCAACGTCCGCCCCGGCCTGCTGCTGAAGAACCTCATCGATACCTCCCCGATCCGCCCGGACCGCATCCCGAACGGCGTCGACATGGTCTGCATCCGCGAGCTCACCGGCGGCCTCTACTTTGGCCCCAAGTCCACCACGGACCTCGCCGGCGGCGACATCGAGGCCATCGACACCATGGTCTACCGCAAGTCGGAGATCGAACGCATCACGGACGTCGCCATCGCCACCGCCCGCGCCCGCCGCAAGCACATCACCCTCGTCGACAAGGCCAACGTCCTCCAGACGTCCGTCCTCTGGCGCAAGGTCGTCGCCGAACGGATCAAGGCCACCGCGCCCGACATCGCCCTCACCGTGATGTACATCGACAACGCCGCCATGCAGCTCGTCCTCAAGCCGGCGCAGTTCGACGTCCTCCTCACCGAGAACATGTTCGGCGACATCCTGTCCGACGAGATGGCCGTGATCTGCGGCTCGCTCGGCATGATGGCCTCCGCCTCCCTCGGCGCGAACCGCAACCGCCACGGCTACGGCTACGGCCTCTACGAGCCCTCGGGCGGCACCGCCCCCGACATCGCCGGCCAGGACAAGGCCAACCCCTGCGCCCAGATCCTTTCCGCCGCCCTGATGCTCCGCCATTCCTTCGGCCTCGAAGCCGAAGCGAAGGCCATCGAGCTCGCGGTCGAGAAGACCATCGCCGAAGGCATCCGCACCGCGGATATCGCCGGCGGCGGCCAGGCCGTGGGCACCAAGGCCATGGGCGCGGCGATCCTCGCCCGCCTCTGAGCGTGGACGAGGCGGCGCGAGAACGGGCGGCCGAGCGGCGACGCGCGGCCGTCTGCAGCCCGTTCATGCGCATCACGCGCTTCCCGGTGGAGGTCGCCCGCGACCTGCTCGACGCCGGGTACGTGCGCATCGACCAACTAGCCGGACGCTCCCCCGAGAGCCTGCTGGCCGAGATCAAGGCCCGGACCAAGACTCCGCCGCCCGCGCATTACCTGCCTGCCCTGCGCATGGCCGTCTACTTTGCCGAGGCGGAAAAACCCGACCCCAAGAAACTGTTCCTGGATCAGTGGCAGTGAGGGGGTGTAGAGTGCGGAGTCGAGTGCTGGATCGAGTGCTGAGTCGATGATTGAGTCGAGGGTTGGGTCGAGGGTTGGGTCGAGGTTACATGAAGGCCGGAGATGTCACCCTCCCTCCCCCGTTACCTTTTGTATTCTCCATTCGATTCAGCACTCGATCCAGCCCTCTGTACTCGATCCTGCACTCTACCCCATAATCCGCACTCGTCCTCTGCCTGTTCTCCCCCTTAATGCCGACCATGCGCCCCTTCGCCCTCCTCGCCCTCACCCTGCTCAGCCTCGTCGCCCGCGCGGCGGACGCCCCGCTGACGTACGTCGGCACGGAAGGCCCCGGCAAAGGCAAGAAGGTCGTGCTCATCGCCAACGATCATGAGTACAAGTCCGAGGAGGCCCTGCCGCAGCTCGCGCGCATCCTCGCCAAGCACCAGGGCTTCACCTGCACGGTGCTGTTCGGGATCGACCCGAAGACCGGCAACATCGCGCTAGGCAACCCGAGCAACATCCCGGGCACCGAGGCGCTGAAGGACGCGGACCTGCTCGTGATCTTCACCCGATTCCAATCTATCCCCGCCGAGCAGATGCAGCCGATCATCGACTACCTCAACCGCGGCGGCGCGGTCATCGGCCTGCGCACCGCGACCCACGGCTTCCGTTACCCGAAGGACAGCCCCCTCCATAAATACTCCTTCGACTACAAAGGCGACGACTACAAGGGCGGCTTCGGCCGTCAGATCCTGGGCGAGACCTGGGTCGGCCACTACGGCCCCAACCACAAGTCGAGCACGCGCCTCGACCTGGTAGCCGCGCAAGCGGCGCACCCGGTGCTGCGCGGCGTGAAGGATGCCTGGGCCGAGATCGGCGCCTACAACGCCAACCCGATCGAGGGCAGCACGGTGCTCGCGATGGCCCAGCCGCTCACCGGCATGAAGCCGGATTCGCCGGTCGACGCCGCCAAGAAGCCCATGCCCGGCGTCTGGGTGCGCACCTATAAGTCGGCCACCGGCAAGGAAGGCCGCGTCTTCGCCTCCACCTACGGCGCCTCCGGCGACCTCGCCAACGACGGTTTCCGGCGGATGCTGGTGAACGCCTGCTTCTGGACCACGGGCCTCGAGGCCGCCATCACGCCCGACCTGAAGATCGACCTCGTCGGCCCCTTCAACCCGACCTGGCTCGGCACCATGAAGCGCACCGGCGCCGCCAAGCCGCAGGACCTCGCCGGCTACGATAGCCCGATCTTCCCGGTGACACCGGCGAAGGCCAAGACCAAGTAAGCCGGAAAAGCGGTGCGCCGCTTGCGGCGACGACGGACCTGCCCAACTTGACGGCATGGTCCCCACCGTCGTCGTCCCGGTCATGACCCTCGGCCACTGCGTCCTGCTCCCGCAGCAGCTGCTGCCTTTGCGCATCTTCGAGCCGCGCTACCGCAAGATGCTCAAGGACGCGCTCGCGGGCAACCGGATGTTCGCGGTGTCGCAGCTCGACGAGGAAAGCCTCTCGCCGGAGAACGACGAACCGCCCTGCCCCTTCACGTGCGTGGGTCGCATCGTCGGGCACGTCGAACTGGCCGATGGCACTTCGCACCTGGTGCTCGAAGGACTGCGCCGCGCGCGCGTGATCAAGGTCCAACGCCGCACCCCCTACCCGCGGATCGAGATCGCCCCGGTGGTCGATGAGGCGCTGGCGCCGGCCGCCGAGACCATGCGGGAAGTCGCCCGGATCCTCGCCCTCTCCGAGCGCCTGGTCGGCGATCTGGGTGCCGACGCCCAACCCCTGCTGGACCGACTGCGCGGCCTGACCAACCAACCGGGTGCCTTGGCCGACGCCGCCGCGGGCCACCTGGTCGAGGAGCCCTCGGTCCGGCGCACGCTGCTCGAATGCCTCTCCCAGGAACGTCGCCTCCGCGCCGTGGCGGACGAACTGGCGCGCCTCGAGGCGCGACGCGCGATCGACGACCTGGGCGACCGGACGTCGGAGCCGGGGATGAACTGAGGTTACTTCGGAAGTTCCCCGCGCACCAGACGCAGCACCGACGGCGCCGGCCAAGGAGCGGGCCGCGGGAGGTCGCGGTTAGCGTCGAGGGTTTCCCAGACCAGCCGGTACGTCGCCCCATCTTCCGCGGCGCCGGCATCGTCGGCCTGGCGCAAGCCCATCCCCGGGAAGGCGGCGGCGACGCGCAGCGACGCTTCCGGGAAACGCGGGGCGGGGCGGTCGGGCGGGCGGGCGCCAGGGATCGGCCGCAAGGTCGGCTCATCGAGCACCCAGGTGCCCGCGCCCCCGGGGTAGCGGTAGCTGAGCAGCAGCCGGCCGTCGCCGATCGGCTCCACCGCGCCCACGGCGACCTCCATGACCACCGTGCCGGCGCCGCCGAACTCCCAGCGGTAGCCTCGCCAGTCGCTCACCTGGACGATCGTCCAGCCGTCGTCCTCGCGGCGGGCCGCGTAGACCTGCAGGTCGCCGGCCTCATCATATTTATGATAAGTCAGGATCGCCCGCGCCCGCGTGTCGAAGCCGACCTGGACGTTGGGGTTGATGAGCCCGCCCTTGGGCGGCACCGGGTCGACGACCTCGCCGGTCCGCAGGGTGAGCGGCAAGGCCAGTTCCCGACCGGCCGAATCAAGCCAGCGGGCCAGGTCCGCCGACTTCGCGTAGCTCAGGTCATGGTTGGAGGCGCAGTCGGGCGTGTCCCGCCAGACCCAGGCCATGTGGAAGAAGCCGTCCGGACCGAGCAGCGGCGGCGTGCAGTAAGCGTTCCGCTGGCCCTCGCCGTCGGTGAGCGGCGTCGCCAGCAGGCGGGCCCATTTCCCGGTGGCCTCATCGAACACGTTGCACAGGTCGTCGCCGCGCCCGCTGCCGCCATCGCGGTACCGGAAGACCAGCCGCCCGGCGCGGTCCTTGAGGAAGACCGGGTAGGTCACGCGCTGCTCGCGCTCACCGGTCATCGGCGCCGCCGTCAGCGTGGCGAGGTCACCGACCTTAGTCGTGCGAAAGTACGTCAGCGGCGTCCCGTGCATGTTGCCGGCGACGTGCAGCTGACCGGCCCGATCCAAGGCCAGCGTCACCGCGTTGTGCGAATCCCAGCCTAACGTGCTCGGTAGCCGTTGGTACGACCACCGGTCGGAGTCCAGCCGACGCTGGGCGACGGTCATCCGCCGCTCCGCATCGTAGTAGGCCACATACTGGAAAGGCGGGGCGGTCAGGAGGGCGAAACCGACGGGATGGCCGGACCAGACCTTGTCGACCTCCAGCACCGAGGGAGGGGCGGCGTACACCCGGGGGGTAAACCAGCCGAAGAGCATCAGGATAAGGATGGGGCGACACCAGGCCATGCAGGATATAAACAGATGAATGAGAGGTACTTAAAGCCTGCTTGTTCCAGCCAATCACCGTCAGCCTGAGAAAAACGCGCAAACGACCCCTTTTTCACCGTTTCTTATTGCACCTCAGTCTCATTCCAACTCATTCCCTGTTTAGAATGATTCAAAATCTCACTGAGCACGACCGGGAAAATCTCCAAGAGTCCCTCGCCAAGAGCGGCCAGAAGGTCACCCCCCAGCGCGAGGTCGTCTTCGCCGTCCTCCTCTCCAAGCGCGACCACCCGACCGTCGATGAGGTCTTCCAGCGCGCCCGCGAATCCATGCCCGGCCTTTCCCTCGCCACCGTCTACAACTGCCTCGAGACCTTCGTGGGCTGCGGGCTGGTCCGCCAGGTGAATCACGAACGCGAGTCCACCCGCTACTGCCCGAACCTCGCCCCGCACGCGCACTTCCGCGACGCCGCCACCGGGCGCGTCCACGACATCGAACTGCCCCCCGCCATCCTGCAGAGCCTGCGCTCGATCCTCCCGCCCGGTTTCGACTCCGAGGCGATCGAGATCAGCTTCCTCGGCCGCGCCCAGGGCGGCGACGCCCACCCCACCCTTTGAATCCTTCCGCCATGCCCGACCATCTTGTCATCAAGAACCTGAACGCCTCGATCGGCGACCGCCCGATCCTGAAGGACTTCTGCCTGACCATCCCGAAAGGCGAGGTCCACGCCATCATGGGGCCGAACGGCACCGGCAAGAGCACCCTCGCCAAGGTGCTCGCCGGCCATCCCGACTACGCGGTGCACTCCGGCTCCGCGCTCCTCGACGGGCAGGAACTGCTCGGCCAGGAACCGGACGCCATCGCGCGCGCCGGCCTCTTCCTCGCCTTCCAGTACCCGAGCGAGATCCCGGGCGTGACCATCGCGAACTTCATCCGCGCCGCGCTCGTCGCCCGCCAGCCGAAGGGCGCGCCCTTCGACGCCAAGGCCTACTACGCCGAGCTCTACGCGAAGATGGATGCCCTCAAGATGGACCGCAAGTTCACCGCCCGCTTCGTCAACGAGGGCTTCTCCGGCGGCGAGAAGAAGCGCTGCGAGATCCTGCAGCTGATGATGCTCAAGCCGAAGTACGCCGTGCTGGACGAGACCGACTCCGGCCTCGACATCGACGCGCTCCGCATCGTCTCCGAGGGCGTCAACGCCCTGCGCGGCCCCGCCACGGGCTTCTGCGTGATCACCCACTACCAGCGTCTGCTGGACTACATCGTCCCGGACCGCGTCCACATCATGTGGGACGGCCGCATCGTCCACAGCGGGCCCAAGGAACTCGCCCTCGAGCTCGAGGCCAAGGGCTACGATTGGGTGAAGGCCGAACTCGCCCACGCCTGAGACCATGGCCGAACCCGACCAGGAGGAAGCGCAGCGCGCGGCGATCGAGGTCGATCGCTCCAAAGGCGACTTCAAGTACGAGGAGAACTACGCCTTCGACGCGGGCGTGGGGCTGACCCCGGCGACCGTCGACTACATCGCGAAGGTCAAGGGCGAGGAGGAGTGGATCCGCGAGTTCCGCCAGAAGGCGCTCAAGATCTTCGAATCCCTGCCGATGCCCACGCACTGGGCCACCGCGGACCTCGACAACATCCGGTTCGACGACATCCGCTACTACCTGTCGAAGGGGCAGAAGCCCGTGCGCACCTGGGAAGAGGTCCCCGACGACGTGAAGCAGACCTTCGAGCGTCTCGGCATCCCCGAGTCCGAGCGCAAGTTCCTCGCCGGCGTCGAGGCGCAGTTCGACTCCGAGGCGGTCTACTCCCGCATGAAGGACGAGCTCGAGAAGCTCGGCGTCATCTTCTGCGGCCCGACCGAGGGCCTCCGCGACCACCCGGAGATCTTCCGCAAGTATTTCGGCAAGGTCATCCCGGCCGGCGACAACAAGTTCGCCGCCCTCAACTCCGCGGTCTTCTCCGGCGGCTCCTTCATCTACGTCCCCAAGGGCGTGAAGGTCGCCCAGCCCCTGCAGGCCTACTTCCGCATCAACGCCGAGAACTTCGGCCAGTTCGAGCGCACCCTCATCATCGCCGACGAGGGCGCCGAGGTCACCTACATGGAAGGCTGCACGGCCCCCAAGTTCGAGACCGCCACCCTCCACTCCGCCGTCGTCGAGCTGGTCGCGCTCAAGGGCGCGAAGATCCAGTACGTGACCGTCCAGAACTGGTCGGCCAACGTCTTCAACCTCGTGACCAAGCGCGGCATGGCCGAGGAGGACGCCGAGGTGCGCTGGATCGACTGCAACATCGGCTCGCGCCTGACGATGAAGTACCCCGGCGTGATCCTGCGCGGCAAGCGCGCCCGCGGCGAGGTGCTCTCCATCGCGCTGGCCAACGACGGCCAGCACCAGGACACCGGCGCCAAGATGATCCACGCGGCCGACGACACGACCTCGAACATCATCGCGAAGTCCATCTCCGTGGGCGCCGGCCGCTCGACCTACCGCGGTCTGGTCCACATCCCGAAGACCCTGCAGAACTGCCGCAACAACACCGAGTGCGACGCGCTGCTCATCAACGAGCACAGCCGCACCGACACCTACCCCGCGATCTCCGTGCGCGGCCGGAAGAACTCCGTGCAGCACGAGGCCAGCGTCTCGAAGGTCTCGGCCGAGCAGATCTTCTACATGATGCAGCGCGGCCTCTCCGAAGGCGAGGCGATGTCCCTCGCGGTGAACGGCTTCGTCAACGACCTGGTGAAGGAGTTCCCGATGGAATACTCCGTGGAGCTCAAGCGCCTCATCGAACTGCAGATGGAAGGGTCCGTCGGATGACCGCCGTCGCCCCCGCCCCCGCCGGCGTCCTCGACGCGGCCCGCCAGTCCGCCGAGACGGGGCAATTCCGCGCCCAGGATTGGTTCGCCGTCCTGCGCCAGCAGGGCTGGCACACCTTCCAGTCCCTCCCGTTGCCGCACCGCGACGACGAGAAGTGGCGTTTCTCGGACACGCGCTCGCTCTCGCTCGACGGCTACGCGCCCGCCCCCGCCCCGACGGCCGCGCAGGCGGCCGACCTCATCGCCCGCTCCCGCCTCATCAGCGACGCCGCCGGCCTGATCGTCCATGTCGACGGCCATTGCGTGCTCAAGCCGACCCTCGCCCCCGAGCTGATCGCCCAGGGCGTGGTCTTCGAGTCCCTGGAGGACGCGGTGCGCGCCCGCCCCGCCCTGCTGCAGGCCCACCTCCTCAAGCATCCGGTCACGCTCGGGGGCGACAAGTTCGCCGCGCTGCACCGGGCCTGGCTCCGCGCCGGCTACGTCCTCCACGTCCCCAAGGGCGTCGAGGTGAAGCAGCCGTTCGTCAGCGTCACCTGGACCCTCACGGAGGGCGTCGCCGTCTTCCCGCACGCCCTCGTCATCGCCGGGGAACGCGCGCAGGCCACCCTGCACGACTTCCATCTCGCGGCCCGTCCCGACCAGCGCGCCCTCGCGATCTCCGCGGCCGACATCCACGCCGGCCCGGGCGCGCAGGTCCATCGCCTCGCCGTCCAGGCCTGGGGTGCCGCCACGCAGTCCTTCCAGGTCGACAACACCTGCGGCGAACGCGACGCGCTCATCAGCTCCGTCAACGCGGCGGTCGGCTCGCGCCGGGCCCGCCTCGAGAACACCGTGCGCCTCGACGGCGCCGGCGCGGACGTCCGCCTCTACGGCATCTCCGTCGCCGCCGGCGAGCAGGAGTTCGACCAGCGGACGCTGCAGGTCCACACCGCCGGCCAGGCGAAGTCCGACCTCCTCTTCAAGAACGCGCTGCTGGGCAAGGCCCGCACGATCTTCTCCGGCCTCATCAAGGTCGCGCCCGACGCCCAGCGCACGGACGCCTACCAGACCAACCGCAACCTCCTGCTCTCCCCCGACGCCGAGGCCGACTCCCTGCCCGGCCTCGAGATCGAGGCCAACGACGTGAAGTGCTCGCACGGGGCCACGACCGGCCAGGTCTCCCCGGAGGAGCTCTTCTACCTGCGCGCCCGCGGCATCCCGCTGGCCGCCGCCCAGGAGCTGCTGGCCCAGGGCTTCCTCGAGGAAGTCCTCGCCAAGGTCGGCCACGACGAGGCCGCCGAGGCTGTCCGCGGCATGCTCCGCGAGAAATTCCACCAAGCCTGACCATGAGCGACGACACCACCGGCCACCGCCACGCGCCGAGCCCCCACGACCGCGTGCTCGCGCGCGACGTCGCCGCCACCGTGATCCCCGCGGGCGAGCCCGCCGTGCTGCCCGCGGGCACGAAGGTCACCATCACACACCGCCTCGGCGGGAACTTCACCGTCGTCTGCGACAGCGGGATGTTCCGCATCAAAGGCGGCGACGCGGACGCCCTCGGCGAGACCGCCCCGACGGACGCCACCGAGAACGAAGGCAAGACCGACGCCTACGGCTCCGTCGGTACCGCCGAGCACCCCGGCCACACGGGCAAGCCGAGCGAGGAAGCCGTCTGGGAGAGCCTCAAGAAGGTCTTCGACCCGGAGATCCCGGTGAACATCGTCGACCTCGGCCTGGTCTATTCGCTCAAGGTGGAACCGCTCGAAGGCTCCGCCGACCGCCACAGCGTCGTGGTCGCCATGACCTTGACGGCTCCGGGCTGCGGGATGGGGCCGGTCATCGCCGAGGACGCGCGCAACCGCGTCCTAGGTGTCCCGGGCGTCAACCAGGCCCGCGTGGACATCGTCTGGGACCCGCCGTGGACCCAGACCATGATCTCCGAGGACGGGAAGATGCAGTTGGGACTCATTTGAGAAGGAAGAGGGCCTGGGCTAGGGCCAGGGCTGGGGCAAGGGTTGGAGTACGGAGTACAGAGTGCTGATTACAGATCAAGCCACCCCCGCTTACCCTCTGTTCCGTCATCGTACCTTCCCGCGGACGAGCATGGAGCTCATCCCTACCGAGATTAGCTATTCCTGTCGCTGTCCCTAGCCCTGTCCCTAGCCCTGCCCTCTGCCCCTCCACCCACCCTTGCCCTCCCCGGGTTTTTCCTAAACCTCCGGGAACCCCCACCCCTCCCCAAGGTCACCTCCCCATGGCTTCCCTCCCTGTCCGCTTCCTTTCCCTGCTCGCCGCCGCCGTGCTGGCGCTCGCGCCCTCCGCCCGGGCCGCCGGCGCCCCGGAGGACATCCGCTTCAAGGTCGAGAAGCTGCTCGAAGGGATGCCGCAACCCATGCACCTCGAGTTCGGTCCCGACGGCCGTATCTGGCTGAACGAATACACCGGCGCGCTCAAGGTCTACGACCCGAAGACGAAGCGCGTCACGCTCGTCGCCGAGATCGAAGCCTTCAAGCAGCAGGAGAACGGCTTCCTGGCCTTCGCGCTCGACCCGAAGTTCGCGCGGAACGGCTGGATCTACCTCATCTACTCGCCGCTCGGTTTCGACGGCCAGCACCTTTCCCGCTTCACGATCAAGGACGACAAGCTGGTGGCGGGGAGCGAGAAGCTCATCCTCAAGTACGAGGAACAGCGCCTGCAGTGCTGCCACCACGGCGCCACGCTGAAGTTCGGCCCCGACGGTTGCCTGTATTTCTCGACCGGCGACAACACCAGCCCCTTCGGCGACAGCCAAGGTTTCGCCCCGCTCGACCAGCGTCCCGGCAAGGAGGCGTTCGACGGCCAGCGCACCTCGGCCAACACCAACACCCTCGTGGGCAAGGTGAACCGCATCCGCGTGCACGACGACGGCACCTACTCGATCCCCGAGGGCAACCTCTTCAAGCCCGGCACGCCGAAGACCCGGCCCGAGATCTTCGCGATGGGCACCCGTAATCCCTGGCGCCTGAGCATCGATCCGAAGACCGGCTACGTCTACTGGGGCGAGGTCGGCCCGGACGCGCGCAACGACGGGCCGCGCGGCTCCCGCGGGTACGACGAGATCAACCAGGCGAAGAAGGCCGGCAACCACGGCTACCCCCACTTCGTCGGCAACAACTCGCCCTACGCCGAGTACGACTACGAGACGAAGAAGGCCGGCGCCCTCTTCGACCCGAAAGCCCCCCTGAACAAGAGCCGCAACAACACCGGCCTCGTCGAACTGCCGCCCGCCGTGCCGGCCTTCATCTACTGGCCCTACGCGGTCTCGGACAAGTGGCCGGAGCTGGGCGAGGGTGGTCGCACCGCCTGCGCGGGCCCGGTCTTCCACTGGCAGGAATCCTTCGAGCAGACCGACGGTTTCCCCAAGCACTTCGACCGCTGCCTGCTGTTCTGGGACTGGCAGCGTCCCTTCATCAAGTGGGCCCGCCTCGACGCCAACTCCGACCTCGCCGGCCTCGAGGGCTTCGCGCCCACCGCGTTCGTGCTCGGCAACACCGAGGACCAGCGCAAGAAGCAGAAGGCCGCGCTCGACAACGGCGCGACGGTGCTGCGCCGCCCGGTCGACGCGACCTTCGGTCCCGACGGTTGCCTCTACCTGCTCGACTACGGCGAGACCTGGGGCGCCAACCGCGACTCCGCGCTCTACAAGATCTCCTATGTGCGCGGCAACCTGCCCCCGATCGCGAAGCTCGCGGTGGGCACGACGAACGGCCCGACCCCGCTCAAGACCACCCTATCCGCCAAGGGCTCCCGCGACCTGGACGGCGGCAAGCTCAGCTACGTCTGGAAGCTGCAGCCGGGCGACCGGAAACTCGGCGAAGGGGAAGAACTCCCCGTCGAGCTGACCACCGCCGGCAACTTCACCGTCGAGCTCACGGTGAGCGACGGCCAGGGCGCCACGGTCACGCGCGGCGTCCCGGTGATCGTCGGCAACCACGCTCCGACGGTGCGCTTCGTGGCGCCCCAGGACGGCGACTTCTTCACGCCCGGCGCCAAGGTCGACTTCAAGGTCGCGGTGCAGGATGCCGAGGACGGCTCGTCCGACGGCAAGGCGGCCGAGTTCGGCGCCCGCACGCTGGTGACCTCGAGTTTCCTCGCCGCCGACGGCAAGGTCGCCGCGACGGATCCGGGCCTCTCGCTGATGCGCCAGAGCGATTGCTTCAACTGCCACGCGATGGAGACCCCGCTGATCGGCCCCGCCTTCCTCGCGATCGCCGACCGTTACCGCAAGCAGCCCGGGGCGGAGGAACTCCTGAACAAGAAGGTCCGCCTCGGCGGCAGCGGCGTGTGGGGCCAGATCCCGATGCTGGCGCACCCGCAGCACACCGAGGACGAGGTCGCCATCATGCTCCGCTGGATGCTCGCGCTCGAGAAGGGCAAGGGCGGTCCGACGCTGGCCCGCGGCCTCGACGGTCAGGTGACCGCGCCGAAGGACGGCAAGCCGGGCACGCTGGTGCTGGAGGCCTCCTACACCGACCTCGGGGCCGGCCCGGCCGGCGCCCTCGCCGGCAAGGGCGCGGTGACCCTGCGCCACCGCCGCCTCGAGGCCGAGACGGCCGAGGTGACCGGCGGCAAGAAGGCCGGCAAGGTGGTCGGCTCGACCAACCACGGGGCGACCCTCAAGTTCGCCGACCTGAACCTGGCCGACAGCCAGGGCGTCACCCTCCTCGCCTCCGTCGGCGGCGGCGCCAAGGACAGCCAGGTGGAAGTCCGCCTCGATAGCCCGACCGGCCCGTTGGTGGCGACCGTCAACATCGCCGTCACCGGCGATTGGGCGAAGATGGCGGAGAACAAGGCCAAGCTCGCCCCCGTCACCGGCCGCCACGACGTGTTCCTCGTGCTGACCAACCCGAAGAAAGGCGGCGGCCTCATGAACATCGACTGGGTCCAGTTCGATCGCTGAGCGATGGTCCGCCTGTTCTCGACGGGCCTGCTCGCCTGGACCCTGCTGGGTTGTTCGGTGCCGGCCCCTCGTCCGGGCAACGCGGCGATCGAAGTCCACGAGCGTCCGCGGGTCCTCGCCGCCGCGGAGCGCGCCCTCGCGGCCGGCCCTCTCACCATCACGGCCTACCCCGCGAAACTGAGCGAGGGTGGCCGCAATGATTTCTACTCCAACGGCGACTACTGGTGGCCGGATCCCGCGAAACCGGACGGCCTGCCCTACCTCCGCCGCGATGGGCAGACCAATCCGGAGAACTTCGCCCAGCACCGCAACGCGCTCAATACCTTCCGCGATCACGTGGCCGCCCTCGCGGCCGCCTACCGCCTGACGCGCGAGGAGAAATACGCCGCCCAAGCGGTCCGCCTGCTCGACGTCTTCCTGCTCGACCCGGCGACGCGCATGAATCCGCACCTCAAGTTCGCCCAGGCGATTCCCGGCCGCAACCCCGGGCGCGGCATCGGCATCATCGACACGCTCCACCTGATCGAGATCCCCAAGTCCATCGCGGCCCTGCGGGGCTCCCGGGCGCTCACCGCGGAACGCGAAGCCGGACTGCGCCGTTGGTTCGGCGAGTACAAGGACTGGATGCTCACGAGCCCCAACGGCCAGGAGGAGGCCAACGAGAAGAACAACCACGCCGTGGCTTTCTGGCTGCAGGTCGCGGTCTTCGCCGACTTCACCGGCGATGCCGCGGCCCTCGCGGAATGCCGGGCTCGCTTCACCCGGAAATTCATCGGGACGCAGATGGCGACGGACGGCGGCTTCCCGCTCGAACTGGCCCGCACCAAACCGTACGCCTACTCGCTCTTCCAGTTGGATAACCTGACGACGCTGGGCTGGGTCCTCTCGGACACCGGTACCGACTACTGGCGGTACGCGCTCCCCGACGGCCGAGGGCTGGCCCGCGGGGTGGAGTTCATGACCCCGTTCGTGGCTGACAAGGGCCGCTGGACGCGCCCGCCCGACGTCCAGGCCTGGGAGGGCTGGCCCGCCCGGCCGGTCTTCCTGCTCCTCGGCGGCCTGGCGCTGGACCGCCCGGAACTGATCGACCTCTGGCGGCGCCTCGACGGCGACCCGACCGATCCGGAAGTACGGCGGAACCGGGCCATCACGCAGCCGGTGCTCTGGTTGCGCTGAGCCAAGTTTCGCTTTGCCCGGCCGCCCCTAACCGTCAGGCTCGACCTTCCGTCCCGTCCCACGTGTCCGACTCCGACCCGAAGCCCTTCGATCCCTACGACCCCGAGGTCCTCGCCCGCGCCAACCGGGCCATCCTCGTCGGACTGCAACGCCAAGGGGAGACCTCCGAGGAGGCCCAGTACCTGCTGGACGAGTTACACGAGCTCGTCGGCAACCTGGGCGTGGAGATCCGCGGCTCGCTGATCGCCAAGATCAGGGAAGAAAGCCCCCGCCACCTCGTCGGCTCGGGCAAGATGGAGGAGATCGCCGCCCTCGCCCGCGCCAAGGAATGCGGCCTGATCATCTTCGACGACGAGCTCACGCCGGCGCAGCAACGCAATTGGGAGAAGGACTCGAACGGCCTCAAGGCCATCGACCGCCAGGAGGTCATCCTCGACATCTTCGTCTCCCGCGCGAAGACCCGCGAGGCCGTGCTGCAGGTCGAACTCGCGCAACTCGAGCAGATGCTGCCGCGCCTGAAGCGCCTCTGGTCCCACCTCGACCGCCAGCGCGGCGGCGGCGCCATGCAGCGTGACGCGGGCGAGACGCAGATGGAAATGGACCAGCGCAAGATCCGCGACAAGATCGCCAAGGTCCGGCGCGAGCTCGCGGCCGTGGTGGCCCAGCGCGCCACGCAGCGCAAGCAGCGCCAGCGCGTCCCGCTCCCCACCCTCTCGATCGTCGGCTACACCAACGCCGGCAAGTCGTCCCTGCTCAACCGCCTGACCGGCGCCGATGTCCTCGCCGCGAACCAGCTCTTCGCGACGCTCGACCCGACGACCCGGCGGCTCGAGCTGCCCTCGGGCCGCGCGTTGCTGCTGACCGATACGGTGGGCTTCGTGCGGCGCCTGCCCCACCGCCTCGTCGAGGCGTTCAAGGCCACGCTCGAGGAGGCGGTGCAGGCCGACTTCCTCCTCCACGTCGTGGACCTGTCCTCCCCGGAACGGATGAAGCATGCGGAGACGACCTTGCAGGTGCTGCAGGAGATCGGCGCGGGCGACCGGCCGGTCATCACCGTGCTCAACAAGGCCGACCTGCTGGCCGACGAGGCGGAACGTGCCGAGGCCCTGGCGGCCCACCCGGACGCCTTCCTGATCAGCACCAAGACCGGGGAAGGCCTGCCGGCCCTCCTCGAGATGCTGGAGAAGTGCGCGGCCGACCGCGACCACCGGATGACCCTGCTCATCCCCCACGACCAGTACCCACTCCTGGGCAGGATCCACGCGGGGGCCACCGTGCTTTCCTCCAAGGCCGAGGATGCGGGTACCCGGGTCGAAGCCATCATCCCCGACCGCCTCCGGACGCTCTGCCTGCCGTGGGCCGTCCCGGGGCGGGTCTGAAAGTAAAACTTTCCTTTTTTGGCGGGGTTACTTATCTAGACCACACCCACTCCCATGCGTATCCTCGCTCTCCTCACCCTCGTCTCCGCCACCTCGGCCTTCGCGGCCTCCGACGCCGATCGCGAGAAGGCCTTCAAGGCCGACATCGCCCCGCTTCTCGAGAAGAGCTGCATCGGTTGCCACGGCAAGGACAAGACCAAGAAGCCCAAGGGTGGCTTCGACGCCACCTCCCTGGCCTCCGTCGTCAAGGGCGGCAAGGAAAGCGGCGCCGGCATCACCTGGGGCGACGCCTCCAAGAGCTCGCTCTACAAGACTTCCGAACTCGGCATCTCCAGCCCGGACGACGACCTCGCCATGCCCCCCAAGAAGGCCAAGGAGCGTCACCCGCTGACCAAGGAGCAGCTCGAGAAGGTCAAGGCCTTCATCGAGTCCAACAAGTAAGCCTCGCTCCCGAGCGCCCCGAAAGCCCGCGGCTGACCCCGCGGGCTTTTTTGCGCCCGAACCATTCCGGGCCGGTGCTGTCTCATAAGCGGAAGGCCCTCGCTTGCGTTTGACCAAGCCGCGGAGCCGCCCGATGCTCCCCCACCCCGCCATGTCCACGCACCACCCCTTGACCAAGTACGCCCGGCTCTGGCTCGCGCTCGCGCCCAACCTCCTGCTCGTCGCCCTCGCGCTGTTCTGGCCGCATGACGGCGAGGACCGCGGTCCGGCCCTCCTCTCCGTCGCCGGCCACCAGCACTTCATCTTCCTGCACTTCCCGGTCGCGATCCTGATGCTCGTGCCGTTCTTCGAGATCTGGGACCGCCACGCCGAGGCCGGCCTGACCATCCGTCGGCTCAGCCTGCTCGGGGCGGTGAGCATCTGGGCGACCTGCCTGTTCGGCCTCCTCGAGGCCCGCTTCAACGGCGGCGACTACGCGGGTCTCGACCAGCACCTCTGGCTCGGCATCGCGGCCTCCTTCGTGGCCGCCGGCGCCTGGCTCCTGATCTTCCAGAGCTGGCGCGTCCGCGTGATCGCGCAGCTCGCCGCGGTGGTCGTCATGACCATCGCCGCGCACATCGGCGGGGCCAAGGTCCACGGCGACCTCTTCAAGCCGAACGATGAAGCCGTGAAGGCGGCCGAGCCCAAGGCCACGGCGGACCGCCCGCTCGTGCCGCTCGGTTGAACCGGCGGGCCCGTCGCCGCCGCACCGCGTAGGCGCCCGGCTCGCCCCCTCTGCTCGACACCCCCACCCGCCGCCCACCGATGCACGTCTTCCTGCTGCTCTGCGTCGGCACGCTCGCGGCCGCGCCCATCACGCCGAAGAAGGCCGAGTCCGCCGCGCCGCTCAGCCCGGCGCAGAAGGCCGACTACGCCCAGGTGATCCAACCGCTGTTCGACGCCCACTGCGTGTCATGCCACGGCCCGAAGAAGGAGAAGGGCAAGCTACGCCTCGACTCGCTCGAGGCCACGCTCAAGGGCGGCAAGAACCCGACCTTCACGCTGGGCCGGCCCAACAGCAGCATGCTGCTCGCCCGCGTCTTCCTCGAGCGCGGCGCCGGCGATGTCATGCCGCCCAAGGCCGAGCGCCCGCTGACCGAAAAGCAGAAGGAGGCGCTCTACACCTTCATCGAAGGGCAGCCGATCCCCGCCGACCTCGCGAAGGCGGCCAACGCCGACACCCAAGCCGCCCTGGCCGCGGCCAAGGCGGCCGCCCCCGCCAATCCCCCGCTCCGGAAGTAAGTTTGGTTTGCCCAACCCCCGCCCCCGTCCCTTTATCCCGACACCCCCATGAAACTCCGCCCCACCCTCGCCCTGGCGCTCCTGGCCAGCCTGGCCTCCCCGCTCTTCGCCGAAGACGTCAAGCCGCTCCGCGTGCTCATCGTCGCCGGCGGCTGCTGCCATGACTACGCCAACCAGAAGGAAATCCTGAAGAAGGGCCTCGAGGCCCGCCTCAACGTCAAGGTCGAGATGGCCTACGACGCCACCAAGGGCACCAAGCCCGTCTTCGAGATCTACAAGAAGGCCGATTGGCACAAGGACTTCGACGTGGTCGTGCACGACGAGTGCGCCGCCGACATCACCGACGCCGCCTACGTGGAGAACATCCTCAAGGCCCACCGCGAAGGCGTCCCCGCCGTCAACCTGCACTGCGCCATGCACAGCTACCGCTGGGGCAAGTTCCAGCAGCCCGTGAAGGCCGGCGACGACAACGCCCACTGGTACGAGATGCTCGGCCTCCAGTCCACCGGCCACGGCCCGCAGCTCCCGATCGCCATCAAGTTCACCGACAAGGAACACCCCGTGACCAAGGGCCTCGCTGACTGGACCACCACCAACGAGGAGCTCTATAACAACGTCCAGGTCCTGACCGGCAAGAGCCTCGCGACCGGCACCCAGTCCTCCCCCGAGAAGAAGGACAAGGCCGGCAAGGTCATCCCCGCCAAGGAGACCACCAACATCGTCGCCTGGACCAACGAGTACGGCCCCAAGAAGACCCGCATCTTCTCGACCACCATCGGGCACAACAACAAGACCGTGGAGGACGAACGCTACCTCGACCTCGTCGCCCGCGCCGTCCTGTGGTCCGTCGACAAGCTCGACGCCGAAGGCAAGCCGGCCGCCGGCTACGGCGCCAAGAAGTAAGCGA
>BGOM01000005.1 GCA_003569245.1 Opitutia bacterium | reverse complement strand
ATCAGATGATTACCTCCGCCCGTCCCGTCTAATGCTGGGCCTGCTCCTCCTCGCCCTCGGCTCGTGGGTTGCGCCGTGAGCAGCTCGACGCGCGAAGACTTCGCACCCTTGCCCTCGTTGGCGCGGCTCGCCGGCGTCTACCGCAACCGCGGTGAAGTCGCCGATCCTTGTCCGTCACCCGTGCGGCTCAGCTACTTGCTCTGGCCTCAGGACGCCCAACTACGTCATGAACAGGTCGAAACCATCGCGGTGGAAGCTCTCGGCCCGCAAACCTTGCGGGTGACCGCACAAGGCCGGGACGGAGCACGCAAGGTCGGCGAGTATGTGCTCGGCCGCGACTTCCGCTGGGAAGGGGGTCGGCTTCTGCTCGAGCCGCGCTTAAGCGTCGCCGGCTTTCGGTCCGGTGAACCGATGCTCGGCATCGTGGGCGAGGGGTTGGTGCTAGGCCTCGATCACGAAGGGCAAGGCAAGGTCCGGCAAACCGGGAGCGCGACCGGCATGGCCTACCTAGTGGTGCCGTTGCATCTTGCGACGACCAACGACGTCCGGTTCGCCAAACTACGCTGACGGCCAAGCCCTGTAGCCGGAAATCGGGCTTTAAGTGGGGCGGGCTTTCGCCAAGGTAGGCTCCTCCCCCATGAAAGCCCTCCTGCTCTCCCTCCTGGCCACCGGCAGCCTCCTCGCGGCCGCCCCCGAGAAGCTCGCCCTCGAAGATTTCACCGACGCCAACGGCGGCAAGCCCGGCGCGGGCTGGACCACCGAGGAGGGCGGCGTCATCCGCCTCACCCCCGGCAAGGGCACCGGTTTCCTCCTCTCCAAGAAAGAGTACGCGAACTTCGAGCTCGAGTGGGATTGGAAACTCGCCGATGCCGGCAACAACGGGATCAAGTACTGGGTCAACAACCTCAAAGACGCCAAGGGCAAGGGCGAATGGCTCGGGGTCGAGTACCAGATGATCGACGACGCCAAGCACCCCGACGGCAAGCGCGGCGGATCGCATAATTCCGGCAGCGTCTACGACCTGATCGACTCCGCCGCGGACAAGGTTCTCAAGCCGATCGGCGAATGGAACCACAGCCGCGTCGTCGTGAAGGACGGCAAGATCGAGCACTTCCTCAACGGCAAGCCCTGCGCCGCGGTCGACACCAAGTCCGACGCCTGGAAGGCCGCCCTCGCCAAGAGCAAGTTCGCCAAAAAGGTCGGCTTCGCGCCGGGCAAGGGCAAGCTGATGATCACCGAGCACGGCGACCCCTGCTGGATCAAGAACCTCACGGTCACGGACCTCGACGCCAAGTAAGCGCCGCGCCGACCGACCAAGCAAAAGCCCCGCATCGCGGGGCTTTTTTGTCGGCCGCCGGGGCCCGCCTTACTTCCGCTCGACCACCCAGATATTGCGGTAGAAGACCGGATTGCCGTGGCCCTGGAGCTGGAAGGGGCCGGGCGCGGGGACCTCGGTCTTGAAGCCGCCGCCGGGGGTCGCGCCCTTGAGCTCGAGGCGATCCTGCACGACGACCCCGTTATGCTTCACCGTGAGGATCGCGTTGGCGGTCTTCTTGCCGGCCGCGTCGAACTTCGCCGCCGTGAACTCCATGTCATAGGTCTGCCACTGGAGGGGCGGGAAACAGAGGTTCACCTTGGGGGCGCTGTTCTTGTAGACGCCGCCGCACTCGTTATCCAAGCCGGCGAGACCGAAACTGTCGAGGACCTGGACCTCGTAACGGTTCTGGACGTAGACGCCGCTGTTGGCGCGGCCCTGGCCGCGACCGAGGGGCTTGAACGGCAGAAGGAACTCGAGGTGCAATGTGAAATCCTGGAAGGCCTGCTTGGAGACCGTGCCCGCGGCGAGGAGCTTGCGCTCGTCCAGGTGCCCGCCTTTCCAGGCATCGGCGTTGCTGCCATCGAACAGGATGACCGCGCCGATGGGCGGCTGGGCACCCTCGGTCGGGCTATGGCGGACGACGCGCTTGAGCACGAAGCCTTCGCCGTCGGCGGTCTGACCGGAAAGGGTGCCGTCCTTGAGCTCGGCCTTGATCGCGCCGGCGAAGCTCACGCCCTCGCCGTTGCGCTTGCCTTCGACCTCGGTCTTGGCGGAGCCATCCCAACCGGCACCGGGTAGGCCACCCTTGTGCAGCACCAGGCGGAAGGTGTCCTTACCGAGCGCGATGACGTCGGCCCCGAGCTTATCGCCGCCGTACTCGCCTTGGAGCAGGAAATCCGGACCGGCGGTCTCGGGGGTCAGGTAAGTCGGCTCCGCCGGGGGCGTGGCGGACTTGGGGGCATCGGCGGCCTGAGCAGTCAGCAAGGAGGCGCAACAGGCGCCGAACAGGAGGGGGAATCGCATGGGGGATCAGAAGGTTAGTCAGCGGTCAGGTCGTTAAGTTGCGTGCTCAGGGCGTGATTTTCAGTTCGCGGAGCCATTCCAGGGACTGCTTCTGCCAGGCGTCCCAGGAGGGGCCCTTGTAGCCATTCAGACCGTGGCCGCCATTCGGTAGCTCCAGCAATCTCGAAGGCACTCCCTTGGCCTGGCAGGCTTGATGGAAGAGGCGGCTGTTCTCGATGGGAACGGGCTTGTCGTCCAAGGCATGGGCGAGGAACGTCGGCGGCGTGTCCTTGGTCACCTGCTTCTCGTTCGAGAAGAGGTTGGCCAGCTCGTCCGTCGGATTAGGCCCGAGCAGGTTCTTCTTCGAGCCGCCATGGGTACCCGTGCTCATCGTCACGACCGGGTAGACGAGGATCGCGAAATCCGGTCGGGTCTCGGGAGTGAAGTGCGTGGCGGCGGTCGCGGCGAGGTGACCACCCGCGGAGAAGCCGATGATGCCTACTTTCTTGCCATCGATCTTCCACTCGGCGGCGCGGGCGCGGGCGGTCTTGATCGCCTCCTGGGCGTCGAGCAACGGGACGAAGGGCCGGCCGGCGGGCAGGCGGTACTCGAGGACCAGGCCGGTGATGCCGCTTTGGTTGAGCCACTTCGCGATCCCGTGCCCTTCACCGCCGACCACCAGGCCGCCGTAACCGCCGCCCGGGCAGATGACGACCGCGGCGCCGTTGGGCTTGTCGGCCAGGTGGACGGTGAGTCGCGCCTTGGCTGCGGAGGAGAACTTGCCGTCGCCCTCGGGGGCATCGCCTTTCCAAAGCGGCAGGACCAGGGGTTCGGCGGCGACCACGGAGAGGACCCAGACGAGGGGAAGGAAGCGGGTAAGGCGCATGGGGGCGGGGTCGGGGTAAACTAGCCCCAGCGGGGCGCAGGGCAAGACCGTCGCCATGGGAAAAGCCCGGCGGGGGCTTGGATTCGGGCTCCGGCCGACCCCACCCTGCCCTGTCCCTCTTGCCTTTCGGGCCCGCCTTCGTTCTCCTTCCCCTCCCGTGTTCGCCAACCTCACCGAGAAACTCACCAAGGCGCTCCGCGACCTCCGCGGACTGTCGAAACTGACCGAGGACAACATCGCCCCCGCCCTCGTCGAGGTACGCTCGGCGCTGATGTCCGCGGACGTCAATTTCAAGGTCGCCAAGGACTTCACCGAGCGCGTCAAGGCCGCCTGCCTCGGCACGGCCGTCGTCGACTCCGTCAACCCCGGCCAGATGGCCGTCAAGGTCGTCTCCGACGAGCTCACCAAGCTCCTCGGCGAAGGTGAACGCCCGATCGACCCCCGCCGCCCCCTGCGCGTCCTGCTCGTCGGCCTCCAGGGCTCCGGCAAGACCACCAGCGCCGCCAAGCTCGCCAAGCACCTCGTGAAGAAGGAAGGCCTCCGCAAGCCCTCCCTCGTCGCGGCCGACCTGCGCCGCCCCGCGGCCATCGACCAGCTCGAGACGCTTGCGAAGAACGAAGGCTTCGACTTCCGCGCCGACCGCGCCGCGACCGACGTCGCCGGGATGGTGGGCCGCCTGGTGAAGGAAGCCGAGGCCGCGGCCGCGGCCGCGGACCTCGTCATCGTCGACACCGCGGGCCGCCTGCAGGTCGACGGCGACCTCATGGAGGAGGTACGCCGCGTGCGCGACGCCTTCCAGCCGCACGAGGTCTTCCTCGTCGCCGACGCCGCCCTCGGCCAGCAGGCCGTCGACGTGGCCACCAAGTTCCACGAATCGACCCCGCTGACCGGGATCATCCTGACCAAGCTCGACGGCGACGCCCGCGGGGGCGCGGCCTTGTCGATGAAGTCCGTCACTGGCGTGCCGATCCGCTACATGGGCACCGGCGAGAAGTCCGGCGACTTCGACACGTTCCACCCGGACCGCATGGCGCAGCGCATCCTGGGCATGGGCGACGTCGTCTCCCTCGTCGAGAAGGCCCAGGAGGTCGTCGACCAGAAGGAGGCCGAGCGCCTGGCCGAGAAGATGCGCAAGGCGGACTTCGACCTCGAGGACTTCCTCGCGCAGATGCAGCAGATGAAGAAGATGGGGCCGCTCGGGGACATCATGAAGATGATGCCGGGCATGGGCAACGTGCAGGTCGGCGCCAAGGAGGAGAAGATGCTCGGCAAGACCGAGGCCATCGTGCTCTCGATGACCCGCAAGGAGCGCCGCAACCCCGACATTCTCAACGGCTCCCGCCGCCTCCGCATCGCCAAGGGCTCGGGCACCCAGGTCAGCGACGTCAACGCGCTGATCAAGCAGTTCTCCCAGATGCGCGAGATGATGCGCATGATGAAGGGCGGCAAGGGCAAGGAACTCATGCGCCGCATGGGCCAGATGGGCGGCGGCCGCGGCGGCTTCCCCGGCGGCGGTTTCCCGGGCCTGCGCTGATCGCCATGGCGCGGATGCACCCGTTCGACCCCGCGCTGCTGTCGCGCCGCGGCTGGATCTTCGACTGCGACGGCACGCTCGCCGCGACGATGTGGATCCACCACCGCAGCTGGACGCACATCATCAGCCTCCAGCTGGGCCGGCCGTTCGACTTTCCTTGGCCGCTCTTCTGCTCGATGGGCGGCATGTCCGCGGTGGATACCTGCAAGCGTCTGAAGGCCGACTACGGCTTCGACCTCGACGTCGACCGGCTCCTCGCGGACGGCCATGCCTTCCTCGAGGAACACCTCGCGAAGGACGTCACCGCCCGCCCCGAGGTCGTCGAGATCGTCCACCATGTCCGCCGCCTCGGCCACAAGACCGCCGTCGCCTCGGCCGGCCGTAAGGCGCACGTGCACACGACCCTCAACCGAATCGACATCGCGCACCTCTTCGACGCCATCATCACGGCCGAGGATGCCGCTCGCTCGAAGCCGCACCCGGACCTCTTCCTCGCGGCCGCCGCGCGGATCGGCGTGGACCCGGCCGACTGCGTCGTCCTCGAGGACAGCCCGCGCGGCAAGGAAGCCGCCGACGCCGCCGGGATGGCGTGTGTGCTCGTCGAGCCGGCGTAAAACCAGGGGACACGTGGGCAAGGTGACACGTGGACATGGGTGGTGTTACCCAAACAACACCTCAGCGGCTGATAGTGGTTCATTGTGCCACGGAATCAGTTTCCTCAAGTGGCCCTGCCCCTACGATCAACGGCGATGAATGCTCCTAAGCCGCTCGGAAAGGTGAACTCCTATCGCGATCTCGTCGTGTGGCAGAAATCACGGTCCCTCGCGATCGACACGTACCGCCTGTGCATGTCACCCCACTTCGAAAGACATCGGGGACTGGCGGATCAAATCATGCGCTCGGCGATCTCCATACCATCAAATATCGCGGAGGGAGACGAACGTGGCACCAACAAGGACGCACTGCGCTTTCTCCTGATTGCACGCGGATCCTTGGCCGAGCTCGAAACCCAACTGGGCATCGCCGAGGCCGTTGGTATCATGGATCGTATCACCGGCGGCCAAATGATGGTACAACTTGATGAAGTCGCACGCCTGCTCGGAGGCACCATCAAGATGCGAAAATCCCGTGAAGAGAACTAGACTCTCCTAAACCCTTGTCCACGTGTCACCGTGCCCACGTGCCCCCTTGTTCAAATCACTTCTTCAGCTTGGCGCAGAAGCGGGCGAGACGCTCCAGGCCCTGGGCGATCACCTGGTCGGAGGTCGCGTAGCTGAGGCGGATATAGCCTTCGGAGCCGAACGCGGAACCCGGGACGACGGCCATCAGCTCTTCCTCGAGGAGGCGATCGGCGAACTGGGCGGAGGTCAGGCCGAACGACTTGATATTCGGGAAGAGGTAGAAGGCGCCCTGCGAGCGGTAGCAGGTCAGGCCGGGGATGGCGTTGAGGCCGGCGAGCAGGTTGAGGCGGCGCTTGTCGAAGACGGCGCCCATCTCGGCGAGCGAGGCCTTGGCCTTATCGGGGTGCTGGTGCACCGCGAGGGCGCCGAACTGCGCGAAGGTCGTGGCATTGGACGAGATCTGGCTCTGGAGGTCGGCGACGGCGGCCGCGAGGGGCTTGTCGGCGGCGACGAGGGTGCCGAGACGCCAGCCGGTCATGGAGTAGCTCTTGGCGTAGCCGGAGACGGTGATGGTCAGGCGGGCGGCCTCGGGCGAGAAGGTCGCCGGGCTGCAGGTGGTCTGGCCGTCATAGACGAGGTTCTCGTAGATCTCATCGGACATGATCCAGACGTTGGCCTGCACGCAGATGGCGACGAGGGCTTCGAGCTCGGCGCGGGTGTAGACGGCCCCGGTCGGGTTGGACGGGCTGTTGATGATCACCATGCGCGTCTTCGGGGTCAGCGCGGCGGAGAGCTGGGCGGGGGTGATCTTGAAGCCGGTGACGTCCTCGGCGTTCACGACGACGGGCTTGCCGCCGGCGAGCTTCACCATCTCGGGGTAGCTCACCCAATACGGGGCCGGGATGATCACTTCGTCGCCGGCGCTGATCGTGGCGAGGATGGCGAGGTAGCAGGACATCTTGCCGCCCGGGGAGACGACGACGTTGGCGTCGGCGATGCCGGTGAAGCCGCGGCGGGTGTAGTCCTCGGCGATGGCCTTGCGGAGGGCGGGGATACCCGGCGTCGGGGCGTATTTGGTCTTACCTTCGGCCAGGGCCTTGGCGCAGGCGTCCTTGACGAACTGCGGGGTGTCGAAGTCAGGCTCACCGACGCCGAAACCGACGACATCCTTGCCGGCGGCGGCGAGGGCCTTGGCCTTGGCATCGACGGCGAGGGTCGGTGAAGGGGCGACGTTGCGGGCCCAGGAGGAGAGAGCGGGATTCGACATGGCGGAGAAGGCCCAAAAGCAAGGGGAAGCCCTGCGGGAGGCAAGGAAAAGGTGCGAAAGCGAGCGTAACCGCCGGAGGCCGATAGGCCGGCAGCCGACTCAGACGTCGATGGCGTCGTCAACCGGCTTCGGACCGCGCGGGCCACCCTGCCCTCCGGCCGGCGGGACCGTCTGCGCAGTGGCCGAAAAGGCGATGAACCAGGAACCGATGGAGATGACCAGCGGGGCGAGCCAAAGGGAATAATCCTGAATCCCGAGCAAATTACAGACCAACGCCAGCATGAGGACGTTGGTCACGTACATCAGACCGAAGGTGACCAAGGCCTTCGTGATCCGCTGGGGGAGGCGAAGCACCAGGAGGAAAGGCGCCGAGAGGAACAGCAGGAAGACCATCACGAACGGTCGGACCAATACGTTCACGACCCCAAGCATCAAGGCAATCCAGAGTACGTACAAATCTTGGGTAAACGTCAACAAGCCCAGACGCCGGGCCAACAGGATGCTCAGCGGCAACGAGAATAGGCGCAGGAGCAGGAGGAGACAACCGAGGCCGGCGGGCATGACGGCCCGCACCTTACCATAAATCGGTCCAGCGTCCAGCGTAACCCGGGGGTGCCGCGACCGTTTTATAACAGGATTAAGACTTCTTCAGCGAGCGTGGCGGACGTCCTCCCCGGAGAGGAGGAAGATGACCTGCTCGGCGATGTTCTTCGAGTGGTCGCCGATGCGCTCAAGGGCCTTGGAGATGAAGATCAGCTCCACGTGCGAGGCCGAAACCTTGGCCGAGTCCCCCGACTTCCCGAAGAGTTCCTCATAATTCCGGCGGTTCAAGGCGTCGATCTCGGCGTCCCGCTGGAGGACCAGCCGGGCCTTCGCGAGGTCGCCCTCGATGAAGCTGTCGATCGCCAGCCGCAGGACCTCGCAGGCGATGATGCCCTCGGCCGGGACGTGCAGAAGATCCTTGAGCGGCCCGCGTTCGGAGATGACCATGGCGCGCTTGGCGATGACCGAGGCCTCGTCGGCGATGCGCTCGAGGTCGTGGCCGATGTCGCGGGCGGCGAGGAGGAGGCGCACGTCGCTGCCCATGGGACCGAAGAGGGTCAGGTAGCGCATGATCTCGCGGTCGACGCGCTTCTCGAGCTCGTCGACGCGGTCGTCCATGCCGCGGACCTGCAGGGCCAGGGAGTCGTCGCCCTGCTCGACGGCGCGGAGGACGAGGCGGGTCATGTCGAGCGAGCGCTCGCCCATCAGGATGAGGTCGTCCCGGAGCTGGCGGAGTTCGTCGTGGAAGAAGCGTTGCATGGTCGTGTCGGTTTGGAAATCAGCCGAAGCGGCCCGAGATGTAAGCCTCGGTCTGGGCCTGGGAGGGGTTCATGAAGATCTTCTCGGTGGTGTCGTACTCGATCTGCTTGCCGAGGTAGAAGAACGCGGTGCGGTCCGAGACGCGGGCGGCCTGCTGCATGGAGTGGGTCACGATCACGATGGTGAACTGCTCCTTGAGCTCGTGGATCAGCTCCTCGATCTTGCCCGTGGCGATGGGGTCCAGGGCCGAACAGGGTTCGTCCATGAGCAGGATCTCCGGGCGGTTGGCGATGGCGCGGGCGATGCAGAGACGCTGCATCTGGCCGCCGGACAGGCCCAAGGCGCTGTCGTCGAGCCGGTCCTTGACCTCATCCCAGAGGGCGGCCTTGCGGAGCGAGGTCTCGCAGGCCTCCTCGAGCAGGGCCCGGTCGCGGACGCCGACGACGCGGAGGGCGTAGACGACGTTCTCGAAGATCGATTTGGGGAAGGGGTTGGACTTCTGGAAGACCATGCCGACGCGGCGGCGCAGGGAGATGACCTCCAGGCCCGGGTCGTAGATCGAACGGCCGTTGATGGTGATGTCACCCTCGTGACGGATGCCGTCCACGAGGTCGTTCATGCGGTTCAGGTTGCGCAGGAGGGTGGACTTGCCGCAACCGGAGGGGCCGATGAAGGCGACGACCTGGCGCTCGGGGATATCGAGCGAGATGGCCTCGAGGGCCTTCTTCTGGCCGTACCAGAAGCCGTAGTCGCGGATACTGATGTAATCCTTGCGGCCCTCGCGTTCGGCGGCGGGGCGGACCTGGATGCGGGAGGTGGACGGAGGGGTCATGAGCGAAGGCATGAAGAGGTCGTCAGAAAGAGGCGCCCTTGAAGCGGGCGCGGAGGCGGTTGCGGATCCAGATCGCGCCGAGGTTCAGGCAGACCACGAGGACGATCAGCAGGAGCGTCGTGGCGAAGACCATCGGGCGGGCGGCGTCGGAATCCGGGGACTGGAAACCGAGGTCATACACGTGGAAACCGAGGTGCATGAACTTGCGATCCAGGTGCAGGAACGGGAAGGAACCGTCGAACGGGAGGGACGGGGCCAGCTTGACGACCCCGACGAGCATGAGGGGGGCGACCTCCCCGGCGCCCCGGGCCATGGCGAGGATCACGCCGGTCAGGATGCCGGGGGCCGAGGCGGGCAGGAGGATGTCGCGGATGGTCTGCCACTTGGAGGCGCCGGTGGCCAGGGAGGCCTCGCGCATGCCGCGGGGGACGGCCGCCAGGGCTTCCTCGGTCGCGACGATGACCACCGGGAGGGTCATCAGGGCCAGGGTCAGCGAGCACCAGAGCAGGCCGCCGGTGCCGAAGACCGGCGTATTATTGTTATACTTCAGCTGATCGGCGAAGAACAGCTGGTCGAGGGAGCCCCCAGGACGTAGACGAAGAAGCCGAGGCCGAAGACCCCGAAGACGATGGACGGCACGCCGGCGAGGTTGTTGACGCTGATGCGCACGATGCGCAGGAGCGGCCCCTGCTGGGCGTACTCGCGGAGGTAGATCGCGGTGATGACGCCGAAGGGCGTGACCATGAGGCTCATGAAGACCGTCATCACGAGCGTGCCGAAGATCGCGGGCATCAGGCCGCCCTCGGTGTTGGCCTCGCGCGGCTCGTCGAAGATGAACTCGGCGAGGCGGGAGGCGAAGAGCTTGACCCGGTCCCAGGTCTCGAGGCGGTTGGGGAACCAGGCCCGGATCACCTGGGTGAGGGGCACGACCACCTCGCGGCCGGCGGCGTCCTGGGCGACGAGCGCGGCCACCGCCCCGCCCGCCGTGACCTTGGCGGCCTCGGCCTGCAGCACGGCGTAGCGCGCGTCGAGGGCCGCGATCTCGGCCTTCCGGGCGGCGATCTCGTCGGCCAGCTTGAGATCCTCGGCCCGGCGCAGGCCCACGCGGGCCCGGTCCATGGCGGCGTTCACGTCACCGATGCGGTGGCGGGTGATCTCGACCAGTTTCTCGCGGACGGCGGCCGCCGCGGCGACCTCGGCCTGGAAAGCGGCCTCGAAGGCCGGCTCGGCGATCGCGACGACCTGACCGTCGGAGCGACGCAGGGACCGGGGACGGACGAAGGCGGGGCCGTTCTCGACGCGCTCCAGCCCGAGGATGTCGGCGGGGAAGGTCTCGGCCTTGATCCGGACCTCGTCGACCCAGAGGTAGGAGTTGCCGTTGAGTTCGCGGAGGCCGACCTGGTATTGCCGCTCGTACTTCGGCTGGTCCGCCGGCGAACCGGCGCGGATCCGGCGTTGGGCCAGCTGCCCGATGAGCGCGCGACCGTCATCGAGCTGGGCCAAGGGCACGGGCGGGGCCCAGAAGACGGTGGCGCCGTTGAGGAACACGAGGCTCAGCAAACCGATGACCATGCCGAGGCCGACGATCAGGCCCAGGCCGCTGAACCAGACCCAGGCCTCGCCGCGGGGCGTGCTGCTGTCGGAAGGGGCGGACATGGTCAGACGACTTTATAGCGCTCCCGCAGGCGCTGGCGGAGGATTTCCGCGACGGTGTTGAGCACGAAGGTGAGGAGGAAAAGGCAGCAGGCGCCGAGGAAGAGGGCGCGGTAATGGGTGTGGCCGGCGGCCGCCTCCGGCAGCTCGACGGCGATGTTGGCCGACAGCGTCCGCATGCCGCTGAAGGGATTGAAGTCCATGACCGCCGTGTTGCCGGTGGCCATCACGACGATCATCGTCTCGCCGATGGCGCGACCGAAGCCGATCATCACCGCCGAGACGATGCCCGACACCGCGGTGGGCACCACCACGCTCCAGACGGTCTGCCAGCGGCTGGCGCCGAGCGCCAGCGAGCCCGACACGAGGGAATCCGGGACGTTGGAGAGCGCATCCTCCGCGATGGTGAACACGATCGGGATGACCGCGAAGCCCATGACGAAGCCGACCACGAGGGAGTTGCGCGAATCATACGTCGCGCCCGTCGTCTGCCGCCACCACTCCCGGAAGTCGGCGATAGGGAGACCCGTCGCGGTATCCTTCACCGTGAAGAAGCAGGACTCGATCGCGGGACCGGCCTGCCAGGCCGCCCAGGCGCACAGGGCGAGGAACGGGAGCAACCAGAGGAACTCCATGCCGGGCTTGACCTGCCGGCGGACCGGCTGGGGCAGCACGGACCAAAGGAAACCGGCCGAAAGCGCGGCGGGCGCGAGGATACCGATCGCGCAGAAGAGCGAGACCAGCCGGGGATCGACGAGCGGCGCCAACCAGAGACCGGCGAGGAAGCCCAGGACGACCGAAGGCAGCGAGGCCATGACCTCCATGACGGGCTTGACCACCTGGCGATACTCGGGACGGAGGAACTGCGAGACGTAGACGGCGGCGGTAAGCGCGATCGGCAAGGCGAAGAGCAAGGCGTAGAAGGTACCCTTGACCGTGCCGTAGAAGAGGGGGACGAGCGAATACTTCGGCTCGAACTCATCGGAGCCCGCGCTGGACTGCCACGCGTAGGCCGGGGCGGAGGCGCCTTCGTACCAGATCTTGCCGAAGAAGGTCCGCCACGAGGATTCCGGGTGATGGTCGACGATCGCCCAGCGATGCAGCTGGCCGTCGGCGGTCAGCGCCGTGATCCGGTCATAGCCGCCCGCGAAGGCGACCTGCCGGAGCGGCGCCGCGGGGGCCGGGCCCTCCCAGCGGACCGTCCCGGTCGTCATGTTGATCAGCTGGAGCCGACCGGCCGCGGCGGCGAGGTAGCATTTGTTGCCGACGGCGGCGTAGATGCCTTGGCCGGCGCCGGCCAGCGGCTCACCCTCGTGGATCTTGCCCCAGCGCCGCAGGCTCTTGCCGTCGGGTTGGAGCTGCGGGTACATCGACCAGACCTGCTGGGCACCGGCGCGATCGACGAGGACCACCGAGACATTGCCGAAGATCAGGCCGGCGGCGGCCACGGCCGGATCGGCCGCGCCCTTGAAGGGCGTGAAGGACTGGAGGAAGGTGAAGGCGGTGCCGTCGTCGGCGTAGGCCCGGACCTCGCCCGAGCGGCCGATGACGAGGAGCGACTCCGCGGTGGAGGGGAGCAGGACCTGGTCGACCGAGGCGGCGTCGGCTGCCACGACGAACGGCGCGGAGACGGTGACCTTGCCCTTGCCGCCCAAGCCCTTGCGCTCGGTCAGGCGGACGGCGGTCAGCAGCGGCTTGCCGCCCTCCTCCTGGCGGACCAGCAAGAGGCGGGACTGCGGACCTTTCGCATCCCAGACATCGACGCACGGCAAGCCGGCGCGGCCGATGGCGACCGGCTCGAGGGGCGTCACGACGGGCTCGACGGTGCGCTTACCGGCGTCGTCGAAGGTCGAACGATAGACCACGCGGACTTCCTGGACCGCGCCATCCGAAAGCCCTAGGAAGACCAGACCCGTGCGCGGGTAGCTCCGGATCGCGGTCACGCGCCGCTCGCCGAGCGCGGGCGTCCACTCGAGCAACTTCGTGCCATCCTTGGCCCGCTGGAAGAGGATGCTTCCGTCGCGACGAACCACGAAGGGAAACTCGCCATACTCGTCTTCGCCGAAAGCGACCGCCTCCGCCGGGACGGCGAGCGACGACGTTGGCGAGACCTTGGCTCCGACGAAGAGCGGGAAGACCTGGAAGATCAGGAAACCCAGCATGCCGAGCACCGCGACCACCACGCCGACGCCGCCGATGCGGATGAGGCGCCCCATCCAACGATCGGCCGCCAAGGTCAGCGGACTGACCGTGAAGCGCGACTCGGGCGCGGGCACGGGCTTTTCGTCAGTTGTGGCCATCGGGTTACGTTCGGGTGTCAGGGTGTCCGGCAAAGGGAAAGGCGGGGATGACCCCGCCCGGGAGGACCCGAGACCGCATCGTCGCTCTTGATAGGCCGACCCCGGAGGGCGTGGCGGCGACGATGCGATTTCGAGACCAAGCTTATTCGGCGCTGTAGAACTTCAGGGAGGCGCGACCTTCGTCGGCGACGTCGGCCGGCAGCGGGAAGTAGCCGTCCTTGATCACGATTTCCTGGCCCTGCTTCGAGAGCACGAAGGTGATGAACTCGCTGGTGAGCTTGTCCATCGGGCGGGAGGGCGCCTTGTTCACGTAGACGTACAGGTAACGGGAGAGCGGGTAGGAGCCGTTGAGGCAGTTGGCGTAGTTCGGCTCGACGAACGAGGTGCCTTCGACCGCGAGCGGCACGGCCCGGACGCCGGAGGTGGCGTAACCGATGCCGGAGTAGCCGATGGCGCCGACGTCCGCGGCGATGCCCTGGACGACGGAGGAGGAACCCGGCTGCTCCTTGATGGTGTCCTTGTAGTCACCGTTCTTCAGGGCGACTTCCTTGAAGTAGCCGTAGGTGCCCGAGGCGGAGTTGCGGCCGAAGGAGGAAATGGTCTTGCCGGCCAAGGCGCCTTTCTGGTCGAGCGCGCCCCAGGTGAGGACGTCCTGGCCGCCGCGCTTGCGGGTGGAGGAGAAGATGCCGTCGACCTGGGTGAGCGAGAGACCCGCGACCGGGTTGTCCTTGTGGACGAAGACGGCGAGGGCGTCGATGGCGACGGCGATGCGGGTGGGCTTGTGGCCGAACTTGGCGGCGAAGGCGGAGATCTCGGTGGCCTTCATCTCGCGGCTCATCGGGCCGACCTGGGCGACGCCGGAGGTGAGAGCGACCGGCGCGGTGCCGGAACCCTTGCCCTCGACCTGGATCTTCACGTTGGGGTAGGCGGCCTTGAAGCCTTCGCTCCAGAAGGTCATGAGGTTGTTGAGCGTGTCGGAGCCGACCGAGTTGAGGTTGCCGGAGACGCCGGAAGCCACGGCGTAAGCCGGCAGCTTCGGGTCGACGACGACCGCGTCGGCGGCCTGCACGGTGACGGCAGTCGCGGTGAGGGAGAGGAGGGCGAGGGAGCGGAGGGCGGTGTTCATGGGAAGGTAACGCCGACATCATCCCATGCGATTGTTACAGTTTCATGTCGGCCGGGTGTTACTTGGGCAATAGGCCACCCTGCCCTCCGACGCCGCGAAACACCCAATCTGAGCCGTTTATTTGAGGAATTCCTTCAGAAGAGCCGCCGAACGGGCCTCCGCCTGCGGCAAGGGCATACCTCCCGGCACCCCGGGACGCTTATGGCCGATCTTGGCGAGCCAGGCATCGCGCAGCAGGTTGGCGCTCTGCTGGAGAATGCGCCATTTCGCGGGCTGCGCCATCGCCACGTCGACCTTCCATCCCATCAAAGGCGCCAGTTGCGTCCAGATCGCCGTGGCCATCAGCAGATGGCCTTCCGGTCCGGGATTCAGATGGTCCTTCGCGAACACGAAACGCGGGTCGGCCTGTTTCGCGGCCACGATGGCCTCGCGCAGGGCCGGCCGCGCATCGACGACCAACCATCCCGCGGGACGCTGCGCGACCAACCATTGCGCGTAGCTATCCAGCACGCCGTCGTAGACCGGCACCTTCGGCAGATCCGCGCCGAACAACGGCGGCGTCAGGTGCACGACTTTCGCGCCGGCGCGGACGCAGGCCGCGTGCAGGCGCAGCTGGCCTTCACGGTACGCGCGCGTGCGCTCCGGGTCGGGCGGCAGGTAGAGACCGTCGTTGCCGCCGTAGCAGGCGAGGACGAGGGTCGGCTTGAAGAGCTCAAGCGCGCGCGCCAGCCGCTCGTGCACATCGGGCCGGGTAAAAGCGCCGCCGGAATGACCGGCCTCGCTGAGTCCGCTCGCGGTCTCACCAGGCAACGCGGCGTTGACGATCACCGCCCGGGCCAGGCCCTTCTGCGCGCGGATGGCGGATTCGACATACACGGTCCAACCGCCGACGTAGGCCAGGTTGTCACCGAGGATCAGGATGCGAGCCTCCTCCTGGTCGGCCCGCAGGGACACCGAGCACCAGGCGAAGAGGAGCAGGAATGCGCGCAGCATCCCGACAAGATGACTTTTTCCGGCGGACGGGAAAAGCCGAATCCGGACGAGTTATTAACGCCCCCACCCTGCCCCGCCGTCCATATTCGGCTTCTCCCGGGCGAGCCGCGGGGCTAGCCTCGCCGTCTGGACTCCTCCATCCACATCAAAGGCGCTCGCACCCACAACCTCAAGGACGTGGAACTGACCATCCCGCGTCATCAGTTGACGGTGATCACGGGGGTCAGCGGTTCGGGGAAGTCGTCCCTGGCGTTCGACACCCTCCATGCCGAGGGGTCCCGGCAATACCTGGAATCCCTCTCGGCCAAGGCCCGGGGGATGATGGATGCCGTGGCCCGGCCCGACGTGGACTTCATCCGCGGGCTTTCCCCGGTCATCGCCATCGCCCAGCGGACCGGCGGCAACACGAACCCCCGCTCCACGGTGGCCACGTTGACCGAGATAGCCGATCACGTCCGGCCGCTTTGGATCGTGGCGGGCGAGCGGGCCTGCCTCAAGGACGGCCACCCGGTCCGCCGACGGTCACTGGACGACAACCTGCTGGCCTTGGCGAAGATCCCGTCCGGCACCCGACTCATGGTCGCCGCCCCGGTCGCCAAGGACAAACCGTCGGTCCTGCTCGAAACCGTGGCCGACCTTGGTCGACGGGGCTTCTCCCGCCTCCGCATCGACGGCCAGGTGGCCACGCTGGAAGAGGCGACGGGGCTGCTCACGGGCCGGGAGGCCCGGCAACTCGACGTGGTGGTGGACCGCATCGTGGCAGGCGAGGATCAGCGGAGCCGGCTGGCGGACTCGCTGGAGCTGGCCTTCAAGGAAGGGCGGCATCGCGCCTTGGTGCTGGCCGACGATGGGCGCGGCGGTTGGACGGAACAGGCGCTGTCGCTCCACCTGGCCTGCGAGCATTGCGGCACGACGTATGAGCCGATCGCGCCCAAGGCCCTTTCGCACAACCACCCGGACGGCGCCTGCCCGGACTGCGGCGGTCTCGGCCGACAGATGCGCTTCCAGGAAGGCCTCGCCATCCAGGACGACGGGCTCTCCCTCCAGGAGGGCGTCGTGAAGCCTTGGAAACTTGGCACGCGCAAGGTGCTGATCCGCCGCAACGCCGTGCTGCGGGCGCTGGCCGAGCAGGTACCGTTCGACCTGCGCACCCCTTGGCGCGAACTCCCGGAGGCGACGCGGCGGCTGCTCCTGCACGGTGACGCCAAGCGGGTCTTCCTGCTCCCCCCGCCGAAAGGCCGCAAGCCGGTCGAGACGACATGGGCCGGGATGTTCCCCGAACTCGAGCAGGCCTACCGGACGACGACCGGGGAGTCTTTGCGCCAGCGTCTGCTGCAGTATCAATCGGGCTCGGTCTGCGCGACCTGCCAAGGGCGGCGGCTCTCGCCGACGGCGCTCTCCCTCCGACTGGACGGGCTGGATCTCGCGGAGTTCCTCCGGCTGACGATCCCGGAGGCGCTCGCCTTCGCCCGCCGACTGGCCGCGCACCCGCGGGTCCAGCCGATCGAGGAGGCGCGGCGCGGACTGGAGCAACGGCTGGCCTTCCTGCATGAAGCCGGCCTTAACTACCTGACCTTGGAGCGCGAGGCCGCGACCCTCTCGGGCGGCGAAGCCCAACGCGTGCGGCTGGCGACGCAACTCGGTCTCGGCCTGGTGGGGGTGACCTACGTGCTCGACGAACCAAGCATCGGCCTGCACCCGGCCGACCACCTTCGTCTGATCGGCTCGATCCACGGGCTGCGCGACCTCGGCAACACCGTCGTGGTGGTCGAGCATGACCGGGATATGATGCTGGCGGCGGACCACCTGGTGGAGATGGGGCCGGGCGCCGGGGTCGACGGCGGGCGCGTGGTCTTCACCGGGACACCGGCCGCCTGCCAAGCCGACCCGACCTCGCGTACCGGCGCCTACCTCTCGGGCCGGGCGGACCTGGCCTCGTGCCTGCGTCCGAAACCCGTCGGGAAAAAATTCCTGACGGTCCGCGGCGCCACCGAGAATAACCTGAAGCAAGTGGAGGCTCGCTTCCCCTTGGGTAACCTCACCGTGGTGTGCGGGGTCTCGGGATCCGGTAAAAGCACGCTGGCGATCGACGTCCTCTCCGCGGCGGCGGCCCGGAAGATCAACGGGGCGAAGGTGGTGCCCGGACGCCACACCGGTATCGATGGCCTCGACCAACTTCAGGCTTTCACCGCCGTCGATCAGGAGCCGATCGGACGAACGCCGCGCTCCAACCCGGCGACCTTCACGGGCATCATGGACCTTCTGCGGGATCTGTGGTCCTCCCTGCCCCTCGCCAAAGCCCGCGGCTATGCCTCCGGCCGATTCAGTTTCAATGTGCGCGGGGGCCGTTGCGAGACCTGCGCCGGCGAAGGCTCCGTCGCCTTGGACATGCAGTTCCTCGGCGAAGCGTTCGTCGAATGCCCCAGCTGCGCCGGCCGACGGTTCAACCGCGAGACCCTCGAGGTCCGCTTCAAGGGACTAAGCATCGCGGAAGCGCTTGACCTGACGGTGAAGGACGCGGCTGAGTTCTTCCGGGCCCAGCCCCGCTTGGCGGAGAAACTCCGTACCCTCGAGGAAGTCGGCCTCGGCTACCTGAAACTCGGCCAGCCAGCCAACACGCTCTCCGGCGGCGAGGCCCAACGACTCAAACTCGCCGCCGAACTCGCCCGGCGCGACCACACCGGCAGACTCTACGTGCTGGATGAACCGACGACGGGGCTGCACTGGGACGATATCGCCAAATTGCTCGCCCTACTCGGTCGCCTGCGGGACGCCGGGGCGACGCTGGTCGTGATCGAACACCACCCCGACGTCATCCGGGCGGCGGACTGGGTGATGGAACTCGGCCCGGAGGGCGGTGCCAAGGGCGGCCAGCTCGTTTACGAAGGCACGCCCGCTGGTTTGCTTCGCCACCCGGGCTCGCCCACCGGCCAAGCGCTCAGCCGCCCGTAGGTGAAGGGTTGGTCTGGGTCTGCCGCTCCACCACGTCTTCGATGCTGGCGAGCACGGCGCTCAAAGGGGCGGTGGACCCACCACCAGCCGCCTTGCTGACTTCGGTCGCCGTCGGGTTCTGCTCCAAGGGGTAAACCGTGAATTCGCGCTCATAAGCCAGCTGCTCGACGATGGCCCGACGACCGGCGGCGTTCATAGGTTCGATCGAGGTCGTCAGGACCTCGCCCGAACTCGACACGTTCAACTGCTCTCCGGTCTTCATGCGAACAGGGCCGGAAGAAGGTACGACCGGCGTGAACAGCACCTCCCCGGCGAGACAGACTAACTGTTGGGCGGAGGTGCCTTGCGCGATGTTCAGTTGATAGAGACCGCGGGTTTTGAGGTGCTGGTCTCCCTCGGAAGAACGCACCACGAAAACATCTCCGGGGCCCTGCCGAGGCAAGGCGATGGTGTAACGACCGAACTCCGGCCGGAGATCGACGAGCGAGCCTTTGCTCGGGCTATCCACGAAAGCCTGGACGACGAACTGGGAGTTGGGGCCGACAAGGACGCGGGCACCATTGGAAAGGGCCAAGACCAGCCGACCTTCCGCCCCCACGCGAACCTTCGCCTTACGACGGATCTTAGCGCCCGCCTCGCTGAGCGTGGTCAACCCGCGGTCGTCCACCTGGACCACCCCGCCGGCAACCTCCACCACCTCGATGTCGTTGCGAGCCACGACACCGAAAGCGGCGGAGCTCAAGCAGACGAGAGCGAGGCAGGGCCGGAGGGAATTAGAGAGTAACCGAAGGAGATGTCGGAGGGTTCGCATGCGTCCATTCAGCGAGCCCAGCAGGTCACTGTCGAACCTGCGAACCTAGTGATGATTACCCAATGATTAATAGGGCTAAGCCCCTATCGACGAATCAGAGCTTACCCGCGATCAAGGCCGCGCAGTCCTTCAATTCGGCGATCTCCGTCTCAGTGAAATCATAAGGAGCCATCTTGCCCACGCCGAGGACGCCCAAGACCTGGCCCTGTCCTCCGAGGATCGGCACGGCGAGGGCGCCTTGGACGTTGGTCTTCCGAGCCTCGGGCTTGGCGACGCCACCGAGATCCTCCTGCAAATTGCAAAGCTGGACGGCGTCCTTGCGCTCCGCGGCGCAGCCGGCGATGCCCTTGCCGAACGGGATCGCGTCGATCTTGGGCAGGAGCATCGGCAGCACCTGCGGCGGGATCCCTTGATGGGCGATCAAGCGCAGCAAGCCCGTCGCCGGGTCGGTGCGGTGGATCGTGCCGGTCGCGCAATCGAAGCCCTTCGCGACGTGCGCGAGGACGGCGCTCCAATCCGGAGCAGCGGTGAGCAGGGTGGAGAGACCTTCGGTGCGGGAAGCCATAAGAATCAGACAACGCCCTTCGCCATGCGTTCCGTGAGCCAAGCCAGGCCGCCCGCCTCGTCGGCGAAAGCGCCATCGAGCTGGGCCTCGAAGGCCTCGTCGAGCACCTGCGAGAACCAGCCAGCCGGCTTATGTCCCATCGCGATGAGGTGTCGGCCGAGGACGATCCGCTTCGGGGCGGAGTCCTTGAGCTGGAGGGCGGCGGCGCGTTCGGCGAGCCAGATGCCCTGGGGCGACGGCTCGGCACGCCAGGCGGCCCCGCGCCCCTTGCGGTCGGCCGAATCGACGCGGACCAGGCGGTCGAGGCGGACCACCTTGTTGGCCAGACGGCGGACCGCGGCATCCCCGGCCTTGGCCTTGAAGAGTTCGTACGGCTGGGCATGCCAGCGGACGAGCGGCAGCACCGCCTCGATCAGCTTCGCCTCGCGGGTGATGCGCGCCAGGAAAGCCGGGGCGAGGCGATGGCTCTCCTCCTCATGGCCGTAGGCATGCCAACGGTCGTCGTGCGGCTCCTTCTTCGTCGTGGTCGCCTTGCCGATATCATGCAGCAGCACCGCGAGGCCGACGACCAGATCCTCGTCCCGCGCGCCCACGCGTTCCTGCGCGAAAGCGTCGAGGCACAGGCAGGTGTGCGTCCAGGCGCAGCCCTCCGGGTGCCACTCCGGATCCTGCGGCACGTCGATCATCGCGTGCAGCTCGGGATAGAAGCGCGTCCAACCGCAGGCCCGCAGGAACTGCAGGCCGAGCGACGGCCGGCGCCCGCGAAGCAGCAGTTTCGTCCACTCCTCCATCAGCCGCTCCGGGGGAAGGTCGGCCTGGGTGAGCGTCGCGCAGAGCGCGACGGTCTCCGGGGCCACGGCGAACTCGAAGCGGGCGGCGAACTGCATCGCGCGCAGCACGCGGAGCGGATCCTCGGCGAACTTCGCGGACACGTGCCGCAGCACCTTGGCCTCGAGGTCAGCGCGGCCGCCCCAGGGGTCGATGAGCTCGCCGGTCGCGGGATCCCACAGGATCGCGTTGAGCGTGAAGTCGCGCCGCTCGGCGGCGTCCTTCGGCGTCATGGTCGGGTCCGCCTGGACCTCGAAATCCGTATGCTTCACGCCGGTGCGGTTCTCGCGACGCGGCACGGAGACGTCGACCGGCAGGTCCTTGAGCTTGGTCACGCCGAAGGCCGCGCCGACGGTCACGATCCCGAACTCGCGGCGCAGGGCGGCCTCGATCGCGCGGGTGCCCAGGCCGTAGACCTCGACGTCGAAATCCGTGACGGGCACGCCCATCAGCGCGTCGCGCACGCAACCGCCGACGAAGCACGGGCGGCCCCCGGCGGCGCGGAGCAGCTCCAGCACGCGGCGCAGCGGGCGCAGCTCGCCGTCGAGGCGGATCAGGTCGGGCAGGAATGCGGGCACGACGGCAGGCTAGGCGGCGGACGGGACGGGTCGAGAGGGTTCTGCGCGTCCGCTCAGAGGTTGGTCGTGAAACCTTCCTTGAGCAGCCAGGCCTTGGCGGTTTCGCGGCGATCGCCTTGCAGCACGATCTCGCGGCCTTCGAGGACGCCGCCGGTGCCGAGGGCGCGCTTCATCTCGCGAAGCAGCGCGTCACGCATCCGCATCTCCTGGGACTCCAGCCATAGCCCCTTGAGGATAGTGACTTCCTTGCCGCCGCGACCGGCTCGCTCGTACTGCAGGATGATCTTGCCGAGCTTCGGCTTGGCCTTCGCCGGTGCGGGCGTGGGCGGCGGACCGGGCGGGAGACCCTGCCCATCCAGCTTGTCGAAGGGGTTGCCGCTCATGTGCCGCGCCCGCAGGTCCCCGCGCCCGGCGTGCCTCCGTCCAGGAAGACCAAGGCCTTCTCGTAGGAGCGGCGACGCAGGTAGTGATCGAGGTCGCCCGGCAGCCCGGAAGCCGGCTGCGCCACTTCCGCATCGAGCACCCGAATAGACTCCAAAAGGGCCTCTTTTCCGACCCCCGGCAGGGTCAGGGCGAGCAGGGCTTCGCGGATGCGGTGCCGACGGTCGGGGTCCATGAGCCCGCAGATTGCGGTCGAAAGCCCCCGCTAGCAAGCCCGTGGGCAGGTTTTCATAGTGGACAAAAGGCGGGGGGCTTCCCTATACCCAACCTTCCTTTGGACGGATAGCTCAGTTGGTTAGAGCACCTCGTTTACACCGAGGAAGTCGTGGGTTCGAGTCCCTCTCCGTCCACCCTCACCACCATGTCCACCCCGTCAACGCCCATGAAGAAGAAGCACACCCTCTCCGCCCTTGTCGAAAACAAGTTCGGCGTCCTGGCGCGCGTCGCGGGCATGCTGTCCGGCCGAGGCTTCAACATCGAGACCCTGAACGTCGGCCCGACCCACGACCCGGCCTTCTCCCGTATCACCGCCACCGTCATCGCCGACGACGCCGCCCTCGACCGCTGCGTCAAGGCCTTGGACAAGCTGATCAACGTCATCACCGTCCACGACTTCTCCCGCGAGGAGGTCGACCACGTCGCCCGCGAGCTCATCCTCTGCAAGGTGAAGAGCGACAAGAAGACGCGCACCGAGATCATCGAGGTCGCTTCCCTCTTCCGCGCCAAGGTCGTCGACGTCGCCCACGACTCCCTCGTCATCGAGTTCACCGGCAACGAGAACAAGATCCGGGCCTTCCTCGACCTGATCGAGCCGTACGGCATCCTCGAGACCGCCCGCACCGGCGCCGTCGCCCTCTCCCGCGGCCGCAAGAAGTCCGCCGCCCGCTGAAGCTTCCCTCCCCTTTTCCATCCATACCATGCCTGCCAAAGTCTACACCGACAAGGACGCCGATCTCGGCGTGCTTAAGAACAAGACCCTCGCCGTCCTCGGCTTCGGTTCCCAGGGTCACTCCCACGCGATGAATCTTCGCGACAGCGGCCTCAACGTGATCGTCGGCCTCTACAAGGGCTCGAAGTCCGCCGCCGCCGCGAAGAAGAAGGGCTTCAAGGTCTACGAGACCGCCGAAGCCGTCCGCCGCGCCGACGTCATGCTGGTCGGCATCCCCGACATGAAGCAGGCCTCCGTCTGGGAGAAGGACATCGCCCCGAACCTCGGCAAGGGTGGCAAGACCGTCCTCTTCATCCACGGCCTCTCGATCCACTACAAGCTGATCAAGCCCGCCAAGAACGTCGACATCGCCATGGTCGCCCCGAAGGGCCCGGGCCACGTCGTCCGCGCCCAGTACGTCGAAGGCAAGGGCGTCCCCGCCCTCATCGCCGTCCAGCAGGACATCTCCGGCAAGGCCACCAAGACCGCCCTCGCCTGGGCCAAGGGCATCGGCGGCACCCGCGCCGGCGTCATCAAGACCTCCTTCAAGGAAGAAGCCGAGACCGACCTCTTCGGCGAACAGGCCGTGCTCTGCGGCGGCGCCTCCGAGCTCGTCAAGGTGGGCTACGAGACCCTCGTCGAAGCCGGCTACCAGCCCGAGATGGCCTACTTCGAGTGCCTCCACGAGCTGAAGCTCATCGTCGACCTCATGGTCGAGTCCGGCATCTCCGGCATGCGCTTCTCGATCTCCGAGACCGCCAAGTACGGCGACATCACCCGCGGTCCCCGCGTGATCAACAGCTCGTCCCGCAAGGCGATGCGCGAGATCCTCAAGGAGATCCAGACGGGCAAGTTCACCGCCCAGTGGGTCAAGGAATACAAGGGCGGCCTCAAGAACTACAACAAGCTCCTCAAGCAGGGCGAGAACCACCCGATCGAGAAGACCGGCCAGCGTCTCCGCTCCCTCATGCCCTGGGTCCAGAAGAAGAACATCCGCGGCGCCCAGGCCGAGTACACGACCAAGTAAGGGTCGCCGGGCAACCGGAAATCCAAAGGGCCGACGTCAGTCGGCCCTTTTTCTTTGCCGTGATCGGCGGTCCGACCGGCGTCCTCACATGATGATGACCGGGGCGGGCGCCGGCGCGGCGGGCGCGGCTTCGCCACCCGCGGCCGGAGCGGGCGGGACGGCGGCCGGGGCGGCGCCGGGTTCCGGCAACGCAGCCACCTCGGCGCGAAGGGCGGCCATGGCGCGATCACGCAAGGCCACGGCCTGCTGCCCGAGCACCTCGCGCTCCTCCGGGGTCGCGTTACGCATCGCGGTCCCCAGTTCACGCATCTCCTTCATCAAGGCCTGGTTCTCGGGCTTCATCATGCCCGACATGACCGCCCGCTGCAGCTTGTTCTGGTCGCCGCCGGCGATGTCCTCGGCCATCTTCCTGGTCTCCTCCATGAAAGCCTTGGCCTTGGCCTTGGCTTCCTGACGGGAGGCGTCGTCCTCGGTCTTGGCCACGGGTTTCGAAGCCTCGACGACCGGCTTGGGTGCCTTGACCTTGGCGACCGGGGCGGGTGCCGGCTCGACCGGGGCGACGGCGGCGGGCTTCGCGATGGGCGCCGGCTCGTCGGTAAAGAAACGGGCCCCGAGGAGGCCGAGGCCGAGGCCGAGAAGGAGAAGGATGAAGCCGGAGGTTTTGCTCATGGGTGTTGCTTCATGAAACCCCGGTTGCGGGGATAAGTTAGGTTGCTCGACGAAAGATGCCGCAGACGCAGGCGAGCGGGATCAGGTAGCCGAGGGGGGTCGAGGGCAGACCCGGCATCCTCAGAAATTGACGCGCAGGCTGGCCTCAATGCCGCGACCAGGCAACGGAAGCACATCCTTGATGAAGGAGGAGGCGTTGCGGGCTTCCTGATCCAGGAGATTGATGAGGCGGAGGGAGAACCGGGCGTCCGCGCCGGCGAACTTGAAATCATGGCCAAGCGTGGCGCCGACCAGCGTGTAGCCTGCGGTCCGGGTCTCCCCCGGAGCGGTGTGGTTCTGGGCTAAGTGATAGGTCGCATCGAGGCGCCAGGACCAGCCGGATTCGAGACCGTGCAAGGCCGCGCCGATCCGTCCCGGCGAGATGCGCGGCAGCGCTTCGGAGGTGTCGCTGTTGGCGGCGCGGACAAAGTCGCCGAACCACTCCAGACCGAGCTTCGTCGCCGGGGTGTCGACGAACTGGAAGTTCACCTTCAGTTCGGAGCCGAAGAAGCGGGCCGGCACCGCGACGAAATCATAACGTCCCAGCGCCGAGTGATCGGCGCCGCCCTGCGCCTGCAGATCGGGACCGGCACCGTTCCCCTGCAAGGTGATGAACGAGGAGAAGCGATTGTAGTAGAGCGAGAAACTGCCGGAAACCGGCCCCCGGACCTTGGCGAGTTCCCACTCGAGACCGAAGCCCTGCTCCTTGCCCAAGGCTCGGTCGCCGACTTCGTAGGCCGCGGTGCCGACATGCGGGCCGTCGGCGAAAAGTTCCTGCTGGTTCGGGGCCCGCTCGGTGCGGGTCAGGCTGAGGGTGGAGGTCCAGGAGGCATCCAGGTCCCGGGCCCACGCGAGGGCGAGGCTCAGGGGCGTGAACGCCGCCGCGTCGGCGGCCGGATCGACCGCCAAGCCCACGTGCGACCAGGCGGAAGACTTGACCTGCGCACGCTCGACGCGGAAGCCGTAGCGCAGACGTTGGTCCGGGGCGAGGGTTTGGACGAAGGAGCCGAAGGCGGCGGTGGCGGCGTTGCGCGTGGGGGGCAGGAAAGCCTCGTCGCCGACGACCCCGAAGTCGAAGCGGCTGGCCTGGAGGCCGACGACGCCTTCCACGGGGCCCTGCTTGGTCAGTTCGAAATCGACGCGGCCATCCCAGCCTTGGTTGGTGAAGGTGCTGCCCGGGGCGCCCGCCTCGAATTCGGTGTGGGCGTAGTCGGCCACCCCGACGCGGTAGGCCACGGAGCGCACGAGGGAGCCGGCGACCTCGGCCTTGCCCGCGAGGTCCCAGCGCCGCTGCCGCAGGCCGATGGCGATGTCCTCCTCGGCGACGCCGTAGGTGGAGTTCAGGCCGGAATAGGAAAGACCGACGTAGCCGTTGGCGGTGAGGTAGGAGGCGCCGAAGCCCGCGCCGCGGTTATCCGCCGACGTATCGGCGATGCGGCCCACCGGAGTGAGCAGGTCGCGCGTGGACTTATCGAAACCGTCGAAGTGGTAGGAGAACGCGCCGGCCGAGCCCTCGGCGAGCACGCCGGCGGAGCGCAGGCCGTCGACGGAGCCCATGCGCCCGAGGACCGACTGGCGTTGGGCGAGGCGTTGGGCGGGGATGCGCGCGTCGACGAGGTTGATCACGCCGCCGAGGATGCTGTTGCTGTAAAGGAGAGCGGCCGGACCGCGGAGCACCTGCGCCTCGCGGATGGCGAGCGGATCGACGCTCACCGCATGGTCCGGGCTCACGGCCGACGCGTCGAGGCTGTTGACGCCGTTCTGGGTGATCTTCAGGCGGTCGCCATCCAGGCCGCGGATGACGGGCCGACCCGAGTTAGGGCCGAAATAGCTGGAGGCGACCCCGGGGAGATCGGCGAGCAGGTCGCCGATGTTGGACTGGGGCAAGGCCTCGAGCGCCGGACCGGAGAGGATGAGCGTGGGGGAAACCGCGGTGACCTCCCCGCCGAGGGCGGTGCCTTTGACGACCACCGGCTTGAGCTTCTCCGGGGCGGCGGGCTTTTCCTGCGCGGCCAGGACCAAAGTCGAGGCGGCCAGCATGAACAGGGGGCGGAGCGAGGGTAGAACGGCGTTTTGCATGGCGACGCTTGTTGCAATACTATTGCATTAAGCGCCATCAAGTCAAAATCATCGGGTTTGCACTTAGCGGTCGATTGCACGGACTAAAGGCACCCCATGAAAGAGCCCTCCCCCACCCCCGTGGACGTCCATTCGGACGCCTTCCTGGCCCGCCTGATGCGCGACCAGCTGAAGCTCTCCATCGCTTGCGCCCTCGCCTTCGCCGTGGCGCTCGTGGCCCTGCCGCTGCTGAACTACTTCCAGCCGGAGATGATGGCCCAACGGGTGTTCGGCTTCACGCTGACGTGGCTGATCCTCGGCGTGCTCTTCTTCCCCTTCGTGTGGATCATCTCCTACGTCTTCATCCGGCGCTCCATCGCGCTGGAGAACGCCGAGGCCCAGGCCGCCCAGGACGGCCGGACGAAGTGACATGAACGCCCTCCTCGCTTGCCTCGCCGCCGCCGAACCGGCCGCCAAAGGCATCGACCCCTGGATCGCCTTCTTCTCGCTGATCACGGTCGTCGTGACCGTCGGCATGGGTTTCTGGACCGCCGGCAAGTCGAAGAGCGCCGGCGACTTCTTCGTCGCGGGCCGCTCGGTCTCCGTCGGCTGGAACGCCTCCGCCATCTCGGGCGAATACCTCTCCGCCGCCTCCTTCATGGGCGTGGCGGGCATGGTCATGGCCACGGGCTACGACGCCCTCTGGTACCCGGTCTGCTACGCCTGCGGCTACCTGTTCCTGCTGCTCTTCATCGCGGGGCCGCTCCGCCGCTTCGGCGCCTACACCATCCCGGACTTCGCCGAAGGTCGCTACGACTCGCCGGTGTTCCGCAAGATCGCGGTCTGTTTCGTGCTCTTCATCGGCTTCTTCTACACCATGCCGCAGATGAAGGGCGCCGGCACGACGCTCGCCTACATCTTCCCCGGCCTGCCCTACTGGGCCGGCGTCGTGGTCGTGGGCGCGGTCATCACCCTCAACGTCTCGCTCGGCGGCATGAAGGGCATCACCCTGGTGCAGGCCTTCCAATACTGGCTCAAGGTCTTCGCCATCACCCTGCCGATCTTCGTCCTGGCCTCGGTCGTCGGCCATTACCAATCGCACCTCGCGACCAACAAGACGGCCCAGGAAACCACGGCGACCACGCTGCCGGGCATCGAGCGCAAGGCCCTGCCCGCCAAGGCCCCGAAGGATGAGGCCTGGATCGCCCCGTTCGGCAAGCTCACCACCAAGGCCGTCGACGCCTCCATCGCGGCGGCGAAGACCCCGGAGGAGAAGAGCGCGCTCGAGGCGAACAAGAAGCCCTACTCGCTGCTCTACACCTACTCGCTGATCATCGCGTTGGTCTGCGGCACCGCCGGCCTCCCGCACATCCTGGTCCGCTTCTACACGAACCCCGACGGCGTCGCCGCCAAGCGTACGACGATGTGGGTGATGATCCTCATCGGCGTCTTCTACGTCTTCCCGCCCGTCTACGGCGTCATCGGCCGCTCCCTCACGCCCGAGCTCTACGACGCCGTCGGCGCCAAGGGCACGGACAAGGTCGTGCTCGAACTGCCGACCCTGCTGGCCGGCCGCGACCACGCGCTCCTCGGCTCCATCCTCTCGGGCATCACCTGCGCCGGCGCCTTCGCGGCGTTCATGTCCACCTTCTCCGGCCTGCTCGTCTCGATGTCCAGCGCCCTCGCGCACGACATCTACGGCCGCATGCTCCGGCCGGCCTCCTCGCCGGAACAGCGGCTGAAGGCCTTCAAGTGGTCGGCCCTCATCGTCGGCCTCGTGGCCGTCGGCCTCGGCTCGCAGGTCGAGGCGCTCGAGATCAACTTCATGGTCGGCCAGGCCTTCGCCATCGCCGCCGCCAGCTACTTCCCGCTGCTCTTCATGAGCGTCTGGTGGCGCGGCATGACCATGCGCGGCGCGGCCACCGGCATGCTCGTCGGCGGCCTCAGCGCGCTGGCTTCGATCTCGCTGACCTCGATCTCCGACGTCGCCGTCGCCAAGGCGAAGAAACTCACCGACGCCGCGGAGCTGGCCGCCTACTGGTCCGACCACCCGCTCGCCAAGGCCATCGCCGACCATTGGGTCGCCCACCCGCTCGCCCGGATCCTCTGCGAGCAGCCGGCCATCTGGGCCGTGCCGCTTTCGATCGGCCTGATGGTCATCGTCTCGAAGGCCACCGCGGCCAGCATCCCGGCGGACATCCGCATGAAGATGCTCGTGCTCCACGCGCCCGAGGCCCTCGGCCTCAAGCAGGAGTACATCAAGGAGCACGAGGGGCTTGGGCGGGCACTGAGACCGAGGTCGGCCTCTCCCTGCAAGCCGAGGCCCTCCTCGGCTTTTTATGTTTTTGGCGTTAAACTTTTATTGTTTATCAATAAATAAGCATTGACCTACGACTATTCCTAGGTTTATAAGGGAAAACCTGATTATGAGCACACCCGAGACCCCCTCCACCACGCCCTCCCTCATCGACCGACGCATCCGACTGGCCGGCAAGATCGGCCGGGTGCTCTGCACCACCCTCCTCCTCGGCGGAACGCTTCTGCTGCTCTGGTTCCTCGGCGCCGTGGCCACCCAGCCCGAGGCGATCGTGAAGCTCAACCTGACCCCGGATCGACAGGAGCAGATCGCCGGGTTCAAGCGCGAGCCGGCCAAGCTGGCCGAATTCCTCCAGCGCCAGCCGGAGGAGCTGATGACCCTCGCCTACCACCAGGCGGAGGCGAACAAATACCAAGCCCTCGTGGACCTGCCGTCCAAGCGCGGCGGCACGGTCGCCGTCGCCGGCCTCCTCGGCGTGTTGGTCCTCGGTTTCGTCTGGCTGCTGCGACAGTTGTTCGCCGCGTTCGCCGACGGACAGGTCATCACCGCGGACAATGCCCGCACGCTCCGGCGCCTCGGCATCACGCTGCTGATCGTCGGCGGGCTGGGCTTGAACGTGGGCGTGATCATCACCGGCCTCCTGCTCCTCATCCTCGGCTGGAACCTCCAGCAAGCCCTCGCCCTCCAGGCCGAGCAGGCCCTCGTCATCTGAACGTCATGGCCCTCATCATCCGACTCGATGTCGCCCTCGCGCGACGCAAGATGACCCTGACCGAGCTGTCCGACAAGGTCGGCATCACCCTGGCCAACCTCTCGGTGCTCAAGACCGGCAAGGCCAAGGCCATCCGCTTCTCCACGCTCGAGGCCATCTGCCGCGCGCTGGACTGTCAGCCGGGCGAACTCCTTGAGTTCGACGCCTCGACCCCGCCGCTGCTCGCGGATCACCCGGAAGCCTGAAGCCCATGGCCGGCTACCTCTTCACCGTGGCGTTCCTGGTGACGCTGTTCTGGATGATCGAGCACCTCTTCGGCAACAAGCAGGAACGCCCTTGGTGGCGTCCGCAGGTCTGGACCGATGTCTTCAGCGGCGTGGCCAACGCGCTGCTGTCGAACCCGCTCAACTTCGTCATCATCAGCATCCTCGGTTTCCTGGTACTGGTGCCGACCGGCATCATCCCGCTCGCGGAACTGAAGGCCGGCCAGTACCGGGGCTTCGGCCCGATCGGCCAGCTGCCCCGCTGGCCGCAGTTCGCCCTGGCCTTCCTGCTGGGCGACTTCCTGCTCTACTGGATCCACCGCTGGTTCCACGGCAAGCGGCTCTGGCGCTTCCATGCGGTGCACCACAGTTCCGAGCAGCTCGACTGGTTGAGCGGCGTGCGTGCGCACCCGGTGAACGACGTCGTCGCGAACGCGCTGCTCGTCTTCCCGTTCATCCTGCTGGGCTTCGACCCCGTGGCCGCCGCCATCGCCGGTCCCGCCCTCGGGGTCTTCGCGCTGCTCGGCCACGCCGATGTCGATTGGGATTGGGGTCCGTTCCGCCATGTCATCGCCTCGCCGGTCTATCACCGCTGGCACCACTCGAAGGATCCCGCCGCCATCGACAAGAACTTCGCCAGTTTCCTCCCGCTCTGGGACATCCTGTTCGGTACGCACTACCTGCCGAAGGACCGCCGCCCCAGGATTTCGGCATCCATGAACCGGTGGAACACAGCGTGATCGGGTTGCTCAAGCACCCGTTCAAACCGACCTCGATCGGTTTTGGCGAAGGCCCGGAACGTGCGCCGACCCCCGAGAAATCCGGGCCGCCGGAAAGTTGAAACTTGGAAGTCGGGCCGGGCGGCGTTTTGCTGGGGAGGTGTCCGCCCCCCGCGCATCGTCCGACCGAGCCTTCCGCTTCCTGCAAGGGTTCGGCCTGTTCGTCGCCGCCCTGACCCTGGTCACGGGGATCTGGCTGACCGTGCAAGGCGGCCAAGTCTACGTCGGCGCCCTCCCGGACCCCTTTGACCGCAAGGTGTTCGCCGCCCTCGCCTTAGGGCTCCCCGGCTGCGTCTGCGGGGCCGGCGCCGCTTGGCTGGCCGGAAAGGGTCGTCCGTGGGATGTCTCCCGGATCGCCGCGACCATCCTGGCCGCGCTCAACCTCGCCACGATCGCCGCGTGGGGCGTACTCCACCTCTTGAAAAGCGGGGCCATCCGCTTCTGACATGGCCGCTCCGCTCATCCTCGTGACCCGCGGGAGCCCGCTGGCCCTGCAGCAGACGCGCGACGCCGCCGCCCGGCTCGAAGCCGCGCTGGGCGTGACGACCGAGGTCCGCATCCTGACCACGACCGGCGACCGACAGGCCGCCTGGTCGCTGGAGAAGCAAGGCGGCAAAGGCCTGTTCACCGCCGAGCTGGAGCAGGCTTTGCTCCGCGGCGAAGCCGACCTCGCGGTGCATAGTTCCAAGGACCTGCCGACGGAGATGCCCGCGGGCCTGGAGATCGCCGCCTGCCTGCCCCGCCAGGACGCCCGCGATGTGCTGGTTCGCCGCGCCGATGTGACCGTGCCGCGGCGTATCGCGACGGGTAGCCCGCGCCGCCGGGCGCAAGGTCGCCTGACTTTCCCGGACGCCGAGTGGACCGAGCTGCGCGGCAACGTGGACACCCGGCTCAAAAAACTGGCCCAAGGCGACGCCGACGCCTCCTACCTCGCGGCCTCCGGCCTCGACCGGCTTGGCATCACCTCCTGGGAAGGCCTCGCCTTCGAACGCGTCGGCCTCGCGCGCATGGTGCCTGCCGCCGGCCAGGGCGCCGTGGCCCTGCAGTGCCGCGCGGGTGAATCGATCCGTTTCGCGGCCGCGGGTTGCGCCCGCACCACGTTCGCGGTGACGGTCGAACGCCTCTTCCTCGCCAAGCTCGGCGAAGGCTGCCACACGGCCTTCGCGTGCCACCACACCGACGGACGCGTACACCTCTTCCGCGATGACTTCGGCCGCCGGGACGTCGACTTCCCCGCCACCGACCTCCCGGCCGCCGACGCTCTCGCCGACCGCATCCTCCGCGACCTCCGCCTCCGCCCATGAGCAAGCTTCCCCTCCGTGACCGTCTGGTCGTCCTCACCCGCCCCGAAGGTCGGGGCGCCGAATGGAAGTCCACCCTGGCCGACGCCGGCGCCGCCGTCATCGAGCTGCCCCTGCTCGAGATCTCGTTCGAACCGGACGAGGACATCCTCGCGGACGTCCTGGATACCATGGGCGAGTACGACTGGATCATCTTCACGAGCGCCAACGGGGTCCGCGGCTTCTTCGACCGTTTCTTCCAGCGCTTCTCGGACATCCGCTCGATCGGCGGCGTGCGCTTCGCCTGCGTCGGCCCGGCCACCGAGAAGGCTCTCCGCGCCTACCACCTCGACGCGGACCTAGTCGCGGCGCAGCCGGATGCGGTCGCGCTGGGTCGCGAACTGATGACGAAGTACAACGTGGAGAACCAGAAGCTGGTCATCGCCACGGGGAACCTCGCCGGGACCGAACTGCCCCGCCTGCTGATGGAAGAGGGCCTCGCGATCGTCGACATCCTGAAAGTCTACTCGACGGACCAGAAATCCGTCGCCGAAGCCCCGGAGGCGGCGGAGTTCCGGCGCCGCGGCGCGGATGTGATCGTCTTCGCCAGCCCCTCCGCGGTGGAATCGTTCATGCACCAGGCCGCCTCGCTGCGGCCGGACGTCGGTGCGCGCCAGCCCAAGGTCGTCGCGGTCGGACCGACGACCGCCGACGCGGTGCGCCGCGCCGGCATCCCGCTCGCCGGCACCGCCGCCGCCCCGACGGCCAAGGCGATCCGCGAAGCGATCATCGAGGCGCTCGGATGATCGGCGGGATCACCATCAAGGTCTGCGGGATCACCCGCGCCGCCGACGCCGCGATGCTCCGGGCCTACGGGGCCGACTTCCTCGGCGTCAACGTGTGGCCGGGATCGCCGCGCTGCGTGCCCGCGACCGTCCGCCCCGCCCTCTTGCGCGAGATCCCCGCCGCCGCGCGGGTGGCGGTGACGGTCAACCCGACGCCGACCGAGTGCCGGGCGTTGCTCGCCGAGGGCTTCGCTATCGTCCAAGCGCACTTCGATCCCTTGCTCAAGGATTGCGACCCCGGCGCCCTCGCGCGCGACGTCGGGAAAGACCGGCTATGGTTGGCTCCGAAACTAGCTCCTGGGGCAGCCTTCCCGCCCGAGCTGCTTACTTTTAGCGGGACCTTCGTGCACGATGCGCATGCCAAGGGCGCCTTCGGGGGCACCGGGCAAACCGGTGACTGGGACCGCTTCAAAGGGCTCGTTTCCGCCCATCCCCGCCATACCTGGGTCCTGGCCGGCGGCTTAGGCCCGGCCAATGTCGTGGCGGCGGTCCGTGCGGGGGCGACCTTCTTGGATCTGAATAGCGGGGTGGAATCAGCCCCCGGACTGAAATCTGCCGAAAAATTGGCCGAGGTGCACGAACTCTTGCTCAAAAATAGCCAATCCTAGGCATCCGCCCCCCCTCGAGCGACTTGGCACGGGGGGTGCATAAGTGGACTTGCTCAACCGAACGCCTAACCCAACCATACTATCACCACCATGAAGCTCGTCGTCGCCATCATCAAACCCTTCAAACTTGAGGAAGTGAAGGATGCCCTCGCCGAAATCGGCATCGAGGGCATGACCGTCACCGAAGTCAAGGGCTTCGGCCGCCAGAAGGGCCACACGGAAATCTACCGTGGCTCCGAGTACACCGTCGACTTCCTCCCTAAGGTGAAGATCGAGGCCGCCGTCGCCGACGAGCAGGTCGAGAAGGCGGTCGCCACCATCTCCAAGGCCGCCCACACCGGCAAGATCGGTGACGGCAAGATCTTCGTCCTGGGCCTCACCGACGTGATCCGCATCCGCACCGGCGAGCGCGGTCCGGCCGCCATCTAAGTTTCAGCGCCATCCCTCCCGAGGGCGACCCGCAGGGTCGCCCTTTTCTTTGCTCCGGCGCCTACTTCGCGGCCGGCACCGTGGCCGTCTTCGCGGCGGCCTTGGCTTCGGCCAGCTGCCTGAGCATACCGGGTGAGTTCCACTTGATCACATGGTACGTCGCGGGCGTTTCGCCGGCGTTGCGGATGGCATGCTCGATGCAGGAGGCCTGGAAGATGATCGAGCCGGCCCCGAGCTTCACCCAGGCGCCGTTGACGAGCGCCTCGACCGTGCCGTCCTTGACGATCAGCAGTTCCTCGTCGGCGTGCGCATGCGGGGCATGGGCCGCCTCCCCTTTGTTCAGGGTCGTGATGTGGATCTCCAGTTCGTCCAGGGTCGGCGTGGGCCCTTGGCAGACCTTCCGGACGGCGCCGACCTTGGTCGGCTTGACCGTCAGCTGCTCCCAGTCGAAAGCGGCGGAGGTCAGGGCGGCGTTCTTGGACGGCGTGAGCTCGAGCTTCGGTTTGACCGGGGCGAAGGACGTGGCCCCGGGCAGGACGAAGACGACGGCCAAGGTGAGGGAGGCGACGGCGAGGTCGCGGCGCGTGAGGCGGGGCATGTGTTCGTTCTAACCCGCCCCCGAGGTGAGTAAAGACGGCAGACGCCCGCGAACCCCGACGGACCGCTTGCCCTCCGCCGTCCGCCCCGCCTAATCTCGCCCCATGCGCCGAACCCCGCGATGCCTCGTGCCCGCCCTGCTCTGCCTCTCGCTGGCCCTGGTCGGTTGCGGACCCAAGGAGGACACCGCCGCCCGGCGGGCGCGCGAAGGCTACCTCATCATCAACAATGCCGCGGAACCGTCCGGCCTCGACCCCCAGGAAGTCACCGGCCTGCTGGAGTCGCGCATCGTCTACTCCCTCTTCGAGGGCTTGGTGAACTACAAGGCCGACGACCTGAGCCCGATCCCGGGCGCGGCGGAGAGCTGGACGAACTCGGCCGATGGCCGGACCTGGACCTTCCGGATCCGGCCCGCGGCGCGCTGGTCCAACGGCGATCCGGTGACCGCGCGGGACTTCCTGTTCAGCTACGAGCGTATGCTCCTGCCGACCTTCGGGTCCGAATACGCCTCGATGCTGCACTGTGTCCGCGGCGCCAAGGCCTTCAACGAAGGCAAGCTGAAGGACTTCGCGCAGGTCGGGTTCCGCGCGCCCGACGACCGGACGCTCGTCATCGAGCTGGACCATCCCGTACCCTACTTCCTCGGCCTGATCTGCCACCACAGCTGGTTGCCCGTCCACCCGCCCACCATCCTCAAGTTCGGGAAGATCGACACCCTCAACACCCCGTGGACGCGCCCGGGCGCGCTGGTCGGCAACGGCGCCTTCACGCTCGAGACCTGGGAGGTCGCCCGGCGCATCGTGGTGCGGCGCAACCCGGGCTACTGGGACGCCGCGAACGTGGGCCTGCAGGCCGTGGAGTTCCGCGCGATCACCGAGCTCTTCGCCGAGGAGCGCGCCTTCCGCGGCGGCGAGCTGCACATCACCGGCTCCGTCCCCCCGCCCAAGGTCGTCAAGCTGCGCGAGGCCGGGTCGAAGGAGCTCCGGCTGGACCCCTACCTCTCGACCTCCTTCATCCGCGTGAACTGCGACGTCAAAGGGAACGAGGCGGCCCGCAAGGCGTTGGCCGACGTCCGCGTGCGCCGCGCCCTGGGCATGGTCATCGATCGCCAGCAGATCGTGGAGAAGGTGCTCCGCGCCGGGGAATCGCCCGCCCTGCACCTCACGCCGCCCGGCACCGGCGGATTCATCGCCCGGGCCCGCTGGCAGGAGGACCGCGCGGAAGCCCGGCGTCTGCTGGCCGCCGCGGGTTACCCGGGCGGGAAGGGCCTGCCGAAGCTCGAATACCTCTACAACACGTCCGAGGGTTCCCAGAAGGCCGCCGAGGTCTACCAGGAGACGTGGCGGCGCGAACTCGGCATTGAGGTCGAGCTCAAGAACCAGGAGTGGAAGGTGTACCTTAGCTCCCTGCACAAGGGGGAGTACCAGCTCGCGCGCTCGGCCTGGACGGGCGATTACAACGACCCGAATACCTTCCTGGAGATGTTCATCACGGGGAACGAGCTGAACCAGTGCAACTGGAGCGACCCCGAATACGACCGGCTCATCGGCGCGGCCGCGCGCGAGCCCGACCCGTCCAAGCGCTTCGAATACTTCCAGCAGGCGGAGCAGCGCCTGGTCGAGGGCGCCCCGATCCTGCCGGTGGCCTTCAACAAGAACAAGTTCCTGATCCGCCCCGAGGTCACGGGCTGGTACCCGACCCTCATCGACCAGCACCCCCTCAACGCCGTACGTCTCCGGGCGCCGAAAGGAGATTGAAGCCCGCGGCCCGCCCACCAACATAACCCACCTTCCCATGCGCTCCACCCTCCTCGCCTTGGCCTGCCTCCTCGCCCTGCCCGTCCTCCGCGCCCAGGAAGACCCCAAGCCGGTCAAGATTCCTGAGGACCGCACCTTCGCCAAGCTCCGCGGCATCTCCTACTTCTTCATCGACGTCTCGACCTCCGAGTCCCGCCCCGAGGATGCCGACCTGCGCGGCGAGATCCGCGACGCGATCGAGCTCGAGATGCGCCGGAGCAACCTCGTCCCCAAGGAGTTCGTGGGCGGCAACAGCGAGGCCGCCACGCCGCTCCTGACCGTCGAGGTCAAGTTCGAGCGCGGCCTCGGCCGCTACGAGGCCGTCATCAACCTCACCATCCGCGACAACGCCACCATCACCCGCAACCGCGAGCCCGTGCTGGCCGTCACCTACGCGCAGACGAAGAAGGCGGTCGGCTCCTCCGACGGCACCCTGGTCCGCGAGATCAAGGGTCGCAGCCGCGAGCTCGTCATCGAGCTGATCGAGGGCCTGAAGAAGTCGCAAGGCAAGTAAGGCCGCGTGGAGCTCCTCCGGAAGATGCGCGGGGCGGGCGAAACGCCCCCGCCCCGGCCGGCTTGGCCGGAGATCCTGGCCACCGCCGTCGTCGCGGCGGCCGTGGTCGCCGGGCTGGCCTTCCTCACGCGCGAACTCGAGGTGCTGCTCCTCCTGGGTTCCTTCGCCGCCAGCACGCTCATCGTCTTCGCCTACCCGGATTCACCGTTCGCCCAGCCCCGCAGCGTGCTGCTGGGCCACCTGATCGGCAGCGCGGGCGGGCTGGCCGCGGCGAACTTCTTCCCCGGACACTGGTGGGCGCCCGCGCTCGCGGTGGGCCTCGCCATCTGTCTCATGAAGGCCACCCGGAGCGTCCACCCGCCCGCCTGCGCCAACCCGCTCATCGTCTGCGCCCTGCCCCACGCCCCGTGGTCTTTCCTGGTCTGCCCCACGTTGGCCGGTGCCGCCACGATAGTGGTGGTCGCCCTGTTCTATCATAACTTGCGCCGCACGGCCCCCTGGCCCAAGTATTGGCTCTGATCCCCATGTCCTCCCCCGAAGCCCGCCTCGCCGAACTCGGCCTCACCCTGCCCACGCCGCCCGCCGCCGCCGGCGCCTACGTACCGGCCGTGCGCACGGGTCACCTGCTCTACCTCGCGGGCACCCTGCCGATGAAGGATGGCAAGGTCGCCTCGCTCGGCAAGGTCGGCCGCGAGGTCGACCTGGCCCAGGCCGCCGAGGCCGCGCAGCTCTGCGCGCTCAACGCCCTCGCGAACGCCAAGGTCGCCCTCGGCTCGCTCGACAAGGTCGTCCGGGTCGTGATGGTGAACGGCTTCGTCAACGGCGTCGACGGCTTCAGCGACAGTCCCAAGGTGCTCAACGGCGCCTCGGAATTCCTGCTGCGGGTCTTCGGCGACGCCGGCAAGCACGCCCGCGCCGCGGTCTCCGTCAACGGCCTGCCCTTGGGCGTCTCCGTCGAGGTCCAGCTCGTGCTCGAGGTCCGCGACTGAGCGGGCTCAGCCTTCCGAGACGCCGACCTTCGGGAAGTCGATCACGAACCCCTTGCCGCCGGGCGGCTTGCCGCAGTTTCCGATGCGGGCGACCGCCTGCTTGACCAACTGGGCGAAACGGGCGTCCCGCGGGGCCGTCAGCCAGCCCGAGAACGCGACGCCGCCCGCCGCATCGACGCGCAGGGAAACGCCGCAGCTGCCGGCGGATTCGAGCGTCGCGCCCTCGGCGGCGAGCAGGTCCGTCCAGGCCGTCTGGAAACGGGCCTTGACCTCCCCCGCGTAAAGCTGGCGTTCGTTGGCGGAGCCGCCTTCGCCGCCATTCTCCCCGGTGCCGTAAGAGCGGCCAAGGGCGACCTTGGTCCCGCCGATCGAGCCGACTTTGCCGCTCGCCGATCCGCCGCTGCGTCCCGGGTTGGCCTTGTTGAAGGCCTCCAGCGAGAGTTTGGACGAGCCACCGGGGGCCGTCTTGGAGGTCACCCGGGGCTCGGCTTTGGCCGACGAGGTGGCGCCTGGGTTGGACTGCTCGACCGCTTTCTGTCGCTCCTGCTCGACCTTCGCGAGATCGAGTTTCTTGAGGTGGATGCGCGGGATGCCGCCCGCCACGCCGCGCTCATCCCCTTGGGCGACGCCCGGGGCCTTGCCGATCTGGCCGGGTTTCTTGCCGGGGATGTTGTCCAAAGTCACGATGAGCGGATCGACCGCCTCGAGGTTTTCGCCCGGCTGGCGGGAAGCGTACCAGGAGGCCCCGACGAGGACCGCGAGAATGCCCGCATGCACCGCGAGGGAACCGACCCAACCTTTGTTTTCGCCGGACATGTCAGCGCGTCTCCGAATCGAGGCCGACCTTGGTCAGCCCCTTGGTCTTGGCCAAGGAAAGCAGGTCGATGATGTTCTGATAGACCTGGGCGCCGTCACCACGGATGCGCACGATAGGCTGCTCGGCCTCGGGCAACGCGGCGATGGCCGCGAATTCCGCCTCGAGCTGGGCCTTCGTGACCGGCTTGTTGCCCACGGCGTACTCGCCCTTGGCGGAGAGGGAGACGATGCGGTACTGCACCTTGGTGTCGATCGGCCGGCCGGCCCCCTTGTCGGCCTTGGGCAGGTTCACGGCGGTGGTCTGCTCGAGCACGGGCGTGGCGATCATGAAGATGATCAGCAGGCAGAAGCACAGGTCGAGCATCGGCGTGACGTTCAACTCGTTCATCACGTGCAACCGGCCGGGCTTGGAGAAGGAACGGGCCATGGGATCAGCGCGCGTCCTCCCAACCCGGCAGGCTGGGCGGAGTCTCGGGGACGAGCGGCGCCGGGGCGGTCGGCTGGGCGACCGGTTGAGCGGCGGCCGCGGCGGCGCGGCGCAGCTGCTCGCGTTCCTGCTGCTGGTCGAAGTTGCGGCGGGCCTCGCCTTCGAGCTCGAGCTCGACGCGGTCGGCCAGCGAGCTCGCGAAGTTGTCGAGCTCGGTCGACATGATCTTCACCTGGGTGAGCAGGTAGTTGTAGCCGAAGGTGGCGGGGATCGCGACCAGCAGGCCCAGCGTGGTGGTGACCAGCGCGCCGCAGACGCCCGGCGCGAGCTGCGCGATGCTGGCCTTCTCGGTCAGGGCGCCGAAGGTGACCATGACGCCCCAGACCGTGCCGAGCAGGCCGAGGAACGGGCCGCCGGAAACGAGCGAGCTGAGGAGCACCATCTTGTCCTCGTACTTCACCATCGTGCGCGAGACGCCGCGCTGGACCGCGTTCTCGACGTGCCCCATGCACAGGGTGACGTCGGACTGGCGGACGAGCCGGCCCTTATGGCGCTGCACGGCGGACACGGCCTCGGCCACGAGGAATTCGTAGGGGGCGAGGTTGGAGGTGCGGGGAAAATTGAGGGCGACGACCGAGGACTCGTCGCGCAGGCGACGCTCGAAGGCATGGTTGCGGCGGCGGAGTTCCTGGACGTCGGACCACTTCTGGATCATCGCGCCCCAGCCGATCAGGGAGCAGACGACGAGCACCGCGGCGACGGCCATGCCGGCCGCATCCATCTGCTTGAAATACCAGACCGCACCCTTCTCGGCCTCGGCCAACACCACCATCAGGACTGGGGAAATCATCGCTCCCTAGGCAATCCGCCCCGAGCGCGGCTTCAACCGAAAAGGTGCTCGATGCGCTTGCGGACGGAGCCGGCGGCGGTCATCCTGACCGACGATGGTTCCGCGTCCGCCCGCCTGCCAGGGCTGCACCCAGGAGTGCACCCTCTTCCTCTCGCTCGTCGCGGGCGGCAAGGCCACGCACTTCGCCTGCTGCCAAGGCTGCCCGTCGGTCCAGCAACCTGCCGGCGGCGGCGTGCTGCCCTCATGGGCGCTCGGCGTCCCGCTGATCGTCCCGAATCCCGCGGGCCGGAGCCGTTGCCCGACCTGCGGTTTCCGCTGGAACGACTTCGAGCGACTCCACCGCCTCGGGTGCCCGACCTGCTACGAGGCCCACCAGTCCGAGGCGCTGGCCACGATCGCCCGCCTCCAACCAGGACTGGACCACCAAGGTCGCCGCCCCCAGTCCAGCGAGGCCGAAAGGCGCGCCCGCCTGACCAAGGCCCAGGAAGACCTGCGGACGGCGGTCGCCGAGGAGGACTTCGAAGCCGCGGCGGGCTTGCGCGACCTGATCCGCGAGCTGCAGTCCGGCCTGGGCGAGCTGCGGTCCTAACCTTCCGCGTTGCCCGTCGGGCGGCGGGCGCCACGCTGGGGCGACGCATGAAACCCACGGCCCTGCTCACCAACGACGACGGCATCAACGCCGCCTTCCTCCACGCCCTGGCCCGGGCTTGCGAGGAGACCGGTTTCCGCGTGCTGGTCGCCGCCCCCGCCGGGGAACGCAGCTGGATCGGGCGGGCCTTCAGCCGCCACCGGGAGGTCACCTTGGCGACTTACCCGGGGCTCGGGGAGCAAGCCTGGTCGATCGACGGGACCCCTCCGACTGCGTGAACATCGCCTTGGCGCACCTTCTGCCTGTCCGCCCCGACGTGGTGATTTCAGGTATCAATATCGGCTTCAACGCGACGATGCCGCTCTGCCTGAGCTCCGGCACCTTGGCGGGAGCGACCGAAGGCGCCGCCTGGGGTCTGCCAGCCGTGGCCTGCTCCCTCGACCTCGAGCAGTCGATCTTCGAGCGGGTTCATCGCAGTTCCGCGGTGTGCCCGGATGAGCTCCGGCCCCACCTCGACGCGGCCACCCGACATGCGGCACGTTTCGCCCACGCGCTGGTGGGCCAACCGGTGAACGGCATCCACGTCCATAGCCTCAATTACCCGGCGGCGGTGAACGAGCCACCCGCATGGAGCGGAGCCACCCGGCCCTGGTCCGGCATGGCTCACTCTTCGAGCCCACGGCGCTGGGCTACCGGTTCCGTTGGAACGATGGCCAGAACTTCTCACCCGAGCCCCAGACCGACCTGGCGGTGCTGGAACGCGGGCTGATCAGCCACACCCTCTTCGACTTCGGCACCGTCGGCCGACCCTAAGCCGACAGCTCAGTGGTGGTCGTGGCCGTGGTCGGACTCACCCTTGCCTTCGCCGGACAGCAGGGCCGGCAGGAGCAGGACGAGGCCGGCGATGAAAGCCGGGGTCCAGGCGTTGCGCAGACCATGGGCGGAAAGGAACGGGTAGAAAGCCACGAAACCGGCGAAGAGCCAGGCACCGAGGTGATTCGGGAACAGCCAGAGCCCGAGCAGGCCGGCGTCATTGGCGCGGCGCTGGACCGCGACGGACAGGAAGCCGGCGAAGAACACCGCGGAAAGGATCAGCAGGAAGACCGCGAAAGGCGCCCAGCCTTCGACCGCGTGGTGATGGATTTCCTCGGCCTTCTTCTTGGCCTCCGCCTCGCCGGCGGCCTTGGCCTGGGCTTGGGCGGCGGATTCGTCGAAGGCCTTGCCCTTGGCGGCTTTCTTGGCCTTTTCAAAGGTCTTTTCGGCGGTCTGCTCCGCGAGCTCGGCCGAATGATGGGCGGCACCTTGATGAGGCAAGGTCACCGTCATGTAATGGTAGGAGGCGGCCGACAGGACGTAGAAAAGGGCGGTCAGGACGACCAGGTTGATGGCCAGGCCGGCGCGGCTGAGGGGCTTGGTGAGATCCGTCGAGAAGGTCATGGGAAGAAACCGCAACCTACGGCACGGCCCCTTTCCTGCAAATCCAAACTTGGAAACCGCCCCCGATACCCCCTGATTAGGGCCTTCCCATGGCCCGACCCCTCCCGCAGACCGTCCTTTTCGACCTGGATGGCACCTTGGTCGACAACTTCGAGGCCATTCACCGTTGCTACGATGACGTGATGTCGATGATGGGTCTGCCGAGCGTGACCTTGGAGCAGATCCGGCGCGCGGTCGGAGGCTCGGTCAACGTCACCGTGGTCAAATTGGCCGGCGAAGCCAACGCCCCCACGGCGACCCGGCTCTTCCGGGAGCACTTCCCGTCCGTGATGTACCATGGTCTCCGCGTGTACCCCGGTTGCCGGGAGCTGCTCGAAGCCTTACGGGCCCGGGGAGTCCGCACCGCGGTGTACACCAACAAGGACGACGCCAACTCCAAGAAGATCATGGAGCACCTCGGTCTGGACCACCTCTTCGACGGCATCTACGGGACCAACGCCCACCCTTGGCGCAAGCCGCAGCCGGAGTTCACCCATTTCGTCCTGGGGTCGATGCGGGCCGACGCCGCCACCACGGTGATGGTCGGCGACTCCCCCTTCGACATCGCGGCGGCCCGCAACGGCAAGCTGGCGGCCATCCATTGCGTGACGACCGGGAGCCACACCGCCGAGGAACTCGCCCCGCACGCGCCGGACACCGTGCACGCCGGACTGGCCGAGCTGGGGCGCGAGGCCTTCGGACTGGCGTGATTTTGCCTTCGCTCCCGGGCGACGGGGTGATTGGCTGAAGGTATGGCGCCTCCGCGCGAACAACCCCGTGGACCCGAGGTCACCCTCTCGGGCGTGGTCGAGCGCATCCTGTGGCTCGACGAGGAGACGCACTTCACGATCGCCGAGCTGGCGCCCGAGGCCGGCGACAAGGTCATCATCCTCGGCAACATGTCCGGCCTGCAATGCGGCGAGACGGTCGATGCGACCGGCTCCTGGGAACACCACCCCGCGCACGGGCCGCAGCTGCGCGTCAAATCCTTCCAGTCGCGCCTGCCCTCCTCCGTCCACGGCATCCGCAAGTACCTCGGCTCCGGCCTGATCAAGGGCATCGGCAAGACCTATGCCGACAAGATCGTCGCCAAGTTCGGCGTGCGCACGTTCGACATCATCTCCAACCAGTCGGGCCGCCTGCGCGAGGTCGAGGGCATCGGCCCCGGCCGGGCGAAGTCGATCAAGGCCGCCTGGGAGGAGCAGAAGGCGCTCCGCGAGGTCATGGTCTTCCTCCAGACCTACGGCGTGACCAACGCGCTCTGCCTGCGCATCGTCAAGGCCTACGGGCAGGACGCGAAGAAGGTCGTCACCACCGAGCCCTACCGCGTCTGCCGGGAGGTCGAGGGCGTGGGCTTCAAGACGGCCGACAAGATCGCGCGCAACCTCGGTCTGCCGACGGCGGGTCCGCAGCGCGTCGACGCGGGCCTGCTGCACACGCTCGAGGAACTCGAGGGCGAAGGCCACAGCGCCTTCCCCGACGAAGGGCTGCTCGAGAAGGCGACCGAGTTGCTCGAGGTCGATCGCGCCGTGGTGCAGGACCGCCTGCGCCGGCTGCTCGACGAGCAGGCGGTCGGCTTCCTCGACGTGAACGGCGTGCGGCTCATGCAGCTGCGACCGCAGGAGAACGCCGAGAAATCGATCGCCGCTTCCGTGCGCCGGCTCCTCGCCGGCCCCAGCGGGCTGCCGACCATCCAGGTCGACAAGGCGGTGGAGTGGGCCCAGACCCGCGCGGGCTTCGCCTTCTCCGAGGCGCAGGCCGCCGGCGTGAAGATGGCGCTGCAGCATAAGGTCGCGGTGCTCACCGGCGGTCCCGGCACCGGCAAGACGACGATCCTGCGGGCCCTGTGCGACATCCTCTCGGCCAAGCGGACCCGCATGGCGCTGGGGGCGCCGACGGGCCGCGCGGCCAAGCGCATGACCGAGGCCACGCGCCTGCCGGCCTCGACCATCCACCGTCTGCTCAAGTTCGACCCGGCGCTGGGCGGCTTCACCGCCACCGCCGACGACCCCCTGCACGCGGACTTCGTCATCATCGACGAGTCGAGCATGCTGGACACCAAGCTCGCCGCCGCGCTCCTGCGCGCGATCCCCTCGACCGCGCACCTGCTGCTCGTCGGCGACGTCAACCAGCTCCCGTCCGTCGGCGCGGGCAACGTCCTGGGCGACCTCATCGAGTCCGGCCAGGCCGCGGTCACGCGCCTCGACACGGTCTTCCGCCAAGGCGCCCGCTCGGGCATCGTCACCGTGGCGCACGGCATCCTGCACGCCGAGACGGCCCCGCCGGAACCGGTCGAGGACCCGACCCGCCTGGATTTCAACCAGGACATCCACTTCGTGAAGGTCGAGGACCCCGAGGCCTGCGTGGCGATGGTCACGAAGCTGTGCTGCGAGGTGCTGCCTCGCGCCCTGCGGCTGGACCCGCTGCGCGACATCCAGGTGCTGGCGCCGATGCACAAGGGCACGGGCGGCATCCAGGCCTACAACCAGGCCCTGCAGGCCCGCCTGCGCGGCAAGGACGCGAAGCCGGGGCGCATCCAGCCGGGCGACAAGGTCATCCAGACCCGCAACAATTACGACAAGCTCGTCTTCAACGGCGACTTCGGGGTGGTGCTCGGGCAGAACGAGGAAGGGACGCTCCTCATCGACTTCGACGGCGCCCGCGTCGAACTCGAGCGCGGCGAGCAAGGCGACCTCCATCTGGCGTACGCGGTGAGCATCCACAAGTCGCAGGGCTCGGAATTCCCCGCGGTGGTGCTGCCGCTGCTGCGCCAGCACAGCATCATGCTCGCCCGCAACCTGATCTACACCGCGGTCACCCGCGGCCGCAAGCAGGTGATCCTCGTCGGCGACCCGACGGCCTATGCGATGGCGGTCCGCAACGCCGCGGACTCGCGGCGGGTGACCAGCCTCCTGCCCCGCCTGAAGAACCTCGGGTGAACCGGCTCAGACCCGCACCCGCAGGGTCCCGCGGGTGACGCCGAGCTGGTTCAGCACCTTGAGGTCGTTCCAGAGGTCGACGCCGGCCAGGCGACCTTCGAGCAGGTCCTGGTACTTCTGCAGCGTGCGCGTGACGGTCTCCGCATCCTCGTCGACGAACTCGACGCGGAAGCGGCGCACCCCGAGCTTGAGGAGGTCGGCCACGTACTCCGCGCCGGTCTGCGCCCGCGCGTTGAAGAGCGTGTTGCGGCAGCCCGCGTCGGCCTTGAGGATGTGCTCGGCGCCCACGCGGTCGCGCAGCTTGACGCGGTGCTTCTCGCAGGGACGGCCGCAGTCGCGGTAATCCTTGCCGGGCGAGAGGAAGGCGCAGAACACGCAATGCTCCATATGGAACATCGGCATGTGCTGGTGGATCGTGACCTCGAACCACGCGGGCGGGGCCGAACGGAGCAACGCGGCCAGCTGGCTGGCGTCGAGGTCGTAGGAGGCCGTCAGCCCCTCGAGGCCGTGCTGCTCCATGAGCCATTCGGCGGCGAGGCCGTTGGCCACGTTGAGGGAGAAATCACCCCGCCGGCGCTTCCCTGCGAACGCGCGGAGGTCGTCGTGGTTGCGGGCGAGGTAGCCGTCGGCGTCACAGGAGAGGACGATCTCGGTGACGCGGTCCTCACCTTGCTTGTGCACGCGCGGACCCATCGCCCAGAACTCGACCTTGCGGCCGGCTTCCTGCTCGTAGGCGCGGACGCGCGCGACGGCGGCGCGGAACTTCTTGGGGTCCTCGAACTCGGCGTAGATCACGCGGGCGCCCCAAGCCAGGGCCGGCTCCAGCTGCTCAGGCTCGCGGATGACCACGACGATGAGAGGGTCGACGGCCGGCTCCGGGCCGGGCGCCGTGACCGTCGTCGCGGCCGGGGCGTAGGGCAGCAAGGTCCAGCGCGGCGGCTCGCGGCGCAGGGCCGTCAGACGGTCGCAGAGGTCGCGGCGCAGGCGGTTCAGCTCGCTCACCGGCACGATCAAGGCGCCTTCGAGGTCGGCCTCGAGCCCATCCAGCACATACCCCGTGTCGCCGAGGCGTCCGAGCTGCTCGTTCAGCGAGACGGCGTCCATCGGCCGCTTCTCGGCGACGGCGCACGGCACACCTGTCTCGCCGGTGACCACGTGGCCTTCGCCATCGTTGAACTCGACGCGCAGCGGCTGGCCGGGGCGGCCGATGACGCGGGCGGCGATCGGGCGGCGGTGGTTGGGCTTCTCGCGATCCCAGGAGGCGTGCAGGAGCTTGTCGAGTTCCTGGTCCTTGGTCTTCCAGAGCAAGGCGCCCGGCTGGACGCGGCTCCAATCGATGGCGCCGGCGCGGTCGAAACGGACGTAGGTGAGGCCGCCGCGGGCGGGCTCGATCCCGTGCACGAAACCGCCCTCCTCGCGTTCGGCGGGCTTGCCTTGGTCGAAGACCACGCCGTCGCCGGGCTTGAGCGGGCCCTCCAGCCGCAGGGTCACGCCGGGATGGGCGACGTCGACGACGGTACCGAGGAAGGCCCCGCGCTTCTTGCCGAAGCGCGCGTGCACCAGCTGCTGGTTGTCGATGCCGCGCAGCCAGCCCGTATGGAGGCCGCGGGAGAACGTCATCTGCATCGGGTAATCCTCCTCCTGCCGCACGCGGAGCGCGGCCCGATCGGCGTCGCCGCCCTGGAGCAAAGCCTCCCACGAGGCGTCCACCGCGCGGCGATAAGCCTTGGTGATCGCGGCCACGTATTCCGGGGACTTCAGGCGACCTTCGATCTTGAGCGAGCGGACGCCCGCGCGGATGAGCTCGGGCACGACCTCGATGCCGGCGAGATCCTGCGGCGAAAGCAGGTAGGCCTTGTCGCCCAGCGGTTTCACGACACCGTCGACGACCAGCTCGTAAGGCAGTCGGCAGGCCTGCGCGCACTCGCCGCGGTTCGCCGAGCGGCCGCCCAGCGACTCGCTCGTCAGGCACTGCCCGGAATAAGCGACGCACAGCGCGCCATGGACGAAGACCTCGAGGTCCAGCGGGGCGCCCTTGGCCCCTTGCTCCGCCTGGAGCTTGCGCATCTCCGGCAAGGAGACCTCGCGCCCCAGCACGGCCAAGGAGGCGCCGAGCGCGCGGGCGTAATCGACGCCGGCCGCGCTCGTCACGGTCATCTGGGTCGAGGCGTGGATCGGGAAGTCGGGCGAGATCCGGCGGATCAACCGGCAGATGCCGGCGTCCTGGACGATGGCGGCATCGACCCCGGCCGCGATGATCGCGCGCAGCGTGCGGGCCGCCTCAGCCAGCTCCTCCGGGAAGATCAACGTGTTGAACGTGACATACCCCTTGACCCCGCGGCCGTGCAGGTAGGCCATCAGCTCCGGGAGGTCGGCCTCCTCGAAATTCTTGGCGCGGACCCGGGCGTTGAAGCGCCCCACCCCGAAGAAGACGGCGTCGGCGCCGTTCTCGACGGCGGCCTTCACGCAATCCCACTCCCCGGCGGGCGCCAGGACCTCGGGTTTGCGGAGTCCGCTGCTACCGGAAACGACGGCCATGCCTCCATCAAGGGGCCTCGGGCCGGGGAGGGAAGCGGGAAGTTCGCCGGTAGCCCGAAACCCCGGGCCTGCTTCCTTTGTTGCCCCGCCACCCGGAGGTCGTTTGGATGGGGTATGGCCGATAAACTCGAGGAAATCTTCCGGATGCAGGAGGCGCTGAACCAGCGCATCGGCGTCGAAACCAAGGGCATGACCGAGGAGGAGAAGATCAAGTGGACCCTGAACTACCTCCGCGCGATGCAGCAGGAGATGGCCGAGCTGACCGATTCCGTGCCCTGGAAGTGGTGGGCCAAATACCAGAAGTTCGACGAGCAGAACGCCCGCGTCGAGGTGATCGACCTCTTCCACTTCCTGATCTCCATCGCCCAGGTGCTCGGGATGTCCGCCGAGGACGTCTACCAGGCCTACCTCAAGAAGAACGCCGTCAACCACCAGCGGCAGGACTCGGGCTACGTGAAGAAGGACGAGAACGACTCCCGCCACATCTGACCGCCATGACCACCCTCCCCCGCCGCCGCGCCGGCTTCACCTTGGTCGAACTGCTGATGGTCATCACCATCATCATGATCCTCGCCTCCGCCACCTTCGGCCTCTACCGCGGAGTGTCGAACACGCGCATGAAGGCCCGCGGGCGCGGCGAGATCCAGCGCATCAGCATCGCGTGCGAGAACTTCAAGAAGACCTATGGCGACTACCCCTGCGCCCTCGCCGGCACCACCGCCAGCAACGCGTCCAACCAGACGCAGTTTCGCACCGACCTGTTCGACCAGCTGAGCGGTCGCCGCATCATCTACACCCGCCAGATCACCACCGGCGGTTTCGCGGTCGAACTCTGGCCCTTCAACTCGACAAGCCTGCCGAACGGCGCCAACCGCAAGCCCAAGCCCTTCGTCGCCTTCGACGACATCCCTGTCACGGTCGTAAGCACCCGCCTTGACGCCCTCCCGGCCGACCTGGCCAACATCGCCACCACGCTCGAGTTTCGCGACCCGTGGGGCAATCCCTACGAGTACCGTTACCGCGTCCTCGGCTCCGTAGGCATTTCCGTGCAGAACCTCACCACCGGCGCCTATAACCCGCCCTACGGCAACTGGCTGTCCGCCAACTTCCTCCTGGTGAGCTGCGGTCCCAATTTCGCCCTCCCCACGACCGAAGGCGACCAGCCTAATTTCAACGAGTACTTCGACCCGTCGACGACCACGACGATGGTCCGGACCGGCATGATCCCGACGACCTATTTCGACGACGCCGACCCGGCCCCCCAGCGCTCGGACAACCTCGTCAACTGGTCGAACTGACCCCGGTCGGGCGGCAAGCCCGCGCGAGCCCGGCTACCAGCAGCCAGGCCAAGGCCGCCGTCGCAAGCGTATGGGAGAGAAAATGCTCACCGCGGGCGAGCTGGTAGAGGCCCATCCAGCCGCCGACCAGCAAGGCGATGCAGACGCCTCGACGACGGGCGACCGCCGAAGTCCAGGCGAAGGCCAAGGCCAGGAGCGCGAAGCCGCCGCTGGCGTGCCCGGCGGGAAACGCATCGCTCGGGTAACCGGGCGGCTTGGCGTCGAAAAGCAGCAGGTGCGGGACGCCTGGGTTCGCGCCGTACATCGTCAGCTGACGCGGCGTGGCCATGAAGGTGACCTCCCGGAGCTGGGTGCAGGCGACGGAGACCACGGCCAAGCACAGGAAGAGGTACGCGGCCCGCCGACGGCCCAGCCAGACCGGGGCACGGGACGGCAGCGCGATCGCCCAAAGCAACCCGAGCGCGAAAAGATAGAGCAGCACCTTCGGACCGGTGTAGGCGAGCGTGTGCGGCCAACCTGCGTCCTTCGGAATCAGCCAATCCCGCCCGTCCCAGAACCAGGCCTGGACCCGGAGATCAAGCCACTCCCCGCCGGTCCCGGGAAAACCGAAGAAGATCAGGACCGCGGCGACGGCCAGCAGCGGCCGGAGCAGCGACGGGCGGTCAGCGGGCGGGATGGGCGAGTCCACCGCGGTTGAAGAGTTCATCGGCACCTTGGTAATATTGGATCGCCTCGGCCGCGGCGTCGGCGTCCGAGGAACGCGGCAACGGACTGAGGGCGCCCGTGGCAAGATCGGCCTGGAACTGCGCCACCTGACGGACCGGCTTGAGCACGGTGAGCAGCCCGTCCGGGCGCAACACGGCGACCTTCTGGTAATTGCTGATGAAAGCGCGCGGCTGATAACCCGGCGCCAGCGCGTCGGCCCCGACGAACCGGCCGGCGTACGGAAGCTTGAGCAGCCCCAGCAAGGTCGGGACGTAGTCGACCTGGCTCATCATGAAGTCGACCTTGCGGGCGGGAATCAGACCGGGGGCCCAGATGAACAGCGGGATCTCGTATTTCTTGATCTCCAGCTCGCGCTTGCCCGCGACGGAGGCGCAGTGGTCGGCGACGATGACGAACACCGTGTCCTTGAACCAAGGCTTGGTCGCCGCCTGCCGGAGGAACTCCCCGATGGCATGGTCCGTGTAAGCCACCCCTCCCTGCCGGTCGCGCAGCTCGGGTCGGATCCTCCCGGCCGGCCACGTGTAAGGGCGGTGGTTGGAGGTCGTCATGATGAAGTGATGGAACGGCTTGCCCGTCGCGTAAGCGGCGTCGGCCTCGGCCATCGACCAGGCGAAGGCATCCTCGTCGCAGGCGCCCCAGGCGTTGGCGAAGCTGATCTTGCGGCCGGCCTTGAGCGCGGCGGGCTGGTCGACGACGCGATAGCCGTTCGCGCCGAAGAAATAGCTCATGTTATCGAAGAACCCGTTGCCGCCGTAGATGAAGGCGGTGTCGTAGCCCTGATCCGCCAAGGCCCCGCCGAGCGTCGAAAGGTTCTCGCACCCTTGGCGACGCAGGACCGACTGACCGGGAATCGGCGGAATGGCCAAGGCGAGCGCCTCCATGCCGCGGACCGTGCGGGTGCCGCTGGCGTAGCAGCGGCTGAACCACAGCGACTCACGGGAGATCCGGTCGAGGTTCGGCGTCAGACCGAGTTTACCATAATCGACCTTGTCCTCATCGTCATTGACCCCGTAGCACCCGAGGTACTTGGCGCTCAGGCTCTCCACGGTGACCTGAATCACGTTGAGTTTGCGGGCGCCGGCGACCCCGGGGACCCGTCGGAGGATGTCGGTCGTGCCGGGGGCGAGCGGGGCGCCTTGGGCGGACAGGCGTTGCCGCAGCTCCGAAACGGCCGCGGGATGCGAAGGGTAGAAACGATGCCAGTCCAGCTGATTGGCCCAGAAAGCGGCCAGGAAGGCGTACTCGCCGTTCTTGGCGACCTCGGTGTCGTAGCTGTTGGCCCAGCTCGGCTGCGGGTCGCCCATGTGACGGAGACCGGCGGTCAGGCGCTCGGCGAAGGAGCTATGGACCGGGGAGGATACCTTGAGATCATGACGGCCGGTGGCGTAGGCGACGCCCAACAGCAGGACGAACGGGGCAAGCAGGACCGCGCCGGCGCGCCAGCGCGAGGAAGCGTCGGCGACGGCGCCGGCATGCCACGCGGCCATCCAGCCCAACCGGCGCCAGCCCAGGTAGGCGGCGGCGGCGACGAGCGCGACGACCGCGATGATCAGGGGGAGATTGTAGGACTCCTTGATATTCCTCACCACCTCGGTGGTGTAGACGAGGTAGTCGACCGCGATGAAGTTGAAGCGGACGCCGAACTCCTCCCAGAACAGGATCTCCGAGATCTTCCAGAAGACGAAAAGGGACGCGCCGAAGACCCAGGCGGCCACAAGGGGAAAGCGCCAGCCACGGGTCGGCCAGCACGCCGACAACAGGCCGAAGGGCAGCGTGAGGAACCACGCCATGACCAGATCGAAGGCGAACCCCACGACCAAGGCCCCGAAGGTCGCGAGCCCCCAGGAGACCTGGCCCGAGCTCGCCGCGAGGAAACCGAGGCGCAGGAGGGTCCCCAGCAGGACGTAGGTCAGGGCGAGCAGCAACGTCCCGCCCTGCCTTGAGCCGAGAATCCGAGCGAACAACGTCTTCACTTTGGTAATATGCCGAAAGCCGCCTACTTAGGGCGAGATTATTCAAGCCGCGGGGGCCTCCGCGCGGTCACCGTTCCGGCACCTCATCGACACCGGAACCGCCCCACGGGTGGCAACGGCAGAGACGCCGGAGCGACAGCCAGCCACCGCGCAACAGACCGAACCGCCGCAGGCTGGTGGCGGCGTAGCACGAGCAGGTCGGATGGAAACGACAGCCCGAACCAGGGACCAAGGCGTGCAAAGGACGCGACAGCCAGCGCTGGTAAAAGCGCACCAGCCCGAGCACGGGCCACGCAGCCCAGGAAGGACGCTCGTCGCTCATGCGGTCGGGCCCGCGGGCGCGGCGCCGATCCGGCGAGCGGCCTCGGCGAAAACCTTCCTCAGCTCCGACAGTCGCCGGCGGAGCATGCCTGAGCGGATGACGAGCACGACCTCGGCGCCCCGCGGGAAGGCCCCGGGATCCGTGCGAAACAACTCCCGCGCCAGGCGCTTGGCCCGGTTGCGGTCGACGGCCAGCGGCAAGGTCTTCTTGGCGGCGATGACGGCGAAGCGAGCGGGGGCGTCCCCCTGCCCTTTCTTGAAATTCAAAAGAAAAGGCCCGCAGTCGAGCCGCGAGCCAGTGTTGCGGATGCGGGCGAAATCGGCCGAGGCGCGAATCCGACGCTCCCGCGGGAGACGCATCGGGCTTAGGAGGCGCCGAGGCGCTTGCGACCCACCTTGCGGCGATTGGCGAGGACCTTGCGGCCACCGGCGGACTTGGAACGGGCGCGGAAACCGCACTTGCGGGCGCGGGCGATCTTGGACGGGCGGTAGGTGGGTTGCATGGCGTTGGAAGCCTCCAGCCAAGGGCACCCCTCGGAGGGTGTCAAGCCTCCCGCTTCCCGGCTTGCAGGTGACCAAAAGCGGGGGAGGATAGCCGCATGACGCCGGAAAAAGGGAAACTGCGGCCCACCCCGCCCAAGGCCTACCTTAACCCCGAATTCATGGGAAGCCCCCAGGCGCGGAGCATCCGGGTGCTGACCGAGATGACCGAACCGCACCTGCGGTTCAAGAAGCACAACGTCCGCAACACCGTCGTGATGTTCGGCTCGGCGCGGACCCTGCCCCCGGAGGTCGCGCGCAAGCGTCTCGAGGAAGCCAAGGCCCTGGCGGCCAGCGGCCGATGCGACGGTGCCGAGTGCGCCCACCGCCTGCGCGTCGCCGAGATCGACCTCCGTAGCTCGGCTTATTACGAGGCCTGCCGCGAACTGGCCTACGAGATGACGAAGTGGTCGCTCCAGCTGCCGGAGTGGCAGCGCTTCCTCGTCTGCTCCGGCGCCGGCCCCGGCATCATGGAGGCGGCCAACCGCGGCGCGCACGAAGCCGGCGGACGGTCCGTCGGCCTCGGCATCTCGCTGCCCTTCGAGCAGGAGCACAACCCCTTCATCACGCCCGAGCTCGACCTCGAGTTCCACTATTTCTTCGTCCGCAAGTATTGGTTCCTCTACCTCGCCAAGGCGCTCGTGGCCTTCCCGGGCGGCTTCGGCACGTTCGATGAGCTGTTCGAGATGCTGACGCTCATCCAGACCCGGAAGACCAAGAAGCAGTTCCCGATCCTGCTGTTCGGCTCCCCGTTCTGGAAGAACGTGGTCAACTTCGAGACCTTCCAGGAATGGGGCATGGTGTCGCCCGAGGACCGCAACTTCTACGTGCACGTCGACTCGGTGAAGGAAGCGCGCGACATGCTGATCGAGATCATCACCGAGAAGTACCTGCAAGGGGACGGCGAAGGGCATGACTGACGCCGTCGGCATCGCCTGGACCACCCTGCCCTCGCGCGAGGAGGCCGACCGCCTCGCCGGGGACGCGGTCGCCGCGGGCCTCGCCGCCTGCGCCCAGGTCGACGGCCCGCTCCGCTCCCATTACACCTGGGAGGGACGCGTCCAAGCGGAGGAAGAATACCGCCTGACCTTTAAGTTCGCCGCCGCCAAGGCGCGCGACCTCGAGACCTGGGTCCACGCCCGCCACCCCTACGCCGTCCCGCAATGGCTGGTCGTGCAGGCCGACCACGCCTCCCCCGGCTACCGCGCCTGGGTCCTGGGCATCCGCTGAACCATGGAGAAATCGACCGAAGCCCTCCTCGCCTTTGCGCTCGGTCTCTGCGTGCTCGCCGCCTGGTACGGCGAGTTTCGTCTGCGCCGCCTGACCGGCGGAGCCGAAGGCTTCTGGCCCGGTACCACCTTGGCGCCGGCCGCGGCTTACCTGGTCGCCGCGGCGGGCGCCCTGCTGATCACGGTCGGCGAAGCCGCGGTCGAGATCCGCTTCGACGTGACCGCGAGCCAATCCCAGCTGCCGCTCATCGGCCTGCTGGGACTCATCGGGGCGGCCGTGACGGAGGAAGCCGTCTTCCGCGGCTTCGCCGCGCCCAGCCATTTCACGGGGCGCAAACTGCTCTTCCTCATCCTCGGCGGCTCGACGGTGTTCGCGTTGATCCACATCGACCTGCTGAACTTCAACCTGCGCGACGAGAAGCAGGTGATCATGCTGACGTTCGAGTTCCTGACGGCGGTCTGGCTGTACCTCAGTCGCTTTAACCCGCTCAACCCGTCGCGTTCGCTATTGCCCTGCTTTATGGGACATATCGTGCGTAACTTGGCGGTCTTCGGGATTAAATGGGCCCAAGGTTTCGTAACCTAATCCGTTAAAGAAAAGTCCCTAGGCTAAGCATTGCAACCTCGGTGGTCCTCGGCTGTCTTGGAAAGCACCCCCATGAGCCTACCCGAAAAGAACTCCCGTCGTGATTTCCTGAAGTTCGGCGCCCTCGCCGGCGCCGGCCTTGGCCTGAGCGCCCTCCCCTCCGCGGAGGCGGCGCCGGACCCCAAGGCCCTCAAGTTGCTGAACGCGCAGGACATCTCCGCGACCCGTCCCCGTCCGGCGGGCAACAAGCCGGTCTGGGACCTGCAGACGAAGCCCCTGCAGAAGGTGCGTTGCGCCTTCATCGGCCTGTCCCGCGGCATGACCCACGTGAACTCGGCCGTGAACATCGACTTCGCCGAGGTCGTGGCGGTCTGCGACCTCAAGCCGGAGCGCGCCAAGCGCGCGTTCAACCACGTCAAGACCAAGACCGGGAAGGAGCCGGCGGTCTACACCGACACCGAGGACGCCTGGGAGAAGATGGTCGCCCGGGACGACATTGACGTCGTCTACATCGCCACGCCCTGGGAATGGCACGTGCCGATGGCGGTGAAGGCCATGGAATGCGGCAAGCACGCCTTCATCGAGGTCTCCGCCGCGGTCTCCGTCGACGAATGCTGGCAGCTGGTCGACACGTCGGAGAAGACCCAGCGCCACTGCGCGATCATCGAGAACTGCTGTTACGGCGAAGAAGAGCTCTTCGTCCTGCACATGGCCCGCCAGGGCCTCTTTGGCGACCTGAAGCACGCGGAGTGCGCCTACATCCACAACCTGTCCCAGGACGTGCTCTGGAGCCTCGGCAGCGAAGGGGGCTGGCGCCGCAACTACCACACGTTCATGGACGGGAACCTCTACCCCACCCACGGCCTCGGCCCGGTGGCGCAGTACCTCGGCATCGGCCGCGGCGACGCCTTCAAGTTCGTGGTCTCCGTCTCCTCCCCGGAACGTAACCTCACCGAATTCCGCGACCGCAAGAACCCGAACGGCGGCAAGCACAAGGACGAGAAGTACGTGTGCGGCGACATGAACACCTCGATCATCAAGACGCAGCTCGGCCGCACCATCATGATCCAGCACGACGTGGTGAGCCCCCGCCCCTACTCGCGCATCAACGCCCTGTGCGGCAGCAAGGCGACGTTCTTCGGCTACCCGGGACGACTCGCCGTCGACGGCGCCAACGACCACCCGTCCGTCAAAGGAATGAAGCTCAACGCCCACAGCTGGCTCGAGAAGGAGAAGCTCGACGCCTTCATGAAGGCCAACCAGCACCCGCTCATCAAGAAGGTCGGCGAGTCCGCCAAGAAGGTCGGCGGCCACGGCGGCATGGATCACGTCATGAACTTCCGCATGCTCGATTGCCTGCGCCAGGGCATCACGCCCGACATGACCGTCTACGATGCGGCCGACTGGTCCTCGATCCTCGAGATCTCCGTCCGCTCCGTGAAAGACGGCTCGATGCCGATCCAGTGCCCCGACTTCACCCGCGGCGGCTGGCAGGGCATCAAGCCCCTCGGGATCGTCTCGTAAGCCGGGCCACGAGCCTCGCGACCGGACCTGGCCCTGTGGCCGGGTCTTTTCTTTGCGGATTGCCCCCGACCGCCCGGAGGGGAGACTGCGGGCATGGGTTCGCCCGCCGACCTCGCCACCTGGACCACCGGGCTCGTCACGTTCTCCGGCGAGGAGACGGAACAGGCCGCCGCGGCGTTCGCGCGTCTGCTGCCGCCCGATACGGTGTTGGCGCTCGAGGGCGACCTCGGGGCGGGCAAGACGACCTTCGTGCGCGGGCTGGTCCGCGGGCTCGGGGTGACGGGGGACATCACGAGCCCATCCTTCGCCCTGCTCAACGTCTATGACGGCGGACGGCAGGTCTTCCACGTCGACGCCTACCGTCTGACGAGCCCGGAGGGCTTCGACGACCTCCTGATCTGGGATCTGGCGAAGTCGCCCTGGAACGTGCTGGTCGAATGGCCGGAACGCGTGGCGGGCCGCCTGCCGCGGGGCCATTGGACGATGAAGGCCGCCCTCCTCGCGGAAGGCGGCCATCGGTTCACGTTGGTCCGTCCGGGCTGAGCCCGCGGCTCACGAGTTGCGCTTGCGCTCGTTCTCCGTCAGCCAGCGTTTGCGCATGCGGATGAAGTTCGGCGTGATCTCGACCAGCTCGTCGGACTCGATGTACTCGAGGCAGGCCTCGAGGGACATCTGGCGCGTCGGCTTGATCTTGGCGGCGTCGTCGGAACCGGCGGCGCGGACGTTCGAGAGTTTCTTGCCGATGACGAGGTTGATCTCAAGGTCGTTGTCCTTGCAATGCTCGCCGACGATCTGGCCCTGGTAGATCTCGTCGGCCGGCTTCACGAAGAAGTCGCCGCGGTCGTAGAGGCGGTCGAGGGAGTAGGCGGTGACCGCGCCGGCCTCGCCACCGATCATCACGCCGGCGGCGCGACGGGGCGCCTCGCCCTTGACGGGCTCGTAGCCGAGGAGGTTGTGGTACATGACGGCTTCACCGCGCGTGGTGGTGAGCATCAGGGTGCGCAGGCCGAAGAGGGCGCGGGACGGGACCTTGAATTCCATGTGGATCCAGCCGCTGGTCCCGGCCTTGGCGTCCATCGAGCGGAGCTCGCCGCGCCGGCCGAGCACGAGGGACATCACGTCGCTCTGGGAGGCCTCCGGGCAGTCGACCGCGAGGGTCTCGACGGGCTCGCACTGGACGCCGTCGATGGTCTTCATGATCACCTCGGGCTTGCCGACGGAGAGTTCGTAGCCTTCGCGACGCATGGTCTCGATGAGCACGCCGAGGTGCATCAGGCCGCGGCCCGAGACCTTCCAGGCATCGGCGCCGGCCTCGCGGTCGACGCGAAGGGCGACGTTCTTCTCGAGCTCCTTGACGAGGCGCTCGCCGACCTGGCGGCCGGTGACGAACTTGCCGTCGCGGCCGGCGAAGGGCGAGTCGTTGACGCGGAAAGCCATGGTCACGGTGGGCTCGTCGACCTTGACGGGCGGCATCGGGCGGGGGTTCTCCAGATCGGTGATGGTCGCGCCGATCTCGACGTGGTCGAGGCCGATGACCGCGCAGATGTCGCCGGCGGTGACTTCCTGGGCCTTGACGCGGCCGAGGGCCTCGAAGACCTCGACCTCGAGCACGCGCTGTTTGAACTGCTCACCGGCGCGGGTGACCATCATGACGGGCATGCCCGGGGAGATCTTGCCCGCGGTGACGCGGCCGACCGCGATGCGGCCGACGTAGTCGGAATAAAGGATGGCCGTCACCATGATCTGGAGCGGGTTGGCCAAGGCCTCGGCACGGGACTTGAAGCCGGCGGCGGCGCCGCGGGAGGAACCTTCCGCGTACGGCTCGGGGATCTTGTCGACGATGGTGTAGAAGAGGTCCATCAGGTCCTTCGGACGCTGACCTTCGACGGTCTTGGCGCGGTCGAGGGTGCCCCAGCCTTCGCGGCCGGAGGCGTAGACGATCGGGAAGTCGAGGGCCGACTCCGGCGCGTCGAGGGCGACCAGGAGGTCGAAGACCTCGTCGACGACGGCGTCCGGACGGGCGGACGGCTTGTCGATCTTGTTGATGACGACGATGGGCTTCAGGCCGAGGGCGAGGGCCTTGGAGAGCACGAAGCGGGTCTGCGGCATCGGGCCTTCGAAGGAGTCGACCACGAGGAGGCAGCCGTCGGCCATGTTGAGCACGCGCTCGACCTCGCCGCCGAAGTCGGCGTGGCCCGGGGTGTCGATGAGGTTGATCTTATATTCCTTCTGGTCGCGAGGGTCGGTCCACTTGATCGCGCAATTCTTGGCGGTGATGGTGATGCCGCGCTCGCGCTCGAGGTCGCCCGAGTCCATGATCAGGCCGTGCTGGCCGCCGGCGAGCTTGTCGAGGTCCTCGGCCCGGAACATGCCGGACTGGTAGAGGAGACGGTCGGTCAGGGTCGTCTTGCCATGGTCGACGTGGGCAATGACTGCGATGTTGCGGAGATTCATCTGTAAAGGCCTTACGCATAGGAAAAAAGGCCTTGGCGCAAGGGGAATAAGGCGCCCTCCCCCACTAAATGGGGGTTTCGGCGCCGACCGGGCGAAACCGGGGGCTCAGGCCAGCCCGTCCCGGACCAGCAGGGCCTCGGAATCGAGGTCTCGGCCCATGAAATCACGGAAAAGCTTCTCCGCCGGCTCCGAATTACCCTTGGCGAGGATCTTGGCCCGCAATTCCCGGCCGACCTTGGGGTTCAGCACCCCCTCTTTGAGGAAGCGGGTGAAAGCATCGGCCTCGAGGGCCTCGGCCCACTTGTAGGAGTAATAGCCCGCGGCATAGCCCGTGGCATCGGAGAAGAGGTGATTGAAGCGCCGGGCCATCGCCGGGGCCGGGCGGGTCGTGCGCGCCTGCCAGGCGGCGAAGTCCTCGTTCCAATGGGCGTCGAGATCGCGGCCCTTGAGCTCGAGGGCGCGGATGTGGAGGTCCAGGTCCAGCTTGGAGAAAGCCAGCTGACGCATGCAGACCGAGGCCGCCCGGAAGTTGGCGGCGGCGTCCAGTTTCGCCAGCAGGTCGGCCGGCAGCGGGGCGCCGGTCTCGTGGTGACGGGCGAAGAGCGCGAGCGATTCCTCTTCCCAGCACCAGTTCTCGAGGATCTGGGACGGCAGTTCGACGAAGTCCCAGGCGACGCGGGTGCCCGCGAGGGACTCGACCTCCACCTCGCAGAGGAGGTGGTGGAGCAGGTGGCCGAACTCGTGGAAGACGGTCGTGACCTCATCGTGCGTGAGGAGGGCCTGCTTCCCGGCGACGGGCGGCGTGAAGTTGCCGCACATCAGGCCGAGGTGCGGGGCGAAGGAGCCGTCGGCGCGCGGGCCGCCGGTCCGGAAGAAGTTCATCCAAGCCCCGCCGCGCTTCGACTCGCGCGGGAACCAATCGGTGTAGAACGAGCCCAGCAGGCGCCCGCCATCGCGGATCTCGTAAAAACGCACCTCGGGATGCCAGACGCTGACCGGCTCGCCGTCGACGCGGGGAGCCGCGGCGGGGATCACCGTGCGCGCACCTGTGACCGGGTCGACATGGAGGGCGTCGCGCCCCACCACCTGGAAGCCGAACAAGTCGCCGAAGAGGCGGAACATGCCGGCGATCACGCCATCGACCGGGAACCACGGACGCAGCGCCTCGTCGTCGAACCCATGGAGTTCGCGCCGCATCCGCTCGGCGTAGAAACCGAACTCCCACGGGTGGAGCGGACGCACCGCGTCGCCGGCCTGGCGGGCGCGGTAGGCCTCGAGCTCGGCCACCTCGGCCTGGAACTTCGGGCGGATGCGGGTCGCGAGGTCCTCGATGAACCCGAGCGCCTGGGCGCCGGTGCGGGCCATGCGACGGGCGGTGGTGAAATCGGCGAAGTGGGCCTTGCCGAGCAGGCCGGCCTTCTCGTGGCGCAGCGCGAGGATCTCGCCCACGAGCGCGGTGTTATTCCAGGCATCCTTCAGGCCCACCTGGCCGAGCCCTTCCCAGCACTGGCGGCGGAGGTCGGCGTCTTGGGCGTACTGCAGCACCGGGTAGACCGACGGCTGGTGCAAGGTGAAGCGCCAGGATTCCGGCTTACCTTTGGTCGTGGCCGACTGCTTCGCGGCGGCGAGGGCGCTGGCGGGCAGGCCCGCGAGGCGGGACTCGTCGTCGACGAACAGTTCCCAGGCGTTCGTCGAGTCCAGGACGTTCTCGGAATACTTCTGGGTCTTCTCCGCCAGCGCCGCGTTGATGGCGGCGAGGCGGTCTTTCTGGGCCGCCGGCAGGTCGGCGCCGTTCTCCAGGAAGTCGGCCATCGTCTCGTCGAGGAAGCGACGGCGCACCCCGGTCAGCGCACCGGCCTCGGCGGTGGCCGCGTAGGCCTTGAACACGGCCCAGATCTCCGGGTCGAGGGTCAGCGAGGTGAAGTAGGCGGTCACCTCGGGGAGCATCGCCCCGTAGGCCTTGCGCAGCTCCGGCGAGTTGAGGACCGAATCCAGGTGCGAGACCAGGCCCCAGGCCCGGGAGAGATCGCGCGTGGCAGCCTCGAACCCGAGCAGCACGTTCGCGTAGGTCAGCTGCGCGCCGGTCAGCCGCTTGAACGCGGCGACCCGTTCGCGAGACTGCGCCAGGGCGGCGCGGATATCGGGCTCGACCTGCGCCGGGGTGAGGCGGCTCCAGTCGAAGAGGAAGTCGTCGGTCAGAAAAGGATGCACGCGGATAAGTTGTCGCCTAAAGCCGCCTGTTTCAAGGTCGCACGCGGGTTTTCCGCCGGGCGGGGCAGCCGACCGCGCACCGCGGGCTTGCGGGGCGGGGCGAACCCGCCACACCTAGGTCGGACCATGAGCAAACCGGAGGCCATTCCCGTCATCGGCATCGAGGTCGTCCCGACCAAGGGCGGGACCGCCGTCTTCCTGGTGACTCAGCAGAAGACCATGGTCATCCAGGTCGACGCGCTCGTGGGCGAGGCCCTCCAGGGCGCGCTCGCCGGCAAGACCGCCGAGCGCCCGCAGTCGCACGACCTCATGCTCCACCTCCTGCTCGGCCTCGACGCCGTGGTCGTCCACGTCGTCATCGTCGACGTCAAGGACGGCATCTTCTTCGCGCGCGTGCTGCTCGGGCAGGACGGCCCCGTCGCGCGCAAGCTGGCCGAGGTCGACGCCCGTCCCAGCGACGCGCTGGTCCTCGCGGTCAAAGCCAAGCGCCCGGTCTTCCTCGCCAAGAGCGTCCTCGACGCCTGCGAGGACATGACCGAGACCCTGGCCCGCCTCCGCAAGCAGGCGTGAGCACCCCGCCCCCAGACCCCGTCGTCGCCGGCACGCGCCCCTCGGTGCTGGCCCCGATGCAGGACGTCACGACGACGGGCTTCCTGCGCGTCATCGGCCGCAAAGGCGCGCCGGACTGGTTCGTCACGGAGTATTTCCGCGTGCATGAGAGCTCCACGCCGGAGAAGCACATCGTCGACTCGATCCTGAACCACGGCACGGGCCGGCCCGTCTTCGCCCAGCTCATCGGCGAGGACACCCCGCACATGGTCCGCACCATCCGGTCGCTGCTGACGCTGCCGGTCGCGGGCATCGACCTGAACATGGGCTGCCCGGCGCCGAAGGTCTACCGCAAGAACGTCGGCGGCGGCCTCCTGCGCGACCCCGCGAAGGTCGACGAGCTCCTCGGCGCGATGCGTCAGGCCATCCCCGGCCGCTTCACCGTCAAGATGCGCATCGGCTTCGAGGACCAGCGTCACTTCGACGCGCTCCTCGCCTTGGTCGCGAAGCACCAGGTCGACCTCCTCACCGTGCACGGCCGCACCGTCAAGGGACTCTACTGGTCCGAGGTCGACTACGCCGCGATCGCGCACGCGGTCCGCTCGGTCCCCTGCCCCGTCATCGCCAACGGCGACGTGGCGACCGCCGACAAGGCCGAGCGGTTGACGGCCGAGACCGGCGCGCACGGCATGATGATGGGCCGCCACGCGATCCGGAACCCGTGGATCTTCCGCCAATGGCGCGAGACCCAGCAAGGCCTCCCGCGCTTCCGGCCGACCCTGGGCGAAGTCCGCGCCTACATCCAGGAGCTGGTCGAGGAATGCTGCGACCAGGCCTTGGCGCCGGAGAAGCAGGCCGGTCGCCTCAAGAAGTTCCTGAATTTCGTCGGTCTGGCGGTCGACGCCGACGGCCATTTCCTGCACGAGATGCGCCGCACGGAGACGCTGGCGCAGCTGCTGGGCGTGTGCGACGCGCACCTGCTCGGGGCGCGGGCCACGGAGACCTACCCCGACGAACCTTACCGCGGGCTGATCGCGCGGCCGACGCGCGAGACGCAGCAGGGCTGCGAGCTCTGAGTCACTCCGCGCGGAGCGCGGCGCGGATCCGCCGGTCGCGCGCGAACACGAGCAGGAGCGGGCCGCCGACCAAGACCAGTCCGATCAACCCGAAGATCAGGCCGAGGAAAGTGCCGGTCGCGCAGACACAGGTCTGCCGCTCGCGGACCACGTAATGCCAAGGGAGCGACAGGGCCCAGCCGATGGCGGTCCCCCGCAGGGCCCGGGCGACGGCCCGCTCGACCGCGTCCGGCTCGCCTTTGGAACGGCGCAGGAGCAAGGGGATCCAGACGAGCCAGGAGACGCCCCAAGCCACCAAGCAGCCGAGCATCGACATCATCGCGATTTCTCCGACGTCCTTGGCCGGCCCCGGCAGGAAATAGAGAGCATCGCTCAACCAAAGTCCGGCGAGGACGAAGGGAAGCGGGATCAACAGCGCGGCGGCGAAGATCCGGGGGCGCAGGCGACCGCCTTGCAGCGAGCCGGCAAGGTCGAGGGGCAAAGGGAGGAAAACCAGGCAGGCCTGCAGGAAAGCTACCGCCAGGATAACGATGAACCAAACGATGGGGGGTTTGTCCGGCGTCGGTCCGCCATGGAACATGATGTCGAGCAAGCCTTGGACATCGCCCCAGAACGACCCCGTGAAGCCGCCGGTCTGCCCGGGGATGTTGGAGAGACCGGCGAAGATGCCCTGCGTCACAAGCAGGCCCATGACCAAGCCCGTGACGACATAGATGACCAAGGTCGCCAAGAGGATGAGGGCCATGCGGCGCATGCGGGTGTTTACCCCACCCTACCCGAGGAGGCAAGCCGCCAAGACCCGCTTCCGCCCCTTGACTCCCGCAGGATGGGCCTAAACTTGGAGGTATGATCCACCTCACCCCCGAAGCGGCCCGCCAGATCCGCTCCTTGCACGCCCAGCAGGCCGACCCGGCCTCGCTGCTCCGGGTCCTCGTCGAGACCGGCGGTTGCTCGGGTTTCGAATACGGCATGGCCTTCGACGTGCGCAAGGACGGCGACCTCGAGTTCGAGAGCGAGGGCGTGAAGCTGCTCATCGATCCGGCCAGCCACACCTACCTCGACGGCTCCACCGTGCATTTCGACGACGGCCTGCACGGCAAGGGTTTCGAGGTGCGCAACCCGAACGCGACCAGCACCTGCGGTTGCGGCAAATCCTTCAGCTAAACCCATGAAGCCCACCCTCCTCGTCGCCGTCGCCCTCGTCTCCGGACTCACCTTGTTCGCCGCCGCCACCCCTTCCACCCCGCCCGCCCCCAAGCCCATGACCAAGCCCGAAGCCTCCGCCCCGAAAGCCCCCCAGGTGCTCGTCACCCTCGACGACGGCCAAGGCGGCGTCGGCAAGCCCGTGCTCGTCGACAAAGTCATCAAGACCGACGAGGCGTGGGCCGCCCAGCTGACCAAGGAGCAATACTACGTGACGCGCGGCAAAGGCACCGAGCGCCCGTTCTGCGGCACGCTCCTCGACAACAAGAAGGCCGGCACTTACCACTGCGTCTGCTGCGACCTGCCCTTGTTCTCTTCGGACGCCAAATTCAATTCCGGCACGGGCTGGCCGAGTTTCTTCCAGCCGGTCTCCAAGGAGAACGTCGCGACCATCGAAGACCGCTCGCACGGCATGGTGCGCGTCGAGATCCTCTGCGCGCGCTGCGACTGCCACCTCGGCCACGTCTTCGAGGACGGCCCCAAGCCGACGGGCCTGCGCTACTGCCTGAACTCCGAGTCGTTGAAGTTCAAGGAGCGCAAGCCCGCCCAGAAGTAAGGGAGCGCCTTACTTCTTCTTGGCCTTGGTCCGGACGGCCGCCTTCTTCACCGGGGCGGCCTTCTGCTTGGCCGGGGACTTCTTCGCCACGACCTTGGCCTTGGCCTTCACCTTCTTGGGGACGGCCTTCGGCGCGACTTTCTTGGGCGGCTTCTTGAGCGGAGCCTTCTTCACCGGCTTCGCCTTGGCTTTGGGCGCGGCTTTCTTGGCGGGCTTGGCGACCGGCTTGGCTTTCTTCGCCGGCTTGGCCTTGGGCGCGGGCTTCGCCGGCTTCGGCAATTCATGGACGACCGGGGCCGGGGCCTTCGGGCGCTGGTCGACCGGGCCCTTCACGGCGTTCCAGAGCTGCGTGCGCAGGTCCTCGAGGCCATCGCCGCTGAAACAGGAGATCGGGATCACGCGTTCCTTCACGCGAGCCTGGAACTCCTTGAGGTACTTGGGGGCGTCCGGGAGATCGAGCTTGTTGGCGACGATCACGCGCGGCTTGCCGGCGAGCACCTGGGAGTAGAGGCGCAGCTCGCGCTCGAGCACCTTGAAGTCGTCCCACGGCTTGCGGTTCTCGCTGCCGGCCATGTCGATGATGAAGACGAGCAGCGTGCAGCGCTCGATGTGGCGGAGGAACTGGTGACCGAGACCGCGGTTGTCATGGGCGCCCTCGATCAGGCCGGGGATGTCGGCCATCACGATGCGGTCGAAACGGTCGGGGTACTCGATCACGCCGACGTTCACATGCAGCGTGGTGAAGGGATACGGCGCGGTCTTCGGACGGGCCGCCGTGAGCAGGTTGGTCAGGGTGGACTTGCCCGCGTTGGGGTAGCCGACCAGCCCGATATCGGCGATGGTCTTGAGCACGAGGCGGAACTCGCCCTTCTCGCCGGGGTAGCCCGGGGTGGTGCGACGCGGCGCCTGGTTGACCGAGCTCTTGAAGTTCATGTTGCCGAGGCCGCCCTTGCCGCCGGCGAGGAGGACGACGCGGTCGCCGTGTTCGGTCAGCTCGGCCACGAGGCGACCGGTGCCTTCCTCGAGGACCTGGGTGCCGGGCGGCACGGGCATGATGAGGTCGGTGCCGTCCGGACCGGCGCACTGGCGACCCATGCCGGGCGTGCCGTTGCGGGCGGAGCGGTGGGGCTGCCAGCGGTAGGCCTGGAGGTCGCCCTCGTTGCGGTCGCACAGCAGGACGATGTCGCCGCCCTTGCCGCCGTTGCCGCCGTCGGGTCCGCCCTTGGGGATGAACTTCTCGCGACGGAAGCTCACGCACCCGTGCCCGCCGTCGCCGGACTTCAGGATGACCTTGGCTTCGTCGATGAACATGCCCCGATGGTTAGGCTCCCCGGGGCGGGGGTCGAGCAGGAAAGGCGGCGGACCTCAGCGCTCCAACCCGCGCGACCGGCGCAACCAACGCTCGAGGGGCGAGAAGAAGATCAGGTCGGCGAGCAGGCCGACGAGCATGACGACCGCCATGACGCCCATGACCTGGTCCATGCGGAGCAGCTCGCGGCCGGCGTTGAGGAGGGAGCCGAGCCCGAAGCCGGTGACGATCACGACGAAGATCTCGGCGGCCATCAGCGAGCGCCAGGCGAAGGCCCAGCCCTGCTTCATGCCGCTGAGCACGCCCGGCAAGGCGGCGGGGAAGATGACGCGGGACCAGAGGTGCCAGCCGTTCGAGCCCATGGTCTGCGCGGCGCGCAGGTAGAGGGGCGGGACGTTGAGGACGGATTCCTGGACGGCGATGACCACGGCCCAGATGGTCCCCATCACGACGACGAAGAGCACGGCTTCCTCGCGGATGCCGAACCAAAGCAGGGCCAGCGGCACCCAGCAGACGGACGGTAAGGTCTGCAGGCCGAGGGCCAGCACGCCGAGCGTGTCGCGCACCCAGCGGACGCGGGCGCAGAGGGCTCCGAGCGGCACGCCGAGGGCGGCGCCGATCGCGAAGCCGAGGATCAGGCGACGCATCGTCACCCAGGTGGCGGCGAGCAGCTCGCCGCTCAGCAGGGACTCCGCGAACCATTGCACGATGTGCGTGGGCGCGGGCACAAGGACCTCGCTCACGCGGCCGCTGCGCACGTACCACTCCCAACCACCGAGGGCGAGGAGGGCGACGAGCGTCGGGATGACGAAACGGGGCAGTCGCGAGGGGGAATTCATCGGGGAAGCCGCGAGGAGAGCGCGGTGGTGACCTCCGCGGCGAGGGTCGCGAGGGCGGGATCGTTCATGCGGCGCGGGCGCGGGAGGTTAACGTCGAATACCTGCTGGACGCGGCCAGGATTGGGGGAGAATAGCACCACGCGGTCGCCAAGGCAGACGGCCTCGCGGATGTTGTGGGTGACGAGCACGATGGTCTTCTTGCGCTTCGTGAAGATCTCCTGGATATCGCCGTAAAGCTGCTCGCGCGTCAGGGCGTCGAGCGCCGAGAACGGCTCATCCATCAGCAGCACGCGCGGGTTGGGGGCGAGCGAACGGGCGAGGGCGACGCGCTGGCGCATCCCCCCGGAGAGTTCGTGCGGGCGGGCCTTTTCCTTGTTACCGAGGCCGACGAGGTTCAGGTAGTAGCGGGCGGACTCGAGACGCTCGGCCTCGGTGAGGTCAGGCTTGAGGCGGAGGCCGAAGAGGACGTTCTCCAAAGCATTGAGCCAAGGGAAGAGCGCATCCTGTTGGAACATGACGAGGCGATCCCGGCCCGGGGCCGTCACGGGCTGATCCCGAGGCGGATTTCTCCCTCGTTCGTGTGCTCCAAGCCGGCCAACAGGCTAAGCAAGGTCGACTTACCGCAACCAGAAGGGCCCACGACGGCTAAGAACTCCCCTTCCCGCACTTCCAGGCTGATGTCCTCCAAGGCGGTGACCTGTCCCGACTCCCCCTCGAAACGTTTGGTCACGTGGTTGAGGGTGAGCGCCGCGGGGGCGGCTGATTTTTCGAGCAGGGTGCTCATGGCGAACAGGAGGCGGGATTGGGCAGACTTAACCTTAACTTGTCAAGTTTAGTTATCTTATAATGATTAGGGTTGGTATCCCCTGTTTCCAACCATTTCAGGCCGAATGACGGAGGCAGGCAATCGCTTACTTGGCGGCTGGAACCTCGTCCGGGACCAGCTCATCCAGCAGGCCCCGCAAGGCGATGTCGCCACGGAGCAGCCCGGTGTCGCAGGCATCCTGCAGCGAGCGGGTGAACGAGGCCGCGAGCCGGGCCTTGCGTGCCGCGGTATCTTCCCGCGGATCGAGCACCACCCGCCCGAGGGCGGTGTGGACCAAGGCGACCGAAGGCGGCGTCGAACGGGTCTCGGCGGAGAGGCCGGCGCGCACGAGGCGCTCGTAGTCGGGTCGGTCCGCGAGCAACTTGTCGCGCAACGCCTGGTGCGAGCGGACGAAGGCCTCGATCTCGGCGCGACGGCGCCCCAGCGCCGAAACGCTCGTCACCAGCAAGGTGATCGGCGCCTCCTTCTTCTCGACCAGGATTTCGCCTCCGAATTCCTCCGTCAGGCGCGTCACCCACGGCTCGACCGTCCAGGCCGCGTCGATGTCGCCCCGGGAAAACAGCAACATGAGTTCGGCGTTCTGGGCGGGCACCACCTGGGCGTCGCCGCCGCCGAGATGCACGCGCAGGCCGCCCGAGCGCAGCCAGACCCGCGCGTCGATATCCTGCGTGTTCCCAAGCTGGGGTGTGCCGAGCCGACGACCCCGGAAATCGGCCGGCGCGGCGAGGCCGGCGCCCTTGCGCACGACCAACGCGTTGCCGGCGCGCGCCACGGTCGCGAGGACGCGGATCTCGGCGCCCTTCGTCCGGACGTGGGCATTGAGGGCGGGCGAAGGGCCGACGTAGGTCACGTCGACGGCCCCGGCCAGCAAGGCCTCCATCGCCGACGGGCCGGCGTTGAAGGCGCGCCATTCGAGCCGGGTGCCGGCGGGCAGGCGCGACCGATGCCAGTCGGCCTGCTCCCGCTCGAGCTGGCGCGCGGCCAAGGCCGGCGCGTGCGTGAGGTTCGGGAAGAAGCCGACGCGCAAGGTCGCCGCTTCGTCGGCGCGCGCCGCGCCAAGGCCGCAGCACAGGACCGCGAGCAGACGCGCGAGGACGGGAACACGGACGAAGAGAATCATGGTCAGAAAGGTTTCCACTGCAGTTCGAGGTAGGCGAAATCGGTGTCGCCGCCGCGGACCTGACGGCGCATCCAGGCGCCCGCGACGAAATGGGCGTAGCCCAGGGTGACGTCGAGCCCGCGCGCGGCCTGCCAGCGGAGGCGGACGTCGAATTCGCGGCCGAGGTCGGCGCCGCTCGCGCCGGTCGCGTCCCGGTTGTTCGCCGCGTTGTAGAACCGGTCCGTCGCGCTCTGCAGCCGATACCAGCTGTAGCCGAGGTCGAAGCGCAGTCGCTCGGAGACCGTCGCCTCATAACGGAGCTTCGGCGCGAGGATATTCTCGAAGACCACGTAATCGTTGGCCGACCACGGCCGGCCGAAACCGAAGAACCGCTCGAAGCGGTTATCCTCGCCGTCGCCCGGATCGCGATCCCCGGAAGCCGCGCCGAAGAAACCGCTGAGGCGGGATCTCCAGGGGTCACGGAAACGGTAGCCCAACTCCGCGTTGGCCGCCCAGGCGGAGACTTCGCGGGCGCCCGCATGGCCGAACTGCGCGAGGGCGGAGACATCGAAGTCCCAGCCCGAGGCTCCGAGGAGGCCATAGGCCCGCAGGCCGGGCGAGTGCACGACGCGGCCGCCGGCGACGCTGTCGTCATCCAGCCGCAGGTAGAACGGCTCGAGGGTGATGACCTCCGACCAGCGACGCCAATGCCCGATGGCGGCCCAGAGTCGCTGGCCTTCGACGGGCCGGTCAGGCTCGCCGAGCAGTCGGGCCAGCGGCTGGACCGACAGCAGCTCGACCTGCCAGTCGTTGGCTTCCTGCCCCACGTAGGCTTGGAAGCCACGGAAAGCATTGGCCGTGTTCCGCCACTGGTTGTTGCCGATCAGTCGACGATCGAGGAACTCGAAATTGTGGAGGCCATAACGCACCGCGACCGGTCGGGTCTGCCCCCGGGGGTCACCGGGAAGCGCGTGGTCCAGCCGCAGCTCCGCGTAGAGTCGGATCAGTTCCCACTGATTGAAATCGCGGTTATCGGGGGCGAAGTTCCCTCCACTTCGCCGCGCATCCTGGAGTTCGGCGGCGGCGCGGAACGGCGCGAACACGTCGCGCACTCCGAGGTAAACCCGCGTCCGATGCAGGAAGGGTTCGTCGGCGCCGTCGACGGCGCGACGGATATCATCGTCGCGGTGCTCGAAGCGCAGGCGATAGTCCAAACCAAGATCGTAGGAACCGACTTGCTCGACATAGGTCGGCACGTCGGGATCGCGTCTCGTGCTGTAACTTCCGGCCTCGCGGTAGTACCCGGTCTCAGCCGCGAACACCCCCGCACCTTGGGCGACCAAGGCGAAGCAGAGCCCACGCATGAGGGAGAAAGGGTGCATTCCTTTATTTAGTTAACATTACTAATGTTACTATGATTAAGTCGAGTTAGATATTTTATTCACATAAAACACTGATTAAAAATGGCTTATGAAAATACGCCCACCACGAACCATAAGCTGGCGCTCACGACGAGGGCGGTGGCGATCCAGCCCAGGATCAGCACCCAACGCGGCGCGACGAAGGCGCCCATGAGCCGGGCATCGCCCGTCATGCGGACCAGCGGCCAGCAGGCGAAACCGAGCTGCAGGCTGAGGATGACCTGGCTCCAGAGCAGCAGCGACTCCACCCTGCCCTCGCCCGACAGGCCGATGACCAGCAACGCCGGCGCGAGCGCCGCGAGGCGCGTGGCCACCCGGATGATCCAGCCGGCCGTCTTGATCTTCAGGAAGCCTTCCAGGACGATCTGGCCGGCCATGGTGCCGGTGATGGTCGCGTTCTGGCCCGAAGCGAGGAGCGCGACGGCGAAGAGCGTCCCGGCGAACGTGGCCCCGAGCACGCCGTCCAAAAGGCGATGGGCTTCGCGGATGTCGGTCACGGCCTCGGGACGGCCGTGGAACGCCGCGGCGCTGAGCACGAGCAGGCCGGCGTTGACGAAGAAGGCCAGGCTCAGCGCGAGCGTGGAATCCCACGTGGCGAAGCGCATGGCCTCGCGGCGCTCCGCATCGGTCCGCCCGAATTCCCGGGAGCCCACGATCGACGAATGGAGGTAGAGGTTATGCGGCATGACCGTGGCGCCGATGATCCCGAGCGCCACGAAAAGCATGCCCGGACGGGTCAGCACTGCCGTCGTGGGGAGGAAGCCCCTCACCAGCTCGGCGACGACGGGCTTGGCCAGCAGGAGCTCCACGCCGATGCAGGCGGCGATGGTCAGGACGAGCACGGCGACGAGCGATTCGAGCCAGCGGTAGCCGAGGCGCGTGAGCGCGAGCAGCACGAGCACGTCCAAGGCGGTGATGATGGCGCCGAAGAACAGCGGGATACCGAAGAGGATCTGCAGCGCGATGGCCGAACCGAGCAGCTCGGCGAGGTCCATCGCGATGATGCCCAGCTGCGCGGCGACCCAGAGGAATTTGCCGACGAGCGGCGAATAGCGCTCCCGGCAGGCCTGGGCGAGGTCGAGCCCGGTCGCGACGTTGAGCCGCACGCAGAGGTGCTGGAACAGGATCGCCATCAGGTTCGACAGCAGGATCACCCACAGGAGCGCATAACCATACTGCGAACCGCCGGCCAGGTCCGTGGCCCAGTTGCCGGGATCCATGTAGCCGACGGAGACCAGGAAGCCGGGGCCGACGAACCCGAGGAACCGGCGGAAGGCTCCCCAGCGGGAGGCGGCGCGGGCGGCGCTCGGGTCGGCTGGCTTCATCAGCCTCGAGCATCATGCCCGTCGGTTCGCTGTCAACCCGCGGCCCGCCGGATGGAATCCAAGGCCGTCAGCGTCCACAGCGCCGTCCGCCAGCGGTGCGAGCGGATCAACCCGGCCAAGGCGGGCGAGGCCGGCCCTTCGTCGCGGAGCCGACGGTGGCACGGCACCGACCACCCGGCGGTCAGCCCCCAGCAGACCACCACCAAGGCGAGGCCGAGGTAGGCGCCGGCGAGAAGCGCGGCGGCGAGGTGGCCGGCCATCTGCAGACCGAGCAAGGGACCGATGACCCAGCCGACTTTCCGCGTGTAGGCGTCGTGGGCGGCGGCGAAGCCCTCGGAGCGCCAGCGGGCGAAATCCGGATACGTGCACAGCAGGATGAGCCAGCAGACCGCCGCCAGGGCGAAATCGACGCCGGCCAGGCCGGCACGGAGGAGGGGGGCGTCCATGAGGGGAGCAAAGCGGGTTTTACCCTTTGCACAACCCGCCGGGCCGCTAAAACCCTGACATGCCCCGCCTCTTCCTCGGCCTGTTGTTCGCCGTCGTCACCCTGTGCCTCCCGGCGCGCGCCGCCGATGCGCCCCCGAACATCGTCATCCTCTTCGCCGATGACCTCGGCATCAACGACCTCGGTTGCTACGGACGCAAAGACCAGCGCACGCCGAACCTGGACCGGCTCGCCGCCGAGGGCGTGCGTTTCACCCAAGCCTACGCGGCCGCCTCGGTGTGCTCGGCGTCCCGGGCGGCCTTGCTCACCGGCCAGAGCCCCGCGCGACTACGGATCACGACCTTCCTGCCGGGCCGCTCGGACCGGGCGTCCCACCGCCTCCTCAGCGCCCCGGTCAACCTCGCCCTGCCGGCGGGCGTGCCGACGATCGCCGAGGTACTTAAGACCAAAGGCTACGCGACGATGGCGGTCGGCAAGTGGCACGTGGGCGGCAAGGGACACCAACCGACCGACCACGGCTTCGACGAATTCGTCCCCAGCCGACCCAACCCCGGGGCGGAATCCCCCCTCGGCGGCAAAGGCGAGCTCGGCCAGGCCGAAGCGGCCGTGAAATTCATCGAACGTAGCAAGGCCAAGCCCTTCCTGCTGTACCTCGCGTTCGACAACCCGCACATCCCGCTCGCGGCCCCGGCCCAAGGCATCGCCGCGAACGCGCAAGCCTTCCACCCGACCTACGCCGCGCTGGTCGAATCGCTCGACACCGCGGTCGGCCGCGTGCTCAAGGCCCTCGACGACCAAGGCGTGGCGAAGAATACCGTGGTCATCTTCGCCTCCGACAACGGCGGCGTCCACGTCTCCGAACTCAAGGAGACGCCGCCGACCTACAACGCACCCTGGCGGGCCGGCAAAGGGTTCGTCTACGAAGGCGGGCTACGCTCCCCGCTGATCATCCGCTACCCGGGACGGCTCGCGACGCGCGAGATCGCGGCACCGGTCGTGCTGGGCGACCTCTTCCCCACCCTCTGCGGCCTGGCCCAGGCGGCCCGCCCCGCCGTCCAGGACTTCCAGGACCTCGGCCCCCTGCTCTTCGACAGCCAGCCGGCCTCGCCGGCCCCGCGCGCGCTCACCTGGCATCAGCCACACTACATGAACCAGGGTGGTCGACCCGCCGGCGTCATCCGCGAGGGCGACTGGAAACTCATCGAGCAGTACGAGGACGGCAGCCTTGAACTCTACAACCTCGCGAAGGATCCCGGCGAACAGACGGATCTCGCGGCGGCGGAGCCCGCCCGGGTCGCCGCGCTGCGCGGCAAGCTGGAAGCCTGGCGGCGCTCCGTGGGGGCCGCCCCGACCAAGGCCAACCCGGACTTCGACCGGAGCCGCTGGGAAAACTGCTTCGTGAAGTTCGACGCCACCCGGGTGCAGGCGCTCCCGACCTCCGCGGCGATGCGCCCGCTCATGGCCGACTGGCGCCGGGCGATGGACGATGCCACGCCGACGGGCCCCAACGCCCTGATCTTCCTCGAGGCCAAGGACGCCCAGGTGCAGGCGAAGAAGCTCAAATATGAAGACCCGCCCCAGAAGGATACGCTCGGCTTCTGGGTCGACCCGGCCGACACGGCCTCCTGGACCTTCCCGGTGGCGCAGCCCGGCAAGTACCGCGTGAGCGTCCTGCAAGGTTGCGGCAAGGGCAGCGGCGGCTCGACGGTCGCGCTTGAGGTCGGCGCGGCGCGCGCGGAATTCACGGTCGTGGAGACCGGCCATTTCCAGCGGTTCGTCCCGCGCGAGGTCGGGGTGCTCGAGCTCGCCGCCGGCGCGAACACGCTCACGGTCCGCCCCGTGAAGAAGAAGGGTGCCGCCGTGATGGACCTGCGCCGCGTCACCCTCGAACGCGTCGAGTAACTCAGCGGCCCGCGAGCAAGGCGCGCAGTTCGGCCTCGGGCTCCTCGTGCCCCTGCGCCACGGCGAGGGCGAGCGCCTCCGTCCAGGCGACGCGGGCGCCGGGGCCGTCGCCGACGGCGGCCAAGGCCCGGCCGAGCAGGATCCGCGGCATCATCCAGTCCGTCTTCGCCGCGGCGGCCTGCCGGAGATGCTCGGCGGCCTCGGCGGGCGCCCCCTCCTTGAGCAGTTCCTGACCGAGGGAGAAACGGAACAGCGGGTTGGCCGGATCGGCGGCGAGGTGCGCGCGGAAAAGGTCGGAGCGAAGCGGACTCATGGGGCGTCGAGACGGAAGACGACGACGGACAGGCCGGGCAGGCGGACCTCGATCGAGCAAGGCCGGCCTTGGCAGGGGATGCGCTCGGCCTTGACGCCGCCGAGGTTGCCCAACCCTTGTCCGCCGTAGTGCCGGGAATCGGTGTTGAGGACCTCCTCCCAGCGACCGGGCCAGGGCACGCCGAGGCGGTAGGTCCGCTCGACGGGCGTGAAATTACCGGCGACGATCCAGGCGCGACCGCGCGCACGGCGCTCGAAGGCGACCACGCTCTGGGCGCCGTCGTCCGTCACCAACCATTCGAAGCTCTCCGGGCGGAGCTCGTTCTCGGCGAGGGCGGCGTCGCCCACGTAGAGCCGGTTGAGGTCGGCCACGAGGCGCTGCACGCCGGCGTGCAGCGGGTACGCGAGCAGGTGCCAGTCGAGGGAGGCGTCGTACTTCCACTCGGCGAACTGGCCGAACTCGCAGCCCATGAAGAGGGTCTTCTTGCCCGGCCAGGTCCACTGCAGGGCCAGCAGCGAGCGGAGGTTGGCGGCCTTGGTGGCGTCGTCCGCGCCGCTCATCTTGCCGATCAGCGACCCCTTGCCGTGCACGACCTCGTCGTGGGAGAAGGACTGCACGAAGGCCTCGCTCCACTGGTAAAGCATCCCGAAGGTGAGCTTGTCGTGGTGGAACTTCCGGAACAACGGGTCCTGCCGGAAGTAACCCAAGCAGTCGTGCATCCAGCCCATGTTCCACTTGAGGTCGAAGCCGAGGCCGCCGGCGGAGACCTCCTTCGTGACCCCGGGGAACGAGGTCGACTCCTCGGCGATCATCGCGACGCCGGGGTGATAGAGATGGACGAGCGCGTTGACCTGCCGGAGGAACTCGACCGCCTCGATGTTCTCCCGCCCGCCGTGGCGGTTCGGGATCCATTCGCCCGCCTTGCGGGAATAGTCGAGGTAGAGCATCGAGGCCACGGCATCGACCCGCAGCCCGTCGACATGGAAACGCTCGAGCCAGGACAGCGCGGAACCGACAAGGAAGCCGCGCACTTCGTGCCGACCGTAGTTGAAGATGAGGGTCCCCCAGTCCTGGTGCTCGCCCAGGCGCGGGTCGGCGTGCTCGTACAGGTGGGTGCCGTCGAAACGGGCCAGGGCGAAGAAGTCGCGCGGGAAGTGCGCCGGCACCCAGTCGACGATGACGCCGATCCCCGCGCGGTGCAGGGTGTCGACCATCGTCATGAAATCGAGGGGCGAGCCGAACCGATGGGTCGGCGCGTAGAAGCCGGTGACCTGATAGCCCCAGGAGCCGTCGAAGGGATGCTCCGACGGAGGCATCAGCTCCACATGCGTGAAACCCAGCTCCACGCAGTAGGCGGCCAGCTGCTCGCCCAGTTCGCGGTAACCGAGGACGCGTCCGCCTTCCTCGGGGACGCGACGCCAGGAAGCCAGGTGCACCTCGTAGACCGACACGGGGCGGGTCCGCGGATCGCGGCGACGCCGGGCCTCCATCCAGAGGGCGTCGTTCCAGACGAAGCCGGAGAGGTCGCAGACGATGGCGGCGTGGTTGGGCGATGGCTCGAAGTGGAGACCGTAAGGGTCCGTCTTGAGAAACGGGGTGCGGTCGTGCGGCCCCACGAGCTCGAACTTGTACCGGGCGCCGGCGGCGAGGCCGGGCACGAAGAGTTCCCAGATGCCGGAGGCGCCCAGGGCGCGCATCGGGTGGGCGCGACCGTTCCACAGGTTGAAATCACCGACCACGGACACGCGGCGCGCCGAGGGCGCCCAGACGGCGAAGGAGACCCCGGCGACCCCGTCCAACGTCCGGAGCTGCGAGCCGAGCTTGTGGTAGACCCGATGGTCGTCGCCCTTGCCCAGCAGGAAAAGGTCGTCCTCGGAGATCGTCGGCCAGAAGCGGTAGGGGTCTTCCAGTTCCCGCGTCGTGCCGTCGGCGTAGGTCGCGCGGAGCCGGTAACGCAACGTCTCGCGGCCGGGGAGCACCCGCTCGAAAAGCCCGACGGCGTGGAGCCGCTCCATCGGGAAGGCCGCGCCCGTCGCGAGTTCCCGGACCTCCACCGCGGTGGCGCCGGGCACAAGACAACGGACCACGCAATCCCCGTCCCCGAGGGGATGGAGGCCGAGGAAGCGGTGCGGGCAGGTCTCCGTCGCGTCCACCAGGGCGGTCAACTCGGCGGGACTCAGTCGCATGGTTGGACAATCCACGGGGGGCGGGGCTCGGCAAGCGCTCATTGCCCGAAAAACCTTGAGGGAAGGCCTCAACCGACAAGTCTGGGCGCGATGCCCGGTCGTCGTTTCTGGATTCTCGCCGCAAGCGTCGGCCTCGCCTGCGCGGCCGTCGCCGCGGAACCGGGCGACGGCGCGCCCAAGCGAGCCGGCGTGCAGCCCAACATCGGCGGCGACAGCTTCTACTCCGAGGAGGGCGGCAAGGTCATCGTCGCGGTCAAGGGCATGGTCGAGGTCAACGGCGCGACGCTCTCGGCGGACCTCGTCAAGATCGACCAGCGGACCGGGCTGATCGTCGCCCGCGGGAACTTCGTCTACGCGACCGCGAACCTGCGCATCTTCGGCGAGGAGGCCACGCTCGACCCGCGGACCGACACCGTGGTCGCGCGGCAGGTCCGCTTCGGCCGCAGCCCGATGTTCTTCACGGCCGAGGAGCTGCGCATGGTCCGCGGCGACAAGACCATGACCGGCGTGCGGATGTGGCGCAACGAACCCGACCCGCAGGGCATGAGCCTGGCCATCGGCCAGATCGCCTACACCGAGAAGGACGATTGGCTCTCGATGCGCAACGTGCGCCCGACCGTCGCGGGTATCCCTTTCTTCTATCTCCCCGCTTACGGTCAGCAAGGGTACCGCGACCTGCCCTATGAACTGTTCCTCGGGATGGGTAACGCCCCGCTCAAGGGCTTCTTCGTCCGTTCGACCGTGCTGATGCGCCAGACGCCCTCGTTCTGGGTGGGCGCGATGCTCGACAACTACGCCAAGGCCGGCTGGCTGGCCGGCCCCGCCCTGCGCTACGATAACAGCAAGGTCCCCGGTACCGGCACGGTCTGGAAGGCCCGCCTGAACAGCGCCTTCATCCAGGACAGCGGCGACCTGCTGGTCGATGATTTCGGCCGGCTGCCGGACCGCGCCCGCTCCTTCGCCTACGGCGAAGTCATCGGCCGCACCAAAGACGGCGTCGAGGTGGCGGGCCGGCTCTTCACCGAAAGCGACCCCGACTTCCTGCGAGATTTTCGACCCAACCTGGTGGGGCGGCTGACGACCCCGGAGGCGACGCTCCAGGTGACGGCGCCGGTCGAGGGCGGCTTCCTCAGCGCCGGGCTGGCGGTCAAAGCCGACGACTATCAGGACGTCGTCCAACGGCTACCCGAGGTGCGTCTGGACCTGCCGACCCGGGCGCTGGGCGCTACCGGCTTCCAAAGCCGCGCCTTCCTGGGACTGGCCTACCTGAGCGAACGTCCGTCGGCCACGCTTAACGGCCCGGCCTACCTCGCCGCGACCGGCACCGCCGGCGCTTGGTCGACCACCCGACTCGATGCCTATTACGGCCTGAGCTACCCGTGGGTGGCCGGCGATTACCTGACGTTCACGCCGATCGCCGGCGTCCGCGCCACCGGTTGGTCGGATGCCTTCGGCAACGGGGCGGAGAGCAAGGTGATCGGGCAAGCCGGTTTCGATCTCGAAGGCCTCGCCACGGGCTCCTGGGAACTGGACGCCCCGAAGTGGGGCATCCAAGGGATGCGTCATAATCTCCGCCCCCTGCTGCAGGTCCGCGCGATGCCCGGGGCCGACCGGAAGTTCGGCCAGTTGCCGCAGTCCGACCGCCTGGGCATCACGTCGGTGCTCCGGGATTTCGACCTGGCAGATCGGCTGGACCCGGCCGGCACCACGGCGACCGAGTCCGTGCGATTCGGCCTGCGCAACAGCCTCGAGACCCGCGACGCCCAACAAGGCACGCGACAGCTGGCCCGGGCCGACTTCTTCACGGACTGGCGGGAGGGCTCGCCCGACCTCACGGTCAACGGTCGCTCCAACTTCGTGACGCACCTCTCGCTGACCCCGGCTACCTGGGTGACGATCGACTCGCTGCACGTGCTGCCCAACGGCGGCGGCCCCCCGGTGGAATCGACCCAGTCCCTCTCCTTCCGGTCGGGGGACTTCTGGACCGCCCAGGCCTTCTGGACCGAGCTGAACCAAGGGTTCGCGGCCCGCCAGCTCGGCCTGAACGCCGACGTCATGCTCAACTCGGTCTACACGATCTTCGGCATGGTCAACCACGACGCGACGACCGACCAGACCAACCTCCTGATGGTCGGCCTCCGGCAACGTTTCGGGCAGTCCTGGGAGATGCAATACAGCCTGCTGAAACGGGTCACCGACCGAGGAAACAGCTCATTGGGCTTCCAAGTCCGCCTCCGATTGTTCAGGTTCTGACCGTGCAGGACGACTCCCCAGCCACCCCCGCCATCCCGACCGACGGTATCCTGCCGCCGGCGGACCTGCCGATCCGGCTCGATGTCTTCGAAGGTCCGCTCGACCTCCTGCTCTTCCTGATCCGCAAGAACGAGATCGATATCTATGATATCCCGATCGAAAAGGTGACGCTGCAGTACCTCGAGATCCTCCGCACCCAGGAGAAGGACAACCTCGAGCTGGCCGGGGATTTCTTCGTCATGGCCGCGACCTTGATGTATATCAAGAGCCGCATGCTCCTGCCGGTCGAAAGCCGGCCGGAGGAGGACCTCCCCGGCCCCGAGGAAGGCCAGGATCCCCGCTGGGCCCTCGTCCAGCAGCTCATCCAGTACAAGCGGGTCAAGGAGACCGCCGCGATCATCCGCGGGCTGGTCGACGACCGCCAAGGCCTGCTCGCCCGTTACGTCCTGCAGCCGCAGGGGGACGACGCCCTCGCCCGCCCCGTCGCTCCGGCGGACCGCATCGAACTCTGGAACACCTTCAACCTGGTCTTGCGCCGGTTGGCCGAACGCATCCAACCGGGCTCGATCACGACGGAGAACGTCACCGTTTCCGATCGGATGGAATCCATCCTCCGCCGCCTCGAGACCGAACCGACCTTCGTGTTCACCAGCCTCCTGCCGGAGCGCCCGACCGTCGGCTTGCTCGTCGCCACCTTCCTCGCCTGCCTGGAACTGGCCCGCCTCGGGAAGCTCAAACTCGAGCAGGACGCCGCCTTCGCCGAGATCAACTGCGCCAAGGCCGAGGCGGACGCCGGCCCCAACGCCGGCGAGGCCGCCGACGGGACCTCCGAGTTCGACGCGCCGACCGCCCCGGCGGAGTGAGCCGCGGGCTTGAAAAGACCCGGGCCAGCGCCCATCCTGAGCGGATGGCTCGCCCGAAGCGCGCGAAAAACCACCTGCTCGGTCTCGGGCTTGATGCCCAGGACCGTCACAAGCGGATCACCCGCGGCGAAGGCTTTTCCCTCGTAGGCGGCTCGGCGGAGACCCACGAGCGGATGACGGAGACGGTCATCAAGACGGTGGAGGATCTCCGGCGGCAAGGACGCAGCCTCCATGACGCGCCGGCGGAACAGGTGCGCGACCTGCTCCGCAAACACGAAGGCTCGGCCTGAGGGCGAAAAAACCGCCACTGGTTTATTGACTCACCTTCCGGCCGACATTTGACTGACGTTCCTCCGATGAGCACCGAGTCCACCCCGCCTCCCCCTCCTCCGCCCGAAGGTGAAAACGCCGCGCCGCAGCCGCCGAAGCTGAAGCTGGCCAAGCCGGTCGCCGCGACGCCCATCGTCCCCCCTCCGCCCCCTGCTCCCGGCGCGATCCCTCCGCCTCCGGCCGTCGGCGCCGCCCCGGCTCCGACCGCCCCCCGCGCGCCGATCGCCCCGCCGCCCTCGGCCCCGCGCCCGTCCCCGGCTTTCAACCGTAACGTCGGCCCCGTCGCCGCGTCCTTGGACGTCCTGGCCATGGCCGGCTCCATCGCCGCCGCGGTGATCCTTTACCTCGAGCTCTTCGTCAAGACGAAGGGTTGAGCGCTTCTCCCATGGCATCCGAACTGATCTCCAACCTCGACACGACGAACTTTGATTCGTCGATCAAGTCCGCCAGCGTGCCCGTGCTGGTCGACTTCTGGGCCACCTGGTGCGGCCCCTGCAAGCAGCTCGGCCCGGTCCTCGACCAGCTCGCCGGCGAGATGGCCGGTTCCGTCCAGATCGCCAAGGTCGACGTCGACAGCAACCCCGCGCTCGCCCAGCAGCTCGGCGTGACCTCCATCCCCGCCCTGTTCCTTTTCAAGAACGGCGTCGTGGTGGATAAGATGGTCGGCGCCCGTCCGAAGTCGGACATCGCCGCCTTCATCCGCAAGCACGCCTAAGGGCGGGCCCGCGGCCCACGAGAAGGCCCGGCAGCGCGAGCTGCCGGGCCTTCTGCTTGGTCAGATCAGCCGGAGGCTTACTTGGCCTCGAGCGGGTGCTCCTTCAGGAGGTCCGCCGGCGCGTACTGGCCGCGGGTTCCGATGGCTTTGCGGACCTCGGCGACCTTCGTGTCCATGACCGGACCGGCGGTGTTACCCCAGGCCTGGCGCACGTAGGTGGCGATGTGCGCGACCTGCGCGTCCTTGAGGGCCGCGCCGACGTTGGGCATGTTGCCGTTATACTTGACGCCGTTGACCTCGATTTCGCCGGCTAGGCCGACCAGGATCGCCTTGATGAGGCGGTCTTCCGCACCCGCGACCCAGGCGGACTTGGCCAAGGGCGGGAAGGCACCGGGCACGCCGAGGCCGGTGGCCTGGTGGCAGGCGGCGCAGTTGGCGACGAAGAGTTTCTCGCCCTTGGCGGCGTCGGGCTCGAACTCGACGGGGCCGGTCGCGGCCGTGACCTTGGGAGCGTTGACGTCGAAGGCCGTGGAGGCGAAGTTCCCGCTGTGACGGGTAAGGTAGAGACCGCCCCAGAAACCGAAACCGCAGAAGAGGAAGACGATGAAGATCGGCGTCAGGGCGAAGCCCTCGCGCGGCTCCTCCTTTTCGCGGGCGAGCAGCGAGTGGACCTCCACGAGGCGGCCGTCGGAGAAGCCGTCGGCGGCGGGACCAGGGTTGCCCTGGGGCGGACGGTTGCGGTCGGGATGACGATTACGGTCGTTCATGGGATCACTGCTTCAGTTTGGCTTCGGGCGAGGAGTAGTCCTGGCGGAGGGACTTGAGGTACGCCACCAGGGCGGCCGAACGCTCGGCCGTGAGGAAGGCGTAAGGCGGATGACTGACGCCGGCCGCCGGGGCGGCGAGGAAAGCGGCGAGCTCGGCGTCGGACTTGGCGCGGGCGCCGTAGTTCGCGAGATCCGGACCGACGCGGCGCTGACCGAGCAGCACCTGCGGCTGGAGGACGTAGTCGCGGGCTACGCTGGGGCGGACACCGTAACCGCGGGCGATATCGCTACCCTGACCGGCCGGACGGACCTGCTGGGTGTGACAGGCCACGCAACCGAGGTCGAGGTAGACGGCCCGACCTTGGATGGCGAGGCCGGGCTCGCGCGCCGGGAACAGCGGACCGCCTTCCTCGGCAGGAGCGCGGCCGAGGGAGCCAAGTTGGACCTGGGCGGTGACCAGCAGGCCGGTCCAGACGGCGGCGACGCAGAAGAAGACGCCGGCGAGGAGGAGGTTGAGGTTCTTCATGGGGCCGGATTAGTCGGAGCGACCATCGGAGGTCGGGGTGGTGGAAGAAAGGATCATGCCGAAGGCGTTGAGGGCGAAGGCGACGTGGCCGATGAGCAGCAGCAGGGCCGCGAGCGAACCGGCCAGCGCCCACGGGGCGGACTGCGCGGCGACCTGGGCGGCGGAGACCGCCGGCGTCGCGAGCTGCTGACCGGCCTGCCAGCCACCGACCAAGGCCGCGCCGACGGCGATGAGCAAGCCGAGGAACGCGGACCAGAAGTGGACGTGCACCAACTTGGAGGAGGGCCAGAGCGAACCGGTCAGGCGAGGGAGAATGAAGTAGCTGGCGCCGAAGAGGATCATGGTCGCGGCGCCGTAGGTCAGCAGCTGGACCTGGCCTTCGGCGAAGCTGGTGAAGGCGAGCGTCGCGCTCAGGTCGCGGGTCGAGCAGACCGCGGTCAGGAGACCGAAGAGGAGGAAACTCACGATGCCGACCACGACGAAGCGGAGCGTGGTGCTGTTCCACGAACGGGACCAGCCCCCGTCCACGGACAGCGTGGAGAGGAAGTTGATCGCGAGGACGACGACCGGCACGAGACCGAGGACCGAAGCCACGACACCGACGGACTGGAGCCAGATGGGGATCGGGGCACCGAGCAGCGCGGCGGGGGCGCCGAGGCCGGCGAAAAGGAAGAGGGTCCAGAAACCGACGGGCGCGAGGTAGTAATGCCCGAGGGCACGCCCCAGGATCTTCGGGACGAAGTAGTAGGCGGCGGCCAAGGCGGAGGCACCGAACCAGAGGAAGAGCAGGTTCTGGACGAACCAGGCATGCGCCAGAGCCTGGACCGTGCCGACCGTCGGGAACCAAAGCACCATCAGCTGCGCGAGCAGGTAGACGAGCGGCAGCGCGAACGTGGCGCCGACGATGTACCACTGGGAGACGAAGTTCTGGCCGCCCGGGCGACGGGCGTAGGCCACGACGGACCAGAGGGCCGACAGGAGGAAAGCGAGCAGCAGCACCGGGCCGACCTCGCGGGGGAGGTCGAGCAAGGCGAAGCCACCGAGCTCACCGCGGATGATCTGGACGACGCCGTAGGTGAGCGCGAGGTTCCAAGTGGCGCCGCCGAGGGTGGCGAGCCAGCCGTTGCGGAACTCGAAGCGACCCAGCTGGGCCATCAGCCAGAAATTGACCGCGAACAAGGCGTTGAAGCCCCAGCCGTAGACGAAGGTGTCGCGGGCGGCGGCGGTGACGCGACCGTAGGTCGTCAGTTCGCAGGCGCCGAGGAAGTCCGGACGGTGCAGTTTCACGGCGGCGACCAACGCGAGCACGGAGGCCACGACGAGCCAGAGCACGGCGGAGGCGAAGAAACAGAGGAACGGGCCGCGGAGGCCGGACTCGGTGCGCGAGAGACGGGCGAAGCCGGACTCGGGCGGGCGACCGGACGGGCGGGCGGGACGATTTTCCTGACTCATCTTGGGCGAAGGGTGGGAAGATTATTTGAGGCCGAGTTCGGCGGTGGTCCAGGGAGCGGTGCGGCCGGCGGTGGCGTCGCGCACGGCCTTGACCTGGGCCGGGGTGACCGCGTTGGCCTTGTTGCCGAAGCTCTGGCGGACATAGGTGAGGACGTCGGCGATATCCTGGTCGGAAACCCCGACCACGGGCGGCATCATGCTATTGTAGGTGGTACCCTCGATGGTGATGGGCCCCATCAGTCCCTGGAGGATGAACTTAATCGGGAGCTCGGGATTGCCGACCACGATCGGGGTCCCGGCGATCGACGGGAAGACGGGCGGCAGACCCTTGCCCGTCGGCTGGTGGCAGGCCAGGCAGGTACGGGCGTAGACGGCGGCGCCGCGCTTCAGGGTGTCCGCGTCGGCGGCGACGAAGGCGGTGGCGACCGGCGCGGATGCGGTGACCGGAGCCGCCGGAGCGGGCTTGAAGGACGCGAGGGCCTTCGGGTCGGCGGCGATGACCGACATCGCGGTCTCCACGGGGACGCGGAAGGTGCCGTCGGCGTTGCGGGCGGCGCCGGCGAGGAGGGCCTGCCCTTCCGTCTCGGTCTTGGCGCGTAGCGCCTTCTGGGCGGCGCGACGCTCGGCGTCGCTGTTGGTCGTCGGCCGGGTGGCGAAGTAGGCGTAACCGACGACGACGGCGGCCGCGGCGAGGAAAGCCACGAGACCGAGCCAGGAGGCGACCTGGGCCGGGATCAGGGGGCGGGGTTCCCGCGGTTGGGAGGACTCACTCATGGTAGTTGATGGACTCGAGGATGCGGGGGTCGTGGACCGGGATGGTCTCGTGGCGACCGGCGGCGCGCAGCAGGACGGCGACGACGAGGGCGCCGAAGCCGAGGACCGCGAGCACGTCGACGGCGAGGTAGGAGGTCAGGAAGGGCGAGACGACGAAGCCCTCGGGGGTGCCGGCGGCGTTGATCTGGCGGGGCACCGCGTTGAACCACAGGTCGACGAGGCCGCCGACGAAGATGATGGACGCCACGGCGAGCAGGCGGCCGGCGACGATCTTGGTGCGGTAGAAGAGCAGCGAGAGGAACGGCAGCAGGAAGAAGCCGAAGATGAGGTACAGCGAGACGCCCCACCACTGGTTCTTGGCGCCCGTCACCGGGTCGAACTCGCGGATGTTATACCAGAAGGTCTCCTCGGGGATGTTGGCCGTGTAGATCAGGAAGTACTGCGAGAAGCTGATGTAGGCCCAGAAGACGGTGAAGGCCAGCATCAGGCAGCCGAGCACGTGACGGTGGGCCTGGTTGAGGATGCCGTCGAGCCAGCCGCCGTTGGACAGACGGTAGGTCGCGATGACGGTGAACGCCAGCGCGAGCCGGATCGAGAGGGCGAAGAACCACACGCCGTACATGGTGGAGAACCAGTGGTACGAGAGGGCCATCAGGCAGTCGAAGGCCAGCATCGTCAGCGAGACCGCGGCGAGCGGGATGCCGGCGGCCGAGATCGCGTGGAGGCGATGCGTGTGGCCGGCGGTGCGGTCGGTGTCCTGGGCGAAGGAGCCGCGGCGGAGCGCCCAGACGAGCACGGCGAAGAACACCACGTAGTAGGCGATGCGGGCGAGGAAGAAGCCCTCGTTGAGGAACCAGCTCTTGGCCTGGAGGATCGGGTCATGACCGACGGCGTGACCGCTGGGCAGGAGGTGCTCGGCGTTGGTCCATTCCCAGAGGAGGTGGCGGAACTTCGGGATGAAGGCCATCGGGACCACGCTCAGCAGCAGGACGATCGGCAAGGCCGGCAGCGCGAGCTCCCAGGTGCGGCGGATCACCGGGGCCCACCCGGCGTCGAAGACGCGGGTGATCATGGTGAGCATCAGCAGGCCGATCAGGGTCGCGACCCAGAACAGCGCGCCGAGGATGACGGAGAGGGGCCCGCGATGGTCGCCGTGCGTGGCGGCCTGGAAGGCGAAGAACCAGACGACCGCGAGGGCCGCGAGGCCGGCGAAGAGGAATTTCTTCCAGTGGGCCGGGAGGGAGGCAGGAGTGGCGCTCATGTGCGAATTACTTGACGGTGGCCTTCACGGCGGCGGGGACGAGGTCGGCCGGCATGGCCTGGGACAGCTGGAGGGCGCGGAGGTAGGCGACGACGGCCCAGCGCTCCTCGGGGGAGAGCTTGTCGCCGTAGGGCTGCATCGTGTTCTTGCCGTTGGCGATCACGTCGTAGATCTGGCCGTGCGGGTAGGCGCGGAAGAGCGGGGCCTGGAGGTTGGCGATGGTCGCGATGGCCGCGTCGCCCTCGACGGCGGAGCGCACCTTCATGATGCCGTTGCCGTCGGCGGCGGCGCCGTGGCAGACGGCGCAGTAGACCTGGTACTTCGCGCGGCCGAGCTCAAGGAGGCGGGCGTCGACCCGGAAGGGCGCGAGCTCGCCGCCCGGGAGGAGGGCGAGGGACTTGGCCGGGAAGGCCGCGAGGAAGGCGCCGGTGGCGTCCTTGCCGGTGACGAACGAAGGATTGAGGGACTCCGCGCGACGGTAATCGGCGGCGAAGACCGTCAGCGGGGCGAGGCCGTCGCCGCGGGCGACGGTGCCGGCCACGGGCGGCCGGGCGTCCCGGCCGTCGGCGAAGAAGCGGTTCTCCCCCTGCGGCTTGTACTTGGCCTGGTAGTCCATGTCGTCGAACACCATGACCGGGGTGTCCTTGGAGGTCTTGCCCTGGAAGCCGAGGAAGCTGACGAGGGCCAGCGTGGCGACGGCGAGGAAAGCGAGGTAGCGGCTCATGGGTGGGTTCAGTCGCGGACGATGGTGATCTCCTGGCCGCCGAGCGACTGCAGGAAGTTGCGGGACTCATCGACGTGGAAGTTCGGGTCGGTGGCCTCGAGGACGATCATGAAGGTGTCGTCGGAGACGCGCGCGAACTGCGGGTGGTCGAAGAGCGGGTGGTGATGGCGCGGCAGGCGGTTGAAGATGAACTGCCCGAAGAACGTGCCGAAGGCCGCGAAGAGGATCGTGCACTCGTAGAGGACGGGGAACGGGAAGATCACGCTCCAGAAGGGCTTGCCGCCGACGACGATCGGATAGTCGAAGGAGTTGGTGTACCAGGTCAGGAGGCAGCCGGTGACGAAACCGGTGAGGCCGCCGAGCAGCGTCAGGCGGGGCACCGGGGAGCGCGGGAGGCCCATGGCCTGGTCCATGCCGTGAATCGGGAAGGGAGTGTGGACGTCCCACTGCTTCCAGCCGGCGTCGCGGACCTTCTCGGCCGCGTGGTAGACATCGGAGGCCTTGCGGAAGGTGCAGGCCACGCCGTGGATGCGTTCGTTGCGTTCGTTCATGGGTATGCGGACGGCGGGATCAGTGGGCGTGGGGGTCGGCCTGCGGCGTCACCATCTTCACCTCGGCCATGGGCAGCAGGGGCAGGAAGCGGATGAACAGGAGGAAGAGGACCGAGAAGAAGCCGAAGGTCCCGAAGAACGTGAAGATGTCCACGATGGTCGGGCTGTAGTAGCCCCAGCTCGACGGCAGGTAGTCGTTGGCGAGGGACGTCACGGTGATGACGAAGCGCTCGAACCACATGCCGACGTTGACGAAGAGGCAGATGATCCAGACGAGCGCGTGGTTCTCGCGGACCTTCTTGAACCAGAAGAGCTGCGGGGTGATCACGTTGCAGGAGACCATGATCCAGTAGGCCCAGGCGTACTGGCCGAAGGCGCGGTTGATGAAGGCGAACTTCTCGTACGCGTTGCCGGAATAGGCCGCGATGAAGAACTCGGTGGCGTAGGCGTAGCCGACCATCGTGCCCGTCGCCAGGATGATCTTGCACATGTTGTCGATGTGGTACTGGTTGATGACGTCGTGCAGGCGGTAGATCGCGCGCAGCGGCAGCATCAGGGTCAGCACCATCGCGAAGCCGGAGAAGATCGCGCCGGCGACGAAGTAAGGCGGGAAGATGGTCGTGTGCCAGCCCGGGACGTTCGAGACGGCGAAGTCGAACGAGACGATGGTGTGCACCGAGAGGACGAGCGGGGTCGAGAGGCCGGCCAGGAGCAGGTAGGCCATCTCGAAGTTGCTCCACTGGCGGTTGCCGTTGCGCCAGCCCATGGCCAGCACGCCGTAGAAGGTCTTGCGCCACCAGGTGGTCGCGCGGTCGCGGATGGCGCCGAGGTCGGGGATCATGCCCATGTACCAGAAGAGCGCCGAGACCGTGAAGTAGGTGGAGACCGCGAAGACGTCCCACTCCAGCGGGGAGCGGAACTGCGGCCAGATGCCGTTCTGGTTGGGCAGCGGGAAGAGCCACCAGCCGAACCACACGCGGCCGACGTGGAAGAGCGGGAACAGGCCGGCGCACATGACCGCGAAGATGGTCATGGCCTCGGCCGCCCGGTTGATGGAGGTGCGCCACTTCTGGCGCAGCAGGCAGAGGATCGCGGAGATCAGCGTGCCGGCGTGGCCGATGCCGACCCAGAACACGAAGTTGACGATGGCCCAGCCCCAACCCACCGGGGAGCGCAGGCCCCACGTGCCCGTGCCGGTCGAGACCAGGTAGGTCAGGCCGATGAACGTGAACGAGGCGATGAAGAGCGCGACGACGAAGGTGACCTTCCACCAGAGCGGGGTCGGTTCCTCGACGATGCCGCAGACCTTGTCGGTGATCCAGTGGAAGCCGCGGTTGTTGAGGATCAGCGGGGAACGCGGAAGCTCGGCGGGGCGAACCTTGTCGAGGATCGCGGGGCGCTCGGAGGAGTGGTCGGGGGCGTGAGCCATGGGACGGAGGAGGCGTTAAGGGTTACTTGTGGGCGGACTCGCCGTGGGCGGCCGGAGCGGCATGGCCCGCGCCGTGGCCGGCGGGGGCGTGGCTCTCGCGACCGGCCATCTCCTGGCGGGAGAGCGGCAGGCGGATCGCGCCGGGCATCGCGGGGTTCAGGTTGCGCAGCTTGGCCTGGTAGGTCGTGCGCGGGCGGGTGTTGAGGTAGGTCAGCGCACCGTAGGAGCGGGTCGAGGCCTTGGCCTTGGACACGCGGGAGTTCGGGTCGGTGATGTCGCCGAACTCGATCGCGCCGGCCGGGCAGGCCTGCTGGCAGGCGACCTGGATGGCGCCGTCGGCGACCTGGGTGCGACCGGAGTCGCGGGCCGCGGCCTTGGCCTGGATCTTGGCCTCCTGGATGCGCTGGACGCAGTAGGTGCACTTCTCCATGACGCCGCGCATGCGCACGGAGACGTCGGGGTTGCGCTGCAGCTGGGGCAGGTCGGCCGGATCCTTGACCTCCTTGGCGGGTCCGAGCGGGCCTTCGTAGTAATGACCGGCCTCGCGCTTGTTGAAGTCGAGGAAGTTGAAGCGACGGACCTTGTACGGGCAGTTGTTCGCGCAGTAGCGGGTGCCGATGCAGCGGTTGTAGGCCATCGTGTTGAGGCCCTGGTCGTCGTGCACGGTCGCGTTGGCGGGACAGACGGTCTCGCACGGGGCGGTCTCGCAATGCTGGCAGGCGACGCCCATGAAGGTGACCTGAGGGTCCTCGGGGATCGCGTTGCCGGCCTGGGCGCGACCGTCGAAGAAGTAGCGGTCGAGGCGGATCCAGTGCATGTTGCGGCCCTTGAGGACCTGGTCGCGGCCGACCACCGGGATGTTGTTCTCGGACTGGCAGGCGGTGACGCACGCGTTGCAACCGGTGCAGGTGTTGAGGTCGATCGACATGCCCCACTGCTGGATCTTCAGCTCGGACTCATGACCCTTCCACGCGGCCACGTTCGGGGCGACGGTGTGGTCGGGGTGCTCGTAGGCGGAATTGCCGCGCGGGGTGGTCGTGGCCTTGAGGGCCGGCGACATCGCGCCGTCCTTGCCGTAGACCGCGGGGGCGTGGCCGTCGATGCCGAGCTTGGCGAAGTCGGCGTTCTTCCGGAGATCTTCGGCGCTGCCTTCGCGCACGACGTCGCGGCCTTCCATCGACCAGTGGTCCTGCATGTTGCAGACCGGGGTCGTGCCGCCGGTCAGCTCGATGGTGACGCCGGTGCGGAACGCCGGGTGGGCGGTCGTGAGGAAAGGATAGACGTCGAAACCGTTGCCGGTGACGCGGCCGGCGAGACGTTCGTCGACGCGGGTGGCCACGCGGCCGCCGAGCTTGCGGCCGAAGCCGAGCTGGAGACCGACGGTGTGGTCGGCCATGCCCGGCATGATGAAGACGGGGCCGGTGACGGAGACGCCGTCCACGGTGAGGCGGGCGAGCTTCGCGATGAGGCGGCCGTCGACGAGCTGGTTGATGTTCCGGTTCAGCGCGCCGATCTTGTTGATGACCATCGCCTCGGGCTCGATGGCGAGCTTGGCGGCGAGCTTGGGGCTGACGAGGATGACGTTCTCCCAGACGGTCTTGGAGAGGGGATCCGGGGCTTCGGCGAGCCAGCCGTTGTTGGCGTAGAGACCGTCGCCGGCATGGGCGCTCGGCAGGAGACGGACCTCGAGCTTCTCGAGGGAAAGCTCCGGCGCGACGAAGGCGGCGGCGGGGACGGCGAGGAGCTGGTCGGAGACGGTGGCGTAACCCGAACCGGCGAGCACGCCTTCGGCGAGCCAGGCGGCGAAGGCGTCGTCGGACTTCGTCCGGGCGAGGGTCGCGAAGGTCTCGCGGACGAGCGCGTAGGGCTCCTGGGTCGAACCGGCGAAGGCGGCGAGGACGTCGAGCTCGGTGAAGGAGGGGAAGAGCGGCTCGATCATCGGCTGGACCGGCACATAGGTACCGTCGACGGTGCGTCCGTCGGACCAGCTCTCGAGGTAGTGGGAGGCCGCGATGAAGGTGCCGCCGGCGGACTGGGCCAGCGCGGAAGTCTCATCGAAGGCCGGACCGTGGAAGCCGAGGCGGACGACCTTGGCGGCGGCCTTGGCGACGGCGGCGAACTTGATGTCGGCCGGAGCGTCGTAGGCGGGGTTGCCGCCGAGGATGACGAGAGTCTTGGCGGGCTTGGCGGCGAGGTCGGCGAGGGTGCCGGCGGGCGCGGCCGGGACGGCGACCGAACGGACGGCGGCGCCCAGCGCGGCGTTGGCGAGGGCGACGGCGCGGTGCGCGTCGGCGGAGAGGTGGTCGCCGGCGACGATGAGGGCGGTGCCCTTGGCGGCCTTGACGAGGTCGGTCACGCACTCCTTGACCCACTTGTCGTCGACCTTGAGGCCGGAGACCTTGAAGGCGGCGGGCTTGCCGAGCTGCGACAGCACCTCGGCGGCGAAGCGCGCAGCGAGGGCGGAGATGTGCGAGGACGCGGCGCGGAGACGATGGTCGGCGGCGGCGCCGGTGATCGTGAAGGTCGACTCGACGACGTAGAGACGCGTCATCTGGGCGGCCTCGTCGGCGGTGTCGGCGCGACGGCCGGCGGAGTAGGCGCGCGTCGCCTCGACGGAGGCGTCGCCCGCGCCGAGGAAGTCGGCGTCGAGGCTGAGGATACGGCGGGCCTTCGCGTAATCCGGGAGCACGCGGACGCCGAGGGCGGCCTCGGCGCGACGCTGCGAGACCGGGGTGTACTCGATCCAGCGGGCCTTCGGAAGCGCGGCCTGCACGGCGGCGACGAGGCGGGCGCGGGTCGGGGAGGTCGACGGACGGGCGAGGAAGGCAAGGCCTTCGCCGCCGTTGGCCTTGGCTTCGGCGGAGAGGGAGCGGAGCAGGTCGCGGACGCCGGAAGCGGAGAGCGTCGAGCCATTGGCGCCGAAGGAGACCTGGGCGCGATCCGGGTCGTACATGTCCAGGACGCTCGCCTGGGCGAACTTCGAGGAAGCGGTGCCGTTGGCGGCGTGGCTCGGGTTACCTTCGATCTTGGTCGGGCGGTGCTGGTGCGTCTCGACGATCAGCGGCTGGTTCGCGAACTCGCCCGGGAAGGACGTGGTGTAGAAGGTCGGCACGCCCGGGATCGTGTTCTCGGGCTGCTTGCCGTAAGGCAAGGTGTGGTTGCGGGGCTCGCGGCAGCCGGCGAGGCCGAGGCCGGCCAGACCGAACGAGGCACCCATGAGCATCAGGAACTCGCGGCGTTCGACGGCGGAGATGTTGGCCGCGCCCTCGACGAACTCGCGCTCGGCGCGGGTGCGGAACTCGGGGGTCTTGTTGCGCTCATCCAGGCTGCGCCAGTAACCGGGGCCGGTGGGCTCGCCGGGCTGCGGGGCGGGGTGTTCAAAGACTTTCTTGCTCATCGAGGAAGGAGGTGGGGATTAGCGGTGGCAGCCGGAGCAGCTCTGGGGCGGGTTGATCTTCCAGTCGTGCACGAACTTCGTGCCCTGCTTGACCTGGTCGGCCGGGGTGGCCGCCTTGTAGCCAAGGTCGGTGATCTTGTCCAAGGGACGGAGCACCTGCTCGGGGTTGCGGTGGCAATCGAGACAGAAGCTCATGTTGAGGGACTTCTGCTGGCCGACGACCACCTGCTGGTCGATGCGGCCGTGACATTCGACGCAGCTGACGCCGCGGTTCACATGGACGGAGTGCGGGAAGTAGACGTAGTCGGGCACCTTGTGGACCTTGACCCAGCGGATGGCCTCGCCGGTCTCGACGCTCTTCTTGACCAGCGCGAGGGCCGGGCTGTCGGGCTTGACGATGCTGTGGCAGTTCCAGCAGGTGTTCGCGGTGGGAACGTTGGAGTGCGGGGACTTCTCGACGAAGTTGTGGCAGTAGCGGCAATCCAGCCCCAGGACCGAATCGGGACCGGCGTGGAAGGAGTGGTCGAACGCGACCGGCTGGTCGGGGGTGTATCCGACGTTCAGATACTTGTTCGTGGCGTACTCGTTGACCGCGGCCACGACGACGACGCCGGTGATGAGCAGGCAGACGAGGATCTTGAACGGCGCGGAATTCGCGGCTCGCGGCGCGAAATTACCCCGGCTGGCAGGGCGGTTGAGGAAGGCTAGGAGTTTGCGCATCGCGGGACGGGCGGAAGATCAGCGTTGGGTGGCGCGGGGGACGGCGCGCGTCTCCGGGGCGACCTTGCGCACCGGGGCGGCGTTCGTGGCCGGGGCGGCCTGGGCGGAGCGGAGGAAGCCGAAGGTGGCGAGGGAGGCCAGGAGAGCGCCGGACTTGGCTAGGAACCCTTTGCGGGAAGTGGAGTGCTCGCTCATGGGTGATTTTTGCAACCAGAGGCACGAAACCCCGCCCCCCTTCGCAACCCAAATTTTGACGCTTTTGGGCAGGTTTCTCGGGTCGATTGAGCCCCTAATGTGAATAAAGACGGAAAAGAAGGCGGATGATTAATCTTAAGTATTTGTATATCAGTAGTTTATATTGATTAGAATAATTCTAAACAACTCAATACCCCAAAGTCATCCCGGGGCAGGGTTTCAAACTATTAGGCCGGCGAAGTAATCGCCCCGTTCGGGGCTAATCACTTCGCCGGCCCAAGGACCGGGACTCCCCTACCCCCTTAGCGGGACAGGGACTTGGCGGCGCTGCGGACGAGGTCCACGAAACTCTTGGCCTCGAGGGCGGCGCCGCCGATCAGACCACCGTCGATGTCATGCTCGGCGAGCAGGGCGTCGGCGTTGTCAGGCTTCATCGAGCCCCCGTAGAGGATGCGCACGCGGGCGGCGGTGTCGGCGCCGAACTGGGCGACGAGGAGCGAGCGGATGAAGGCGTGGACTTCCTGCGCCATGGCCGGCGTGGCGGTCTTGCCGGTGCCGATGGCCCAGACGGGCTCGTAGGCGATGACCACCTGCTCGGCCTTGGCGGCGGGGACACCGGCGAGCCCGAGTTCGAGCTGGCGCTTCACCACGGCGTTGGTCGTGCCGGCCTCGCGTTCGGAGAGGAGCTCGCCGACGCAGAGGATGGGCTTGAGGGAGGCGGCCAGCGCGGCGTTGACCTTGCGGTTGATGAAGGCGTCGTCCTCGCCGAAGAGGCTGCGGCGCTCGCTGTGGCCGAGGATCACGTAGGAGACGTGCAGGTCGCGGAGCATCGCGGCGCTGACCTCGCCGGTGAAGGCGCCGTTGGCCTTGTCGTGCATGTTCTGGGCGCCGACCGAGAGGTGCGTGCCTTCGACGGCGGCGACGGCGGCGGCGAGCGCGGTGAAGGGCGGGCAGAGGACGACCTGGACGGCGGACTCGATGCCGACGGCGGCGGCGACGGCCTTGGCCAGCTCGACGCCTTCGGTGGCGGTCTTGTTCATCTTCCAGTTACCGGCGATGAGGGGGGTGCGGAGGGACATGGGGGTGGTTTTAAGGCTTGATTATAAAGGGTTCCCGCGGGTTCAGGCTTCGAGGGCCTTGACGCCCGGAAGCACCTTGCCTTCGAGGTACTCCAGGGAGGCGCCGCCGCCGGTGGAGCAGTGGGTCACCTGGGTGTCGACGCCGAACTTCTTGGCCGCCGTGGCGGTGTCGCCGCCGCCGACGATCGTGATGGCGCCGCGCGCCGTGGCCTGGGCGACCGCGGCCGCCATGGCCTTGGAGCCGACGGCGAACTTGTCGAATTCGAAGACGCCGCACGGTCCGTTCCAGACCACGGTGCCGGCGCGACCGATGGCCGCTTCGTACAGCTTGATGGACTCGGGACCCGCGTCCATGCCTTCCCAGCCGGCGGGGATGCCGGACTGCATGGTGGCGGGCCGGGTATTGGAATCGGGCGAGAACTTGTCGCCGCAGTTGAAGTCGACCGGGAGGGTGACCTTCACGCCGCGGGCCTTGGCCTTGTCGAGCAGTTCCTGGACGATCTTGGCGCCTTCGGCGTCGTAGAGGGAATTGCCGATCTCCATGCCATCGCAGACCTTGCGGAAGGTGTAGGCCATGCCGCCGCCGATGATGATCTCGTCGGCCTTCTCGATGAGATTGCGGATGAGCGGGATCTTGTCGGCGATCTTCGCGCCGCCGAGGATGGCGAGCAGCGGGCGCTTCGGGTTGTTGAGGACGATGTCGAAGGCCTTGAGCTCGGCTTCGAGCAGGAAACCCGCGGCTTTACGGGGCAAAGCGACGCCGACCATCGACGAGTGGGCGCGGTGGGCGGTGCCGAAGGCGTCGTTCACGTAGACGTGGCCGAGGCGGGAAAGGGAGGCGCGGAACTCGGCGACCTTGGCCGGGTCGGCCTTCTGGCTGGTGCCGTCCTCGAGCTTCACCTTGCCCTCTTCCTCGATGTGGAATCGGAGGTTCTCAAGGAGGAGGACCTCGCCGGCCTTGAGGGCCTGGGCGGCGGCCTCGGCCTCAGGGCCCACGCAGGCGGGGACGAACTTCACGGGGCGGCCGAGAAGCTTCTCGAGCTCGGCGGCGACGGGGCGGAGGGAGAACTTCTCGACAACCTTGCCGTCCGGACGGCCGAGGTGCGACATGAGCACCAGGGAGGCACCGCCTTCGAGCAGGAACTTGATGGTCGGCAGGGCCGCGGCGATGCGCTGGGTATTCGTGATGGCGCCGGTCTTCTTGTCCTGAGGGACGTTGAAGTCGACACGGACGAGGACACGCTGGCCTTGGACGGAGCCGAGTTCGCGGAGGGTAGGTACGGGCATGGTGGTGGAAGGGAGCAGAGAAAGGCGGAAGGCCTAGGGTGGGAAGAACAAACCGCCCACGGCCCCGCAAACCCTCGCGACCACCCTCCCCCGCCCCGCCGGGAGCCGAAAACAAGACAGGCGACCCGGATGGGCCGCCTGTCGCGGAGGACTCCCGGACCGGCTCAGAGCTTGGCCGTGACCTTGCCCAGGAGCTCGACGACGCGGTTGGAGTAGCCCCACTCGTTGTCGTACCAGCTGATGAGCTTGAAGAAGTTCTTGTTCAGCTCGATCGAGGAACCGGCGTCGAAGATCGACGAGTTCTTGTCGTGGATGAAGTCGGAGGAGACCACCTCGTCCTCGGTGTAGGCCAGGATCCCCTTCATGTAGGTCTCGGACGCCTTCTTGAGGGCGGCCTTGATCTCGGCGAGGGAGGTGTCCTTGGTGGTCTTGACGGTGAGGTCGACGACCGAGACGGTCGGGGTCGGCACGCGGAAGGCCATGCCGGTCAGCTTGCCCTTCACTTCCGGAAGGACGAGGGCGACGGCGCGGGCGGCGCCGGTGGCGGACGGGATGATGTTCTGGGCGGCGGTACGGCCACCCTTCCAGTCCTTCTTGGACGGACCGTCGACGGTCTTCTGGGTGGCGGTGTAGGCGTGGACCGTGGTCATCAGGCCTTCGGCGACGCCGAAACCTTCCTTCAGCAGCACGTGGACGAGCGGCGCGAGGCAGTTCGTGGTGCAGGAAGCGTTGGAGATGATGTGGTGCTTGGACGCGTCGTACTTGTCGTCGTTGACGCCGATGACGACGGTGATGTCCTCATCCTTGGCCGGGGCGGAGATGATGACCTTCTTGGCGCCGGCTTCGAGGTGGCCCTTGGCCTTGGCGGCTTCGGTGAAGAGGCCGGTGGACTCGATGACGACCTGCACGCCGAGCTTACCCCAGGGGAGTTCGGCCGGGGTCTTGGCGGAAACCACGAGGATTTCCTTGCCGTTCACGACGAGGACGTCGTCTTCCAGCTTGTCCGGGGAGGACTTCTTGGAGGAGACGGTGCCGTTGAAACGACCCTGGGTGGAGTCGTACTTCAGGAGGTAGGCGAGGTTGTCCGCCGGGACGATGTCGCCCACGGCCACGACATCGAAGGTCGAGCCGAGGTGGCCCTGTTCGACGAGGGCGCGGAAGACGAGACGGCCGATGCGGCCGAATCCGTTGATAGCTACTTTGGTGGCCATGGTATGGTGTGTGAGAAAGGTCTTTTTCCCGGGTCGGGAAAGGGATGAAAAAGGGAGTCCGCCCCCCCATTGGCAAGCGGAGAATGCTTCCTAACCTCCGATGGACCAGACGCCGCAGCCCAGCGGGGGTAGTTCCAGGCGATCGCCGACCAAGGTCGGCACGGGGCCGGGGGCGTGCGGGCAGGACGGGAACGGGGACAGGACCACCGGGTGCCAGGGGCCCGGGGACGGGACCGCCAGGGTGACCGCCTGGTCGTGCGGATTGCAGGCGAGCAGGACCTGGGCGGGACCCATCGCGCCGTCCGCATTGAGGACGGCCGCGAACGCCTCCCCCGGGGGCGCGAAGGCCGCCCGCATCCAACCGACCGAGACCGGGGTCCGCGGTCGCAGGATCGCGCCGCCCGCGGAGAGCCGGAAGCCGATCAGCCGGGCGACGAACTCATGCTCGCCTCGGAAGCGCTCGAGCCGGGCCGGGTCGAGCCGGTTGAGTTCGCCGTGGCGCCAGGTATTCCCCACCCCGCGCTTGGTCGCCAGGAAATCCTGGCCGGCGGCGAGCATCGGGATGCCCGCCGAGCACAGCAGGACGGCGTGCATGAGACGCGTGCGCAGCACATCGGCCGGGGCCGGTTCCCGCGCGTCATTGGCCGGGCGTTCCGTGATGCGGTCGAGCCACGCCATGTCGTCGTGCGACTGCGCGTAACGCAGACGGGCGGAGGGACGCGCCCCGCAGGCGGCGATCTGATGGAGCAGGTCCGCCGCGCGGGCGTGCCCGCGGACGAAGGAGGGAAGGAATTCGCGGAACGCGTCGTCCCAGCTCGTCCAGGTGCTGTCATCGAGGTCGCGGGCGACGTGGCCGCGGAAGCTCCAGGGCTCCGCGATCAGGATCTTGCCGGGCGAACGCGCGCGGAAGTCCGCTTCGATCTCGCGCAGCAAGGGCGTGCCGAGCAGCTCGGCGAGGTCGAGGCGGACGCCATCGACCCCGAGCACCTCGGTCCAATGCGCCAGCGACTCCAGCACGAGCCGCTGGAACAGCGGCGCCTCGGCGCGCACGTCGTTGCCGCACCCGCTCCAGTTGGACAGGCGGCCCTGCGGGTCGGTGCGGAAATAATAGTCGCGGTCGATGGCCATGAGCCCGTTGGGCGAGCCGAAATGGTTCAGGACGACATCGAGGATCACCGCGAGCCCGGCTTCGTGGCACGCGCGCACCAGGTCGCGGAACTCGGCCAGCGCGACGGCGCCCGGCGCGGAGGCGTAGCTGTTCGCCACGCCGAACGCGGTGACCGGCATGTAGCCCCAGTGGTATTCCTCGGGGGCGCGGTGCTCATACTCCGCGCAAGGCAGAAGCTCGAGCGCGTTGACGCCCAGGCTCCGCAGGTAATGGCCGTGCCCGCGGATCCAGGCGGCCAGCTCGCGGTAACCACCGCACACGGGATCCGCGCCGGACAGCCCCAGCAGGTCGCGCAGGTGGCCTTCCACGATCACCAGGTCCTCGACCGCCGGCGGGGTGAAACCATCGGCCAACGGACGCAGGTCCTCAGGGCCGAGCACGATGCCCGCGGGCGGGGAATCCTCCGTCTGCGCGCGCGCCCACGGATCGACGATCGGTCGCTCGGCGAACCGGCCCTCGCCGGCGTCGTCGGTGCCGCGGATCGACAAGGTGTAATAGGCCCCGGTCAGGACTGCCGGCACCTCGCCGACCCAGGCGCCCTGCCCCGCCGGCTTGAGCGCGACGAGGTGGTAGAGCCCGGCCTCCGGACGACGCCAGCTGACCTCGACCGCGCGGGCCCGGGGGGCGAAGACGCGGAAGACGGTGGAGTGCGCGCCGACCGTCGCGCCGAAGGGACCGACCGGCTCGAGCACATCGAGCGGGTCCGAGGCGAGGATATCGCACAGTTCCAGTTCGTCGGGCTTGGCGTAGATCAGGCGCACCGGCGCCGCCGCGGGGTCCGCATCCACGGCGAGGAACCGGAAGAAATGCCGCCCGGTACGCGTCGGCGCGAGCGCCAGGTTACGGTGTCCCTGGTCGTCGCGCCGGACGTTGTCCGCGTCATGCGGCGGCTCGAGCCAGCGGCCGTCGGCGCGGACGAACTTGAACGGCACCTCGGCGCCGTCCGGGGAGACGTCGGCGAGCGGGACCGCGAGCTCGAAACCTTCCGCACCCTGGGCGCAGACGGCGGACAACCGCCAGCGCTCCGGCCGTTCGGTCCCCCAGCCGTTGAAGGGGCCCGCGACGAGCACGCCCTCCCCGACGCCGTCGGGCACGAGGCTCTTCCAGCAGAAGAAGTGCGCCTGCCCCGCCTCGATCCAATACCCTGAACGCAGCGCCCAGAGCCGCGGGTCGGCCCGCTCCAAGGAGACCAGTCGCGCGGGCGGGTTGAGGGCCAGCGGCGGGTGACCGGCGTCCGTCCAGTCGGCCGACAAGGCGACGAGGCCCGAGGCCTTGGTCTCCCAGCGCGCGCCGGACAGTTGTCGCGTCATGCCTCCGATGAGGAGGCGGGAAAAAGATTTGGCGAGCAAAAGCGGGCTGGATTCGGGCACCGCGCTCGCCCACGATGCGGCGTGGATATCAGCGTACTGACCAGCGACTGGACGGGGCATCGCCTGCTCGACACGGGCGACGGCTTCAAGCTCGAGGAGATCGGCGGCGTGCGCATGATCCGCAGCGAGCCCAAGGCCTGGTGGTCCAAGTCCCTGCCGGCCGCCGAGTGGCAGAAGGCCGTGGCCGAGCACAAGGAAGGCGGCCGCGAAGGCCATTGGGAGCTCCGCGGCAACTGCCCGAAGGAATGGGAGACCCAGCTGGGCAAGCTGCGCTTCCAGCTGCGGTTCATGGACAATTCCAAGCAGTTCGGGGTCTTCGCCGAGCAGTCGCCCCACTGGAAGTGGCTTTCCCAGCAGCAGCCCGCCGCCGCCAACCGGCCCCGCATCCTCAACCTTTTCGGCTACACCGGCGCCGCCTCGCTCGTCGCGGCGCAGGCCGGCTGGCACGTCACGCACGTCGACGCCTCCAAGCCCGCCGTGGCCTGGGGCCGCCGCAACCAGGAGCTCTCCGGCATGGCCCAGGAACCCATCCGCTGGATCATCGAGGACGCCATGACCTTCGTGAAGCGCGAGGTGAAACGCGGCAACCAGTACGAGGCGATCATGCTGGACCCGCCCGCCTTCGGTCGCGGCCCCAACGGCGAGTTCTGGAAAGTGGAGCGCGACCTTGCGCCGCTGCTGCGCGCCTGCCGTGACCTGCTCTCGCCCGAGGCGCGCTTCATCCTCCTGACGGTCTACACCATCGACGCCTCCTCCATCCTCTGCCATAATCTCCTGGAGGAAGTCACCCGCGGTCTGGGCGGCCGGATCGACATCGGCGAGCTGGCCTTGAAGCAGGAAGGCAACGGCCGCCTGCTCCCGCTGTCGCTCTGGGGGCGCTGGCAGGCCAAGCCGAAGGGCTGAACCGCGAAAGCGGGCCTAATGGAAGGCGCCGCCCTGGGTTAAAAGGTTTCCACCCGACGGGTTTAACTGTCTAATTCCGTTCCGTGAGCCTCGTACCCGACCAAGCCACCTTCCGCCAGCTGGCCCAGACGTCCGACCTGATCCCGGTCTGCCTCGACCTCATGGCGGACCTCGAGACGCCGGTCTCCGTCTACGCCCGCCTGCGCACGCTCGGCGAAGCCTTCCTTTTCGAGTCGGTCACCGGCGGCGAACACATCGGCCGCTACAGTTTCTGCGGGGCCTCCCCTGCCCTGACCATCACCTCCTGGGAAGACCGCACCGAGATCGTCCGGCGCGGTGGCGGCAAGGAAACCGTGCCCACCCCGGCGGACCCGCTGACCCTCGTGAAGCAGGAGGTCGCCGGCCTGCGCGTGGCCAAGGTGCCCGGCCTGCCGCCGTTCGTCGGCGGGATGGTCGGTATGGTCGGCTACGAATACGTCCACCGCGTCGAACCCACCGTGCCCCGGGCGGCGAAGGATCCGGCCGGCTCTCCGCTCACGCACTTCATGCTGGTCGACCGCGTGGTCGCCTTCGACAACGCCCGCCAGACGCTGCGCCTGATCGTGAACGCGCGCGTCGCCTCCCCGGCCCAGGCCGACGAGGCCTACGCGGCCGCCCGCCGCGAGCTGGAGGCCCTCCGGGCCGTCGTCACGGGACCGCGCGCCGCCGTGGCCGCCGAGTTGCCCGCCGCCGCCGAGCTCGCCCAAGGGCAGGCCAACATCACGCAGGCCGCCTTCGAGGCGAACATCCGCCGCACGCAGGAGTACATCCGCGCCGGCGACTGCGTGCAGGTGGTGCTGTCGCGCCGCACCGACGTCCCCTTCGCGGGCGACCCCCTCGACCTCTACCGCGTGCTCCGGCACGTGAACCCGTCCCCTTACATGTTCGTCATCGAGACGGGCCGCGGGTTCGACGTCGTGGGCGCCTCCCCCGAGGTGAACGTGCGCCTGACCGAGCGTCGCTGCGAGATCCGCCCCATCGCCGGCACCCGCCCCCGCGGCGCCGACGAGGCCGCCGACCGCCGCCTGGAGGCGGAGCTCCTCGCCGACCCCAAGGAGCGCTCCGAGCACCTCATGCTCGTCGACCTCGCCCGCAACGACCTCGGCCGCGTCTGCGTGCCGGGCACGGTCACCGTGCCGGACTACGCGATCATCGAGCGCTACTCGCACGTGATGCACATCGTCTCGCAGGTCGAGGGGACGCTCGCGGCCGACAAGGACGCGTTCGACCTCTTCCGCGCGACGTTCCCCGCCGGCACGCTCAGCGGCGCCCCGAAGGTCCGCGCCATGCAGGTGATCGCCGAACTGGAGGGCGAGCGCCGCGGCATCTACGGCGGCGCGGTCGGCTACTTCGGTTTCGATGGCGGTCACGATTCCTGCATCGTCATCCGCACCGCCGCCCTGCGCGCGGGCGTGGCGAGCATCCAGGCCGGCGCCGGCATCGTCGCCGACTCCGTGCCGACCTCGGAATACGAGGAGACGGTCAACAAGTCCAAGGGCGTGCTGCGCGCGCTCGGCCTGGCCGCCGGCCTGCGCTCCTAAGCTCGTGCCCAAACCCAAGCCCCAGAAGAACGCCAAGCCGAAGGCGTCGCCGGTGGCCAAGCCGTCGAAGGAACCGAAGAAGTCGCCGACTCCGCCGGCGCCCAAGAAACTCCCCGGCTCCGGTCCGGTCCCCGGCCCTGCTCCTGCCCCCGTTCCAAGTCCTGTCCCCGCTCCCGCTCCCGACCTCGACCCGACCGAGCCCGGGCTGCCGTGGGAGCAGCTCTCGAGCGACGAGCGCTCCCCGCTGCGGACCTACCTCGACCAGATCGGCAAGACGCCGTTGCTGACGCTCGAGCAGGAGACCGCCCTCGCCCGCCGCGTGCTCAAGGGCGACGAGGCCGCCCGGCAGCACATGATCCAGGCGAACCTGCGCCTCGTCGTGCGCATCGCCAAGGACTACGATGACTTCGGCCTCCCGCTGATGGACCTGATCAGCGAGGGCAACTTCGGCCTGATCAAGGCGATCGAGCGGTTCGACCCGGACAAGGGCGGCAAGCTCAGCACCTACGCCGCCTGGTGGATCAAGCAGGCCATCAAGCGGGCCCTCGCCTCCAACGGGAAGACCATCCGCCTGCCCGTGCACATGGTCGACCGCATCGGCCAGATGCGCCGCACCACGCACCGCCTCGCGGCCGAACTGGGGCGCGAACCGCACAATGACGAGATCGCGCAGGCGATGGACATCCCCGTCGCCAAGGTGGTCCACATGAAGTCGGTGGCCAACCGCGCCGCCTCGCTCGACCAGCCGGTGGGCGAGGAGGGCGACGCCACCCTCGGCGACCTGGTCAAGGACGAGTCCGAGCGCTCGCCCTTCGAATCCCTCCGCACGAAGTCCGACCTCTCCGAGATCGCCGAGCTGCTCGCCCAGCTCGACCCGCGCGAGGCCGACATCATGGTGCTGCGCTTCGGCCTCAACGGGGAGAGCCCGCTCACGCTCGAGGAGGTCGGCGTCCACTTCAAACTGACCCGCGAGCGGGTCCGCCAGCTGCAGCAGTCCGCCTTGATGAAGCTCCGCCGCGTCATGACCGAGCGTCAGCGCCTCCTGACGCCGGACGACGTCCGCCGCAACCAGCTGGCCGACGCCCGGGCGGAGGTCCTGCGGGAATTCTTCCGCTCGAAGGGCATGCAGGTGCCGGACCGACCCGACCGCAGCGGGCTCTGAGCCTGCCCATTTTTAGCGAACCCTGCCTAAGTTAGGTCGAGCCGCGGAGGTTTTTCGGTCATCCGGGCAGCCGCCCGGGGATGGCAGGCTCCGTGCTTACTTCTGGGCATGAAGCTGACCGACTACCGCGGGGCCAACCTGTTCGACGAGCTCGTCGACGCCCAAGGCGCCATCCGCCCCTACTACCGTGGCGTGGCCGACAAACTCGCCGGACTAGGACCCGAGGAGCTAGGCCACAAACTCCGCAGCCTGGAGCTGCTCTTCCTCAAGCAGGGTATCACCTTCACGGTCTACGGCGATGAGCAGGGAACCGAGCGCGTCTTCCCCTTCGATCCTTTCCCGCGCGTCATCCCGCACCACGAGTGGGAGACGATCGAGGCCGGCCTGGTCCAGCGGATCACCGCGCTCAACCTCTTCCTGTACGACGTCTACCACGAGCAACGCATCATCAAGGACGGAGTCGTCCCGCCCGAGGTCGTCTTCGGCGCCTCCCACTACCGGCCGGAGTTCGTCGGCGTCTCCGTCCCCAAGGACGCCTACATCCATGTCTGCGGCACCGACCTGATCCGCGACCGCGATGGCCGCTACCTGGTGCTCGAGGATAACGGCCGGTGCCCGTCCGGCGTGTCCTACGTGCTCGAGAACCGGGCCGCGATGAAGCGCGTCTTCCCGCATCTCTTCGGCGCCAGCGGCGTCCGCCCGGTCGACACCTACCCGTCCGACCTGCTGGCCACGCTGCGCCACGTGGCCCCGCGCGAGAATCCCAACCCGAACGTGGTCCTCCTCACCCCCGGGGTGCACAACAGCGCCTATTTCGAGCACTCGTTCCTGGCCCGCCAGATGAGCATCGAGATCGTGGAGGGGCGCGACCTCATCGCGCTGGACGGCTTCGTCTACATGCGCACGACCCGCGGGCTGCGCCAGGTCGACGTCATCTACCGGCGGATCGACGATGATTTCCTCGACCCGCAGGTCTTCCGCAAGGACTCGTGCCTGGGCGTCCCGGGCCTGGTCGACGCGGTCCGGCGCGGGAACGTGGCGCTGGCCAACGCGATCGGGACGGGGGTGGCCGACGACAAGGTGACCTATGCCTACGTGCCGGACATGATCAGGTATTACCTGTGCCAGGAGCCCATCCTCGACCAGGTGCCGACCTACCTCGCCTGGCGACCGGATGACTTCCGCTACATCCTGGAGAACCTGCCGAAGCTCGTCGTGAAGGCGGCCAACGAGAGCGGCGGCTACGGCATGCTGATCGGGCCCACCGCCACCGCGGCCGAGATCGAGGAGTTCCGCCGCCGGGTCACCGCCACGCCGCGCAACTACATCGCCCAGCCGGTGGTGAACTTCTCGCAGCACCCCACCCTCGTGGACGGCGGTCTGGAGGGCCGCCACGTCGACCTGCGCCCCTTCGTGCTCTGGGGCGACACCGTCAAGGTGCTGCCCGGCGGCCTCACCCGCGTCGCCCTCAAGCGCGGCTCCCTCGTCGTGAACTCGTCCCAGGGCGGCGGGAGCAAGGACACCTGGGTCCTCGCCGCATGAGCCCGATGATGCTGTCGCGGGTGGCCGACCACCTGTACTGGATGTCCCGCCAGATGGAGCGGGCCGAGAACCTCGCCCGCCTGGTCCGCGTGAGCGAGGAGATGCTGCTCGACGACGAGTCGCTGGGGCGAGGCTCGGCCCAGGAATACTGGACGCCGGTGCTGGCGGCGACGGCCATGGAGGGCGCCTTCCGCGGGCTCTACCCGGAGCCCCGGCAGGGGGATGCGGCCCGCTTCCTGACGCTCGACCTGCGCAACCCGGACTCCATCCTGTCCTGCATCAAGCAGGCCCGCGAGAACGCCCGCTCGGTGCGGGACAAGATCTCGGACGAGATGTGGACCGAGCTCAACGCCCTCCACATGCTGGTGACCTCCCCCGAAGGGGCGCAGCTGCTGGCCCGCTCGCCGCACAGTTTCTACGAGAAGATCATCGCCTCCTCGATGCTCTTCGACGGCATCACCGAGGCGACGCTGACCCGCGACGAAGGCTGGAACTTCCTGCAGCTGGGGCGGCTGCTCGAGCGGGCCGACATGACGAGCCGCTTCCTGGATATCCGCTCCCAGACGCCGGCGGGCGATTCGGCCCTGGAATCCCTCCAGTGGGGCGCCGTGCTGCGCGCCTGCAGCGCCCACGCGAGCTACCGCCGCCTCCACGGGGGCGAGATCAGCGTCGAGCGGGTGGTCGACCTGCTGCTGTTCTCCAACGAGTTCCCGCGCTCGGTCCGCCACTGCCTGCGCCGGGCCGACGAGGTGCTGCACGACATCTCCGGAACCCCGACGGGCCGGTATTCCAACCCGTGCGAGAAGATCACCGGGGCCTTGCTGGCGCGCCTGAGCTTCGCGGGTCCGGGGAGGTCATGGCCCGCGGGCTTCATGCCTACATCGACGAGCTGCAGACGCAGCTCAACGGCGCCGGTCAGGCGGTCTTCGAGACCTACGTGCTGCTGCCGGGCGAGGTGAACCGCCACTTTCCCCGTAACGGCCGGACCGACGCCCTTTCCGACTGGCATCGCGAACAGCAGCAACAGCAGCAGCAACAGTGACGGCCGCCCGATGAAGCTCCGCATCCTGCACCGGACCGAATACCGCTACGCGCTGCCGGTCCGGAACAACGTGAACGAGCTGCGGGTGACCCCCCTCAACAACCCGCGCCAGAAGCTCGGCCTGCACCTCGTCCGGGTCCTGCCGGCCGTCCGGATGCACCGTTACCCCGACCTCTACCGCAACCCGGTGCACCGGTTCGAGATCGAGGAGCCGCACAAGGACCTGGTGATCGATGTCTCCAGCATCGTCGAGACGCTCCCGACCCCCGTGGCAGGGGTGCCAACCGACGTCCCCTTGGCGGCCCTGAAGGACCCCGAAATCGTCGAGAGTTTCCAGCCCTACCTCCAGTCGGACGGCCCGGTGCAGATCACCCCGGAGATCTGGCGGGCGGCCGTGGACGTCGAACAGGAGCGACAGGACGTCTTCTCGACGGTGCTCGGACTGATGGATTACGTCCATGCGACCAGCAAGTACGTGCCCGGGGCGACGCACATCGGGACCACGACACCCGAGTTCTTCGCCGACCGCCAGGGGGTCTGCCAGGACTACGCCCACCTGCTCCTGGCCCTGGCCCGCGCGATCGCCCTGCCCGCCCGCTATGTCTGCGGCTACGTCTACGATGCCAAGCGCGGGGATGTGATCGGTAGCCACGCCTCCCACGCCTGGTGCGAACTCTGGGTCCCGGCTACGGGTGGCTGGGGGTCGACCCGACCAATAAGCGGGTGGTTCACGAGGCTTACGTGGCCTCGGCCGTGGGCCGGGACTACCGCGACGCCACCCCGGTCAGCGGGACCTACTGGGGCTCCGGCGACCGCGAGATGCGCGTGACGGTCCACGTGGAGTCCAAATAACGGCCCACTCGGGCAACAAAAAGGGCCCCGTTGCCGGGGCCCTTAGGGCTAACCTCTAATCCGAAGATTAGAAGTTGTAGCGAACCGAGATGGTGTGGAGGTTCGAGACACCAGCGGCATCAATGTCGGTCAGCGAGTAGGCGATACCGAACTGCTTGTTGATGTTGTACTGGAGCTCGTAGGTGTAGTCGGTCGTGGAGGCAGCGTTGCCGGCACCGGAGTTGTAGCCGAGGACGATGCGGGCTTCGAGACCGGCGACCACTTCGCTGAGGGAGCGACGGAGGGTCAGACCGATGTCGGAGTTGTTCGCGGCGTCACCAGCACCAACCGAGACGGTGGCGTCGATGCCAGCGGCGACGTTCTTGAAGACGTAGCCGAGGCTGTACGACGTACCGGCGGTGGAGGTACCGATGGTGGCGAGAACGTTCGAGCTACCGAGCAGGGCTTCGGCAGCCAGGGTGTTGTTCTGGCCTTCACGGGAGACCGTGACGCGGTTGTAGGAGAGACCGGCCGGAGCAGCAGCAGTCTGGGCAGACGCGGCAGCAGCGAGGGTCGTGATGGTGAGGATCGGGAGGATATGCTTCATAGCGTTGCCAGTATTGCTACAGTCCGATGACAAAATCAAGCATTCTTTGCTTTTTTTTAGCCCCCCCTTGTTTCGGCCGATTTCCTCCACATTTCATTCACACCCCCTGTGAATAAGATCGGGGGCCCTTGACCATCAAAAGCCTAGACTAAAGGCCGCTTCCCAGGATTTGACGCCGGTGCCGGTCAAATACCGCAGGACCAAGCTGCTCCGGCCTCCCAGAAGGTGACGCCAGGAATACTCCACCCGCAGAGGCGGCAGGTACTCACGCTGACCCGTGACCTGGCCCAGGCTGAGCGCATCGCTATCCGTCGCGAAAAGACGGATACCGTAGCGTCCTTGGCTGAAAGCGTCCTTCTCAGGGATCAGCGGCGCCCCGACCGGCCGATGGAAGCTCAACCGATGGGAGTAATAGGCATATTCCCCATAAACACCGATTTTGGGCAAAACAGGCAGTTCGAGGAAGACCCCACCGCCGATCCCGGTGATATCCAGGGGGCTCGTCTCCATGGGAGCGTTGCTCGTCCGGACAGCTTGGCGCGACCCGGCGTAGGAAGCATCCAGGAAGAAGCCCAAACGCCCGTTTTCACTCGTATCACAGAGGCGCCCGTTAAAGTTCTTAGTATCCGCATAGGCGGGGCCCCGGACGTCCGTGACCTGACCGTAAGCGACCTCGATCTGGGGGTGCAAGGCCCGCAGGGGAAACCGGCTCTGGGAAAGGTACCGCTCCAAACCCGAGAAGATCCCCTGCTCCACGCCGGTGGCATTGAAGACCGCGGCCGGGAGCACCGGAATGGTCAAGCTGACCAAGGCGAAGGCAAGGAGTCGGGAAGAACGCATACCCCACCCTGTCCGGCCCGGCCCCGCTGGCAACGGGCAATAAAAAACCCGCCGGGCAAGCCAGGCGGGTTCGGGGCGGACCTTGCGGTCGGCTTACTTGCGACGGAACTTCGTGTTGAACTTCTCGACGCGACCGGCGGTGTCGACGAAGCGCTTTTCGCCCGTGTAGGCGGGGTGCGAGTCCATGGTGACTTCGCGGCGGATCACGAAGTGCTCCACGCCGTCGATGACCTTGGTCTCCTTCGACTTCAGGGTCGAACGGGTCGGGAACTCGCGGTTCGTGGAGACATCCACGAAGACGACGTTGTTATATTCAGGATGGCCTTCCTTCTTCATGATAAAAGGGGTGCGGGATTAGCCTTGGCGCGCCTTGTAGCGGGGGTGCGTCTTGTTGATCACATAGACACGACCCTTGCGGCGGACGACCTGGCAATTGGGGTGACGCTTCTTCAGCGACTTGAGGGAGGAGGAGACTTTCATGGTCTGGAGGGCCGCATGGAAACGGCAGGTCGGCCAACAAAGGTGGCCGCCGCCTGACTGTCAACGGGATTTCCTAGGCTTGTTTCAGCTCCTTGCCGGGGTTTGACTGCCCCCATGGAAACCCGCCTCCGGACGGCCACCTTGGCCGACGCGCCCGCGATCAACGCGATCCATAACCACTACGTCCGGACCTGCACCTGCACCTGGCAGACGGAGCCCGAAACGGACGAGAACCGGGTCCAATGGCTGAAGGCCCGCGGGCCGGCTCACCCGGTGATCGTGGCGGAAATCGGCCAAGAGGTCGTGGGCTGGGGCTCCCTTTCGAGCTACAACACCCGCAAAGGCTGGTCCGGCACGGTCGAGGACTCGGTTTTCCTGCACCCCGGGCACCAGGGCAAGGGCCTCGGCAAACTGATTTTGGGCGATTTGGTACGTCGCGCGGAGGCCTTGGGCTATCACTCCATCCTGGCGCGGATTTCCGGGGAACAGTCGCCAGCCTCCGGCTGCATGAATCCCTCGGTTTCGTGCGGTCCGGCCTGCTCCCCAAGGTCGGCCACAAGTTCGGGCAGGACCTCGATTGCGCGTACCTCCTGAAGTCGCTGCGCAAGCCCTGACCTTGACAGGGGGCCTCAACCCCCTTTGCTCAACTGTCCGCTTTCATGCTCAGGTGGTGGAATGGCAGACACGCTGGATTCAGGTTCCAGTGCCCATAAAGCGTAAGGGTTCAAGTCCCTTCCTGAGCACCCTCTAAAAACAACCCGCCCGGAGACCAAGTCACCGGGCGGGTTCAGTTTCGGACCGGGAGGACCGCTTACTTGCCGGCGGCCCGCTTGGCGCGCCACTCGGCCATGCGCACCTTGGCCCGGGCGATCTCCTCGAGGACACGCTGGGCGGAGACCTGGTAGTCGGTCGTCACCTGCGCCCCGGACGCCTTCACGGCGAGACCTTCCAGCCAGCTGGCGGCGTTGGCGTCGCGGGAAGCGGCCATCGCGGCGAAACCTTCCACCATCTTGACGACGTTATCGGCCATCGGGGCCTGCACCATCTCGGTGCGCGAACGGAAGACGACCTTGTCGCCGACTTCGCCGGCCGCCATGCCGAACACGCGGAACTGGCGGGCCATGGCGGGGAGACGCGGGTTGGCCTCGGCGCAGGCGACCATGTCGACGGCCGCCAGCACGGAGGGGTTGGCGATGCCTTCCTGCGCGGCCAAGGCCGGCAGCGCGGACTCGGCGCGCTCGGACTCCAGCGAGCGCAAGGCGAGGCCAAGATCCTTGGCGCTCATGCCGATCGCGATGACGCCCGGCTGCGGGAACGCGATGAAGAGGGTGCACTCGTTGCCATCCGGGCCGCAATCGTAGGCGAGACAGGGAGCGCCTTCGACGGTCGTGGTCTTGGCGCCCTGCTGGCGCAGGAACTCGCCGACCTTGAGGTCGTCGGCGGAATGGCGCACGAGGATGGACGCCTGACGTTCGGCGCCGCTGCCGAAGACGGTGAGGGCGCGCAGGTCGCGACGGTAATCGAACCCGGTCTCCGTGAGGAAGGCCTTGGCCTTGGGCGGCAAGGGGCACGAGGCGTCATCGATCGGCTGCGACATCAGGCTGGCGCCCAAGGGAGCGGAGCGGACGGCGTCATGGTCGACGTGCAAGAACCAAGCGGAGCCGGCCGGCAGATCGGCCGGGCGGAAAGGCGTGGCCAAAACCAAGACGGGCAGGAGCAGCAGGGGTAGGAGGCGCATGACTGGAAACAAAGGGGGAACCAAGGGATGACAAGTAAACTAGGTGTTTCCCCTCATATCGATTATTGTCCCCATCGGCACCTCCGGCTAGTAATACCCCCAGAGCATGGCGGATCTGTCGACACTCCCCGACCTCCTGCCCTGGCCGTACATGGTGTGCAACCGGGCCGGTCTGGTCCTGTATGCCAACCCCTCGGCCGACCGGGCCTTGGGCCGGCGGGTGCGGGCCGGCATGGACGTCAACCTGCTCTTCCTCGAATTGGACAACGGCCGGCCGATCTCCTCCCTCCTCTACAACGCCGCCCGCTGGTCGGCGTGGAGCGGGCTGCTCGAGCTCCGGAACACCGAGAAGGAGATCCCGATCCGGGCGATCAAGGTCATCATGCAGCCGGACCCGAAGCACCACGACCAGGTCTGGTTGCTCTTCGCGGACGACGCCTTGGTCAACGGGCTGCCGCTGCTGACCCCCCGGTCCGGCATGGGCCTCGCGCGCACGCTCATCGAGAACTCGCCGGACTTCATCATCTTCCGCGACCTCCAGGGACGCATCCTCCACACGAGCCGGAGCCTCGACGAGTTCCTCGGGTTGCCGCACCGCGGGTTCGTCGACGACCTCGGGCTGCGGGACATCCTCGCCCCGGCGACGGCCGAGCAGTTCCTGCAGTTCGACGAGGAGGTCGTCCGCACGGGCCAGCGCGTCCGGCACAGCATCCTGCGCTTCGAGACGCTGGACGGACGCTCCCGCCTGGTCCGCGTGGCGCACGAACGCGTGAAGGGCGGGGCCGGCCTGCCCGCCGGCCTCCTGACCTTCGCGGTCAACATCACCGAATCCGTCGACGAGCACAACCGCCTGCGCGTCGCCTTGGAGAAGGCCGAGGAAGTGGCCGCGGCCAAGTGGCAGTTCATGGCGAACGTCACCCACGAGATCCGCAACCCGATCAACGCCATCCAAGGCCTCTGCGAGACCGCGCTGGAGGGACCCGGGACCGACCCCGCCGAGGTCCTCGCCAAGATCCAACGGTGCGCGACGGAGCTCGAGGACATGGTGCGGGACGTGCTCGATTTCTCCCGGCTGGACCGCGGTAACATCACGGTCGAGCATATCCCCTTCAACCCGGTGCGCGCCCTCGAGGAGGTCGTCGCCCAGTTCCAGCACCAGGCGAGGCGCAAAGGCGTCGAGCTCGCGGCCCTGGCCCGCGCCGACTGCCCGCACTCGGTGCTCGGCGACCCGGTCAAGTTCCGGCGGGTGCTGGCCAACCTCATCGGCAACGCCGTGAAGTTCACCGCGCAGGGCCACGTCCACGCCGAGCTGCATTTCGAGCGCCGGCAGGAACGCCTCCTGGCCCACTGCGCGATCCAGGACAGCGGCATCGGCATCCCCGCCGACCGCCTGGAAAGCATCTTCGAGCCGTTCACGCAGGCCGACGCCTCCACGACGCGACGCTTCGGCGGCACCGGCCTCGGCCTGAACATCGTGCGTAGCCTCGTGCTGGCCATGGATGGTTTCATCAAGGTGAAGAGCGAGCCGGGCAAAGGGAGCTGCTTCACCGCCGCGATGATGGTGGACCACAACCCGGCGCACGAGGCGCCCACCCCGCCGGATCTCCGGGATGAACGCATCCTCCTGGTCGGCGGCGACGCCACCATCCGCCACTGGCTCAAGCGCAGCCTGCAGGCGTGGGGCGCCACCTGCGCGGAGGCCGAGACCGGCGAGGAGGCCGAGACCGCCTGGTTGGAGGCGGAGGAAGCCGACCGGCCTTTCGCGCGGGCGGTGATCGACCTGCCCGAGGACATCAATCCCCGCCTGCCGGCGATCCCGGCCGAACGGACCCTCCTGCTCACGGCGCCCGAACTCGAACTGAGCCGCCAGACCCAGCTGCGCAAACCCGTCACCTTGACCGGCCTCTGGGCCCGCTTCGCCGGGAAGCCTCCGCGGGCGCCCGAAGCGGCCGACGCCGATGCGCCACCGCGCCCACCCCGCCGCCCGCTGCGCATCCTGCTGGCCGAGGACAACGAGGTGAACCGCGAGGTCGCGGTCGCGCGCCTGCGGCGCGCCGGCCACCATGTCAGCGCGACCGTGGATGGCGCCGCCGCGCTCGAGCTCTGGCGGACCAAGGATTTCGACGCGGTGCTGCTCGATATCCAGATGCCGGTGATGGACGGGATCGCCACCGCCACGGCCATCCGGGCCGAGGAGCGCGCCCTCGGCCGCCGCCCTACCCGCCTGCTGGCCCTGACCGCGATGACCCTCGAGACCGACCGCGCCCGCTGCGAGGCCGCCGGCTTCGACGCCTACCTGGCCAAGCCGGTCCGCGGGGCCGAGTTATTGGAGAAACTTGATGTCTGCGTCGCCCAGGAGGCGCCCCCGCCCGTCCTGGGCAACGAATTCCTCTCGGCCCTGGAGGTTTCCGAGGCCGACGAGGCCGAAGACCTGCGCTGCGCCGCGCGGTCCTACCTGCGCCACGCGGAAGGGATGATCGACCAGCTGGGGACGGCCCTCGCCCGGCGCGATGCCGTCGCCCTCGAACGCCACGCCCACGGCACCAAAGGCATGCTGGCCCTGATGGGCTGCGTGGCCCTCGCCAAGCTCGCCGGGACCATCGAACGGCAGCCGGACGGACCCGAGGTCGGCGACGAGGTAAATGAGCTCATCGACGGCTTGCGGAAGCTCCGGGAGTCACTAGTTTCCCGGGCAGACCTGACGCCGCATGGCCAAGCCGAAGATCAAGCCTGAGATCAAGACCGAGTCGGTCGTCGCTCCGGCGCCCAAATGGAACGTGGTCGTGCTGAACGACCCGATCAATTTCACCGGCTACGTCGTGGTGGCGTTCGTGAGCGTGCTGCGCATCCCGAAGGCCGAGGCGAAGCGGCTGATGCGCCAGGTCCACGAGGAAGGCCGCGCGACCGTCTGGACCGGCGAGCGCGAGCGCGCCGAGCTGCTGGCGCTTGAGCTCCAGCAGTGGCACCTCAGCGCCATCCTTGAAGTCGATGCCTGAGCTGCGGCTGAGCATGACGACGGAGGCCCGCACGGTGCTGACCGACCTGCTGCGGCTGATCGCGCCCGCGGCCGCCCGGGTCAGCGTCAACCGCGCCCGGGTACCGGAGGCCGACGGCGAGGTGGCGGCCTTCTGGACCGAGACCCTCAAGGCCCAGGCCGAGGAGGAAGCCCGGCTGCTGGCGGTGGCTTTCGCGAGCGCCAAAGGCGATCCCGCGATCATCGTGCTCCGGAACGAGGCCCAGGCGCTCGCTTTCCTGCGGGCGTTGTCCGCGGTGCGGATGGCCTTGCGCGACCTGGTCTTCGCGGACATCCCCGACGCCGAGCTCGAGGCCGCCGCGGAGCTGGACGACGAGACGCTGCCGACCGAGCAACGCCACGCGCTGGCGTGCTACACCTGCTTCGGCCTCCTCCAGCAATCCTTGGTGCTCCAGCTGGACCCCGAGGCGTTCGATTAAGTTGCGAAATCGGTTGAAGGAGCGGACCGCCTAGGCAACAAGGAGGGTCGTGCTCCGCGCGTTCGCCGGCATCCTCTCGGACCTCAAGGGTCTCTGGCTCAAGGCCTGGGCGCGACCACGCCCCCGCCCTCTTCCCGCTCGGCGCCGTCGCGCGCGGCGCCGACGCGACCGTGCTCCGGCGGACCTGGTCGCAGGCCTGACCGTCGCCCTGCTGGCGTTCCCGATGGCGATGGCCTTCGCCATGAAGGCCGGCCTGCCTGTCTGGTGCGGCATCGTCGGCTGCGGCGTCGCGGCCTTCGTCGCGCCGATCTTCTCCGGCTCGGCCAACCTCTCCGCCGGCCCGACCAACGCCTCGGCGGCTTTGCTGCTCGGGGCGTTTCGCGACCTTGGGAGCGGTCACGCCCGAGATGCGCGTCGCGGCCTTGCCCACGCTGCTGCTGATGACGGGAGTCTTCCTCCTGCTGGCCTCCTGGCTGCGACTGGGGGGCGTTCGCCGACTTCGTCCCGCGCACGGTCATCTCCGCCTACATCGCGGCGGCGGCCCTGCGCGTCATCGCCCTGCAGCTCCCGACGGCCCTGAACCTGCCCGGCGACCACGGCGACCAATCCCTGCCCGAGGTGCTGTGGGCGGCCATCCACGCCGGCAAGGCCCTGCTGAACCCCGACCTCGGCCTCGCGGTGGTCACCGCCATCGTCTATGCGCTGCTGCGCCGCCCCTACGGCGTCGGCAAGGCCATCCTCGGCGCGATCGGCGTGGCCTCGCTCGGCGCCTACCTCGGCCAATCCGTCGCCCTCGGGCAAGGCTCGCGGGCCGACCTCGTGCACTACGTCGGCGACGCCGCGCGGACGGCCAACGCCCTGCACCTGCCCGAGTTCTCGGCGCGCACCTTCTCGACGCTCTTCTCGCCCGCGCTCGCGCTCGCCGTGCTCGTGATCATCGAAGGCACCGCGAACGCGCGGGCCTCGGCGCTGAAGACTGGGCGCGGTTCCGACCTGCATCAGGAGATCTTCGGCCTGGGGATGGCGAACCCTGGCGTGCTGCCTGACGGGCGGCATGGCCGCCTCGGGCTCGATCACGCGGTCCGCCCTCAACGTGAGCAGCGGCGCCCGCACCGCCTACGCGTCGATGTTCTGCGGGGCCTTCATCCTGGCCGCCGGCTACGTGGCGAGCTACCCTCGTGGCCCACGTGCCGCTGGCCTGCCTGGCGACGCTGGTCATCGCGGCGGAACTCGAGCTGGCGAACCTGCCGGTGGTCCGACTGATCCTGCAGTCAGGG
>BGOM01000004.1 GCA_003569245.1 Opitutia bacterium | reverse complement strand
TTTCCCGCGGCAGCCAGTTGACCACCGTCTTCCTGGCCCTGCTCATCATCCAAGGCGCGGGGCTCTGGTGCTTCCATACGGGCCGGGAACGCGGCGCGACGATCGGACACCTCCTCGGCTGCATCATGTACGGGTCGGGCATCGCGCTCATCGGCCAGATCTACCATCTGGACGCACATGCCCCCGACGCCGTGCTCGCTTGGTGCCCTCTTCACGATTCCCTTCGCCGTGATCCTCGACGCCACGGTGCTGCACCTGCTGACGATCGCCCCTCGCGGGCAGCTGATGCTGATGGAGTCGGACGGTGGGTTGTGGTGGTGGCGCCAACATGGGTTGCACCACGGCGAAAACGTCTCGCGCTCCTGCTGCTCCTGCTCCCGAGCGCCCTGGCGGCCTACCGCCGGTCCCGCCGGCCCTCACCGGGCGCTGGCCTGTCCTTCCTCTTCCTCTGGGTCCTGTTCGGCGGGCATATCCCGGTGCACATCTTCGCCCTCCCGCTGGTGCTCGCGGCGCTCCACCCGACGGGCGATTCCGCGCGGGCCGGGGCTTCCGGTTCATCGGCGCGGGCAGCGTGGCCTTCATCACTTGGCGCTCGGCAGCCTGGATGCGAGGATGCCGCGGGAATTCGGCGAGTCCTTCCTGCGCCACGACCACGTCTACACCTTGGCGACGGCCGCGCTCGCGGGTTGGGCCATCCACCGCGCTCGCGTGCGCCAGGACAGCCACGCCGCGTGGATGGGCCTCATCGCCCTGCTGACGCTTGCGGTCGGCTTGCTCGGCGCCCTCGACCTGCGCGGTTTCCGGGAACGGGAGTCCGTCTGGGTGCTCGTCACCGCCATCGCCAACGTCACGACCCTGCTGCTGGCCGTCGCCCTGATCCGCCAAGGGCTCGCCGAGAGCCGCCTGCGGCCTTACGTCTACGGCGCCCTCGTCTTCCTGACGTGGCTCTTCTGGCGCTACGCCGACATCGAGAAGGAGCTGGGCTACCTCGGCATGGCGATGATTTTCCTGCTCCTGGGCGCCGTGCTCTTCGTGCTGGCCAAGATCTGGCGCCAGCCGCGCGAGCCCGCCCTCGTCGAGGCCATGCCCGAGTTCCGCCCCGCCTGGCTCGAGACGCGGATCGCCCCGTTGCTCCCCTACCGCCGCCCGCTGCTGGCCGGGGCGATCGCCCTGCAGGTCGCCGTGCTGGGCTGGATGGTCTACGAACACAGCCGCCCGCTGGCCGCCGGGGAACGCCATCTCCTGCTTTGCGAACCGGTCGACCCGCGCAGCCTCCTGCGGGGCGACTACGTGATCCTTAGTTACGGCTTCCAGCGACTCACGAAGGATCAGCAGGAAGCCTTGTCCAAGGAGTGGGAGCAAACGCACCCGGAACCCGCGCAAGACCGCCAAGGCTCCTATGCGAGGATCCCGGACGACACCTTGGTCTACATCCCCTTGAACCGCCCCGCCCACGGGGTGTCCAGCTTCGGCGAACCGACGCTGACGAAACCCGCCACGGGAGCGTTCCTGCTCGCTCGCAAGGGCAGCGGCAACTGGGGCCGGGGTGAGCTCCGCGCCGGCATCGAGTCCTACTACGTCGAGGAAGGCACCGGCCTGAAATGGGAGAAGCTCCGCAACCAAAGCCGCCTGCTGGCGGAAGTCGCCGTGCTGCCGGACGGGCGGGCCGGGCTCGTCGGCCTGCAGGAGGCCACCGCTGAGGTCGGCGTGGCCGTGCCCTACCGCCGACTGGAGAACCACTTCTACCAAGGGAAGAATCAGGGCTACCTCCGGGCCGATCTGGTGACGAGCCGTGAGGCCTTCGAGAAAGCCTTCCATCCGGCCCCGCTCAATGGCCGCAACGCCGTCCCGCCCGACTTCACCCAGGATTGCCTCATCTCCGTCGTGGATAGGGAGACCGACCGCCAGACGACGATCGCCATCGTCTCCGTCGAGCGGCTGGGCACCGAGCTGATCGTCACCTTCAAGGTGACCCGGGGCGAGAAGCAGACCTTCACGACGATCCCCCAGGAAAGCATCCTCGTGCGCAAGGAGGGCCTGCGTAACATCACGATCCGGGAAGAAGGCGGCGCCAACCGGATGATCCCGCGCCGCTTGACCCTCCCGCGCTGAAGCCAGCAGGACGGGCGAAAGCAAAAGGGGCGGTCCCGCGCGGGACCGCCCCTTTCCTTTTCCACCCGCGCGCCTTACTTCGCGGGGACGAGATCCGCCTCGGTCAGCATCGGCTGACCGACCTCGCCACGCAGGGCCTTGACCTGTGCCGGCGTCACCGGCGAGGCGGTGTTACCGAAGCTGTTACGCACATAGGTCAGCACGGCCGCGATCTGCTCGTCGGTCTGGTAGGCCTGGGCGGGCATCGGGCCGGGGAGCTTGTACTCCTTGCCGGAGACGGTCAGCGGTCCCTGCAGGCCGCGGAGCTGGATGCGGATGAGGTTCTCGACCGGACCGTTGACCCAGTTCGACTTCGCCAGCGGGGGCGCGATGACGGTGCCTTCGGCGTTCGGACCGTGGCAGGCCGAGCACATCGCGAACTGCTGCTTGCCCAGCGTCATCACCGCCGCATCGACGCCGGCGGCGTGGACGACGGGCTTGATCGTGGCGATATCAAGCGGCTTAGGCTCGGGGGCCTTGGTCGCGGGGACGCCCTTCTCGAGGGTCGCGAGCCAGGCGACGAGGTCGCGGACCTCACCGAGGGAAAGCACGCCGTCCAGGGCGGGCATGCCGGACACCGGGGCGGTCATGCCCTTGATATCCTTGCGGGCCACGCGCCAGCGGTTGCCGGCGACGTCGACATCCACGAAGTCGGGTTTCTCCTGCAGGAGCGTGCCGGTGAGGGCGCCGCCGTTGGCGAGGTCGAGGTTCACGCTGCCGTAACCCGCGACCACGACGGCGGAGGACTGTACGACGGATTCGAGGAGGTAGCGGCGGTCGCCGCGCTTGGCGATGCCCGCGAGGTTGGGGCCCGCTTCGCCGCCGGCGGCATGCGAGTCGGTCGAGGCGCGGTGGCAGCGCAGGCACTGACCGGCGGGCAGGGCTTGGAAGAGGGCGAAGCCGTTGGCGGCGTCACCGCCTTCGAGGGCGGGCATCCACTTGGCCAAGGGATTGGCCGGGTCGACCAAGACACCCCGCAGCTTGGTCAGGGCCTGCTTGACGGCGGCCTCCGGGCGGGCCGCGGCGGCCTCCAGCAACTCGATGGCGGCGGGCGAGACGCCCTTGGCGGCGCCGAGGGCGGCAAGCTGTTCGACGAACAAGGCCTCGACCCCGGGAGCCTGCAGTTTGGCGAGGGCCTTCCAAGCGCCCTGGCGACGGGCCGGCGAGCCCGTCTGGGCGGCCTTGGAGAGTTCGATGAGCCCCTGGGCGGGGTTGCGCTGGGCGAGTTCGCCGAGCGCGACCATCGCGACCTCGTCCTTGGCGTCCTTTGCGTACTTGTCGGCGAGTTCGCCGGCGTTGGCGGGCTTGCGGGCGAGGAGCATCGCCAGCGCCTTGGCGCGGGCGGGACCGCTCAGTTTGGTGTTCGCCGTCAAGGCGGTGAGGGTCTCGGCGGGCAGCGACGCCACATCGAGCTGGAAGAGCGTCACCAGTTCCAGGGCGGCCTTCAAGGTGTCGGAACTGCCCTGGAGGAGTTTCGGCAGCGCGGCCGTCAGGCTGGCGCGGACTTCCTTGGGGTCGCGCGGAGGCAGCGGGTTCCAGTGGGCGGTCGACTGGTCGATCGGGTACGGGTTGGCCCACTGGGCGAGCAGGCGCAGGGCCTCGCCGCGGACTTCCTCCGGCAGTTTCTCGTCGATGGCGACGCCGACCACGCGGGCGGCGTTGGCTTCGCCACCGAGGCGGAAAGCGCTGTGCACGAGACGGCGCAGCATGAAGGGCGTCCAGGCGCGACGGTCGCGGGTATCGAGGAGCGCGGCGACGGCCGGGCGGCCGGCCTCGAGGGCGAGGTCATGGACGGCGCGGATGGCCTCGTCGGCCACGACCGGGGAGGCGTCGTTCACGAAACGCGACGCGGACGGATCGAGGCGACGGCGCAGCGCGATGACGGCCGCGAGGCGCACTGATGCGTGGGCATCTTGCGCCACCGCGTCGAAGGCGGCGGCGGTCCGGCACATCCGGTCGATGGCATAGGAGCCCGCGTGGCGCAGCACCGGGTCAGCGTCGGCGTTCTCCCGGAGCATCGTCAACACCTCGGGCAGGTGCTTATCCGCGCCGAGGCGGGCGGCGGCCAAGGCGGCGAAGGAGCGCACGCGCGGGGACGGGTCGAGGATGAGCTTGCCGAGCGGGAGTTCGTTCCCGTTCAGCGGGGACTCCGAAAGCGCGCGGGCGGACTGGGCGCGAACCTCGGCGTCGGCATGGGCGAGCAGCGGCACGAGACGGTTCGCGGCGGCGACGCGGGCGGCCACGGGCGCCACCGGGGTGGGCTTGCCGTTGAAAGCTTCGCCCGGGGCGATCGCGGCCCCGCGGCGGGCGAGGATGCCGAGACCCCAGATGCCGTGGACGCGTTCGAGCGGGTTGGCCGACTTCGTCGCGGCCTCGAAGCGGTCGGCGGCGTCAGGGCGGCGGGTGAGCTCGATCTGGGCGCGCAGGCGGACGCGCTGGTCGGCGTGCGCGAGCAGCTGGGCGAGCTCAGCGGAACCGCGCCGGGCAAAACCTTCCTTCATCAAGGTGGCCACGGTGGCGGCCGCCTCGGGCTTCCAGACCTTATCGGCCGAAAGGGTGATGATGCGGCCGGCGTCGTGCGACTCCCAGCCCGTGATGAAGTCGGACACCACCAGGCGGCCTTTCCAGTCGTACTCGACGTCGGTGGCGGCGACGCCCCAGATCAGCTGGTGCGACTCCACCATCTTCATGCCCGCGCCGGCGGGCTCGAGCTGGAAGGACCAGATGCCGGAAGCGCCGGCGGAGCCCCGGTAATCGCAGATGTGGAAGTGCCTGGCCTCGGCCTCGAGGTAACCCGCGCCGGGGTGGTAGGTGAGGCCCGACGGACCGGAGGAGATGTAGGCGGACGGCGGGATGATGAAGGCCGGCTGGACGGGGTTCTGGAGCTCCCAGACCTTCTCGGTCATCCAGCGGGAGGGCGGGCGCTGCTCCAGGCCGATCGAGCGGTGGAACGTGTGCATGGCCTGATGCTCCATCTCCCAGCCGGAATCGGCGCCCTCGACGACGTAGACGACGCGCGCCTGGTCGCCTTGGTCGGAGTTGTTGTCGACCGAGATGCCGTTGCCGAACTCGTCGAAGGCGATCTCCTTCGGGTTGCGCAGGCCGAAGTGCACGACCTCGAAGTCCGAGCCGTCCGGCTCGAAGCGGAACACGGCGCCCCGGTTGCGGGAGTCGTACTTCCTGCCCTCCTTGGTGGTGAAGTTGAAACCGCGGTCGCCGATCGTGCCCCAGACGCGGCCGTCGTAGCCGATGGCGAAGCCGTTCATGTCGTGGCCGGAGAGCGAGATGCGTACGCCGAAGCCGTCCTGCAGCACCTTGCGCTGACCTTCGACGCCATCCTGCTTGGGGTCCTGCAACATCCAGATGCGCGGGATGCAGGCGAAGTACACGTTATCGTCCCACGCCATGACCCCGGCGCCGGTACCGTCGAGCACGTCGTTGAACTTCTCGTCGAACATCCGGGACTTAGCGAAGACGCCATCGAGCTGCTCATCGGTGAGGAAACGGATCTTCTCCGACTTCGCCGTCATCCACTCGTGGGAGCGCTTGGCTTCCCACTTCTTGTGCAGGGCGAGGCGGTCGGCGGTCGTCGCCGCGGCGAGGTCGTCATGGTACCAGTAGAGGTGGTTACGGTCGTCCTCGACGCCGAAACGGAAGCGGTGCGACTCGGCGACATACAGGCTGCCGTCGTTACCGAAGGCGATGGCCGTCGGCGAGGTGACGCCGGTCGCCTTATGTCCGCCGGTTTCCTTGAGCGTCGCGCCGGGCTGCAGGGCGGCCGTGCCTTCGCCGGGCACGCGCACGAGGTTGCTGGCGGCCTTGGGCTTGGGCCGTCCGCCGGTCGCGAACTTAACCTCCTTGGTCGAGGAGAACACGAAATGGTCCGCCGCGATGATTCCCCAGGAGCCCGTCTCATTGTCGACGATGCGCAGGACCCCCTTCTGCCCCTTGAACTCGGCGATATCCCAGACGACCTCGGCGAGAGTCAGTCCGTTCTTCCCGACGGCCTCGCGGACGACCTTGCCGTTCACGAGGAGCTGGACGGCGGTCTTGCCGGGGTGGTTGCCGCCGGCGATCAGAAACCCGAGGAAAGAATGCGTCAGCCGGATCTCCGGGGAGGTCAGCGTGCCGGTGGCGGCGTCGCCCCCGTGGCCGGAGGAGACGAGCGAATTACCACCATAGTTGCGGAACTCGCCGTTCACGCCGTCGACCTTCCCGGCGACCGGGGCCAAGCCGAAGGCCGTGCCCGTCGTCTGCCAGCTGTCGAAGCCGTCGCCCTCGAAGGCTTGGATGACCTTGACGTCGGCCGAGAGCACCGCGGCGCCTAGGCAGAGGGTGAACGGAATAAGCAGGGAAGACTTCATGGCTTAAATCAGGGGTACACCCCAGAAAAGGGGTTGTTCCCCCGAGGTCGAGCGTGGCTTCCGAAAACCGCCGATTATGGCCTTACGCCGTGCAAAACCTGAAACTTGGACCCGAAATGGGCCGGGTGCGTCAGGGCCCGCAGCCGGCCGGTGGCCTCGGGATCGCCCGACGCGGCGATCCGTTCCATCGCGCCGGCGGCATGCTTCACGAAAAAGGCTTCCTGCCGATCCAGCGCGGGTCGGAAACCGGCGGCGCGCAGCACCGGCTCGAGCCGATCCCAGAGGACGTGGCACGTGAGGTCCTGCGAACCGAGCCGCGTCAGGATGTCGCCCGACAGCTGATGGCGGTAATAGGCCCGGGCCGTGCCCGCCGGGGAGGACTCCAGGCACTGCGCGACCGTCTTCCCGTAATCCAGGAAGATGACGGCCCCGGTCCAGCCGCCGGCGAGGAGCTGCGCGAGCAAACGTTCGGCCGCGAACGGGACGTCGATGATCCAACCTTCCTCCGCCGCGGGCAAACCGGCCACGAGCGCGGATGCCGCGGGATCGGTGAAGGCGGGCAGGACTTCCGGCACGAGGGTCGGGCCGTCGACGCGCACCCCGAGCTCGCGCCACGCGCCATCCTGGAAGATGAAACGGTCGAACGGCTGCGCGTCGAACAATTCGTTCGCGACGAGCACGGAGCGGGCCGGGAGCCGAGGCGCGTCGCCGACGCGGAAAACGTGGTGCGCGGCGAATCGTCCGGCGACGCCGGTGAAATGGGTCTGGCCAGGCTCCGCGCCGACCTCGACCAACGCATGCGCGGCGAGGTCGCCGATGAGCTGGCCGGCAGCCGCGGCGACCAGCTCCCCGAACATCGGGCCGAGCGCGGCGGCGGTGGTAAAGTCGGTGCCGGCGGCCTTGCCCACCCGCGCGCGCTCCGCGACGTAATAGCCGAGCCCCGGGGCGTAGAGCGCGGCTTCCACGAGCCGCGAGAAGGGCACCACGCCGGCGCAGGCCTCGCGGCGAAGTAAGGCGACGAGGGCGTCGTGTCGGGCGGCGGGCTCCACGTCAGGAGGGTTATGCGGTCTTTTCCGCTCCGCCAGACGAATCGAGGTTGAGCCATGCCCCGATTTGGGCTGACTGCAGGCGGATGATCCTCGCGATCGAAAGTTCCTGCGACGAATCGGCCCTGGCGCTCTTCGACCCGGCCCGGGGGATCGTCCGCGAGCTCGTCAGCACGCAGGCGGCCGAGCACGAGAAATACGGCGGCGTCGTGCCGGAGCTGGCCAGCCGCATGCACCTCTCCGCCCTACCCTGGCTGCTGGAGGAATTCAAAGGCGACCTGCCGGCCGTCACGCGGCTCGCCGTCACCCGCGGACCGGGCCTGCTACCGTGCCTCGCGATGGGTGTCACGCTGGCCCGCGCCCTGGCCTTGGCCACCGGCCGCCCGCTGGTCGGCGTCAACCACCTGCGCGCGCACGTCCACTCGGTCTTCCTGCCCCGGCACGCGCAGGACCCGGCAGGCTTCCTCGCCGCGCGCGCGGACCTGCTCCCGCACCTCGGGATCGTGATCTCGGGAGGGAACACGCTGCTCGTGCGGCTCGGCGAGGACCTGTCGATCCGGGTGGTCGCCCGCACGGTCGATGACGCCGCCGGCGAGGCCTTCGACAAGGGCGCCAAGCTCCTCGGCCTGCCCTACCCGGGCGGCGCGCTCATCGAACGCCATGCCGCGCAGGGCGACGTCACGAAGTTCGTCTTCCCGCGCGGCATCCCGGAGAAGGCCGACCTGCGCCTGAGTTTCTCCGGCTTGAAGACCGCGCTACGCTACCAGCTCGAGAAGCTGGACGACGCGCAGGTGCGCGCGGCCTTGCCCGACCTCTGCGCGGGCTACCAGCACGCCATCATCGAGCAGCTCGTCGCCAAGGTCGGCGCCGCCCTCGATCGCGGCACCTACCGTTCGGTCGGCCTTTCGGGCGGGGTCGCCAACAATCGCACGCTCCGCACCCGCCTCACGGACGCGGCCGCGCGACGGGGTCTGCCGATGTTCCTCGCGGAGCCGAAGCATTGCGGCGACAACGCGGCGATGATCGCCTTCGCCGCCTGGAGCGAGCCGGACCGACCGGGCGACGTGGCTCCCGCCCCGTCGCTGACCGTCGATCAGGCCTGAGCCTGCTTGATCAGCTCCGTGAAGGCGCGGAAACGCGGGTCCGCGGCGTCGCCCAGCAGCGCGTAGAAGACCGTCTCCACCGGCAGGACCGTCGCCCCGCCGTGCCGCAACGCGGCGAGGCTGACGGCGCCATCCTCCGGCCGCCGCTGCGTGATGGCGTCGGCCAGCAACGTGACCCCGAAGTCGGCGCGCAGGGCGGCGAGCACGGTCTGGTGCACGCAGACCGGCCCTTCGAGTCCCGCGATCAGCAGGTGGGTGATGCCGGCGGTCCGCAGCGCTTCGGTGAGCCCCGGTGCCCCGAAGGCGGAGAAAGCGGTCTTGCCGAACACCGGGGTGCCTTCACCCGCCGCCCGCAACAGGTCCGGGTGCGTCGGGCCGAGCTTGGCGGGTACCTGCTCCGTGAAGAAGACCGGCAGCCCGAGGAGTCGGGCGGCGCCCACCGCCAGGCGGCAACGCCGGAGGCAGGCGTCACCCGCGGGCATCACGCGGAGGAAGGTGGGCTGGACGTCGACCACGAGCAGGGCCACGCCACCGGAGGGACTCTCGCCGTTCATGCCGCAGGCTGGCCCGAGACCGTCAATAAGTCAGCCCCAATCCCCGGGGAATGGGGTTGCCCGCCCGGCCCCCGCGGGCTCATCCTCGGGACATGGATTGGCAGGTCAAACCCATCGCCCGCACGTGCGCCGTCTCCGGCCAGGAACTCCGCGTCGGCGACATCGTCACGTGCATCGTGCATAAGCCGACCGGCGGCCTGATCGACCGCACCGACGTGCTCAAGGACCACGCCGCCGCCTTCCAGCCGCCCGGCCTGCTCCTCGGCAAGTGGACCCGGGAGGTCAAGGAACGCGGGGAGGAGGAACAGGCCCAGCGGGCGCAGTTGCTCGCGTCCCGCGAGGAGTTCTTCCTATCCCTCTACGAGAACGAGGAAGACCCGTCGGGCGACAAGACCGTCCTGAAGCACATCCTCGCGATGCTGCTCGAGCGCAAGCGGATCATCAAGGCGATGGGCCCGGCCGACAAGGGGCTCATCCCCTACCAGCACGCCGCCAGCAAGCAGGTCTACCTCGTGCCCGCCCTCGACCTGCAGCCCGCGCACCTGCTCCAGGTCGGCGCGACCCTCGACCTCCTGGTCGGTTGATTTCCATGAAGTCCCTCTCCGTCCTCGGTGCCCTCGCCGCCCTTTGCCTCGCCGGCTGCACGCCCGACCTCCCGACCGACATCGCCTCCGTCTTCATCGAGGCCCCGCCCTCGACCGGTCCGTCGATGAAGCTTTTCGTCGAACTGCCCGTCAGCGGTCTGCGGATCCCGGTCATCACCACGGCCCTGGTCAAGGCCGAGTCCGTGCTCAACACCGAGGTCGTCGAGGCCGGCCCGCAGGACATGCGCCAGGTCTTCCTGCTCGTGCAGGTCGACCGTAAATCGGGCGCCGACATCCTGCAGTTCACGGCCGAGGCGGTGGGCAAGCAGCTCGTGCTCGTCGTCAACGAATCGGCGGTCGGCATCATGCGGATCGAAGGTCAGATCGTCGACGGCAACCTCCTCTTCCACGTCGAGCAGAAGGGCCTGTCGAACCGCGCGGCGGCGATGGAACTGAGCAAGCGCCTGAACGCCTCCATCCTCAAGATCCGCAAACTGCAGGAGCGCGAGGGCCAGTGACCCGGGGTCGGTACCAGCGCCTGCTCCTGCTCGGCCTCTGCGCGGCGAGCGCGGCGACGGCGACGGAGGTCGTCTGGCCGACGTCGATGGATCGTTCCCTGCTGCGTTCACCCGAGGATTACCTGCAACCGACCGAGTCCCGGCGGCTCGAGTCCGGCGCGTTCGGCATGGTCCGCGACGACGGCCACCGGTTCCACGAGGGGCTCGACATCCGTCCCGCGGGCCGGACCAAGACCGGCGAGCCGACCGACCTGGTCTTCTCCGCGATGGAAGGCGTGGTCGCCTACGTGAACCCGCGCCTCAACGGCGCCTACGGGCGTTACGTGGTGATGCTGCATCCGCGCGCGGAAGTGCCGGTCTACACGCTCTACGCACACCTGGCCTCCCTCCAGCCCGGGCTCAAGGTGGGGCAGACCTTGGCGGCCGGCAAAGTCCTGGGCGTCATGGGACACAGTTCGACGAGCGAGACCGCGATCCCCAAGGAGCGGGCGCACCTGCATTTCGAGGTCGGCCTGATGCTCAGCGAACGCTTCCAGACCTGGTACGACGCCGACGCGGACAACCGGGGCGTACCCAACCACCACGGGCTCTTCAACGGCCAGAACCTGATCGGCTTCGACCCGACGCTCCTGCTGGCGCGCTCCTCCGCTGACGTGCGGGCGCTCCTGCGCGACCAACCGGTGGCCCTGGCCATCACGCTGCGGCCCAAGCGCACGCCGGATTTCCTCACCCGCTACCCCGCCCTGCTCAAAGGGGGCGACAGCGCGACCGCGGCGGGCTGGTACGTGGAGTTCAGCTGGCAAGGGATGCCGATCGGCTGGACGGCCCTGCCCCCGGGCGACCCGCGCCTGCGCCCCGGCCTGTGGTCGCTCTACGGCGTGAAAGATCAGTTTCGACCGCAGCTCATCCAGCGCCGCATGCTGACCGCCAACGGCAAGGCCGCGGGCGACACGCTGATCCGGCAGGTCGAGATCCTGACGGCCAACAGCCGCTGATCAGTTAAGCCCGGGGTCCTCGGGCGAATCCGCCGCGAGCCGCAGGTCCGGGCGATGCTTCACGAGCAGGGCCTTCCAGAAAGCCTCCCCTTCCAGCCGGGCGCAGACGCGGTCGAAGGGACAGGTGATCCAGGCGTTGAGCCGGAGCTCGTTCTCGAGCTGCCCGGCGTCCCAGCCCGCGTAGCCGACGAACCCGAACAACCGGAAGGCCGGGTCGCCGGCGAGCGTCTCGGCCTCCTCGCGGCTGATGCCGTAGCGTAGCGCCGCGGGTCCGCGGGCGGCGAAACGCCAACCGCCGAACGCGAGCTGGTCGGCGGAGACCGGCCCGCCGAAATGCAGGGGGAGTCGGTCCAGCGGCGTGCCGAGCAGCCGGGGCTGCGCCTGCCCGAGCGTCCGGCCATAAGGGCGGTTCAGGATGACGCCCATCGCGCCGTCCGCGCGGTCGTGCGCATGGATCAGCACCACCGACTCGTGGAAATGCTCATCGCGCTGCAACGGGTGCGAGACGAGGAGCCGCCCGGCGAGCGACTGGAACCGGCCCGCCATCGCTCAGGCGCCGATGCGCGCGACCTTCACGCCGGACTGGGTGAAGAGCTCCCCGACGAGCGGGTCGTTCTTGTAGTCATGGCGGTAGCGGACTTCGGCGATGCCGGCGGCGGCCAGCATCTTCGCGCAGTTCACGCAGGGGTAGTGGGTGACATAGCAGACGGTGCCCTGGAGCGACACCCCGCGCTTGGCGGCGTCGGCCACGGCATTCTGCTCGGCGTGCACCGTGGCGAGCTCATGACCGTCGCGGACATGCGAATCGTGCGGGGCGCCGGGGAGGAAGCCATTGTAACCGGCGGCGACGAGACGGTTCGGGTGCTTGCCCGTGGAGACGACGATGCAACCGACATGCAGGCGCTCGCAGCTGGAGCGGGAGCTCACGAGCACGGCGGTGGCCATGAAATATTCGTCCCACGACGGCCGACCGCCGGCTTGGACGAGGGCTTCGAGCTGATCGGCGAGGGACGGGGGCTGGCTCATCGCAGCCAGAGCGTGCCAGCCGGCACCCACCCAAGGCAAGTGGCAGTTACGCACAGGACCGTCGCGAGCAGCATTAGGCCGGCCGCCCGGCCGAGAAACGGCAGGAAATCGACGGGCTGGCGGGCCCGGCGGAAGCCTAGGTGATGCCATAGCCCAAGGGGGAGCAGCGCCAAGGGCGCCCAGCCGAAGACCAGCGCGAGACAACCCAGCCCGACGACGGTATTGAAGCCATGCAGACGGCGCGCGAACCCGCGGCCGAAGCGGACCACGGTCGTCCGCTTGTCCACCGCGCGGTCGGTCTCGTAGTCGCGGGCGTTGTTGGCCACCAAGATATTGTCGGCCAGCAGGCCGAGCCCGAGGCCGGCAAGCAGCGCGGCGACCCAAGGCATCGCGAGCGAGTCGCAGCCTGGCTCCTCGAACGCCGTGCAGACCGCCCAAGCCGTCAACACCGTCGCCTGGACGCCGAAACAGCCGACGACGAAGACGTCGCCGAGCCCGCGGTAGGCCAGCGGGAAAGGACCAAGCGTATAGCCGAGCGCGCAGGCGATCGCCAGAAGACCGGCCACCAACAACCATGGGGAAAGCGAGGCGACCGGCGCGCCCAGCACGAGGGCGAGCAGGCAGGCGACCCAGATGCCGCGACGCATCGCGGCGGGCGTGATGTCGCCCGCCGAGACGGCGCGACGGGGGCCGACGCGCGCGGCGGTGTCCGCGCCGCGCCGCGCATCACCGAGGTCGTTGGCGAAATTACAGGCGACCTGCACGCAGAGGGCGAAGCCGAGGCAACTGAGGATGAGGAAAATGAAACCTGGTTCCGCCCAGAGACCGGGCCCGCCCGCTTGGGCGACGACGACCGCGCCACCGAGCGCGATGGGGGCGACGGCCGCCACCAAGGTCTTGGGGCGGCAGGCGGCGATCCAGGTGCGGGCGGTGGCCATCGGTCGGAACAACGAGGTTGGCCGACCTGGAAGGTCTGGAAACAAAAAAGCCCCGGTGACCCGGGGCTTTCGTGCGTCGCGCGGGGTGCGCTTAGCGAGGAGCCAGAGCCTGACCGGTGAAGGTGCGCGAGACGCCCAGCTTCCACTGCGGGGTCGGACGACCATCGACGCGGGAGGTGAACTGGTTTTCCGGCTGGGTGGTGTCGGTGAACCACTCGACGCGACCGTTGTTGAAGTAGATGTGGCCACCGTCGGAACCCCAGACCGCCGGGAACTGACCGTTCGGATCCCAGATACCGGCGTCCGTCAGGCCGCGGGTCCAGATGAGCGGAATGGTACCTTCGTCCGACTTAATGCTCGGGGTGTAGGTCGTCCAGGAAACCGAGGCCTGCAGCAGGGCGGGGTCCGGAACATAGGAGCCGGCGGAGCCGGACAGGACCTGTCGGGGAATGGTGACGCTTTCGTTGAGGGGGTCGGAGTCGACGTACCACTGGGTCGCGTCGTTGATGCCGCCGTAGATGGAGAGCATCTGCATGTACTGGGGCATCGTGGACGCCGTGAGGGACGGGGCGGTCAGGGAGAACGCCTGGTCGCGGATCTGCTTCGAACCGTTGTCGGTGGCTACCTTGATGGCAGACCCGATGTTACGGATCTTGGAGAGGGCCGAGGTGCGGCGGGCGAGCTCCTGGACCTTCTTGACGGCCGGAACGAGGGCGGTCGCGAGGATACCGATGATCGCGATCACCGTCAGAAGTTCGATGAGGGTAAAGCCCTTACGTTTACGCATGGAGGGGGTCATTGGTGTGGGGTAGGAGGAACAATAAGTGAGTTATCGTGTTTGAGGGAAGCCAAAACAGGGGCGGCCACTCAATAAGGCAAGGGAAAGCGGGCGCACAGGGCCTCGGCGATACCCCGGGCTTCGGCGATTTTCGCGGGATTCTGGGGGTCCGAAAGGACGATGGAGATCGCACGGGCGATTTCCTTCATCTCGGCCTCCTTCATGCCGCGCGAGGTCACCGCCGGCGTGCCGACGCGGATACCGCTGGCCTGGAACGGGCTCCGGGTCTCATCCGGCACGGTATTCTTGTTGGTCGTGATGTGGGCGGCATCGAGGGCCAGCTGGGCATCCTTACCCGAGACATTCGGGTGGCTCTTGCGCAAATCAATGAGGCTGAGGTGGTTATCGGTACCACCGCTGATGAGACCAAAGCCCAGGGCGACCAGGGCATCGGCCAAGGCACGGGAATTGGCGACCACCTGGCGGGCGTACTCCTTGAACTCCGGGGTGGCGCACTGGGCGAAGCAGACGGCCTTGGCGGCGATGACGTGCTCCAAGGGGCCGCCTTGGGCACCGGGGAAGACGGAGGAGTCGATGGCTTTCGCGTGCTCCGCCTTGCAGAGGATCAGGCCACCGCGAGGACCACGCAGCGTCTTGTGCGTGGTGGTCGTGACGAAGTCGGCGTACGGCACGGGCGACGGGTGGACACCCGCGGCGACCAGGCCGGCGATGTGCGCGATATCGGCGAGCAGCAAGGCGCCGTTCTCCTTGGCGATCTTGCCGAAGCGGGCGAAGTCGATCTCGCGGGCGTAGGCGGAGGCGCCGACGGTGATCATCTTCGGCTTCTCGCGCTTGGCCATCTCCTCGACCTCGTCGTAGTTGATGCGGCCGTCGGCGCCCACGCCGTAGTGGACCACGGTATAGAGCTTGCCGGAGAAGTTGGCGGAGTTGCCGTGCGTGAGGTGCCCGCCGTGGGACAAGTTCATCGTCAGGATCTTATCCCCCGGCTTGATGGAGGCGAAGTAGACCGCCGCGTTGGCCTGGCTGCCGGAGTGAGGCTGGACGTTGGCGTGATCGGCGCCGAAGAGCTGCTTGGCGCGATCGATGGCGAGCTGCTCGACGGTGTCGACGAACTCGCAGCCGCCGTACCAGCGCTTGCCGGGGTAACCTTCGGCGTACTTGTTGGTCAGCACGCTGCCCTGGGCCTCCATGATCGCCGGGAGCGTGAAGTTCTCCGAAGCGATGAGCTCGAGGTGGGTCTGCTGGCGCTTGAGCTCGGACTTGATCAGGGCGTCGATCTCGGGGTCGAGCTGGGCGAGCGGGATACGGCGGATGGCGGTCATGGTGCGGTGCGGAAAGGCAGGAAGTTAGGCGAAGGTTGGCAACGGAAAAGACGGGGGCTCAGCGGGCGGGCTCCATTTTGTCGACGCGTCGGCAATGACGGCCACCCTCGAACTCAGCCGACAGGAAAGCCTCGACGCAGGCGAGAGCAAGCGGCAGGTCCACATACTTGGCCCCGAAACAGAGGACGTTCGCGTCATTGTGCCGGCGGCTGAGCCCGGCGGCGTCGGCGCTCTGGACCAGGGCGGCGCGGATCCCCGGGAGCTTGTTGGCGGCGATGGAGATGCCGATACCCGTGGTGCAGACGAGGATGCCGAAGCGGGCCCGGCCCGCCGTGACGTCGGCTCCGACCGCCTGGGCGTAGTCGGGATAATCACAGGAGGCCTCGGTCTCGGTGCCGCGGTCCAGGACGGCATACCCCTTGGCCCGCAGGGCGTCGATCAACCCCCGGCGCAGCGCCAGGCCCCCGTGGTCGCTACCGAAGGAAAGAATCGAGGCGGGGGTGGTCATCGGGAAAAGCGTCGGCGCAGAAACTCCAGCAGCGCGGGCATCGCTTCAACCATGGAATCACGGCAATCCTCGTACTCGCGGAAATCCCCGCCGAACGGGTCCGGGATGCCGCGGGGGGCGTCGGCCGGCAGGACGTCGCGCAGGAGCAGGACCGTCTCCGGCAGGCGGTCGAAACGGTGGGCCAGGGCGTCGAGGTGCGAGCCCGTCATGCCGAACACGACCAGGCTCCGGTCGAGGTCGGCCGGCGACAGCAAGCGGCTGCGGTGCGCGGCGATGTCCAGACCGATGCGCGCCATGGCCTTGACCGAATGGGGCGAGGCCGGCTCGCCGGGCGCCGCGGCCAGGCCGCACGAAGCCACGCGCAGGTGACCGAGCCCCTCGCCGCGCTTGGCCAGGGCGGCGCGGAGCAAAGCCTCGGCCATCGGGCTCCGGCAGGTGTTGCCGGTGCAGACGAAGGTCACGGTGTCGCGCGCGGCGGCCATGGGCTCACGATGCGGGGCTTTCGCCCTCGTTCAAGCGTTCAGACGGCGCCGTCACGCTTGAGCTGGCGGTAGCCGATATCCCGGCGGTAATGGCACCCTTCGAAGCGGACCTGCGGCACGACCGCGTAGGCCCGCCGGGCGGCCTCCTGTAAGGTGGCTCCGTGCGCCACGACCCCGAGGACGCGGCCCCCGGTGGTGACGACCTGGCCGTCCGGGAGGCGTTTCGTACCTCCGTGGACGATGTCGACGCCGGCGGGAAGGTCGGTCGGCAGCGTGATGGCGTCGCCCTTGCGGATCTCGCCCGGGTAGCCCCCGGCGGCGAGGACGACGATGATCGTGGCGCCGGGGCGGAGTTTCACGGCGGCCGGACGGAAGCGGCCATGCGCGATGTCCTCCATGATCTGGACGGGATCCGTCTCCAGCGAGGGCATGAGCACCTGGCATTCGGGATCGCCGAAGCGGACGTTGAACTCGACGACCTTGGGGCCGGCGGCGGTGACCATGATGCCGACGTACAAGGTGCCGCGGTAGTCGATGCCGTCGGCCTTGAGGCCGCGCAGCGTGGGGACGATGATCTCCTCGCGCAGGCGGCGTTCGACGTCGGGCGTGACGACGGTGGTCGGGGCGTAGGCGCCCATGCCGCCGGTATTGAGGCCGGTGTCGCCCTCCCCCACCCGCTTATGATCCTGGCTGGGGGGCAGCATGAGGTATTCCTCGCCGCAGACCATCAGCATGATGGAGGCTTCCTCACCCTGCATGAATTCCTCGATCACGACCTCGTCGCCGGAAGCGCCGAAGACCTTGGTCTCCATCATGTCGCGGAGGGCGGCCTCGGCCTCGGCCAAGGTGGTCGCGATGACCACGCCCTTCCCCGCCGCCAGACCGGAGGCCTTGATGACGATGGGGACGGGCTGGGCACGCACGTAGGCGAGCGCCGGAGCCAGCTGCCGGAAGGTCGCGGAGGCGGCGGTCGGCACGCGGTGGCGCACCATGAAGTCCTTGCTGAAGGCCTTGCTGGCCTCGAGCCGGGCGCCGGCGGCCAGGGGGCCGTACGCCGGGATACCAGCGGCCTCGAGGGCGTCGACCACGCCGGCCGCGAGGGGAACCTCCGGGCCGACGATCACGAAATTCGAGGCGGTCCGGCGGACGAGCTCGAGGACGGCGGCAGGGTTGGCGGCGTCGACGTCGAGGCACTCGGCCTCGAGCGCCATCCCGCCGTTGCCGGGGGCGACCCGGACCCGGGCGACGCGGGGGCTGCGGAGGCAGGCCTTGAGCAACGCGTGCTCACGGCCGCCGGAGCCAAGGATGAGAACGTCGAGCCGATCCTGCGGTGCCATGCCTCTGTTTTGCGGGAGACTCGCCGCATGGGAACAAAAAACAGGGCCGGTTCGTCTTGAACCGGCCCTGCCGATATTTGGTGCTCAGGCCGGGACTTGAACCCGGACACCTTGCGGCACATGCACCTCAAGCATGCGTGTCTGCCATTCCACCACCTGAGCAAAGGGGAAGGTGCACGCTGGAACTCCCGACGGCGGGTGCAAGAAAAAACCGCTCATGCCAACGCTTGCCAAACCAACATCTTTCCAAACGCTCATTTCGCGATGTCTTCCGAACCGGCCGAGAACTCCCCCTCCAAGGATCCTTCCCTCGAATTGGGACTGTCCTCGCTTGGTTTCGGCCCCTCCTGGGTCAACGGCCCCGCCGAGAAGGTCAGCGGTGGCCGGGGCGCCGGGCGCGAGGACCGCGGCGATCGTCCTCGTTTCGGCGGTGACCGCCCCCGGACCGGCGGCGGCGACCGGAAAGGCCCGCCCCGTGACGGCCCCCGCCGCGACGACCGCGGCCCCCGTCGGGATGGTCCGCGCCGCGACGACCGCGGCCCGCCTCGCTGGCAGGACGAAGCGCCCTTCCGCCCCGTCGTCGAGGTGGCCTTCTTCCCGGACGACGAGAAATTCGAGCTCCTGGGCGGCGCGATGAAGAAGAGCGCGATGACCTACGCGCTCTTCGACGTGGCCAAGCTGATCCTCGACAAGGAGGATCGCCTCTCGATCGTCGTGCGCCCGCTCGACGCCGCCGCCAACCCGCGGCCAGCCTGAGCGTCTCCATTCCCGATGGCGTGCCCTTCCTCACCGAGGGCGAAGCCATCCAGCACGTGATGTCCCGTCACCTGGACAAATTCTTCGACGTCGTCGAGGTCGAGGTCGAGGCCCCGAAGGGCGCCTTCCAGATGGTCGCCCGCTGCAAGCAGACCGGCGTCATCCTCGGCTCGCCGACCTATCATAATTATCAGCGCGCCCTCCGCGAGCACCACGCCCGCCACTGCCCCGACAGCTCCTTCGACCGCTTCAAGGCCGGTCTCGAGATGGTGCGCGAGCAGGAAGCCATCGACAGCTGGCTCAAGGCGATGTCCCGCCGCAATGAGTACGTGCCGAAGGACCGCCAGGAAGGCGAACCCGAGCGCCTCGAGTCGCTCGACGCCGCCCGCGGCTTCCTGCAGGCCTTCCGCAAGGATCAGGTCGTGAAATCCCATCCGTGGGTGCGCTTCGCCGGTCGCCTGCTGGAATCGATGCCCGCCGGCCCGCTCCGCGACTCCGTGCGTTTCTTCCTCGAGGATCAGCGCGCCTTCCCGCTCGACACCGCCAACGGGATCCGCGGCCGCCTCCGCAAGGAGGGCTTCCACCTCTACAAGAAGGGTTCCAAGGGCATCACCTACGTGTGCGGCGTGCGCCGTCGTTGCCGCGACCCGAAGCAGACCTTCAGCGACTCGATGCAGAAGATCCTGGACGCCCTCGACAAGGAAGGCGGCCAGCAGACCAAGGACATCGTGACCGCGCTCGCCGGGGCCGATGCCTCCGACGAGGCCAAGGGCCGCGTCGCGGCCGACCTCCAGTTCCTCATCAACGAGGGCTACGTCGCCAAACTCTCGGACAGCCGCCTCTTCGCCCAGCCCGTGCTCAGCAGCCAGGCCCAGGCCAAGGAAGAAGCCGCCAACGACGAAGGCGGCGAGGAAAGCAAGTAAGGGCGTCGCGCAAGCGCGGCTGGCAGCACCGCGTGCTGCCCTAGCCCTGCCAGAAAGGGCAGCACGCGGTGCTGCCCCTACCTCGCCCCCTTGTCAACGTGCGCACCGGCCAGATCGCTTGATTGGTTCCGGGTTATCCCGCCCACGGACCCGACCCGACGACGCCACCGCCCCGCCACCAACCGCCGCTAACTAACCGCACCAACCTGTCGTGCGCTTATTTCCAATTCTCCGCGATCCACGGCGTGGGTAACACGCGGCGGTACCATTTGCCGCTGCGGCCGACGAGCGCGTCAGGCGGATTCGGCAGGCCATGGAAGACGACGATCTTCGCGCCTTCGGGGATCGTGGGCGTCTGCCAGAAGGAGAACGGGAAATATTTCACGCAGTGCTTCTTGAAGCTGCGGCACCAGGTCGCGGGCCAGTAGCCGACCTTACCCTGGGCGCTGAGGTGCGCGGTCAGGAATTCCTGCTCGTTGCGGTGGCGCTTGCGCACGGCCTCGAGGTTGGCGCGGAAATACTCGAGCACGTCCGGGTGCGCGCCCGCGGTCCAGCGGTAGACCGAGGAGTTGCCGGTGTAGTCGCCCTTCTGCCAGTCGCGGATGATCAGGAACTCGCCGGGGTGCTGGAAGAACCCGTCCATGTTGCCGACGATGACGATGTCGATGTCGAGGAAGAGGACCTCGCCCTTGAGTTCCGGACCGCCGGGGGCGCTGAGCGCCGGGGAGAACGAGACGAGCTTGGTCCAGCCGCGCTCGGGCGCACCGGCGGGCAGTTCCAGGCTCGGGATCGGGAAAGTCTCGATATCCGCATGCAGGCCGTCGCGATTGTCGGTGAGGCAGACGAAGCGGTGCGGGATCGTGAGGTGACGACGCACCATGGAGTGGAGCCGGTTGACGTACTCGGGACCGTACTTGGTGCCCCACTTCATGCAGAGGATCGTGGCCATGCTGGACCGCATCCTAGGTAGACCCGGCGGCGCGGGGCAACCCCAGAGCGGACGACCGCTTGCGCTCCACGGGCGCCCGGGCATGCTGATGACTCAACCATGGACGACGACTCAACGGACGATTTCGAGGATCGGGTGCAGGACGAGGTCGAGGAACGCCTCACCGACGGCCGGACCATCGAGGAAAGCCTGGGCCGACCCCGGAGCGGGGGCTGCGCCCTGCTGCTCTTCGTCCCCGCCTGGGCGGGGCTCTGGTTCCTGACCTGAACGCTCAGCGCAGGCTCCGCAGCCAGGCGACGAGGTCGAGCAGTTCCTGCGGCTTGAAAGCGGCGTCGAGGCCGGCGGGCATGAGGCTGGTCGCGACCTCCTTCTCGGCGACGACGGAGGGGTGCGGTAGCGTCTTCGCCAGGCCGGCGGCATCGACCAGCACCAGGCCGGCCGCCGCGCGGGAACGGATCAGGCCGAGGTGGTGCTGCCCGTCGCTGGTCTCGACGTCGTGCAGTTCGTAGTCCCGGGCGATGGTGTTGCCGGGGAAAAGGATGCTCTCGACGAGCTCGCGCTCGGTGCGGATGGCGCCGATGCGGGAAAGATCGGGGCCGACCTGCCCGCCGTTGGCGCCCACGCGGTGGCAGGCGACGCAGGCGCCCTGCCCGGTGGCGAAGAGCTTGGCGCCTTCGGCGGGACGGCCCTGCTGCGCGGCGTCGCGGGCGAGACCGTCGAGCTTGCCTTTCTTCTGTTCGTTGGCCGCGAGGGCGGCGTCGAAAGCCGGCTCCATGATCTCGAAGACCGCGCGCGGCCACTTGGCGAAGGCCACGCGCACCTCGTCGGGTCGAAGGGTGCCGAGCTGGGGCGACCGCGCGAAGGCGGCGGCGATGCGCTTGCCCTGGGCCGGCGCATACTGGCGGAGGACGCGCAGGAAACCTCCCTGCTCGATCGGACCGGCCTGCATCAGCACCGGCAGGAAGCGGTCCAGCTGCGCGTCGCTGAGCTGGGCTTCGGACAGACGATGGCAGGCCTCGATGCGCTGGCCCAGGTTACCGGCGTCGCCGGCCAGCCCGAGCAGGAGATCGAAAGCGCCGTCGCTCAGCTTGCTCCCCGCATCGGACAAGGCCAGCAGGGCGCGGAGCCGCAAGGCGGCGGGTCGCTGGGTGTCCGCGGCGAAGGCCGCAAGGTCGGCGTCGAAGGACTTGTGCTTCACGCGGGCGAGCGCGGCGAAGACCAAGGGACCGGGCTCCGCCCGCAGGAGCTGCGACAGCGCGGGACGCCAAGGCTGGTCGGCGAGCTTGCCGGTGGACGCGGCGATGGCGCGCAGGGCGACCTGCCGGACCGGGGCGGCCGCGTGCCGGAGCATGTCGCCAAGCAGGGCGGCGGTCCGGGGCTGGCCGGCGAAGGCCACGCCGAAGCGTTCCAGGGCGCGGAGCTGTTCGGGCGCAGGCTCGCCCGCCTGGAGCCAGGCGGCGAAGACCGGCGCCACGCGGGCATCGCCATCGGCGGCCTGCGTCAGCGCGAGGAAAGCGTTCTCGCCCAGGCCCGCGTCGGCGGTGCCGAGCGTGCCGGCGGCGAAGTCGAGGACGGCGGCGCGCTCGGCCGCCGGCGTCACCTGGGAGAGGATGCGCAGCAGGCGGGCTTGCTGGCGCGGGCTGGTGGCGGCTTTGAGGTCATCCACGGTGAAGACCCGCGTGCTCAGGCCGGCGTAGAGCGCGGCATGCTCGAGGAAAGCATCGAGCGGCCGGTCGAGCAAGGTGCGCAGGGCCGCGGTCGCGGCGGGCGTGCGGACCTGGCGGAAACTCATCTGCTCGCAGGCGCGGCGGGCCACGGCGGCGTCCGCGGAGCCGAGGTCGCGGGCGATCTCGTCGTCGGTGAGCGCTCGATAGGTGGCCGGCTTGGCCGGGGCGAGCGCCACCGGCTTCACCGGGCGTACGCGGTAGATCCCGCCGGTGACATTCGCCGAATTGAGCAGGCTGGACGGGCAATGCGGGTACCAGGTGCCGGTATCCAGCACGAGCAGGGAGCCATCCGGGGCCTCGACGACGTCGGTGAGATGGGCGCCCGTCTTGGTGAGCGTGAGAAAATCGTGTTCGGAGGCGCGGTAGCCGGCGCCTTCCTTCTGGAGTTCAAGACGGATGACCTTCTTCGAGTTGTAGAGCGCCACCATGAGGTGGAGGTTGTCGGCGGAGGCGGCGAGGGCCGGGGCGAGTTCGGGGCCGCGGGACCAGAGGGCGCAGCCGCTGGGCACCAGGTGGCCGAGGTTCGCGACCAAGGGCATCTGCAGGTGCGTGCGGAGCTGGTCGGCGACGATGTGGAGGAAATCGGGGCGCGTATAGATGCCGCCGAGCTGCCACTGGCCGATCGTGTCGTAGCGCGGGACGCCGTTGTAGAGGTTGCAGGTACCGAAGAGCTCGCCGGTCGGGGCGATGGCCAGTCCGGTCGGGTTGTCGCCGCAGATCAAGGCATGCCAGCGGATGTCGCCGCCGTCGGGGCGCATCGACCAGACGCCGCTGGCCAGGCCCTTGTGCACGAGCGTGCCGTCCGTCTGCCTCACGTCATGACCCTTGCGGCCATGCGTCCAATAAAGGCGACCATCCGGGTGGGCCCACGGACCGTGGACGTCGGCGCCGTTGGCCGTCCACTGGAAACCGCCCACCAGCAGCTTGCGCTGGTCGGCCACGCCATCGCCGTCGGTGTCCGTGAACTTCCAGATGCCGGGAGGCGAGGCGACGTAGAGCGAGCCGTCGAGCCAGCAGGCGCCTTTGGGCACCGTCAGGCCGTCGGCGAAGACCGTGCTGCGGTCGAAGACGCCGTCGCCGTCGCGGTCCTCCAGCATCACGATGCGGCCGGCCTTCTCGGCCTCATGTCGCGCCGTGCCCCAGGTCGTCCCCGGGGAATCTCCCACGAAGAGGCGACCCTTCGCGTCCACGCAACCCAAGGTCGGATGCGCGACCATCCCGGCGGGGGCGGCCTGGATCAGCTCGAAGCCGGCGGGCACGCGGGCCGCGGGGGTCGGGCCGACGCCCTGCCCTTTCGCCAGCACCATCTCGGACGGGCGAGCCACGTAGGTCGGCAGATCCTTCGCGCGCGCCGGCGCGGGGGCCGGGGCGGCGGAGGTCTTCGGCGGCGCCGGCGCGGGGGTCCACTTCTCCGTGAACTTGCCCAGCGGGTGCAGCTCATAGCGGCGCACGAACATCTCGGCCGCCTCGGTCTGCAGCAGGATGCGCCCGCCGCTCGGCTTGCAGTCGAACGCGCGGTTCACCAGCACGCCGTTGGTGAAATACTCGAGGGTGTCGCCCTTCGCGACGACCTCGAAGCGCGTCCACTCGCCGAAGGGCGACTCGACGTCGGCGCGACCACGGTAGCCCTTCACGTCCTTCCAGTCCACGTCGCGGTGCTGCCAGTTGAGACGGCCGCCGGTCATGGTGACGCGCGGCGCACCCGGCGTCCAGATGGACTCCTTGTCGCGGTCCTTGCCGAGCTCGGCGCTGATGGAGACCGGGAGCGGGATGCCATCCGCGGTCTTGGCGCTGAGGACGAGGATGTCGCCGACGCCGCCCTCGATGATCTGGGCCTCGATGCTGGCCATCCACGCGCCGCCCTGGGCGCCGATCGGCCCGAAGCAATGGACGAGGATGCCGTTGTCGCGGGAACGCTTGGTGCGGCTACCCCAGGTCTGCTCGCCCCACTTGAACTCGCAGACGAGGTGGTAATCCTTGTAGGCGCCCTTGGTCACCATGGAGCCATAGCCCTCGCCGCTCACGCGCAGGGAGCCATCCGGCTGCAGTTTGTAGACTTCCTTGGGGTCGCCGTGGATGTCGGCCTTCGGGTTGATATGATAATCCATCTTCCCGTCGCGCACGTGCTCGAGCAGGTTGATGACTTGCGTGACCGCTTCCTGGGGCGGCTCGGGCGGCAGCGTGGGCGTCGGCTTGGCGGGCGGCGTCTGCGCCCACGCAGTGAAGGCGCAGAGCAGCGCCGGCACGAACGCCGACCAGCGGGATGGGGGGGTGGATCTCATGGGGGTAGGAGAACGACTAGCCGAAGCCCGGGGATGTTCCAGCCGGTTTCGGAAGGTACCTAAGAATGATAAGCCCCTTCCCGCTCAATTAATACCGCTGCTCACAAGGCCAGCATCCGGCGACGCAGTTCGGCGGTCTCCGCCTTGGCGTCGAGACCGGCGACCCGGAAAGGCTCCCCGAAGGTCACGGTGGCCCCGCGGCGGTAAAACGGCCAGAGGAGGAAAAGCAGGATGTTCTGGGTGGTGATCGAGAAACGCCGCACCCACGGGCCCGGGTAATTACCGTAGCGGATACGCATCGGCACCAGCGGGACGCCGGCCTGGGCGGCGATGCGGACGGCCCCGGTCTTGTAAGGTAGCAAGTCCTCGCCCAAGGCCTCGACCAGACCGGTCGGGCAGATCGCGACCGGCTGCCCGGCCTTGAGCAGTTGCACCGCGGTCGGGATGTCGACCTGCACGAAACCCCACCGGAGCGCCCAGCGTTTGAGGAAGGGGAACGTGAAGACCAGCGGGTGAACCAGTAGGCGCGCGCCGCGATGGACGAACGCGAACAGGAAGACGTCGCGGTAGCTCGGGTGGTTGGAGCAGAGGAGGACGCCACCGGCGGGGACCGAACCGACGACGGTGACCTTGCCGATGAGCAGCCGGATCAGCCAGCGGGCCGGCCGGGGGGTGAGGCGCGCAAGCTCACTGACAAACATGCGGCCAGCATGGACCGAGCCGGCGGCAAGGCAACCCCCCTTCCGCTCGACGCTGCGGCTACTTACCCGGCGCCTCGGTCGTGGGCCCGGTCTCGACCGGCGCCGGGGCGACGGGCGTGAAGACGCGGACATAGTCGAACTCCGCGTAGGCCGGCAGTCGCTTCTCGTCGACGGACTTCGTGCCGCCGAGGCCGGCGGCGATGGTCGTCAACCAGACGTTCCCGTCACCGTGCCGGAGCTTCGTCGCGTCGAAGCGATGCACGAGCTTACCATCGAAATAGTGCCGCAGCTCGGTCGGCGTGAACTCGCACCCCCAGACATGGAAGGCCGCGGAAAGGTCGGGGGTCTTGATGTGCTTCCCGCCGAGGGCCACGTGCGGCAAGGGCGTCCACTGGTGATGATTGATGCCGTAGTCGGTGAGCTTGACCGAGTCGTTCTCGCAGATATCGATCTCGACGCGCGGTTCGTCGCCCTTGCCGCCGTTGCGCAGGACCCAGAACGACGTATGCCAGCCGGCGCCGGGCGGCACCTTGAAACTCGCTTCGTAGTAGGCGTAGCGGAAGAGCCGCTTGCTGATGACCCCGCCGGCGGTGTACTTGAGGTCACCAGCGTCCTCCTTCAGGCCCGTCAGGCGCAGGTGACCGTCGACCAGGCTGACGTTGGCGGCGCGCTGCTCGCTCCACAGCCGCGGGCCGGTGCGGTAGACCCACTTGTCCGTATCGAGCTTTGCGCCGGCGAACTCATCACCCCAGACGAAGCGGTAGCCGGGCACCGGGCAGACCGGATCGGCCGCGACGAGGGCGAGAGGCAGGCAAGCCAGGGACCAGAGACGCATCCTTGATGGGAATAGGAGCAGACGCCGCCATCGCAAGCGCGACCAGACGGAGAGTCGGTTCACCCGGCCTCCGGACCGGACTTCGCAGCCCGGAGCAGCCGACGGCGGAGCTTCCAGTCCTTGTGCTTACGCAGGTAGGCGACCAACGCGTCGATGATTGGGGCGGAGGCATCGTCGGGGTGCCAGGCCCCGATTTCCTTCATCAAGGCTTGGTTGCCCTGCCAGAGACCGAGGCTGTTACGGACCCACATCCCTAGGCCGAAGTGGTGATCCAGTTCGGAGGACTCGGGGTGCAGCAAGACTTCGAGCGTCCGGACCGGCAGGCGCTTGAGGCAGAACTCGACCGCCGCGGACAAGGTCGGAGGATAGTTTTTCTTTCGGGGCATGGGTGAAGGCCCGGCGGTTTGCCCTCGGCGGAAGGGTTGTCAAATGAGGGAGGGGAATGAGAGAGGGCTAGGGGCAGAGGATGGAGTACAGAGTACGGATGACAGAGTACGGACGAGGGAGACGATTGAAAGGGACAGGTGGAAATCACGGAGTGCTGCGTCGAGTTCTAAATCGTGTTCTGGATCGAGTACTGCGTCGAGGGGACCTGATGCCACTTCTGGCGCGCTTAGCGCAGGGTGGGACGAGCGTCCCTGCGCGTCCGCCGCTGATTCGACAGATGTTCGGCCGACCGGGACGGTCAGCCCTACCCGCTGCCTTTCCTGCCCCTGACCCTAGCCCTGACCCTGGCCCTAAACAAAGCATTGTCTGCTCGGCCTGCCGGCCTTCGCCGAACCCAAGGGTTCTCATCCCTCCTCTCGCGCTGACGCGCGGAGAGGGAGGGATTCGAACCCTCGGAGCCTTGCGGCTCGCCTGATTTCAAGTCAGGTGCAATCGACCACTCTGCCACCTCTCCGTGCGCAGGATTCAAGGGTCGCCGGGGTTTCCTCTCAAGCGGATTCGGAGGATTACCCTTGGTCTTTCTCCTGTTTTCCCCTGCGCCAGGAGTTCGGCTTGGCTCCACGCATGAGCACCTGCGATCGCGTGGAGGAAATCGAGGGTCCTTACGGCCCCTTCGCCATCGGCGAACGGGCGATCCAACGGCTGTGGGCCTCCGGCGAGGTGCGCGGCCCGATGCCCGCCGCATCGGGAGCGACGGTCGAGGTCGTGAGCCCGGGCGATTGGAACCGCGGGGCGGGACCTGATTTCCTGGGCGCGGAACTGCGCGTGGGCGGTCACCGGGTGCGCGGGGATGTCGAGATCCACCTGCGCTGCGCGGACTGGGAAGCGCACGGGCACCAGAAGGACCCTCGCTTCGGCGGAGTCGTGCTGCATGCGGTGCTGCTGCCCGGCCTGCGCACGGTGCGGACGGCGAGCGGCCATGAGCCCGAGGCGGTCGTGCTGTTGCCGCATCTGCCGCGCGATCTGGAGGATCTCGCCGAGGAGGATGCCTTGCTGGAGCTGCGCGGCCGGGCGGGCGAGGTGGCCCGACGTGTCCGCACGGCGGAGGAAGAGCTGACCCGCGGGCTGCGGCGCCGGGCCAACCTTCGCTGGGCGGCGAAACAGCGGCTGGCCCGGCAGCGGATCCGCGAGGTCGGCTGGGAGTCCGCCTGCCATGAATTGGTGATGGAGTCGCTCGGGCTCGGCGGCAACCGGGGTCCGATGTGCGAGCTGGCCCGCAGCCATGCGCCCGCGGAGATGCTGCTGCTCGGGCTCGACGGGCTCTACATGGAGAAGTGCGGCCGCTGGCGCCTGCGCGGGCTGCGACCGGCGGGCCACCCTTACCGCCGGCTGGCGCAATACCTCGAGCTGAACCGCCTGCGTCCCGATTGGCGCGCCGAACTGAAGGCCTGGGGCGCGGACCTGCCCACGGTTCCCCTGCCCGGCCATCGCCGTCGGCTGATTGACGAGATCCTTTGCCGGGTACTGCCGGACGGTCGCGCGGACACCCTGGCCATCAACGCGCTCCTGCCGTTGCTGACCGCGCCGCGCGCCCCGCTCGCGGACGTCTGGATGGATTGGCCGCCGGGCAACCACCCGGAGGATGTGCGCGAAGCCCGCCAGCTCCTCGGACTGGAAGGACCGGCCCGCAACTGGGAGATCCAGGGCATCCTCGACGTGATCCGCCGGACGAACGCCGGGGCGACGTGACCTCGGAGGATTCAAGCCATCCGACACCGGCACCCCTGGGCTAGGTGCCGGATTGCCTTTTATTGCCCGTCGATTAGAAGCCATCACCTCCCCCATGCTCCGCCCTTCCCGCCTCCTGGTCCTGACCGCGATGCTCACGGCCAGCCTGCTCGCCAAGGAACTCCCCCGACCGACGAACCCGAACCCGGGCCTGAAGTATTACTACCCCGTCCCCCTGGTCGCCGAGCCGAAGACCTACGACTTCGACGTAGTGATCTACGGCGCCAGCCCCGCGGCGGTCTCCGCCGCCTGCCAGGCGAAGAAGATGGGGAAGTCCGTCGGCATCTTCGTCTTCCGCCGCCACGTCGGCGGGATGTCTTCCTCCGGCCTGAGCGACGTGGACTACGGCAAGAAGGAATCCATCGGCGGGATGGCCAAGACGGTCTTCCTCGATTTCTTCAAGAAGCAGGTCCAAAGCCCCGCCGAGGTCGAGACGCTCTTCCTGACGATGCTCACCGACCTTGATGTCCCTGTCTTCTTCGAACACCGCCTCGCGCAGGCGGAGAAGCAAGGCGACCGGCTCACGAAGCTCGTCTTCGAGAACGGCAACAGCGCCCGAGGCAAGGTCTTCATGGACACGACGTACGAGGGCGACCTCATCGCCCGCGCGGGCGTCGCGCACGTCGCCGGTCGCGAAGCCAACGCCGAGTTCGGCGAGAGGCTCAACGGCATCCAGATCGGCGCGCGTTCCGCGCCGCATAACTTCCAATGGCGCGTGGACCCCTATGTGGTACCCGGCGACCCCCGCAGCGGCGTCATCGAAGGGGTCGATGGCACGCCATATGCCGTCGAAGACCACGGCAAGGCTGACAAGCGCTACCAGCCCTTCTGCTTCCGCGTCTTCGCGACCAAGAAAGATCCCCTGCCCTGGCCCAAGCCGGCTGATTACCGTCCCGCGCGCTATGAGCTGCTCAAGCGCTACGTGAACGCGGCGCCTGATTCCACCTGGTGGAACCTCATCTACTCCCGCGGGCCGCTGAAACTCAACGAAGGCGACTGCAATAGCGCCGGACCGGTTTCGCTCGACTACGTGGGCGGCAGCTTCGGCTGGGCCGAAGGGAGCTACGAGGAACGTGAACGGATCTTCCAGGACCATGTGAACTACCAGCAGGGCTACCTCTACTTCCTCGCCCACGACCCGGGCATCCCGGCCGAGCTCCGCGCCCGCGTGGCGCAGTTCGGACTCCCGAAGAAGGAATTCCCGGAGACCGCCGGCTGGCCGCACGAACTCTACGTGCGCGAAGGTCGCCGTCTCCGCGGCGACTACGTGCTCACCGAACACGACTGCCTCGGAAAGACCAAGGTCGAGGATTCGGTCGGCCTCGGCAGCTTCATCATGGACTCGCACGTCGTGCGCCGGATCATCTACAAGACGGCCAAGGACGCGCACATCACCCACCTGCGCACCTCGAAGCCGGAGGAGATCACCGCCGCCCAGCAGAACTGGCCGGGCGACATGGTCGGCCTCGACGGCCAGTTCGACTACGCCGTGCCCAAGCCCTACCGCATCAGCTATCGGGCGATCCGCCCGAAGAAGACCGAGTGCGTCAACCTGCTCGTCCCCACGGTCATCTCCTCCACCCACCCGGCCTTCGGCTCGTCGCGCATGGAGCCGGTCTTCATGATCCTCGGTCAGAGCGCCGGCGCCGCGGCCGCCCTCGCCATCGACGGGGGACTGGCGGTCCAGGACGTCGACTACGCCAAGCTGCGCGCCATCCTGCTCAAGGAAGGCCAGCTGCTGGACTAGGCCATCATCCGGCGAATCTTCTCGAGCGAGGCGCCGAGGCGCTCGACTTCCTCCAACGTGTTGTAGAACGCGAAGGAGGCGCGGGCCGTCCCGGGCAGGCCGAGGTGCTTCATCAGGGGCATGCAGCAGTGGTGGCCGGTGCGGATCGCGATGCCGTCCGCGTCGAGCAGCGTGCCGATATCGTGCGGATGGCCGCCCTCGATGAGGAAGGAGATGACCGCGACCTTCTCCGAAGCCTCGCCGACGATCGTCAGGCCCGGGATGGACTTGAGCCGCGCGGTCGCGGCGGCGAGCAGGGTCTGCTCATGCGCATGGGCGGCGGCCTGGATCGGCATCACGTATTCCAAGGCGACACCCAGGGCGATGGCGCCCGAGATGTCCGGCGTGCCGGCTTCGAAACGCTCCGGGGCCTCGCGGTAGGTCGTGCCGGCGAAGTCGACCTTGCGGATCATGTCCCCGCCGAACTGGTAAGGGGGCAGCGCGTCCAGGAGCTCGGGGCGACCCCACAGCACGCCGATGCCGGTCGGGCCGAAGGTCTTGTGGCCGGAGAAGGCGTAGAAGTCGCAGCCGAGCGCGGGGACATCGACCCGGAAGTGGGCGGCGGCCTGGCAGCCGTCGATGAGGACGGTGGCCCCGACGGCCTTGGCGAGACGCGTCATCTCGGCCGCCGGTTCACCGTGCCGAGGGCGTTGGAGACGTGCGCGAACGCGACGAGTTTGGTGCGGGCCGAAAGCAGGCCGCGGAACGCGACCAGGTCGATATCGCCGCGCGGGGTGATGGGGGCGACGACGATCTTGGCGCCGGTACGCTCGGCCACGGCCTGCCAGGGCACGATGTTCGCGTGGTGCTCGAGCTGGGTCAGGAGGATCTCATCCCCGGCCCGGAGGTGCGTCCGGCCCCAGCACTCGGCGACGAGGTTGATACCCTCGGTGGCGCCGCGGACGAAGACGCAGCCGCGGGAGGAGGTCAGCCCGAGGAACCGGGCCACGACCTCGCGGGCGCGCTCGTAGGCGGCGGTGGCCTCCTCGCTGAGGAGGTGGACGCCGCGATGCACGTTGGCGTTCTGCTCCGCGTAGTAGCGCCGAAGGGCCTCGATCACGACCGCCGGCTTCTGCGAGGTGGCGGCGTTGTCGAGGTAGGTCAGCGGACGGCCGTGCACCATCCGCCCGAGGATCGGGAAGTCTGGGCGCACGGTCGCGACGTCGAAGGCGGACATGAGGGGCACCGTAGGCGGACGCGCGCGGGGCGCAACCGGGAAGCGACTTTCGCTCAGCCCGCGGGCAGGCGCACGGCCTTGCGGATATAGGTGGGGACGTCGACGTCCTGTCCCTCGATGAAGGTCATGGGGGTGCCGCCGAACTGTCCGCGGCGCAGGGTCTCCTCGGTCGCGAACCCGAAGAGCGGCTGGCCCGCGTCGACGGCCTTCGCGCCTTTCTTCGGCTTGGGCGCGGGCTTAGGCGCCGGCAGGGAGGCGCCGAGCACGGAGACCTCGACGCGGTCGCCGAGGGCGGGGTCGATGCGGGCGCAGAGGAGCGTGGTGGTCTCGCCCCCGAACCGGAGCCGGACGGCGCCGACGGCCTCGAAGGCGTCCGCGCTCGTCAGCGCGGGGCCGCCCGCGACGGCGACGAAGAGCGCGGCGACCTTGGTGACCGCCCCGGGTGCGTGCGCCAAGGGACAGCTGCCGGCGGCGCGCGCCGCCTGGAGGGCCGCGCCGGGACCGGCGCCGACGCCGTAGGCGAAGAGGGTCGGCGAACCGGGGCTCGCGAGGATGCCGCGCAGCGCGGCGGGATCGACGGGCACGAGGGCGCCGGGTTCGAACGCGGCGGCGAGCGCCCGCAGCGCGCCGCCGACCCAGGCGTCCGCGGCCGCGAAGGACTCCGAGAGCGGCGCCTCGGTGGACACTTGCTGCAGCAGCAGGTCGTTGTGCACGAAGACGAGGCCATGGGCCTTCTGCCCGAGGGCGACCGCGCCTTCGTTGGCCTGGCGCATCCGCCGTTCGCCCTCGTGCGAGAACGGCATCGTGGCGAAGGCGAGGACGGTGGCGCCGGCCTCGGCGGCGAGGCGCGCCACGACCGGGGCTGCGCCGCTGCCGGTACCGCCGCCGAGCCCGGTCACGAGCACGACCAGCGGGAGCCCGGTGAACGCCCGCCGCAGGGCGGCTTCCTCGGCCTCCGCGGCGACGGTCCCGAGGGCCGGTTCGCCGCCGGTGCCCATGCCGCGGGTCTGCGCGCGACCGACCTGCAGCGCGGCGCCCGGACCGCCGTCGGCGACGAGGCGGGCGTCCGTATCCACCCGCAGGACCTGCACGTCCGCGGGCAGGCCCGGCGCCAGGCGCGCGACCATCGCGCAACCGGCGCCGCCGAGGCCGACGAGGAGGATGGCGGGAGGGCGTTCCATGCTCAGAAACGGAAGAGGTCGCGGAGCGTCGCGAGGAACCCGGTCGGGCGGCGGCGGGGCGGCGGAGCATCGGTGATGGCGGCCGTCATCATGCCGACGACCCCGGCGTACTCGGGCTTGCGGAAGGATTCGACCTCGAAGGCCGGCACGCCCACGCGGGCGGGCAGCCCGAGCACCAGCTGCACGGCCTCGGCGGCGTCCTGGAGGTTGGCGGAGCCGCCCGTGAGGATGACGCCGGAGGGCAGCAGGTGCTGGTCGAGCTTCGTCGGGTGGTCGGGGAAGATCTGGTCGAGCTGACGCAGCACGTCCTTGCGGACGAAATCCAGCGTCTCCTGGTAGCGCAGCGAGCTGACCTTGGTGATGGTCCCGCGGTTGAACTGCTGGTCGCCGAGGCCGCGGTCGCCGTCCTTCCAGATGGTCTGGTTGAGGTCGGTGTCGCGGTGGACCGCCGAGGCGAAGCGCTGCTTGAGATCCTCCGCGGTCTCGCGGCTGACGCGCAGCCCGACGCTCAGGTCGTTGGTGATGTGCTCCCCGCCGACCGGGATGGAGCCGGCGCAGAGGATGTGCTCCTTGTAGTAGAGGATCCAATCGGTGGTGCCGGCGCCCATGTCGATGAGCAGCACCCCGCCCTGCTTCTCGGCCTCGGTCGCGACGGCGCAGGCCGCGGCGTGCGAGGCGAGGATGAAGTCGCGCAGCATCATGCTCATGGCGTTCACCATGCCCACGCGCAGGCGGAGGTTGGCCTCGTCCATCGTGACGCGCCAGAAGAGGACCTCGAGACGGCGGCCCGTCATGCCCACCGGGTTGACCACGGGACGGTTGTCCAGGATCGTCGGCTGGCGCATGTAGAGGATGGTCGCCCGGCCCGCCGGGGGCTCGAGGCGCTTGGCCGAGGCCACCGCGTCGAGCAGGTCCTGCCGCGTGACGCGGCCGTCCGCCGCCGGCACGGAGATGATGCCCTTGACGCGCTCGCCCTCGGCGGCCGGGCCGGACATGGAGAGGTAGATCTCGGCCAGCGCGCGGCCGGCGCCGCGCTCGACATCGTTGACGACCTCATGGACGCAGCGCTGCAGTTTCTCGAGGTCGGTGACGGTGCCCTTGACGACCCCGTCGGTGCGCCGCTCGGAATAACTGAGCATGCGGGCCTTGCCGTCGATGAGCTGGCCGACGAGCGCGACGGTCTTGTGCGTGCCGACGTCGATGACGGCGATGAGCGAAGGCAGGGACGGGGGCGGGGTTTTCATCGGGCGACGGGGACGAGACGGGGTTCGGGGACGGGTTTGGGACCGGTGCGATTGAGGATGTTGAGCTTGAGGACGTAGGCGGCGGCCGTGGCGTCGGGCCGGCGCAGGAGGGACTCGAGGTCGAGCGCCTTGAGGATGCCGAATTCCTCGCGCCAGCGGGCCGTCGAGAAGACGATCTCGGCCAGCGCCGGCCGGTCCGCCGGCTGGCTGCCAGGGCGCAGGATGACCCGGAGCGACGAGCCAGGGGCTTCCTCGTGCGCGCCGAAGCAATCGGCCAGCGAGACCGCGGCCCACTGGTTGTAGAACGCGCGGTAACGTTCGCCCATCGCCGTGGCGAGGAACGGCCCCGCGATCTCCGCGCCCTCGACGATCATCGCGTCGCCGCTGCCCGTCGAGCGGTAGTTCACGACCTCGGGGAGGCCGCGCACGGCGGCGGCGGGGTAGCCGGCGCCGGCGAAGGTGACGCCGGTCGGGTCCAGCAGACGCACGATCATCGGGCCGGTCGGCGGCGTCACCACGAGGCGGGCCACGGCCTTGCGCTCGGTGAGGCGGACGTTGAGGACGCCGTCCGGACCGCGGCCGACGTCGGCGGCCAGGATCTGGTTATCCTGCTCGAGCTCCGCCTTGATCGAGCGCACGTCGCGCGCGGCGCCTTCCGGGTGCGCGGCGAGGAGACGCCGCACCACATCGGCGTCCAGGAGGCCGTCGGTCTTGAAGCGGAGGCCGCCCTCGGCCGCCGGCGTCGCCGTCGCGCCCTCGTCGACCACGTACCACAGCAACCCGCCGAGCAGCGCGAAGAAAAGCAGGGTCAACACGACGGGCAGGCGCGTGCGCACCGCGCGGCGCCGGCCGATGGCGTCGCCCGGCACGGGATTCACGGACTGCGGGACGAGCGCGCGCCAATCGCGGTCCTTGGGGCCGGGGAAGGTCTCGGGGCGCTTGCCGAAGAGTCGTCGGAAGAGGCTCATGTCAGGTGGGGACGCCGGTGGCGCGGGCGAGGGCGGGCGCGAGCATGCGGCGCACGAGCGCGGGGAAATCCAGGCCCACGCACGAGGCGCTCTTGGGCATCAGGCTGGTCTCGGTCATGCCGGGCAGGGTGTTGATCTCGAGGAAATAGAAACGGCCGTCGGGCTCGAGCATGACGTCGGCGCGCGCGAAATCGCGGCAACCGGCGGCGGCGAAGAGGCGGCCGGCCGCGGCCGCGATGGCGGCGGTCAGGTCCGGCTCCAGTTGCGCCGGGAAGCGGTACTCCGAGGCGCCCTGGGTGTACTTCGTCCGGTAATCGTAGACGCCGGCGAGCGCCACGATCTCCACGAGCCCCATCGGCTGGCCGTCCAGCAGGCCGACGGAGAACTCGCGACCGCGCAGCCGGCGCTCGGCCATCCAGCGACCGGCGGAAGGGATGGCGGCGAGGGCCTCGGCGATCGCCGGCGCGCCGACCGGCAGGAAGAGACCCACGCTGCTGCCTTGGTCGGAGGGCTTGAGGACGATCTCCTCGCCCAGGGCGGCGACCAATTCGGCCGCGGTCGGCTTCGCGTCGCCGGCGAAGGCCACCTCGGGGATGGCCGGCACGCCCGCCGAACGCATCGCGCGCTTCGTCGCGACCTTGTCCATGCAGAGGCGGCTGGCCGCGGCGGAGCAACCCGCGAAGGCGATGCCCCGGGCCTCGAGTTCGCCCTGGATCCCGCCGTCCTCGCCCCACCCGCCGTGCAACGCGGGGAACACGACGTGCCGGGCGGGGTCGAGCCAGGCGGGCAAGGCGTCGGTCGCCAGTTCGACGAGGCGCGCGCCGGGCACGGCGGCGGCCACCGCCCGGCCCGAGCGCAGCGAGACCTCGCTTTCCGAGGAACGTCCGCCGCACAGGACGACGATCTCGTGGGCGGCGCTCACAGGAGCTCCCTCCATTCGCGGCCGAGCGCGACGATCTCGGGTTGCAGCTCGACGCCGGCGGCGGCGCGCACGCCCGCGCGGACCTCCCGCATGAGCGCCAGGAAATCGGCGGCGGTCGCGCCACCGCCGTTGACGAGGAAGTTGGCGTGGACCGGCGAGACGGCGACCGCGCCGACGGACCGGCCCTTGAGCCCGCTCGCGTCGATGAGCTGGCCGGCCTTGGCCGCGGGCGGATTGCGGAAGACGCAGCCGGCGCTGGCCTCGCGGGGCTGGGCGGCCCGCCGGCGGGCCGCCATGGCGTCCATGCGGGCGCGGATGGCCGCCGGCTCGTCGCGACCGGTCGCCCGCAGGACGGCGGACAGCACCACGCCGCCATGGAGCTGCGGGCAATCCCGGTAGAGCGCGTCGAAACAGTCGCGCCGCGCGGCGCGGACCCGCCCCTGGGGCGAGAGCCATTCGATCGACTCGACGACGTCGAAGATCCAGCCACCCATCGCGCCGGCGTTCATGCGCAGCGAGCCGCCCACGGTACCGGGGATGCCTTCGAGGCACTCGAATCCGGCGAGGCCCGCGCGCGCGGCCACGCCGCAGAGCTCCTTCAGGCGCGCGCCGCCGCCGACGCGCAACCGGCCGTCCTCCAGCGGTTCGACCTGGCCCCAGGCCTCCGGCGCCAGATGCAGGACCAGCCCGTCATAGCCGTCGTCGGGCACGAGCAGGTTGGAACCGCGGCCGAGGACGAAGTAGCGGAGATCGAGCTCGGCGGCCGCGCGGAGCAACGTCACCACGTCGTCGACGGTCGCGGGCTCGGCGTACCAACGGGCGGCTCCGCCGATCCCCAGCGTCGTCCGACGGGCGAGCGGTTCGTTCGCCCGGAGGACGCAGCCCGGGGAGAGCCGGTCGGCGACGAGGTCGGGCAGGTCGCGCGAGAGGACGTCCGCCCCCCGGCGGCGCAGCAGCTTGGCGTAGGCCTCGGCGTCGCGCTCGATGTCGCCGGCGCCGACGAAGGCCACCACGGTGTCCTGGCCGGCGCCCAGTCCGTCGAGCAAGGGAGCGAGTTCGCGGCGGTCGGCGACGAGGCGGTGGGCGGAGCCGGCGACCACGGCGTCGGACCCGCCGCCCTCGACGGCCGCCTCGCCCGCCGCGTAGACGGGCAGGACGAGCGCGTAGTCCGCGAGGGCGAGGGCCTGGCGGAACTCCGCGGCGTACTGACGCGTGCGGGTGTGCCGGTGGGGCTGGAAGACGACGACGAGCCGCCCCTGGTGCGTCTCGCGGATCCACTGCAGCAGCGCCGCGATCTCCGTCGGGTGGTGCGCGTAGTCGGCGAGCACGCGCAGCCCCTTGGCCTCGAAGAGGACGTCCTGACGACGGCGGATGCCGCGCCAGCGGGCCATCGGCTCGGCGGCCAGCGCGCCGGTCACCAGGTGCGCGACCGCGAGCGCCATCGCGGCGTTGGCGCGATTGAAGGTGCCCGCGACCGGCAAGGTCACCTGCCCCGCGGGGAACCGGCCCCCGAGTTCGAGCACGGACGTCGCATGGTCGCCGGCGACGGGCCGGGCGCGGTAGTCGCCGTCGGGCCCGACGCGCAACACCGGCACCCGGAGGCCGGCGGTGAGCCGCTCGAGCCGCTCGTTGCCGGCCGGGATGATGACCGCGGTGCGGGTCCGCTCGAAGAGCGCGCGGAAGACGCCCTCGAGGTCCGCCTCGTCGCGGTAATAATCCGGATGGTCCCAGTCGAGGTTGACCGCGACCGTGACGTCGGGCGAGAAGGCGCCGATCGTGCCGTCGCTCTCGTCGACCTCGGCGACGACCCAGGGGGAGGTGGCGGAGGCGCGGGCCGGCGGGAAGGCCGGATCGCGGAAGAGCCCGCCCAGCACGTAGCCGAAATCCGCCCCGGCCGAGGCGAGCGCGGCGACGATCATGCCGCAGGTGGTGGTCTTGCCATGGCTGCCGCAGACGGCGACGAACCGGCGGTCGGCGACGCGCTCGGCGAGGAGCTCGCCGCGTCGCAGCTGACGGACGCCCTTGGCGGTGGCGAGGTCGAGGGCGGGGTGACCGGGCTTGACCGCGCTGGAGCGACCGACGACGAGCGGGGCGCGCCCGGCCGCCCAGGGGTCGCGCAGGAGCGGGATCTCGGCGTTCGCGAGCTGCAGCTCCATGGGACTGCCGGTGGCGTCATCCCAGCCGGAGACCTCGCAGCCCTCCCCTTTCAGGTAGATGGCGAGCGGGCCGACGCCCATGCCGCAGGCGCCGAGCATCCAGGCGGAGGTGGCGGCCGCCGCGCTCATGCCGGGACGACCCTCCCTCCGCGGCTTCGGGCCCAGGCGACGGTGTCGCGGGCCAGCTCCTCCCAATGGTTGGCCGCGTCGGCGAGCGCCAGCGCATCACGCATCGCCGCGAGCGCGGCGTTGTCGGTGATGCGCCCGAAGGCGACCTCTCCCAGGCGCCCGAGTTCGCGCTCGGGCAGGAGGATCGCGGCGCCGCCGGCGGCGGCCTGCAGCGCGTTCGCGGTCTGGTGGTCGTCGGCGGCGTGCGGGAGCGGGACCAGGATGGCCGGCGTCCGACAGGTCGCGAGTTCCGCCAACGTGCCAGCACCGGCACGTGTGACCGCAAGGTCAGCTGCAGAATAGGCCGCCGCCATCTGGTGGCAGAACGGCAGGAAATGGACGACGGAACCGGTCCGCTCCAGGCGCTCGTCGCGGCCGCCGGGCCCCGTGAGGCAGAGGGCGTGGATCCCGCGGGCGGCGAGGTCGTCGAGCCGGGCCTCGACCCAGCGATTGAGCGGCGCGGCGCCCTGGCTGCCGCCGGTGATCAGGAGCAGGCGCCCCGTGGCCGGGAAGCCCAGCGTGCGGCGGGCGAGTTCCTTGGCGAGCGGGCGCATCTCCGCCCGGACCGGGTAGCCGGAATCATGCTGCCGCTCCGCCGCCACGCCGGGGATCCGGACGCCGGCGGGGAGGTGGACGGAGCGGGCGAAGCGCGCGATCAGGCGCACGGCCTTGCCCGGGCGGCGGTTCGCCTCGTGCGCCAGCACGGGGACGCCGGCGAGGCGGGCGGCGAGCGCGGGCCCGACGCTCATGAACCCGCCGAAGCACACGAGGGCGTCGGGCTTGAACTCGCGCAGCAGCGCGCGCGCCGACCAGACGGCCCCGAGGAGCGCGGGGAAGAAGCGGAGCTTGTTGAGCAGGCCCGGCCCGAAGCCGCGGCCGCGGCCCGGCACGAAGCGCAGCCGGGGATAGTTCGCCGTCATCCGCGCGTCGACGGCCTTGCTGCTCACGATGAGCAGGCACTCGTGGCCTTCGTCCGTCAGCCGCTGGGCCAGGGCGATCCCGGGGGCGAGGTGGCCGCCGGTGCCTCCGCAGGCGAGCAGGACCCGGCTCATGCGCGGGCCTCCCGGGGCGTGAACACCGGGCGGGACGCCTCCCGGATGCAGTTGAGGACGAGGCCCACCATGCAGGCCATGACGACGAGGTTCGTGCCGCCGTAGCTGAGGAACGGCAGGGAGATGCCCTTGGTAGGCAGGAGGCCCGTGACGACGCCCATGTTCACGAGCGCCTGGATGACGAGGAAGAGCAAGGCGCCCAGGCCGACGTTGAGGCGGAAGAGGTCCGCGGAATGGCGCAGCGCCCGGTAGCCGAGCGCGAAGATGACGAGGTAGGTGAGCGCGACGAGGCTGGTGGCGACAAGCCCGTACTCCTCGCCGATGCCGGCGAGGACGAAGTCGGTGTGCGCTTCCGGCAGGTAGGCGCGGCTCTGCAGGCCGAAACCGGCGCCCTTGCCGGTGAGCCCGCCGACGCCGAAGCCCATCATGCCCTCGAACAGCTGGTAGGCCTCGTCGCCGCGGTTCTGCCACGGGTCGATGAAGGAGACGAAGCGCCGAAGCCGGTTGGGCCAGTTGAGGATGAGGATGGTCAGGGCCGTCGCGCCCAGCAGGAGCGTCGGGAGGACATACTGCCAGCGCACGCCGGAGATGAACATCATGACGCCGCCGACCGCGATGCAGAGCAGGATCGTGCCGAGGTCGGGCCCGAGGGCGATGAAACCGGCGATGGTGAGCACCACGGCGAGCGGCTTGAGGAAACCTTCGCGGCAATCACGCCAGCCGGCGGGCGTGAAGATGAACGGCGCGCGGTCGGACAGCTGCCAGATGCGGAAGCGGGGCTCCAGCGTGCGGCGCTGCATGCGCGCGAGGAGGTCGGAGAGCACGATCACGAGCGCGAGCTTGCCCAGGTCCGACGCCTGGAGGCGGATGAAGCCCAGGTCGATCCAGCGCCACGAGCCGTTCACGGACACGCCGATCCCGGGGATGCGGGCCGCGAGCATGGCGACGAGCGCGCCGGCGAAGATCCACCACCGGAACTCGCGCACGCGCTCGAGGTTGAGGCGGTAGCAGAGCAAGCCGGCGACCAGGGCGACCACGAGGTAGGCCGCCTGGCGCTCGAACGCGAAGGTGCGGTTGCTGGACGAGAGCGAGATGCCCGCGCTGTACTGCACCACGAGCCCGAAGACGGCGAGGCCGACGGCCAGCAAGGCGATCCACAAGGCCTGCCCGGCGAGGGCGCCGGGCGGCTCCTGTCTGACCTTGATGACCATGCGCGCGGACGGGACGGAGGGTTACTTCTTGGCCGGAGCGGCCGGCGCGGCGGGCGCGGCCTCCGTCGCGGCGGGGGCCGGGGTGGTCGAGAGGCGCAGGGGCGTCAGTTCCACCGCGGGCGCGGCCGGGGTGCGGACCGGGGCGGTGGTCGGGCGGGTCGCGGCGGCGGCGGGCTTGGCGGCAACGGTGCCGGGACCCGGGATCTTCAGCTTCTGGCCGATCTGCACGATGGCGTTCAGCGGGAGGCCGTTGGCGGCGGCCAGGTCCTTGAGCGCGACTTTCTCGCGCATCGCGATGGTCGTGAGGTTCTCGCCCTTCACCACCACATGGACGCCACCCGCGCCGACGGCGGCGATCGGGGTGACCTTGGTCGGCGCCGGGGTCGCGATCCGGCCGGTGGTCAGGACGGGCGCGGGCGCGGCGGTCGCGACCGGGAGGCCGGCCACGGGCGCGGGCGCGGCGACGCCGGACGAGCCGGCGGCGCGGCCGCCGGCGGCGTAGGCGACGGGCGCGCCATCGGTCTCGAGACCGGTGGTGCTGCGGCAGCCGTTGACGCCGACGAGGACGGCGATGACGCAGAGGTGCAGGAGCACGACGGCGGTGACAGTGACGAGGGGACGCATGGTGGCTTGGTGTTGGTTTTTGGTTTTGGTTTTGGTTTCTAGGTAGAAAGTCGGCGGAAGGGACTCAGGCCCGGTTGGCCAGGGCGAGCGCGGCGCGCTCGAAGACGGTGCCGCGCTCCGCGTAGCCGTGGAACTGGTCGAAGCTCGAGAAGCCCGGGCTGAGGAGGATGGCGGTCGGACCGTGCGCGTCCTTGCCGGCCGCGACGACGGCGTCCTGGAGGCCGGCGAAGCACCGGGCCGGGCGGCCGAGTTCCGCGAGGTGGCGCTGCAGCTCGGGGCCGGTCTCGCCGATGAGGTAGGCGGCCTCGATGCGGGGAGCGAGGCGCTCGGCGAAACGACGGAGGTCCCCGCCCTTCCACTTGCCGCCGCCGATCCAGCGGACGGGGATGGCGAACTGCTCGAGGGCCGCGTACACGGCGTGGAAATTGGTCCCCTTCGAATCGTTCCAATACTCGACGCCCTGGGCCTCGGCCACCTTGCGAAGGCGATGCGGGGCGGCGCGGAAGAGGCGCGCCGATTCCTCGAGGGAACGCATCGGCAGGCCTTTGGCCTGCCAGTAACGGGCGGCGAGCGCCCAGTTCTCCCGCTGCGGCCAGGCCTCGAAGATGGAACCGGCGGGCACGCTGTCGGCGACCTCCGCGCGCGTGGCGACCAGGGCCTCGGCCGGCAGGTCGATCCCGAAGCGGCGGGCATGCTCGACGACGGATTCGCCGACCACGAGGACGCCGCCGGGCGGCAGGCGCTCGATGAGCCGGAACTTCGCCCGGAAATAACTCTCGAGCTCGCCATGGCGGTCGAGGTGATCCTCGTCGAAGTTGGTCCAGAGCACGGCCTCGGGCGAGAAGTGCCGCAGGTCCTCGGCCTGGAAGGAACTGACCTCGACGACCGCGAGGAAGGCGCCGTTCGAGACGGTGGCGTGCAGCGCCGTGAACGGCAGGCCGACGTTCCCGCAGGCGATGGCGTCCTGGCCCGCGCGCTTATGGGCGAAGGAGAGGAACTCGGTCAGGGTGGTCTTGCCGTTGGTGCCGGTGATGGCGATGGCCGGGCCGCTCCAGAGCAGCGCGCCGAAGTCGAGTTCCGCGAGGCACTGCCGGCCGGCGCGCCGGGCGGCGAGCAGCCACGGGTGGGACTGCGCGAAGCCCGGGCTGTAGACCACGAGGTCGTGGCGGGCGGCCTCGTCGGGGCCGAAGGCGGCGTTCCCGCCCTGCGCGTCATAGACCACCGAGGCGAAGCCCGCGGCGCCGAGGGTGTCGGCGACGGCGCGCCCGCTGACGCCCGCGCCGAGGATGGCGGCCGGCCGCGCGAGGCGACGCTTGAGGCTCTCGGGGAAGTCGCTCATCGCAGCTTCAGGGACAGCAGGCCGAGGAGCCCGCAGAGGAAGGAGAGGATCCAGAAACGGGCGACGACCTTGGTCGCGGGCCAGCCCTTCTTCTGGAAGTGATGGTGGATCGGCGTCATCAGGAACAGGCGCCGCCCGCCCGTGCGCTTGAAGTAGGCCACCTGCAGGAGGACCGACGTCGCCTCGAGGACGAAGACGCCGCCGACGATCGCGAGGAGGAACGGCTGATGCATGAGGCAGGCCACGGCCCCGAGCCCGCCGCCGATGCCGAGCGCGCCGACGTCGCCCATGTAGATCTCCGCCGGCGCGGCGTTGTGCCAGAGGAAGACGACGCCGCCGCCCACGAGGGCCGCGCAGAAGACGGCCAGCTCGCCCGCGCCGGCGACGGGACTGATGCGCAGGTAATCGGCGAACACGGCGTGGCCCGCGAGGTAGGCGACGGCGCCGAGGATCAGCGTGGTGATCAGCACGCAGCCGATGGCGAGGCCGTCGAGGCCGTCGGTGAGGTTCACCGCGTTGGAGCAACCGACGCAGACGAGGATGAAGAACAGCGCGGCCACCGCGAGGCAGGCGGCCAGCGGCCAGCCGAACGAATGGGCCGACCACAGCGGGGCCTTCAGCACCGGCGCCCAGATCTCGCAGAAGCTCTCGCGGTAAGCCGGGTCGAGCAGGACGATGCCGACGGCGAGCAGGGCGACGAGCCCCTGCCCCGCCAGCTTCTGGCGCGCGCTGATGCCGTCGGAACTGCCGTGGCGGACCTTCAGCCAATCGTCGACGAAACCGACGAGCCCCATGCCGACGAGGGACCAGAGGGAGGCCAGCACGAGGACGTTGGGGCGCGCCCAGAGCAGGACGGAGGGAACCATGGCGGCGCCGATGAGCAGGCCGCCCATCGTCGGCACCTTGCCTCCCTCCTTGGCGAGTTCGCCCATGAGCGCCCGGGAGCGCTCCGGCTGGCGGAGCCGCGAAAGGGCGCGGATGATCGGGCCGGAAAGCAGCAGGCCCAAGGCGAGCGCGGTGAAACCGGCGAGGATCGCGCGGACGGAGATGTATTCGAAGAGCCGGAACGGGCCCCAGAAGGATTCGAGGTTCTTGAGCAGGTAAAGCATGGCCTAGTGGAACGTCAGCTGCGCGGCGAGCGTGGTGGGCAGGGCGCGCTCCAGCGCGAAGGAGCGGCTGCCCTTGACGAAGACGAAACCGGCATGCGCGGCGATGGCGGCGCGCACGTCGTCGAGCGTGCCGGCGGCGACGCGGGGACCCGGGCCGACGGGCAGGCCGGCGAGCAGCTGGGCGGCGTCGCCTCCGAAGGCGACCACGGCATCGTCCGCGCGGACGGGCAGTTCGGCGCCGCACCCGCGGTGCAGCGCGGCGGAATCCGCGCCGAGTTCGGCCATGCCGCCCAGGACCCAGAGACGCGGGCGGGCGGCGGCGCTGAGACGGTCGAAGCAGCGGGCGGCGTCGAGCAAGGCAGCCGGGCTGGAGTTGTAGCAGTCGACGTAGAAGGTACGGGCGCCGTCCGCATGCACGCTGCCCCGCCCTACCGGCGGGGACCAGGCGACGAGCGCCGCCCGCAGGGCCGCGAGGTCGGCGCCCACCGCGCGCGCCGCGAGGATCGCCAGCGCGGCGTTACGCGCGAGCCCGTCCGAGACCGGGCCGAGCGGGAAGCTTTCGCCGTCGAGGCGCAGGACGCGCCGGCCGGCTTCCTCGCCGAGGCTCGCCTCGACCAGGCGCGCGGGGCGGACGACGGGCGCCGGCTCGCCGACGAAACGCACGGCGACGCAGCGATCGGCATGGGCGGCGAAGTCCGGCCAGGCCAGCAAGGCCGCGGGCAGGATCGCGCGACCACCCTCGGCCAAGGCGCCCACCAAGGTCGCCTTCTCGCGGGCCACGCCGGCGAGCGAACCCACGCCTTCGAGGTGCACGGCCGCGACGGCGGTGACGATCGCCACGTCGGGGCGGAGGATCGCCGCGCTCACGCCCAGTTCGCCCGGCACGCTCATCCCGGCCTCGATGACCGCGTAGCGATGCCGCGTCGGCTCGAGCCGCAACAGCATCAGCGGGACGCCGAGCAGGTTGTTGAGGTTGGCCTCGGTGACGAAAGCGGCCGGGCCGAGCAACGCCCCGAGGAGGTCTTTCGTGGAAGTCTTGCCGACGCTGCCCGTGACGCCGACCACGGGACCGGGGAAGCGGCGGCGCCAGGCGCCGGCGGCGGCGCGTAGGGCGGCCGCGGCGTCGGCCACGACCAGCTGCGGAAGCGGGTCGGCGACCGGCCGGGAGACCAGGGCGCAGGCGGCCCCGCGGGCGCGCGCGTCCGGCAGGAAATCATGGCCGTCGCGGCGGTCGGTGCGGAGCGCCACGAAGGCGTCGCCGGCGCCCAGCGCACGGGTGTCCGTGCCGAAGCCCGTGACGGCGGCGGGCGCGGTCGTCCAGCGCCCGTCGGTCCAGGCGGCGAGGTCGGCGGCGGCGAAGGTCGGCATCACGCGGCGGGCCCCCTCCGGGCGGCGAGGATCTCGCGGACGACCTGCCGGTCGTCGAACGGGACCACGGTGTCGGCGAATTCCTGGGTCGTCTCGTGTCCCTTCCCCGCGATGACGACGCAATCGCCCGGGCGGGCCGCGGCGAGGGCGCGGCCGATCGCCTCGCGGCGGTCGGGCACGAACTCGACGCCGGGCAACGGCCCCAGATCGCCGCGCATGTCGGCGAAGATCGACTCGAGGCTTTCCTTGCGCGGGTTGTCGGCGGTGGCCCACGCGAGCTGGGCGAGGTCGGCGACGGCGCGGGTCATGGCGGGACGCTTGCCGCGGTCGCGGTCGCCGCCGCACCCGAAGACGCAGAGGACGCGGCCGGGCGTGAGGCGCCGGAGCATGCCGAGCGCGTTGCGCAGGGCGTCATCCGTGTGGGCGTAGTCGACGAACACCGGGAAAGGCTGGCCGGCCTCGACGCGCTCCATGCGGCCGGCCACGCCGGGGAAGGCGGCCACGGCGGGAGCCAGCGCGAGCGGGTCGCGCCCGAGCGCGGCGGCCATGGTCAGCGCGCACAGGACGTTCGCGACGTTGTAGTCACCGGCCAGACCCGAGGTGAAACGCTGCGTCCGGCCTTGCCAGCGGACGGTGAAGACCGCGCCCGCGGTGTCGAGGGCGAGGTCCGTGGCGCGCAGGTCGGCGTCCGGCGCGAGTCCGAAGGTGAGCGTGGGCCCGCGGCGGCGGCAGGCCTCGGCGAGCACGCGTCCGCTCGGGTCGTCGACGTTGACGACGGCCACGCCGGGCACCTCGCCGTTGCGTCCGTCGAAGAGCGCGGCCTTGGCCTCGAGGTAGGCGGACATGTCGCCGTGGTAATCGATGTGGTCGCGCGTCAGGTTGGTGAAGGCCGCCACGTCGAAGCGGAAACCGTGGACGCGATCCTGATGGAGCGCGTGCGAGCTCACCTCGAGGCAGGCGCCCGCGCAACCCGCGTCGGCCATCTGGCGGAAGAACCCGGCGAGGTCGGCCGACTCCGGCGTGGTCTTGAACGAAGGGATCGAGCGCCGGCCGAGGTGGTAGCGGACCGTGCCGATGAGACCCCAGGACTCGCCGCCGTCCTGCAGGAGATGGCGCAGCAAGGTGGAGACGGTCGTCTTGCCGTTGGTGCCGGTGACGCCGGCGAGGCGAAGGGCGCGCTCCGGATGGCCGTGGAAGCGACGGGCGACCTCGGCCAGGACGCGGCGCGGGTCGGCGACCTGGGCGGCCGCGACCGCGGGCAGGCCGGTGACGGACTGCCCGGTGACGATGGCGGCGGCGCCGCGCGCGATCGCGTCGTCGAGGAAGGCATGACCGTCGGCGCGGCGGCCGGGCAGCGCGAAGAAGAGCGCGCCCGGGATGATGCGGCGGCTGTCGGTCACGACGCAGGAGACGCGCGCCTGCCAGTCGCCGGCCCGGCCGAGCACCGGCAGACCTTGGAGCAGGGACTGGAAGGTCGGTCGTTCCATCGCGGGCGGCAGCTGGGCGGGAGGCGGCGTCATCGGGGGCTGACCGGCGGGATGTCCAGCCAGCGGATGCATTTCTCCGCCACCTCGCGGAAGATGGGGGCGGAGACCTTGCCGCCGTAGCCGACGCCCTCGCCCTGCGGTTCGTCGATGATGACCGTGATGGCCAGGCGCGGGTCGCCCACCGGGAAGAAGCCGGCGAAGGACGCCACGTGGTGGGCGGTCGAATATTTCCCGTTGATGATCTTCTGCGTCGTGCCCGTCTTGCCGGCGACCTCGTAGCCGGGGATGTCGGCGACCGGGGCGGTGCCGCCCTTGCCGCAGACCGCCCGCAGGAGCGTCGCCGTCTCGGCGGCGGCGCGGGCGCTGACCGCGCGGCCGCGCGAACGGGGCGGGTACGCGAGGACGACCTGCCGGGTCTTGGGATCCTCCACGCGCAGGACCAGCTGCGGCTGCATGAGCAGGCCGTCGGCGGCGATCGCCGACATGGCGAAGTGCATCTGCATCGCGGTGACGCTGACGGAGTGCCCCATCGGGATGCGCGAGATACCCGCCGCCCACTGCGGCGACGTCGGCGGGATCAGGAGGCCCGGCACCTCGGCACCCGTGAGCAGGCCCGAGGGGGACCCGAAACCGAAGGCCTTGATGAGGGAGAAGAACCGGTCCTCGCCCTGACGCTCGGCGTAGAGCATACCCACCTGGACCGTGCCGCGGTTCGAGGACTCGCGCACGATGGTGCGGATATCGGCGACGCCGAGGGCGTGCGAATCGGCGGGCAGGGAGACCAGGCGGCCCTTGAAGGGGACCTGCGTCGCGCCGCAGTCGTAGACGGAGTTCGGCGTGATGAGCCGCTCCTCCAGCGCCCCGGCGATCGACACGATCTTGAAGACCGAGCCCGGCTCGTAGACGTCGGACACGGCGCGGTTGCGCTGACTGTCCATCGGCGCGGCCTTGGCGTCCCAGAACAGGTTGAGGTCGAAGGTCGGCCAGTTGGCGAGGCCGAGGATGCGCCCGGTGCGAGGTTCGCTGACGATGATCACCCCGCCCTTCGGGTTATAGCGGGCGGCGGCGGCGGCGAGGGCGTCCTCGCAGGCCTTCTGCACGAGGCTGTTGATGGTGAGCACCACGTTGCTCCCGTCCACCGGCGCGACCTCGCGGATGCGGATGCTGGCGATCTCGCGACGCTTGCCGTCGCGCTCCGACTCGATCCAGCCCTTCTGCCCGGAGAGGAGCGGGTGCATGACGCGCTCGATGCCGGCGGCGGGCTCGCCCTCCTTGTTGACGAAGCCGAGCACGTGCGCGGCGAGGGCGCCCTTGGGGTAGGCGCGGCGGTACTTGAGCTCGGCGCGGAGGGCCTTGATGTTGAGCGCCTTCATGCGCTTCACGGTCTCCTCGCCGCACTCGCGGGCGAGGACGACCCAGCGGACCTTGCGCTCGACGCCCTCGTCGTCGACGCGGGGCGGGGGGTTGAAGGCCTCGAGCACCTTCAGGACGGGGACGCCCAGCGCGAGCGCGACCTCGCCGGCGCGCGGCGCGTCCTTCTTGTCGAGGGCGACCGGGTCGACCCCGATGTCCCAGACGTCCTCGGAGACCGCGAGGAGGTTATCCTGCGCGTCGCGGACCTCGCCGCGCCGGCACGGGAGCTCCTGGCGGACCCGCCGGGCCTGCATGGCCTCGGCGCGCAGCTCGGGCGCGTCCACCCAATGGAGCCAGACCAGCCGCGCGAAGACGGCCAGAAAACAGGCGGACACGACCCAAGCCAGCGAACGGTAGCGCATTCGGCTGGCGTGGGGCAGGGTCATCGCGGGCTCTTTCCTCCCTGCTCCGCGGCGGGGCGGAACGCGATGTCGAGCGCCGCGGTCCGCGGGCTCTGGGTGAGGAGGGGGACCGCCGCGGGCGCGGCGGGATGGGGCCGGACCCAGAGGACGCGGTCCGGGGTCGGCGGCTTGAAGTCGTCGCCCACGCGCTGGATCAGCTGGAGCGTGTCGAGGCCCTGGTCGCGGCGGCGCTTGAGGCCGTCGAGCTCCTTGCGCGTCTCGACGGCGGCGCGCTCATGGCGGACGATCTGCTGGCCGACGGCGTCGCCCTGGATGCGCAGGCGGATGATGTTGATGGTGCCGACGGCGGCGACGGCGAGCGTCGCGGCCACGCAGACCCAGGTCCAGAGGCGGCGGGAGTTCATGCGGCGAGCCTCCGGACGGCGCGCAGCCGGGCGGAGCGGCTGCGGGGGTTGCGTTGCTGCTCGGCGTCCGACGGCTGGACGGCCTTGCGGGTGAGGAGGTCGGCCTGCTTCACGCGGTCGTCCTGGGCGGTGTTGTCGTCGCGGTCGACGGGGCGGCCGGCCACGCCGTTCATGTAACGCTTCACCATCCGGTCCTCGAGCGAGTGGAAGGAGATGACGGCGAGCACGCCGCCGGCGGTGAGCTTGGCGAAGGCCTTGGGCAGGGCGTCGGCGAGGGCGCCGAGCTCGTCGTTGACCGCGATGCGCACGCCCTGGAAGGTCCGGGTGGCGGGATGCGGTCCGCGGGGGCCGGGGGCGGGCGGGGCGGCCTCGGCCACCAGCTCGGCGAAGGAACCGGTGCGGGCGAGCCGGCCCGTGCCGCGCGCCTGCTCGATCGCGGTGACCACGCGATGCCAGCGGGGCTCCTCCCCGTAGTCGCGCACGGCGCGGACGAGCTCCTGGCGGTCGGCGCGCTCCAGGAACTCGGCGGCGCTGCGGCCGGCGCGCGTGTCCATGCGCATGTCGTTGGGGGCGTCGTGGCGGAAGGAGAACCCGCGGGCGGGCTCGTCGAGCTGGAAGGAGGAGACGCCGATGTCGAGCAGCACGCCGTCGAAGCGGCCGGGCACCCGGTCGAGGTCGCGGAAGTTCTCGGCGTGGAAACGCAGGCGGCCGGCGTAGCGCGCGACCAGCGGGGCGGCGCGGCCGGCGGCGGCGGGGTCGCGGTCCAGCGCGTCGACCGTGGCGCCCGGGGCGCGGTCGAGCAGCGCCGCGGCATGCCCGCCGCCGCCGAACGTGCCATCCAGGTAGGCGCGCCCGTCCCGCGGGTCGAGGAGCGCGAGGCACTCCTCAAGCAGGACTGGGACGTGGCTGGTCATGCGGGCTGTGAATAAGGTGTGAGTTGTGTCAGTAACTTTTGGATACAGACTCAGATGCCGAGCTCCTTGAGCGCGCGCAGGATGACGAGCGTGCGCGCGGAGTCGCGGTCGACGGCCGGCGGGTTGACCGACGTGATCTGGAACGTCGTGAAGCCGCCGCGGAACACGATGTCGCGGCCGAGCGCCGCCTGGCCCACCACGTGCTCGTTGAGCGTGATGCGTCCGGCCTTGTCGCACGCGACCTCCACGCTGTTCTCGCCGAGCAGCCGCAGCGCGTCCATCTTGTCGGGGTCGCTCACCGTGACCTGCGTCGCGGCGTCGAAGATGCGCCGCACCATCGCGGGCGGGAACACGACGATCGAGCCGAGCGCGGGGTGGAACATCGCGAGGAAACTCGTCTCGCCGCCGCCTTCGAAACGCCAGGCCGCCGGGATCGTGACACGGTTCTTCTCGTCCAGCTTTCCGTGATGGATGCCGGTGAAGAGACCGATGTGAGCGCCATTGGACATTTCGTGGGGTAAAGCCCCCTATCGACCCACTTTTCGCCACAGCCCCCCACTGGTCAAGAAATTTGCCCCATTTTGTTATTAACACGCGCCTGGATCCTGTTAATCGATTGATTTTAGTCTTAAAAACTTAAGTATATGTATATCAATGCTTTACAATTAATGCCTGTTTTTAGGCAAAAAGACCCCCGCCGCCGGGTCGGCCCGATCCCCTGGCCGGACCGCCCGGGAAGCGGGCCGCGCCGTCCGTTGTATCTATAAATCAACTACGCTTTTCCGCCCCGCCGCCCCGCCGCCGCCGGGGGCGAAACTGGTTGCCTTGCCGCCCCCGCTGTGCTTTGTCTGAAGCCACTCAACCACGACCTTGACCATGAAGCTCGCCGCCACCCTCGCCCTCCTCGCCACCGCCCTCGCCGTCACGGGCTGCAACACCCTGATCGGCGTCGACAATCCGGACCAGCGCGAAGCCAGCTTCTCCAACGTGACCGGGACCCTGTCCACCCGCTACAACACCGCCGACATCGACAGCGTCTTCAACGCCGTCAAGCGGGCCATCGACTCCCAGTCCGACATGAAGCGCATGGGCGAGACCCCCGACCCCGAGAACGCCACCGGCAACGACCTCCTGGGCGTCGTCGTCATCGCCCGCGCCATCGGCGACCTCGAGGTCAAGGTCGAGCTCGTCAAGGCCGAGGACCCCATCTCCAAGCAGCCCTTCATCTCCGTCTCCGTGAAGTACGGCTTCTTCGGCAACCTGCCGCAGAGCCAGAAGCTGGTCTCCATCATCTCCCAGAACCTCCGTCGCTAAGCGCCGGGCGGAACCGCTCCACGGACGCCGCCCGGCCCCCAGGCTCGGCGGCGTTCCTTTTTTAAGCCTCACCTCCCCTTCCCTCATGGGCAACATCCACGGCCACAGTTTCCGGATCACCACCTTCGGCGAAAGCCACGGCCCCGCCTTGGGCGTCGTCATCGACGGCTGCCCCCCGCGCGTCCCCTTCGACCCGGCCTTCCTGCGCGCCGAACTCGCGCGACGCCGGCCCGGCCAGAGCGCGTTGGTCACGCAACGCAAGGAGGGCGACGACCCGGAGGTGCTTTCCGGGATCTCGCCCGACGGCCTCACCCTCGGCTCGCCCATCGCCATCGTCATCCGCAACACGGACCAGCGCTCGGAGGCCTACGCCGAGATGCGGACGGCCTACCGTCCCTCGCACGCCGACTTCACCTACGACGCCAAGTACGGCATCCGCGCGGTCGCCGGCGGCGGCCGCTCCTCGGCCCGCGAGACCGCCGCGCGCGTCGCCGCGGGCGCCGTCGCCAAGACCGTGCTGAGCCACGCCTGCGGCGCGCGCATCACCGCCTGGGTCGAAAGCGTCGCCGACGTGCGCATGCCGGCGCCCGCGAAGACCCCGACGCTGAAGCAGGTCGAGGCCACGCCCACCCGCTGCCCGCACCCGGCCACCGCCGCGAAGATCGACGCCCTCATCCGCGCGGCGCGCGCGGACGGCGACTCCGTCGGCGGCGTGATCTGCTGCGCGATCGAGAACCTGCCCGCCGGCCTCGGCTCGCCGGTCTTCGACCGCTTCGAGGCCGACCTCGCGAAGGCGATGCTCTCGCTACCCGCGACCAAGGGCTTCGAGCTCGGCAGCGGCTTCGCGGGCACGCTGCTGCGCGGCAGCGCGCACAACGACACCTTCGTCCGCAAAGGCGGCCGGATCCGCACGGCGACCAACCGTTCCGGCGGCACGCAGGGCGGCATCACGAACGGCGAGGCGGTCGTCTTCCGCGTCGCCTTCAAGCCGACCGCGACCGTGCTCAAGCCGCAGCGGACCGTGGGGCCCGACGGCCGCGCCACGGAGCTGACGGCCAAGGGCCGCCACGACCCGTGCGTGCTCCCGCGCGCCGTGCCCATCGTCGAGGCCATGGCCGCGCTGGTGGCCGTCGACCACTGGCTCCGCGACCGCGGGCAGAACGCGCCCTTCGGCCGCTGCGGACGCAAGGCATGAAGCCCCTGATCATCATCCTCGGACTGCGCGGCTCCGGCCGCCTCGCCGTCGCCAAGGAACTCGCCGAGAACGGCTGGTCCGACGGCAAGCGTATCCGGACCTTCCGCGAGGCGCGCGAGGCCGAGGCCGGCGCGCCCGACACGTGGGCCTTCGCCGCCGGCGCGGCCACCCTGCCCGCCCCCGGCGACGCCGACGCGGGCATCCTCGTCACGCACGGCGGCCTGTCCGCCGTGGACCAGATGGAGGCCCTGCACCGCGCGCTCCCCGCCTCGGGCTGGCAGGTCCAGCGGATCGTGACCGTGGTGGATTGCCCGCTGACCCAGCGGCACCCCGACGTGGCCAAGTGGCTCGAGCCCTGCGTGCACTTCGCGGACGTGGTGGTGCTCAACCGCCGCTGGGAGGTCCCGGGCCAGTGGGTGAACAAGTTCCTCGAGCCGTACGAGGCCGACTTCTACCCGTGCCTCTTCGTGAACCTGCTGAAGAACGGCACGCTCACCAACCCGGCGATGCTGATCGAGGGCGAGCCGCTGCGCCGCACGCACATCTTCGACGACATCGACGCGGTCGACGAGATGGAGTTCGACGAGGACAACCTCCCGGACGAGCCGTTCGACCTGGTGCGCCAGCCCGACAAGTACTTCGCGCGCGACGAGCTGGGCCGCCGCGTCCTCAACGTGCCGGAGATGGGCGAGATCCTGCGCCGCGAGCAGCGGTCCTGAGACGCGCATGCGGGCCCTGATCGCCACCTACGCCTGGCTGCTCGCCCGCCTGCCCGAGGGTTTCGCCCGGGCGAACGCCGCGATCCTCGGCCTGCTCCTGTGGGTCCTGCGCCGCCGCGTGATCCGGGCCAACCTCCGCGCGGCCTTCCCCGACCGGGACGAGGCCTGGGTGCGGCGCATCGGGCGGCTATCCTGCCGACGGGCCGCCGAGATGGGGCTCTTCTCCATCGTCTCGCCGCGGCTGTCGGCGGACGCGATCCGCGCGCGGGTGCGGGTCCACCCGGAGGTGCTCACGGGCGAGGCGCGGCTGACGTCCGACGTCGGCGGCCTGGTCCTCTTCGTCCCGCACTTCACCTTGATGGAGATGATGACGGCGGTGACGTTGGCGGCGCCGGCGCTCGGCGACCGCCCTTGGGTCACGCTCTACCGCCCCCTGAACCAGCCCGCCGCCGACGCGTGGGTGAAGGCCGCGCGCGAGCGCTTCGGCATGCGGCTGGCCTCGCGCCGCGAAGGGTTCGGCGAGCTGATGCGCAACGTGCGCGCCGGCGGGGTCAGCAGCATCCTCTTCGACCAGAAGATCCAGTCCGGCCGGCGCCTCACCTTCCTCGGCCGCCCCGCCGCCGTGACCCACCTGCCGGGGCTCCTCGCGCAGAAGCACAAGGCGGCCACCCGGATCTTCTGGGCCGAGCGGACCGGCTTCTGGCGCTGCGTGCTGCGGAGCGCCGTCCTGCGGTCGACGGACACCGCCGGCCTCACCCGCGAATCCAACGCCTGGCTCGAGACCCGGCTGCGCTCGTCCGACGAGGCCTGCGCGGATTGGCTGTGGGCCCACGACCGGTGGCGCCACGGCGACGCGCCCTGGCACGAGGACCTCTGAGGCCGGGACTTACTTCGCGCCGTCGGCCGGCGGGACCGCGGGCTCGTCCTTGCGACGTTTGCCGTCGTCCTTCTTGGCGTCGTCCTTCTTGCCCTTGCCGAACTCACCCGCGTGCTTCTCGGCGATCTTCCGGACATAGTCCTGGCGCTCTTCCGCGCTCAGGGCCAGGAACCGCGCGCGTTCCTCGTTGGCCTGGGCCGCCGGCAGGGTCTTGAAATGATGCTCGAGGATGCGGGAACTGAAACCGCGTTCGCGCATCTCCTTCATGATCTTGATCCGCTCCTCGGGCGTCGCCTGCTCGTACTTGACGAGGCGGGCGGCGTAGTCGGCGCGGGCCTCGGGGGACATGCGCTCCAGTTTCTCGATGGCCATCCGGATCCGGGAAAGCCGGTCGGCCGGCAGCTCCATGATCCGGCGGATGGTCTGGATCTCCTCGACGGACGGGAGCGATTCGGGACCGCGCGAGGGCGGCCCGGCCGGGCGCGCGGGCGCGTCGCCCTCGGCGGCGGCCGCGACGAAGGCGACCAGGAGGCCGGCCAGCGACAGGACGGTACGCATGGCGGTCACAGCTCGGGGTTGATCAGCGCTTCCACCACCGAATGCGGGTCGATCGCCGGGGTGAGCAGGGAAAGTTCGTCGGCGAACCCGAGGATATCGCTGAGCTGGCGGGACTCGTCGCTGGCGGCGAGCGCGTCCGCCCGCTGGGCGAGCGAATCATCGCCGCGCCCCTGGAGGACGAAGACGGCGAGGAAGCAGGCGGCGGCGGTGGTCACGCCGGAGCCCCAGCGAAGCAGGGTCCGGCGGCGGCGGTCGACGCCGATCGCGCGGACGGCGCGTTCGGTGAAACCCGGGCAGGGCACGTCCCGGCCGGAGACCAACGCGCGGGCGAGGTCTTGGTCGAAGTCATGGCCGGAGGGCTGGCGCATCGGTTGGTTCATAGGATAAACCCCTTGGGCAGGGGGAAGTTGCAGGCATCAGGCTGGGTCATAGTGATCTTTGAGAAGTTCGCGGAGGCGGGTCCGGGCGCGGTGAATCCACGTCTTGACCGAGGAAACCGGGGCTTCCATCACGGCGGCGATCTCCTCGTAGGGCATCTCCTGCTGGACAAGGAGCAGGATGGCGGTCCGCTGCTCGGCCGGCAGCAGGGCGACGGCCTGGCGGAAAGCCTCGTCCAGTTCGTTGACCCGGCGGGCGGAATCATGGCTGAGATCGCCGGGCTCCGGGGCCGAGTCCAGGGCGGTGGTCGGCTTGCGACCCCGGCGGCGCCACTCGTTGAGGACCAGATTATGGGCGATGTGGATAAGGTAGGTGGTCAGCTTGGCCTCGGGCCGCCAACGGCCCGCCGCCCGGTGCAGGCGGATGAACACCTCCATCGCCAATTCCTCCGCGGTGGTCTGGGAGCCGACCTCGGACCGGAGGTAGCCGACCAGGCGGACGTGGTGACGGTGGACCAGCAACCGGAGGGCGTCGTCGTCCCCGGAGGCGACAAGCGCCATCAGCCGCTTGTCCTCCTCATCTTCGGGGGGAGGGAGCTCTTCCGGGGACATCGCTCAGTATGAAACCCTGCCGACGGGAAAAGGTTGGGGCGACCGACCGGGGAACTTCATTTACGGGGCGCGGGGACCGGCCGGGCCAGCGCGGCGGCGATCGCCTTGCGGACCTCGGCGGCGGGCAGGACGACCGGCGTGGCGGCGATGCCCTCGCCCTCCCCGGAACTGCCGAAGCGGACCGTGGTGAAGCCGGCGAACTTCCCGCTGACGCCGAAGACGGGCAGGCCGGTGGAGGCCAGGTGGATCGACAGGAAGCGCCGGGGCTTGGTCACGACGGCGCGGACGAAATCGCATTCCACCGCCGAGACGCGGCCCATCGACTTATCCAGACGGGAGAGCACGACCACCTCGTCGAGGACCTCGAGCGCCTGTTCGGCGGAGGTGTCGATCGGGAGGAACTTCGCCTCCTTCGCCTCCTCGGCGCCGGGCTCGGGGGCGAGGAAGGCCAGGTTCAGGTCCCGATCCTTGTAGACGACCGTGGCCGGGACTTCGGTGCCGTCGGCCAGGATGAACCGGGCCTCCTTGACCTCGCTCGTGACGGCCAGCTTGACGGGGGCGCCGCGCATGTTGACCGTGCGGCCATCCATGGCGGTAGCCGGGTCGATGGAGGAAGCGGAGATCATCACCAGACCCTTGTCGCCGACGACGGTGCCGAGCTCCTCGACGCTCTGGTCGCGGGATTGCGAGGGCGCGTCACCGGCGGTCATCGTGAGGGCGACCGTCGCGCGGACGGTCACGATGGCGTCGGCGTGGGACTTGAAGAGCCGCCGGGCGGTCTCCTCGATCTTCGCGTCGGCGGCGCCGAGCGAGGTGAAGCCGGCGAGGAGCGCGAGCAGGGGAGCGAAGCGGAGTTTCATGGTAAAAGAGCGGGCATCACTTGGCCGCCTCGAGGGCGTTCCAATCGGGTTCGAATTCCAGGTAGGCGCCCGAGATCGAGCGGCGCACCTGGAAGACGACATGGCGGGGTTTCTCCCGGGCGAGGACCGCGAGCCGGGCGCGCAGCGCCGCGAGGTCGGGGACGGGCTGGCCGTTGACGGCCAGGAGCAGGTCGCCGCCGCGCAAGCCGGCCAGATCGGCCCAGCCGGAGCGCTCGACCTTGGAGACCAGCAGGCCCGCGGATACGTCATCGTCCTTGCGGGCCGCCTTGTCATCGAAGCCCTGCTCGCGGACGGAGAAGCCGAAGCGGGCCTCCTTGAGCGCAGGCAGTTCCGCGGCGGGAGCCGGCCGTTCGGCGAGGCGCAACGACAGCTTGAAGGGCTGACCGTCGCGCTGGCCTTCGATTTCGACCTCGGCCCCGACGGGGTAGTCGCGGAGCAAGGCGCCGAAGACCTCCGCATCCTCGGGCCGGCGGGCCGGGATCACCTTGCCGTCGAGCTTGAAGCAAAGGTCGCCGACCTTGAGGCCGGCCTGCTCGGCGGTGGAACCGGCGACCACCTGCGTGACGCGGATACCGGCCTTACCCTTCAGGCCGAGGGCCTTGGCGAGCTCGGCGGTCAGCACCTGGCTGGCGAAACCGGCCCAGGGGCGCGCGGCGCGCGGCGCGACGGCGGCGTCGACCTCGGGCCCGATACGCACGACGGAGATCAGTTCGGCCCCGCCGCGCACGAACGCGACCAGCACGGACTCGGGTTCGGTCTTGCCTTCGAGCAGTTCGCGCGAGACGGCGCGGAGCGCCGCGACGTCCTTCACCGGCCGGCCGCCGAGCGCGACGATGAGGTCGCCCTCGAGCAACGCCGGCTTGGCCTCGGCGGCGGGACCGCCGGGGCGGAGCGAATCGACGACGACGCCGTCCTGGTTCGGGCGCTTGGCGCGCAGGGCGGAAAGCCGGGTCTGGTCGCGGACGGTGGCCCCCCAGGAGGCGAGCTCGGCCTCGCGGGCGAAATTGGCGGGACGTTCGGCGGCGGTCGCGACGACCGTGCGGACGGCGCCGTCGCGGATGAACTCCAGCGGGACCTCGCGGCCGGGACGCAAGGCCGCGACCTGGCCGTGGTAGGTCGGCATCTGCTCGTCGCAATCGGCATGGACCGGCTGGCCGGCGAGCGACGTCAGGACATCGCCTTGCCGGAGGCCGGCGGCCGCGGCCGGGGAGCCGCGCAGGACGGAACGCACGAGCACGCCGCGCCGGCCCTCGCCGGACAACGAGCGCAGCAGCGGTTGCACCTCGAGGCCGAGCCAGCCGCGGACCACGCGGCCGCCGGCGATGAGTTCGGCGGCCACGGCGCGGGCGGTGTTGGCGGGGATGGCGCCGCCCAGGCTGCCGATGCCGATCTCGTTGATGCCGACGATCCGGCCCTGCGTGTCGACCAGCGGGCCGCCGGAGTTGCCGCCGAAGATGACCGCGTCGTGGCCGAACCAGCGGACCAGTTCGCCGACCGATTCGCCGTCGAGGCTCATCGCGCCGACGAAGCGCGTCATCACCATGGCGTCGTTGGCGATGATGCCGAGGGTGACGGATTGCGTCAGTCCCGCCGGGCAGCCCATCGAGAGCACCGTATCGCCCGCGCGCACGCGGTCGGAGTCCGCGAACTCGGCGACCGGCAAGGGAGCCTTCGACCGGCGGCGGGAAAGGTCGAGCTGGATCACCGCGACGTCGGTCATGGCGTCGGCGCCGACCAACGTCGCCGGGAGCTCCTCGCGGTCGGCGAGCCGGCACAGGAACGTCGCGCCGCGGCCGGCGACGTGGTAGTTCGTGATGACACGGCCCTGCGCGTCGATGATGGCCCCGGAGCCGACCGAATGCTGTCGGAGCATGCGGCCCTCGGAACCATCCTCGGAGATCACCTCGATGCGCACGATGGTCGGGGACAGGCGGGCGATGGCGCGCTCGACCTCGGGCCGGCGGGCGTCGTCGGCCGCGCCCAAGGAGGCGGCGAGGAGGAGGGAGGCGAACAGGCGGGACATGGCGGAAAATCAGGCGCGGGCGCGCAGCGCGAAGAGCCGCAGCAGGCGCAGGAAGAACTGCTCGAGGCCGGCGAGGACCTGATAGTTCAGCTCGAGGCGGGCGCGCGCCTCCTCGAGCAGGTCGATCGCGGCGGCGACCTGCGACAGGCAATCGGGATGCTGGCGGCCCGCCAGCCGGAGGCGCTCCTCCATCGCCGTGAGGAGACGGGCGCGGATGCCGCGGCGGATCGATTCCTCGTGGGCCAGCTCGACCTCCTCCTCATCGTCGTCGCCGGGCGGCGGCTCGGGGGCCAGTTTCAGCGCCTCGTCGGTGAACAGCTCCAGCAGCACCTCGAAGCGGGCGCAGAGCGCGTAGGCGGGGATGAACAATTCGGCGGAGCGCGGCAAGGTCGGGCCGGCGAGCCTGGCCAGCAGGCGGTCGAACTCGCGCAGCCAATCGGCCCAGGCGGGATCCTTGATGGCCGGGGCCTCGCCCCCGACGTGGAAGCGCAGGCAACGGCTGAGGATCGTCGGGAGCACCCGGTAGTAGTTGGCCGTCTGCAGCACGATCAACGTGCCGGGCGGCGGCTCCTCGAGCGTCTTGAGGAAGCAGTTGGCGCCCTCGGACATGAAACGGTCGGGCTCGTGCACCAGCACGACGCGACGGGCGGAGACCGAGGTGAGACGCAGCGCGGCCACGACTTCCTGCGTGGACTCGATGTTGATACGGCGCGACTTCTTGGCCGGGCGCAGCACGCGGCAGTCGGCGTGCGCGAGCGGGTCCGGCACGCCGAGGTGGATCGCGGCCAGGCGTTCGGCCGCGCGCGCCAGCACCTCGCCGTCGGCGCCGGTCAGCAGCACCGCGTGAGGCATGCGGCCCTCGGCGCGGGCGCGCAGCAGGACCTTGAGGGCCGGCAGGTCGTCGACCTCAGGCGAAGCGGGCTTGGACTTCATGCCAGATCTCCTCGGAGATGAGGTCGGGGGAGCGGTCGGCGTCGAGGACGCGGAAACGGGCCGGCTCCTCGCGGACCAAGGCGTGGTAGGAGGCGCGCACCCGGCGATGGAACTCCTCGCCCAAGGCCTCGAAGCGATCGGAACGGCCGTGGTCGCGCAGCGAGGCGCGCCCCAGCCCGCGGGACGGGTCGAGGTCGAGCAGGAACGTGAGGTGCGGACGCACGGCGCCGCAGGCCAGGCGGTTGGCGGCCTCGATGGCGGCTCGCTCCAGCCCGCGCCCGCCGGACTGGTAGGCGACGGTGGAGTCGATAAAACGGTCGCAAAGCACGACGGCGCCCGCGGCGAGCGCCGGGGCGATCACCTCCGCGACCAGCTGGGCGCGGCAGGCGGCGAAGAGCAGGGCCTCGGCTTCCGGCGCGATGACGGAGCCCGGACGTTTCAGGACGTCGCGCATGGTCTCGCCCAACGGCGTGCCGCCCGGCTCGCGCAGGCGCAGGACGCGGGAGCCGCCGGCCTCCAGCCGCTCGGCCAGACGGGCGAGCTGCGTCGATTTGCCGGCGCCTTCGCCTCCTTCCAGGGTGATGAGCTTTCCCGCGATGGGCATGAGGGCCGAGGATGCCCGCCGCCGCCGGCAAGGCGAGAGGAGAAAAGCGGGCGGACCCGGCAAAAGAAAGACCCGGCGGGCAGCCGGGTCTTTTCAGGTCGGTGAGGAGCGCCTCAACCGCCGGTCGGGGACGGGTTGGTCTGGGTCTCCGTCTGCACGGTGCGCTGCACGGTATCGGTGATCTTCTGCAGCGTGGCGTCGGTCGAGCTGGTGCCGCCGCCGGTGCTGGTGCTGGTCGGCTGCGTGGGCGGCGTCAGGGGCTTGGAAGGCGGGACCTCCGCGGGCGGCGGGGTGGTGGTAGTCGTGGTGCCGTCAGGATTGGTCGTGGTGACCGGCGCGACGGGCGGCGGGGGCGGCGGGGCGTTGTCGGCCATGTTCTTCACCGTCGCGGCGACTCCCTGGTCCAACGAGCTGACCGTGGCGAGCGTGGTGGCGACGCTGCCCAGCTGCTCGGAGTTCATCGGGGCCAAGGTGATCACCGGGGCGGGGGCCGGGGCGGGGGCAGGCTCGGGGGCCGGCGTCCCGGTGGCGTCAGGCGGCTTGGTGCCGGTATCGGCGGGCTTGGTGCCGGTGGCGTCGGGCGGCTTCACGGCCTCCACGGGCTTGGGCACGGGCGCCTGGACGGACAGCTGATCGCCCGGGCGGACCGCGATCGGGCCGCTGTTGGCGGCGAAGACGGTGGCCTCGACGGAACCGCGCACGCAACCGATGTTCAGCGTGCCGGTGCCCTTGCCGTTGTCGGCGAATTCGACGGTGTAGATCGTGCCGCGGATGCGGGCCACGCCGACGGGCGTCTTGATCGTGTAGGAGGACTGCGGGTTGAGCTTGCGCACTTCGCCGACGACCTTGCCGCGGATGACCTCGATCTCCGTGATCGACGGGCTGGGCTCCTTGTCGAGCTTCTGGTACTCGCCTTCGACGATGCGGTCGGAGACGACCTGGCGGAAAGTCTTCACCTCGAGCAAGGTGTCCGGACTGACGATCAGCGTGGAGCCGTTGGAAAGGATCAGCTCGACAGTGTTCTTGGGGGTGGTCTCGACGCGGAAACCTTCCTGGAAAATCCGCGCGGTCTTGAGCGGCTCCTTCTTGCCCTGCTTGTCATAGAGGTAGGCCTCGTCCTTCACGATGCCGACCTGCAGCTTGCCGTTGGTGAGGGCGGCGAGAGAGAGGACAGGAGTAAGCCCTAGAGACAAGAGACAGAAAGACTGGAGGAGGGAACGCATGGAGACCTAGGGGTTAGGGATAGAGAGACTAGCCCAGCCGCAGGTGGAGGCAAATCCTTAAAATAAAAGAACCCCCACTGAAAAGTGGGGGTTCTTGTGAATAACTTGGACTTAGACTTAGGCCGAAACGAACTTCTCGAGGCGGCGCTGGACGCGGATGGCCGAGAGCTGGGCGTAACGGGGAAGGCCCTGCTCATAAGGGAGTTGCAGTTCGCCCTGGATGAGGGGGAGCGCGTAGCGCACGAAATCCGGGTGGATGGACATGCGGTCTTCGCCGATCCACTTGTCGGGGAAAGCCTTCACGCCGTTGGCGATCTCGGAGAGGGGCGCCAGGAGGGTCTTCACGCCGTAGTTCTCCTTCTCGGAGCGGGTGATGATGACCATCTTGCCCGACTCGCCGGCGACCGCGGCCTTGACCGCTTCGCTACCGCAGAGGAAGGCTTCGTCCACGTCGGTCTTGGAGGCGCTGTGCGAGGCGGCGCGCTGGGCGATGCCGAGCTTGGAGGCGCGGGCCTTGACGCCGGAGAAGCGCTGCTCGACGAGGTTGCGGAGGGACTCGCCGGCGCCGCCGAGGACGGCATGGCCGAACGCGTCGGTGCTGGAGGTGTCGGCGCCGAGGTAGTTGCCGGCTTCGTCCTGGACGCCTTCGGAGACGACGACGAAGCAGTGACCGCTGGACTTGAGGACTTCCTCGACGCGGCGGATGAAGTTGTCGGCGTTGAACGGCACCTCGGGGAGGAGCACGATGTGCGGGGCGCTGCAGGAGTAGTGCGTGTTGCGGACCTGCTTGTCGTCCGACTTGTCGCGACGGTGGGCGAGGACGGAGGAGGCGGCGAGCCAGCCGGCGTTGCGGCCCATGACCTCGAGGACGGAGACGAAGTCGTTCTGGCCCATGGCGGCGTTGTCGAGGGACATCTCGCGCACGGTCAGGGCGATGTGCTTGGCGACGGAACCGAAGCCGGGGCTGTGGTCGGTCAGCGGGAGGTCGTTGTCGATGGTCTTGGGCACGCCGATGACGCGGAGCTCATAGCCGCGCTCCTTGGCGAGGGCGTCGATCTTGGCGGCGGTGTCCTGGGAATCGTTGCCGCCGATGTAGTGGAAATAACGGATGTTGTGGGCTTCGAAGACCTGGAGGATGCGGTCGAAGTCCTCGGCCTTCTTCACCTTGTAGCGGCAGGTGCCGAGGGCGGCGCCCGGGGTGTGGTGCAGGGCACGGAGGGTCTGCTGGGACTCCGCGGCGAGGTCGACCAGGTTCTCGTTGAGGACCCCCTGGATACCGTTCAGGGCGCCGTAGATTTCCGGGATCTCGTCCTCATGGTTCAGGGCTTCGGCGATGACTCCGGCGAGGCTGGCGTTGATGACGGGCGTGGGGCCGCCGCTTTGCGCGACGAGAAGATTGCCTTGTAGGGAGGACATGGGAGGGAACAGGTTGAAAAGTGGGTTGTGGGAAGCCCCCCGCCCCTTGGCAACACGGAAAACCCTCCCCTGCCCTCGCGACCGCGGAAACCCTCAGAGAATGCGCCCCGGCTTGATCTGGGCGGACTCCGGCACCTTGGCGGACCAGACCGCGGCCTGGGCGGCGAAGGCATCGACCTGGGCACCGGCCGAACCGGTCAGTTCGCCGGCCTTGGTCACGGCATCGAGCAGGACGGACTTGGGCAATTTAAGCCGGGCGTCGGCGGCCAGGCGGTCGACAAGGTCGTTGCGCTCGGTCTTGCCGGAGCGCAGGTCGCGGGCGACGGCCACCGCGTGTTCCTTGATGGCCTCGTGGGCCGACTCGCGGCCGGCGCCGGCCTTGACCGCCTCCATGAGGAAGGTCGTGGTCAGGAGGAACGGCAGGTAGTGGCGCGATTCGCGGTCGATGACCGGGCGGTTCACCTCCATCTGACCAAGCACGGTGAGGAAGGCCTCGAGCAAGCCGTCGATCGCCAGGAAGGCGTCGGGCAGGAGCACGCGGCGCACGACCGAGCAGGCGACGTCGCCCTCGTTCCACTGGTCGCCGGCGAGCGAGGCGGCCATGGCCAGGTGACCGCGCAGGATGACGAGGAAACCGTTGATGCGCTCGCAGGTGCGGGCGTTCATCTTGTGCGGCATTGCGGAGGAGCCGACCTGACCTGGGAGGAAGCCCTCGCTGGCGAGTTCGTGGCCGGCCATGAGGCGGAGCGTGCGCGCGAAGGAGGACGGACCGGAAGCGGCGGAGACGAGGGCGGCGACGACCTCGAGGTCCATCGAGCGCGGGTAGACCTGGCCGACCGCGCCGAGGGCGTGCGGGATGCCGAGGTGCGCGAGCACGCGCTGCTCGAGGCGCGCGACCTTGGCGATGTCGCCGGCGAACAGGGTGAGCTGGTCGAGCTGGGTGCCGACGGCGCCCTTGAGGCCGCGGGCCGCGAACGCGCCGAGAGCCGCGTCGAGCTGGGCCGTGCCGCGCAGGCATTCCTCGCCGAACATCGCCCAGCGCTTGCCCACGGTGGTGGGCTGGGCGGCGACGTTGTGCGTGCGGGCGGCGATGAGGACGTCGCGGTCGGCGACGGCGCGACGGGCGAGGCCGGCCACGGCGGCGACGTGCTTGGCGCGGATCAGCTGGAGCGAGCGGAAGACCTGGAGCTGCTCGACCGACTCCGTGAGGTCGCGGCTGGTGAGGCCCTTGTGGACATGCTCGTGGCCGGCGAGCGCGCAGAACTCGTCGATGCGCGCCTTCACGTCGTGGCGCGTCGTCTCCTCGCGGACGCGGATGGCTTCGAGGTCCACCTGGTCCTTCACGCGCTCGTAGGCGGCGATGGCCTCGGCGGGGATGTCCAGCCCGAGGTCGCGCTGGGCCTTCATGACGGCGATCCAGTACTCGCGCTCAAGGATCACGCGGCCGCGGGTGGACCAGATGGCCTTCATCGCCGGGGAGGCGTAGCGATCGGCGAGGACGTTGGGAACGAGGTCGGATTCCATCGGAAGAGGGCTTATAGCAGGGTTAGCGGCGGACGGCAAGCGCCCGCAGGAACATCGCGCGCACGGCCGCCTCGTCGTCGCCGCGGTTGGAGGCGTCGAAGCAGTCAGCGCATGCCAGTTGCAGGTCCACCAGCTCGGCCAAGGTGAAGCGGGCGGCGCCGGGGGCCACCTTGTTGCTGACGTACCAGGCGTTCTGGGAGAAGAGGTTGGCGGAGGACTTCGCGGCCGAGCCAAAGGTCGGGCCGTGGCGGACGCTGGCGGTCTCGAACTGGCCTTTGGGCAGGCCCGCGTCGCTCACGCGGAAATCGCCGGAATCCACCAGGCAGCGGATCTGGATCAGCAGGCGCAGGCGGTTCTGCAGGGCCGAGAGCAGCGGGCGGGCCGAGGATTCGTTGAAGAAGTAGCGGTCGAGCGAGGCCAGCGCCCACGGGAGGTCGCGGGCCGCGAGCGCCTCGATCGGCTCGAAGAAATCCCCGTCGCCGAACGTCGGCACCAGCAGGAGGACGTCGGCCTCCTTGATCGTCCCGCCCGGACCGGCGTAGCTCGCGAGCTTGTCGCATTCGACGAGGACGAGCCGCGTGGACTGCCCGACCCGGGCGACGATCGCCTCGGGGACGGCGCGGTCGAACTTCACGCCCAGCGACTGCAGGTGCTTGGTCGCGAGCCCCACCTGCATGTCGGCCTGCGCGTCGTCGCCGCCGAAGGGCGACTTGGCGGCCGGAGAATGCACGACGAATTCCTGGGCCAGGGACTTCAAGGCCGAGAGATCTTTGCGGCGTCCGTCGTAGGGCGTGGCCGAGATGACGATGGAGACATCGGACTCCGCCTCGACGACCGCCTTGAGCAGACGCGCCAGCGACTCCTTCACTTCCTCCGAACGCGCCTGGACGCTGTCGGAGACCCAGTTGAAATTACGCAGCCACAGCACGCGCTTGCCGCCGAACATGGAGCGCGTGTTCACGGTCTCGACGAAGCTCGTCTCGATCGGCACCGCGTCGCCCACGCGCATGATCACGCCCGACACGATCTCGGCGTCGGCCTCGGACCCCGCGGCCGCGCGCGCCTTGTCGTAACAGGCGCGGGCGTCCCGATCGACGAGGAACTCGTCTTTGCCGGCGATGATGGCGAGATACCCGGGCATCCCCGCCAATCTCCCCACCCGGCCCGGCGTGGCAATCCTTTGTGGCAGACAGGGGTTAGCGGTTGGCGGTTAGCGGTTGGATAGGGCAGAAAAAGCCGTGCTCATGTCAGCGGCCGACCGGGGACGGTCAGCCCTACCAAGTGGCTCACCAAGCCCCAGCCCTAGCCCTCACCCCGGCCCTGGGCAGGCTGCGCCTGCCCTACCCTCACGCCCCGTGGATCAGGTCCTCGACGCGGTAGCGGTTCAGCTGGCGACGCATGAGGTCCAAGGCGGTATTGACGGCGCGCAACTTGACCTGGGCGCGGTCGCCGGGCAGGTGCACCCGGCTGGACCAGACGCCGGTCGGGGAGGCGTACCCGAGATAGACGGTCCCGACCGGATCGGCGTCGGTCCCGCCGCCGGGTCCGGCGTAACCGGTGACCGCGAGGGCATAATCGGAACCGAATTTCTCGGCGGCCGCGGTGGCCATGGCGGCGGCGCACTCGCCCGACACGGCGCCGTGCTGGGCCAGCAGGCATTCCGGGACGCCGAGGATGTTCATCTTGGCGTCGTTGGAGTAGCAGACGGCCGAACCGGCGAAGACCCGGGAAGCGCCCGGGACATCGGTGAAGGCATCGGCGAGCAGGCCGCCGGTGCAGGATTCGGCGAGGGCCACCGTCTTCTCCAGCGAGCGCAGCTGCTCGACGACGATGGTCGCCAGGCAGGAGTGACCGGTGCAGACGAAATCGGGGCCGACGGTGTCGCGCACGCGGCGGGCGACCTCAAGCAGCTGCTCGGCGGTGGCGCCGCTGCCCCCCGAGGAGATGCGGGCGTCGACGACGCCGGTATGCGTACCGAAGGTAAGCACCATGCCCGGCCGAAGCAGCGGGCGCACCAGCTGCTCGAGCGGCACGGCGCCGAGGCCGAAGGTGCGGACCTGCACGTAGGCCTCGCCTTGGCAGGCGCAGCCGAGGCCGCGCAACCGCGGGACGACCTCATCCTCGAACATCGGGCGAAGTTCGAGCGAGGGGCCGGGCAACATCGCGAGGGCGGTGCGACCGCGGTGGAAGAAGACGCCGGGCGCGGTGCCGCGGGGATTGGGGAGGCTCTCGCCGCCCTCCGGCACGTAGCATTGCGAGAGGTCCGCCGGAGCGACCTTCCGGCCGATGAGCGCGAAACGCTCGCGCAGGGAGGCCTCGGCCGCGGGCACGTGGCGGAGACCGACCCCGAGGGCGGCGGCGACGGCCTCGCGCGTGTGGTCGTCGGAAGTGGGCCCGATGCCACCGGTGGTCACGATCAGGTCGTAGGCGCCCCAGCCTTCGCCGATGGCGCGGGCGATCTCGGCGGCGTCATCGCGGACGACGAGCGAACGACTGATGGGCAGGCCGCGGCGGGCCAGATGCTCGCCCAGCCAAAGGAGGTGGCCGTTTTCGCGGAGCCCGTCCAGCAACTCGTCCCCCACGTTGATGACGAGGACCTGGCGGGGCGGGGTTTTGCAGGTTTCCATTTGCGGGGCGAGGACGATGCGGCAGGGTTAGGGACCTCCGCCCAAAATGCAAACCGACCGGGAAGAACTTTCGCCGAAAGCGAAGGCGCGGCGTGCGCCGCATACCCCCGGGGTCTACCTGATGAAGGACCCGGCCGGCCTGGTCGTCTACGTGGGCAAGGCCAAGGACCTCAAGAAGCGGCTGGCCTCCTATTTCATCCCCCGCCAGCGGATGACCCCCAAGGTAGCCGCCATGATGGACACGGTGGCCGACCTCGAGTGGCACGAGGTCCGGTCCGAGACCGAAGCCCTCCTCCTCGAGGGCAAGCTGATCAAACGCTGGCGGCCCCGCTGGAACATCCTCTTCCGCGACGACAAGCAGTTCCCGCAGATCCGGGTCGACCTGGCCGACCCCATCCCCCGTTTCCGCATCGTGCGCGCCCGCAACTCGGACTCCGCGCGTTACTTCGGGCCGTTCCCGCACCAGCAGGCGGTCCGGCGGACGATCAACGAGATGCGGAAGAAGTTCGGCATCCTGCTGGTCGACGCCAACCCCGCGCCGTTGCCGGACGGTCGCTGGCGCCTCTACGGCGACGTCCGCTCGCAGATCCAGAAATTCCCGAACGAAGTGACCGCCGAGGAATACGGCGAACGCGTGACCGCGGCCTGCGCGTTCCTCGAGGGCAAGGCGGGCGAGTGGGCCGAGCAAACCGAGGCCGACATGCGGGCGGCGGCGGCGGCGCGCGACTACGAGAAGGCCGCCGAACTGCGCGACCTGCTCGACGCCCTGCGCCGCACGACCGAGAAATCCCGGCGTTTCCTGCGCGAGAACCCCCTGCCCCGCCGCGACGAAGCGGGCGCGCTGGACGCCCTGGCCGCGGCCCTCGGGTTGGCGCGCCCGCCCGCGACGGCGGAGTGCTTCGACATCTCCCACATCTCCGGGACCCTCGCGGTCGCCTCGATGGTGCGCTTCGTCGATGGCCAGGCCGACAAGACCGGCTACCGCCGGTTCAAGATCAAGTCGTTCGAGGGCAACGACGACTTCCGTGCGATGGAGGAGGTCGTCGGCCGGCGTTATTCCCGGCTGGCCGAGGAGGGCCGGGCTTTCCCCGAGCTGGTCATCATCGACGGCGGCCTCGGGCAGGTGGGCGCGGCCCTCTCCGCTTTCCGCAAGGCCGGCCTGACGCCGCCGCCGCTCATCGGTCTGGCCAAGCGGGAGGAGACGATCGTCTTCCCCGAGGGCCGTGAACTCAAGCTCCCGCGGCATGACGTCGGCCTCGCCCTGCTCATGCGCATCCGCGACGAAGCCCACCGCTTCGCCAACGATTTCAACGCCGACCTCCGCAGCCGCAAACTGAAGGAGTCCCTGCTCGACGAGATGCCCGGGCTCGGGCCGAAGCGGAAGGAAGCGCTGTTGGCGCACTTCGGCAGCATCCAGAAACTCCGCCTCGCCACCGTCGAGGAACTCGCGCAAGTCGCGGGCGTCAGCGACAAGCTCGCCGCCGAGATCGCCAAGTTCCTCGAAGGAAGGTAGCACCAGCCAGGGGGCACGTGGGCAAGGCCTCTCGGGTAGGGCTGACCGTCCCGTCGGCCGCGGACGAGCGGGGACGCTCGTCCCTACCTAGAAAAGGCAATGAGACAGAAGGGACAGGGACAGGGTCAGTAGGCAGGGGAAGGATCACCGGCCGAAGCAACTTTGCCCATTCCCTCATGCTTCCATCGACTCAGCACTCCGCACTCGATCCAGCACTCGATGCAGCACTCCTTGATCCTTCCCAATCCTGTCACACAATCGTAACACTTGTAACAACATGATGTGACGATTGTTACGAAACAGTGACGAACCGCGCTTGCGACCCCCTGCCGGGAGGTCTTTCAAAGCGCCACCCAACTAACCTCCCATGAAAGACTTCCTCAAGAAGGTCCTCGGTAAGGATGAAAAGTTCTACGAACTGCTCGAAGCCAGCGCCGACGAGGCCGCGAAAAGCGCCAAATCCCTCTCCAAGCTCTACTCGCAGGTCGGCAAGCCGGACTTCGAGCAACGCTTCACCGAGCTGGTCGTGGCCCGCCGCAACGACAAGCGCATCGGCCTCTCGATCACCCAGGAGCTCTGCCAGACCTTCGTGACCCCGCTCGAGCGCGAGGACATCGAGGCCCTCGCCAACGCCCTCTACAAGATCCCGAAGACCTGCGAGAAGATCGGCGAGCGCCTCGCCATCTGCCCCTCCCAGTTCTCGACCGACATCGTCGACAAGCAGGTCCGCATGCTCGAGCAGGCCACCGAGGTCACCTCGAGCCTCGTGCGCAAGCTGCGCCGCCTCTCCAACGTCGAGGAGATCCAGGACGACTACGAGACCCTGCAGACCATCGAGGGCGACGCCGATCGTCTCATGGTGGGCCTCCTGCGCGACCTCTACCAGGGCAACGTCGACGCCAAGGAAGTCGTCGTGCTCAAGGATATCTACGAGCTCCTCGAGCGCGCGATCGACCATTGCCGCGACGCCGGCAAGGTCGTGTTCCAGATCGCCCTCAAGTACGCCTAAGCCGCGCCCCGCCTCCGGCCATGGATCCTTTCGTCCTGATGTTGGTGGTCATCGTCGTGGCCTTGGTGTTCGAGTACATCAACGGCTTCCACGACGCGGCCAACGCCATCGCCACGGTCGTCTCGACCCGCGTGCTCACGCCCCGTCAGGCGATCATGCTGGCGGCCTGCACGAACCTCGTCGGCGCCTTCTGGGGCACCGCGGTGGCCAAGACGATCTACTCCGGCTACATCAACGTCTCGGCGGAGTTCCAGGTGGCGCAGCTCGCCATCGCCTGCGGCCTGATGGGCGGCATCGTCTGGAACCTCCTGACCTGGTGGTTCGGCATCCCCTCCAGCTCCTCCCACGCGCTCGTGGGCGGCCTCTGCGGCGGCGTGCTCGGCCAATCCCACCTCGAATGGGGCCGCCTGATCTGGTCCGACACCGTCGGCGGCAAGACGGTCGGCCTCTGGCCCAAGCTGATCAAGCCGATGCTCATCTCGCCGTTCATCGGCTTCACGCTGGGCGTCCTCTTCATGATCCTGCTGACGGTGGTCATCGTCCGTTTCGCGATGCGCCCGAGCAAGGTCCAGAAATCGTTCGGCAAACTGCAGCTGCTCTCCGCCGGCATGATGGGTTTCTCGCACGGCTCCAACGACGCCCAGAAGACCGTCGGCATCATCACCTTCGCCCTCATCGTCGGCGTGACCTCCGGCGCCTTCGATCCGGCCCACGCGCCCGCCTGGGCGGCCTCCATCAAGCCCGAGCTCAACGCCAAGGGCGTCGTCGACCAGGCGCCCTCCTGGGTCATCGTCGTCTGCGCCGTCACGATGGCGCTCGGCACGGCCGCCGGCGGCTGGAAGATCATCCGCACGATGGGCCACAAGATGGTCAAGCTGCAGCCGGTGCACGGTTTCGCCGCCGAGACCGCCGCCGCGATCACGATCCACGGCGCCTCGGAGATGGGCATCCCGCTTTCCACCACGCACGTCATCTCCACCTCGATCCTCGGCGTGGGCGCGACCAAGCGTTTCGACGCCGTGAAGTGGGGCCTCGTCGGCCGCATCGTCTGGGCCTGGGTGCTCACCATCCCGATCACGCTGACCCTCGGCTACCTGTTCTACCGGGGCGCGGTGATGGTCGGCTGGGCGAAGTAAGCCTCAGCGCGGAGCGAGCAGCTGGAAGCGCTTAACCGGGGCTTCCGGGTACTGCGCGAGCACCGCCTCGTAGGCCGCCGCGCCCGTGGCCAAGGCCGCGCGGCGGAGGACGGGCAGGATGTCATCCGGATTGCTGGCGTGGATCTGCTGACCCGGCCACGGCTTGGGCTTCGCGCCCAGGTAAGGCATCAGGTAATCCAAAGCCCCCCGCAGCGAGCGACCGTCCTGCGAGCGGTAGGCCCACAGATCGACCCCGGCATGGCGACCGAGCAGGGCGAGGTCGGACAAGGCGCGCAGGTTGAAACAGGCGTAGCTGAACGAGGCGGTGCGGGAGAGCTCCAACGGTTGCCGGCCATCCGGCTCGACCTGGATCTCGATGCGTTTCGTCCCGGCTTGCGCCAGGATGCCCTTGGCTTCGTCGGTCCGTCCGAGCACCAGAGCCCAATGGACGGCCTGCACGTCGTACCAGGTGCCATGGTTGTTCTTGGCGGCCCGCTCATCCTGGCCGTTCTTGCTGCGCAACAACCATTCGTAATACTGCTCGCCCCAGCGCTCCAAGGCCGCCTGATCGTCCTGCGTCCAAGCCTTCGAACCGAGCAGGAGGATGGCCGCGTCCGCCGCGTCGGCCAGGCCGCGGGCCTCGATGATTCCCGTCCCGCGTCCGTCGTTCACGCCCAGGACCGCCTGCGCGAACCTGAGGTTCGGGTTCATGCGCGTGGCGGGCGCGAGGAACCAGACGCGGAGGTGCCGGGCGGCGTGCGCGGCGTACTTCTCCTCGCCGGTGAAGGCATAGGCCAGCGCGAGCGTCTCCACGGTCGTGCCCAAGGCCCGGAGGCGCAGGGTGTCGTTGGCGGCGAGGTCCCTCGATTCCGGGTTCACTTCCCCGTCTTTGCGCAGGTAGGGCAGGCCCTTCGGCTTCGACGGATCCGGCCAGAAATAAGGCGCCAGGCTCATGTAGTCATGGGCATCGCCGCTGGGAGGCAGTTTCTGCTTTTCCGTCACCGCGCCCGGCGCGATCAGAAGCGCCTTCTCCGCGTCCTGCCTGAGCTTCTTCAAGGCCCCGCCGAGCACCGGGTCGCCCGCGGCGAGGGCTTGCCGGGCTTTCTCCAGGGCACCGGGTTCGGCCCCGAAGTAAGGCCGTTCCGCCCGCGACCATGTCGGCCAAGCGGTGAGCAGGAGCAGGAGGAGCAGAGGCTTCATGACGGGAAGGTCAACGGGGTTGGACCCCGACCTGCCTGGCCCAGGCCATCCACGCATCGGCCAGCTCCTTGAGCTTGGCCGGCTGCTCGGCGGCGAGGTCGCGTTGCTCCGACGGGTCCTTGGAAAGGTCGAAGAGCTGCCACGCGACCGGCGCGCTCTGGCGCTTGCCCCAGACGATCTTCCAGTTGCCGAGCCGGTAGCCGCGGGCGCCTTCGTGCGCGGTCGGGATACCGCGTTCGGGCACCGCTTCGCCGCGCAGGTCGGGCAAGAGCGAACGACCGGAAACGGCACGGAGGGGCTTCCCCGCGCGCTCCCGCGGCACCGTCACCCCGGTCGCCGCGGCCACGGTTGGCCACAGGTCCATGACGTGCGCCGGCGAACGGATCCACGCCGTCGTTGGCTTCAGCCCCGCCGGCCAGGAGACGATCAGCGGCGCGCTGATACCGCCCTCGTGGCAGAAGTGCTTGTACATCGCGAGCGGCGTGTTGCCGAGGTTGGCCCAAGCGGAGCCATAGGAGGAATGCGTGCCGGCCTGCCCCATGCCGTCAAGCGCGGCGCCGACGTGCAGGTCGGTGCGCCCGGCCCGGGAGCGCCCGTCGAAACCGAACGGCCCCCACTCGTAGCAAGCGCCGTTGTCGGAGGTGAAGACGACGAGCGTGTTCGCCAGTTCGCCGTTCCGCTCGAGGTCGGCGAGGATCCGGCCGACGCCTTGATCGACGTGCTCGACCATCGCGGCGAAGGTGGCCATGCGGCGCGCCAGGTCCTCGCGCCGGTCCGCCGGGAGGCTGTCCCACGCGGGGTTCGGCTTGCCCGAGAACCCGTTGGCGATGGCGTCATCCGCCTCGACGGGGACGAGCGAAAGCGGCGGCAGCACGGCGTCCGCCGCGATGAGCCCCAGCGCCTGCATGCGCGCGAAGCGCTCGGCGCGCAGCACATCCCATCCGCGGCGATAGGTCGCCAGATGGCGGTCGATGGACGCCTTGGGCGCCTGCACCGGGAAGTGCGGCGAAGAGTGCGCGAGGTAGAGGAACCACGGCTTGTCCTTGGTCGCGCGCGCCTGACGCAGGAACTCCAGCGCGTAGTCGGTGAAGACGTCGGTGACGTAGAATTGGCCGGCCTCGTAGGCCAGCTCGGCGGCCGTGCCGGCGGGCAAACGGACATAGTCGGCCGAATTCCACTGATCGTTGGAATGGGCCTGCAGGTTCTTGTAGCCGTAATAAGCGTCAAAGCCGCGCTGAATCGGCCCGGGCGAGCCCAGGTGCCACTTGCCGACCATCCACGTGCTGTAGCCGGCCTGCTTCAGGAGCTCAGGGAGGGTGAGGTTGTCGTCGAGCAGGTGGCCCGTGTAGGCGGGGCCGCGGTTGGGCGACGGCTTGGCGCTGACGAAATCGCCGACGCCTGCCTCGTGCGGGTGGAGACCGGTGAGAAGCGAGGCGCGCGTCGGGCAGCAGCGGGCCGAGGTGTAGACCTTCTCGAAGCGCGCGCCGGCCCGCGCGAGCCGGTCAAGGTTGGGCGTGGGAATCTCGCCGCCGTAACAACCTAGGTCGGAGTAGCCGAGATCGTCGGCGAGGATGACCAGGACATTCGGGGGCCGCGGGTTCGCGGACACCGCGGCCGCGGCCAGCAGCAGAAGCAGCAACCGGCTCATCGACGGTGGATCTCGGCGCCCATCCAGCGCACCGCGTTCTCGAGGACGCGCAGGTTCTCCGCCTGCTTGAAGACCGGGTAGGTCTCATGACCGGGGCGGAAATAAAAGACGTCGCCCGCACCGATCTTCCACAGCGAACCGCTCCGGAAGTGCTCTCCTTTGTCCCATTTTTCCTCGAAAATCACGCTATCCGGGGCTGGCACCCAGAACGGCTCGCCATACATCTCGGTCTGCGGGATATCCCATTTCGCGGGCAAACCGGCGGCGAGCGGGTGCGTCGGTCGCAGCGTCGTGACATGCGACGGGGCACCGTCGGCGCGATAAACGGGGAAGACGCACTGCGGGAGCGTGAGGCGCCAGACCGCGCCGACCTTCTGGACGTTCGGCGTAGCCGCGGCTCCCTTCTTGGGGAGGATGCGGTAAGGCTTCTCGTTGGCGTATTCCCACTGCGCGGTGGCCCGCTCGGCTTCCGGCAACGCGGCGACGGCATCGGCCTTGGCGCGCTCCTGCATCAGGCGGACGAACGGCTTGGCCCAATGGGCCGAGTGGAGGGCGACGAAACCGGTCTTGCCGGCGAGGACCCGGCGAACCAAGGCCTCCGCGCGGGCGTCATCCTGTTCCAGCGGACGCTTGTGGCACCAGAAGATGACGACGTCGGTCTCGGCCAGGGTGGCCTCGCCGAGGCCTTGCTCCGGAGAATCCAAGCTGACCGATTTCACCGCGAGCCCGGGAAGCCCAGCGAGGTGCTTGGCGATGGTATCGCCGAGGAACCCGCCGTCGTAGGCCTTCTTCTGCTCGGGCTGGCGCTCATCCCAGACGAGCACCCGGATCGGGGCGGGGTCCGCCGAGAGTCCGGCGAGGCCGGCTAGGATTCCGAGGAGGGGGACGAATCGTCGCATACCCGCTTTTAGGGCAAAACCCCGCCATAGGGCGAGAGGGATAGGGCTGCCTGAGCCGTGGGCTCCTGCGGAGACCATCCAACCCCGATTAGAAGCGGTAATAACGCCTTTTTCGCCCTTCTCACTTGCTCCCTAGGGGGGCTCTTCTAACTTCCGCCCGAACCACCATGGTCAAATCCGATTTCGGGTATAACAGCAAGGTCGAGGGCGAGGTCATCGTGACCCGTGCCGACGCCGTCGTGAACTGGGTCCGTAGCCACTCGGTCTGGCCGATGCCCATGGGCCTGGCCTGCTGCGCCATCGAGCTCATGGCCTCCGGCGGCTCCCGCTTCGACATCTCCCGCTTCGGCATGGAAGTCATGCGCTTCTCCCCCCGCCAGGCCGACTGCATGATCGTCGCCGGCACCGTCACCTACAAGATGGCCGAGGTCGTCCGCCGCATCTACGACCAGATGGCCGAGCCCAAGTGGGTCGTCGCCATGGGCGCCTGCGCCTCCACCGGCGGCATGTACCGCTCCTACGCCACCCTGCAGGGGGTGGATAACATCGTCCCGGTCGACGTCTACATCTCCGGTTGCCCGCCCCGCCCCGAGGCCCTCCTCGACGGCATGATGCTCCTCCAGGAAAAGATCCGCAACGAAGGCGGTTCCCTCCGGCGCACCTTCCGCGGCCGCACCGTCGAGACCAAGATCGTCAGCTAAGCCCGGACATGGACGCCGCCACCCTTCTCTCCCGCTTTCCCGCCACGCAGGACCTTGCGGGCAAGGATATGCCGACGTTCCGCGTCGCGGGCGCCGATCTCCTCGCCGCCGTCCGCTTCCTGCGCGACGAGCAAGGCTTCGACCTCCTCGCCGACCTCTGCGGCGCCGAATGGCCGGATCGCCCGACGCGCTTCGGCGTCGTCCTCCACCTGCTCAGCACCGCCGGCAAGGAATACGTCCGCCTGCACGTCGACGCCGTCGATGACCGCGTCCCGAGCGTCGCCGCCCTCCACCCCGGCGCCAACTGGCACGAGCGCGAGGCGTTCGACATGTTCGGCATCGTCTTCGAAGGCCATCCGGACCCGCGCCGCATCCTGATGTGGGACGGCTATCCCTTCCACCCGCTCCGCAAGGACTTCCCGCTCGCCGGCATCGAGGTCCCCCTGCCCGCCGCCGACGTGGCCGCGGTCACCGGCCAGACCGTCGAACCCGCGCCGATGATGGGCGGGCCGTTCGTCTCGCCCGGCGGCAAGCTGTCCGAGGGCGAACCCTCCGCGCTCGACCAATCCTGGACCGAGCAGCACCCCAAAGCCTGAATTTCCACGTGAAGATCACCAAAGAGATCTCCCTCGGCGACGTCGCCGCCCGCTCCGAGGAGCTGCGCGGGGAGAACATGACCCTGAACATGGGTCCGTCCCACCCCGCCACGCACGGCGTGCTCCGCCTGAGCCTCGAACTCGACGGCGATAAGGTCGTGAAGTGCGACCCGGTCATCGGCTACCTGCACCGCGGCGACGAGAAGATCGCCGAGAACATGACGTACAACCAGTTCGTCCCGTACACGGACCGCCTGGACTACCTCGCCCCCCTCGCCAACAACGTCGCCTACGCGATCGCCGTCGAGAAGCTCGCCGGTCTCAAACTGCCCCCGCGCTGCGAGGCGATCCGCGTGCTCTGCTGCGAGATGGCCCGCATCTCGTCCCACCTCCTCGGCATCGGCGTCTACGCGATGGATACCGGCGCCTGGACGGTGTTCATGTACACCTTCAACGAGCGCGAGAAGCTCTACTCGCTCTTCGAGGAACTGACCGGCGCCCGGTTCACCACCAGCTACACCCGCATCGGCGGCGTGACGCGCGACCTCCCCGAAGGCTGGCTGAAGAAGGTCGACGCCTTCTGCGACGGCGTGCTGAAGACCATCGACGAGGTGGACAGGCTGCTCACCCGCAACGGCATCTTCCTCGAGCGCACCGAAGGCATCGCGCCGATCTCCAAGGAGATGGCCCTCGCCTACGGCCTCACCGGCCCGAACCTGCGCGCCTCCGGCGCCACCTTCGACCTCCGCAAGGACAAGCCTTACTCCGGCTACGAGCAGTATGAGTTCGACGTGCCCGTCGGCACCAAGGGCGACTGCTTCGACCGCTACCTCGTCCGCATGGAGGAGCTCCGCCAGTCCGTGCGCATCCTCCGCCAGGTCGTGAAGACCATGCCCGGCGGCGCCTGGTACGCCGAGGACGCGAAGAAGATCTTCCTCCCGCCCAAGGCGAAGGTGATGACCAAGATGGAGGAGCTCATCCAGAACTTCATGCTGGTGACCGAGGGCCCGCAGATCCCGGCCGGCGAAGTCTACTTCGAGGCCGAGAACCCGAAGGGCGCGCTCGGCTTCTACGTCGTCTCCCAGGGCGGCGGCGTCCCCTACCGCCTGCGCATCCGCGGCCCGAGCTTCGTCTCGCTCTCCATCCTGCCCGCCATCGTGCCCGGCAACTTCCTCACCGACATCGCCTCCATCCTCGGCTCGCTCGACTTCGTCATGGGCGAATGCGACCGCTAAAATCATGCACGAATCCCCTTCCTCCGCCCCCGCCCGCGCCCTCAAGCCTGAGACGCTCGCCCGGGCGCCCGGCATCGTCGCGCAGTACCCGCAGAAGCGCAGCGCCACCATGCCCCTCCTGCACCTCGTGCAGGAAGACCGCGGTCACATCACCAAGGAGGACATGCATTGGGTCGCCGAGCTCGTCGGCGTGACGCCGATGCAGGTCCTCGAGGTCGTGACCTTCTACCCGATGTTCCGCCAGCACCCGATCGGCCGCCGCCACGTGCGCGTCTGCCGCACGCTGTCCTGCGCCCTCCGCGGCTCCTACGCGCTGATGGAAAACCTCGAGAAGTCCCTGAACTGCCCGCGCGGCGAGACGTCGCCCGACGGCGACTTCACCCTGGAGTTCGTCGAATGCATCGCCGACTGCGGCTGCGGCCCCGTCGTCCACGTCGACGCCTCGATGCACGAGAACGTGCGGCCCGAGGACGCCGACAAGTTCGCCGCCCAGCTCAAGGCCACGCTCAAGGACCCGGCCTACGGCCAGCACCCTCCTGTCCCCGGCACGCCCGAGTGGAACGGTTAATCCCCAGACCTTAAGCGACATGCCCGCCGTCGAACGCCCGCTCATCTACGCCAACCTCCGGAAGCCGGGGTACACGGTCGACCTCGACTGCTACCTGCGCCACGGCGGTTACGAGGCCCTCAGGAAGGCCGTCGCCCTCAAGCCCGAGGATGTCTGCAAGGAAGTCGAGACCTCCGGCCTCCGCGGCCGCGGCGGCGCCGGCTTCCCGACCGGCATGAAATGGAAGTTCCTCGACCGCAAGTCGGGCAAGCCCGCCTACCTCGTCGTCAACGCCGACGAATCCGAGCCCGGCACCTACAAGGACCGCCAGATCATCTACAAGGACCCGCACCAGATGCTGGAAGGCATCGCGATCACCGCTTGGGCCATCCAGGCCAAGCAGGCCTTCATCTACATCCGCGGCGAGTTCATCCACGGCGCCAAGATCCTCGAGCGCGCGATCGCCGAGGCGAAGGCCAAGGGTTTCCTCGGCCAGAACATCCTCGGCTCGGGCTACTCCTGCGAAGTCGTCGTCCACCGCGGCGGAGGCTGCTATGTCTGCGGCGAGGAGACCGGCCTGATCGAGTCCCTCGAAGGCAAGCGCGGCTACCCGCGCATCAAGCCCCCGTATTTCCCGGCCGTCCTCGGCCTCTACAACTGCCCCACCATCGTCAACAACGCGGAGCCGATGGCGCAGGTGAAGCACGTGCTCGCCTTCGGCGGCGCGGAGTTCGCCAAGATCGGCATCCCTGGCGACAGTGGCACGCACATCTGGGGCGTCAGCGGCCTGGTGAAGCGCCCGGGCCTTTACGAGATCGAAGCCGGCAAAGCCACCTTCGGCGAGCTGCTCTACGACCTCTGCGGCGGCCCGCTGGACGGCCGTAAGATCAAGGCGATCATCCCCGGCGGCTCTTCCACCAAGATCCTCAAGGTCGGCGAACGCTTCAAGGGCAAGCTCGCCAACGCACCGAGTTCGACTGGGCGCTCGAGACATCCCCCTCGACTCCAACAGCATCGCCGCGTGCGGCACGGGCTCGGCACCGCGGCACCATCGTCATCGACGACTCCGTCGAGATGATCCAGGCGCTCTCCAACCTCAACGCTTTCTACGCCCACGAGACCTGCGGCCAGTGCACGCCCTGCCGCGAAGGCTCCCTCTGGCTCTCCCGCGTCTCCAAGCGCATCACGACCGGCGGCGGCCTCGAGACCGACGTCCCGCTGCTGGCTCGACATCGCGAACCAGGTGGCCGGCCGCACGATCTGCGCCCATGGCGAAGCCGTCGCGTGGCCCGTCCAGTCCGCCGTCCCCAAGTTCAAGGACGAGTACCTCGAGTCCATCCGCAAGCGCCAGCAGGGCGAAGCGGTGCCCCGCTGAAGTGATTTGAAGGTAGGGGCAGCACCGCGTGCTGCCCTAGCGGTTGGCTGTTAGGCAATGTAAGGGACAGGGTCAGGGACAGGGGAAGGGTCAGCAGATGCAGACAAGCAATGCGTCTGAACTTGTCCTTTCCCTGCCCCTGACCTGTCCCTTTGTATATCGGTAGGCTGACCGTCCCCGGTCGGCCGCGGCATGGCTCTGGCTTCAGCCCGCGCAGCGGGATGTGCCTGACCCCGTGCCGGGCTTGCCGCGAGACGAAGCCAGACCCCGTGTTTCGACCACGGACCCAGCAGGGACGCTGGTCCCTACCTGACAGGACCGCCAACCGCTAACCGCTGAACCTTCCTGGTTTGCCTCCCCCTTCCGATACCCTATTCCCTAATCCTTTACCCCTGCCGCCCCCACCCCTATGCCCCGCTGGTTCCTCACCCCTCTCCTCGCGCTCAGCGTCGCCTTCGCCGCGGCGGCCGAGGATGGCAAACTGCTCTACGAGCAGAACTGCGCCGCATGCCACCTGCCGGACCAGATGGTCGTCGGCCCGTCGCTGATCGAGATCTCCAAGCTCTACGCGAAGAAGCCGAAGGAGTTCGTCGAGTGGGCGATCAAGCCGCAGAAGAAGCGCAATAACGTGATCGAGATGCCGTCGATGGCGCACCTCGGCGAAGAGAAGCTCCTCGCGATCCGCGAGCACATTGCTGACGGCGTCCGTCGGCCTCAAGGAGAAGCCGGCGATCACCAAGGACCCGCTGGCCCGCCCCGCCCGCCGCCCGGAGATCCAGCGCATGTTCCTGCCCAATGTCGGCCCGGCCGCCATCGCGGTCGCCCTGCCGGCGACCTCAACTTCTGCTTCGACGCGGGCGACTGCCGC
>BGOM01000003.1 GCA_003569245.1 Opitutia bacterium | reverse complement strand
CTGGCAGGTCTTCGGCGAGAAGGCCAAGGAGCTCAAGTGGGTCGACCACGTCGTCGAGCGCATCGAGGAGACCGCCATCCTCGACCTGCTCCCGCCCGCGCAGGCTGTCGCCGCCCCGGTCCGCCCCCCGCAGTCCGAGATCTCCGGCGTGACCGCCCGGACCGACGACAAGGGCCGGAACCTACTTCGAGCTGGCCCCCGCTCTCGAATCCCTTCGACGCCTGGTGATCTACGACCCGCAGGGTCTCTTCCGCGCCCGCATGAGCTAATCGGCGGTTTTGGGGCCACGAAAGCAGGGCGTCCCTCCGGGGGCGGCCCTTTTTCATTTGCTCGGAACCCCCCGATTATCCGACTGTCCACCATCCCCATGCGCACCCCGACGCTCCTGGCCTTGCTGGCCGCCACCTCCGTGTCCTTCGCCGCCGAGGATGGCGCCCAGGTCTACAACTCCCTCTGCGTGGCCTGCCACGGCCCGGACGGCAAAGGTCTTAACGGCCTCCCGCCGCTCGTCGGCAGCGACTGGCCGAAGGGCCCGGCCGAGCGCTCCATCAAGATCGTCCTGCAAGGCATGACCGGCCCGGTCGACGTCGCCGGCAAGACTTATAACATCGATATGCCGCCGCAGGGCGCCGTGCTCAGCGACGAGAAGATCGCCGCCGCGCTCACCTACGTCCGCAAGACCTTCGCGGGCGGCGCCGGCGCCGTCACCCCGGCCCAGGTGAAGGCCGTCCGCGCCGCCACCGCCGCGCGGACCACGCCGTGGACCGCCGCCGAACTGCTCAAGGACCATCCCTTCCCGCCCACCCGCACCGCCCTCGTGAACCTCGTCGGCACCATGTACAAGGGCGAGTGGAAGGAGCTCCCGGACTTCTCCAAGCTCAAGCCCGCCCAGATCGAGGATGAGAACACCGGCGTGATCAGCCCGGCCCAGGCCAGCCTCAAGGACGGCTTCGCGATGGTCTGGGAGGCGAAGTTCGACGCCGCCGAGGAGGGCAAGTACACCTTCGTCTTCGACTGCGACGACTTCGGCGCGCTCTACGTCAACGGCGAGCGCATCGCCGAGATCAAGGGCATCGGCCCGGTCGGCGGTCGGCGCAAGGAAGTCCCCGTCCTGCTGAAGAAGGGACTCGTCCCGTTCCGCCTCGAATACGTCGAGTTCGCCGGCCAGGAAGTCATCCAGCTCGGCTACAAGGGCCCGAAGGACAAGGAATTCAAGTGGCTGTCCGACACCAAGGGCGCCAGCGGCAAGGCCGCCGCCAAGGGCCGCACCCCGATCCCGATCGAGGCCAAGGACGGTTACGCCGCCAGCTACCGCAACTTCATCGCCGGCACCACGCCGCGCGCCCTGGGCTTCGGTTTCCCCAACGGTACTAACCTCGCCTACAGCGCCGACAACTGCGCGGTCGAGCTGCTCTGGACCGGCAAGTTCATGGATGGCTCTCACCACTGGACCGACCGCGGCGCCGGCAACGAACCGCCCGCGGGCGACGGCGTCGTGAAGGCTTCCGATGGCCTGGCCGTCGCCGGCGCGTCCGCCCCGAGCGGCGCGATCGTCGCCTTCCGCGGCGCGAAGGCCGACGAGTTCAAGGCCGTGCCGGTCGCGGCCGAGTTCAAGGGCTACCAGCTCGACAAGAACGGCAACCCGACCTTCAAGGTCGCCGGCGAAGGCTTCGCCCTCGCCGACGCGTGGGTGCCCGCGGATACCCGCGGCTCGGTCGGCCTGATCCGCACGCTCACCGCCTCCGGCGACAAGCCCGTGACGGTCACCCTCGCGCGCGGCATCCTGGCCGTGGCCGCCAAGGACGGGGCCTTCGAGCTCGGTCCGCGCCTCGTCATCCGCCCGTCCGCCGGCGTCGCCCCGACCGCCGCCGCCAACGAGCTCACGCTCACCCTCAAGCCCGGCGAGTCCGCCACCCTCGGCTACTCCTTCCGCTGAACCCCGCGCCCACCCTTACCATGAAAAAGTTCACCGTCACCCTCCTGGCCCTCTGCGCGCTGGCGCCTTTCGCCGGCGCCCAGGCCAAGAAGAAGGCCGCCAAGGTCGCGGGCCCCGAGGCCCTCGCGCTGCAGTCGCAGTATTACGACCGCGTCCAGATCCCGACCCCGCCCGGCGAGGTCGTCGAGGTCTCCTCGATCGCCCTGATGCCCGGCAAGAAGGTCGCCATCGCGACCCGCCGCGGCGACGTCTGGGTCTGCGAGGGCGCGTATGAGGACGACGTCACCAAGGTCAAGTGGACCAAGTTCGCCTCCAACCTGCACGAGCCGCTCGGCATGTTCTACAAGGATAAGTCGCTCTTCCTCACCCAGCGTCCGGAGCACACCCGCCTGACCGACACCGACGGCGACGGCAAGGCCGACGTCTTCGACACGATCTGCGCGAAGTGGGGTATCAACGGCGACTACCATGAGTACGCCTTCGGCACCGATCCCGACAAGGACGGCAACGTCTGGGTCGTGCTCTGCCTGACCGGCTCCTTCCATGCCTATTCCCCCTGGCGCGGCTGGTGCGTGCGCGTCACGCCCGAAGGCAAGATGATCCCGACCACGTCCGGTATCCGCTCCCCGGGCGGCATCGGCATGAACGAGAAGGGCGATGTTTTCTACACCGACAACCAGGGCGTGTGGAACGGCTCCTCCTCCCTCAAGTGGCTGCGCCCCGGCTCCTTCCAGGGCAACCCGACCGGCAACAAGTCCGCCGCCCTCCTCGGCTTCCCGGCCCCGCCCGAACCCAAGAGCGGCTCGCGCATCCTGACCGAGCGCCTCAAGTTCCCCGAGTTCGTCCCGCCGGCGGTGGTCCTGCCCCACGGCAAGGTCGGCAACTCGCCCTCCGGTATCGCGTGCGACATGACCAAGGGCAAGTGGGGTCCTTGGGCCAACCAGCTTTTCGTCGGCGAGCAGACCGCCTCGCAGGTCCAGCGCGTCAACCTCGAGGTCGTCAACGGCCTCTACCAGGGCGCGGTCTTCCACTTCCTGCAGGGCTTCGAGGCCGGCCTCGTCCCGGTCCGCATGGACCAGGAGGAAGGCACGCTCTTCGTCGGCGGCACCAACCGCGGCTGGGGTTCCCGCGGCTCGCAGCCGTTCACCTTCGAGCGCGTACGCTTCAAGGGCAAGGTGCCCTTCGAGATGCATGACATCTCCGCGCGCCCCGACGGCTTCGAGGTGACCTTCACCCACCCGGTCGACGCCTCCTCCGCCGGCGACGTCGCCAGCTACGCGTTGGATACCTTCACGTACATCTACCAGTCCGCCTACGGCAGCCCCGAGGTCGACCAGACCAAGCCGACCGTCAAGTCGGCGACCGTCTCGGCCGACGGCCTCAAGGTGCGTCTCGTCGTCGACGGCCTCGTGCGCGGGCACATTCACCACCTCGTCGCGGACGGCGTCCGCAACAAGGCCGGTGACGCCCTCTGGCACAACGAAGGCTGGTACACGCTGAACGAGATCCCGGCCGCCAAGTGAACTTGGCGGTGGGCCGGGGCCAGGGATAGGGCTTGGGCCAGGGAAGGAAAGAGGGGCGCCGCCAGGCGCCCTTTTTGTTTGCGAATACGGATAGGGGTTGGCGGTTAGGCAACTGAGAGGGGATGGCGAATTCTCCGTTAAACGGTCCGGTACAACAGGCAGGCTCCGCTTGGCGGTCTCATCGTTGAAGAGGGGAGGGGCTTCTCTGTGCTCCATCCGCTAACCGCCAACCGCTAACCCCGAAACTCTCTCATGCACCCAACCGAGCATATAAGGGTCTTTCGCCCTAGGTGAACACGGTTGCCAAGGGTGGGTGATTTTGGGAGACCAAGGTCACCCCTCCCGCTTATGAACATCACCTGGATTGATTGGGTCATCGTCGCTGCCTCGATCCTCATCTGCTTCGTCCCCGCGCTCTTCTACGCCAAGCGCTCGGGCGAAAGCACCTCCGAGTTCTTCGCCTCCGGCCGCTCGGTGCCGTGGTGGCTCGCCGGCCTCTCGATGGTCGCCACGACCTTCTCGTCCGACACCCCCAACTGGGTCACCGAGCAGGTCCGCAAGTACGGCGTCGCCGGCAACTGGCAGTGGTGGGCCTTCGTCCTCACGGGCGTCGCCACCGTCTTCTTCTTCGCCCGTCTCTGGCGCCGCTCGGGCGTCATGACCGACCTCGAGTTCTACGAGCACCGCTACTCGGGTACCGCCGCCTCCGTCGTCCGCGGTTTCCGCGCCATCTACCTCGGACTGTTCTTCAACTGCTTCATCATGGGCATGGTGACCCTGGCCGCCTGCAAGATCGCCAACATCCTCTTCGGGATGCCCGCCTGGCAGACCATCGTCATCTGCGGCATCCTCAACGTCGTCTTCGCCGCCCACTCCGGCCTGTGGGGGGTGCTGGTCATCGACATGGTGCAGTTCTTCATCAAGATGACCGCGGTCTTCGCCGCTGCCTGGTTCTCGCTCGTCGAGGTCGGCAAGCGCCTCGCCGGCGACGCCAGCGCCTGGGCCGGCCTCAAGGCCCTCGTCGCCAAGCTTTCGACCCAGCAGGTCGTCACGACCCAAGGCGTCCCGGTCATGTCGGTCTCCGACGGCAAGGGCCAGCCCCTCCTGGACATGCTGCCGAATTTCACGATGTCGGAGCTCGCGCTCATGATCTTCATCCTGCCGATCGCCATCAGCTGGTGGGCCAACTGGTACCCCGGCGCCGAGCCCGGCGGCGGCTCCTACATCGCCCAGCGCATGCTCGCCTCCAAGTCCGAGAAGGACTCCCTCGGCGGCACGCTCTTCTTCAACATCGCCCACTATGTGCTACGTCCGTGGCCGTGGATCATCACCGCGCTCTGCTCGATCATCATCTACCCGGACCTCGCGGCGATCAAGGCGGTCTTCCCGAACGCCGACCCGACGCTGATCGGCCATGACTCCGCCTTCCCGGCCATGCTGGTCTTCCTGCCCGTCGGGTTCGTCGGCCTGATGGTCGGCGGCCTCATCGCGGCCAATTCCTCGACCATCCTCACGCACCTCAACTGGGGTTCGTCCTACCTCGTGCACGACTTCTACCGCCGCTTCATGAAGAAGGACGGCAGCGAGTCCCACTACGTCAACGTCGGCCGTCTCTCGACCGTCCTCCTATACGTCGTCGCCGCGCTGCTCAGCCTGACGATGTCCTCGGCCCAGCAGGCCTTCGAGATCCTCCTCTCGATCGGCGCCGGCACCGGCCTGCTTTACATCGCCCGCTGGTTCTGGTGGCGCGTGTCCGCCTGGTGCGAGGTCGTCGCCATGGTCATGTCGCTCGTGACGTCGGTGGCCGTGCCTTACATCATGACGGACGCGGATTTCGCGACCCGGACCATCGTCCAGGTCGGCCTGACGACCCTCTCCTGGCTCATCACCGCCTACGTCGGCCCGCAGACCGACCGCGCGACGCTCATCGCCTTCTGCCGGAAGGTGAAGCCCGCCGGCCCGGGCTGGACGGATATCCGCGCCGAAGCCGGCATCAGCGACGCCGAGATCGCCTCGGAGAACCGCATCGGCTCCGCTCTCGTCGGTTGGATCGCCGGTTGCGCCCTCATCTGGGGGTCGCTCTTCGCCATCGGCAACTTCCTCTACGCCGCCGGCGACCCCGCGCGCCTGAGCATGGCCTGGATCCTCACCGGCGTCACCCTCGTGAGCGGCTACGTGCTCCTGCGGATCACCCGCCAGCTCTGGGCGGACAGCACCGCCTCCCAGGCCCGCGAGGACGCCCGCAACGCGGGCGGCTGAACCACCCCGCCCGTCAAACGAAAGGGCCCGCGAAAGCGGGCCCTTTTTGTTGGCTGAAGAAACCGGAGACCTGGTTCGAATCCCATCCTCTCCGCCACTTTAGCGCGGGATGTCCGAAATGACGGACTTCCCCCGTTTTTCTGCATAAAATGGCTTATTGCGAGGGTATCGGTGAGCCGCTGGCCATCCGACGTTACCATAAACTCTACCAAAGATCGGGTGTGCCGGTCCAAGTATGACCAAGAACTATGACCAACGGGTAACCCCTCCGCGATTGCGCGCCCCAAAGGCCGTGCCTCGCTTGACTTCGGTCAGACCGCACGAAATCTGAAGGCAGTGCTTGTCGCCCGTTCCAGACTCTTCGCCTGCCTCGCCCTGCTATTGTGGGCGACGGTCGGTGTCCTCGCGGCCGATCATTGTGCCTGCGACGATGTCTCGGCCGATTGCGAGCATGCCGGCCAAGCCTGCGCCCAGCCCGATGATTGTTCGGATTGCTTGGTGCCTTCGAATTCGGTCGCGCTTGCTGACTCGCCGGAAGTCTTGCTCCCGCTCGCCAATGTCTTGGTGAGTGCTCCCTTGTTGACTCCGGTTTTCGCCTATGGCGAACAATCTCCCGTCGAGACGGACCGCCCCATTTTCATTGCTCTTTCGTTTGCCTGTCGCCCCCCGGCCTTGAGGGCGGGGACGATGTGTCTGCGAGTCTGAGCCGGTAGTTCCGTCGGCGGTGCGTCCGCCCTTCACTCCTGCGTCCGCGACGGCCGTGGGGCGTGCCGTATCAACACCCCGTCGTCCAAGGGGGCACCCTGGGCCTATGCCTGCATGCAAACAAATCCATGACCATTTCTCGTCTCCCCATCTTCCTCCTTCTTGTTCCGCTACTCGCCCGCGGAGCCGAACCCAATACCGTGCCCGTCGAGGTCGCCGACCTTGTCCGCCAGGCCGTCGAGTCCAACCCGGAACACCAGGCCTACCTCTCCGCTTTGGCCGCGGAACGCGAGGCAGGCTCTTCGGCTTCTTCCAATCGAGATCCTCTTCTTTCGGTCGAAGTCGGCCGCAAGCGCCTGCGCGATGCGGGCGGGGCTTTCCTTGATGAGGGCCAGGTCTGGACGGCGTCGCTGAGCCAGACCTTCGAATGGCCCGAACGCCTGCGTCTGCGCCGCGCGATCGCGGACCGGCAGGTCGAGGCCGCCAAGCTAGGACTGGGGCGCTTTGAGCAGGCACTTGAGGCCAAGGCCACGGTGCTGGCTTATCGTCTTTCCCGTGCCCAGGTCCGTGCCCAAGCCTGCGAGGAGGTCGCCGAGCGTTTCGCCGGACTGCGCAAGGCCTTGGTCGGTCGAGATCCTTCCGGCCCCGCCCCGACCATCGAACTGCGCTCGGTTGAGGCTGCCGAAGTCGTCGCTCGCCGTCGTGCCGAGGAGGCCCGCCTAGCGTTGCAGCAGGCCTTGCTGGAGATGAACCAACTGCGAGGTGCGCCTTCGCTCGCCCCGCTTGTCGTGAAGGCGCCGGTGCTCGCGCTCAAGGACGCTCCGAAGCTCGATGAGCTCCTCTCCGCCGCCCGCGATGGCAACTTCTCCTACCGGATGCACGTCATCGAGTCCGAGCAGCTCAGCCTGCAGTCCGACCTCGCCCGTTCTGACAGCGTCCCGGGCTTCACGGCCGGACCTTATGTCTCGCAGGACCGAGTGGGCGGTCGCGAGACCATCGTCGGCCTCCGCTTCGACATCCCGCTGCCCGTGAGCGGTCGTTCGGGTTCCGCCGAGCGCGCGGCCAACGAACGCAAGCGGCAGTCGAAGGCGGCCATCTCCGCGGCCTGGCGCGACGTCGAGAAGGATCTCGGCCAGACCTGGCTGTCCTACGCCTCCAAGGTCGACCAGCTGCGCATGCATAAGGACGACCCGGCGGTGCGCTTCGCCGAGGCCGCCAAGCTCGCCGAAAGCCATTTCCGCGCGGGGGCTCTTTCCCTGCAGCTCTTCATGGACGCCCAGGCGGGTTACCTCGAGGCCGTCGACTCCGCCTTGGTGATCCAAGAGCAGGCCGTCGAGGCCGGCTTCCGTCTCCGTGAGCTCAGCGGCGTGAACTTCAATCCCGTCTCCGCCCGATGAGAAACGTCATCTTCGCATGTTTTCTGGCTGTCTTGGCCGGTTGCGGCAAGCCAGCGACCTCGGTCGGGACCGAAAGCCACGCCCCGGCGGCCAAGGCCGCAGAATTCAAGAAGGGGCAGGGGCTGCTGCTTACCCCTGAGGCGGTCGAGTTCATCGGCCTGCGCAAGGCCGAGGCCCAGGCTAAGGCCGACCGCGTGGTGTTGCCGCGGCAGGCTTTGCTGCGGACGTCGGAGGGCGTGTTCGTCTTCGTGGCGAACGGCCAGCGCTGGTTGCGCACCCCGGTGAAGGTCGGCACCGAGTCCGCCGAGAGCGCGGAGATCACGGACGGCGTGCTGGAGGGCGACCTTGTCGTCGTCGCCGGCGTCTGGGACCTTTGGATGGCCGAACTGCAGGCGATCAAGGGGGGCGTCGGCTGCGCCGACGGACACTGAGATGGTCGCGGCCCTCGCCCGCTGGTCCATCCGCCGTCGCGGCGCCGTGCTGACGTGCGCCCTGCTGCTCAGCGCCCTCGGCTTCTGGTCGGCCTATCGCGTCCCGGTGGATGCCATGCCTGACATCACGGGACCGCAGGTGCAGATCAACACCGCGATCCCCGCCTTGGCGGCTGACGAGATCGAGTCCCGCATGACCATCCCGCTGGAGTCCGAACTCTCGGGCCTGCCTGGTCTCGTTGAGTTCCGGTCGCTCTCCAAGGTCGGCCTCTCCCAGGTGACGCTCATCTTCGAGGAAGGCACGGATATCTTCCGCGCCCGCCAGCTCGTGACCGAGCGCATCGGTCAGGCTTCCGGCAACCTGCCGCCGGGCGCCGTGCCCGTGATGGCGCCGATCAGCACGGGACTCGGCGAGATCGTCTATTATTCCATCGGCTACACCGCCGAAGCCAAGGCCCCTGCCGACGAGGCCACGCGCCTGCGGGAGCTTCGCCTGCTGCATGACACCCGGGTGCGCCCGGCTCTTCGCTCAACGCCCGGGCTGGCGGACGTCAATGTCATCGGCGGCCATGAGCGGCAGATGCTCGTGGAGCCGGATCTCGCCAAGTTGGCCAAGGCCGGCGTGCCCATGTCTGAACTGCTCCGAGCCGTGCGCCGCAATACCGAGAACGCCGGCGGCGGAGTCGTTTCGCTGGGCGGCGAAGCCTTCACTGTCCGGGCCGACACCCGCGTGCGCACCGCCAAGGACTTGGCCGGCATCCCGTTGCGCCCGGCCGGCCTTGGTCCCGCCGTGACCGTGGGCGATGTCGCCGGCGTCTCGGTCGGCAACGCCTCCCGTATGGGCGCGGCCACCGTCGACGGCCACGAAGCGGTCGTCGGCGCCGCAATCATGCTCGCCGGCGAGAACTCCCGCGAGGTCTCGCGCCGCGCGACGGAGAAGCTCGCTGCCATCGGTGCCCACCTGCCGGAGGGCGTGAAGCTGACCGTGCTCTATGACCGCTCCGACCTCGTCGGGTCGACCATCCGCACCGTCGAGACCAACCTGCTCGAGGGGGCGCTCATCGTCATCGCCGTGCTGCTCTTGCTGCTCGGCCATTGGCGGGCCGCGCTGCTCGTCGCCCTGGCCATCCCTCTGTCCTTCCTGCTCCTGCTCACGGGCATGGCCGCCTCCAAGGCCAGCGCCAACCTGATGAGCCTCGGCGCGATCGACTTCGGGCTCATCGTCGATGGCTCCGTCGTGATGGTGGAGAACTTCCTGCGACGGCTCGAGGAGCGGGTCCGCGCCCTCGGCCGTCCCCTGACGGAGGATGAGCGCACGTCCGAGCTTTCCGCCGCGGCCGGCGAGGTCGCCGGTCCGATGTTCCTCGGCGTCACCGTCATCACGCTTGTCTATGTGCCGATCTTCGCCCTCGAAGGCATCGAGGGGAAGATGTTCAAACCCATGGCCGGAGCCGTCGTGGTCGCCCTGGCCGCCTCGGCCGTCGTCGCTCTCACGGTCATGCCTGCCTTGGCGTCCTTCTGGCTGCGCGCCGAGGGCCACGCGGAGGAGGGCGGCTTGATCCGTCGGCTCAAGTCAGGTTTCGCGGTGATGCTCGAATGGTGCTTCGCCCATCGGACCGCCGCCGTCGCGGCCTCGGCGTTTGCCGCCCTGGCGGCCGCGGTCGGCTACACGCGCCTCGGCGCCGACTTCATCCCGCAGCTCGACGAGGGGTCCATCACGATCCAGTTCGTCCGCGCCTCCAGCGTAGACCTCCGTTCGTCCGTGGACCTGCAGAAGCGTTCCGAGTCCCTCTTGCGAGCCAAGTTCCCCGAGATCGACCATATCTTCGCCCGCATCGGGACGTCAGAGATCGCCAGCGACCCTATGGGCCCGAACGTCTCGGATACCTACGTCATGCTCAAGCCGCGCGAAACCTGGCGGAAGGAGGGTGGCTCACCTGTCACCAAGGCGAGGCTCATCCAGCTGATGTCCGAGCTTCTCGACCGTACCGTTCCCGGGCAGGCCGCTATGTTCTCCCAGCCCATCCAGATGCGCTTCAATGAGATGATGGCCGGCGCCCGCGCCGACCTTTCGCTGAAGATCTTCGGGGACGAGCTTTCGGACATGGAGTCCGTCGCCACGCAGGCCGTCGAGGTCCTGCGCAAGATTCCCGGAGGCGGCGACGTGGCCTTCGAGGCCGCTGGCATGCTGCCTTCGGTCGACATCGTCCCCAGGCGAGACCAGTTGGTCCGTCGCAACCTGCATGCCGAGGAACTTAATGACATCGTCTCCACCGCCCTAGGTGGCGCTAAGGCCGGGCAGATTCCCGCCCAGGGACGTCCTGTGGAGGTCGTCGTCCGCCTGCAGGCCGCTGAGCAAAGTTCGCCCTCGCGGATCGGCGACCTGCCGGTCTCGGCGGAGGACGGTTCAGGCACGATGGTAGCGCTTTCCAAGGTCGCCGACGTCAAGTTGGTCGAGCGCCCCGGCACCATCACCCGCGAGGACGCCCGGCGACGCCTGGCGATCCTTATCAATGTCCGCGGCCGCGACACCGAGGGCTTCGTGCGCGAAGCCGAGGTCCGTCTCAAGGCCGAGGTCAAGCCGGTCGGCGGCGTCTACTGGGAATTCGGCGGGCAGTTCGAGAACCTGCAGCGCGCCCGTGAACGCCTGGCCCTGGTCGTCCCCGCGGCGCTCGGGCTGATCCTGCTCCTCATCTACGCCGGCTTCGGCAGCTTCAGGCAGGCGGCGCTCGTGTTCACCTGCGTGCCGCTCGCCGCCACCGGCGGGGTGCTCGCGCTCTGGCTTCGCGGCATGCCGTTCACGGTTTCTGCCGGCATCGGCTTCATCGCCGTCTCGGGCATCGCCGTTCTCAACGGCATCATGCTGATCAGCTTCATCAATCAGCTCCGTGAGGCCGGCGTCCCGCTGCGTCAGGCCGTTACGGACGGCACCCTGACCCGCCTACGCCCGAAGCTCCTGACCGCGCTCGTGGCGTCGCTGGGTTTCGTGCCCATGGCGCTGTCGACCGGCCCGGGCGCCGAAGTGCAACAGCCCTTGGCGACCGTCGTCATCGGCGGTATCTTTACTTCCACCGCCCTGACGCTGCTCCTGTTGCCCGTCCTCTACGACTGGGTCGAGTCGCGTCCCCGTTCTTCTTCCAACCCAACACCCAACCAACCATGAAAACCCTCCTCCTGTCATTGTTCTCAATCGGCGTGCTCGTCGCCGCCGAACCCGCCAAGCCGGCTACCGAACCTCGCCCCGGCCGAGCCCTGGAAGCCCCTGGCGTCCGCGCCGACTTCCTGATCCAACCGGACCGCAAGGCCACGGTGACCTTCGTCGAAGAGGCCGGCAAGCCGGCCGCCCGCGGGGACCGCACCGTCACCGTCAAGGTCGACGGCAAGGACGTCGCGCTGGAGGCCCAGCCCAACGGCTTCGTTACCAAGGAGCCCCTGCCTACCAAGGAGCCGGCCCAGATCGTCGTCCAGATTCGCGCCAAGGCCGACGCCAAGCCCGCCAATTTCCGGGTCACGCTCAACACCTCGCTCTGCGGCGAGTGTAAGCGCCCGGAGTACGGCTGCACTTGCGACCACTGATCTGAGCGTAATCCGCTCTCCAAAAAAGAGGCCCCGCAAAAGCGGGGCCTCTTCGTTGCCGATGCGGTAGGCTTACTTGCCTTCCAGCTTCTTGAGGTACTTCGCCGGGTTCTTCTCGAACTTCGCGACGCAGGGCTTGCAGCAGACCTTGATGGTCTGGCCTTGGTAGACGAACGAGGCCTGTTCGCCCATTGAATCCAGGTCGTTGTCCGAGACGATGCAGGTCTTCAGGGGATAGGGCTTGGCCGGGGCGTCCTTGGCGGGCTCGGTCTTCGCGGCATCGGCGTGTTCATGGTCGTGGGGCTTAGCTGCTTCGGCGCCAGGCTTGGCGGCGGCATGGTCGTGACCGTCCGTCTGCTTGGCCTCCTTGGCCTTGTCATCGCCCTTGGCGACCATCGCTGCGTGGTCATGTCCGCCGTCCTTGGCGTCAGCCATGCAGCAGGACTTCATCGCCATGCCCTTCGGCTTGGCCGGTTCGTCCGACTTGGGGGCGTTGCCGGCCTTGGGCAGCTTGGCCAGGTACTTCGCCGGGTTGGCGTCGAAGTCCTTGCGGCAGTCCTGGCAGCAGAGCTTGATCTCCTGGCCTTCGTGGACGAAGACCACGGGCTTGCCCTCGACGCCGAGCTTCTCGTCCGAGACGATGCACTTATCGAGGGGGTAGGGTTTGGCCGCGCTTTCGACGGCGACGGCGGTGATGCTGGCCAGGGCGGCCAGCAGGATGACGAGCATGGTGTTTTTCATGGTTGTGTGGGTCAGAAGCGGATGAGAATCCCGGCGCCCGCCCCGAAGTCGGAGCTGTAGCCGGCAGTAATGGAGAGGTCCTTCGAGAGCAGGTAACGCAAGTCGGCGGACGTGTACGCATGTGTCAGGCGGCCATACTGGTAGTAAAGGTCCAGCGAGAGCCGATCCGTGATCTGCAGGTTCTTAAAGAGACTGAATCGGGTTTCGCCGCCGGCCTGGTGGGTCAGACCTAGGTCGACGAAATACGGGAGCCGGTAGGATACGCCGGCGAAGGGGCCGTCGCGCCCGCCGTCCGTCGTGTCGAAGCGATAGCCGGCGATCAGCGAGAGGCGCATGTCGATGTAGCGGGCGTAACTGAGCTCGCGCTCATGCCCGTCGCCATGGCGCATACCCTCCTGCCAGCGCACGTAGAGATTGTCGTGTCCCGACTGCACCGTGGCGTACCCCGTGGCCGAGGCGCTGGTGAAGGCGGCCTGGCCCCATGCGTAGGTCGTGGCCATCGAGTGCGTGGCGGCGGCATGGGGAGGCTCGGCTCCCTCGGCCGAGGTGACACGGATGGTGCGGACCATCCCGGTGATGTGGTGGTAGAGCAGGTGGCAGTGGATCAGCCAATCCCCCTGGCCCTCGTTCGCGGTGAATTCGATCGTGCGCACGCTCATCGGCGGCACGTCGACCGTGTGCTTCAGCGGGGAGGTGGCCGGGTCCTTGTCGTTCGCATCTACCAGCCGGAAGAAGTGCCCGTGGAAATGGATCGGGTGGTGCATCATGGTGTTGTTCACCAGGCGCACGCGGATGGTCTCGCCTTCCTTGACCTTGATTGCCTCGGCCTCTCGGGGGTCGAGTCCGTCGAAGCTCCACTCGTAGCGGATCATGTCGCCCGTGAGCTTGAGCGTGAGCTCACGGTGGGAGGATGCCACGGGATGGGGCTGCGCGGCTCGCATCTTGGCGTAAGGGGAGATGGGGCGTTCCTGCTCCTTGGCGCCGGGTTCCGGGTCGATCTGGTCGAGTATGGAGGTCAGGTAGGCGGCCATGCCGTAACGATCGGGCGCCGGCGGGGGCGTGGCTTCGTGCCGCTCACCCGAGCCGACCCAGGCCGAGACCGAGCCGCTGCCGTCCTGGGCCGTGGATCGGAGCTCCCATGCGCCTTGGGCGGGTACGGTGACGAGCACGTCATAGGTCTCGGCCGGACCGATCAGCAGCCGCTTCTGGTCGAAGGGCTTCACGTCCTGCCCGTCGGCGGCGACGATGCGCAGCGGGCCGGTTGCGGCGTCCAGATAGAAGTACGAAGCCGCGCCGGCGTTGATCAGGCGGACGCGGACGGTCTCGCCAGGCTTGCCGGGAAGCTCCCGGCGACGCCGGCCGTTCATCAGGAACGCGTCGTAGGCCACGTCGGAAAGGTCCATCGGCGGAACGAGCGCCTTCTCGCGGTCGAGGTATTCGCCGAGCTTGCCGGCTTGGTAAGCGCCGAGGAGCGATTGGGACGTGCCCTTGCGGAACGAATACCAGTCGCTGCCGCGAAGGAGTGAGCGCTGCACGTCGCGCGGGTCCTCGTCGGTCCAGTCGGAGAGGATGACGACCTCGTCGTGCTCGGCGGCCTTCGTCTCGGTCTTGGGCTCTATGACGATGGCGCCGTACACGCCTCGCTGCTCCTGATGTCCCGTGTGGCTGTGGTACCAATAGGTGCCGTGTTGCCGCACGAGGAACTCGAAGGTGCGGGACTGGCCCGGGCCGATGACCGGGGTGGTCACGACCGGCACGCCATCCTCGATGTTGGGCACCAGCAGGCCGTGCCAGTGGATCGAGGTGGAGTCGTCGGCTAGCCCGTTGACCACCGTGATGCGTGCGACGTCGCCCTCGCGTAGCCGAAGCACCGGGCCGGGGGTGCCTCCGTTGATGGTCAGGGCCTGGACCTTGCGGTCAGCTGGGCTGAGCGTCTGCTCGGCGATCGTGAGGCGGTACTCGACCACCCGGGCCTCGGGGTGCAGTGCAGAGGCCTTGGGCGCTGTCTCCATGGCGTCGAAGTAGGCCTTACGGCAGATTTCGCAGGCCTGCGCGTAGGACGCTATGGCGACTGAGGCGACCATGAGTCCCCAGGTCGAGGTCCTTCCGGCTTTGCGAGCTTGGTGGGCGAGCATGCAAGTACATGTCCGCGTCCCCCGGCATCCCCCCTGATGAAATACCCCGTGCCAAAAAGATTTAGGGGGGACAGGGCCGGGTCCGGACATTAGAAAGGTATCATGAGCAAGGATTCCATCGACGAGTTGTTGTCCGCTTGGGAGGTTTCCCCCCGAAGGCGCGAGGCTTTTTCCAGCCAGGTCATCGCAGGTCGGCCGCGTGGCCCGCTGGTCCGCTTCTCTGCCGCCGTACTGGCGGTTTTCCTTGTCGGCGGCTTGGCTGGCTGGCGGGCCAATACGGATGACACCCGGCAGATGGCGAAGGCACACGCCCGGTCGATCGTGGAGGCATCCTCCCGATGAGGCCGCGCCTGCTTCTGACCATCGTCCTGGCCTCGTTGTTGGCTGGCTATGCCGGATGGTGGGTTGCGCGTGACTTCAGGAAGGCCGAGGCCTGCGAGCGCGGCTCCGAGCTCGGCTGGCTCCAGGCCGAGTTCAGGCTAGACGATACGGCTGTCGCCAGGATCGGGCAGCTCCAGCGTCGTTTCGAGGAGGAGTGCGAGGTGCACTGCGAGCAGGTTCGCCAGGCTCGTGCCTTGATGTCGACGAAGCCCGGCGACGACTCGAAGGCCCGGCTCGAGGCGGCTCTCGGGAGGTGCCAGGCTTCCCGTCGCGAGCACGTCCTTGCGATCGCGGCCTGCATGCCTCCCGAAAAGGGTAAGGCCTACGTTGATCTCATCATGCCTCAGGTCGAAGCACTTTCCCATGAGGGGGCGCCTGGCCTTGATGGGCACCATAAGGCCAAATGAGTCTGCTGCCTGCCAAGGACGATCAGGCTGGGTGGCGCCAGCTATTCGATGAGTGGAACCCGCGGATACGCGGTTACCTCCATCGGATGCTGCCTGATTCGGCGGACGCCGAGGAGGTCGCCGCCGAGGCCTTCGCCACGGCTTGGCGCACCTCGGACCGGTTCACCGGCGGCAACGTCTCCACCTGGTTGTTCGGCATCGCGATCAACCTGGCCAGGAACCGCCGGCGCAGCTGGCTCCGCCGGCTGGCCAGGTTCACCGGCCTGACGCCTGAGATCCCGGAGGGTTCCGTCGAGGACAGCGCCGACGTGGACGAGCGCGCCGCGCTGGTGCGCGCCGCGGTGCAACGCCTGCCTGAGGGATTGCGCGAGCCTTTGATCCTGACGGCGTACTCGGGCATGTCTCATCAGGAAGCAGGGGAGGCATTGGGGCTCACTGCCAAGGCCGTCGAACGTCGAGTAGCCTCCGCCAGAGAAAAACTCAGGACAGAGTTTTCTGGCCGACAAGATTGATGAAATTACTTGCGCGCTAAAATCGCTCGGGTAACTTAGCAGAGTTGGCAGTTAACTTGTCCGCAACCTGTCCGCAAAGTTTCTCGGTCGTTGGAGTTCAACGACATACAGACGAGAAGCATTCCTTCGAATCCCATCCTCGGTTCAGGTGGGTGTTTAGCCTGAGCCGATTCTCTTGCGCGACCCCGAAACGGTAGACCATCTCCATCGCGTATTTCTCGCCGGGGCGCAGCACGCCGCTGGGGTAGCCGGCGCGGTGGAAGGCCGGCTGGTTCGGCGAGTCGGGGAAGAGGCCGGGCTCAAGGCAGAAGCCTTGGCGGAAGCCATACGGCTTGTGCCAGCGGGCCTTGATCGTGCCGTCGAGGAAGTTGCCGGAATAGAACTGGAGGCCGGGGGCGTCCGTGAGCACCTCGAGCGTGCGGCCGCTGCCCGGCTCCGTCATGCGCGCGGCGAGCCGCGTCGTCCGGCCGAGGCCGAGGTCGTAGGCGTGGTCGTAGCCGCGCGCCCGCACGAGCTGCGGGTGGGCCGCGCCGATGCGTTCGCCGACGGTGTGGGGGCGGCGGAAATCGAACGGCGTGCCTTCGACGGGCGCGCGTTCGCCGGTGGCGATGAGGCTTTCCGAGACCGGGATGAAGCGATCCGCGAAGAGCTCGAGGCGGTGGTCCAGGATCTCGCCGCCGCCGGCGAGGTTGAAGAACGCATGGTTCGTCAGGTTGCAGAGCGTGGGGGCGTCCGTCGTCGCCTCGAAGCGGAGGCGGACCTCGTTGCGGTCGGCGGGCACCAGGTAGGTCACGTGCACGGTCAGTGTCCCCGGGTAGTCCTCCTCGCCGGCGGGACTGACATAGGTGAGGCGGACGCCGGCGGCGTTGCCTTCGCGGACGGGCTGGCTGGACCAGACGCGGCGGTCGAGGCCGGCCACGCCGCCGTGGAGGTGCTGGCCGTGGTTGTTGCGCGCGACCTGGAAGGTCCGGCCGTCGATGGTGAAGCGGCCGTCGGCGATCCGGTTCGCGTAGCGGCCGATGGTGCTGCCGAGGTACGGATTCTGCTCCACGTAGCCGCGGAAGTCGTCGTGCCCCAACGTCACCTCCGCGATGACGCCCTGGCGGTCCGGTACGCGCACCGACACGAGCGTCGCGCCGAACTCGCTGACCTGCGCGGTGAGGCCGAGCGCGTTGCTCAGCGTGTGCAAGGCCACCGGCCGACCTTCCAACTCGCCGTGCCGACGGGTCTGGACGCGCGCCGAGCCGCGGCGGCCGCCGAGCGCGACGACGAGCCCGGTGAGCAGGACCAGGAGGGCGAGGACGGCGAGGACGATCGGAAATTCCATGGGTCCCAAGGTGTCCGCCGCGGTTCGCCCGCCAAGCCAAAGCCTCCGTTCCCGCCCAACAAAAAACCCGCCGGTGGGCGGGTCTTTAGGCGGGCTGGGCGGCTGCTCAGCGCGACTTGTTCTCGGTCTCGGCGGGCTTGGTCGCGACGGCCGTGGCGGGCAGGGCCTTGACCCAGTCGCCGGCGATGCGGACCGCCTCGCGCAGCTGGATGTCGTATTCCGGCCAATCGTCGTCCTCGAGCGGGTCGCGGATCCGGCTGATCTTCTTGGACTTGCTCGCGTAATCCGGACCTTCCTTCTTCTCCTGCTCCAGCGCGGCGTCGAGCTTCACGTCGGCGGCCTTGCCTTCCTTCTGGGCGTAGGCGGCAAGGTCCTTGCGCACCTGGTCCCGGAAGATGATGTCGTCCTTGCGCTCCTGCAGGCGGGTGGCGAGGGAGAGCGAGATCTCCTGGCGGGCCTGCCGGCTCTTGGTCCACTCGATCGAGCGGCCCAGGGTGACGAACTCCGGCATCTCGGCCTGCCGGCGGGCGGAGGCGGCGGCGAGGTCGGCGATCAGCTTGTCCGAGAGCTTGGCCTTGAGCCAGTCGCCCTCGTCGGGCTGGGTGAGGGAAGGGGCCACCGAATCCCAGGCCAGCGGGCGGTTGAGGTCGGACTCCGCCACCGGCAGCACGGAGAAGACGGACGGCACGACGATGTCGGCGCCGACGCCCTTGAGCTGGATGGAGGAGCCGCTCGGGGCGTACCACTTCTGGATGGTCACCTTGACGGCCGACTTCAGGTTCCGGTCGAAGCGGCTCAGCTCGAGGATGTTCTGGACCGAGCCCTTGCCGTGCGTGGTGACGTCGCCTACGATGAGGGCGCGACGGTGGTCATGCATCGCGCCGGCGAAGATCTCGGACGCCGACGCGGACAGCTTGGAGGTCAGCACGATGAGCGGGCCGTCCCACACCACCTTGGCGTCCTCGTCGCGGTAGTCCTGAGTGCGGCCGCCGCTGTCGCGGACCTGCAGCACGGAGCCCTTGGGGATGAAGAGGCCGGCGAGGTCGACCGCCTCGGTGAGGAGGCCGCCGCCGTTCTTGCGCAGGTCCATGATGATGGCCTTGGCGCCCATCGCCTTGAGTTTCTCGAGCAGCTGCTCGACGTCCTTGGTGGGGCTGGAGCCCGTGCCGTCGGGGTTCTTGCCGTAGAACGCGGGGAGGTCGACGACCCCGACGACGCCCTGGCCGGCGCCGAGCTCGAAGGCGCGGGCCGAGGCCATCTGGCCGACGAGCTTGATCTGGTCGCGCTTCAGCGTGACGGTCTTGCGGCCGCCGCCCGCCGCGGGGTCGACGAGCAGGCGCACCGAGGTGCCCTGCTTGCCGCGGATCTTGCCGATGGCCTTGTTGAGGCGCATGCCGACGATGTCTTCCATCTCGCCCTCGGTGTCCTGGCCGACGGCGATGATCTTGTCGCCGGGCTTCACCTGGCCGGAGAGGTCGAGCGGGCCGCCCGGCAGGAGGTCCTTCACCGTGCAGTAGCCGTCCTCGTCCGCCAGCGTGGCGCCGATGCCCACCAGCGAGTTGCGCATGGCGATCTCGAACTCCTCCAGCGACTGCTGGGAGAAGAAGATCGAGTGCGGGTCGTACTGCGTGGAATAGGCGTTGATGAAGAGCTCCTCGACCTCGGCCACGTCGTAATTGAGGTAGGTGCGCACCTTGTCGTAGCGCTTCTTGAGGCGGGCGGCGGCCGCCTTGAGCTTCTCCGGCGTCACCTCGAGCTCGGGCTCCTTGCCGTTGGCTTTGCGGGCGGCGGCGTTGCTGCGGTCCTCGCCCAGCACCTCGCCGAGCATGTCGAGGCGGAGGCGCTTGGCCCAGAGGGCGTCGGCCTCGGCGGCGGTGGCCGGCCACTTGGCCTTGCGGCGCTCGAGGGGGAAGACGTCGTCCTTGGAGAGGTCGACGGGCTGGTCGAGGGCCGCTAGCGAGGCTTCGGTCCGGACCTGCACCTTATGCTTGAAGGACGCGTAGATCTCGAAGCCGGGGGTCAGGTTGCCGCGCTGGAGGTAGAGGTCGAGGGTCTTGGCGTAGCGGTTGACGAACTCCTCCACCTCGGGCTCGGTGAAGTACATCTTGGCGCCGTCGAGGTTCTCGCAGTAGGTGCGGACGACCTCGGCCATGTCGATGCTTGCCATCTCGCGTTTGCTGATGTGCAGCCGCTCGAGGAGGATGACGGAGCCTTGGCCTCCTTCTGCATGCTCTCCGTCGTGGTGAACGCGGGAGCCTGCGCTGGGCCAGCGCGGCCAGCAGGAGGAGCAGGGTGGGGAGGATGGGGCGGCGCATGGGGAAAGGGGTAGGGAGGGGGTGCTCCGGGGCGGATCAGCGCAGCCGCGCGCTGAGGTCCTCCAGTCTGCGTTTGTCGGCCTCGCTGAGCGAGCCGAATACCCGGGCGGAGATCTTGTCCAGCAGCAGTCGAGCTCGGCCCGGGCCTGTTGGCGGGTGAGCGGCGCCACCGCGGCCGTTTCCTCATCGTCATAGCGCACGACGTCGGGTTCCGGGGCGGTGGGCGGAGGCGGGGTCATCTCCTCCTGAGCGTTCCTGGACCGAGAGATTTGTCTGGTTCAGGTTAGCGAAGGCGAACCAGACGAAGAGCATGCCTCCGAGGTGGGCCGAGTGGGCGATATGCGA
>BGOM01000002.1:135000-176508 GCA_003569245.1 Opitutia bacterium | reverse complement strand
TCAAAAAACACTTAGAAAGTCTAAGCGAAGAAGATACCCTGAACTACATCATCCCGAGGAACCGAATCGTCACGAATTGGGCCGAGATGCTGGCCTTGGATGAATCGACAAAATTAGCCCCCGAAGCCGAACCTGCCCAAATAGGCCAAATCGGTAAAGACGGTGATATCAAGAAAGGGTCGGCAAGGAGAGAGAATTTATAGCATCTACGGTCATGCTATAACATTTTCGGCATACGGGCGGCGGACTAGCAGCAAGAACCGGTGCTTACCTAATTAATGAGAACGTCAGAAAGCTAACCCACGAATGGAGTGCGCAAAGATCATGGGATTCTCTCGCCAAGTAGAGCCGGGGAGAAACGGTCGTCCGGCAAAGGTGCGTTTAATGGACGTGAAAAAAGTTGAATGGCATGGGGCTTTCCGACTGGCAGCTTTATAAACAGTTCGGAATAGCGTAGTGGTACCTACGGTTGAAAAGATATATCGGCTGATCGCCGGCCACTTCTTCGCAGAAGAATAAACCAGGCTAAGACCTGAAGACAATTCCACCTTTAGGTAGAGGATCCTTGAGGGCATCAATATCACAGTCTTCGTGCTTATGGACCGCTCGATGACAGGAAGGACAAAGGATAACGAAATCTGTTGGTTCTGTCTCCAATTTACCACGTTTCGCATATTCACTCAACGGTATGCGGTGGTGTGCATCTACCAAAGGGTAGCCATAAGTTGGGACGGGTCGCAGCCCGCAAGCCTCGCAATAAAGTTCACCGTGAACCTCCTCGAACGTCTCTTTGCCTCTTTGGGAAGAGATGAATCGCGCTCTAGATACCAGTGCTGACGAAGTCTCTTAGCGCCTTCAGGTGATACGCTTAGCGATAGCCTCGGCCTCTGACTGACCTGATGTATGCATTGATGGGACCCCCGCGGTTGTTCCGAATACAGCCTCCTCGATATCAGAAGGAAGTGACTTATCTAAGGCAGCACGAGCCATTGATACACAACGGATCGAAATCGTTGAGGAAGTATTCCAAAGCATATTTTCTAATATTTGCCTGAACGCCAGGATTGCTCACTGCACCCTTTGTGGTGCTTGGCTCGAGCAACACTCCATTAACCACTCGCCCCTCCAGTGGCTTGAACGCGAAGTGCATATTCGAGAACTTATACTCCCACCACCCAGGGCGCTTCTCATCCTCGTATCCTCGGTGAGGCGTGTCGTAGCGGCTAACGCTTTGCAGATTTCGCTCTTAGTAGTGCGACGTGTTCGATATGCGATAAAAGCAAGACATGCCAAGCAACTCGTCTGCGATGAGCGATCGATCCCGCTCCTTGCCTCGTCGTTTCATATAACAAATACAAAGCACATACCCCCGAGAGCTAGCTTGAAGTGTGTCGTTTGACAAAAGCGATGGGACGCGGCGATACCTAATTATCTTCCCCCCCCTGCCCCATGGACCCCGCCGCGGACAAATCCGTCAGCCCGACCTGGCTCCGACGTTACCACGAACTCAAGGCCTACGCGGCCCGGCACGGCGACTGCAACCTGCGCCCTGACACCCCTGGGTATGGCTCGCTCGGTTCCTGGGTCGCCGGCAATGCGTTCCATGGCGAAACGCGGCGTAACTCTCGCCCGCCCGGACCCGGCTGCTTAACGAAAATCGGCTTCCTTTGGCACCTCAAGGAACCACCGCGTCTCCAACACTTTCGAGGCATGGTTTCGTCGAGTTACAGGCCTATGTGAAGAAACACGGGGAACGCGAACGTGACCCTCGAAAACTCCAGGATATGAGTCGCTGGGCTCCTGGGCCTCCAGTCAACGCGTTGCGGGCGGAAGAAAGGTCTTCATGGTGAGCGCGCATCGACAGGCCCTGGACAGCCGGGCTTCATCTGGACTACCAGTCCGCGAAGTCACAACAATCGTGGATCAAGAGATATCACGAACTCGAGACCTACTATCTGCAGCATGGGCACTACCGACATGCCCCGGACTCACCCGCAACGCACCCTGGCCAACTGGGTCTGGATCCAACGACTCCGGCGCAAGGGGACCCTACCTGAATCAGAACAACTCACGAGCGCCCAAGTAGCATTATTGGATAAGTTAGGTTTCACGTGGGACCCCACGGGGAGAACTGGGCTGAGCATTTCAGCAAGCTCAAAGCCTACGGCGAAAAGCACGCTCGGAGGGTACGACCCCATCGAGGATGACGACCTCAGCCGATGGGCCTTCGCAGCGCAAGGCCTATCACCAGGGCCAGCTAGCCCAGGAGCGGATCGATCTGCTGAACGAAATCGCATTCACCTGGGAATCGAAGGTTCGTGGAAAACAATTGTGGCCGAGTACTACGAAGAACTAAAGGCCCCACAGGCGCAGCATGGCGACGCCAACCCCCTCCGACGACGCTTCGAGCGGCTCGGGCCTGGTTGCGTGCACCAACGCCAGCGCCGGAAGAAGGGCGAGATGCCCCAGGCTCAGATCGAGCTCCTCGACCAGCTCGGCTTCACCTGGCTCAAGCACGTGAAGACGCCTGGGAGGCTAACCTGGCAGCCCTGCAGGCTTTCATTGCCGCGAACGGTCACGGGAACGTGCCTCAACCTTTACGACCCAATCCGCTCCTGGGTTATTTCGTCGCGAGCCAACCGCGCCCCGCTACGCCAAAGGTCGCCTTCCGGCGGAAAAGGTCGCCCAGGCTCGAAGCCATCGGTTTCAATTGGAAGTCACCGGGACGCGACCCCCTCCGGCCGGAGCGCCTCCGGCAACTTGCCGCTTACGCGAACGGTTTGGCCATTGCAACGTGACCACCAGCTGGTCGGATAACCCGGCGCTTGGGCGCTGGGTACGTTACCAGCGGATACTCCGAGCGGCGGGCGATCTTGCGGCTGAGGACATTCAGGCACTTGATGCCCTGGGCTTTCAGTGGGCCAAACCCCAGAACGCCCCGGAAGGAAACCGGAACGGTAAGGCGGCGGACCAGCGGGTAGCTGGTCCCTACCAAGGGAAAGTGAAGGGACTGAGCGGAGGACTAGGGTTCTCGGGCGCAGGGCGGGAGGTCCTCGATGTAAATCGGCTTACGCGAGGGCAAACTGCTCCACGCGAACTCAGGCTTGGACTTGGCTTCATCGAATTCGTTCAGGCCAGCCGTGCGCTTAACCTTGCCAGTCAGGAGATTGGTACTGACGAGGAACCTCTCCCCAGAAGATCGATGCCATGCATCCACTTCACTGCCGATGAGCCTGAGTCGGCCGGACTCGAGTCGGAACTTATAAAACTCCATGCTCGACCACCAGCTCCCCCAACTCGTCCAGTAGCGAAAACCGACAGTCAAAACGCCCTTCTCCGCCGTGATGCCATGGAATCGGTCGTCGCAATACTCGCGCTCATCATCAAAGGCCGGCGGAATCAGCTTCGCATACTCACCGAGTTTACGATAGCCATTTGCCTCGGCCAGGAGGACGACCAGGACCCTTGGGTTGTAATTCCTGACGCCGTCGTTGGCGGGCAGCCGCTTGACGATCTTCTTAGGATCATCCTCTTCCCGGACGAAGACCAAGTCGGCCAGGCCGTCGGCGTTAAGGTCGGTGGATGCCACCTCCAACACCTTCCAGCCCTTGGGGAGGTGGTCCTTGGCCGCCGGCGGCAGGGTCAGCGGAGCTTCCCCGGCGAAGAGCGCGGAGACGTGGAAGCAGAGGAGGAAGCGGAACATCTTCGTATTATACCAGTTTAGTAAAGGGGCTGGAAAGCGGGAAGGGATGTTGACCGGTTGATCAGTTGACCGGTGGGCAAGGGATACACGGACCAGCGGGACGCTGGTCCCTACCTAGAGGCAGCTAGGGCAGCACGCGGTGCTGCCCCTACCCGAGTGCGAGATGCGCGGGGTTGGGGTTCGGTGGATTGGTTTATATTACTTTCCGCGGTCAGGCGGGCGGGGATTGCTAAGGTCGTCGGGACGGGCAGAATGGCGGGCATGAGCGAAATCGACTGGAAGACGGTGAGCGAACAGCGGCGGGTCTTCGGCCTGGCTTACTTGATCGCCGAACGCGCCCACGCGGGCGATTTCCGAGACCTGCCCGACGGCCGCCCTTATTTCGAGCACGTGAAGGACGTGGCCGATTTCTTCGACGACTGGGAGACCAAGACAGTGGCGATCTTGCACGACGCCATCGAAGATACCCGCGAGAAGCCCGAGGGTGTCCGGGTGACGGCGGACTCCCTGAAAGGCGTCATCCCGGACCACCTGATCGCAGGGGTGGTCGCGATGACCAAGCCGCCTAAGTCGGGCAATGAGCCCAAAGAAGACGAGGGCAAGCTGCAAGCCTACCTGGCCTATGTCCGGGGTCAGGTAAAGGAAAACGCTTTCGCCCGAAGGGTTAAACTGGCCGACAACTACGTCAACATGCGCGACCTGATCGCGGTGGAAAAGGATGACGCGGATACCCGCTGGCAGCTGCACAAATACGCGAGGTCGATCGCGGAGCTGACGAAGTGAGGGGATTGGAGATGAGCGGCGGGAGCGATTAGGGTCAGGGGAGGGTCAGGGGAGGGTCAGGGGAAGGAGAGGCAGGGGCACTTTTGTTGACCGGTTGATCAGTTGGCCAGTTGGCCGGGGGATGCGTTAGTTGACCAGTTGACCAGTTGGCCAGTTGGAAGAGAGACAGGAGGAGGCCGGCGGGGGACCAGCGGGACGCTGGTCCCTACCTCGAGGCAGTAAGGGCAGCACGCGGTGCTGCCCCCACCCTGGGCGGGTCGCTTGACGGGGGCGGCGCCACGGGCAAGCCATGCAGGCCCCGACCGCTTCATGAAACGAGATCTTTCCTCCCCCCTTAAACTTGTCCTTCGGACCTATGCGTGCTCGGAGCTTTGCACGCTCTTTCGCCTTGCGGCTGGAGAGTTGATCGAGGGGCGCGGGCTTTCAACGGGTGCTTCCTGCTGGAGGAGCATGGCTGGTTGTACCGTATCGGCGGGATGGACCTGCATGGGGATATCCTGATTCGCCACGATACGCAGGCGGATGGGTTCACGGTGACCATCGAGCAACCGTGCAGGCGACGAGGGGCTGGTCCGTGAGCTGGAACAGGAAATGGGGAAGGTGCTGGTCGCCCGACCTAACCCGCCCTCCCCGCTCAAGACCCGTCCGCCGGGGATGGCTTACTTCTTCCAGATGATCCAGGGACAGGCGCTGGGACGAAAGGTGCTCATCGCCGACGCGGTAGTGGAGCAGGCGCATTTGTTCCATTTCGCGGGGTACCGGGTGGCCCGTCGGCAACTGGAGGTCCTGGGTTCGCTCCACGAGCGGCTGGCCAACCGGACGATTCTGAGCGCGTTCACGACGGAGGAGGTCCGCGAGGCCCGCCACGCTTTGCGCCGGCATCGGGAGCCGAAAGCATGCTGGTTCAATGGCAACCGGATCTGGCTCTGGCACCAGATCGAGGCCCGCGAGCCCAAGAGCGGGCAGGTGCTGACGATGCATTTCGCGAGGTTGCCGGCGGGGAAGGTGTTGTTGGGGTGGGTGGAGGAAACGCCGTTCTGACGCGGCAAGGCCGCGACAGAACCACGAGTTGACCGGTTGATTAGTTGGCCGGTGGGCAAGAGGAGAGGCGGGAGTAGCTGGCCAGTGGGCAAGTTGACCGGTTGACAAGGGATACACGGACCAGCGGGGACGCTGGTCCCTACCTCGAGACAGCTAGGGCAGCACGCGGTGCTGCCCCTACCTGAGGCGGCCGACCAGGACGGTCAGCCCTAACGAGAAACAGATACACGGACCAGCGGGACGCTGGTCCCTACCCAGGCGGGAAATTGGGCGGGCGAGGAGATCGTAAAAACGCCGTGGTTTCTGTTTGAGAGGCGCAGTCGAGTCCACAAAATTACTATACAAAGTGTTTAATAATGTTCGCACTCAAATACATCAACCGGCACCTCTTCATGGAGCATGAGGGTCGTCTTTACCTCGTCGATACTGGTTGCCCCACAAGTTTTGCGATCAACGGAGTGATTCCCTGGGTTGACCGGACTCCGCATGCGGTGGTTCTTGACATGGAGGAAGGTCGCCTGCGATTCGCCGGGGAGAATGATGAGGTGTCGCGATGTGGCTTGGTGTTGCCTTTCACGAAGGCGCCGGGGACGCAGGCGCCGATCCTCAGGTGCCATCCTGGATTTAAAATGATCTGGGATACCGGCGCCCAAGTCGGCTATATCGACATTAGCACCGTACCCAAGGAGAGTATCATCAAGGAAATGGGTGCTTTCAGCGACTTTAGCCCGACCTACCGAACGATCGAATCACCGATGACCTGGCTTGCTCGGTTTAACCCCGAACCCGACTTCAGCCGGTCTGAATTCGTTCCCTACATCCACTGCCAAATGGCCGATGCGCGAGCCGATATACTTGCGGACATCAGAAAAGAAGGCGCTCACGGCGTGCTTGGTAATAGCTGGATGGGCGACAAGGATTCGCTGACCAGAATGCTAGCGGCAGCAAGAGGAGAATACGGGGAGCTTCTGATGGACTGTAACGAGGGTGTGATCGTCGCCATCTGTGGAAGGAAAGGCCTGGTAAGGATTCAAAACCTCCCTGTCTGGATAGAGCGGAATACGAGTACGGGAGCCCCGAGAGGAAGACCAAATCATGATCCTTTCGAAATCGTGGCCGGGGATAACCGCCCCGTAACCCCGCCTGCCCAGGTGGCGCCCAACCAGATATTTACCGTCGCGCGCAGGGTCCCGCCTTCGCTGGGACGCTTCACGGCCGAAGGCCTGCGGGGCCATATCCAGCTCGATAACATCGATGGCTTGATCGGCAACGACCTGCTCCAGGATACCCTACTCTGACGCCGGAACGAGACCGCCCGAGGCCCCGAAGAATCCGATGGCCCGAGGGCGAAGGCATTGCTCGTCCGACGTGACCTGAAAGTAACTGCTGAAAATACCTGGAGCGTCGGTCAAAGGGGGCAAAGTATCATGTCGCCCGGTGAGCGGGCGAGGGTTTCGACCGTTGAACGATCTGCCAGGTGGTGCGGAGGGCGGGACTCGAACCCGCAGGACACAGGTTTTAAGCCCGCGATGTCTGCCATTTCATCACCTCCGCGTATAGTCCCTCGAGGATTCGACCCCGGCCGCGAGGAACAAAGGCTAGCATGCCACCGTGGACCATCTGTCGCGCGCACGGTGCGGAGGGCGGGACTCGAACCCGCAGGACACGGGTTCTAAACCCGCGATGTCTGCCGTTGCATCACCTCCGCCTGTAGTCCCTCGGGGATGCGAACCCCGGCCGCGAGGAGCCAGGCCTCGCAGGCCACCTTGCACGATCTGCCGCGCGAATGGTGCGGAGGGCGGGACTCGAACCCGCAGGACACGGGTTCTGGACCCGCGATGTCTGCCATTTCATCACCTCCGCGTATAGTCCCTCGGGGATGCGAACCCCGGCCGTGAGGGTCAAAGCCTCGCATGCCACCGCTGCCTCAAGGGACTATTGAAAATGTTGAGAAGGGGTGAGACTACCCCCTTCATCGCTGGCCTTTGCTCGGATTATGCCCGGTGCTAATCAGGTTTCCCGCTTTATCCACTCCGCGGCTTGCACCTACGGAGTATCCAGCACGACTGCCTTTTTAAGGAAGCGGCATCACTTCCCTGCTGATTTTGCTTTCGACCTCTTCAGACTCGTCCACGTTGACGCGCAGCTAGGGCGGCGAAGCCCTCCGATTCCTCCAAGATCAACGGCGAAGTCCGGGCGGACTTCCCTCCGGCTGCGTTGGCTTTCGCCCGCAGCGTTGCGTCGTTTCGCTCGATCAGGGGTGACGACTTTTGCATTTGGTCTTTTTACATAAGACTTCTCCGCGTAAGAGAACCGACCGAGAAGCGCGTCACCAGCGGCTTTCCCTCCCTCGCGGGTGGAAAAATACCACGCTCCTGCCATGTCCCAACCTTGAGGGTCAAAACTCGAAGTCGAGCTCCTGTGCGCCGAAGCACCCATTCGCTCTCATCATGTCCGCCAGCCCTTGATTTCGTCTTGGACCGCCGGACCTGGACTTGTAACAATCTTATATGGTTTAGTGCAGGGGCTTGCTCGGCACAACCGTTAGTCACGCGCTACGCCGTTTGGCACTCACGCGCTTTTCCCCTCCATCGTCGGATCTAGCTCCCATGCAAGGAAGCTATTACTACTCATCCTTTTTGCGTTGTTGTTCCGACCTTGCGGTCGGGCGCAGACCCGTCGGTGGGCTCCCTGCTTTCCGCGCCTCACGGCGCACTATCTTACGGATCCAACGCGACCCGTTTATTGGCGTCCGGCGTTTGAGGTGATCGCTCGTCGGACTATGTTTAAAGAACTGATGGGAGAGGTAAGAAAGTGACAGCATGGTGCAAGTAAAATGATAACAGTTGTTTGTTGATTTAACGCAAGTCATTGGTGTTCAACGAAATTTAGTGACAGTAATTTGGTCTAAAGAGAGCCAGTGCTGGCCAGCGGGCAAGTGGGCCGGTGGGCAAGTACGAGGCAAGCGAGCCGGCGGCGGACCAGCGGGACGCTGGTCCCTACCGAGCGCGAGCAAAGCTCGCGCGGGGTTGGGGTTAGCGGTTGGGGGCTGGGCCGAAGCGGGATTCGAACTCCGCAAGGGTGGAGCCGATCCAGGGGTAGTAGCGGTGGGCGAGACGAACGGCGGACTGGCGGATGGAATCGGGGATGCCGTACAGGGCTTGGCTGACGGCGCCAGCGATCGCGCCCAAGGTGTCGGCGTCGCCCCGGATGGAGCAGGCGAAACGGACGGCGGACTCGTAGTCGGACGTGCCGGTGGCGATGGCGAGGCATTCCGGGACGCAGCCTTGGCAGGTCTCGTTGTAGACGTGGGTCCGGCGAATCGTTTCGAGGTCGGGCAGCTCGGAGTAATAGCTCAGGGCCGTCCGGCGCACCGCCGCCGCATCGTTCGTCCGCCTGCCCACCCAGATGCAATGCGCGGTGGCCACGGCGCCTTTGATGCCCTCGGGATGGGCATGGGAATCCGCCGCCGTCAGCCGGGCGTGCTCCAAGACGTCGGCCTCCTGCTCGTAGGCCCAGGCGACCGGGGAGACGCGCATCGCGGCGCCGTTGCCGAAAGACTGACGGACGGTCTCTCCCCCGGTGGAGGCCCAGGCCGAGAAACCCACGCCCCAACCCGGCCCGATCGGCGGCTGGACCGCGGGACGGCATGTATCGGCCCAAGCGCGGAGAATCGCCGCTCGGTAGTCACGTGAACCCCCCAGGCAAGCACGGGCGATCGCGGCCGTCAGCAGGGAGTCGTCGGTCGGCGAAGAACGCGCGACGAACAGCGGAAAGTCGCGGTCCTCGTTCTGGCTAAATTCGTGGACGGATCCGATGATATCTCCGGCGATGGCTCCGAGCATGGGGAAGGGGCAGGTGGAAAGCGGAGAGTACGCGCGCGGGGAACCGACCGCCAATCCAAAGAGGGTTATGACGAAGGTGAGGGCTCAATAGTTGACCGGGGGCAAGGAGGAGAGACAGAGGAGTGCTGAGTCGATGATGGGGTCAGGGACAGGGAAAGGAGGTAGGGCTGACCGTCCCGGTCGGCCGGCAACGGGGTCAGGCACCATCACGCTGCGCGTGCTGAAGCCAGACCCCATGCCGGCGGCGGACCAGCGGGACGCTGGTCCCTACCTAGAGGCAACTAGGGCAGCACGCGGTGCTGCCCCTACCCTGGCGCGGAGGGCTCGCGAGGGTAGGCGGAGGTAGCCGGGGCGGGGATTTGACAAAGGGGACGGAGGGGCAGACGGAGGCGCCCATGGAACCGCCGACCTCGACCGCCCCGAAGAAACTGAAGATCCGTGCCTACGACTGCGCGTTGTCCGCCCGGAAGATGCGGGAGAAGCTGGATAAGCTGGTGGCGACGGCCCCGGTCTTCAATGAGTCGTGGGCGACGGGGGACCTGTACATGTCCGCCCGCATCGGGGGGATGCAGCAATACGGCGATATCCTGGTCCAGCATGTCTCGCAACGCCCCCGAAACGAGCTGACCATCGAGTATCGGGCCGGCGATGAGGCCCTGGTCGAGGCCATCGCGCAGGGGCTGGCCAAGGACCTGACGCCCAAGGAGCCGCGTCTGGTCCCGGGCAAGAAGCGCCCGGTGGGGCTGGCCTTTTTCTTCGAGATGATCCAGGCCAGCCCGTTGCGACGCCAGGTGCTGATCGCGGACGCGGTCATCGAGGAGGCCCATGAGGTGGCGTTCGACGATTATCGCGAGATCCGGAGCAAGCTGGAGTTCCTGAGCATGGTGCCCCGCCTGAGCGTCCTGCAGCGGAGCCTGGATGAGCGCGTGCAGAAAGACTACCAGGAGGCCACGCGCGTTCATGCCAAGCCGCGCTACTGCCTCTTCCAAGGCAAGAAAATCGCCCTGCGCCACCGGGTGAAGGTGATCTCGGATTTGCGCGACGAACACCTGGGCCTGCACTTCGCCAAGATCTCGGACAACCAGATCCTGGTGGGATGGGTGCAGCCGCTGGCGAGCTGGGATGTGGGTTGGGGGAATAGTAAGGGGCGATGAGATAGTTAGGGACAGGGGGAGGAGATACTAGCTGGCACGCTGGCAAGTTGGCCAGGGGGCAAGGGGATGAGTTAGTTGATTGGTTGATTAGTTGGCCAGTTGGCCGGTGGGAGAGGCAGAGGAGTGCTGAGTCGAGTGCTGGATCGAGTACTGAGGGCTGAGTCGATGATAGGGCCAGAAGACGGTCAGAGGCAGAGAGGCTGAGGGACACACGGACCAGCGGGACGCTGGTCTCTACCTAGAGGCAGCTAGGGCAGCACGCGGTGCTGCCCCTACCTGCGCGCGGGGCGCGCGAGGTGAGGTTGCTAGTATCTGTCTCTTTTGCCTCTTCCTCGTGCCCTCCGGCCCTCGAGTGCTCGCTTGTTTCCACCCCTTGCCCACGTGCCCGCTGGCCAGCTGGCCAGCTGACTAAATCGATTCCAATTCTTGGCGTGGATTGTAACGGTGTCGTGGGTGCGCGGATACGTTTTGGCTTGATAATAATAGGATATTCTGAAGGATACACCACATCTGAGATAACCAATGCCGAGCATTTGTCTTCGGGGCACCTAATCGAACCGAAGACCGCTTAAGCGCCTCAGATCAGCCTCGCCGGGCACACCGGCGACCGGCCCACCACGTCAGCTTCCTTCACCGGGGCCGGCGCTGGCAGCCCGTGATTGCTTTTACCTGCTCCCCCACCCCACCGCCCCTCACCACCCCCCTTATGAAACATCCCTACCAGCTCAGCCACCGCGAACTCGGCACCAGCCTGACGGCCGCCGACCTCCGCCGCCTCCTCCCGCAGATCATCACCGCCGAGCGGGTGCTCAACGACTGCTGGATGGTCGACGACGCCAGCCACACCCTCGCGATCCACGGCCTGGACCTCCATGGCAGCATCCACTTCATCCACTACACCTGGGAGGGGAAGCTGTACCTGACCATCGAGTTTCGCCAGGGCGACCAGGCGAAGGTCATGCGGATCATCGAGGAGCTGGCGATCTCGGGCGACGGCGAGAAGGAACTCTCGCTCTGGCCGCGGGCCGAAAAGATCCCGGTGCGCGCCACGAACGGCGTGGCCGGCTTCCTGCAGGAACTGCGCAAGGAACCTTTCAAGGACCACCTGATCGTGACGGGGTCGGCCATCGAGAGCGCGCGGGAGTGCACCTGGGAGGGCGACGACCTCCTCCTGCAGGATCTCTACCTGCTGACGGAAATCCCGGCGCTGCTCAAAAACGGCGGCTGGAACGCGGCCATGCATCAGACCCGGATCGAGCAACTCTGCCGGGTCTGGCCGGAGCCCAAGGTGATCTCGTTCCGCGGCCGTAAGCTCGCGCTGAGCCGCCGGATGTACATCCCCCACCCCGAGTTCGACAGCGTGCTCTGCCTGCACTTCACGTATGACGTCGCCAGCGGGAAGCATGTCATCGGGTATGTGGAGGAGGGGGAGAAGTGAGGGGGCAGACGCTAGCTGGCACGCTGGCAAGTTGGCCAGGGGGCAAGGGAGAGGGCCGAAACGCGGGGTCTGGCTTCGCCTCGCGAAGCGATGGCGTGCCTGACCTCGTGCCGGCACGGACCAGCGGGACGCTGGTCCCTACCTGCGCGAGCGAAGCTCGCGAGGGGTTGGCTTTTAGGTCGAAGGAGGGCAAAAACTAGGGCAGCACGCGGTGCTGCCCCTACCCGGGCGCGATGCGATCAGAGGCTTTCAGGTAGGGCTGACCGTCTCGGTCGGCCGTTCGTCGATCGGTTCGAAGGCGTCCCTTTGAGGTCGCAAATTGCGACCTCAAAGGGACGCGATAGACCAGCGGGACGCTGGTCCCTACCGAAAGGCAGCTGCTCAAGAACGGTAATCCCAAGAGGGGGCGGGCTTCAGGCCGAGGAGGCGCTGGCAGAGGCCGAAGCGGGCGCCGTAGGTGCAGCCAGAGGCGCGGTAGCGGCGGCGGCCGACGACGAGCTCGAGCGTCCAAAAGGTGCCATCGACCATGGAGCACGAGTCCTCGCCCCAGACGTGCGCCTGGTCATCCCAGAGGTTGAGCTCCTTGCCAGGCGGGCGATCCGACGGAGCTGAGCGAGGTCGCACGCGGGCCAGGAATCACCGACCGGGGGGCGCACGTAGGCGGAGGCGCAGGGCATGGCGACCAAGCGCGGAGCGCCGGAGGTCCAGCGAAGGTGGACCTGCGGGGCGCACTCGCCCTCGCCGTAAGAAAAATCCAGGGAGGAGTTCATGGGGTAGAAGAAAAATTGGCACCCCCACGGAGGATCGAACTCCGGTTTCCCGGATGAAAGCCGGGGGCCTAGCCTGCTAGCCGATGGGGGCGTGAAAAATGAAGACCGGGCGGGCCGACGGTTCGTCGTCGGGGCCTGGGTAAAATGGGTAGAAGGGGTGAGACTACCCCCTTCATCGCTGACCTTTCGACGGATTATCCCCGATCTGCTAACCGGGTTTCCCGCTTGTCCACCACCGTGGTTCCTCACCTCCGGCGTATCCAGCACGACTGCCTTTTTTAGGATGTGGCGTATCATCCCTGTCGAACCGCTACTCGATCACTTCCTCCCCGTCTACCTTGCGGGCAGCGAGACGCGCTAACGTCGCCGAGGCATCGATGATCAACAGGTCGAGCCCTCGCGGGGCTTTTCCTGACTGGATTGGCCGAAGCCTCCAGTGTTATGCCGCTTTCGCGGCTCGAGGGTGAAGACTTTGCGTTTATCGTTTTACAGACGACGTCTTGAATAGACACCAACCAAGACGTGCTTCACCTGCGGTTGAAGGCTCTTTTGGAGCACCCTATGCCGCACGCCTCGTATCCAAGCCTTAGCTGACCTGAACGATGGGCGAAGATCGCGTCGTCCGGTCGCCCGGAAGCCGTCCTCTCCGTCCATTGCCCGTCAGCTCTTCGCTGCTACGCGTCGAACCACCGGACTTGGCTTAGACTAAGAAACTGGAAGGTTATCTTGGTGCAGTGGTCGGCGATACCGTTACCATCCCGCTAAGCAGTTAGCCTCACGGAACTTTGCACACCCTTCATCGAATCTAGCTCATCTGTAAATAAGCTTAAGGTCTACCCTTGCTTAGCTGTCCGACCTCGCGATCGGCGCAGGCCTGTTGGAGGCGACTGCTTTCCTCACCTTGCGGTGATGTATCTTGCGGACCCTAAGCGGCCCGTTGTTTGGCGTCCCTCCTAGGCGAGCCCAGGAGCGACTATGTAAAAGGAACAGAGCCCCATCCAACTAAACAAACATCTTACTGCAAGCATTATTACTGTTATCATTAGTAAAATAATCGTAAGACGTTGGTTTATAAGGAGATTTAGTTTAATCGTGAAATAGTTGGCCGGTTGAACGGGGGCAAGGGAGGCGAGGATGTTCTTAGGGTCAGGGGTGCGGCCGGGTCAGGGGTAGGATAGGCAGGCGGCGGACCAGCGAGGACGCTGGTCCCTACCTAGAGGCAGAGACACAAAAAGGGTCTGGGTCAGGGCAAGGGCGGCGCAGGGGCATAGAGAATCGGTGCGCTCTGGCCAATGGATCAACCGATCAACGGGTCAACCTGAGGGCCCTACCCTGTCCGTTGGGCTAATACAGGCCGAATTTCGCCCCTTTCCCCTTGCGGCAGGTGGGGGTGGACCTACCTTGCGGATAACTTTCCAGACCCATGGTCACGGACAATAAACCTTCTTTGGTCACCATCAACGTCGACGGCGTCGAGCACCAGGTCCCCGCGGGGGCCAATCTGGTCGATGCCCTGGGCAAAATCGGGAAGGAAGTCCCCCATTATTGCTACCACCCCAAGCTCCCGGTCGCCGGTAACTGCCGCATGTGCCTGGTCGAGCTCGGGTCGCCGATGCGGGACCGGGCGACCAACGAGGTCGTGATGGAGAACGGCAAGCCCAAGATCGGCTGGCAGCCCAAGCCCGCGATCGCCTGCGCCACCAACGTATCCCCCGGCTTGCACGTCCGCCTCGAGTCGCCCGGCGTGAAGGCCTGCCGCGAAGGCGTGACGGAGATGCTCCTGCTCAACCACCCGCTCGACTGCCCGATCTGCGACCAGGCCGGTGAGTGCAAGCTCCAGGAATTCTCGGCCGAATACGGTCGCGGCTACTCCCGTTACCTCGACGAGAAGAACGCCAAGCCCAAGAAGACCCGCCTCGGGCCGCGCGTCACGCTCGACGACGAACGCTGCATCCTCTGCTCGCGCTGCGTGCGCTTCTCGTCCGAGATCGCCAAGGACCCCGTCCTCGGCTTCGTCAACCGCGGCTCGTTCAACACGCTGACCTGCTTCCCCGGCCGCGAGCTGGACAACAACTACTCGCTCAACACCGTCGACATCTGCCCCGTCGGCGCGCTCACCAGCACCGACTTCCGCTTCAAGATGCGCGTGTGGTTCCTGAAGCAGACCCCGAGCATCGACACCGAGTCCTCCGCCGGCGCGAACACGACCGTCTGGTCGCGCGAAGGCAAGATCTACCGCGTGACGCCGCGCCGCAACGACGCCGTGAACGACACCTGGATGGCCGACTCCGGCCGCGAGCTCTTCAAGGCCGTCGAGGCCCCGAACCGCGTGACCGCCGCCACCGTCAAGCAAGCCCCGGCCACGCTGGAGGCCGCCCTCGTCGCCGCGCAGCAAGCCCTCGCCGCCGGCCCGCTCGCGATCGTCGGCTCCGCCCACATGTCCGTCGAGGAACAGCGCCTCCTGGCGCGTCTCGCCCAGGCGAGGAACGCCGTCGTGTACGTCCCCGCGCACCTCGGCAAGGGCGACGGCCTCCTCGTCTCCGAGGACCGCACCCCGAACTTCCGCGGCGCGCTCGTCACCGGGCTCACCGACCGCGCGCCCGTCGCCGACCTCAAGGCCCTCGCGGCCGACATCGACGCCGGCAAGGTGAAGTCCGTCCTCATCGTGCGCGAGGACGCCGTGATGCTCGGCCTGCCCGCGTCGACGCTCGCCAAGGTCCGCAGCGTCGCCCTCGCCACGCACCACAGCGTGACCACCGCCGCCGCCGAGGTCGTGCTCCCCGCGCTGACCGTCTTCGAACGCAGCGGCACCTTCATCAACTGCCAGTTCCGCCTGCAGGCCTTCGCGCAGGCCGTGCCCGCCCGGCCGGCACGCTGCCCGACAGCCTCCTGCTCGCGCGACTCGCCGGCGTCGACGCCAAGAACGTCTGGGCCGAGCTCGCCGCCGCCGTGCCCGCGCTCGCCGGTCTCGACGGCGCGAAGCTCCCCGCCGAAGGCGTCGCGCTCGACGGCGCCGCCTGGTCGCACCACAAGTTCCCCGAAGGCAAACTGCTGAAGTTCGCCCCCGTCGCCACCGCCTAAGCCCCGCCGACGACCATGGAAGCCTTCCTGCGCGACCTCCTTCTGAACACCGCCTGGTATTTCACGGCCGCCCGCGGCCTGATCCTCATCCTCATCGTGATGACGATCGCCGGCTACTCCGTGCTCCTCGAGCGCAAGGCCTCGGCCTGGATCCAGGGCCGCATCGGGCCCAACCGCACCAACCACCCGCTCATCGCGTGGATCCCCGGCCTCGGGAACTTCCTGATGAAGGGCGGCTTCATCCAGCCCGCGGCCGACGGCCTCAAGTTCCTCTTCAAGGAGGACGCCCTCCCCGGGCACGTCCGCAAGACCTACTACGTCCTGGCCCCGATCGTGGCGCTCGCGCCCGCGCTCATCGTGCTGATCATGCTGCCCTTCGGCAAGCTGCCCACCGGCGAGGCCATCTCCCTCACGCAGGGCGCCGACGTCGGGGTGCTCTTCATGTTCGCGGTGAGCTCGCTCGGCGTGTACGGCATCGCGCTCGCCGGCTGGTCCGCCAACTCCAAGTTCCCCTTCCTCGGCGCCGTGCGCGGCTCCGCGCAGCTCATCTCGTACGAGCTCGCGATGGGCCTGTCCGTCCTGACCGTCTTCCTCGCCACCTCCGGCCCCGGCCAGGACCACGGCCTCAGCCTCGTCGCGATCGTCGACGCGCAGACCGGCGCCTGGAACATCCTGTACCACCCCGTCGCCGCGCTGGTCTTCCTCATCAGCATCTTCGCCGAGACCAACCGCCACCCGTTCGACATGCCGGAGTCCGAGACCGACCTCGTGGGCGGCTTCCACACCGAGTACGGCGCGTTCAAGTTCGGCCTCTTCTTCGTCGCCGAATACGGCCACATGGTGATCGGCTCCTCGCTGTTCATCCTGATGTTCCTCGGCGGCTGGCACGTCCTGCCGTGGGTGCCCACCGTCGGTTCCGGGGCCGTCGCCTCGCTGCTCGGCGTCGCGGCCTTCTTCGCGAAGCTCTGCTTCTTCCTCTTCTTCTTCGTCTGGGTGCGCTGGACCATCCCGCGCTTCCGTTACGACCAGGTCATGCGCATCGGTTGGCGCGTGCTCCTGCCGGTCGCGATCCTCAACCTCCTCGTCTATTTCCTCTACTACGCCCTCACCGGCGCCCGCTGAACCCATGGCCATCAAAGTCGTCGAACGCCGCCCCCTGACCCTCGCCGAGCGGAGCTACCTCCCGCAGATCCTCGCCGGCCTCAAGGTCACCTGGGACAACATGGTGCGTCCGCCCGTGACGCTGCAGTACCCTGATGAGCGCCCGGCCATCCCGCAGAACTACCGCGGCGTGCCGACGCTCGTGATGGACCCGAACGGACGCGAGAAGTGCGTCTCCTGCCAGCTCTGCGAGTTCGTGTGCCCGCCCAAGGCCATCCGCATCACGCCCGGCGAGATCGCCCCCGACGCGCCCAACGCGCACGTCGAGAAGGCCCCGCAGGAGTTCGAGATCAACATGCTACGCTGCATCTACTGCGGCCTCTGCCAGGAAGTCTGCCCCGAGGAGGCGATCTGGCTGCAGAGCCAGTACTCGATGACCGGCACCAACCGCGAGATGATGGTCAACAACAAGGCCAGGCTTTACGAACTCGGCGGCACGCTGCCCGACGGCCATCATAAGTGGGATAAGAAGAAGCAGGAAGCCGAGCGGCAGGCCCAGGAGGGCCACTGAGGGCGCAGAGACAGAGCTGGCGCAGGGATAGGGCCGGGGCGGACCAGCGGGACGCTGGTCCCTACCTAGAGTCGTTTTCGGGTAGGGCTGACCGTCCTCGGTCGGACGAACGTTGATATTCTGGCAATGGGTCAGGCACCATCACGCGAAGCGTGCTGAAGCCAGAGTTGGCCCCCATGCCGGCGGCGGACCAGCGGGACGCTGGTCCCTACCTGGGGTGACTAGCCCTTCGCGGCGCTTACTTCGCCGCGGGATAATCCGTATAACCCTTCGGGCCGGAGGCGTAGAAAGTGGCTTCGTCCGGCGGGTTGAGCGCGAGGTTCTCGCGGAGGCGGCGCGGGAGGTCCGGGTTGGCGAGGAACGGCACGCCGTAGGCGATGGCGTCGGCCCAGCCCTCGGCGAGGGCCTGCTCGCCCTGCGCGCGATCGAAGCCGCCGGCGGTGATGAGCACGCCCTGGAAGTCGGCGCGTAGCTCCTTCGGGCCGACGCCGTCCTTGGCGCCATGCGCGATGTCCTGGGCCGTGACGCGGGTCACGTGGGCGTAGGCCAGCTCGAGCTTGGATAACTCGCGCAGCACGTAGCCGAAGGTCTCGCGCGGGTTGGCATCGGCCATGTCGTTGAAGACGCCGCCGGGCGACAGGCGGATACCCACGCGGTCGGAGCCCCAGATGGACGTCACCGCGGAGGCGACCTCGAGCGTCAGGCGGGCGCGGTGGGCCACGGAGCCGCCGTACCCATCCGTGCGGTGATTGGTCCCGCTGCGCAGGAACTGGTCGAGCAGGTAGCCGTTGGCGTTGTGGATCTCGACGCCGTCGAAGCCGGCTTCCTTGGCCAGGCGGGCGCCGCGAACGTACTCGGCGACGATCCCCGGGATTTCCTCGATGGGCAGGGCGCGGGGCGTCACGTAGTCGGCCATCTCCTTGCCGGTCCAGACCTGGCCTTCGGCTTGATCGCGGACGGCGCGACGGGCAGTTCGCCGTTGGGCTGAAAGGACGGGTGCGAGATGCGGCCCACGTGCCAGAGCTGCAGGAAGATGCGACCCCCTCGGGCGTGGACGGCGGAAGTGACCTTCTTCCAGCCGGCGACCTGCTCGGCGGTGTAGATGCCCGGGGTGTTCGGGTAACCATGACCTCGGGGCGAGACCGTGGTCGCCTCGGCGATGATCAGGCCGGCGCCGGCGCGCTGGGCGTAGTACTCGGCCATCAGGTCCGTCGGGACATTGGCACCCTCGGCCCGGCAACGGGTCAGGGGCGCCATCAGGACACGATTCGGGAGGGTCACGGCGCCGACCTGAAGGGGAGAGAAGAGGGAGGACATGTGGAGGAAGGGATGGGGTTAGGGCTTGGGCCGGGGCCGGGAATTAAAAAGCGAAAGACAGGGACGGGAAGGGATAAGGAGGAGGGCGGGAAAGGCAAGGAGGGGGAGGTAATGTAAGAGGTGGTAGCGGTTAGCGGTTAGGAGATGCAGAGTTGATGGGTTGGCCGGAGGGAGGCGGACGTTAGCTGGCCGGCTGGCAAGTTGACCAGGGGGCAAGGGGATGCGTTAGTTGACCCGTTGACCAGTTGGCCAGTTGGCCAGAGGAGAAGCGGGTGTTAGTTGACCGGTTGATCGGTTGGCCGGAAGGATGGTGGAGAGACGCGATACCATTCCTGCCCCTGTCCCTGTCCCTGACCCTGTCCCTCATTGCATCTCTGCGTCCACCCCTTGCCAACCGGCCCGCTTGCCAGCCGGCTGGCTCTGCATTCTCGCCCCATTAATCTTCCCTCCCCTGCCCTCCGCCGTTAGGTGTGCTGGAGCACTTCCCGCGTCGTCCGTCATGTCCGTCCCTCCCACCCTTCCCTCGGCCCGCCCGCCGCAGCCGACTTATATCATCGGGCACAAGAACCCCGACGCCGACGCCATCTGCTCCGCCCTCGCCTACGCCGCCTTCAAGGAAGCCTCCGGCCAGCCCGGCTTCAAACCCGCCCGTTGCGGCAACTCCAATGCGCGGATCGACGCGATCCTCGGCCGGTTCGGCGCCGCGCTCCCGGAATTCGTGGGCGACGTCATCCCGCGCATCGAGGACATCATGCACCGCGACCCGTACAAGGTCCGGGTGGACGACACCTGCGCGCGGGCGCTCGAGCTGCTTGACCTGCACGACGTGCGCGCCCTGCCCGTGGTCGGGGACGACGGCCGCCTCGAGGGGTACGTCTCGATCTTCAGCCTGGGCGACTACTTCATCCCGAAGCCGAAGCGCGCGACCGCCATGCGCAAGGTCACGAGCTCGATCAACGCGATCATCCGCTCCATCGGCGGGGTGGAGGTCATCGCCTTCGACGCCGCCACCGTGCAGGAGCTCTACGTCCGCGTCGCCGCCATGGAGCTCGAGTCCTTCGGCAAGTCGGCGACGGTCGAGGGCATCCCGACCAACCAGAGCGTCATCGTCGTCGGCGACCGGGCCGACGTCCACCTGCGCGCCATCGAGATGGGCGTGCGCATCATCATCGTCACCGGCGGCCACCGCATGCGCCCGGAGATCCTCGAGCGCGCCAAGGCCGCCCGCGTCTCCGTCGCCTACGCCGACACCGACAGCGCCACCACGGCCTGGGCCGTGCGCGCGGCCACGCTGGTCGGCGGGCTCGTCCAGCGCGACGCCTACACGTTCAAGCCGCAGGAGAAGCTCTCGGTGGCCCGCCGCCGCATCGTGCAGAACCCGGCGCTCATCTGCCATGTCATCGACGAGGACGGCCGCCTGCTCGGCGTCTTCACCAAGACCGACATCATCAACCCGCCCCGCGCCAAGCTCGTCCTGGTCGACCACAACGAGCTCTCGCAGGCCGTCGACGGCGCCGCCGAGGTCGAGATCGCCGAGGTCGTGGACCACCACCGCCTGGGCAACGCGCCCACGCACCAGCCCATCCTCTTCATCAACCGGCCGCTCGGCTCGACCTGCTCGATCGTGGCGGACATGTTCCGGACCGCCGGCCTGCGCCCGACCCCGCAGATCGCGGGCCTGATGATGTGCGGGATCATCTCCGACACCCTCCTGCTGCAGAGCCCGACGACCACGCCGCTGGACGCCGACCTGCTGCAGTGGCTGACCCCGGTCGCCGACGCCGACCCGCGCGCGCTGGCGGACATGATCTTCAACGCCGGCTCCGTGCTCGCGACGCTCTCGCCCGCGGCCGCCGTGCGCGCCGACTGCAAGCAGTACCGCGAGGGCGAACGTCGCTTCTCCGTCTCGCAGGTCGAGGAGCTCGGCTTCACCAACTTCTGGAAGTGCGAGGACGGCCTGCTCGAGGCGCTGGAGAAGTACCGCGTCGAGAACGGCCTCAACTTCGCCTGCCTGCTCGTCACCGACATCGACACGCAGAGTTCGCTCCTGCTGGTCCGCGGCGAAGCCGAGGTCGTCCAGGCCATCACCTACCCGCAGAAGCGCCCGCCGGACATCTTCGACCTGCCCGGGATCGTCAGCCGCAAGAAACAGCTGATGCCCTACCTGTCCAGCCTGCTGGGGACCGCCGCCGACAGCCCATGACCGCCGAGGAAGCGATGCTGGCCTTCATGGCGCGGCCCGGCTACCAGCCGATGCGTCTGGAGGCCCTCGCCGCCGCCATCGGCGCGACCAAGGCCGACCTCCGCCACCTGCGCAAGGTCATCCCCGGCCTGCTGAAGGCCGGCGCCATCGCCGTGCGCAAGCGCGACCTCCTCATGCTGCCCGAAGGCCAGACGCTCCCCGAGGGCACCATCCTGTTCCGCGCGAGCGGTTCGGCCCGCGTCGTCTTCGACGCCGAGCCGGGGCAGAAACCGCGGGAGCAGGTGCACATCGAGGCGCGCGACACCGGCGTGGCGCTGCACGGCGACCGCGTGCTGGTGAAGTTCAACCCCGTCCGCCGCGACCGCCAGGGCGAGGACTGGGGCACCGCCGTCGTCGTCCGCGTGGTCAAGCGCGCGCTGACCCAGCTCACCGGCACGCTGCAGCGCACGCGCCTCGCCTGGTACGTCGTCCCCGACGACCCCCGCGTCTCCCGCGAGATCGTGGTCCGCGACCCGGCCCGGTCCAACCTGACGCCCGCGCCCAAGCCCGACGACAAGGTCGTCGTCAAGCTCGACGCCTGGGAGCGCCGCAACCTGAACCCCACCGGCACGATCACCGAGGTCCTCGGCGTCACGCACACGCCGATGGCGGAGTACCTGGCGATCCTGCGCCGCTACAACCTCAACCCCGAGTTCCCCGCCGCCGTCGCGGACGAGGCCAACGCCTTCGGCAAGGTCGTGCAGGCCGCGGACCGCAAGGGCCGCGAGGATTTCCGGGCCATCCCGACCATCACGATCGACCCGGACGACGCCAAGGACTTCGACGACGCCCTTTCGGTCGAGCGCCTGCCGGAAGGCCGCCTGCGCATCGGCATCCACATCGCGGACGTCTCCCACTACGTGAAGACGGGCTCGCGCCTCGACACCGAGGCCCGCGAGCGCGGCAACTCCACCTACCTCGTCGGCACCGTCATCCCGATGCTGCCGCACGCCCTCTCCAGCGGCCTGTGCTCGCTCGTCGAGGCCGAGGAACGCCTGGTGAAATCGGTCATCTGCGAGTTCGGACCCGACGCGCGCCTGCTGAAGACGGAGTTCGCGAACTCGGTCATCCGCAGCCGCAAGCGCCTCACCTACAAGCAGGCCTACGCGTTCATGAAGGGCGACGACAACGCCGCGCTCCGCGCGATGCCGGCGCCGCCGCCCCACCAGACCGGCTCCCCCGGGCGGCCGCTGGCCGAGCTGACCGATGCCGAGTTGGACGAGGTCCGCGGCATGATCGGGGATTTCTGGAAGATCGCGAAGATCCTGCGGGCCGAGCGTTTCCGGGCCGGGTCGCTCGACCTGGACATGAAGGAGATCAAGATCTACTGCGACAAGGACGGCTGGGCCGACCGCACCGAGATCGTCCAGCACGACGAATCCCACCAGCTCATCGAGGAGTTCATGCTCCTGGCCAACGAGTGCGTGGCCAAGGCCCTGGACAAGGAGCGCATCCCGCACGTCTGCCGCGTGCACGACGACCCCGACCCGGAGAAGCTCGACGCCCTGCGCGAGGAGCTGGCCGGCGACGGCTTCAAGGTGGGCGACCTCACCCAGCGCGCGAACATGATCAAGCTCCTGGCCGACCTCAAGTCGCGCGAGGACGGCTACACCATCCGCATCGCGCTGCTGCGTTCGCTCAAGCAGGCCTGCTACCGCGCCGCGCCCGACGGCCACTTCGGCCTGGCGAAGCGCCACTACTCGCACTTCACCTCGCCGATCCGCCGCTACGCGGACCTGCTCGAGCACCGCATCTTCGACGCGTTCATCGCCAAGCAGGGCGTGCGCTCGGCGCCGGCCGAGCCGCCGCGGTCCCCCGGCCTGGGCGAGCTGACCCGCTCGTGCGAGCACATCTCGATCACCGAGCGCAACAGCGCCGAGGCCGAGCGCGACTCCGTGAAGATCAAGCTGCTCGAGCTCTTCGAGCGCGAGGTCGAACGCCCCGACAAGCGGCCCTTCGAGGCCACCATCACCGAGATCAAGCCGCACGGCCTCATGGTCGAGCTGACCGCCTCCAACGCCTTCGGCCTCGTCCACATGTCGACCCTGACGGACGATCACTACCGCCTCAACGACCGCGGCAATATGCTGCGCGGCAGCCGCACCGGCCGGACCTTCATGGCCGGCGGCACGATCATGGTCACGGTCGACCGCGTGGACCGCTACAAGCGGCAGGTCGACTTCCGGCTGGCCGAGGAGGCCCCGACGCGCGCCCGGCCGACCGACCAACGTCGGCGAGGCCAGCGCTGAACGGCGCTCAGCCGAGGGCGGCGCGACGATCGCTGATGGCGGGGCGGACGACCGCGGGCGGGTGGTTCGCCGCGGGGGCGCCGCGGGCCCACGGCTCGGGGCCGATCCACGCGCTGGCGCGCCCCTCGACCCGCAGCTCCGCGCGCGCGAAGTCGAGCGTCACCACCGCCCAGAGCGGGTCGCGGTAAAGGGCGACGTTGCGCAGCGAAGGGTGCGCGCGGTGGACCTCGGGGGCGAGCGTCTCGCGGGCCGCGGCCGGCTCGCCGAGCCAGTGGTAGGAGGCGCTGTTGAGCTGCAGGTGGGCGACGCCGCCGAGCGGCCGCAGGTAGTCCTGGTGCAGGTGGCCGCTCAGGCAGGCGGCGACCCCGTGGCGTTCGAGGAGCGCGCGGACCTCGGCGCCGTTCTCGACGCCCTGGGGATCGTCGAGCGGCTGGTGCACCAGCACGACCTTGGGACCCCGCGCGGCGCGCAGGCCGGCTTCGAGCCAAGCCAGCTGGGCCGGGCCGATGAAACGCTTGTAACCCTTGGCCTTGCCGCCGGGCTCGTTGCCATCCAGCACGAAGAAATCCGCGCCGCCCGCGGCGAAGCGGTAGTAGGAGGCGGCCATCCCGTAGAACGCGCGGACCTGCTCGGGCCGGTACCCGCCGTCGAAATCATGGTTGCCGAGGACATGGTAGGCCGGGCCCGTCCAGGAACGCCAGACCTCGAGGAACGCGCGGTTGCGCGCGTGCGGCACGCAGAAGTCGCCCAGCTGCGCGATGAAGTCGACCTCGGCCGCGCGCATCGCGGCGAGGAAGGCCGCCAGCCGCGCCGGACCGTCGGCCACCACGTCCTGGTGCACGTCGGTGATGACCCCGAAGCGCACGCGCGGACCCGCGGGGTTCGGCACGCAGCCCGGCAAGGCGCAGGCCAGCCCGAAGGCGGTGGCGCGACCGAGGAAGGCGCGGCGGGAGAGCGGCGAGGACGGCATCGGGGTGAGCCGAAACTAGCGTCGAGGCCGGCGGCTTCAACGCCTTTCCCGGCGGTCAGCGCGCGGCCAGCAGCCGGACCCAGGCGCGGGCGTAGTCACCGGCGGCCCGGCCGAGACGGATGCGCCCGGCATCATCATCCGTCCAACTCACGGGGATCGTGGCGACCGCTGCGCCGCGCCGCGCCGCGAGCTCGGCGCACTCGGCGCCGTAGGCGAAACCACCGGCGACCGGGGGCAGCGCCTGCCACGTCGAACGGCGGAAAAGTTTGAGCCCGCAGCCCGGGTCGCGGACCACGCCGGCCGGAAGGAGACGCCAGGCCAGCGAGAGACCGGCGGACAGAAAACCTCGGCGCCAGGAACGACCGACGACGCGGGCGGCGCGATCCCAACGCGAACCCAGCACCACGTCAGCCAGGCCCTCGGCGATCAAGCGGAACCCGCGGACCAAAGCCTCCGGGTCCGTCGCCATGTCCACGTCGACGTAGGCCAGGACCGAGACCGCCGGCGAGGCCGCCGCCCAACCCGCCGCGATGGCCGCTCCTTTGTCGCCCTGCTCGCAGGCGCGCAGGTAAGAGACCCGCGGATCGCCGCTGGCCCGGGCGAGGGCCGCGGTGCCGTCGGTGGAGCCATTGTCGGCCACGATCACGGCGTAGTCCTCGAAACCGCAGGCCTGGAGACGTTCGGCCAACAGGGCGAGACCGGGGGCTAGGCGGGCCTCCTCATTGCGGACCGGGATGACGATCAACAAGGACACGATGCCTGACTTATCCGATAAATATCCTTAAACATCAACTGTTTATGAACTGATGCGAGTTAGTTGAGAATGAGTCTCATATAACATTTGACGGATGAGAGTGGGTCTCAATATCAAATAAACCCCGCTCATGAAATCCGCCCTCCCCCTTGTGCTCCTGATCGCCGCCAACGGCATCGCTTTGGCGCAGACGACCGCCGCGCCGGCGCCCAAGGCCGCCCAACTGTCGCCGCTGACCGTGACCGGCATCGTGCCCGACCTGTTCGAGTTGCCGGGCTCCGCGGCCGTGGTGGCCGGCGAGGACTTCCGCGCCCGCGGCTACACGAACCTCAAGCAGATCGCCGCGACGGCACCCGGGGTCTTCGTGCGCGACGAGGACGGCTTCGGCAACTTCCCCAACATCTCCATCCGCGGGGTCGACGGCACGCGCAGCGCCAAGGTCACCCTGATGGAGGACGGCATCCTGACCGCGCCTTCGCCCTACTCCGCCCCGAACGCCTACTACTCGCCGAAGTCGGGTCGCATGGCGGGGATCGAGTTCCTCAAGGGGTCGAGCCAGGTCATGTACGGACCGCACACCACCGGCGGCGTGGTGAACTTCCTGTCGACGCCGATCCCGACCGAGGAGCGGCGCTTCTTCGCGCGCCTGACCGCCGGCAGTTACGGCAACGTCTTCAACCAGACCTGGCTCGGCGGCGTCGCGCAGACCGAGACCGGCAAGGTCGGCGCGCTCGTCGAGCTGCACACCCAGCTCAGCGACGGCTTCCGGCGGATCGACGGCGTCGGGCGGCGCAGCGGTTACACGCTGACCGAACCGATGGTCAAGCTGTCCTGGGAACCGACCGGCGGCCTCCGCCAGCGCTTCGAGCTCAAGGTCGGTCAGACGGACTTCGACGCCGACGAATCGTACGCGGGACTGAGCGAGGCCGACCTCCGCGCGCAGCCCGACCGGCGTTACGCGTCCAGCCGCTTCGACCACCACGTGGCCGAGCAGTGGCGCACCTACCTCAAGTGGAGCGCCGAACCGGACAAGTCCCTGCGGCTCGACAGCGCGCTCTACTTCAACCGCTTCGACCGGATGTGGGACAAGCTCGACGGCATCACCGCCGCGCCCGGTCTGCGCTCGAACATCGGCGAGGCGCTCGTCCACGCGCCTTCGCTGGCGTTGCTGCGGGGCGACCGGGTCGCCGGCAACGACGGCTCCTTCTACACCAACAAGGCGCTGCGCCAGCACGAGGCCTACGGCTGGCAAGGCGCCGTCACCAAGCGGCTCGAGGCGGGGGCCGTCCGGCACGAGCTCACCGCGGGGCTGCGGATCCACCGCGACGACGCCGGCGGCTCGAACCAGCGCACCACCTACGCCGTGGACGACGGCGTGATCGGCGCCGGCACGCCGGGCGCGGTCTCGTCGGCCGGCTACCAGGAGACCGTGGCCACGGCGTTCTTCGTCGAGGACGCCATCCGGACGGGGCGCTCACCCTCCGGCCCGGCCTGCGCTACGAACACCTGAACATGGGCAGCACGTCCGCGGCCGGCGCCTACGCGCCGACGACCAACGCGATGGTGATGGGCGGGCTCGGCTTCACCTACGCGCTGAACGCGGAGCACTCGCTCTTCGGCGGCGTCTACCGCGGTGGCTCGGCCGCGAACCCCGCGGGCTACGCCGCGGGCGCGACCGCGGAGAGCAGCCTGGGCAAGGAACTCGGCTGGCGCGGGCGGAAAGGCGCGACCAGCTGGGAACTGGTCGCCTTCCACACGGACTTCCACGACCTCATCGCCCCGGTCGTGGGCGTGGCCGGCGGCGGCCTGCTCGCCGTGACCAACGGCGGCGGCGCGGTCTCCTACGGACTCGAGGCGTTGCTGCGGCACGACCTCGCCGGGGGCGAGCGCGGTTACAAGGCGCCCGTCTACGCGGGCCTCACCTGGACGCATGCGCGCTTCAAGGACATCGTCGGCAGCCGGCTGGGCAACAGCGCGGGCCTCTTCGCCGGCGCGGAGAACGGCCACGACATCCCTTACATCCCGGAATGGAAACTCGCGGCGGGCGCCGGACTGGAGTCCGGTCCTTACGCGGGCTCGCTGGACCTGAGCTACTACTCGGCGACCTGGGGGACCGGTTATAATGCCGGCCCGCGGCTCGTGGACGGCACCGGCGCCTTGGCCGACCCCTCGGCGATCGACGGGCGCGTCGACGGTCTGCTCACGGTCGACCTGAACCTCCGCTGGCAATGCACCCGGAGCTTCCGGGTCGTCGGAGGCGTGCAGAACCTGCTGGACCGCCGTGCGATCATCAGCCGGGCCCCGCTGGGGGCGCGGGCGAACGCCCCGCGGACCCTCTTCCTCGGGGGCGAGCTCGCCTTCTGACGCCGGACCCGGCTTGCCACCCCCGGAACGCCGTCGCATCGTCCCACCCTGACGCCCATGCGCGCCACCACCGCCTCACCTGACCCCGCCCGTCTCGCCGACTTCGTCGTCGCGGCGGTGGCGGTCGTGGCCCTGGCGGTGTCGGTCGCCGGCCTGACGCGCACGCCGCCCCGGGTCGAGACGCCGGCGCCCGCGGCCACGCGCCCCAAGCCGGCCCTGGTGAAACTCGACCCTACCCGCCTGCGCACCGCGCCCGCCGCTTCCCCCGAGGCCGCCGCGGCGCCGGACGCCGCGCTGGCGCCCGCCCCGCTCGCGCCGATCACCTCTCTACCTGACCTCCGTCTGCCGAACCTGCCGACCGTGCCGGCCGCGCCGGTGCGCCGGACGCCCGTCGCCACCGTCCCGGCGGCAACCCGCGGAGCCACCCGCACCGTGGCGACCGGACCCATCGTGCTCGACGGCGCCCAGATGGCCGGACGCCAGCCCTGGCCCGAGTACCCCTACGAATGCCTCCGCCGCCGGGAAAGCGGTGTCGTGCGCGTCGAGTTCGAGGTCGGCGAGAACGGGCTCGTGCGCCGGGCGCGCGCGGTCGGCTCCTCCGGCTGCGCGCGGCTGGACGAAGCCGCCACCGAGACCATCCTCCGCCGCTGGGAATTCCCGGCCGGCGACGCGCGCCTCTACGAGATCTCCATCCATTTCCAACTCCAGTGACCATGCCCCTCGCCAACATCGTCGTCGAGACCTTCCTCAAGGGCGGCCCCATCATGTGGCCGATCCTCGCCTGCCTCGTCGTCGCCCTCGCGACCGTGGCGGAGCGCGTCCTCTATTGGCGCAAGGTGCGGCGGCTCCGGGCCGAGCCGGTCTTCGCCGAAGCCCTCGGGGACATCCGGCTCGGACGCTTCGGCCCCGTCTGGGAACGGACGCGGGACGCCACCTCGCCGTTCCTCGTCGCGCTACGCGCAGGACTCGGGAACAGCCGCGCCGAACCGGTGACGGCCATGCAGCTGAGCGCCGAGGAAACCCTCGAGGAAGCCGGCGCCCGCCAGTGGCTGCTGAGCACGATCGTGACCCTCGCCCCGCTCCTCGGCCTGCTAGGCACGGTCATCGGCATCATGGGCAGCTTCCAGTTCATCGGGTCGGAGCAGCTCGCGGTGGCCAAGGTCAGCGGCGGCGTGGGCGAGGCCCTGATCGCGACGGCGGCGGGCCTCGGCATCGCGATCGTCTGCCTGATCCCGCACAACTATTTCCATCGCCGGGTCCAGGCGCTGCGCCACGACCTGGAGCAGGCCGTCAACCAGGCCGAGGTCGCGCTCAAGGCCGCGGCCGCCGCCGGCCAGCCGGTGGGCGAATTCCAACCCGAGACCGCCGCCGGGCGGGCCCGCTGAGATGGCCGTCCGCCTTCGCCGGCCGCCGGAAGAGGAGACGGGCGCGCGCATCGAGGTCGTGCCGCTCATCGACATCATGTTCTTCCTGCTCGCCACCTTCATCCTGGCGACCCTCGGCCTCACGCAGAGCCAGGCGCTCGCGCCGGTGCGCCTGCCCACGTCGGCCGCGGCCACGGCCTCGGCCGAGCGCAACCTCGTGGTCGCGGTGGACGCCGCCGGCACCCTCTCGCTCGACGGCCGCGCCCTCGGCCGCAACGAACTCGTCGCCGAGCTGCGCCGCCGCGCGGCCGCCGCGCCCGGCCGGCCCGCGCTCGTGCAGGGCGACGCGCGCACGCCGTTCGCCGCGATGACCCGCGCCCTCGAGGCCGTCGGCGAAGCCGGCATCACCGAGGTGCGCTTCGCCGCCGAACCCGCCGAGAGCCGATGAGCCTGCGCGCCCTCCAGTTCGTCCTGATCGGCCTGCTCGTCGCCGTCGCCGGCTGGCAGTGGCGCCGGGACCTCGGGCTACGCGCGGACTACGCCGCGGAAAGCACCACCCGCGCGCGGCTCACCGCCGACCTCGCATCGGCGCGGGCCGAGGGCGAAGGCCTGAAGCAGGACCTGGCCGAACTCCGCCAACAGCTCGACCGCACGCGGACGCAACGCGCCGAAGCGGAGGCGGAGATCCGCCGGCAGGCCGCCGACTTCGTCGCCCGCACGCAGGACTGGCAGAAGGCCCTGCGCGGCTGGGAAGACGCCGTGAAGGCGCGCGATGCTCGCCTCGCCACCTTACAGGAGCGCGAGAAGCAGATCGTAGCCAAGCTCACGGAAGCCGTGCGCCATGCCGAGGAAGCGACGGCGCGCGCCGAAGCGATGCGCGTCCGCCTCGAAGCCAAGGAAGCGAAGGAAGCCGGCGAGCCCGCGAAGAAGCAGTAGATGATAGGTGGTGGCGGTTAGCGGTTGGCGGTTAGGTTGAGATAGCGGGAGGATTGCATGGAGGGCTGTATCGATGGAAGAGGATCGATGGCAGAACACCCGAGACCTGAGACCTGAAAGGGTCTGGTCGTGGGCAGGCTTAAGCGCCCTCGCTCAATCGCGGCTGACCAAGGCGGGCAGCCCTACCCTTTCTAGATTCTCGACTAGCCGCTGACCGCCGACCGCTTCCACCTGATCTTCAACCTTCAACCCAGCTTCGCCTTGATCGCGGCGAGCATCTGCGCCGGGGCGAGCCCGTGCGCGGCGCGGAGCGTCTTCACGTCGGTGGCGTGACCGACGAAGCGGTCGGGCCAGCCGAAGCGGAGCACCGGGGTCCGCACGCCGTGCTCGGCGAGGACCTCGAGGGCGCCGGTGCCGAAACCGCCGGTGACGGCGCCATCCTCGAAGGTGACCAGGAGCCGGGCCGCCTTGGCCTGGGCGACGAGCAGCGACTCGTCGATCGGCTTGGCGAAGCGCGCGTTGACGACGCCGACGGACAGGCCCGTCTCGGCCGCGAGCTGCTCGGCCAGGGCGCGGGCCTCGGCGACCATCGGGCCGAGAGCCCAGAACTGGACGTCGACGCCGGGGCGGAGGACCTCGGCGCGGCCGAGCGGGAGCAGCGCGGGCTGCGCCTTGATCGCCTGGCCGGCGGCGGCGCCGCGCGGGTAGCGGATGAACATGGGCGCGCCGGACTTGAGCGCGGTGTGGAGCATGTCGGCGAACTCGTCCTCGTCCTTCGGCTGCATGAGCGTGAGGTTCGGCACGCAACGCAGGTAAGCGATGTCGAAGAGCCCGTGGTGCGTCGGGCCGTCGCTGGGCGAGACGCCCGCGCGGTCCATGCAGAAGGTCACCGGCAGGCGCTGCAGGCAGACGTCATGGATGACCATGTCGTAGGCGCGCTGCATGAAGGTGGAGTAGATCGCGCAGACCGGGCGGAGGTCGCGGGCGGCGAGGCCGGCGGCGAAGAGCGCGGCGTGCTCCTCGGCGATGCCGACATCATGGTACTGGGCGGGCAGCGCCTGCTTGAGCTGGTTGAGGCCGGTGCCGGACGGCATCGCGGCGGTGATGCCGACGACCTTCGGGTCGGCCCGGGCCTCGCGCAGCAACAGGGCGCCGAAGACGTCCTGCCAGGCCTTGGGCGCGCCGGGGGCGCCCGACGCGAGGGAGTCGCCCGTCTCCGGGTCGAAGGCGCCCGTGCCGTGGAATTTCTCGGGATTGCGCAGGGCGGCGCCGAGGCCGCGGCCCTTCTCGGTGCGCACGTGCAGGATCACCGGGCCGGTGGCGTCGCGGCAGAAGGCCAGGTATTTCTCGAGCGTCGGCAGGTCGTGGCCGTCGATCGGCCCGAGGTAGCGCACGCCGTACTGCTCGAAGAACGAGGACTGGTGGGTGAACCAGTTCTTCACGTGGCGTTTGAAGCTCCGGCCGAAGTCGAGGACCTTGGTGCCGAGGCGCGTGCGGCCCAGCAGACGCTTGAGCCCCTGCTGGGAGCGGTTGTAGGGGCGCGTGACGATCAGCCGGCTGAGGATGTCGGCCACCGCGCCGACGTTGCGGTCGATCGACCACTCGTTGTCGTTGAGCACGATCACCAGGCGCCGGGTGGACTTCGCCGCGTTGTTGAGCGCCTCCATCGTGACCCCGCAGGTGAGGGCGGCGTCGCCGATCAGGGCGACCACGTGGGCGTCCTCGCCGAGGCGGTCGCGGGCGTTGGCGAGGCCGACGGCGGCGGAAAGGGCGGTGCCCGCGTGGCCGGCGCCGAAGACGTCGTGCAGGCTCTCCTCGCGGTTGAGGAAGCCGCTGAGGCCGCCGGTCGTGCGGATCCCGTCGAAGTCGGCCCCGTTGCGGCCGGTGAGGAGCTTGTGCACGTAGCCTTGGTGGGCCACGTCGAAGACGAACTTATCGGCGGGCGTCCGGAAGACGCGGTGCAGCGCGAGGGTCAGCTCGACGACGCCGAGGTTGGGGCCGATGTGGCCGCCGTTGCGGGCGGTGACGGCGATCAGCCGCTCGCGGATCTCGGCGGCGAGCGCGGGGAGCTGGTCGGCCGGGAGGGCCCGGACATCCTCCGGGCCGCGGATGTTCGCGAGCAGCGCCATCAGCCCTGGGCGTCGTCGGCGCGCTTGCCCAGCTGCTCGATGCGCAGCTCGGCCGCCTCGAGGCTTTTCTGGCAGGACTTGAGCAGGCGGACCCCTTCCTCGTACTTCGTCACGAGCTCATCGAGCGAGACGGTGCCGGATTCGAGGGACTCGACGAGTTTCTCGAGCCGGGCGAGCTCGGCCTCGAAGGATTCCTTGCCGGAGGCCGGGGTGGTTTTCTTGTCCGCGCACATGGGAGAGCCGGTACTGTCTCCCCGTCCCCCGCCCCCCTCAAGCGGATTGTGCCGGCTCAGGCGAGAAGCCGGGCCTTGGCCTCGGTTTCGGTGATCCCGACGAGCCCGATGACCTTGACGGGGGAAGCCGGTCCCGCGACGACGGTCACCTGGGCGAGGGGCAGCCCGAGCCGTTCGGCGAGCAACGCGCAGACCTCGCGGTTGGCCTGGCCGCCTTCCGGCGGGGCGGCCACCCGGACCTTCACGGCGGCGCCCAGCAGGCCGACGACCTCCGAGCGCGAGGCGCCGGGGACGACCTTGACCCGGAGGCGGCAGGCCGGCCCGCTCACACGTAGCGGGTGAGACCCGCGACCGTCCGGGCGTCGAGCTTGCGCGTCAACGCGACCGCGAGGTCGACGCAGGCGTGGAGGTCGGCGAGGTCGAGCACCGCGTTGTGCGTGTGGATGTAGCGCGCGGGGACACCGAGGACGATGACCGGGACGCCGAGACCGTGGGCCTGGAAGGCGCGCGCATCGGTGCCGCCGGTGCGGCGGACCGCCACCTGGCAAGGGATGCCCGCCTCGGCGGCGGTCGCGAGGGCGAGGTCGACGAGACGCGGATGCATGATCGCCGTCGGGTCGTAGGCACGGACCTGCACGCCGCCGCCCAAGGCGCCCTGCGGGGTGCCGCCGGGCGCGCCCGGCACGTCGTCGGCGGGCGGACCTTCGAGGACGATCACGACGTCGGGCTGCGCGAGGCGCGCGGCGACGACGGCGCCGCGGCAACCGACCTCTTCCTGCACGGTGGCGACGGCCAGGGCCTGGCAGGCCGGAGGTTGCGCATCCAGGCGCTGGATCGCCAACGTCAACGCGGCCATGCCGGCGCGGTTATCGAAAGCCTTGGCCGCGTAAAGACCCGCCTCCGCCAAGGGGATGAACGGCGCCTCGGGGACCACCGGATCGCCCTCGCGCAAGCCGAGCGCGCGCACGCCTTGGGCCGAGCGGACCCCGAGGTCGACGAAGACCTTGTCGGGCGAGGCGGCCTGCGCGCCGCCTTGGTGCGGCGGCAAGGCGGTGACGACCCCGATGAACTCGCGCCCGTTGGCGCGGGCGAGCACGCGCAGCCGCTGGGCCGCCAGCACGCCGTCGGGCCAACCGCCGACCGGGACGAGGCGAAGGAAGCCGTCCGGGGTGATATCATGGATCAGGAAACCCACCTCATCCATGTGCGCGGTCAGGACGACGCGCGGACCGGCGACCTCGGCCGCCGGCGCCGCCAGCACGCCGCCGAGCCCGTCGGCGGTGAAACGGCGGCCGCGGAGCTCGCGGAGGAAGATCGCGCGGACGGCATCCTCATGGCCGGAGGCGCCGTGGGCCTGGGAATACTCCTCGAGCAGGCGGACCGAATCGGAGGGACGGGAGGTCATGGGAAATCAGCGGGCGGGGCGGGTCAGGAGGCGGGGCCGGAGACCGGCCTTGGCGACGGCGTCGAGCGCGGCCACGGAGGCGCCGGTCAGCGAACGCTCGTCGGCGACGATGAGGACCTCGCTCGCGGGGGCCTTGGTGGCCTGGGCGGCGAGCGCCTGCTCCAAGGCGGCGCGGGCGATCTCCTTGCCCTCGAGGAACAGCTTGCCGTCCTTGTCGACGGACAGGACGAGCGAAGGCACGCCGGCCTGCGCGGCGCCCGTCGTGGTCGTGGGCGGGACGATGGCCAAGGAATGCGTCTGATCGAAACGACCCGCCAACAGGAGGAAGAAAACCAGGACCACCATGACGTCGATCAGGGGGATGACGTTGATGTCGGCGCGCCGGCGACGGGTGACGACGAGGCTCATCGCGCGGAGCCCTCGAGCGTCTCGACCAGGACGTCGAGCCGGGAACTGATCACCTCGAGCCGGCGACCGAGCCAGTTGGCGCCGATGAGGGCGGGGATGGCGATGCAGAGCCCGATCATGGTCGTGCTGAGCGCCAAGCCCACCCCGCGGGTGAGCGTGGCGGCGTCGGGCAGGCCTTGGGCCGGGAAAAGCGTGGCGAGGCCGGTGACGGTGCCGAGCAAGCCGAGCAGGGGCGCGGCGGCGACGATGCTGTCCAGCCAATGCAGGCCGCGCTGGAGGCGGACGATTTCGGCGCGGGCGTGGGCCTTGAGGGCTTCACCGGCGGCGCCTTCGGACCAGCGTCGGACCAGCCGACCCGCGGGGGTGATGGCGAGCTCCGGATCGAGGTTGGCCGCGCGTCCGGCGCGGACCGCCGCCAGCAAGGCCTCCGGCACGACGCTCCCGGGGCGGAGCACCCAGGCCCGCTCCAGGAGCAGGAAGAGGGCCGCCAGCGAGCAGAAGCCCAGCGGCCAGAGGAAGATACCCGCGCCTTCGATCAAGGTTTGCACGCCCCGGAGCCTGTGGGAACGCCGGGAGTCCGCAAGCCCAGGAAGGCGTTCAGAGCAGCGCGGCCGCTTCCTCGTCCGCCAACCAGGTGACCTTGGCCGACCAGGCGCGCAGGACCTGCCCGGGATGCGTGGCCGGAGCGAGGTCGCCCTCGCAGACGGCCCGCAGCGCCGCCGCCTTGGACTTGCCGTTGACCAGCACCACGATGGCGCCGCACTGGGCGAGCCCCGCCTCGGTGATCGTGAGGCGCCAACCGCGACCGGGCCATTCGGTGGCGGCGAACCGCGGAAGCTCCGGGGCGCCGATCAAAGGGCAACCGGGCCACAGGGAAGCGATGTGGCTGTCGTCGCCCAGGCCCAGCACGCAAAGGTCGAAGGCGCGGCGAGGAGAGCGACGCGTCCAGGCGTCGTCGTAGGCCTCGGCCGCGACGGCGGGCGTGAACTCGGTCGGCCACGGGTGGCGGCGCAAGGCGGGCACGCCCAGCGGATCGAGCAGGCCGCGGGCGGCATGGCCGAAGTTGGAGTCATCGGACCGGAGCGGCACGCACCGTTCATCGCTCACGTGCCAGTCGGTGCGGAGCAAGGTCTCGAAGGACAAGGCCGACTGGGCGCGGGCCCAGGCGTAGAAGGCCTTGGGCGTCGAGCCGCCGCTGAGGCCCACGGACACCGGGCGGGCGGTCACCTGGGCGTTGAGGCGACGGGCGAGCTCGGCGAAGGCGGCATCGCGGGGCAGGACGTGGACGTCGCCGGCGAGCGTGGGAATGAGACGGGCCATGGGGGCGAGGATAGAGGGCCGGAGGACAAGAGGACAAGAGGACAAGCGGGTGCCCGCGGCGGGCGGCGGGAAGCCGACGGAGACCGAAGAATGACCGGGGCCACCGGCCGGGGCACGACGGCCCCAACAAAAAGGGCGTCCTTACGGACGCCCTTGATTTCCAGGCCCGCGGGCCCTCGAGTCACTTTTACTGGCAGGCCTCGCAGGTGCCGCCGTTGCGCATCGCCTCGATCGAGCAGGCGTTCTTCTCCTCGGCGGTGTACTCCTTCTTCGCGGCCTTCGGGGCCTTCTCCACCGTGGCCTTCTCGATGTTGGAGGCGCCGAGGGTGCGGAGGTAGTAGGTCGTCTTGAGGCCGGTGCGCCAGGCGTACTGGTACATGTGCGAGAGCATCTTCAGGTCCGGGGTCGGCAGGAAGAGGTTCAGCGACTGCGCCTGGTCGATCCACTTCTGGCGGCGGGCGGCGGCGTCGATGAGCCACTTGTTCTCGATGGTGAAGGCGGTCAGGTACTTGTCCTTGATGGCCTGCGGGATCTCGGGGATGTCCTTGAGCTCGCCGTCGAAGTACTTGATCTGCTGCATCATGTCCTGGCTCCAGAGCCCCAGCTTCTTGAGGTCGCGCACCAGGTAACCGTTGAGCTCGGTGAACTCGCCGGACAGGTTGCTCTTCACGAAGAGGTTCTTGTAGGTCGGCTCGATGCAGGGCGAGCTGCCGACGATGTTGGAGATCGTGGCGGTCGGGGCGATCGCGAGGACGTTGGAGTTGCGCATGCCCTGCTTGGCGATCTTGGCGCGCACCGGGGCCCAGTCCATGCGGCCGCCGCGCTTGACCTCGATCGGCTCGCCGCGCTCGCGCTCGAGCAGCTCGATGGTGTCCTGCGGCAGGAGGCCGCGGTCCCACTTGGAGCCCTTGTAGGAGCTGTAGGTGCCGCGCTCGGCGGCGAGGTCGGCGGAGGTGTCGTACGCGTAGTACGCGACGGCCTCCATGATCTCGTCGTTGAACTCGACGGCGGCCTCGCTGGCGAAGGAGATGTCGCGGCGGTAGAGGCAGTCCTGCAGGCCCATCACGCCCATGCCGACCGGGCGGTGGCGCAGGTTGGAGACCTCGGCGGCCTTGGTCGGGTAGAAGTTGATGTCGATGACGTTGTCCAGGGCGCGGACGGCGACCGTGACGGTCTCGCGCAGCAGCGCGTGGTCGATGCTGCCGTCGGCCTTGAGGTGGGAATCGAGGACGACGGAGCCCAGGTTGCACACGGCGGTCTCCTCGGCGCTCGTGTTGAGCGTGATCTCGGTGCAGAGGTTGGACGAGTGGATGACGCCCACGTGGTCCTGCGGGGAGCGCACGTTGCACGGGTCCTTGAAGGTGATCCAGGGGTGGCCGGTCTCGAAGATCATGCCGAGCATCTTCTTCCAGAGCTCGAGCGCGGGCATCTCCTTGCCGAAGATCTTGCCCTGCTTGGCGAGGGCCTCGTAGGCGACGTAGCGCTGCTCGAAGTCGGCGCCGAAGGTCTCGTGCAGGTCGGGCACCTCGTTCGAGAGGAACAGCGTCCAGGGCTGGCGGTTCTTCAGGCGCTTCATGAACAGGTCGGGGATCCAGTTCGCCGTGTTCATGTCATGCGTGCGGCGGCGGTCGTCGCCCGTGTTCTTGCGCAGCTCGAGGAAGTCCTCGATGTCGTTGTGCCAGGTCTCGAGGTAGGCGCAGCCGGAGCCGCGGCGCTTGCCGCCCTGGTTGACGGCGACCAGCTGGTCGTTGTGGAGCTTGAGGAAGGGGATGATGCCCTGGGACTCGCCGTTGGTGCCCTTGATGTAGGAGCCGGTGCCGCGGACGGAGGTCCAGGAGCCGCCGAGGCCGCCGGCCCACTTGGAGAGGAAGGCGTTCTCCGCGATGCCGCGGATCATGATGGACTCGATGGTGTCGTTGACCTGGTAGAGGTAGCAGGACGAGAGCTGGCTGTGGAGCGTGCCGGCGTTGAAGAGCGTCGGGGTCGAGCTGCAGAAACGGCGGGACTTGTAGAGCGCGTGCAGGCGGATGACCCAGTCCTCGCGGTTCTTCTCCTCGCGGAGGAAGAGGCCCATGGCGACGCGCATCCAGAAGAACTGGGGCGTCTCGAGGCGGCGGGCCGGCTTCACCGTCTTGTCGATGATGAGGTAGCGGTCGTACATCGTCTGGACCCCGAGGAGCTCGAAGTCGAGGTCGGCGGCCGGGTCGAGGGCGGCGGCGAGCTTGGCGAGGTCGTACTTGCGCAGGTCGGGCGAGAGGCGGCCGATGGCGATGCCGCGCTCGACGTAGGCGGCGAACTTCGCGCGGTGGAACTCCCTGAGCTGGGCGACGCCGTCGCGGACGATGCTCCAGCCGAGGACCTCCTCGTAGATGTAGGAGAGGCAGATGCGGGCGGCGAACTTGGCGAAGTCGGCGTCGACCTCGACGAGGCTCTTGGCGTTGAGCTCGATGGTCTTGCGCAGGTCGGCCTCGGTGATCTCGTTGAAGAGACCGCGGCGCAGCTCGGCCTCGATCTCGTCGGCGGTGCGGACGAGCTCGAGCCCGGCGGCGGCGAAGGCGATGCGCTTGCGCAGCTCCTCGCCGTTCCAGAGGTAGGTCGAACCGTCGCCGGCCTTGACGAGGATCATCGACTCCTGGCGGTCGTCGACGACGGGCGGCTGGGCGGCCTGCTCCTCGCGGACGCGGGCGCGGTAGGCGCGGTAGAGGATGTAGTTCTGGGCCACCTTGTAGTGCCCCTGGCGCATCAGCTCCTCCTGGACGAGGTCCTGGACCTCCTCGATGCCGATGATGGCCTGGCCGAGATCGGCCACGCGGCGGGTGACGCCGGCGGCGACGCGCTCCGCGGGGGCGGCGTCGAGGTCGAGGGAAAGGAAGGCCATGCGCACGGCGACCGCGATCTTCTCGGGGATCCACGGGACGACGTGGCCGTTGCGGCGCATGAGGCGGGTGGTCACGGGCGGGGCCTCGCCGGCGGCGGGCGCGGCGGGGCCGCGGGAGAAGAGCAGGCTCTTGGCCACGTCGTGGCGGTTGTAGCGGACGAGGGCGTCCTCGATGGCCTGCAGCATCACGGCGTCGGCGACCTGGACGCCGGAGAGGCGGTGCACGACGTCGCTGGCGACGGCGGCGACGAACTGGCGGTTGGCCTCGGTGAAGATCTCCTGCTCCTGGCGGGCGACGAGGAGGTCGGTGAGGGCCGCGCCGACGATGTCGGCGACCTGGGCGGCGTCGAGGCCGGCGGGGGCGGCGCCGCCGGCGGCGACGGCGGGCAGCGATTCACGCCAGTTGAAGCGCGGCTTGGCGGCGGCGGGGGCGCGGACGGCGTTCTTGAGGGCGATGTCTTCGCGGAAAAAAGGGAGTTCGGGTTTCATGCGGGAGGAAAGGAGGGAGGTGGGAAAGCGGGAGGTGGTGGCGTCGGCGGGGGCCGGCGCAGGGTGGTGGATCGGGTGATGCTAGGGGTAAGCGTAAACAGGAAACGTGCCAGTCCCGGGCGCGGAGGGGGTGACGCCCGGAAACCGGCGGCGGTGCTCAGAGTTCGTCGTCGTTGACGGTGCCGAGCGCGCCTTGCTTCTGGTACTCGGTGACGCGGCCTTCGAAGAAGTTCTGCTCCTTCTTGAGGTCCATCATCTCGGAGAGCCAGGGGAAGGGATTGACGGTCTCGGCGACCAGCGGATCGAGGCCGCAGTTGCGGAGACGGCGATCGGCGATGTAGTCGATGTACTGCTCGAACTCCTTGGAGGAGAGGCCGAGGCCGTTGAGCGGGAGGCAGTCGCGGATGAAGTCCTTCTCGAGCGTCACGGCGGTGGCCATGAGCTGGCGCAGCTCCTCCTTGAACGCGGGGGTCCAGATATCGGGGTTCTCCTTGACGAGCTCGGCGAGCAGGTTGCGGAAGAGGTCGATGTGGTTGGACTCGTCGCGCAGCGTGTAGCGGAACATCTGGCCGATGCCGGGGAACTTGTTCTGGCGGGCGAGCGAGAGCACCATGCCGAAGAGGCCGTAGAACTGGGTGCCTTCCATGCACTGGCCGAAGAGGAAGATGTTGTGGGCGAGCGCCTGCTTGTCCTCGAGCTTGGTCAGGTCGAGCTTGCGGCGCAGCGCGCGGGAATTGTTGACGACGAAGGACGCCTTCTTGGCGATCGTCGGGATGTCCTCGAACATCGCCTCGCACTCGTGCGGGTTGATGCCGAGCGAGGAGATCATGTAGACCAGGGAGTCGGCGTGGATGTTCTCCTCGTGGGCGTGGCGGCCGAGGACGAGCTTGAGCTCGGGCGCGGTGACGACCTCGCGGACGACGTGGATGATGTTGTCGCCCACGATGCCCTCGGCGGCGGAGAAATAACCGATGGCCATCTTGACGATCCAGCGGTCGATCTCGCTGATCTGGCCGGTCTGGTCGCGCCACTGCTCGCAGTCCTTCTGCATCGGGATGTCCTCGGGCTCCCAATGGTTGTTCTTCATCGTCTTGTAGAGGTCGTAGGCCCACTGGTACTTCAACGGCAGGATGTTGAAGAACATGGTCTCGCGACCGTTGATGACGCGCTTGTTGGCGAAGGCCTCCTCGGCCTTCGTCTTATCGAGGACGAAGGACTTCGGACCGACTTTGATGGTGATGGTTTCCATGGGCTGGAGAGTAGGGGGAAAAGGGGGTGGTGGGCGCCGGGGACGGCCGCCTGGGAAGTGGTATGAGTGGGAGATAATACTAGATGTAGTGGCTGCAAATGAAAATCTCCGCTACATCTAGTGTTGATGCACAAACCTTTGTCCTGCGGGGACTTGGGTAAGAAACTTTATTCACAGGGGTGGTTTTTGACGGTTTTTTGATGAGAAAGGACCCTAGGAAGCGGATGGGCACAAAATCCGAGGATTTCCTGAGGGGCAAACGCCAGTTGTTGGTCTTGCTCACGGCCGGGCCGGGGTGGGGCCGGGCCGGGATTGCCGAAGCCCCGATAATCGGCACGTTCCTGCCCATGTCCACCGCCGCCGACCCGACCCCGCCCCGCCCCGCCCTGCTCGCGGACAGCTGGTCTCCCGAGGCGCTCGCGCGCGGGGGCTGGCGCGGCGGCCTCCAGGCGACCTGGCGCGTGGCGACGACGTGCGCGCACGGCGTGCGCGACAACCACCTGCCGCAGCAGGCGGCGGCGCTGACCTACTACACGCTGATGTCGCTCGGCCCGCTGCTGGCGCTCGCGCTGACGATCTCCGGCTACATCCTCTCGCGTACCACGGACCAGGGCGACAACCCGGCGAAGCGCGCCATCGTCGCGGCGATCGAGTACGTCGCGCCGCAGACCATCGCGCAGGCCTCCACCCCGGGCCACCAAGCGACGTTGCGCGAGATCAACACCAACCTCGACCAGATGGTCGACCGGCTCCTCGCGAACGCGGCGAGCGGCCAGGCGGGCGTGATCGGGCTCGTCCTCATCCTCGCTTTCGCCGTGCTCATGCTGAGCCGCGTCGAGGACGCGCTGAACGGCATCTGGGGCGTGCGGTTCGGGCGCAGCTGGCGGGACCGGTTCGCCAACTACCTGCTCTTCCTCGTGCTCTTCTTCCTCGTCGGCGCGACCTCGCTCACGATGCTCTCGGCGGCCTCGCTCGCCGGCGCCGTCGGCCAGGGCGCGTCCTGGCTCTCGGGACACCTGGCGACGCTGCCGGGCGGCGGCGCGCTCGTCGCGTTCATCAGCGGCGGCGGCCCGTTCGTGCTCTCGATCGCGCTCATGGCGTGCGCGTTCGCGGCGTTCAACCGCATGATGCCGAACGTCCGCGTGCGCTGGAGCGCGGCCTTCATCGGCGGCCTCGCGGTGGCCCTGCTGATCGTGCTCAACCACGCCCTCGCCGCGCTCTACGTCGGGAAGGTCACGCAGTTCCAGAGCCTCTACGGGGAGCTGAGCATCGTGCTCGTGCTCATGTTCGGCCTGTACCTCACGTGGCTCTTCATCCTGTTCGGCGGCCAGCTCGCGTACGCGTTCCAGCACCGCCGGGCGCTTGCGCGCCACAAGGCCTGGGAGAGCCTGAGCCACCGGGCGCGCCGCACGCTCGCCTTCATCTGCGTCGCCGAGACCCTGCGCCGCTATAACGCGGGCCGCCCCGGCCCGACGGCCGAGGACATCGCCGCCGCCGCGCGCGTCCCCGCGATGGTCAGCGAGGACTGCCTCCTGATGCTACGCGACGCCAACCTCCTCGCGAGCGAGAGCCGCACCGGCGGCCACAAGCCCGCCCGTCCGATCGAGAAGATGACGGTGGGCGAGCTCTGGTCCTTGGTCGACCTCCATACCGTCAACCACAGCGGCGAGCCCGACCTGCGCTCGGACCCGGCGGCCCGCGAGCTGGCCGGGAT
>BGOM01000002.1:0-127500 GCA_003569245.1 Opitutia bacterium | reverse complement strand
CGGCGAACAAGGACCGCGATGTCGCCCTGCTGCGCGTCGCGGCCAAGGGCCTGGCCGCCCTGCCCCTCCGGGAGGACGCCGGCGCCGGCGCGCCCATCTACTGCTACAGCCACCCTGCGAACAGCTTCGGCTGCCTCTCCGAAGGCGTCGTCGCCCGCTATTGCCGCCTCCCCGGGGAGCGCAACGGCGCGGTCTTCATGCAGATCACGGCCGACTACGCGCGCGGCTCGAGCGGCGGCCCGATCCTCGACCGCGAGGGCAACCTCATCGGCCTCGTGTCCTCGACCAGCCCCGTCTACTACGACAGCCCCGCCGGCGCCAAGGACGGCAAGGCCGCCGCGCCGAACCTGCAGATGGTCCGGCACAACTGCGTGACCGCCCGCGCCATCCGCGAGCTGGTCGCGCGCTGAGCCCGCTCAGGCGTGGCCCGGCGTGCGGGGGTAGGCGATGACGTCGCGGATATTGCCCTCACCGGTCACGAACATCAGCAGACGCTCGAAACCCAGACCGAAGCCGGCGTGCGGCACGCTGCCGAAGCGGCGCGTGTCGAGGTACCAGCCATAGGACTCCAGGTCGAGGCCGTGGGCCTGCATCGCGGCCACGAGCCGGTCGAGACGCTCCTCGCGCTGGCTGCCGCCGACGATCTCGCCGACCCCCGGGACGAGCACGTCCATCGCGGCCACCGTCTTCCCGTCGTCGTTCTGGCGCATATAGAACGGCTTCGCCGCCTTCGGGTAATCATGCACCGTGACCGGGCTCTTGAAATGCTGTTCCGTCAGGTAGCGCTCATGCTCCGACTGCAGGTTCTCGCCCCAGACGACCGGGTACTCGAACGTCCGCCCGGACTTGAGCAGCAGCTCGACCGCCGCGGTGTAGGTCACGCGGGCGAACGGGCGCTCGAGCACGAAGCGCAGGCGCTCCAGCAGACCCTTGTCCACGTACGCGTTGAAGAACTCCAGCTCGTCGGCGCAGGTCTCCAGGGCCGTCCGCACGAGATGCTTCACCAGTTCCTCGGCGCAATCCATGTCGCCCGCGAGGTCGCAGAACGCCATCTCCGGCTCGATCATCCAGAACTCGCTGGCGTGCCGGCTCGTGTGGGAGTTCTCGGCGCGGAAGGTCGGCCCGAACGTGTAGACGTCGCCCAGGGCGCAGGCGAGCGTCTCGCCCTCGAGCTGGCCGGAGACGGTCAAATAGGCCTGTTTCGCGAAGAAATCGGCGGTCCAGTCGATCCGGCCCTCCGGCGTGCGCGCGGGCGCGGACGGGTCGAGGGTGGTGACGCGGAAGAGCTCGCCGGCGCCCTCGCAGTCGCTCGCGGTGACGATCGGCGTGTGCACGTAGGCGAAGCCGCGGCGCTGGAAGAACTCATGGACGGCCATGGCCATGCGGCTGCGCACGCGCATCATGGAGCCGAGCCGGTTCGTCCGCGCGCGCAGGTGCGGGATCGAGCGAAGGAACTCGACGGTGTGGCCCTTCTTCTGCAGCGGGAACGTCTCGTCGGCCCGGCCCAGCAGCCGGAACGCCGTGGCCTTGAGCTCCCACTTCTGGCCCTTGGCCGGCGAGGGTACGAGCTGGCCGTCCACGCTGACCGACGACCCGGTAAGCGCGTCCTTCAGCAGCTCGGCGCCGGGGACCGCGGCGTCCACGACGACCTGGAGATTCTTGAAGCAGGAACCGTCGTTGAGCTCCACGAAGGAGAAGTCCTTCGCGTCCCGGCGGGTCCGCACCCACCCGGAGACCGTGACGCCCGCGAGGGGCTGTTCCGCCGACAGGGCCTGCTTCACCTTGATGCGCATGCGGCAATCTGAACCAGAGCGCCCGGGGAAACAAGCGAGAGATGCCCTGAAACGCCCGGCGGCCGCTCACTCGGGCTGGACAACCCTGACCCTTTTCCCACGCTGGGCTTCCCTTCCTTATATGAACGCACTCGAGCAACTCCGCCAGCACACCAAGGTCGTCGCCGACACCGGCGACTTCGCCGCCATGAAGGCCTTCAAGCCGCTGGACGCCACGACCAACCCGAGCCTCATCCTCAAGGCCGTCCAGATGCCCGAGTACCAGGCCCTCCTGCAGAAGGCCGCCCAGGACAACAAGAGCAAGGGCGTCCAGGCCGCCGTCGACGCGCTCCTCATCTCCTTCGGCACCGAGATCCTCAAGATCGTCCCGGGCCGCGTCTCCACCGAGGTCGACGCCCGCCTGTCCTTCGACAAGACCGCCACCGTGGCCAAGGCCCGCGAGCTGATCGCCCTCTACAAGGCCGCCGGCATCCCGAAGGAACGCATCCTCGTGAAGATGGCCTCCACCTGGGAAGGCATCCAGGCCGCCGCCGAGCTCGAGAAGGAAGGCATCCGCTGCAACCTGACCCTCCTCTTCTCCTTCGCCCAGGCCGTCGCCTGCGCCGACGCCAAGGTCCAGCTCATCTCCCCGTTCGTCGGCCGTATCTACGACTGGCATAAGAAGGCCCAGGGCGCCAACTGGAACGAGGCCGCCTCCGCCGGCGCCAACGACCCGGGCGTGCAATCCGTGCGCCGCATCTACGCCTACTATAAGCGCCACGGCATCAGGACCGAGGTCATGGGCGCTTCCTTCCGCAATGTCGGCCAGATCAAGGCCCTCTGCGGTTGCGACCTCCTGACCATCGCCCCGAACCTGCTCGACGAACTCTCCAAGGACGCGGCCGCCGTGCCGAAGGTCCTCGACGAGACCGCCGCCAAGGCCGAGGGCGAAGCCGCCAAGGCGTGGGGCGAGAAGGAATTCCGCTGGCACCACAACGAGGACGCCATGGCCACGGAGAAGACCGCCGAAGGTATCCGCGCCTTCGCCGTCGACGGCAAGAAGCTCGACGATCTGGTCGCCAAGGCCATCGGCTGAACCGGCGCTATCCCGTCACCATGCTTCGCCTCGCCGTCCTGCTTCTCTCCGTCGCGGCGGGCGCCGCCGAGCCGGCCAAACCGCAGGAACTACCCCTGACCTCGACCTCGCTCGCGGGTAAGGCCAGCCACCTCGTGGCGACGGTGCCCGCCGGTTTCAGCGCCGTCGTCAAACCGATGCCGAAGTTCGGCTCGTCGCTGGAGACCCTGATGGTCGATTCGGCCGACCAACGCGTCCGCCTTCTCATCACGTTGCTGCCGCCCAACGACTTCCTGGGACGAGACGCCGCCGGATTGGAGAAGACCCTGCGGGCGAACTGCGCGCCTTTCCTCAAGGAATCCGTCGAGGGCAAGGTCACCCCCTTCCCGCTCCAGCTCAAGCACGGCATCGGGGTGGCGACCTTCCTGACGGACAAGGCCGAGGTCGGAAAGCCGGCCACCCAGGGTCCGGAACATTACAAGCTCATGACCAACGCGATGATCCGGATCGGCGACGCCACCCTCGCGACCGTGACCATCTTCCACGACACGAAAGAGCAAGCGGACTACCTCGCGGCGATCAAGGTCGTCGCGTCCCTTCGCCCGGACCGGTAAGCGGGGCGCGGCGGATCCGGCGGAAAGCCAGCCCGAGCAGACCCAGCCCGACGAGACCGAGCAGCCAGCCGAGAGGGATGAACCCGAACTGCTCATGCAGGACGCCATCCTGATCGAGGTAGGAACCGTTCCACGCATACGCCGCCCAACACGCGCCCGCGGCGCCGAGACAGAGGATCGCCGCGACGAAGAATCGTCGATGCACGCTCATTGCCGACGCTGCCGGACGGCCTCGAAGAGCACGATGCCGGCGGCCATCGAGACGTTGAGGGAATCAGACAAACCGGCCTGCGGGATGGAGATCTTCTCCGCGGCCGCGCCGAGCAGGAAGTCGCTCAGGCCATCCTTCTCCGAGCCGAGCAGCAAGGCGCTCGGACCGCGGCAATCGACCTCCCAGAAGGTCTTCGTGGCCGCCGGCGAGGTCGCCAGCGAGCGGATGCCCTTGGCCTGCATCCAGGCCACGACTTCCGCGGAGGAGCAGACCGCGACGGGCACCGAGAAAAGCGCCCCCTGCGAGGACCGCACCACGTTCGGGTTGAAGGCGTCGGTGATCGGGTCGCAGATGATCAGGGCGTCGCAACCGGCGGAATCCGCCGTGCGCAGCAAGGCGCCGAGGTTGCCCGGCTTCTCCACCGACTCGGCGACCAAGAGCAGGGGGGCGGCGGAGAGCGCAAGGCGCTCCAAGGAGCAGTCCCAGGTATGGGCGACGCCCAGGAGGCCGTCGGGACCTTCGCGGCCGCTGACCTTTTCGAAGGCCGAGACGCCCAGTTCGCAGCAGGGGATGCCGGCGGCGCGGGCGCGGGTGACGAGTTCGGCGGCCTCGGAGCCGCGGAACATGGACGGGCAGAAATAGACCTCCTCGACCTTCACCGCGCGCTCCAGGGCGCGGGTGAGCTCGCGGAAACCCTCCACCAGGAACAGCCGGCGGGCGTCGCGCTCGGCGCGGTCGCGCAGGCGGGCCAGCGCCTGCACGCGGGGATTCTGACGGCTCTGGATGACCTCTTCGGACACGGCGGAAGTGAGCACCAAGAGCCGCCACAGGGCAAGGAAAGCCGTCCGGGGCGGGGCCGGCGGGGGATAAGTCTCGACCTCCGGGGGGCGGAGGCGGACTTTGTCCCCATGTCCGATTTCGAAACGCCCCAGTCCCGCAAGCCCGACGCCTCGAAGTTCCGGCCCGGCAAGTTCACCTACCACCAGGAGGTGGAGCTCGAGATCGCGACGATCACCAACCTCGGCGAAGGCCTCGCCCGCGTCGACGGGGTCGTCGTCTTCGTGGCCGGCGCCCTGCCCGGCGAGAAGGTCGTCGCCCGCATCTGGCACAACGCCGCCAACTTCTCGCGCGGCGACCTCGTCCGCGTCGTCGTCCCCTCGCCCCACCGCGTCCAGCCGCGCTGCGACCTCTTCGGGGAATGCGGTGGCTGCCAGTACCAGAACCTCGCCTACCCGCAGCAGCTCGAATGGAAGCGCCGGCAGGTCGCGGAAGCCTTCGAACGCCTGGGCGGGCTCAAGGTCGACGTCGACCCCTGCCACCCCTCGCCGAAGCAGTACGGCTACCGGTCGAAGATCACGCCGCATTTCATGACGCCCCGCCGGGCCGACTTCCCGATCGGCTTCCTCGCCGCGGGCACCTCGCGCCGCGTCGTCGACGTACCCAAGTGCCCCATCGCGACCGACGCGATCAACGCCAGCCTGGCCCGCGCCCGCAAGGACATCCGCGGCAACCCCGGCCGCTTCGAACGCGGGGCCACCCTGCTCTTCCGCGACTGCGAGGAAGGCGTGGTCACCGACCCGCGGCAGGTCGTCACCGAGAAGGTGGGCGCCATCCAGCTGAAGTTCCTGGCCGGCGAGTTCTTCCAGAACAACCCCTCCGTGCTGGAGCAGTTCGTCGGCCACGCCATCCAGCTCGCGCACGACTCCGGCGCGAAGCACCTCGTCGACACCTACTGCGGCTCCGGCCTCTTCGCCCTGTCGGGCGCCCGCCGCTTCGAGTCCGTCAACGGCGTCGAGGTCAGCGCCGAGGCCGCGCGCAAGGCCGCGGAGAACGCCACGCTCAACCGCTTCCTGAACTGCCGCTTCATCGCCGGCTCCGCCGAATCCATCTTCAAGAACCTGCCGGTGAAGGGCGCCGAGTCCGCGGTGATCGTCGACCCGCCCCGCAAGGGCTGCGACGAGGCCTTCCTCGAGCAGCTCCACGCCTTCGCCCCGCGCCGCATCGTCTACGTCAGCTGCGCCCCCGACACCCAGGCCCGCGACGTGAAATACCTCTGCGCCAAGGGCTGGAAGGTCGTCTCGGTCCGGCCGTTCGACCTCTTCCCGCAGACCCGGCACGTCGAGTGCATCGCCGCGCTGGAACGCGCCTGAGCGGGCCGCCGGGCGCAAAAAAGGGGCGCCGGACGGCGCCCCTCGTTACGGCCCTCGGCCGGCCGCTTATTCCGCGGCGGGCTTGGCGGCGTTCTCTTCCTCCTCCTCGGAGCGCTCGACCTTGGAGATGCCGAGCAGCGATTCGCCTTCCTTGAGACGCATGACGCGGACGCCCTTGGTGTTGCGGCCCGCCGTGCAGCGGATGTCGGACACCTTGGTGCGGATGGACTGGCCGCCCTTGGTGAGCAACATGACCTCGTCCTCCTCCTGGACGCTGAGCGCACCGGCGACGCCGACCTCGGTGCTGATGGCGATGACGCCCTTGCCGCCGCGGGACTGCTTGCGGTAGATCGGCTCCTTGGTCTCGGGATCGTCGAACGGCGTGCGCTTGCCGATGCCGTCGACGCCGACGACCAGGAGCGTGCAGGCGGGGTCGACGACCTCCATCGCCTTCACGAGGTCCCCGGACTCGAGGTTCATGCCGATGACGCCGGTGGTGTCCCGGCCCATCGAGCGGACGTCCGACTCGTGGAAGCGGATGGACATGCCGGACTGGGAGATGATGACCACCTCGTTGTCGCCGTTGGTCAGCTTGGCCGAGATCAGGCGGTCGCCGTGCTCGATGTTGATGCCGATGATGCCGCCCTTGCGGTAGTTGGCGTACTTGGAGATCTCGGTCTTCTTGATCGTGCCGTTGGCCGTGCCCATCATGAGGAAGCGGCCCTCGTCGAAGTTCGAGACGCAGACCATCGCGGCCAGTTTCTCGTCGTCCTTGAGCTCGAGCAGGCGGGCGATCGACTTGCCGCGCGACGCGCGGGCGGCCTCCTCGATCTCGTAGACCTTCTCCACGTAGACCCGGCCGTTGTTCATGAAGAACAGGATGTGGTCGTGGGTGTTGGCCGTGAAGAGGTGCTCGATGAAGTCGCTGTCCTCGTCGGACGCGGCCTTGGAGAGCTCGGCGCCCTTGGTGCCCTTGCCGCCGCGCTTCTGGAGGCGGTACTGGGCGACGGGGGTGCGCTTGATGAAGCCGGCGTGCGAGACGGTGACCACGCAGCCCTCGTTGGCGACGATGTCCTCCATGGAGAGCTCGCCCTCCTGGGCCGTGACCTTGGTCTTACGGGGGCCGACGTGCTTCTTGGCGGCGTCGCGCAGCTCCTTCTTGATCAGCGAGAGCAGCTTGGCCTCGCTGGAAAGGATGCCGCGGAGCTCCTCGACGAGGGCCATCAGCTGGCGGTACTCCTCCTCGATCTTGTCGCGCTCCAGGCCGGTCAGCTGGTAGAGGCGCAGGTCGAGGATGGCCACCGCCTGGCGCTCGCTGAGGCCGTACTTGGCGATGAGCTTGACGCGGGCCTCGTCGCGGTTGACGGAGGCGCGGATGATCTTCACGAAGTCGTCGAGGTTGCGCAGGGCGATCTTGAAGCCCTCGAGGATGTGGGCGCGGTCCTCGGCCTTGCGCAGGCGGAAGCGGGTGCGGCGCGTGACGACGTCGCGGCGGTGCTCGACGAAGCACTCGAGCAGCTCGCGGATGTTCATCTGCTTCGGCCGGCGCTTGTCGAGGGCCAGCAGGATGACGCCGAACGAGTTCTCGAAGTTGGTGTGCTTGTAGAGCTTGTTGATGACGACCTTCGGGTTCTCGTTGCGCTTGAGCTCGATGACCACGCGCGTGTTCTCGTCGGACTCGTCGCGGAGGTCGGAGACCTCGTCGAGGACCTTCTCGGCGCAGAGGTCGGCGATGTGCTTCACCAGGGAGGAGCGGTTGACGTTGTAGGGCAGCTCCGTGAGGACGATCTGCTCCTTGCCGTTCTTGAGCTCCTCGGTGTGGGCGACCCCGCGGACGCGGACGATGCCGCGGCCGGTGCGCAGGTAGGACTTGATGCCCTCCTTGCCGTTGATGACGCCGCCCGTCGGGAAGTCGGGCCCGATGATGACCTTCTCGAGGTCCTCGACGGTGGCGCTCGGCTTGTCGATGATCAGGCAGGTGGCGTCGACGAGTTCCTGGAGGTTATGGGGCGGGATGTTGGTCGTCATGCCGACCGCGATGCCGGTCGAGCCGTTCATCAGCAGGTGCGGCAGGGCGCACGGGAGGACGGTCGGCTCGGTGGTCGACTCCTTGTAGTTCGGGACGAAGTCGACCGTCTCCTCGTCGATGTCGGCGAGGAGTTCCTCGGCGATCTCGGACAGGCGGCACTCGGTGTAGCGGTAGGCCGCGGGCGGGTCGCCGTCGACCGAGCCGAAGTTGCCCTGGGGCTCGATGAGCTGGTAGCGCATGACCCAGTTCTGGGCGAGGCGCACGAGCGTGTCGTACACGGAGCTGTCGCCGTGGGGGTGGTAGTTCTTCAGCACCTCGCCGACGACGCCCGCGCACTTGTCGAACGGGCGGTTGTGGACGAGGCCTTCGCGGAGCATCGCGTAGAGGATGCGGCGCTGGACCGGCTTGAGGCCGTCGCGGGCGTCGGGGAGCGCGCGGGAGACGATGACCGACATCGAGTAGTCGATGTAGGCCGTCTGCATGATCTCCGTGATGTTGGCGGAGGTGAGTTTTTCCTTGTCGGAATACATGGTCGAAGAGGTCGGGGGTGGGGCTGGGCGGGGCTCAGACGTCGAGGTTCGAGGTGTTGAGGGCGTTGTCCTCGATGAAGGCGCGGCGGTTCGGCACGTCCTCGCCCATCAGCATGGCGAAGACGCGGTTGGCCTCGGCGGCGTCGGCGATGTCGACCTTGAGGAAGCGGCGTTTGGCCGGATCCATGGTCGTCTCGAAGAGCTGCTTGGGGTTCATCTCGCCCAGGCCTTTGTAGCGCTGGATGGTGAGGCCCTTGCGGCCGAACTGGCGGATCTGGCCGATCAGCTCGAGGATGGAGCCGAGCGGGATGGGCTCGGCCTTCTTGACCAGCTTCTTGGCGGGCTTCTCCTCGCCCTTGGCGGCGGGCTCCTCCTCGCCCTCGGCGGCGGCCGGGGCTTCCTCGGCGGTCGAACCGTCGATCAGGTGGTAGCGCGGCTCCTCGCCGGCCTGGAACTGCTTCACGTCCATGCCCTGGGTCTCGAGCTCCTTGAGGACCTTCGTGATGGCGTCGTTCTCGAAGACCTCGATCACGTTGACGCGCTCCTGGACGACCGTGCCGTCCTTGAGCTTCTTCTCGCGGTCGATCTTGTCGGCGAGGAAATCCTCGACGCCGGCCTTGCGCAGGTAGGCCTGCTTGGCGTCGGCGTCGGCGAGGAACTCATAGGTCTCCTCGTTGCCCGTGCGGGTGCGCACGATGAAGCGCGGGAGCGCGTGGGTCTTGGGGTCCTGCTGGTCGAGGTAGGCGCCGAGCTGGCAGCCCGTGCGGCCGATGCCGGCGCCGAGGGACTCGAGGCGGGCGAGGGACTCGACGATCTTGTCGAGCTTCTGGCCCGGGAAGACGTGCTTGTCGCGGAGGCGGAGCAGGTTCACGTCCTCGGAGCCGAGCTCGAGGAGGATGCGGTTGAGCTCCGGGTCGTTGTCGACGTACTGCTCGCGCTTCTTGCGCTTGATGCGGTAGAGGGGCGGCTGGGCGATGTAGACGTAGCCGGCCTCGATCAGGCCCGGCATCTGGCGGAAGAGGAACGTCAGCAGCAGCGTCCGGATGTGCGAACCGTCGACGTCCGCGTCCGTCATGATGACGAGCTTATGGTAGCGGCACTTGGTGACGTCGAAGGCGCCGTCGCCCTCGTGCTTGCCGATGCCGGTGCCGCAGGCGGTGATGATCGTGCGGATCTCCTCGTTGGAGAGGATCTTGTCGATGCGGGCCTTCTCGACGTTGAGGATCTTGCCCTTGATCGGCAGGATCGCCTGGTAGCGGCGGTCGCGGCCCTGCTTGGCGGAACCACCGGCCGAGTCGCCTTCGACGATGTAGAGCTCGCAGACGGACGGGTCGCTCTCGGAGCAGTCGGCCAGCTTGCCGGGGAGGCCGCCGGAGGACATGGCGGACTTGCGGACGGTCTCGCGGGCCTTGCGCGCGGCCTCGCGGGCGCGGGCGGCGTTGAGGCACTTATCGACGATGCGACGGCCGGTCTTCGGGTCGCGCTCGAGGTAGTACTTGAGCTGCTCGCCGACGACGGAGGTGACGATGCCCTCGACCTCGGGGTTGGTCAGGCGGGTCTTGTTCTGGGACTGGAACTTCGGGTCCGGGTGCTTGACGGAGATGACGGCCACGAGGCCCTCGCGCATGTCGTCGCCGTTGAGCTTGGCGTCCTTGTCCTTGATGAGGTTGTTGGACTTCGCGTAGTGGTTGATGACGCGGGTGAGCGCGGAGCGGAAGCCGGAGAGGTGGGTGCCGCCCTCGGGCTGGTTGATCAGGTTGGTGTAACTGAAGACCATCTCGTCGTAGCGGTCGTTATACTGCAGGGCGACGTCGACGGTCATGCGGCGCTGGCCGGGCTTGGGTTTCTCGCCCTCGGCCATCACGCGCGGGTTGGCCAGGTCGGTGAAGTCGACCTCGGCGGCCATCAGGATCGGCTTGTCGAAGAGACGCTCCTCGTTGGCGTTGAGGAAGGAGACGTACTCGGCGATGCCCTCCTTGAACTCGAACTTATCGGCGCGGTTGGAGCGCTGGTCCTTCATCTCGACGGTGATGCCGGGGACGAGGAACGCGAGCTCGCGCATGCGGCGGACGAGCGTGTCGTACTTGAACTCCTGGGTCGCGACGAAGATCTCGGGGTCCGGATGGAAGGTGATCTTGGTGCCGGTACGCTTGGTCTTGCCGATGACCTTGATCGGCTGCGTGACCTCGCCGCGGCAGAACTTCATCTGGTGGACCTCGCCTTCGCGGCTGACCTCGGCGATGAAGTTGTCGGAGAGGGCGTTGACGCACTTCGCGCCGACGCCGTTGAGGCCGCCGGAAACCTGGTACGCGCCCTTGTCGAACTTGCCGCCCGCGTGGAGGTTCGTCAGCACGAGCTCGAGCGTGGGGATCTTCTCCTCCGGGTGCATCGCGACGGGGATGCCGCGGCCGTCGTCCTCGACGGACAGCGAGCCGTCGGCGTGGATCTCGACCTTGATGTGCTTGCAATAACCGGCGAGCGCCTCGTCGATCGAGTTGTCGACGATCTCATAGACGCAGTGATGGAGGCCCGTCTCGTTCGTATCGCCGATATACATACCGGGTCGCTCGCGGACGGCCTTGAGGCCCTTCAGGCGCTTGATGTCGGAGGCGCCGTATTCTTCCTTGCCGGCATGCTTGCCGCGGTTGGGTGACTTGTCGGAATTTTCGCTCATGAGTTGTTGTTGAAAAGGGGTGTTTTCCCGCGGTTTTCCGCGGTGCCAAAAGCGTGTTTTTAACACCCCTCGGAGCAACAGGAAAAGGGGTCGCGGTGAATGTTTTTGGACCCCCAGAAATAACTACCCATCAATCCCTTACAAAAACTTATAGGGGGTGTTAGAAACCGTTGCTCACACGTTATCCACAGGGTTTTTCCCGAGGTCGAGAGCGACCCGCCGAACCACCCTCGCTAGGCGCCCAAAAGGAAGTCGGTCGACGGGCCCAGGGCCGCCTCGCCGGCATCCTCCAGCACGTAGTGCCCGGCGTCGGCGAAAAGGAGCGGCTGGGCGTCAGGGAAACGCTCGCGGAAGCCCTCCAGGAAGCTCCGGTCGAAGCAGAAGTCCCGCATCCCCCAGCAAAGCAGCATCGGCTTACCTTTGAGGCCAGCCAGGGAGGCCTCGACGCCCGCCAAGACGCTCCGGGTGGGGTGGGCGGGCTCCATGGGGATGTCAGCGACGAAGTCGGCGACCGCCCGGCGGACCGCCGGGGACCCATAGGGAGCGAGGAAACCGGCCTTGGCGGCCGGACTCATCGGCCGCTCGACGGCCATCCAGGTAGCCGGCCAGGCGAAGCCGTTCAGCCCCTGGACGAGGAAACGGCCGATCAGGGGGTCCCGGCAGAGGGCGATGCGGGCCGGGATGCGTTCCGAGAGGAACGCGCCGGTGTTCGTGACGAGGATGCGCCCCACCCGGTCCGGCCGGCGACCCGCGACGCCGAAGCCGATGGCACCACCCCAATCGTGCACCCCGAGGTCGAATTCCCCGATTCCGAGGTGGGCGAGCAGGGCTTCGACGTCGGCGATGCGGTCGGCCAGCCGCAGGAAACGGTCCGGGCGGGCGGAGAGACCCATCCCGACATGATCGGGCGCGATGACCCGGCGGCCTTGGGCGGCGAGCCGCAGGATGAGGTCGCGCCAGAGGAACGACCAGGAGGGGTTGCCGTGGAGCAGGAGGACCGGGCGGCCGTCGCGCGGCCCATGATCGACGTAGCTCATCCGGCCCGAGAGCGCGGCGAAGTCGCGCGGCGCGAAGGGATAGAGCGCCTGGACGGCGGGGGACAGGTCGGCGGCGGTCATCGGCATTCGACGGCCAGCATCATGCTGGCGAGACCGCTGCCGATGCCCAGCAGGGCGACGCGCTCACCCGGCCGGATCCGGCCGGCGGCGAGGCCCAGCGCCAGCGTGGCGGGCACGGAGACCGAGCCGACATTCCCGAGGCGGTCGAAGGTTTGGTAGTCCTTCGCCGGATCGAGGCCGAGATTCTCGAACAGCAGCGCGGAATGACGGCGGCCCACCTGATGGGTGACCACGCGATGCGGCGTGGACTCATCCCAGCCGGTCTCGGCCTTGAAGCGACCCCAGCAGCGACGGGCCAGCGCGACGCCCGCGGCCAGGAGCGCCTCGGAATCCGTACGCATGTCGAGTTCGGCGGACGAGGTGTCCCCTTCGCAAAGACCATTCGCGGAGGAATCGGTCTCGGCGGCGCCGCCGAGCAGGCGGATCCCACCGGGGCCGGCCAAGTCCTCGCGGGCGACCACCACCGCGGCGCCCCCGGCGCCGATGGTGAGGTTGGCGAAGTACGGCTTGATGGTCTCGCGCGTGAGCGCGAGGTCCTCGTTGAGCAGGCGGATCGTACGTTCGACGAGCGGGCGGCCATCCTCACCCGAGCAGACCAGCGCGCGGCGGATCTGGCCGGACTCCACCATGCCTGCCGCCAGCGCGACGGCGTTGAGGAAACCTAGGCACGCGTTGGAGACGTCGAGGATCTGCGCCTGCGGCCCGAGGCCGAGCAGGCCGTGCACGTAGGCCGCGGTCGAGGGCTCGAGGCGGTCGCGGCAGACCGAGGCATGGATGAGCAGGTCGACGTCGGCGGGGCCCGTGCCGGCGGCCTGCATCGCGCGCCGACCGGCGAGCGCGGACGCGGCGGAAGGGCGGATCGCCTGCGGCCAGAAACGGCGCTCGCGGATCCCGGTCATCAGCTCGAGCCGACCCTCCGGCAGCTTCAGGCGGCCATAGAGCGGCGCCAGGCGACGTTCGACCTCGTCGGAAGTCCAGACCTCCGGAGGCAGCTCGGCGACGAGGCCGGCAAGGACGGTGCGCTGGAAGATCACGAGCCGGGGAGACGGGAGGAAGCGGCCACGAGTTCCTCGTCGAAGAAGTTCCAGCCCATGCCGGCGTCGACCACGATGCCCTGGCCGTTGATGCCGCTCGAGCGCGGCGAGAGCAGCCAGACCGCCGTGTCGGCGACCTCCTGCGTCTTCAAGGCCGCCTTGCGGAAGGTCATCTTCTCGGCGTGCAGGTAGTTATGGAGATAGCCGGGGATGCCGGCGCTGGCGCTCGTCTTGAGCGGGCCGGCATTGACGGAATTGAAACGCACGCGGGAGTCGGCCGAGAAGGACTTCGCGAGGAAGCGGCTGGCGGACTCGAGGGCGGCCTTGATCGGCGACATGTAGCCGTAGTTCGCGGCCGTCACCTGCGAGGAGATGCCGATCGAGACGATGGAGGCGTCGACCTTGAGGTGCGGCTTGAGCGCCCGGGCCAGCTCGACGAGCGAGAACGCGGAGATCGCGGTGGCCTGCAGGAAGTCGGCGCGGACCGTCTCATGGAACGGCTGCATGCCCTTGGAGAAGTTGGCGAACGCCACGCTGTGCAGGACGCCGTCGAGCGGGCCATGCTCGCGCCCGACAGCGGCGGCGAGCGCCTGCGTCTGGGCCTCATGCTCGAGGTCGCAGAGGTAGACCGGCTTGCCATCGAGGAGGCCCTTCAACGAATCCAAGCGGGCCTGCGAGCGCACCGAGTAGACGACCTTGGCGCCCTCGGACTCCAGGGTCTGGGCGACGTGCCAGGCGACGGACTTCTTGTTCGCGACGCCGAGGACGAGGAAGGTCTTACCGGACAGGCCGAGGAAGGACATGGGTCAGGCGGGTTGGTCGACGAGGGCGAGGGCGAAGCGGATGGTCAGGACGGCCTTGCCGTCGCGCCGCACCGTGCCCGTCAGGAAATGGAACTGTTGCAGGGTCTCGACGTGCTTCACCTCGATCGAGACGGTATCGCCGGGCTTCACCATCCCCTTGAACTTGGCCTCCTCGATCCGGCAGAGCACCGGGGTCTTGCCGGCGGGGGCGCCGCCCTCGGCCTGCAGCTTCTTCGTGAGGAAGACGGCACCCGCCTGGAAGACCGACTCGCACAGCAGCACCCCGGGCGTGATCGGGTTGCCGGGGTAGTGCCCGGCGTAGAACGGCTCGTCGGCGCGGAAGGTGCGGGTGCAGGTGGCGCCATCCGCCCGGACCTCGTCGATCCGGTCCAGGAAGAGGAACGGCGGACGATGGGGGATGGTGTCGAGGACGGCCTGCAACATGGCGTATTTTTGCCCCCGGAAAGTCGGACAAGCGACACAAAACACCGCGGACACGTTTGCCTTTTGCGGACGGCCGCCTAACCTGCGCCGCATGAAGACTCTCTTCGCCACCCTCCTCATGACCTCCCTCCCCTTCTTCGGCGCCGCGGCGGAAAAACTCGCCGTCGGCGACCCCATCCCCGCGGTGACCTGCAACGATCAGGACGGCAAGCCGGTCGACCTCGCCAAAGAAGGCGCCCAAGGCTACCTGCTCGTCTACTTCTACCCGAAGGCCAAGACCGGCGGCTGCACCAAGCAAGGCTGCTCGCTGCGCGACAACTGGGACGCCCTGCAGAAGGCCGGCGTCGCCGTCCTCGGCGTCAGCACCGACGACGAGAAGCTGCAGAAGGAGTTCAAGGAAGAGCAGAAGTTCCCCTTCCGCCTGCTGGCCGACAAGGAGAAGAAGGCCGTCACCGAGGCCTTCGGCGTGAAGAACCTCATCGGCATGGCCGGCCGCAGCGCCTTCCTTTTCAAGGACGGGAAGTGCGTCTACGCCGACCACAAGGGGCACACCGGCGACCAAGCCCAGGTGATCCTCGAGTTCCTCAAGTCGGGCAAGAAGTAGGCCGGCGACCGGACCAAACAAAAGGCCGCCTCGGGTGAGGCGGCCTTTTTCGCGTCCGGACGACCCGGCTCAGTGGCCCTTGATCGGGAAGAGGTCCGTCACGCTGTTGTTGCCGTGGATGCGACGGATCGCGTCGGACAGCAGCGGGGCGATCGAGAGCACGGTGATCGGCAGGTCCTTGGGCCAGTCGGCCGGGACGGAGTTGGTCGTGATGACCTCGTCGATCGGGCCGCCGCGCAGGCGGGCGTAGGCGATCTCCTGGATCATGCAGTGCGAGACCACGGCGCGGACCGAGCGGGCGCCGTTCTTCTTGAGCAGGTCGGCCGCGGCGACGAGGGTGCCCGCCGTCTCGGTCATGTCGTCGACCAGGATGATGTCGCGGCCGTCGACCTCGCCGACGAGGCTGGTCGCCTGCACGGTGGTGGCGCTGGTGCGGCGCTTGGCCACGAAACCGTAGGGCAGGTGCAACATGTCGGCCACGGCGGAGGCGTATTTCAGGCCGCCCACGTCGGGCGAGAAGACCGTCGCGTCCTTCAGCCAGGGCTTGTCCTTGATGTGCTTGTAGAAGACCGGGGAGGCGTAGAGGTGGTCGACCGGGATGTCGAAGAAGCCCTGGATCTGCTGGGCGTGCAGGTCGACGGTCAGCACGCGGTTCGCGCCGGCGGCCGTGAGCAGGTTGGCGACGAGCTTGGCCGTGATCGGCACGCGGGGCTTGTCCTTGCGATCCTGGCGGGCGTAACCGAAGAACGGGATGACGGCGGTGATGCGGGCGGCGGAGGCGCGGCGCATCGCGTCGATCATGATCAGGAGCTCCATGATCCGGTCGTTGGCCGGAGCGCAGGTCGGCTGGATGACGTAGACGTCGCACCCGCGGATGTTCTCGTTGATCTGGACGAACGTCTCGCCGTCGGGGAACCGGTTGACCGTCGCGGTCCCGAGCGGGACGCCGAGGTGTTCGCAGATTTCCTTCGCGAGCGCGGGGTTCGCGTTGCCGGAAAACACTTTCATCTCGGGTTGGCTCATGGTGCGGGCGGGCGCAGAGCGTCCAAGGAGGCGGCGAGCGAATCAACCTTTTTGAACAGCTCGGGGAGTTTCCGGGAGAGCACGACCAGCCGGCGCTCGAGCCCGAAGGGCACCGCGGGCGTCCCGTTCATGAAGCCGTCGGCGGGGACGTCCTCGAAGAGGCCCGTCTGGGCGCCGAGCCGGACGCGATCGCCCAGGGTGAGGTGACCGGCCACGCCGGCCTGGCCGCCGAGCACGCAATGGTCGCCCAAGGTGGTGCTGCCGGCGATGCCGACCTGCGCCGTGATGAGGCACTGGCGACCGATGCGCACATTGTGGGCGATCTGGACGAGGTTATCGATCTTGGTGCCGCGGCCGACGACCGTGCGGCTGAAGCGCGCGCGGTCGAGGGTCGTGTTCGCCCCGATCTCGACGTCGTCCTCGAGCACGACCACGCCGACCTGCGGGATGCGGCGGATTTCGCCGCCGACGGGCTCGAAGCCGAAGCCTTCGGCCCCGACCACGGCGCCGGGCTGGAGACGGCAGCGGGCGCCGAGCACGCAGAAGTCGCCGACCTTCACGCCGGACTTCAGCCAGCAATCGGGGCCGACGACCGCGGCGCGACCGACATGGCACAGGGCGTCGAGGACCGCGCCGGCGCCGATGACGGCATCCTCTTCGATGACGCACAAGGGGCCGAGGCTGGCCGACGGGTCGACCCGGGCGCCGGCGGCCACGACCGCGGAAGGATGGCGGCCGGCGGGCGGCTTCGGCCAAAGCCGGGCTTCGAGGACGGAGCAGACCAAGGCCAGCGCGTAGGAGGGCTTGTCGACCCGAAGGAAGACCTGGCCGGCGGCGGGCGAACCCGCGAAATCAGCCGGGACTAAGATCGCCCCGGCCCGGGAGGCGGCGACCTCGGCGGCGTACTTGGGATTGCCGAGGAAGGAAAGGTCATCGGGACCGGCCTCGGCCAGGCTGGCGATACCGCGGATCGGCGCCGTCCGGACCCCCTCGACCGCCCGCGCGTCGACGACGGCGGCGAGCTCGGGGAGCGAGAAGGCGATGGACATGGTCCTAAATGAAGCGCCCCTGTTGTCAGGGGCGCGTCGGAGGGCTTACTTGGCGGCGGGCTTGTCGCCGGCGGGGGCGGCGGGCGCCGGGGCGGCCGACTTGTAGTTGTCGTTCAGTTCCTTGACGATGTCGGCGGTGACGTTGAGGGAGTCGTCGGCGACGAAGGCCACGGCCTTGGGGAGGATGAGCTGGAGACCCTTCTCCTTGGCGATCTTCTCGGCGGCGGTCTTGACGTCGGCCAGGACGGCCTTCTCGAGCTCGCCGGCGCGGGCCTGGATGCTGCCCTGGGCCTGCTGGACGAACTGCTGGTACTCGTTGAAGCGCTGCTGCAGGTTCTGCTGCTTGGCCTGGGCCTCGCCCACGGCGGCCTTCTTGCCGGACTCGTTGAGCATCGGGTTGTTGGCGTCCTTCACGGTCTTGTCGAAGTCGGCCTTGAGGGCTTCGAGCTCCTTGCCCTTCTGTTCGACCTGGGCCTTGGACTGGGCCAGGGACTGGTCGATGCCGCCCTTGATTTCGATGGCCTTGTTGTACTTGGACATGACTTCGGCGACGTCGACGACGCCGACGTTCGGGGCGGCCGCGGAGACGGAGGCGGCGGCGAAGGCGAGGAGGAGAGGTAGGGTTTTCATAGTCATTCGATAAAGATGCGGGGGGGTGGGCTTGGCAATCAAAAGACGGTTCCGAAGCTGAAGTTGAACTTCATCCCCCCCTGATTCAGGGTGGTCCCTGCCGGGCCGGGCGTCAATTGGAGGGGGAAACCGAAGTCGAGGCGCATGACGGCCCCGCCCAGGAGGATGCGCATGCCCAGCCCCCAGTTGGAGTTGGCCTCGTTGAAGGAGAAGTCGCGCTCCCCCCGGTTGACCAAACCGTAATCGTAGAAGGCGGCGAACCGGAGGTTGTCGGCGGCCTTGATCGTATACTCGGCGGTGAGGTAGCCGTAGGTCAGGCCCCCCATCGGCTGGGACCCGTTGGTCTGGTCGTACGTGCCGGCGCTACCGACGTCGTTGAAGTCGAAGCCGCGCATGTCGTACGCGCCACCCAGGTAGAAACGCTCGTAGAAGGGCAACGTGCCGCCGGTGCCGGTCAGGGCGCCGACCCGGCCGACGAGGGCGAGCGTCTGCTCGGCCGTCGGGGAGAGCAGGAACCACTTGCCACCGCGCAGCTCGGACTTGAGGTAGTCGACACCGCCGCCGAGGGCGCCGCCCGCCAGCTCCTCCGTCCAGGCCAGACGCGCGCCGCGGGTCGGGAAGTTGTACTCGTCGCGCGTGTCGTACACGAGCGAAGCGGTCGCGGAGGAGATGGTCCGGGGGCCGGCGACCTCGAGCTGGACATCCGCCGGGGCCTGGGCCGTGACGTTATCCACGCCGATGCGACGGAGGTCGTAGGCGATGCGGCCCTCGACGTTGCCGAAGACGCGGCGGCGGGCGTAGACGCCCACCCCCTGCGTGAGCACGGAGAAGTTGGACGACTGGTAACCGACGAAACGTCGCTCGACCTTGTAGCCGACCGCGAGGTCGCGATCCCAGAGCGCGGGCTCCTCGAAGGAGTGCTCGACCGTGTTCGAGAGGTTGCCGACGGAGACGCGCAGGCGGAGCTTCTGGCCGCCGCCGCGGTACCACCCTTCCGGGTTGGTGTAGTCGAAGTTGCCCTCGGCGTACTCGACGAAGCCGACGAGCTGCTCGACGGTGCTGTAGCCGGCGCCGAAGCTGACCGACCCGGTGTTGCCTTCCTTGACGGTGATGCGGAGGTCGCTCTGGCCCGGCACCGCGGTGGGCACGGGGGCGAGGCGGACCTCCTCGAAGAACTGCGTGTTGCGGAGGCGGGCCTCGGAGACGCGCATGCGGGCCAGGTCGAAGACCTCGCCGGGGCCGAGGGCGAGCTCGCGGGCGATGACGTTGAGGCGGGTCTTGGTGTTACCCTGCACCTCCACGGCGCGGACGCTGGTGCGTTCGCCTTCCTCGAGCACGAAGCGCAGGTCGATCGCGCCGGTCTCCAGGTTGGGGCGGCGGACGACGTTCACCTGGGCGGCCAGGTAGCCCATCTGGCCGTAGTACTCGCGGAGCTTGTCGGCGGCGGCTTCGACGTTGGCGTTGGCGAACCAGTCGCCCGCGTTGAGCCGGTCGACGGCCGCGGGCCGGGCCCCGCGGCGGAGCGAGACCTCGTTGACGACGCGACGCAGGGCCTCGGCGGCGAACACGGGGTTGGCGGCGCCCATGCGGTTGCCCTCGATCTCGATGGCGCCGACGGAGTAACGGCGGCCTTCCTTGATGCGGATGACCACGTCGATCCAGCCGGAACCGTCGGCGAGGTCCTTCACGACGCAGGCCTTCTCGGCGGGCAGCTCCTCGACCTGCACGTCGAGGAAGCCTTGCGACCGGTAATGGTCGCGGACGGCCTGGCAATCCCGGCGGTAATCCTCCGGATCGAGGCGGCCGCCGCTGGTGAGCCAGGAGAATTTCCACCAGCGCCAGGAAGACGCCTTGAGTTCGGCCGCGTCGATGACCTTGGCGGCGTCCAGGGCCTGCGCGCCTTCGAGGCGGACGTGGTCGACGCGCAGATCGGCCCCCGGGCGGATGCGGACGAGCACGGCGGCGCCGCGCGGCGTGGAGGTGACCTCCGAGGTCACGACCGTGAAGGGACGCTTCTTGCGCAGCTCGGTCTGGAGCTTGAGCTCGGCCTGGCGGAGGGCGGTGAGGTCGAGCGGCTCGCCCAAGCGGATCTGCTCGAGCTCGAGGCTGCCCAGCGAGCCTTCGGGCAGCTCCTTGTCGCCGTCGGTCACGCGGAACGTGACGGCGAGGAGGGCCGGCCGGGGCTCGACGACGATCTCCACGTCGACCTCGCCGGTCGCCGGGTCGAGGTGCGGGAGCACGACCGCCTGGCTGAACCGACCGGTCGCGTAGAGCGCGCGGACCGTGCTGGCGGCCGCCTCGCGGGAAAAGGGTTCGCCGGTACGGAAGGCGACGAAGCCCCGGACGAAAGCCTCGGAGACCGCGCCGCCCTGGGCCTTGACGGTGATCGCGCGGACGTTCGGCACCCTCTCCACGGCGGCCGGGGCCGCGGCCTGGGCGGCGGCCAGCAAGGGAGCCAGCAGCAGGCAGGCGGAAAGGAGGAAGCGGCGGGCGGAAGGCTTAGGCATTGCGGGATTCCCTGGCGAGAGCCTCGAAGCGTGTGAGGCTCGCGTTAAAGAGCAAGGGTATGTCGGCGGTGGGACCGTTACGATTCTTGGCGACGATGAGCTCGCGGGCGAAGCAACCGGGCTGGCTGGCATGCTCCTGTTCCTGCTCCTGGGCCTGCTTGGCGCTGACCTGCGGCTTGGAGATGAGCATGACGATGTCGGCGTCCTGCTCGATCGAGCCGGACTCGCGGAGGTCCGACATCTTGGGCTGGCGGGCCTCGTCCTCCGATTTGCGGTTCAGCTGGGCCAGCGCGATGATCGGGACCCGGAACTCCTTGGCCATGGCCTTGATGCTGCGGGAGACCTCGGCGATCTGCTGCTCGCGGGAGACGCTCGAGTCCATGCCGTTGATGAGCTGGATGTAGTCGATGACGATCAGGTCGAGGGGCTTGCGGGCGTGGACGCGGCGGCACTTGGCGCGGATCTCGAGGATGGTCTGGCCGCCGTTGTCGTCGATGACCAGCGGGCGCCCGCGGTACTCGTTGGCCGCCGCCACGAGGTCGAGCTGCATGCGCTCGTCGGGGTGGCCGGAGCGGAGCTTCTGCTGGTTGACGCGGGCGCGGGAGCAGAGGAGGCGCAGGGCCAGCTCGCGCGCGGGCATCTCGAGGGAGAAGAGCATCACGTGCGCGGGCCCGCGGCCGGCGTTCGGCTTGGGGAAAAGCGCGGCCTCGATGAAGTTGAGGGCGATGGAGGTCTTGCCCATGCCGGGACGGGCCGCCACGACGATCATCTGGCCGCCCTGGAAGCCGAAGGTCAGCGCGTCCAGGTCGGTGAACCCGGTCGGCAGGCCCTGCACCGAGTTGCGGTCGCGCATGATCTTCTCGACGAGCTCCATGGCCTCCTCGATCGACTTGTCGACGGGCATGGCCGACTCCGAGATGCGGTCCTCGCTGATGCTGAAGAACGCTCGCTCGACCTCCTCCATGAGGCGGGCGATGCCCTCGGTATGGGCGTGCGCCTTCTCCACGGTGGTCACCGCGGTGGAGATCAGCTTCCGGATGAAATGCTTCTCGCGGACGATGCTCAGCCAGTGGGGCGCGTGCGCGGTCGAGGCGACCTGCCCCGTCAGCTCGTTCACGTAGGCGGCGCCGCCGGCGGCGTCCAGCGAGCCTTCCCGGCGCAGGCGCTCGGTCAGCGTGATCTCGTCGATGCCCACGCTCTCCTGCGAGAGCTGGAGCGCCGCGGCGTAGATGTCCTGGTGCTTGGGGTCGAAGAAGTAGTCGGGCGTGACCTTCTGCTCGAGGCAGCGCTGCAGGGTGTCGCCGCCGTCGATGATGATGCTCGCGATCAGGCCGCGCTCGGCGTCGAGGTTATGGGGCGGGACGCGGTCGCCGTAGTTGGGCTCGGCGTCGCGACGCGGGCGCTGGGGTCTTTCGGCCATGGAAAAGGGGGAGAGTGGGCGGGGGGCGGAGGGGTGACAGCGACAAACGATGCACGGGCCGTTCACGCTTCGTTCACGGTCTATTCACAGCCCGCGACCGCCACCAGAAAGAAAAAGGGCGCGAGGCCGAGGCCTCACGCCCTGATCCGGGATGGCGCGGAACTCAGGCCTTCTTGTCGGCCTTCTCCTTGCGCGGCTTACGCGACTTCTTGTCGTCGCGGTGCTCGCGCTCGTCGGCCTCGGGCGCCTCCTCGGCGACGGGCTCGATCGGGTTCTCGGAGACGACCTCGAAGCCCTGCTCGACCATGACGGTGCCGTGGAGGCGGATGCTGCAGACGTGCTTGCCGAGCAACTTCACCGGGCCCTGGCCGAGGTGGATGCGCTTGCGCTCCAGCTCGACGCCGTGCTCGGCCAGCTTGGCCGCGATTTCGGCGGTGCTGATCGCGCCGAACATCTTGCCGCCCTCGCCGGTCTTGACGGCGAAGACGAGGTTGATGGCGGCGAGCTTGGTCTCGATGGCCTTGGCGGCCTCGAGGTCGCGGGCTTCGCGGAGCTCGCGGGCCTTCTGGAGGGACTCGATGTACTTGGTGTTGGCGCGGTTGACCGGCAGGGCGATGCCCTGGGGCAACAGGTAGTTGCGCGCGAAGCCCGCGCGGACGCGGACCTGCTCGCCTTCGGCGCCCAGGCCGTCGACGGGCTTGATGAGGAGAACTTCGGTGAATGCCATGATAGGTGCTTGCTTGGGTTAAAGGAGGGGGATGATCAGAAGGGGACGTCGTCGCCGCCGTGGTCGGGCGCCGGGGAAGGGGTGTCGTTGCCGCCGCGGGCACGGGGGGCGGAGCCGCCCTCTTCGCCGCCCTGGGACTTGCCACCGATGAAGGTGAAGTTCTCGAGGACGACGCCGAGGCGCGAACGCTTCTCGCCGGTCTTCTTGTCCTCCCACTGGTCGAGCTTCAGGCGGCCTTCGACGAGGATACCGGAACCCTTGCCGCAGTACTTGGCGATGATCTCGGCCTGCTTGCCGTAGCTCTCGATGTCGACGTAGGTGACTTCCTCGCGCTTCTCGCCTTCCTTGGTGGTGTAGGCGCGGTTGACGGCGAGGGAGAACTTGGTGAGGGCCTGCCCCGAAGGGAGGGCGCGCGCCTCGGGATCGCGGGTCATGTTGCCCGCGAGGATCACGCGATTGAAGGAGGAGGCCACGGCGGGAGGGGGGAAGGGGCTTAGTTGGCCGACTGCACGAGCAGGCGATTGACCGTGCGGTCGAGGCGGAGCTTCTCGCGGAAGGCGGTGGGGGTGTTGACCGGGCCTTCGAAGTGGAACTGGACGTAGAGACCGGAGGGGAACTTGCGATCGACGACGCGGGAGAACTCCTTCTGGCCGAGGTTCTCGGACTCGGTCACCTTGCAGTCGAGGGACTTGAGGGTGTCCTTGAGGCGCTCGATGACGGCTTCAGGGGCGTCCGTCGAACCGCGGAGGTCGAGGATCAGGCTGGCGCGGTAGGAGCGGCGGAGCTGGGCGGTGGTCATGGTGATGGTGATTTTCTGTTGGTGAGGTTCTGGGCGGCGGGAAGGCCGCGGGTGAAAAGGGTTTCGAGTCCGAGGATGAAGTCAGGAATGCGGGCCTGGAGCTGGGCGAGGTCGGCGGCGGGGAACTTGCCGAGGACATGGTCGGCGAGGTCCTGTTCGGGGTGGCGCTTGGGGCCGATCCCCAGCCGGGCGCGGACGAAGGCTTCGCCGAATTGGCGGATGCAGCTGGCGACGCCGTTGTGACCGGCGGCCGAACCTCCGAGCGCGAGGCGCATCTGGCCGGGTTCGAACGCGATGTCGTCGTGGAGCACGACGAGGGCGGAGGGCTCGAGGCGGTGGAAGCGGAGGAAGGCGGCGAGGGGCTCCCCGCTGACGTTCATGAAGCTCTGGGGCTTGACCAGGTGGACGGAGGAACCTCCGAGCATGACCTTGGTGACCGCGGCCGGGAAACGGCTCTCCACCTGCCAGGCAGCCCCGGCCTGGGTGGCGAGGGCGTCGAGGACGATCCACCCCGCGTTATGGCGCGTGGCGGCATATTCTCGGCCCGGATTGCCGAGGGCGGCGATGACCGAGAATGGCATTTGACTTCAAAGAACAGGTGCCGGGGACGCCCGGCGGCGGAAATTACTTCTTGGCGGCGGGCGCGGCGGCGGGCGCGGCGGCGGCACCGGCGGCGGGCGCGGCGGCGGCACCGGCGGCGGGCGCGGCGGCGGCACCTTCGGCTCCGGCGACCGGAGCGGCACCGGCGACCGGTTCGGCGGCGACTTCTTCCTCGGCCATCTCGGAGCAGACGACGACGACGCGCTGGGGGTCGCCCGGGAAGGTGATGCCCTTCGGAGCCTTCAGGGCGCCGACGTGGATGGACTGGTTGACCTTGAGCTCGGTGACGTCGACCTCGATGAACTCGGGCAGGTTGTCCGGCAAGCAACGCACGTTGATGGTCTGGGAGACGATGGCGAGCGTGCCGCCCTCCGTCTTGACGCCATAGGCCTCGCCGACGGCGCGCACCGGGATGGCGGCGGTCATGAGGGACTTGGGGTCGATCTCCATGATGTCGATGTGGAGGAACTTCTGGGTGATCGGGTGACGCTGGGACTCCTTGATGAGGGAGAGCATCAGCTTGCCGTCGACATTCAGGTCGATGAGGGCGGCGGCGGTGCCCTTGGCGCGCATCAGGGTGCGGAAGTCCTCCTGCTTGACCGACACGCTCTGGTTGCCGGACTTGCCGTAGATGATGGCCGGGATCGCGCCCTCGAGGCGAAGGCGACGGGCGGGGCCGCGGCCATGGACCTGGCGGCTGGTGACGTTGAGGCTGAACTTCTTCATAGGTTGTAGAAAGGCTTTGGTGTCCTAGTAAGTCGCGGGCCCGCGTCATGCGGCCGTGCCTTGCCTAGGGAAAGGAGGGTCGAACTTGGGTGGCCTTGGCCGGGATGCAAGCGGGAAATGAAAAGGGGCTTTTCCTCACGGAAAAGCCCCTTGAACGGCCGAATTACCCTTCCCGGCTCACTTGTACTCGGCCAACCAGGCGGCGAGGTCGGCCACGTCCTGGGCGTTCAGGCCCAGCTGCTCGCCCGACATCATCAGGGACTTGCCCAGTTTGGACTGCCCGCCGATCAGCTTCTTCGGCACGAGCTGGGAGACGCCGCCGGCGGACTTGATGACCGCCGGGTCGTTGTTGGACTGCAGGAGGCCGTCGATCTGACCGCCGGCCTTGAGCTTGAGGGTCGTGCCTTCGTAACCCAGGGCGATGCTGGCCGAAGGTTCGACGATGGCGGTGACCACGGCCTCGCGACCCTGGCGGGTGGCGAAACCACGGAGTTCCGGGCCGTAGGCCGGGCCGTTGCCGTCGATCTGGTGGCACATCACGCAACGCTGGGCGAGGGCCTTGCCCTTGGCGGCGTCGCCGGTCTTGGCGAGCACGTCGGCGCTCGTGTAGGTGGGCTTCGGCGCCTCGGGCACCTGGATCGGGTTCACGACGACCTTGGCCTCGTCGTACACGCCGGCCTTCTTGAGTTCCGCACGGACGTCGAACTGGGACCAGGCGCCGGTCATGCGCATCAAGGCCCAGGTGGCGGCCTCCCCCTTCACGGGCGAGCCTTCGCCCGCGAGCTTGATCATGGAGAGGGCGGCTTCCTTGGACTCGACGAAGGAGAGCGTCTCCGTCGCGAGCTTGCGCTGCTCGGCGGACACCTGCTGGCCGGTGGCCTGGGCGGAGAGCTCGTTCACCATGTCGGGCGTGTGGAGCACCCAGGCGATGCGGGCGACTTCGGCCGACCACGGCTGGCCATCCTTGACCAGGGCGGCCTTCACCGCGGCCCAGACCTGGGCCTCCTTGCCGGCGGCGCCGATGCCGAAGGCGGCGACGGAATTCTTGTCGGACACGTCGAGGCGCTTCGCGAGCTCGACGAGGATCGGCACGGCCTTGTCGGCGGCGACCGCGTGGAGCGAGGTCGCGACGTCGCGACGGACGGCGACATCGGCGTCGGCGGCCAGCGCGGCGGCGGCCGGGAGCACATCCTGACCGACGCGGCGGAGCGCCTGGAACGCGAGGCGACGGTTCGCGGGGTTCGCGTCCTTCAGGAGTTCCTTGGCGCGGGCGACGCCTTCGTCACCGAGGTGCGGCAGGAGCCAGACGGCGCGCGCGGCGACGAAGGGGTTCGCGTCCTTGGCGAGTTCGAGCGCGGCGGGCAGCGCCTGCGCGCCGAAGCCCTTCGCGGCGTTGAAGCCGAGGTGGCGGACGTTCACGGCCGGGTTGCGCAGCGCGGCGACGGCGCCGGCGGGCGTGGTCAGGTCGAGCTTCGGGATGACGGACTTGAAACCCTTCGGGGCGATGCGGTAGATCGCGCCGGTGCAGGTGTCGTCGAGCGTCTGGTGGCCACCCACGCGGGTGTCGTACCAATCGGCCACGTAGACCGCGCCATCGGGACCGACGGCGACGTCGGACGGGCGGAACCAGATGTGCTCGCCGCTCTTGCCCGGGGTCTTGATGCGGTGGAAGTCCGTGCCCTCGAACTCGCGGGCCGGGTTCGTGGTGATGAAGTCCTTGCGGGTCGACTCGTTCAACGCGAAGGCGCCCTTCCGCGGCTGGAGCTTGTAGGCGAAGATGGTGTTACGGGAAGGCTCGCAGTTGAGGAGCGTGCCGTTCCAGGCGTCGCCGAGCGCGCCGTTCTCGTAGACGGTGATGCCGGTCGGGGAACCCGAGCCGTAGACGTCGCCGACATCCATGGTGTCGGGGTCGTCCTGACGCCAGTGGGCGCGCGGCGTCGGCTGGCCCGGACGACGGACGGATCCGTAGCCGGCGGCCTTCGGCGTGGTGTAACCCGCGGTGCCGTATTCCAGGATGAAGGACGTGCGGCAGCTGCTCGAGTCGTCGTTGTCGCCCTGGAAGAGGTCGCCGAAGGAGGACGGGAAGTGCTCGTAGCTGTTGCGGTAGCCGTGGCCGATGATCTCGGCGCCGGAGCCGTCGGCGTTCAGGCGGGCGGAGAAACCGGAGGACCAGACGAACCCATCGTCGCTCTTGGCGCCGGCGGTGGTCTTCGGGTCATACGGCCAGGCGCCGCCGCGCTGGTCGACGTAGCCCGAGGAGACGCGGAAGGTCTTGCCGGACTTGTCGGTGAAGGAAGCGCCGCAGTTGCCGGCGTTCAGGTAGAGCTTGCCGTCGGGGCCCGCGACGATCGCGTGCAGCGAGTGGTCATGGTCCTGGCCGCCGAAGCCCCCGAGGAGCACCTCGCGCTTGTCGACCGCGGGGTCGAACCTGCCGTCGCGGTTGACGTCGGTGAACTTGATGAGGTCGGGCGCGTGCGAGACGATCACGACGTTGTCGAAGACGGCGATGCCGAGCGGCGAGGTCCAGCCGGCGTCCTGCGCGAACGTGGCGACGGTATCGGCCTGGCCCGCGCCCTTGGTGTCGCTCAGGACGACGACGCGGTCGCCTTCGGGGCGGCGCTTGCCGCCCTTGTTATAGACGCGGTAGTTGACGCCCTCGGTGACCCAGACGCGACCCTGCGCGTCGATGTCGAGGTTGGTCGGGTTCGCCAGCATCGGCGAGCGCGCCCAGAGCGTGACCTCCAAGCCCTCGGGGACCTGGAAGCGGGGGAGCGCGACCGAGCCGCCTTCCGACGGCTTGTAGGGTTCAGGGGCGGCCGAGAGGACGGAGGCGGCCAGCAGGAGCGGGACGAGGCGGGGCATGGGGCGATAACAGCCCGCCCCCGGGAAAGTTCCAGCCTAAGTTTTCCCGTGGCCTCAGCCCCACCAACCGCGCAAGGTCGCCAGATCCGCCTGGCTGGCGGCGACCGCCCGCTTCAGGTAAGCGGCGTCCTTGGGCGAGCCTTCGGGCAGGTATTCCACATGGAGGCAGACCGGTCCGGCGAAACCACCGCGCTTGAGACGGTCGACGTAGGCCGGGCCGACCACCCCGTCGGCCAGGGCCACGGACCGGTGCCCCTTCCCTTCCCAGGCGAAGTTCTTGAAGTAAGCCATGCCGAGCCGCTCGCGCACCAGCTCCAGCTCCGTCGGCCAGGAGGTGCTCCCTTCGACCGTGGCGTGGAAGATGTCGAAGGCCCAAGCGAGGTCGGCCGCCGGATGCTCGCGCATCAGCATCGCCATGTCCCAGACGCCGGCGCCGACGTACTTCGCCCCGGAGTGGTTCTGGTAGCAGGGTCGGATGCCGATCTCGCGGGCCAGCTGCACGAGGTCGCGCAGTCTGGGACGGATCTCATCGAGCTGGGCCCACGGCGAACGCCGGCCGTCATACGCGTACCAATTCATCCGGAAGCGCGGGATGCCGAGCGCGCGGGCCGTGCGCAGCACCGCCTCGGTGCGCGTCGCGGCGGACACCTCGTTGATGCCGGTGGTGAGCATCGTGATCGGGAGCCCGCGCCGGCGCAAAGCCTCGGCCAGACGAGGCAGGTCTTCCTCGACGCGCGCGGGCTCGACGTGACCGCCCGGGCGGACCGGGGCCTCGATCCCGTTGACGCCGATCTCCGCGACGACGTCGGCCAGCTGCTCGTAAGGCAGCCCGACGAGGTGCTTGGTGAAGAGGCTGATCTCCGGCGGGCGGGCCGGCGTCGGCGCCGGTGCGGCGGCGAAGACCGGTCGGAGCAAGGTCGCGCCCGCCACGGTGGCGACCTGCCCGATCCAAGCGCGCCGGGAAAGCATCACGGCCTACTTCCTGGTCAGGCGCTTGACCTGACCGGACATCGCGGCGAAGAGGACGTCGCCGTTGGCGGGGTCGTGCCCGAAGCCCGCGATGGTCATGTCCTTCGCGATGACCTGCCCTTCCCACTTGCCGCCCTTCTCGCGCAGGGCGAGGATCCGCCCGGAAGCGTAATCACCGAAGACATAGGCGCCCTTGAGGTCCGGCAGGCGCTCACCGCGGTAGACCACGCCGCCGGTCACCGAATTGCCGACCTTGCGGTCGTATTCATAGATGGGCGCGATCCACTGCTTGGAAGCGGGGGCCAAGGCGGCCGGGCCCTGCTTCGCGCTGGCGTCCTTGCGGTTGTAGACGTGCTGCCCCTCGACCTCGCTCCAACCGTAATCCCCGCCCGAGACCAGGATGTCGATTTCCTCGAAGAGGTTCTGGCCGACGTCCCCGGTGTAGCAGACGCCCGTCTGGGGGTCGAAGGAGAACCGCCAGGGGTTGCGCAGGCCGGTGGCCCAGGTCTCGGTCCGGACGGACTTGGCCTCGATCGCCTGACCGCGGTGGGAGGTCGCCCGGACGAAGGGGTTGTCCGCGGGGATCGCATAGTAGGCACCCCCCTGGGCGTCGGTCATGACCGAGGGGTGGGGATTGGGGGCCAGGCTACCGGGCTGCTTGTCGACATCGATCCGGTAGACCCCGGCGTGGAATCCCTTGTTGATGAAGGCCGCGGTATTGAAGGCATCGCCGCCCGCGCCACCGTCGCCGCAGCTGAAATAGAGATAGCCATCCGGACCAAAATGCACGTCGCCGCCGTTGTGGTTCGAGGCCGGGTCCTGCTGGGTGATCAGCGCCTGCTCGGTGGCGGGGTCCACCGCGAATTCCGCACCGGGCTTGAGCTGGAAGCGGGAGAGACGCTGGTGCAGCTTACCGCTAATCTTAATACTGTAATAGACAAAGACTTGCCGATTCTTTGGGTATTGGGGGTGGACCGCGAAACCGAGCAGGCCGCACTCCCCGCCGGCCTCGAACTCGCCATCCTTGGCGACGAGCTGGAAGACCTGCTGTTTGACCGGCTTGCCCGCCGCGAGGCCGGAGACCATCTGGATCTTCCCCCCCAGGTAGGCGCTCGCCCGCTTCTTCTTGTCGGCGGACTTGTCCGCCGCCGTCCCGGGGACGGGGTCGCCCTTCTCGATGACGAAGAGCGCGTCCTTGCTCCCCGGCAAAGGAGCGACGCCGATCGGCAGGCTGAAGCTCAGACCGGGGAACGCCGGCTCGACATTGACCTCCTGCCCGGAGGCGGAGGTCGGGCCGAGAAGGACGGCGCCGGCGAGAAGGAAGGCGAGTCGGGGAAGCATGGCAGGAGGGTGGGTGCGGAGGAGATATGACAGAGACCGTCCGCGGGTAAAAGTTTTTTCGGCGGGTGGCGGTCGCGAGACGGGGTCCGGACGACTTGCAAGATACCCTTATTTTTCGCTGGTTATCAGCGTGGGGTTCGCTACTAAATACACCCGCATCACTGCACCACTAACCCAAAACACCATGTCCAAAGCCCTCACCAAGTCCCAGATCGCCGCCGCCATCGCCGAGAAGGCCGAGATCTCCAAGAAGCAGGCCACTGCTATCCTCGAGATCATCGCCGCGCTCGCCTACAAGAACGCGAAGAACTCCTTCACGCTCCCCGGCCTCGGCAAGCTCGTCCTCGTCCACCGCAAGGCCCGCCAGGGTCGCAACCCGGCCACCGGCGAGACGATCCAGATCAAGGCCAAGAAGGTCGTGAAGTTCCGCGTGGCCAAGGCCGCGAAGGACGCGATCCTCGGCTCCAAGTAATCCGCTTCGCCGCGAAACCAAGAGGCGCTCCGCACGGAGCGCCTTTTTTGTCGGCCGCTCCGGACCCGCGCCACCGCGCGGGTCTTTCTTTTCTTGCTCCGCCCCGCCTCCGTGGAATGAATGACGGACCGCAACCCGCCCGGGTGGCGAAATGGCAGCCGCAGCGGACTCAAAATCCGCCGCCCTCTAAAGGCGTGAAGGTTCGAGTCCTTTCCCGGGCACTTGCGGCGCGACGCGCGACGCGATCAGGCGAACCAAAGCCAGGTCGCGCCGGCGAGCATCGCGCCGAGCAGGAAGACGGACGCGCAACCGCGGTTCGCGAGCCGCTGCCGGTAGGAGAGCCCCGTGCCCGGCACGCCGACGGTGCCGTCGACCTTGTCGCCGCGGACATTCACGGTCGCGCCCGGCCGGCCGACGGAGACGGAGGCGCCGGTCTTGGAGACGTTGAGCCGCAGGAAGCGCCCGAGCGAGATGGTCCGACGGAAACGGAAGGAACCCATGCCGGCCATGAGAAGGCCGCGGCGGAACCCAGGCGAGCGCTTTCCGTCGGCGGCGGGATTGCCATCCGCCCGGAAGCAGGCAACCTGCGCGCATGTTCGCCTTCGCCGCCTTGCTGCTCGCGACCGCGGTCGCGGAGCTGCCCCCGTCCCCGCCGCGCGTGACGCTCACGCCGCTCCCCGGCGGCGCGGCGTGGACGCTCGCCTACGATCAGCGGCGGACGGACCTGCCCGCGGCGAAGGCCGAGGAACTGCGCGCCACGCTCGCGGAAGCCAAACTCGACGAGCTGCTGGCCGCGCACCTGCGGCTCCGGACCGCCGCCACGGCCGCGGATGCGGCCGCGACGCGGACGGCGGAGGAGACGCGCACCGCCCAACGGGAGAAGGAACGGCTCGACCGGCAGCAGCGCGAGGTCGACAACCTGGAGAAGCAGGCCGAGACGGCCAAAGCGAATTTCAACCGCTGGCGCAACCGCGACGAGAAACAGGCCGCCCAATACCAGGCGAGTTACCAGTCCCTGAACGCGCGCGCCGCGAACGAACGCAAGCAGCTCGCGCGGGCCAAGGAGAACCAAGCCCGGGCCGCGGCCGACAAGGCCGAGGCCGCGCAAGCCGAGGACGCGGCGGAGTCGGCCCTGCAGGCGGCCAAGGCGGCCTACGCGAAGGCCGGCGCGGCGGCCGCGCCCGCGCTGAAGAAGCTGCGGGCGGCCGCCGGGGTGCCCGAGCCCCGTTGAGGCCCGGTTTTTATGACAAACCTCGCGCTTGCCTCGGGGCGGGAGGTTCCTAAGTTCAAAGGCGTTCCTTAGCAGTCGCATCACGAGCAAACCGGCGCAAGCCGCTTGCACCAACCGAGCCCAGGAGGGCCACGGTGGTTACGGGAAAGTTCCCGAGATGAGAGCCGTCAGGCTACAAAACACTCCCCGCAAGTTCGATCGTGATGCGTCCCCTTTCCACCGACGCCCATGATCGACACCCAAGAAAACCACCCGACCGCCCCCGCCCGCCTCTCCCTCCGCGTGCGGGCCGACAACCCGTTCCACCACCTCTGGGAGAACAACGGCACCTGGTGGGTGCATTTCACCGAGCACCTGCCCGACTTCACCAAGCGGCGCGTCCGCCGCTCGCTCGGGACCAAGGATCCCGCCGAGGCGATCCGCCGCCGGGACGCGTTGCTCGCCGGGACGCCGCGGGCCGCCTGAGCCCGCTCAGTAGAACTCGACGACGTACTCCAGGTTCGGGGACGTCCAACCCTTGAGCGGGACGGACACCCCGACGCGCGTGCCGCGGCGGGGCGTGACGTCGGGCCGGAAGATCAGGCACTGCGGCGTACCGATGCCTTCGCGCGAGACGCGGACATCGGCGAGCTTCAGCTCCTTGAGTCCCTTCACCTCGGCCGGGAAGCGGTCCGACCCGCCGAGCAGGTAGACCTTCGGCGCCGCCTTATCATCGAAGACGAAGCGACCCGGGTCGGCCGAGATGCTCCAGGCGGTCCGCATCCGGTAGAAGGACAAGGGCCAGAAACCGGCGGCGGGGAAGCACACGGGCCCGCGGGCGCCGGCGCCCGCGCCGGCGCCGTCGAACGACCACATCGCGGAGAAACCGCGGACCTGGCCGAAGCCGGTGAAGCCCATGCCGGGGTTGAGACACCAACGCCGGTGGCCCACGCGGCCGACGTTCTTCTCGTCGCTGTCGTCCATGTAGCCGTCGACCGAACCGGTGAGCCCGTCGGGCCCCGACGTGTAGAAGAGGTTCGAATGCGACGTGCCCTCATAGCCTTTCTTGAAGATGAGGTCGTCCATCCCGGCGGGCTGCGGCGGGGTGTGCTCGATATGCCCCAGCACGCTGCAGAGGTAGGCGCCGAACTTGCAGGAGAGCAGGTACTCGTCCTTCAGCTTCACGTCCGCGTCGAGCCCGCACAGGTAGCGGTAGCCGTTGAGCCGGAGCAGCTCCGCGCGGGCGCGCTTCATCTCGTCCGGCTTGATGACGAGATCGGCCGCGGCCCCTTTCGCGGCTTTGCCGCCCGCCTTCGGCTTCTCGGCGGACGTCGCCGCCTCCTTGGTCTCCTTGGGCGGGGGGGTCTCCGGGGCGGCGCGGTGCTTCGCCTCCAGGGCCTTCAACCCCGCCTCGATATCGGCGCGGGAACGCTTGGCGGTCTCGGTCGGCGAGGCGAGCAGGCCGGCGACACCGGCGACACCGAGGAGGAAGGCGAGGCGCACGGGCTTCAGAAGCGGGCGCCGATGCGGAAGGTCAGCCCCCAGCTGGCGCCGGGCTGGAAGGCGCCCACCGTCTCGCCGTCGTGCCGGAAGGAATGGCGGGCGAAGGCCACCCACTCGGCGGAACCGCGTACGAACCAGGTGCCCGAGGATTCGAGGAACTGGGTCAGGCCGATCCGCACCGGGACTTCCCCCACGGCGACGGCCCGGCCGCCGTAGGAGCCGTCGGCCAGACGGAACATGAGGGTCTCGTAGGCCAGGGTGAAATCGAACAGGGAGGCCCGGTCCTCCGTGAGGAACCAGCGGACGAACAAGCCGTTCTGGAGACCGGTCACGCGGAGTTCGAACTCGGCGGACGGGTCGGGTCGCCAGATGGCCTTCACGTAGGGCACGGGCAGCGGCGCCATCTCGAAGCGGTGCTGCACGACCAGCCCGAGGGCGAGGTCGAGCTCAGGGTCGGGACGCCAACGGACGGCCCCGCCGAGGCCCCAACGAAAACCCTCCGACAAGGCCAGGCTGGACTCGGCGGCGAACTCCACCGCGTAGATCAGCTGCGCCGCGTAGCGTTCGCCATGGTCCCACTGCCGGAAGCCCGTGAGGATCAGGTCGGTGGTATCGCCGTAACGCCGGTCGCTGTTGGCCGCGAGGCCGGTGAACTTCTGTTCGTAACGGTACCACTCGAGATCGACGGCGGCATCGGCGCGCTTCCAGATCGCCTCGAGTCCGGTGCGGCTGCGGCCGTAGGTGCCGACCTCGCCGCCCGAGTGCGAGATCGAGTCCGCGGCCCGGCTCTGCCAGTCGGCCATGATGAGCCAAGGCTTCTCCACGGCCGCGGCGGCGCCGTCCAGAAAACCGCCGAGCGTTGCCGAAAGTAGGGCAATGTGCTTTATTTTACGCATACCTTGAACGGTTCGATTTTGCAGAAAATCCCTGATTTAGGCCGAAGGCAAGCGGGTTACGTCGGCTGTTCAAATTATGGCACGAAAAGTGCTTATTAAAAAGCATGATGCTCATTTCTGCCATCACCAACCCGAACGCGGGCGACAACGCCTGGGTCCTCGTCAGCGCCGCCCTCGTGCTGATGATGTGCATCCCGGGCCTCTTCCTGTTCTACGGCGGCTTGGTGCGGACCAAGAACGTGCTCTCCGTCGCCGCGCAGTGCCTCGCCCTGACGGCGCTGGGTCTCCTCCTGTGGTGGGCCTGCGGCTACTCCCTCGTCTTCGGCCGGAGCTTCGAAGGCGGCTGGCTCGGCCACCTGTTCGGCGGGGCCGAGCACTTCGCCTTCAAGGGCATCGGGGCCGGCTCGTCGACCTACGAACCGCGCATCTCCGCGGCGACCTTCGCGCTCTTCCAGGCGATGTTCGCGGCGATCACGCCGGCGCTCATCATCGGCGCCGTGGCCGAACGCATGAAGTTCTCGGCGGTGCTGCTCTTCTCCGCGCTGTGGACCGTGCTCGTCTACTACCCCGTCGCGCACGCGGTCTGGGGCGCCACCGGCGATTTCGCCGGACTCGCCAACGAAGGTGCGGCGTTCAAGGCGGCCGACTTCGCCGGCGGCATCGTCGTGCACATGACCTCCGGCTGGTCCGCCCTGCTCCTCTGCATCCTCGTCGGTCCGCGCGCCGGCTTCGGCAAGCGCCCGATGCCGCCGCACAGCATGGTGCTCTGCGTCCTCGGGACGGGCCTGCTCTGGGCCGGTTGGTACGGCTTCAACGCCGGCTCCGCGCTGGCGGCGGACGGCGTGGCCATCCAGGCCTTCCTCACCACGACCCTCGGGGCCGCGACCGCGACCCTCGCCTGGGCCCTCGTCGAGAAACTGCACCGCGGCAAACCGTCGGTGCTCGGCCTCTGCTCCGGGGCGATCGCCGGCCTGGCCACGGTCACGAACGCCGCCGGCTTCGTCTCCGGCGCGTCGGCCGTGCTCATCGGCGCGCTCGCCGGCCTGCTCTCCTACGCGGCCTGCTCGCTCCTGAAGCCGAAGTTCGGTTATGACGACGCGCTCGACACCTTCGGCGTCCACGGCGTCGGCGGCACGATCGGGGCGCTCGCGACGGCCCTGCTCATGGATGCCGAGGCGAACGCCGCGGGGGGCAAGCTCATCGGCCACGGTCTGATCGGCGGCCAGCTCGCCGCGATGCTCGCCTGCGTCGTGCTCTCGCTCGCCGGCACCTGGCTGCTGGCCAAACTGGTCGATCGCCTGGTCGGGCTGCGTCCTTCGGAGGAAGAGGAAGCGCAGGGTTTGGACATCGCCGACCACGGCGAAGAAGGCTACAACCACGGCTAAAGTCGCGGTCAGCGGGTTGGCTCTGCTGGAAAAACGGCAATCTGCTCCCCCGGCCGAGATGGATTTTGGACACAAAACGGCCTAACCCGCCACCCGGCGGCGTTGGCACGGGGGTTGCGAAAGGGGTCACGCCATGAACTCCCTGTCTCGAACCCTCACCCTCCTCGCCTTGGCGGCAGTGCCTTTCCTGTCGTCGGCGCAGACCGCCCCCGCCCCCGCCGCGGCTCCCGCCGCCGCCGCCAAAGCCCCGCCCGCCCCGACGCTCGAGCAGCGCGTCGCCGGCCTCGAGGCCTACGTCGGCAACACCGACCCGACCGCCCCGCTCAAGGTCGCCAAGGACAAGGACGGTAACGCGACGATTCCGGAGGGTCTGACGACCGCCTCCGTCGGCGTCGCGGGCCCCGGCCACAACGCCTTCATGATGATCTGCGCGGCCTTGGTGCTGTTCATGACGCTGCCGGGCCTCTTCCTCTTCTACGGCGGCCTGGTGCGCTCCAAGAACGTCCTCTCCGTCGTCGCCCAGTGCTTCGGCCTGGCCGGCCTGGTCGCCATCCTCTGGTGGGCCTTCGGCTACTCCCTCGTGTTCGGCAAGAACTTCGGCGGGACCTTCCTGGGCCACATCTTCGGCGGCAGCGAGTTCTTCTTCTTCGAAGGCGTGACCTCCGCCCCGAACACCGACTACGCCTACTGGCTCTCGCAGAACGTCTTCGCGATGTACCAGCTGATGTTCGCGATCATCACCCCGGCCCTCATCGTCGGCGCCATCGCCGAGCGCATGAAGTTCTCCGCCGTGATGCTCTTCATGCTGGGCTGGATGTTCCTCGTCTACTTCCCGATGGCCCACGCGATCTGGGGTATCACCGGTGACATGAACGGTGTCTGGAACGCCGGCGCCTCGATCAAGGCCATCGACTTCGCGGGCGGCACCGTCGTCCACATGACCTCCGGCTGGTCCGCCTTGCTGCTCTGCATCATCCTCGGCCCGCGCCTCGGCTTCGGCAAGAAGGCCATGACCCCGCACAGCATGGTCCTCTGCGCCGTCGGTACCGGCATCCTCTGGGTGGGTTGGTACGGTTTCAACGCCGGCTCGGCCCTCGCCGCCGACGGTGTCGCCGCCCAGGCCTTCATGACCACCACCCTCGCCGCCGCGGTGGCCGCCTTCACCTGGGCCGCCCTCGAGTGGGTCCTCCGCAAGCACGCCAGCATCCTGGGCCTCTGCTCCGGCGCGGTCGCCGGCCTCGTGGTGATCACCCCCGCCGCCGGTTTCGTCTCCGCCTCGGGCGCGGTCCTCATCGGCGTCCTCGCCGGCGTGGTGCCCTTCCTCGCGGTGGTCTACCTCAAGTCGAAGCTCGGCTACGACGACGCGCTCGACACCTTCGGCGTGCACGCGGTCGGCGGTACCCTCGGCGCCATCCTGACCGGCGCCCTGGCCACGGTCGACGCCAACGCCAACCTCGCCACCAACCTCAAGGACATCGTCGGCAAGACCTTGGTGACCGAACAGTTCAAGGCCATCGCGGTCACCCTGGTGCTTTCCCTGGTCGTCACCGCGATTCTCGCCTACCTGATCAAGGCCACGATCGGGCTCCGTCCGACCGAGGAAGAAGAAGCGCGCGGTCTGGATATCTCCGACCACGGCGAGGAAGGCTACAGCCACAACTCGTAAGCTCCCCCGGGAGCCCGGCTCACAGGCCGCCCATCCGGGCGGCCTGTTTCTTTGTCGGGCCTCCACTAAAAGCACCCCAAACCTTCCTTAGGGTTTGCCTTTTCGCCGGATGGTGACAGTATGCTGTCTACAATAAATCTATGATGAAATTCTCCGCCACCCTAGAAGGCCCCTTCGTGGGCACCGCCGAGGAGCTCGCCGCTTACGTCTCGGGCAAGCTCGCCGCCCTCGGCTTCGGTCCCCGCTTCCAGGCCAACGAGCGCCTCGTGCGCTTCTACGCCTTCGAGGGCCTGATCGACAAGCCGGAGCGCGCCGAGGACGACAAGCGCCGGGCCAATTTCGGGGACAAGCAAGTCCGCCAACTGCTCGTGGCCCGCATCCTTTCGGAGCGGGGCAACGACCTGGAGACCATCCGGGGAATGCTGCGCCGCCACGCCACGCTCGCCCAGCTCAACGACCTGATCGACGAGCATGCGCGGGCCTCTGAACTGGAGGGCCGCTCCCACCGTCCGTCGACGGGGACGGCGCTGAAGGAGCAAATCGTGCACTACTCCCGACTGGACTTCGACGCCGCGATGGAGCCCGACGGTCCCGTGTCGCGAGCGAAGCCCGCACCGCGGCCGGGGAGGTTCGCCAGCGAGACCCTCCATCAACTCCGGGACATCTCCGATTCCCGCTCTCCGGGCTTGGTCTTCCGCAAAATGGTGATGCGGGAATACGATCGGCCGGACCTCTCCCCCGAGGTGCGCGGCCTATATCGGCAGCTACTGGCCTTCCACCCCACCACGCCGGGCGAACCGCCCAAGAGGGAACGCTGGTCAAAGATACGTCTAGCCCCTTGGTGCGAGGTGATGGTGCACATCGACGGACGAGCCAAGCCCAGCCAGGAAGAGATTGATGAGATGGTCCTTAATTTTCGTAAGTCATTAGAAGATAGTTATATGTGAGTTTTTTCCAAGTTTATGACAGTGGTTATTTAGTGTTAATGACAAAAAAGATGCGGTGTGGTGTTGACAGTATTTAGGTATTATGGCAGAGTGGGTGTCCTTCACTCCCATGATCCAACCCACCATCGAAATCCTCGCCCTTAAAAAGGGCTTCCTCCGCGCCGCCGCCGAGCCGATCCACGCCCTCGTCCGCATCGTCTCGCCCGAACAGCCCGTCAACGCGACCCCCGCCACCCGCGCCCCGCTTGACCTCGTCCTCGTGATCGACCGCTCCGGGTCGATGTCCGGCGCCCCCCTCAAGGCCGCCCTCGAATCCGCCAGCCGCATCATCCGCGGCCTGCGCGACGATGACCGCGTCGCCGTCGTCACCTTCGACTCGCAGGTCGACGTCGTCCAGCCCCTCGTCCACCCGACGGACCGCGCCGGCCTCGTCCAACGCGTCCAGTCCGTCCGCAGCGGCGGCTCGACCGCGCTCTTCGATGGGTGGGAAGCGGGGATGCGCCAGCTGCAGGGCCAGGTCAGCAAGGAACGCATCGCCCGCGTCATCCTGCTCAGCGACGGCCAGGCCAACCACGGCCTGACGGACGAGCCCGCGATCTTCGGGCACGTCTCCCAGGCCGCGGCCGCCGGCATCACCACCTCGACGGTCGGCCTCGGCCAAGGCTTCAACGAGAAGCTCATGACCGGCATGGCCCGCGCCGGCGAGGGCGCCGCCAACTTCGGCCAGACCGCCGACGACCTGGACGAGGCCTTCGAGGAGCAGTTCGCGATCCTGTCCAACGCCTACCTCCGCCAGGTGCGCGTGGACATCCAGGGCGGCAGCGACGTCCAAGCCCGTATCCTCGGGGACTTCCTCGAGGAAGGGCGCGCCACGAGCCGCAAGCTCGGCACCCTGCCCTGGGCCTCCTCGCTCGTGGCCGTGGTCGAACTCAAGGTCGGCCCGGCGGCCCGCGCGGACTCGCTCCTCGCGGTGAACTTCTCCGCGGTGACCAAGGAGGGCGAGCCGGTGACCTTCGGCCCGGCGCTCCTCGCGCTGCCTGAGCTCGACCTGGGCGCGTTCTCCGTCCTGCCGCCGGACCCGCACGTGGCCGCCGCGGTGACCGAGGCGATCATCGCCGAGAAACTCGAGCAGATCGAGGAGCTGATCCGCTCCCGTCTGATCAAGGACGCCAAGGACAACCTGGCCGCCCTCGCCGCCCGCGGGGACCTCACGGATTGGGTGAAGCAGAAGGTGGCCTACCTCCAGCGACTGCTCGAGGAGGATGAGGTGATGGCCATGAAGGAGATTCGCTACGGTCGCCGCAACATGACCATGAGCACCAAGGCCATGCACCTCGACGACTTCATCGAATTCGCGGGACCGGAGGTGCAGATGCACCGCGCGGTCTACCACCGCAAGAAGACGATCGCGGGCCAAAACACCCGTCGCCAGACCCCGCCCCCCGCCCAGCCCGGCCCGGGCGCCAACCCGCCCCAGCCCTGAGGGCTGGCCGGACGACCGGAGGCCCGCCCGATGGAAGCGATTCCATCGGGCTTTTTGTTGCCCGCCAAAAGCGAGGGAGCAAACTCGGGGCAGTCCCATGCCCCGCGCCCTTCGCCTCACCCTTTGGTCCGTCGGTCTCCTCGCTCTGCTGCTCGGCGGCGCCCTCTTCTGGGTCGACGGGCAACTGCGGGCCGAAGCGCTCGGCGCCCGCGTGAAGGCGCTCCTCGCCGACGCGAAAATCCAGGGCGGCGTCGCGAGGATCGAAGCCGAGCTCGACGGCCGGTTCACGGCCGAGGGCATCGACCTCACCCTGCCCGACGGCCTGCAGTTCAAGGCGGCCAGCCTCACCGGCGACCTCGGTCTCTTCGCCAGCCTTTTCGGTACCTACACGCTCGAGAAGTTCGAAGCCAAAGGGCTCGAGCTCGACCTGAGCCACCGGAAAGCCGCACCCACCAACGCGGCCCCCGCCGCCCCGGCCGGCCGGACCACGCTGCCGCGCGTCGTCCTCGGTCCTTATTCCGCCGCCGGTCGCGTCACCTTGGCCGACGGCACCCTCCTGCGCTTCAGCGTCGCGGGCGACGGCGTCGACACCGCCGGCAAGGTCGACCTGCGCGCGGGCGTGGCTTGGCCCGGTTTCGCGGTGGGCACGAACCTGACCAAACCGCAGGCCGACATCGTCCTGGCGGCGACCCTGCGTGAGACCTTCGGCGGCAAAGGCCTCGGTCCCGAGGCGCTCGCCGCCGCCGTCGGGGAAGCGACGCTCACCGTCACCGCCAAGGACACGAGCCCGCTGGCCGCCGGTAGCATGAGCCTCGAGCTTCAGGCGCGCCACGGCGCGCTGGCCGGACTCGATTTCGGCGGGCAGTTCAAACCCGCCGTCGCCGAGGGGCTCATCGTGCAGGGCACGCTGAGCGACGCCGCCCGCCGACCCGCGGCCAAGTTGCAGCTCGCCGTGGCGGGCGAGACCGCGGCGATCGCCGCCACGCTCGACGTGGATCCCACGAAGTTCGGCATCCTCTCCAACGCCTTGCCCGATTGCCAGGTGAAGGGCCGCGTCTACGCCGAGCTCGCCGCCGCCCAAGGGACGTGGCGCGCGACCAGCTGGCCGGAGCAGCCCTTGCAGGCCAGTTGGGCGGACCTCGCCCGCTTCTCGAAGGCCATCCCGAAGGGCGCCACCTCGGCTTGGACGCTCGCCTTCGGCATCGAACAAAAGACCGGCAGCCTGGTGCTCGATACCCTCAAGGTGAAGGGCAACGGCATCGAGCTCACCAGCGAACAACCGATCCTGATCCCCCAAGGCAAGCTGCCGCAGGATGTCGCCCTGCGGCTCAAGGCCACCGACGCCGACCTCGTGACGCTCGCCCCGTTCCTCGCCGGCGCCGACCTCGCCATCACGGCCGGCCGCTGGACCGGCGAGGCGACCATCACGCTCGCGAAGGGCCAGCCGGCGATCGACACGGTGAAGACCCACGCGATCCGGGGCCTGGACGTCGAGCGCGCGGGTCGGACGATCCTGCGCGGCATCGACGCCGACATCCCGCTGCAGGCCGCCAACGGTGCGCTCCGCCTCGCCCCGTTCAAGATCTCCGCCGAGGCGGGCACGCTCGCCTCCGGCGAGCTGATCTTCCGACCGGGCGCCGACGGCGCCTGGTCCGCCACGGCCGACGTCGACCTCGGCATCGCCGAACTCGCCGCGCAGCCGGGCTGGGAGGACCTGCCCCGCGACAAGCTGGCCGGGATCCGCGTCGCCGCCCAGGCCGCCCTCTCGCAGGCCGCCGGCGACAAGCCGACCCTCACCGCGACCACCGCGAAGATCGCGCGCGCGGGTGCCGACCTCCTCAAGGTCAAACTGCGGCAGCCGCTCGTGCTCGGCGGAGCCAAGCCGACCGGCGTCGTCCTCGAAGCCTCCGCCGCGAACCTCCCGCTGGAGTCCGTCGCCGCGCTCGTGCCCGGCCTCAAGCTGAGCGGCACCCTGGAACGCGCCGACCTGGTGGTCGGTTACCGCACCGAAGGACTCTTCGTGCGGACCGAAGGCGCCCCGCTGGCCTTCGTCGGCACCAGCGTCAGCTGGGCGGGCAAGGCTTGGGTCAAGGACTGCGACCTCGCGGCGAGCCTCGACCTGCTGGTCGGCGAGAAGGCCACCGTCCTCGGTTTTCGCCAGGCGCGCTTCACCCACCAAGGCCGCGTCCTGGCGGCGGGCGATCTCTCGCTGGGGCTGGGCGAAGCCCCGACGACGCTGAAGCTCGCGGGCAGCCTCGGCGCGCTGGCGGCCCAGCCCTTCGCCGGTCCGCTGGGCGTGATCGCCACGGGCGACTACCAGGCCGCGGCGACGCGCGCCACCGACGGCAGCATCACCGTCAGCCTCGACGTGAGCGAGGTGACGACCACCAACGGCACGGGCCAGATCAAGGCGGCCGAGGTGCGCGGCAAATACGTGCCGGAAGGCGCGGGGCTCTCCGCCGAGGGGCAGATCCGCCTGCGCTGCGGCAACCTCACGACCGGAAGTTTCACGCTCACCCAACGGGTGACCGGGACCCGCACCGACTGGCAGGGCAAGGTGCTGTTCGACAACCTCGACGGCGACGACGTGCTCGGTCTGCTCCCGCGGGCCGCGGAGGACAAGCCGGTCGCGGCGACGAAGCCCAAGCCCGACACCAAGCCCCTGTGGGTCGACCAGACCGGCTCGGCCGAGCTCCGCATCGCCCAGGCGAGCTTCAAGGGACTCGTGACGCGCGACTTCCTGCTGCAGGCGACGGTCGACGACCAGGCCGTGAAGATCACCAAGCTGGGCGGGACCTTCGCCGAAGGGACGCTCGCCGGCGGCGCCAAGCTGGAATTCAAGCCGGGCACCGTGGGCGGGCCCTACGTGCTCGACGGCACCGTCGTGCTGAACGGCTTCGAGCTCGGCGCCGTGGCCGACACGATCCCGGCGATCCGCGAGTTCGCCCAGGAGTTCATCCGCGGCAAGGCGGCGACCAAGGCCAAGGTGACGGGCGTCGCCGGCACCGTCGGCGAACTCGCCGGCGTGGTCACGGTCGACGCCGAGCTGAACTCCGGCGGCGGCCGGCTCCGCTCGTTCGGCGACACGAACCGCGGCGCCGCCCTGACCGCCGGGGCCGTCAGCGACGTCGGCGAGACCCTCGGCGGCCTCGCCATCATCGCCGGCGCGCTCAGCAAGAACCAGAAGCAAGGCGAGCAGATCGCCAAGGTCGGCGCCGCGGTCTCCGCCGTGTCGAAGCTGCAGAAGGCGTTGGCCGACTTCCGGTATGACCGGCTCGAGCTCAAGGCGTCGCGCCTGGCGACCGGGACCTTGAAACTGACGACCTTCGAGCTGCGCAACGCCGACCTGAGCATCGCCGCGAACGGCGGCATCCAGATGCGCGACGGCGTCGCCTTCGCCGACTGGCCGATGCTCTTCGACGCGAAATTGCGCGGCTCCGGCGAGTTCGCGACCTACTTCAACCTGCTCGGCTTCGGCTCCGGCCTGCCCGAGGCCGACGGCCTGACGGCGGGCCCGGCGTTCCAGGTGAAAGGCTCCCTCAACAGCATCCACTCCGACGTGATGGAGAAACTCCAAGGCGCGGTGGAACGTTACAAGTCCGGCGCCAGCTACCAGCCGGGCAACCCGACGCAGGGGACCGCGCCCGCGGCACCGAAGCGCAACCCGCTGGAAGGACTCCTCAAGGAACTCGGCCGATGAGGCTCGGCCGCGGCGCGCTCATCGGCGGCACCGCGGGACTCGCCCTCCTCGCCGCGGGCGCCCTCGCCTGCGGCACCGCCGGCTGGGGCTTCGGCGAAGGCGGGGCGCTCGCGTGGCTGCGGTTCCCGCGCGTGGCGGCGGCGATCGCGGCGGGCGCGGCCCTCGGACTGGGCGGCGCGACCCAGCAAGGGCTTTTCCGCAACCCGCTCGCGGACCCGGGACTGACCGGGGTCTTCGGCGGCGCGTTGCTCGGGCTGGCCGCGCTCCTCGGCGGCGCGCCCGGGTTCGCCTGGGCCCACGCCTGGAGCCTGCCGGCGGCCGCGTTCGCCGGCGCCCTCGGCGTCTCCGGCTTGCTCGTCCTGCTGGGCCGGGAAGGACCGCCCGCGCGGCTCCTGCTCACCGGGCTGGGTCTCAACGCGTTCGCCGCGGCGGGCACGCTCCTGATCGCCAACCTCGCCCCCGAATCACGCGAGCTCCTCCTCAACGGCAGCTTCGGCGACTGGCTGGGGATGGCTTCGCCCGAACTCATCGCGCGCCCCGTCCTGATCTGCGCCGGGGCCGGCGCCGCGCTGCTCACCTTGGCGCGCCCCCTGGACCTGCTCGCGCTCGGCGAGGAAGCCGCGCAGGCCGCCGGCTGCGATCTTCGGCGGTTGCGCCGCCGCGCGATCGTGCTGACGGCGCTGGCCGCCGCCGCCGCGACCTGCCTCGTCGGCCAGATGGCCTTCGTCGGGCTCCTCGCGCCCCACCTTGCGCGCGCGCTGGTCGGTCCGCGGCACGGGCTCGTCCTGCCCCTCTCCGCCGTGCTGGGGGCGGCGTTGCTCCTGACGGCCGACACGCTGGGCCGGGCCGCGCTCCCCGGCACCCCGCTCTCGGCCGCCGCGGTCATGGCGCTGCTCGGCGCCCCGCTCTTCGTCTGGATCGCCCGCCGTCACCATGGCTGACCTCGTGCTCCAGCTCAGCCGCGTCGCCTACGAACGGAGCGGCCGCCGCCTGCTCGACGGGGTCGGCCTGAGCCTGCGCGCCGGCGAGGCGGCCGCGCTCGTGGGCGCCAACGGCGCGGGCAAGACCACGTTGCTCCGGGCCGTCGCCGGCCTGCTGCCCGCGACGACCGGCGACATCACGGCGACCGGGCTGGACCCGCGCACCGCCGCGCCCGCCGCGGTCGCCCGGCGCCGGCTCTACGCGGAGCAGCACCCGTCCTGCGCGTGGGACCAGACCGTCGCCGAACTCGGCGCACTCGGGGGCCGACCCGCGGCCTGGAAGGATTGGGCCGGACGGCTCGCGCTGACGGACCTCGCGGAGCGCCCGCTGGCGAGCCTGTCGGGCGGCGAGCGCCAGGCGGCGCACCTCGCCCGCCTGTTCGCGTCCGTTGGAAGAACCCTACGGCGCCCTGCTCCTGCTCGACGAGCCGACCGCCGCGCTCGACCGGGCACGCCGCGAGACCGTGCACGCCGCGGTCCGCGCGTGGGCGCAGGCCGGCGCCGCCGTGCTGGTGGCGACGCACGACGAGGCGTGGGCGCGGGCGTTCCCGCGGGTCATCGCCCTGGAAGAAGGTCGTCTGATCGCGGACGGTCCGCCCGCCGCGGTGTTCACCGCCGGGCTCGTGCGCGCGGTGTGGGGCGGCTCGGCGTCGTGACCGGCAACTGACCCGCCCGCGCGGCCGCGAAGAGGAACTGCTGGGCCAGCCCGGCGGCCGGACCGAAATGGATGCGACCGAACGCCTCGAGGCGGTCCGCGGGCCAGCCCCGCAGGCCATAGGCTCCGCCCAAGGCCTGCACGACCCAGGTATCGACCGGGAAACTTTCGAGCCGACCGAAGCCGAACAAGGCGACGCAGGCCGCGACCTTCGGGCCGACGCCGGGCAGCGCGCGCAGTTCCATCAACAATTCCGGGGTCGGCAACGCGGCGAGCTCCTCGGCCCACCGCGGACGGTCGACGAGCCGGCGCGCCGTACCGCGCAGGAAAGCGGCGCGGTAACCGAGCGCGCACCGCTTCAGCGTGGCGTCATCGGCGCGCGCCAACGCGACCCATTCGGGAAGGGCGTGGTGCCCGGCCCCGAGCTCCGCGCCGAGCTCGGTCGCCAGCCGGACGACCATCTCGCGGATCTGCAGGATGCGTTTGTTCGAGCTGCACAGGAAGCCGATCAACGCGTCACGCGGCGGCTGCCGGAGGATCCGCAAACCGGGATACAACCGCATCGCCCCCGCGAGGACGGGGTCGGAACGCCAGGGCAGGTCCGCGGCCAGCCGAGCCTGCGCACCCTCGGCGTCCAGGTAGGCGCGCAAGGCCGCCAGACCGGCGTCGGCCGGCCCGAGCACGCGGCCCTCGAGTCCGGCGGCGCCGACCCGCACCGCCGCGACAGTCGCGCCGAAGACGCCCTGCCAGACGCCGGTTTCGTCGCGGCGCCAGCGGAAGGCCTGCCCACCGTCGAGCTGCTCGGCGAGCGTGGCGGCCGGCACCTCCTCGGCGAGGCCGAGGGGATGCCAATCGCTCCAGCCGACGGCCATGGCCTTCAGCGCACCCCGAGGTCGCGCCGGGTGCCCCAGAGGAAGCTCTGCCGGGTCGCGAGGGCCTTGCCCTGCGCATCCGTCACCGAAAGACGCCAGGCGACCGGCCGCCACGTGGACGGGCCGGCATCCTGACCGGTGAGGCCGATGACGAGCTCGCCGAACCAACCGCGGGGCAGGAGCTTGAGGGAAAAATCAAAACGCACCGGCGGGCGATTCTCCTCCCGCACCACCTCGAGGATCAGGCGACCGTCGGGCGGCGGCACCTGGTCGAGCTGGACGTAGAAATAGTAACCTTCCCGGGACTTCTCCTGGGTGCGGAAAACGACATCATCGCCGTGGTGTTCCTTGGCGTGGAAGGCTTCGGAGGCGCGGGCGGTGTCGGCCGCGGAGCGGTAACGCTCGTGGACGTAGGCGATGCCGGTCGGCGGGTTGCCGCAGGCCACGAGCCCCAGGACGGCGAGCGCGACCCCGAAGGAGGCCCTGCCCACCGCGCGGCTCACTTCTTGGCCTTCTTCTTGCCAGCCGCGGAACGGGCGGCCTTGATGCGCGCCTTCTGGCGTTCGAGGTAGGCGCGACGACGGCGACGCTTGATGACCTTGTTGTACTGTTGACCCATGGTGCCAGCATCCTTCCCCAACCCCTCCCATGGTCAAGGAGAAGGTTGCGAACGCCCCTCCGCCCGGGGGTTCCAGGGGTGAAAGAGTCCTTTCTGGCTGCCTGGGCAGGGATCGAACCTGCGACCAAGTGATTAACAGTCACCTGCTCTACCGCTGAGCTACCAGGCAGTGCGAAAGGACTCCAATCAAGGCAAGGTCCCGGCCGCTCTGTCAAACAAAAGTCGCCCCGGAGACCGCATCACCCGCCGGCGACGACACCTCCGGAAACCTCCCGCGTGCCTAAAAACAAGGTGTTTCCACCGAAAACGCCTAATCTCTGGACACCCTCTCGCCGCCTGTCTTCCTTGCGTCCATCACCATGCGCTGGACCCGACTTCCTGAAACCCCGAACGCCCCGGGCGTGGGCGGCTCCTTCCTGGGCGTGACCGGAGAATCCCTGCTGTGCGCGGGTGGCTCGAACTTCCCCGCCAAGCCGGCCTGGGAAGGCGGCGCCAAGGTCTGGCATGACCAGGTCCTCGCCCTCGCCACCACGCGCTCCAAGAAGTGGACGGTCGTCGGCAAGCTTCCCCGCCCGATCGGCTACGGCGTCGGCGTCTCGATCCGTCAAGGCCTCCTGACGATCGGCGGCGCGGATGCCCACCGCCATTACGCCGACTGCTACGTGCTCTCCCTGGAGGAGGGCGAACTCAAGGTCCGGCCGTTCCCCTTCCTGCCGCGCCCGCTGGCCTACGCCACCGGCGCGCTCGTCGGTAGCAAGGTCATCGTCGCCGGCGGCACCGAACGACCGGACGCGACCGTCGCTTCCTCGACGGCCTACGCGCTGGACCTCGCGAACCTCAACGCCGGCTGGAAGGAACTGCCGCTGTGCGCCGGCTCGGGACGCATGCTCGCCCAGTCCGCGGGCACCAAGGACACCTTCTACCTCTTCGGCGGCGTCGCGCTCTCCCCCGGGGTCAAGGGCGCCGAACGCGAGTACCTGACGGACTGCCATGCGTTCACGCTCGGCAAGGAATGGCGGCGGCTCGCGCCTTTGCCGCGAGGGGCGGCCGCCGCGCCGAGCCCCTGCCCGTCGCTCGCAGGCAAGTTCCTCGTGCTCGGAGGCGACGACGGCAAGCTCGCGGGCAAGGTCGAGCCGCTCAAGCATCCCGGCTTCACCAAGGAGGTGCTGGGCTACGACCCGGCCGCCGACGCCTGGGCCTCCCTCGGCGAGGGCTCCTGCGCCTTGGTCACCACCGGTTGCGCCAAGTGGAACAGCGGTTTTGCGGTCGTCAACGGCGAGACCCGCCCCTGCGCCCGTTCGACCGAAGGCTGGTTGGTGCGCGCGGAGTAAGGTTGGGCTGGCGGAAGTTCCGACCGGGCCCTAGGAAAGAAGGACCCCGGCGACCATGAGACTGTTGCGCGCAATCCACCTCTGCCTGCTGCTCGGTGTCGCGGCCTTGTCGGCGCTGGAGCTGCCCGACATCCCTGATCCGCACGGCCGCGCCGGCATGATGGCCGCGGTGATCCTCGCCGGCGACGGCCGCGAGGCGATCCTCGCCGCCGGCGGGGCGAATTTTCCGGGCAAGCCGCCGTGGGAAGGCGGCACCAAGGTCTTCCATCGGGACATCTTCCTTTGCCGACGGGGCGCGGACGATCGCTGGACGTGGCGCAAGGTCGGCGAACTGCCGAGCCCCAACGCTTACGCCGCCTTCTGCGCCAGCGCCGACCGCAAGGCTCTCATCATCGCCGGCGGCGCCGACGCGGACAGGCACCTCGACGCCGTCTGGAAGGTCGACGCGGAGGGACGGTGCGAGCGATTCGCGGCTCCGCTCCCCGAGCCGCGCGCCTACGCCGGTTTCGCCGAAGTGAACGGCGCCCTCGCGCTGCTGGGCGGCAGTCGTTCGCCCGACGCCACCGCCGCGCTCGGCACGCTCGCGAGCCTGCGTCTGGACAAACCTCAGGAAGGCTGGCGCCTCTCCGCCGACGAGGCCTCGCAGGCGCGGATCCTGCCGCTGTTCGGGGCGGAGGAGACGACTTTGCTATGGGGCGGCGGCTGCGGGCTTTTCGCGCAAGGCGGCAAGCCGGCGCGGGCCTACCAAAGCGATCTCCATCATGCGAACAGCCGGCTGCAGGGCGCCGACTTCCATGGACTGCCGTCCCCGTTGGCGGCGCCCGCCGGCCCGGGCGTGGCGTCCGGCGCGGGCCTCTTCTTCGTGGGTGGCGATGACGGGTCCCACTACGGCAAACCGCCGGCGGACCACCCCGGCCAATCCCGCGACATCCTGTTCATCGACCTCGAGACGCGCGAACCCAAGGTCGTCGGCCAATGGCCGACGCCGCTGGCGACGGCGCCGCTGCTGCGCCTCGGCCATGACCTCGTGACGATCAGCGGCGAGACCCGGCCCGGCGTGCGCACGCCGGCCTGCAGCAGCTGGACCCTCCCCGCCAATTCCGATGAACTTCACCCCGTCCGCGCCGGCTCCCTCCCCCATGCGCACCGCCTGGCTCATGGTGCTCCTGCTCCTGCCGGTCGCGCTGCTCAACTACCTCGACCGGCAGCTCGTGGCGACGATGCAGAAGTCGATCATGGGGTCCGTCGACGACCTGAGGACGCAGGCCCAGTGGGGACACCTGCTTGCCTGGTTCAAGTGGACCTACGCGCTGGCCAGCCCGTTCGCGGGCTACGTGGCGGACCGGTTCGGCCGCCGGCATGTCATCGCGCTGAGCCTTTTCGTCTGGTCCGCCGACACCTGGGCGACGGCGCACGCCACGAGCTACGACCAGCTGCTGGCGACGCGCGCCATCATGGGACTGAGCGAGGCCTTCTACATCCCGGCCGCGCTGGCCCTGATCGCCGACCACCACGGTACCGCGACACGCTCGCGCGCGGTGGGCCTGCACCAGATCGGCATCTACGTCGGCGTCATGCTCGGGAGCCTCGGCGGCTATGTGGCGGACGACCCGACGCTCGGGTGGCGCTGGGCCTTCACCGGCCTGGGACTGCTCGGCGTCGTCTACGCTTTCCCGCTGTGGTGGTGGCTCCGGGACACCCCGCGCGCCCGGCCGGACGAAGCCCCGCGGGCCTTCGCCGCGGTCGGCGACCTCCTGGGCAACCGCGACTTCCGTCTGCTGCTGGTTTACTTCACGCTGCCGGCCTTGGCCGGCTGGGTCGTCCGCGACTGGATGCCCAGCGTCCTGCAGAAGGAACTCGGGCTCACCCAAGGTCTGGCCGGCGTCAGCGCCGTGGTCTGGTGGCAAGGCGCGGCCATCATCAGCGCGCTGGGCGGTGGTTGGCTGGCGGACCGCTGGATGCGCCGTTCGCCGCGCGGCCGGCAGCAGGTCAGCGCCCTCGGCATGAGCCTCATCGTCCCGGCGTTGCTCGGCGTCGGCATCGTCATCGGTCAGGGCTCCCTCCCGCTGGCCATCGCCTTCCTCGTGCTCTTCGGGCTGGGCTGGGGCCTCTTCGACAGCAACAACATGCCGATCCTCGCGCAGATCGCCCGGCCCGACCAACGCGCCACCGGTTACGGTCTCATGAACCTGGCGAGCATCTCCTGCGGGGGCCTGGCCGACGTCGGCTTCGGCTGGCTCCGCGACCACCAGGTACCGCTCAACCTGATCTTCGGCGGTTTCGCCGGCGTGGCTTGTCTCTCGGCCTGGCTGGTGCTTAGGATTCGCGCCACCGACGCCGACCGCGCCTGACCTTCCTTCCCATGTCCGCCTTCCAGTTCCACGGGCTCTGCCCTGCCACCCACACGCCGTTCCACGCCGACGGCTCGCTGAACCTCGCGGTCGTGGAGCGGCAGGCCGCGCACCTCCTCGCCCGGAAGATCGACCGGGTCTTCATCGGGGGCACGACCGGCGAGAGCGTCTCCCTGCAGCTCACCGAACGCCTCGCCCTCGGCGACCGCTGGGCGGCCGTGGCGAAGTCGAGCGGCATCAAGGTCGTCGTGCACGTCGGCGCCAACTGCCTCGCGGACGCCGCGGCGCTGGCCGCCCAGGCCCAGCGCAACGAGGCCAGCGCGATCTCCATGATCGCCCCGTCGTACTTCAAGCCCCGCAACGTCGAGGACCTGGTCGCCTGCTGCGCGCAGGTCGCCGCCGCCGCCCCCGGCCTGCCGTTCTACTACTACGACATCCCGCCGCTGACGGGGATCAACTTCCCGGTCGATGATTTCCTGAAGCTCGCCGCCGCGCGCATCCCGAACCTGGCGGGGGTGAAATACTCCAACCCGGACCTCGGCACCTACCTGCTCGGCAAGCGCCTGGCCGGCGGCAAGTACGACCTCCCGTGGGGCATCGACGAGTACTTCCTCGCGGCGCTGGCGATGGGCGCGCGGGGCGGCGTCGGCAGCACGTACAACTTCGTCCCCGGCCCGCTGCAACGCATGATGATCGCCTTCCCGCAGGGCGACCTCGCCACCTGCCAGCTCGAGCAGGACCGGATGATGCAGGTCATCCGCATCGTCGCCAAGCGCGGCTACATGGGCTGCGCCAAGGCGCTCATGACGCACCTCGGCGTCCCCGTGGGCCCCGCCCGCCTGCCCAACGCCAACCCCGACGCCGCGGGCGTGGCGGCGATGCTCGGCGAACTCGAGGCCATCGGCTATTTCTCATGGAAAGACTAATCACGCTCAGCCTCCTCGTCCTCGCCGCCGCCCCCCTCGGCGCGGAACCCAAGCTCGCCGAAACGCCGGCCGTGGCCGTCTTCGAGGCGAAGAAGAACCTCCCGCACGCGTCCGTGCGCATCCCCGCGCTGCTGCGCACGGCCAAGGGCACCCTGATCGCCGTGGCCGAGGCCCGCGACAAGGCCACCGACCAGGCCGGCAATGACCTGGTGGTCGCCACGTCCAAGGACCAAGGCAAGCAATGGTCCAAACCGGCGGTCGCCTACGAGCAAGGCGCCGACAGCTGCAACAACCCGTGCCTCGTGCAGGACGCCAAGAGCGGCCGGGTCTTCCTCTTTTTCCAGACCTTCCCCGCCGGCGGCAAGGAGTTCGGCGGCCTCCCCGTCGGCCCGAAGGACCCCAAGGGCAACCGCCTCAAGTTCGTGACCTCCGACGACGAAGGCGCGACCTGGTCGAAACCCGTCGACGTGAGCGGCGACCTCAAGCCGGAGAACGCGGTGACGTGCGCCTCGGGGCCGGGCATCGGCATCCAGGTGCGCAAGGGCGCCCAGGCGGGCCGGCTCATCATCCCGTTCAATTCCCAGGACCCGAAGCGCAACTTCGTCAACTGGGTCGCCTTCAGCGATGACGCCGGCAAGACCTGGAAGCGCGGCGCCGAGGTGCCCCAGGAAGGCATGCAGCTCAACGAGGTGCAGGTCGCCGAAGCCGCCGACGGCTCGGTCTACCTCAACTCCCGCCGCTGGAAGGGGACCGCGCTGCGCAAGGCCGCGTGGTCGCAGGACGGCGGCGCGACCTGGTCGAAGGCGGTCGATGACGCCGCCTTGCCCGAACCGACCTGCCAAGGCTCGTTGCTGGCGGCCACGCAGGCGGGGAAGCCGGCGATCTTCTTCCTGAACCCGGCCGGCAAGGGCCGGGCCAACGGCACCTTGCGCCGCTCCGACGACGGCGGCAGGACATGGGCCGAATCCACCCTGCTCTTCCCCGGACCGTTCGCCTACAGCTCGATGGCGCAGGTCGGCGCCGATGTCGGCGTGCTCTACGAGCCGAACAGCAACACGGTCGTCCTCTACCGCGCCATCACCGGCGCCGGACTCGAAGGCCGGTGAGCGGTCCGCGGCCGAGCCTCGCCCTGACGCTGCTGGCGGCGGCCGTGGGCGCGGCCGAGTTCGACCCCTGGTTCGGCGACGGGATGGTACTCCAGCGCGATCAGCCGATCGTGGTGCGCGGCACCGCCCGCGCGGGGGCCGCGGTGCTGGTGCGGCTCGGCGACGTGGGCATCGGCGTCGACGCGGATGCGGACGGACGCTGGACGGCGCGCTTCCCCGCACGCCCGGCCTCGACCCGGCCGCTCGAGCTGGAAGCCAAGGACGGCATCGCGGACGTCCGCCTGGGCGACATCCTCGTCGGCGACGTCTGGCTCGCCGCGGGCCAGTCGAACATGGAGTTTCCGCTGCGCCGCGAGGCGCACGCGACGGAGGAACTGCCGAAGGCGACCGCGGCGCTGGTGCGGCTCCGCCACCATGCCTTCGCCGGGCAATACCACGGGGCGTCGCGGCTCGACGCCGAGACGATCGCGCGGCTGACCCCGGAGCGGTTCTTCGCAGGCTCCTGGCGGCGCTGTTCGCCCGAGAGCGCGGCCGAGATCTCCGCCGTCGGCTATTACTTCGCGCGGCGCGTGGCCGCCACGACCGGGGTGCCGGTCGGCCTCGTCAATTACGCGGTCGGTGGCGCGCCCATCGAGAGTTTCATCTCCGCCGACGCGCTGCGCCGCAGCCCGGACTTCGGCCGCAAGGTCGCCGGCGACTGGCTCGCCAACGAGTCCCTCGACGGCAGCTTCGTCCGGCTGCGCGCCCGCCAGCACCTCGCCGGGGCGACGCGCGCGCCCCAGGATGCGCAAGGTCCGAACCATGGCTACAAGCCCGGCTTCGCCTGGGCCGCCGGCCCCGGCCGGATCACGGCTTACGCCATCAAGGGCGTCCTCTGGTATCAGGGCGAAAGCAACGCGATCCGCGCCGTGGACGTCGCGGAATACGCGGGGCTCATGAAGCTGCTGGTCGCCGACTGGCGCGAACAATGGCGCGACCCGGGCCTGCCCTTCCTGACCTGCCAGCTACCCGCCATCGCGGAACCCGCGCGGCTCCACTGGCCGCGCTTCCGCGAGGTCCAACGCCGGCTCGAGGAGTCGACCGAACGTTACGGGCTGGCCGTCACCCTGGATCTGGGCGCCCCCAAGGACGTGCACCCGAAGGAGAAACGCGAGGTCGGCGAACGCCTCGCCCGCTGGGCGCTGTTCCACTGGTACGGCCACGATGAGATCCGGCCCTCGGGACCGCTCCCCACCCAGGCCGTCTACGACGGCCGGACCATCACGGTGTCCTTCCGCTTCGGCCAAGGCCTGGCCTTCAAGCCCGGCGTACCGCCGCAGCTCGAGGTGCTCTGCGAGGGGGCGGCGGACGCGGGCGAGTTCCGTCCCGCCGGCCCGGCCCGGGTCGTCGGCGATCGGCTGGTGATCGACTTCCCCGCGGACCCGTCGGCGCCGCAGCGCGCGCCGGTCGTCGTGCGCTACGCCTGGGCCATGGACGCGCAGGCGGCGCTGGTGAACGATGCCGGCCTGCCCGCGACGCCGTTCGAACTGCGGATCAAGCGATGAAGTCCGCCGGGGCGGGCGGAGCCGCCTCGCCGTAGTAATCCCGGATGGCCGCGACCAGGAACGCCTTGATGTCCTTCGCGAGGAAGTTCCCGAAGTCGATCGTCTCACCCTGCGACGACACGACAATCGCCATCACCGGACGGCTGTTCTCCTTGGCGCCGCGGTACGCTTGGCGAACGACGACGTCCGCGCCGGTGGCCAGCTCCCAGGTCCAGCCGAGCCCCGGGAAGAAGCGCCAGCGGACGCGCAGCCGCTCCGGTGTCAGCCGCACGCTGTAGCGCGAGACCGTGAGGGCCAGACCGACGACGAAGAACGGGACGTAGAAGAGACCGAGCAGAGCGAACATCCACCAATCCGGGTTCGGCACCACCCGTCCGTTCATCTTCACGTTCCCCTGGGACCACGCATAGAACATGAAACCGAAGTGGCCGATCGTGAAGATCAGCCAGATCCAGCCGAAGCAGGACCCGAGCCGCGTCTCGTAGGTGATGGCCTCGCCGTCGATGGTCCGCCGTACCTTCGGGTGACCTGCCTCGACCGAGACCGCCGGCGCCGGCGGCTCGTCCGACTGGCCCGCGGCGCACCACGGGCAGAAGACCTCGCCGGCCCCGCGCCCGGCGAAGACCTCGTCCGGGATGCCCTTGCCGCAGGCGACGCAGGGACGACCGCTCATCGGGCGCCCTCCAGCATCTGCCAGCAAAGCAGCTTCTGACGGGGCATATGGAAGGGACCCTTCCACATGTTGCCCTTGAGCTCGGTGGTCGGGCGACCCTGCCGGTCGAGATAACCGTACCATTCGCCGTGCTCCTTGTCCGGGAAATGCGCGTAGCTCCAATCGTGCACCTGACGGTGCATCTCGGCGTACTTCGCGTCCCCGGTCATCAGGTGGGCGAGGAGCGTGGCGATGATGGCCTCGTTGTGCGGCCACCAGAACTTCATGAAATGCCAGTACTCCTGGATTGGCTTCCCGTACAGGTCCGTGAAATAGAGGATCCCGCCGTGCTCGCGGTCCCAGCCCCGCTCCCACATGTAGTCGAGCATGTCCAGGCCGAGCCGCTTCATCGCCTCGTCGCCGGACCGCCGGGCCTCGCGCAGGATGAACCAGGCCGCCTCGATCGCGTGGCCCGGATTCAGCAGCCGGCCGTCGAAATGGTCGTAGATCTCGCCGGACGGTCCGACCGTCTCCAGCACGGCGCGCAGGTCCGGCTTCACGAAATCTCGGCCGATCTCGGCGATCGCCGCCGCGGCCCACTGGGTGAGCGTCCGGCCCCGGACGACCACGTCGCCCAGGTCCTCGCGCAGGTCCTGCGCGGTGACGAGCGTCATCATCAGCGGGGAGAGCCCCTTCATCGGACGGGTCTCCGGCGAGGTCTTCGGCGGGATGTGCCCCGGCTCGCGGTTGAATTTCAGGAAGAGATCGAACGCCGCGACGGCCCGCTCCTTCCACTTCGCCTGCCCGGTGGCATGATGCACCGCGCCGTAGGCGATGGCCGCGAAGCACTCGCTGAAGACGTAGCGTCGCATGCGCAACGGGTCGCCCTCCGCGGTCACGGTGAAATGCAGCTTGCCGGTGAGGTCCGCGCAACGGTCGTGGAGGAAGTCCGCGCACGACAGGGCCGCCTCGAGCCACTCCGGCCGGGGCTCCACCGTGTTGTAGAGGTTCGCGAAGGTCCAGGCCGCCCGGCCCTGGAACCAGACGGACTTATCCGAGTCGAGCAGCTCGCCGCGGCGGCCGAGGGCGGTGTGGATGCCGCCGCGCTTCCGGTCGAGGCCGTGCTTGAGCCAGAACGGGATCACGTCCTGCAGGAGACCGTCGCGGTAAGTGCGGATCAGCTCGTCGCGGCGCTGGGCGAGATAGGGGGTCACGGGCGGGATGGTGGGAAGGTCCGCCCCGAGGTCAACGCAGGGCGAGCCTACCGGGGGACCGCGGCGTCATGCCGGATGCGGCCCTCGGCATCGAGGAAACGCACCCGCAGCGACTCGGCCCCGAACTCCAGTTCGGTGAACCCCGGGTAGGCGCCGATGAACTCCGAAGCCTTCTCCTCGAGAATCGGGTAGAGGTCGGCGCCGTTGCCGCAGGTGACGTAGGCCACGCCTTTGTCCCGCAGAAACTCGGCATGGTGGTTGTGCCCGTTGAGGTAGAGCCGGACGCCATGACGCTCGAGCAAGGGCACGAGCCGCTGCACGTACTCCGGCTCCTTGGGGTGGAAGCCATGGTCCTTGAGCGGCAGGTGGCCGACGACCACCTTCCAGCGCGCGGGCTTCGCCAGCTCGGCCTCGAGCCAGCGCCACTGCGCCGCGGCCTCCGCCTGACCCTTCACCGTGAAGAACTCGCGGTTCCAGCGGTCGCTGAGCGAACAGGCGTCGAGCACCAGCACCCGGACATCGGCATCGGGGAAATGATGCGCGTAGTAGCGCGCGGGCATGACCCAGCGGCCCTTCGACCGGCCCGCGTAATCCAGCTCGGCCTGCGCGGTGATATCGTGATCGTGGTTCCCCAGGGCGGCGACCCAGGGCACCTGGAGCGCCGGAGCGGCGTAAACCTCCTCGAAGGAAGTCCGCCAGCGCGGGTCGTCCGCCGAACGCACCCCGTTCGGATAGAAATTATCGCCCGTCGTGAGGACCGCGGCGATCGGGGCCTGCGCGGCGCGGGCGGCCATCGCCCTGGCCACGGACCGTTGGAGGTCGGCGTTCTGGCGCACCAAGGGATACTTCCGCTCCATGTCCGGATCGGCCCAGCCCCAGTCGCCCAGCACGAAGGCGCGCAACGGCGCCGGCTCGGCGGCGCGGGCCGTCAGGGCGAGCAGGCAGACGACGAGGAACCGGAGCACACCGACACGCTAGCTGGCGGGCGACAGACGGCAAGCCCTTGCCCGCCGGAGAGTTTGCTTCCAACCTCCCGCGATGCGCCCCCTCCTCGCCCTGCTGCTCCTGCCCTTGGCCGCCCTCGCCGACGGGGCCAAGTTCACCGTCGCCCTCCCCGCCTCAAGCAAACCGGGCGAGCTCGCCTTCGCCGCGACCTACCATCTCTGGCTGCCCGCGGGCGTGAAGACCGTCCGCGGCATCATCGTCCACCAGCACGGCTGCGGGGAAGGCTCGAACAAGGCCGCCGTCACCGCCGCCGATGACCTGCACTGGCAGGCCCTGGCGCGCAAATGGGACTGCGCCCTGCTCGGGCCCGTCATCCACCAGCCCGAGGCGGCGAACTGCCGGCTGTGGTGCGACCCACGCAACGGCTCGGAGCAGGCCTTCCTGCGCGCGCTCGCGGACCTCGCCCGGCAGAGCGGGCATCCCGAGGTGGCGACCGCGCCTTGGTGCCTTTGGGGCCATAGCGGCGGCGGGTTCTGGTCGAGCATCCTCCAGGCGAAATACCCCGAGCGCATCATCGCCATCTGGTTCCGCTCCGGCACCGCCTACAGTGCTTGGCAGAAGCCCGAGGATCCGACCAAGGAGCGCCAGATCCCGGAAGTGATCCTGCCGGACGCCGCCTACGAGATCCCGATGATGGCGAACCCCGGCGCCAAGGAGAACGGCGACAAGCGTTTCAACGGCGCCTGGACCGGCGGCCTCGCGATGTTCAAGGCCTACCGGGCGAAAGGCGCGCCCATCGGCTTCGCCCCCGACCCCCTGACCTCGCATCAGTGCGGCGACCAGCGCTACGCGGCGATCGCCTTCTTCGACGCCTGCCTCGCGCTGCGCCTGCCGGAATCCGGCCACCTGCTCCGTAAGATCGACCAGTCGAAGGGCTGGCTGTCCCCGCTGCTCGGCGACGCCGCGGTGCCGGCCGCCGACTTCCAAGGCGAACGCGCGACGTCGAACTGGCTGCCGGACGCGACCTTCGCGAAGGCCTGGACCGACTACGTGAAGACCGGCGCGACCACCGATGCCACTCCCCCGCCCGCGCCTTTCCGGCTCGCCGTCAAGGCGACCGACGCCGGCGTCGAGCTCACCTGGGACGCCCATGCCGACCTTGAGAGCGGGCTCCGTCAGTTCATCGTGAAGCGGGATGGCCAGACCATCGGCCGCGTGCCCGCGACCTTGAAGAATCCGTTCGGGCGCCCGCTCTTCCAGGGCATGAGTTACGGCGACACCCCGACGCTACCGCTGGCGGCCATGCGGTTCGTGGACCAGGGCGCGAAGCCCGGCGCGAAGTACGAAGTGGTCGCGGTCAACGGCGTCGGGCTCGAATCGAAGTAAGCGTCGTCGCGGCCGGACAACAAAAAGGGCCGCCCACCCGGGCGGCCCTTCGCTTTACCGGCGACCCGGGCTTACTGGCCCCAGGTGCAGGTGTTGCCGGCGTAGATGGCGCGGCTGCCGAGTTCCTGCTCGATGCGGAGGAGCTGGTTGTACTTGGCGACGCGGTCGGAGCGGCAGAGGGAGCCGGTCTTGATCTGGCCGGCGTTGAGGCCGACGGCGATGTCCGCGATGGTCGCGTCCTCGGTCTCGCCCGAGCGGTGCGAGATGATCGCGGAGTAACCGGCGCGCTGGGCCATGGAGACGGCGTCGAAGGTCTCGGTCAGGGAACCGATCTGGTTCACCTTCACGAGGATCGAGTTCGCGGTCTTGGTCTTGATGCCGCGGGAGAGGAACTCGGTGTTGGTGACGAAGAGGTCGTCGCCGACGAGCTGGGTGTCGGCGCCCATGGCGTCGGTGGCCTTCTTCCAGCCGGTCCAATCGGCCTCGGAGAAGCCGTCCTCGATCGAGACGATCGGGTAGCGCTTCTGGAGGTCCTGGTAGAACTTGATCATCTGCTCCGAGTTGCGCTGGGACTTGTCCGACTTATGGAAGGTGTACTTGCCGGTCTTCTCGTCGAAGAACTCGGAAGCGGCGACGTCGAGGGCCAGGAAGACCTCCTTGCCGAGCTTGTAGCCCGAGGCCTTGACGGCGGCGGCGATGGCCTCGAGGGCGGCCTCGTTGGAGGCGACCTTCGGGGCGAAGCCGCCTTCGTCGCCGACGGAGGTGGAGAGGCCCTGGGCCTTCAGCACCTTCTTGAGGGCGTGGAAGATCTCGGTGCCCATGCGAAGCGCCTCGCCGAAGGACTTGGCGCCCTTCGGGACGACCATGAATTCCTGGATGTCGACCGGGGCGTCGGAGTGGGCGCCGCCGTTCATGATGTTCATGAGCGGGATCGGGAGGACCTTGGCGTTCGGGCCGCCGATGTAGCGGTAGAGGGGCTGGCCGAGGGCCTTGGACGACGCATGGGCGGCGGCCATGGAGACGCCGAGGATGGCGTTGGCGCCGAGCTTGCTCTTGTTCTTGGTGCCATCGAGGCCGATCATGGCGGTGTCGATCCCGACCTGGTCCTGCGCATCCTGGCCGACGAGGAGGCCGGCGATGGCTTCGTTGACGTTCTCGACGGCCTTCAGGACGCCCTTGCCGTTGTAGCGCTTCTTCGGGTCGACGCCCTTGGCGAAGTGCTTGGCCGGGACGTCGGCGTCGCGGAGTTCGTGGGCCTCGTAGGTGCCGGTGGAGGCGCCGGAGGGGACGGCGGCGCGACCGATCACGCCGGAGGCGAGGACGACGTCGACCTCGATGGTGGGATTACCGCGGGAATCCAGGATTTCGCGGGCCTTGATATCAACGATTTGGGTGCTGCTCATGATGGAAAAGGAGGGACCTATGGGTAGTTACAAGGGGCGGGTGGGAGCGAGAAAAAAGGTGCTTTCCCGAGGCGGGCCGGATGGAAACGAGAAACCCCGGACTGGGTGGACCAGGCCGGGGTTTGCAAGTGGTGGGAGTAGATGGACTTGAACCATCGACCTCCTGAATGTCAATCAGGCGCTCTAACCAACTGAGCTATACCCCCGAAAAAGGGATGGTGAACAAAGCGGGCGGTTCCGCCGCTGGCAAGCCTTCAATGCACATCCCCCAGGTAGGTCGCCCCGCCGGAAGCGAGGAAACGGCCGATGACCTCCCCCAACCCGGGCGGGGAAAGCGGAAAATCGCCAAGTTTGGCGAGCGGGAGCCACTCGAAACCGACCTGCCGCCGATCCCGCTCCCGGCCTTCGCCGATGGGGCCGAAATCCGCGCAGTCGCAGTGGAAGACCGCCTCCACCTGATGGAAGTGTCCATGGATGCGGTGCATGGCGTGGTTCTTGCCGACGTACTCCCGCACGTACATGAGGCCGCGAGGCGTGACGGTAAGCCCCAGTTCCTCCATCACCTCACGGCGCACGGTATCGGTCAGCGTCTCACCATGCTCCTGGCCGCCGCCAGGCAGGACGAGGAACTCCCCTTCCTGGGTCCGGATGCGCACGACCAACAGCGCCCCGTCCCGCAGGAGGACGGCCCGGGCCGCCGTACGAACAGCCGAAGAGTCGCGGCCAGCGGGAGGACGGGAAGGAGACACACCCCACCTTACGACGGAAGCCGTCGCGGGTGAAGCGCAAACCGACCGCCTCAGGCGTCGAGCAGCTTGTCGTCGATCTCGTGGTTGCCGTGGACGGCCTTCACATCGTCCAGGGCCTCGAGGGCGTCGATCAGTTCGAGCACCTGCTTGGCCACGGCGGCGTCAGCCACGGGCACCGGGATCGAGGCGACGTAGGCGAGCTCGCTGGACTCGGGCTTGAGGCCCTTCTCCTGCAGTGCCTTGGAAACCGAATCGTAAGCCGGGATCGGACACAGCACCTCGAAGTGGTCGCCGTTGTTGAGGATATCGTCGGCCCCGGCCTCGAGGGCGATTTCCATCAGCTGATCTTCCGTGGTCTGGGCGGCCCCGATCAGGATCTGGCCCTTGCGCGCGAAGCTATGCGAGACGGCGCCGGTCTGGGCCATGTTGCCCCCGTTGTCATTGAAAGCCTGGCGCACCTCCGCGGCGGCGCGGTTCTTGTTGTCGGTCGTGACCTCGACGATGAGGCCCACGCCGCCGGGGGCGTACCCCTCGTAGACGATCTCCTCGTAGACCACGCCGGGGATCTCGCCGGTGCCCTTCTGGACGGCGCGCTTGATGTTGTCCGTGGGCATGTTCGCCGCGCGGGCCTTGTCCATCAGCGTGCGCAGGCGCGCGTTGGACTCGGGATTGCCGCCGCCGGCGCGCGCCGCGACGGTGATTTCCTTGGCCAGCACGGAGAAGATCTTCCCGCGCTTGGCGTCGATGACGGCCTTGTGCCGCTTGGTCGTGTGCCACTTGCTATGACCGGACATGATGGGATGGGGTTGAAAATCAGCCCTTGGCCTTCTTCGGCGGGATCACCTCGACCGCGGGTTCTTCCTTGGTAACGGCCGCCTGCAGGATGGTCAACAGGTTCTGGACCGTCATGTAGAGGGTCAGGGCCGCGGGCATGGTGTAGCAGATCAGGGGGAACATCAGGGTCATCACGAGGATGATCGTCTTCTGGGAACTGTCGGCCGACGGGCTCGGGGTCATCTTCATGGACAGCCACATCGTGACGCCCATCAGGATGGGCAGCAGGTTGAAGGGGAGCCCGCCGAGCACGAAGAGCGTGTCCGGCGCGGCCAGGTCCTGCACCCAGAGGAAGGAATGGAGGCGGAGCTCGACGGTCGTCTGGAAGGCCGTGTACATGCCGAAGAAGATCGGCATCTGGATGAGGATCGGCAGGCAGCCGGCGAGCGGGTTGATCCCGTGGTCCTGGTAGAGCTTCATGAGCTCCTTCTGCTTCTTCTCCGGGTTGTCCTTGTACTTCTCGTTGATCTCCTGGAGCGGCTTCGAGAACTTCGCCATCTTCTTGGCCTGGCGCTGCTGGGCGGCGGTCAGGGGCCAGGTGACGACCTTGATCAGGAGGGTGAGGGCGACGATGGCCCAGCCCCAGGACCACGCCCCGCTCCACTCGAGCAACGCATGCACGCCGCCGAGGCAGGCCAGGAGCAGCTTGCAGATGGCCGCGAACGGGATGAAGCCGAGGAGCTTGGAGAACTGGAGGACGTAGACCTGGTTGTCGGGCAAGGCCGAGACGCGGGCGTACTCCTTGGGGCCGACGAAGAAGTCGCCGGTGAGCTCGGTCGAGAGGTCGGGCTTCACGACGGTGGCCCAGGAGGCCATGCCATCCAGGCCCTGCGTCCCTTCGGGGAAGGCGACGGGATGGACGGACACCAGGGAGCGGGCCCCGCGCGACTCCTGACCGAGAGGATGGATCATGGAGGCGAAGAACTGGTTGCCGGAGGCGACCCAGAAGTAGGGCTTGCCGGCGGAGGCCAGTTCGACGGTCGGGACGGCGCGGCGGGCGCCGAGCCCCAGGAAGCCGTTGGAGTCGTGGAACGGGTCGACGCCCGTGCGCACGGTATCCTCGCCATCATGCGTCAGGACGGAGAGGAACTGGTTGGCCTTGTCGCCCGCCGTGGGATGCCAGCTACCCAGGGTCTGGGCGAAAGCCGGCGCCGCGACGCCGGGACCGGGCGAAAGGAGCCGCGTGCTGAAGCGGATCGAATAAGGCTCCGCGGTCGCGCCGAGGGCGTAGGTCCGCTCGACCTTGCCGCCGTCCGGCAGCGTGCCGACGAAGGTGAGGCTGTCCTTGGTCTTGGCGGCCACCTTGAACTCCCCGAGGACCTGTTCCCAGGCGCGGGTGGCGCGGTTCTCGATGACGAGCGTGAGGGCCGCGTCGGGGTTGCCGCGATTGAAGACGACCTTATCCTTGCGGTCGGTGTCGGCGAACTCCTTGAGGAGCTCGACCTGCTCGATGGCGCCGCCGCGGGTCGTGAACGTGACGCGGAGGTGGTCGTTGGCGAGGACTTCGCGGACGGCCTTGGCGCGATCGAGGGTGCCGGCCGCCGCGGGCGCGGGCCCAGGGAGGGCGCCGGAGCCGGTCAGGGCGGGCGGGTTCGCGGGGGCGACGAAAACGGGCGCGGCGGGCGCAGGAGCCGGAGCCTGGCGGGGGGTGCCGAAAATATAAAGGGCGAGGGCGCCGCCGAAACAGGCGAGGCCGAGGAAAACGTTCTTGCGGTCCATGGAAAGGGAAAGGGTGGCCTAGGGAATGGACCGCCGGGGTGCAAGGCACAAGGCATACCGGGCGGGGCGGAACCCGCCGACCGCCTGAAAAAGAGCCTTCCCCGCCCTTTCCGCCGAGGTCAGGAACCGGGCTTGGTCGCGGGCAGCGCGGCCAGCTCCGGCGGCAATTGGTCGGCCGGGTACGTCGGGAAAGTCAGCTCCAGCAGGGAAACGAACGGCACGGAGAACTTGGTCTGACCGCCGGAGCGGTCGACCAAGGTGGCGACGGCCACCGCCTGCGCGCCGTGGGCGCGGATGATCTCGAGGCACTCCTGGACGCGACCGCCGCGGGTCACGACGTCCTCGGCGACGAGCACGCGCTCGCCGGGGCGGAAGGTGAAGTTGCGGCGCAGCACGAGCTTGTCGTTCTCCTTCTCCACGAAGATGAAGCGGACGCCGAGCTGACGGGCGACCTCCTGGCCGACGACCAAGCCGCCCATCGCCGGGGCCAGCACCGTGTCGCAGGGGTGCGCGGCGAGCTTCGGCTTGAGGAGCTCGATCAGGCGGGTGACCTTGTCCATGTACTGGCAGACCTGCGCGCACTGGAAGAAGTGGCCGCTGTGCAGGCCGGAACGCAGCACGAAGTGGCCGGTCAGCAGGGCCTTGGAGTCGCGAAAGATCTGGAGGACTTCTTCTTGGGTCGAGCTCATGGTCGGGGCGGATGAAGACGAAAAGCCCGCGGAGGGCGAGGCGATAGGCGGGGCCGGCCCCTTTTCTCCCAACAAAGGGTAGACCCGGCCCGACCGGCGGGTATCAAGAACACCATGCCCGCCCCCGCCCCGGATGACCTGACCGCGACCGCGGACCGCCACCGCCGCACGATCCTCGGGGTCGCGGTGACGCTGGTCGCGCTCCCCTTGATCGGACTTGCCTGGCACCTCTCGCGCTCCGCCCCGGCGGCTCCGGTCGGCTCCACCGCGGGCATGGTCTGGATCCCCGGCGGCGAGTACACGATGGGGAGCGACCAGGCGGATGATAAGCACAAGGAGGAACGGCCCGGCCACCGTATCCGGGTCGGCGCCTTCTGGATGGATGAGACCGAGGTGACCAACGCCCAGTTCGCGCGCTTCGTCGCGGCGACCGGTTACGTCACGGAGGCGGAGAAAGACCTCGACCCGCGGACCTTCCCCAACGCTCCGTCGCCCGACCTGCTCAAAGGAGGATCCCTGCTGTTCAAGCACACGGAAGGCGTCAACCCCTTCCAGTGCGGCGTCGGCAGCCTACCGTGGTGGAAGTTCACCGTGGGAGCCGACTGGCGGCACCCGGAAGGCCCGGGCTCGGGCATCCAAGGGCGCGACCAGCACCCCGTGCTGTGCCTGACCTACAAGGATGCCCAGAGCTACGCGAAGTGGGCGGGCAAACGCCTGCCGACCGAGGCGGAGTGGGAATTCGCGGCCCGCGGCGGCCTCGCCGACAAGGCGTACGTGTGGGGCGACGAGGAACGGCCGAACGGCAAGTTCATGTGCAACCATTGGCAGGGCAAATTCCCCGCGACGGACACCGGGGCGGACGGCTTCAAGTCGGTGGCGCCGGTGAGATCGTTCCCGCCGAACGGCTACGGCCTTTACGACATGGCGGGTAACGTCTGGGAGATGTGCGAGGACTGGTACGGCCCGGAATGGTACGCTCGCTCGCCGCGGGAAAACCCGACCGGCCCCGTCATCGGCTTCGACCCCGAAGGCACGGGCTACGGCCAGCACGTCATCCGCGGAGGCTCCTGGCTGTGCGACGAGGGGTATTGCCTCCGTTACCGCGCGACCGCCCGCCAGGGACTCGACCCGTTGACGTCCACGAACCACGCCGGCTTCCGCTGCGTCGCAGACCTGCCCGCCCCGGCGCAGAAGTAGCCTCGGCGCTTACTTCTGCTCCTGGTAGTCCAGGTCCTTCCCGAAGGTCTCCTCCATGCCCCAGAGGGCGTAGAAGGCGGCGCCGAAGCAGACGATGCCCAGGACCGCGCCGGCCAGCGAAGGCGCGAGGAACGGGGCCGCCTTGGTGCCGGTGAGCTGCGTGAAGCCGAAGGTGAGGAGGACCAGCGAGCCGCGCGCGAAGTTCGGCACGGTCGTCGCCACGGTGGCTCGCAGGTTGGTGCCGAACTGCTCGGCCGCGATCGTGACGAAGAGGGCCCAGTAGCCCATGCCGAGCCCCATCAGGAAGATCAGCCGGTAATAGGCCGCGGAGGTCCAGCCGTCGGCGCCGAAGAGATACAGCACGACGCAGGCCAGGCTGAACGCCAGGAAGCCCGCGACCACCTTGCGACGGGAGCGGAGCAGCTGGCTGCCGACGCCGCTGGCGAGGTCGCCGAACGTCAGGCCGAGGTAGAAGGCCGCGACCGCCCAGTTCGTCTTCACGGGCTCACCGGTGATGCCGGCCGCCGGCGCGAAGACCGTGGAGGCGCGCTGGACGAGGATGCCGATCATGTACCAGGTCGGCAGGCCGATCAGCACGCAGCGGGCGTAACGGATGAAACGGTCGCGGGACGTGAACAGCGCGAGGAAGTCGCCGCGCTTCACGTCGCCTTCCGCGCTATGCTCCTTGGCGTGATGGAACATGCCGGACTCATGGACGCCCACCCGGAGCAGGAGCAATAGCAGGCCGAGCCCGCCGCCGATGAAGTAGCTCATGCGCCAGCCTTCGGTGCCGACCAAGGCGCCGATGGCATCGACATGGTCGGCCATGTAGCCGGCGACGACCGCGCCAAAGACGCCGACGGTGGCGACGACCGCGGTGCCGTAGCCGCGCCGCTCCTTCGACAGGGATTCGGAGACCAGCGCGATGCAGCCGCCGAGTTCGCCGGCCAGGCCGAGTCCGGCGACGAAACGCCAGAAGGCATAGGCCTCGAAACTATCGACCAGCCCGTTCGCGATATTCGCCACCGAGTAGAGGAGAATGGAGCCGAAGAGCGTCGTGAGCCGCCCCATGCGATCGCCGAGGACGCCGAAGAAGATGCCGCCAAGGAGCATGCCCAGCATCTGCCAGGAAAGGAGATCCTGGTACCAAGGGGCGCCGGTGATGAGGTGGCCTAGCCCCAGGCCGTTGAGGCTCTTCTCCCGCACGGTCATGAACAACGTCAGGTCGTAGATGTCGACGAAGTAGCCCAGGGCGCCGACGATGACGGCGGGGTGCAGCAAGTCCTTCCAAAGGGGGCGCGTTTCGGCCGGGAAGTCGGGGGTGCTCATGGGGCGGGGCTAGGCCTTCAGACCGTGCAGGTTGGCCATGGAAATGCCAGACAACATTGCCCCGGTCACGCCCAGGAACCCCTGGTCCGTGCCGATGAGGAAGAGGTTCGCGACGTCCGTCCGCCCGTCGCGACGCTTGACGGTCGAGCCGTAGATGGCGCCGTTCAGGTGGCCGGTGAACTTGCGGACCGTCCGGGGCGTGAAGACGTCGGTCGAGGTCAGCGCGGCGTCGTGGACGCTATCCGCGATGGCCGGCAGGTGCGCGCGGGCCACGCGGTTGAGGCGCCCGCACCAGGCCTGCTTCTGCGCGAGGTAGTCGGCCTCCGGCAGGCGACACCAAGCGTCGTGGTTCGCGAGCGCCGTCACGCGGAGCCAGCCTTCGTCGAGCGTCCGGCCCTCGCCGTACCGATAGTTATTGGGGATGCAGATGACACCGGAGCGGGGGTCGACCAACTCGGCCGGCGCCCGGTAGCTGAACCGCTCGTCATCGCAGAAGAAGACGATCGTATCCTTCCACCCGAAGCCGGCGAAGGCCGCCGGGTCGTAGGTCGCGATCGTCTCGGCGTAGCCCAGGCGACCGACCTCGGCGGCGCCGGCCAGCGGAGCGACGTCGGAACGCAGACGCAGCGTCTCGACCGCGCCGGCGGAGGAGTAGACCGCGTCCGCGGTGACCTCGGAGCCATCGTCGAGGGCCAGGGCGGATACGCGGCCGGCGCGGACCTCGAGCGAACGCACGCCGCACTTCATCCGGCGCTCGACGCCGTGCTCGCGGCAGCGGTCGATGAGCAGGCGGATGACCTGGCGGACGCCGATGAACGGCCGGGCGAAGCCTTCGCGGAAGAGCGAGCGCCACATGATGGCGAACTGCGAGACCTCGATGTCGTCCTCGAGCGCGCTGCCGTAGAAGCAGGTCGGCAGGAGCAGCATGTCCCGCAGCAGCGGGTCACCGAGACGCTCGTCGAGCAGGGCGCGGGCGGAACCGCCGTGCGCCTCGAGCGCCGCCTCGTCCAGCCCGGCGATCCACGCGTCGAGCGCGCGGAAGCGGTCGACCGACCCCGGGAACTGTTCGGCGACGTCGGCCAGGAGGTGGTCGAAATCGTTGTCCAAGCGAAGGTTCTTCCCCGCCATCGTGACGCGGGAGCCGAGCTGCGGACAGAGGTCGAGTTCCTCCCGGCGGATGCGGAGCTGGCGCATCAGCTTCACCAGCGGGGCGCCCTTCGCGCCCTCGGGGACCCAGTTGGTGAGCGCATGGAGGCCGACGTCGTACTTCCGGTTGCCGCGGGCGTAGAAGGAATTGAGGCCGCCCGCGGCGTTGTGACGCTCGAGGACCAGCACCTTGCGACCGAACATGCCGAGGCGGACGGCGGCGGCCAGGCCGGACATGCCGGCCCCGATGATGACCGCGTCGTAGTGGGCGGGGACGCTCATCGTCAGGCGCTGATGCGCAGCAGTTCGTCGGCGGCGCGCGCGACCTGCAGGGGGGTGACGCGACCGAAGGCGCGGGCGATGCGGGCGCGGTAGTCCGCCGGGACCTCGCCCTCGAACGGCGTGGTGTCGACGCGGACGACGCGATGCAGCGTGCCCCACGGACGGGCCCGCGCGTAATCGGACGGACCGAAGACGCCGACCACCGGCGTGCCGACGGCGGCGGCCAGCTGAAGGATCGCGGAATCGACCCCGAGGAAGAGCCGGGCGTCCTTCAGCAGGCGGGCGGACTGGGCGAAACTGAGCCGGCCACCGGTGGCCATGGCGGCCGGGCCGATCAACCCGCACAACGCCTCCGCCAGCAGGCGTTCCTCGTCGGCCGGGCCGGCGGAGATGACGATCCGCTCGACCGCGCGGGCGGCGAGCAGCTCGCGGGCGACGACCGACCACTTGTCGAGCGCGAGGAGGCGGTCCGGATGCGAGCAACCGGGATGGAGGACGGCGTAACGGCCGGGCTCGACCAACAAGCCGTGCTCCTCCATGCCGGCGGAGGAGAACCACATGCCCGGCGTCTCCGCGTGGAAGCCGAAGGCCTGCGCGCAGACCGCATGGTCGACGGCGGCCTCGTGCGGGTCGACGGGCAGACCGAACACCTCCTGGTGGTAGAACGGCCGCCACCAGGCGGGCGCCCGCCCGGCGCAGACGCGCCGGCCGGCCTTGCTCAGCGCGACGAGGCGCCGGGCCAGCGGGTGCGACCCCAGGGCGATCGCGGCGTCGAACCGCTGGCGACGAAGATGGGCGAGCAGCGGCCAGGTGCCTTCGGCCGGATCGCAGGTGACGACGTCGGTCACGGCGGGGCAACCACCGAGGGCCGGCTCCGCCCCGGGCGACGTGACGAAGGTGACCGCGATGCCGGGGTGACGCTCGCGCAGGGACCGGAAGGCGGCGGTGGTCGCGAGCGCCCCGCGGAGCTTGGCGAACTTGACGACCAGCAACCGCATCAGCCGAGCCCTTGCGACTGGTTGTCCCACAGCCGGCGGAACAGTTCGTTCGAGCGGTAGACTTCCTCGCGCGGACCGTCCGCGACGACGCGGCCGGCCTCGAAGACGAGCACGCGGTCGACGTCGCGGATGGTGCTGAAACGGTGGGCCACGATGAGCGTCGTGCGCCCCTTCATGAGCAGCTGCAGGGAAGCCTGGATGCCGCGCTCCGTCTCGGTGTCGAGGGCCGAGGTGGCCTCGTCGAGGATCAGGATGGGGGCGTCCTTGAGGAAGGCGCGCGCGATCGAGACCCGCTGGCGCTGACCGCCGGACAGACGCGCGCCGCGCTCGCCGACGCGCGTGGCGAAACCTTCCGGCAACGACTCGATGAACTCGAGGGCGCCGGCGAGACGGGCCGCGGCGCGGACCTCGGCCTCCGTCGCCCCTTCCCGGCCGAGCCGGATGTTCTCGAGGATGCTGTCGTCGAAGAGCACGGGCTCCTGCGACACCAGCGCGATGTTCGCGCGGAGATCGAACTGGCGGACCGACCGGAGGTCCAGCCCGTCGACGGTGATCGCGCCCTGCTGCGGGTCGAAGAAGCGCGGCACCAGGTTGACGAAGGTGCTCTTGCCGGCGCCGCTGGGTCCGACCAGCGCGACCGACTGGCCGGCGGGGATCGCCAACGTCAGGTCGCGCAGGACGGGCTCCGCGCCGTAGGCGAAGGTCAGCCCCTCGAAGGCCAGCCGGCCTTGGACGCGGCCCAAGGGACGGGCCGCCGGGAGGTCGGAAACCTCCACCGGGGCCAGGAGCACCTCCTCGAGGCGCGTCAGGCCGCCCTCGGCGATCGCGATGAGGTTGTTCATGCGGCCCAGTTTCTTGACCGGCTCATAGGCCACGTAGATGGCCGTGATGATCATGAGCAGGTCGTTGTAGCCCATCCCGGCGTCGGCGCCGATCCAGACGGCGAGGGCGATGCCCGCGGCGGCGACGATCTCCAGCATGGGGGAGAGGGCCTTGTCGTAGCGGGCCAGCTTCGCCTGCAGGCGCAGGCCTTCGCGGCTGGCGACCCCGAAGCGCCGCTCCTCGCGGGCCTGCAGCCCGTAGGCGCGGATCTCGCGCGGCGACTGCAGGTTCTCGACGACGATGCCATTGAGGTCGGCCGCGGACCCCAGCGCCAGCGTCGCCCGGCGATGCAAGGCCTGGCCGATGGCCCGGGCGAGGAAGACCGAGAACGGCACCACCAGCAGGCACAGCAGGAACCGCCCGCCGCCGGGGATCGTCAGGCAGCGGTAGACGACGAAGCCGACGGCGCCGAGCAAAGTGAAGGGCTGGATGATGGCGTCGGTGGAGATATCCACCAGCACCATGCGGACCGATTGCACGTCGCCCGTGAGACGCTGCATGAGGTCGCCGGTCGGGACCTTGCCGAAAAAGCCGAGATGCAGACGCTGGAGCTTGGCGAAGACCGCGCTCCGGACCGAATCCACCACCCGGAGGCCGGCGAGGTTCACGAAGTAGCTGGCGAGGAACTGGCTGACCCCGCGCACGAGGAAGACCGCGGGGAGGAAGGCCACGGCGAAGGCCACCTCATGACCGCGCGGCAGATGCCAGGCGCCGCCGCCCAGCCAGTCGGGAAAGACGAAGACCGGGGCGGCCCGCTCGGCCGGGCTCCCGAAGACGGTGGGGAGGATCTTGCCGATCAGCACCGGCAGACCGACCGATTGGGCCAGACCATAGATGAGACCGAAAACGATCGCCAGCAGGAGCAACCGACGGCTCCCCTTGAGGTGCGTCAGGTAGAGACTGTAACGGCCGCTCTTCACGGCCCCAGCGTGGCGAAGGGCTCCGCCGGAGGAAACACCAAAAGGCGGCTTATTTCCGCTTGGGGAAGGCGACGGAGAACGCGATGGCCAGGGCCAAGGTCACGCCGATGACCGAGAGCGAGGCCTCGGTGGGCACGTGGACGCGACCGTCGTGGATGAAGCGCGCGGGCAACCAGCCGGCGACCTGACCTTCGGCCTGCCCCAGCGAGGCGGCCCACGGCAGGATCATCTTGAGACCGATGAAGACCAGGACGAACGCGAGGGCCGGCTTGAGGAACCGGAAATACTGCATGAAGCCGGCGAGGGCGAAGTACATCGAGCGCAGCCCCATGATCGCGAAGATGTTCGAGGTGAAGGCGACGAAGCGCTTCTCCTCGATGGGCAGGTTGGCGGGCAGGATGCCGAGGACGGCGGGGATCGAGTCGATCGCGAAGATCAGGTCGGTACCCTCGACGACCAGCAGCACCAGGAAGAGCGGGGTGAAGCGCCGGACGCCGTCCTCCTTGACCCAGAACTTGTTGCCGTGCAGGTGCGGGGTGAGCGGGAAGAACTTCCGGGCGACCCGGACGAACAGGTTCTCGTCCATGCCCTTGCCCTCGGTCTCGTCGTGCGACCAGGCCAGCTTGACGCCGGTGAAGAGCAGGAAAGCCCCGAAGAGGGGCAGCAGGATGGTGAAGCGCTCGACCGCGGCGACGCCCGCGATGATGAAGATCGCGCGCATGGCGACCGCGCCGATGATTCCCCAGAAGAGCACGCGGTGCTGCAGGTGGTCCGGGATCCTGAAGTGGGCGAAGACCAGGATGAAGATGAAGAGGTTGTCGACGGAGAGGGCGAGCTCGAGCACGTAGCCGGCGGCGAACAGCTGGGCGTCCTCCGGCCCCCGCCAGGCGGAGAGCAGGAAGCCGAACGCGACCGCCAGGGAGATCCACACGACGCACCAGGCGACCGCCTCCTTGAACGACGGCTTATGGTCGGTCTTGTTGAACACCCCGAGGTCGAGGGCCAGCATGCAGGCGACGAAACCCAGGAAGGCGGCCCACGCCCAACCGGGGATGACCAAGGGCGCTTCGGCGAGGACGGACGGGAGAAAGGCCATGGTGAAGAACTTGACCCTAACCGGGCGGAGTCAAGCCCACCCGCCGATGCGGGCTTGCCCGCCCGCCCGGAAGCCGGCTTACTCCGTCACGCGTTCCCGTAGTTCAACGGATAGAACATTGGTTTCCTAAACCGAGGATGTGGGTTCGATTCCCGCCGGGGACAGCGCCGGGCTCAGCGTTTCAGCCGGTAGCCTTGGATGCGCGTCGAGGGCGACCGTCGGTAGATCGCTTCCACGTCCTTGATCTGCATGAGCGCCCACGGGGCCAGGATGCTGTCGCCGTTCTTCGTCAGCACGATGTCGTCGGCGACGTAGACGCAGGTGTGGAGACCCTCGCCCTCGTCGAGGAAGCAAAGCACGTCGCCGTAACGGTAGGGGGCCTCGACCGTGGCATAATTCTCGACCAGCTGGGCGGCCGCGAGACGGGTATCCAGGTAGAAGTCCTTGGGCGTGAGATTGAAGAAGTTCAGCGACGTCCAATGGCAGTCGGGAAACCGGCCCTTCAGTCCGAGCTCCATCTCGGGGAAGGTGTAGGCTCGCTGCCGCATCAGCGACGGCAGGAAGTGCGTGATGTCCACGGTCTGCTTGGCGCGCCGCTGGGTGATGGCGTTGATGAACGTCAGGCGCGGCGCGTCGGTCTGGCCCGCCGCCCAGTACTCGATGAACTCGCGACGGTCGGTCTTCAGGGGCAGATGGAGTTCGACGACCAGGCTGCGGACGCGGGTCACCGCGCGGAACGTGGCACGGACCTCGTCGGAGTTCTTGGCCAGGGTGAGCAAAGCCTGGATGTCGCTGAAGACGAGGGCGTCGCCGCGCTTCCAGACCAGCTTGCGGAAAAGCTCCTTCTGCGCCTCGCTCAAGCCGTTGTCCGCGAGCCAGTCCTCGAGGTCGCCGCCGAGGATGAAGACCGGATCCCGCTGGTATTCGTTGGCGGGGGACTTCGCCAGTTCCTGGTAAAGCAGGGACCGGGCCGCGGCGGGGATGGCGACCAGGTCCTCGGGCGAGGGGTACAGGCTGAGCACGTTGCCGGAGACGATGCGGCGGGCGGGATCGAGAAGCCGCTCGCCGACCGGGGCCGGCACGCCGCAGCGTTGCAGCAGGGCGCGGACCGCGTTCTCGGTGGTCTGCTCGAAGACCCAACGGGTGACCGAGTTGGGCTTCGAGACCGCCGCCAGGAGCGAATCCGGGGCCTCCATGTAGATGGAACGGACCTCCAGCTCCCCCCACGGCCCGGGGCGGGCTTTCCATACCGGCTCCTCGTGGGCGGCGTCCAAGGTGGGCGAGCCGCACAGGGCCAGGCAGAGCGCAAGAAAGGTCGGGAACCGCGGTTTCACATCTTTTTAACAGCAGGTCGTGGCAGGAGTTCCCAGAAAATAATTTAGTTATTTTCGGCTGGATTGACTCCCTGGCCGCCGACCGACCGAATGACGCCATGTCACACGGTCACTTCCATGTCCACGGGCCCGACCAGCATGAGCTCGAGCATCAGGCGGCGCACGGCGACAACCTCGCCGTCCGCGTCTCGATCATGACCGCGATCCTCGCCACCTTCGGGGCGGTCTTCAGCTACGTCGGCTCCTCGCAGCTGACGACGGCCGCGGACTGCAAGAACGACGCCATCCTCGCGAAGAACGAGGCGATCCAGCTGCGCACCCTGGCCGCGAACCAGTGGTCCTACTACCAGTCGAAAAGCACCAAGCAGAACCTCTCCGAGCTCGCCGAGGCGCTCACGACCGACGCGGCCGCGAAGGCGCGGTACGCCGCCGAGATCGCGCGCTACAAGGCGGAGAAGGCCGAGATCAAGGTCGTCGCCGAAGGCCTCGAGCGCCGGGCCGACGCCTCCGACGCGAAGGTCGACCCGCTGGTGCGCAAGAGCGTGGCGCTGATGCACCCGCACCATGTCCTCGCCCAGGCGATCACGCTGATCCAGATCGGCATCGCCCTCGCCTCGATCTGCGCCCTGACCAAGGTCCGGGCCCTCTTCTGGGCCTCGGCCGGCGCCTCGTTCGCGGGGCTCCTGGTAGCCATCTGGGCCTGGATCCCGCACGGCGAGCCTCCGGCGGAACCCGCGGCCCCCGCGAGCCACGCCGCCCCTGCCGGCGAGGCCGGCAAGTGAGGCGGACGGGGCGATTCGCATTGTAGTAGGGACGCCTTCCCGACAGGGATAGGCGAACCTTCCTTTTCCCGCCGTGGCCCGCTCTCCCTCCAAGAAAACCTCCGCCGCCCGCGGTCGCCCCGCCAAGTCGGGCGGTCGCGCCGGCAAGACGCGCCCGGCCCGCCGCCAGGCCGACGCCGCCTCGACCTCCACCCCCGAAGCCGCCAAGGGGAAACAGGGCCAGCTGATCGGGCTGCTGATCGACGCCGATAACGTCTCGCACCAGCACCTGCCCACGCTCCGCCGCTTCATCGGCGAGACCCCCATCGCCTCCGCCCGCGCCTACGGCGACTTCCAGGGCCGCCTCAGCGGGTGGCGCGCCGCCGCCCAGGACTGGCCGGAGCTCGCGCTGGTCGACCAGCGCAGCTACACGCCCGGCAAGAACGCCGCGGACATGCGCCTCACCATCGACGCCGTGAAGCTGATGGCCGCCGCCAACCCGCCGACCACCCTGATCTTCGTCACGAACGACAGCGACTTCACGCCGGTCGTCGAGGACGCCAAGCGGCTCGGCGTGCGCATCGTCGTCATGGGCGAGCGCACCCACAAGGCGCTGCGCTCCACCGCGCACCACTACCTCAACCTCTCCGAACTCCGCGAGCGCCTGGAGTCCGAGGAACGGGCGAAGTCCGACCCCAAGGCCGCGCTCGCCGTGCTGGCCCAGGCCATCCGCGAACTGACCCCCAAGACGAAGGCCAAGGCCCTCGCGCTGCTCGACCAATTCGAGCAGATGCTGCCGGAAGTCCGCTTCGGCGACGCCCGCCCGCCCCGCCCCGCCCCGCCGGTCCGCGAACCCAAGCCGGCCCGGGAACCGCGCGAACGCCGCGGGCACCGCGAGGAACGCCCGGCCAAGGGCGCCGAGGGCAACGGCCAGGATTACCGTGACAACCCGAACCTCTCCGCCGCCCAGCAGGCGCAGGGCAAGGCCGAGGCCGACCAACGTCGCGCCCAGCTCCAGCAGCGCCAGGACATCATCGACGCGCTCGTCGACGTCGCGACCGGCCTCGCGCCGGAAGGCGAATGGATGAAGGTGGAGTTCATCAAGAAATTCCTGATCCAGGAGCACCCCGGCCTCGAGGCCAACGCCCCGCGCTACGCGAAGTTCTACCGCATGCTCGAGGACACCGGCCGCTTCGACGTGGATCTCCGCGGCTCGACGGTCTTCGCGCGGCTCAAGCCGGGCGCGGATCCCGCCGGGCAGCCCGGCGCCTGATCACTTCCCGATCGTCCGCCCGAGGAAATCCAGGGTCGGCTCGGCCAGGTCCGGCTGAGCGCTCCTGGTCTCGACCCTCGTCTGGTCGCCGTTGGCGGCCCAACGAACCGTGACGCGCGTCCAGCCCGTCCCCTTCGGGTGCAGGTCGAACGTATGCGGGGCACCCTCGACGACGATCAGCTCATGGGCGACCTTGGCCTTCGCCAACGCCGCGGCCATGTCCATGGACTGCCGGATGTCCACGGTCGTGTCGGCCGTGCCGTGCAGGATGAGCACCGGCGGATCCGCGCGGTCGCATTGGTTCTCCGGCAGGTAGGCAGCCTGTTCGGCGGCGGACGCCCCCGGGACGTCGCCTTTGCCGTGCTTGGAGAAGTTGACGACGCCGTACAGGTCGATGACCGCGGCGACCTTGGCCGAGACCGTGGCCTTGGGGTCGCCGCCGGGGCCGGTCTTGTCTTCCGACAACCCGACCATGAGCGCGAGGTAACCGCCCGCCGAACCGCCCGCGACGGCGATGCGGTCGGGGTTCACGCCGAGTTCCTTCGCATGTCCGCGGACCCAGCGGACGGCCTCGCGGCAATCGGCGATGTTCTGCGGCCAGACGCCTTCCTTGGTCTTGGGGCCGAGGACATAGTTGCAGCTGACGACCACGTAGCCGGCCCGGGCCAGGTCGGCGCTGACGCTGGCGGAACGGTACTCGGCCTTGTCCCCGCCCGTGAAACCGCCGCCATGGATGAAGACCACCGCGGGCCGGTCCGATCGAGCCGGACCATGAGGCAGGTAGAGGTCGAGCTTCTCCTTCCGCGACGGGGCAAGGAAGGTCAGGTCGCTGAGACGGAACACCGGGTTCGGCATCTCCTGCGTGAACACCTTGTCCTTCTGGGCTTCGCGCAGGCGAGGCAGATCGGCCAAGGCGGCGGGCTGACCCTTCTCGGCCAGTTCGTAGATGCGGAGCTTGGAGGTGTCGGCGGCGGAGGCCGCGACGGAGGCGAGGAGGAGCAGGAAACGCATGGGGGGCGGGGTGGGAACATCCCTACCCCGCCCTCCCGGACAGTCAACGCGCCAGCCGCGGGCTCAGGCCAGCGCGTGGGCGTAACCGTCGACGATGGCCCGCAACGAGGCCTCGACGAGGTTGGCGCTGACGCCGACGGTGCCCCACGAGCGGACGCCGTCGCTGGAGCGCACCACCACGCGGGTCTGCGCGGAGGTGCCGTCCTGGCCGGCGAGCACGCGGACCTTGTAGTCGGCGAGGTGGACCTTCTTCAGCTTCGGGAAGGCCTTCACGAGGGCTTCGCGCAGGGCCTGGTCCAGCGCGTGGACGGGACCTTCGCCTTCCGCCACGGTGAGCGACTCCTTGCCGTCGATGCGCACGCGCACGGTGGCCTCGCACGAGGCATCCTTGAGGCCGCCCTGCACGGAGATGTGGTACTTCACGACCTCGAACGGCACGACCGAGGCCTTGCCGAGGTGGCGGCGGAGCAGCAGCGCCAGCGAGGCGTCGGCGTCCTCGAAGCTCCAGCCCCGGTGCTCGAGCTTCTTGAGTTCCTCGAGCGCCACGCGCGTCGAGGGGGCGTCCTTGTCGAGCTCGATGCCGAGTTCGGCGGCCTTGAGCAGGAGGTTGCTGCGGCCGGACTGGTCGCTGACCAGCACGTCGCGCGCGTTGCCGACCGCGGAGGGATCGACGTGCTCGTAGGCGGCGGCGAACTTGCGGATGGCGTCGACGTGCGTGCCGCCCTTGTGGGCGAACGCGGCGGCGCCGACCCACGGACGCCGGGGATCGGGAGCCTGGTTCGTGACGCCGTCGATGAAGCGGGAGAGCGCGGTGAGGCGCTTGAGCGAGGCGGCGGGGACGCAGCTCCAGCCGCGCTTGATCTGCGCCACCGGGATGACCGCGGTGAGATCGCAGTTGCCGGTGCGTTCGCCGATGCCGTTCATCGTGCCCTGCACGTGGACGGCGCCGGCGTCGAGGGAGGCGAGCGCGTTCGCGAGGGCCAGGCCGGAGTCATCATGGGTGTGGATGCCGATCGCGGCCTTGACCGCGGCGCGGGCGTGGCGGGTGGCCGCGGCGACCTCATCCGGCAGCGAACCGCCGTTGGTGTCGCACAGCACGATGCGCGAAGCGCCGGCCTCGGCGGCGGCGCGGAAACAGGCCGCGGCGTAGGCCGGGTCCTCCTTCCAGCCGTCGATGGCGTGCTCGCAGTCGTAGACGACCTCGCGGCCATGGGACTTCAGGAACGCCACGGTGTCGGCGATCATCGCGAGGTTCTCCTCGGGCGAGCAGCGGAGCACCTCGCGGACGTGCAGGGCGGAGGTCTTGCCGTAGATGGTCACGACCGGGGTCTCGACCTCGAGGAGGCCGCGGACCTGGGCGTCCTCGGAGGCGCGGACGCCCTTCTTGCGGGTGGAGCCGAAGGCGGCGAGCTTGGCGTGCCTGAACTTCAGCTTGCGGGCCTCGGCGAAGAACTCGATGTCACGCGGGTTGGAGCCCGGCCAGCCGCCCTCGATGTAGGCCACCCCGAAACGCTCGAGCTCCTGGGCGACCCGCACCTTGTCGGCGACCGAGAAATGAATGCCCAGTCCCTGCGAGCCGTCGCGAAGGGTGGTGTCGTAGATCTCGATTTTGCGTGCCATGGTGGTGGGGGTGAAAGTGTAGGGGGAGGAGTTCCGGGGCCGTGAGCCGCGGAACGGGGAGCGCCCGTCGGGCGATCCGTCCTGCGGGCTCAGCGCCCGAGAATGGTAATCTTCGCGGAAATCCGGATACGACCGACCGCGGAGCGGGGGGAGGTCGTGGACTGGGCCGGGGGCTTCATCGCGAAAGCCCGACTCCAAGGCGAGCCGGGGGCGGAGTCAAAGGGAAAGGCGGGGCGGACCGCTCCGGACTCGCCAAAAGGGCGGGAAATGCCAAGGTTTGACCCATGCGAAGCCTCGCCCCCCTGCTCCTGCTCCTCGCAGGCTTGGTCCCGCTGCGCGCCCAATGGCAGATCTTCGCCGAGAAACTGCCCGCCCCGGGCACCTGGGCCAGCTTCCGCATGGAGACGTTGCGCGAAGGCAAGGTCGTGTCCACGGGCGACCTCCGCTTCTCGGTCCGTCCCGGCCGCGAGGTCGAAGGCAAACCGCACGTCTGGTTCACCGTCGAACCGGTGATGTGGCTGGGCTCGCGCGAACGCGCTCCCTTGCGTCTGCTGGTCCGCCCCGACATGGACCGGAAAGCGGCGAGCCGACTCATCGAGAACGCCGCGGAGATCGTCTTCTCGAATCCGGTGAAGGGCGCCTACCACATGACGCGGGACGACATCGCCTGGGTCTCCGACTGGGCGAACCTGCGCTACACGAGCGAGCTGACCTTGGATGAGCCCGCCGCCGAGAAGCTCGAACTCTCCGGCCAGACGTTCGCCTGCGAACGGCTGCGGATGGTGGCGACGACGGTCACCGACCCGCCGGTCGTGACCAAGCAGACCATCGAATTCAAGGGACGGGTGTGGCGCGGCGACGCGTCCGCCTTCGGCGTGGTCCGCGCCGAGTGGGAGGAAAAGACGACGAAAGGATCGGACGTGAAGCTCGACACCAAGCGACTCACCTGGCTCGCCCAAGGCAAGGAGACGCCGCCGACGGACCCCGTCGACCGCGGCAAGGAATTCTCGGTCTGGCGTCTGATCTTCAAGCGCTGACCGGGTATCCCACCAAAGAACCAGCCCGACCGAGGAAATCGGCCGGGCTGGCGGGAAGTGGTGGCCTGAGTCGGAATCGAACCAACGACACGACGCTCTTCAGGCGTCTGCTCTACCAACTGAGCTATCAGGCCAAATAGACTAGGAATCGAAGGTGACCAAAGACCCCCTGCCCTGTCAATCCGACAAGGAAGAGGGCCGAAAACCGCCTCAGAAGCTGAATTTCCAAGCCGACAGGCGGCGCTGGACCTCGGCGATGACCTCGGCCTCGCCCGCTTCACCCTTGTCGGAGACGAAGGTGACGGAGAAGCGGACGAACGCGCCGCAGTCGTCCCAAGGCACGGTCGAGATGAGGTGCTCGGTGATCATCCACTGCGAGAAGGCCTCGCCGGACTCGAAAGCGACCGTACCGGAAGGGCCGGTGGCGGACTTCGGGGCGGGCATGTAGAGGAAGAAGCCGGCGCCGGGCTTGCGCACCTGGAAGCCGAGCTGGGCGAGCACGCCGACGAGCTTGTCCATGCGGCGGGAATACTTGGCGGCGATGGCCTTCGGGATGGAGACCTCGTCGAGACCGGCGGCGCCGGCCTTCTGGATGCCGAGGAACTGACCGGAGTCGGAGTTATCCTTCACGTCGCCGTAGGCGCGGACGAGCAGCGCGTTGCCGGCGACGAAGCCGATGCGCCAGCCGGTCATGTTGTGGCTCTTGGAGAGCGAGTGCAGCTCGAGGGCCACGTCCTTCGCGCCCGGGACCTGGAGGATGGAGAGCTGCTCGGCGCCGAAGTGCAGCGAGCCGTAGGCGGCATCCTGGATGACGACGAGGTTGTGCTGCTTGGCGAAGGCGACGACCTCCTCGTAGAACTGGCGGGTGGCGCAGGCGCCGGTCGGGTTGTTCGGGTAGTTGATGACGAGCACCTTGGCCTTGGCCAGGATGTCCGCGGGGATCGACTTCAGGTCCGGGAGGAAATTGTTCTCGGCCGTGAGCTTCAGGTTATGGACGAGGCCGCCGTAGTACTTGGCGTGCGTGCCGAAGACCGGGTAGCCCGGGACGGTCATGAGGACGTAGTCGCCGGGATTGATGAGGCAGGCCGGCAGGATCGAGAGCGCGGCCTTGGAGCCGATCGAGTGGAGGACCTCGGTGTCCGGGTCGACGGTCACGCCGAAGAGGTTCCGCATGTAGCGGGCCGCGGCCTGCTTGAAGTCCGCGCCGCCGTTGTCGGCGTAGCCGCGGTTCTCGGGCTTGGCGGCCTCGGTCTGGAGCGCCTTCACCACCATCGGGAACGCCATCTCGTCGGGCTCGCCCACGCCCAGGTCGATCAGGGCGACATCGGGCTTGGCCTTCTTGGCGGCGGCCTTGGCGCGCTTGATCTTCTCGAACTTGTAGATGGCGGTCGACTTGCCGTAGTTGGCCCCGCCGATGCGTTCGGCGAAGAGCTGCTGGATGTAGGACTCGGACATGGTGGTGAGACCTTGAAAAAGCGGGGGAAACGCCGGATGGCAAGCGGACTCCGCCCCGGGGCTTGCCCCGCCCCGCCGGCCCGTCCACCCTAGGCCATGGCAACGTACGAACAGGCCGAGCAAGCCCGGCCGGATGGGCATGGCAACCTCCTCACGTTCGTCGTGCTGGCCGGCCTCACCTTGCTGATGGGCGGGATGGGGGCGCTGGCGACCGCGCGCGGTGTCGCCGACTGGTACCCCACCTTGACCAAGCCCTCCTTCAACCCACCGAACTGGGTCTTCGGCCCGGTGTGGACGACGCTCTACCTGCTCATGGCCTATTCGATGTGGCTGGTGTGGAAGTCCCCCGGCCCCCTCCGCCAGGTCACCCGGCTCACCTTCTTCGGGATGCTCAGCGTCAACGCGCTTTGGTCGCTCCTCTTCTTCGGGCTGCACCTCCCCGGCCTCGCGCTCGTGGACCTGCTGCTCTACCTCATCCTCCTCTCGCTCTGGTACCGCCAGCTGCGCGCGCAGGACCCGCTCGCCGCCCGGCTGCAACTGCCGCACCTGGCGTGGGTGAGCTTCGCCGGCGCGCTCAACGCGTCGATCTGGTGGCTGAACCAATAAGAAGGCCCCGGAGACCGGGGCCTTTCGAGGAAGACGGGCGGGCGCCTCAGGCGTCGAGCTTGGTCCAGCGCGCGTTCGCCTTCGAGGACTTCACCGCGGCGGCCACGAAGGCCATGCCCGTGACGCCGTCGTCGATCGTCGGGAAGTCGTAGCCGCCCTTCGGAGCCTTGCGGCCGGCGAGGCGGTCGCGGACGGCCTCCGTGACGGCGCGGTAGATGTTCGCGAAGGCCTCGATGAAGGCTTCCGGATGCCCGAACGGCGTACGCGTGTATTTCTTGGCCTCGGGGCCGTTGTAGGAATTGCCGCGCCGCCAGACCTGGCGGGGCGCCTCGGCGAACTTCACGGTCAGCTCGTTCGGGTGCTCCTGGTGCCACTCGAGCGAGGCGAGCGTGCCGTAGACGCGGATGTTGAGGTTGTTCTCGTCGCCGGTGGAGATCTGCGAGGAATGCAGGATACCCTTCGCGCCGCCCTTGTAACGGAGCAGCATGTTGGCGTCGTCGTCGAGCGGGCGGCCCGGGATGTAGGTGCTGAGGTCGGCGGCGACCTCGGCGAGCTCGAGGCCGGTGATGTACTGGGCGAGGTTCTCGGCGTGCGTGCCGATGTCGCCGACGCAGTTGGAGAGCCCCGAGAGGGTCGGGTCCATGCGCCAGTTGGAGATCTTGGTGTCCTGCTTCGACTTCAGCGCGGTGATGGCGTAGCCCTGCGGGTACTCGACGACGACCTTGTTGATCTTGCCGAGCTTGCCGGCGCGGACCATCGCGCGGGCTTCCTTGACCATCGGGTAACCGGTGTAGTTATGCGTCAGGGCGAAGATGAGCCCGCTTTTCTTGGCGAGCGCGCGGAGCTGCTTGGCCTCGGCGAGCGAGTAGGCGAGCGGCTTCTCGCAGACGACGTGGATGCCGGCCTCGAGGAAGGCCTTGGCCACGGGGTAGTGCATGTCGTTGCGCGCGACGATGGTGACGAAGTCGATGCGGTCGGGGCGCTTCGCCTCGGCCTTGGCCATCTCCTGGTAGGAGGCGTAGACGCGGTCCGGGGCGAGGAAGAGGTCCTCGCCGGAGAGGCGGGACTTCACGGGATCCGACGAGAACGCGCCGGCGACGAGCTCGATCTGGCCGTCGAGGGCCGCGGCCATGCGGTGGACGCCGCCGATGAAGGCGCCGCGGCCGCCGCCGACCATGCCCATGCGGAGTTTGCGATGTTGGGTAGCCATGATGTTCAGAGGGAGACGGGCTTGCCGGTCTTCGCCGACGCGTAGATGGCGTCGATGACCTGCATCAGGCGGTAGGCCTGCTCCGGCGTGTTCAGCGGCTTCGCGCGGCCCTCGATGGCCTCGATGAAGTTCGCGGCGGAGGCGATGCGGCCCATGTCCTCGCACGCGGGGGTGACGATGGCGCGGTTCACGCTGTTGCCGTTTTCCTGGACGTAGAGCTCGCAGGTGTCGATCGCGGTGTGGTCGAGGCCGTCGATGCCGAAGAGGCGCTCGACCTTGCCGCCGGCCTTGGTGCCCTGGAAGACGACGGAGACTTCCTCGCGCTTGATCATCTCGGCCCAGGAGACCTGCAGGGTCAGCACCTGGCCGGTCTTGAAGGTCACGAAGCCGTGCGCGGCGTTCTCGACGTCGGTGACGCCGCCGACGCGGTCCGGGATGCCCCACGGGCCCTTGAAGGACTTATCCTCGATGAAATCGTCGAAGGTCTGGCCGAGGACGTGCGCCGGCTCGGGGTAGCCCATGAAGTACATCGCGAGGTCGACCATGTGCAGCAGGTCGATGAGCGGACCGCCGCCGGAGAGCTCCTTGGTGGTGAACCAGCCGCCGAAACCCGGGATGCCGGTGCGGCGGATCCACTTCGCCTGGGCGGAGTTGACCTTGCCGACCTGACCCTGCTCGACGTACTTCATCATCGCCTGCGACTCGGGGCGCGCGCGGTTGTTGAAGTTGAACATCACGTGCTTACCGGACTTCTTGGCCGCGGCGATGATCTCGAGGACCTCCGGGGCGCTGAGGGCCGGGGGCTTCTCGCAGAACACGTGCTTGCCGGCGGCGAGGCACTGGATGGCGAGCGCCGCGTGGAACTTGTTCGGGACGATGACGCTGATGGCGTCGAGTTCCCTGTGGGCCGCGAGCATGGCGTCCACGGACTCGTAGGCGTGCGGGATGCCCCACTTCGTGGCGGCCTTCTGGGCGGCGCCCGGCGCGGGATCCGCGACCGCGAGGATGGTCGCGCCCGCCTGCTTGAAGCCGGCGGCGTGATACTGGAGCATGCCGCCCGCCCCGATGATGCCTACTTTGGTGGCCATGAAGGTATGTCGCGAGGTTCGGGATTACTTCTTGGCCTTCTGCTTGGCCTTGTCGAAGGCGGCGTCGAAGGCGACCTTGTTGGTCGGGAAGGCCAGTTTCCTGACGAAGGCGCAGGATTCGGTCGCGCCGTGGAAGCGATCCATGCGGCCGTCCTCCCACTCCACGGAGAGCGGGCCGGCGTAGCCGATGTCGTTGAGGGCGACGATGACGTCCTCGAAACGGATATCGCCGCGGCCGACGGAGCGGAAATCCCAGGCGCGACGGGCGTCGCAGAAATCGGTATGGCCGCCGAAGACGCCGACGGTGCCGTCGCCGTGGCCCCACCAGACGTCCTTCATGTGGGCGTGGTGGATCTGCTTGCCGAAGGTGCGGATGAACTTCACGTAGTCGACGCCCTGGTAGCCGAGGTGGCTGGGGTCGTAGTTGAAACCGAAGCGCTTGTGGTGGCCGACGGCCTCGAGGGCGCGCTGCGCGGAGGCGATGTCGAAGGCGATCTCGGTCGGGTGGACCTCGAGGGCGAAGTAGACGTTATGCTTCTCGAAGGCCTCCAGGATGGGCTTCCAGCGCTTGGCGAAATCATCGTAGCCCTTCTGCAGGAACGCCTGGTTGGTGGGCGGGAAGGCGTAGAGGGCGTGCCAGATGGAGGAGCCGGTGAAGCCGTTCACGACGACCTTGCCCGAGCCCTTGGGCTTCTTGGACATATAGGACTTGCCGGCGTCGAAGAACTTGCGGGCGGCCTCGGCGGTAAGGGCCATCTCCTTGGCGGCGCGCTGGCGGACGCCTTCCGGCTTGCCGTCGCCCCAGACGTGGGCGGGGAGGATGGCCTGGTGGCGCTCGTCGATGTTGTCGCAGGTGGCCTGGCCGACGAGGTGGGACGAGATCGCCCAGCAGCCGAGGTCATGCAGCTCGAGCTGCGCCCAGAGGGATTCGACGTAGCCCTTCTCCTTCACCGCGCGGGTGACGTCGAAGTGGTCGCCCCAGCAGGCGAGCTCGACGCCTTCGTAGCCCATGGCTTTGACCTTGGGCAGGAGTTCGGCGATCGGGAGGTCGGCCCACTGGCCGGTGAAGAGGGTGACGGGGCGCTGGGACATGGTGGTGCGGGGGTGAGCCGACTATGTCAGCCCATCACCCGCCTTTGTTCAAGCGGGCAATGCGGGAAAGCGGTCGAAACCCGCCCTTCAGGCCAAGGCCCGGGCGAGCTGCGCCTCGAGGGCGTCGTAGGCCGCCCGGAGAGCCGGGTTCGGCGGGACGACCCCGGGGGCCGGGGCGCAGAAAACCGCTTCCAGCTCGGCCATCTTGGCGCCGCAGGCGGCCTCGGCGGCGCGCAAGGCGGCGCCCAAGGCGGCGGAATCGGAGACGGCCAGGCGCAGGACCGGGGCGCCGAAGACATCGGCGAAGATCTTGGCGACGGACGGATTCTCGGAGGCGCCACCGGTGAGCAGGAGCTGCGTGGTCGGCGTACCGACCCAGCGGCTGTGCAGGCGGAGGCTGAGCGCCTGACCTTCGACGGCGGCGCGGGGAAGCGTGGCCTTCGAAGCGACGGCGCCGAAGGCGAGGCGGCCGGCCGGGCGGCGCGGGGTGATCTCGGGCTCCTCCATCGGCAGCACGGCGGCGACCGCGGGGGGCGCGGCGTCGACGGCGGCGGAGAAGGCCGGCCAGTCGGCGTGACCGCATTCGCGACGGATGGCCTCGCGGGCGAGCGAGCCGTTGCGCACGCAGACGAGGCTCATGCTGCCGCCCAGCGGATTGCCGAACGCGTGGCCGAGGCCGGCGGCGTCGGTGCGGATGCCTTCGATCGCGGCGAAGAGCGTGTCGCTCGTGCCGAGGCTGATGACGACCTTGCCGGGTTTCGAGGCGCCCATGCCGACGAGGCTGGAGGGGTTGTCGCCGGTGCCGATGACGACCCGGCACTTCGGCGAGAAGCCGTGACGGGCGACGAAGTAGGCGGAGATGCCGCCGGCCACGGTCGAGCCGGGACGGACGGGCGGGAGCTTCGCGGCGAGGTCCGGCGCGGTCGCGGCGAGCGCGGCCGGCGACCAGTCACCCCGGCGGATATCCATCAGGTTCATCCCGGCGCCGTCGCCGGTATCGATGGCGGCATCCTGGCCCGCGAGGACGGAGGCGAAGAAGGAGGAGACGAGGTGGACGCGCCTGGTCCGGGCCCAGGCGGCCGGGTCGAGCTTGGCGAAACGACGGATCTGCGGGCCGGTGAAGCGCGGCGTGGCCACGGAACCGGTAAGGTCGCAGACGGCCTGGTTCCCGCCGAGGGCGGCGGCGATCTCGGCGCACTCCGCCGAGGTCGAGGAGTCCATCCAGATCGGCGAGGTGCGCCGGGAGAGGAACGGGGCGAGCTTGGCGGCCAGCGAGGTGGCGCGATTGCCGTCGGCGAGCGCGGCCTCGTAGCCGGCGGCGAGGTAGACGCTGCCGTGCTGCTGGCCGGAGACGGAGACCGCGTCGACCTGCGCGAGGTCGGTCAGCTGGGCCAGGCGATCGAGCGCGAGCTCGAGCCCGTCGAGCCAGAGGAGCGGGTCGGCATGCACCTCGCCGCCTTGCCCTCCGCGAAGGAATCCTTCCGGATGCCCGCGGTCGGGGAAGTCGGCGCCGAACGCCGCGCGGGCGCGGGCGACCGTCGTGCCTTTCGCCGTGTCCAGCACGAGCGCCGTCGCGCTCTGCGTGGACAGGTCCAGACCCAGGACGATCGCCATGGCCTCAGCGGATGTACTCGTTGATCAGGTTCTCGAGCAGCTCCTGGCGGCCGGACGCGAGCGTCGGGGCCGGGATGCCCTGCGCGTAGGCGTCGAGCTGGGCGAGGGTGATCTTGCCGGCCTCGATCTTCTTGCCGACACCCTTGTCCCAGGAGGCGTAGCGGTTGGCGACGAACTTGTCCATCTTGCCGTCCTTGACGATCGCGTGGGCGATCTTGAGGCCGCGGGCGAAGGCGTCCATGCCGCCGATGTGGGCGTGGAAGAGGTCGACCGGCTCGTGGGATTCGCGGCGGCGCTTGGCGTCGAAGTTGAGGCCACCCGTCGTGAAGCCGCCCATCTTGAGGACGCGCAGCATGATGTTGGTCGTGAGGTAGAGGTCGGTCGGGAACTGGTCGGTGTCCCAGCCGAGGAGCGTGTCGCCGCGGTTGGCGTCGATCGAACCCAGCGCGTCGGCGCCGATGGCCACCTCGAGCTCATGCTCCATGGTGTGGCCGGCGAGGGTCGCGTGGTTGGTCTCGATGTTCAGCTTGAAGTGCTTGAGCAGGCCGTACTCGCGGAGGAAATTGAGGCAGGCCGCGGAGTCGGAGTCGTACTGGTGGGTCGAGGGTTCGCGGGGCTTCGGCTCGATGTAGAACTGGCCCTTGAAGCCGATCTTCTTCGCGTGGTCGACGGCGAGGTGCAGGAGCGCGGCAAGGTGGTCGAGCTCGCGCTTCATGTCGGTGTTCAGCAGCGTGGCGTAACCTTCGCGGCCGCCCCAGAAGACGTAACCTTCGCCGCCGAGGGCCTTGGTGGCCTCGAGCGCGTGGCGGACCTGGCTGGCGCCGTAGGCGAAGACGTCGGCGTTGGGCGAGGTGCCCGCGCCCTGCGCGTAGCGCGGGTGGGAGAAGAGGCAGGCCGTGCCCCAGAGGAGCTTCTTGCCCGAGGCCTTCTGGTAGGCCTTCAATTCCTGGGTGACGCGGGCGAGGTTGGCGTGCGTCTCGGCGAGGGTCTTGCCTTCCGGGGCGATGTCGCGGTCATGGAAGCAGTAGAAGTCGATCTGGGCCTTGTCCAGGAACTCGAAGAAGACCGGCACGCGACGCAGGGCGTTATCGAGGGAGTCGGAGCCGTCATCCCAGGGCATGAGGGCGGTGCCGGCGCCGAACGGGTCGGAGAGGCCGTTGCGCATCACGTGCCAGTAGGCCGCGGCGAAGCGCAGGTGGTCCTTCATCTTCTTCCCGCCGATCTTCTCGTCCGGGTTGTAGTGCTTGAAGGCGAACGGGTTCTTGGACTTGGGTCCTTCGAACTGGATGACCGGGACGTTGGGGAAGTGCGGCATGGCGTATTAGGAGCGGAAACCCGACTTTGCCGCTCCGCCCCGCCCTGCCAAGAAAGGAATGGGCGGCCCGGCCGAACGGCTTGTATTAATGCGACCCGCGGAACTGCGCCTTGCAGGGCCGGCCCCGCCGGACCAGCATCGGGCGTCATGGAGGTCGTCCACACCATCCCTGAGCTGCGCGCGGCGGTGGCCCGCGCCCGGCAAGCCGGCCGGACCATCGGGTTCGTGCCGACGATGGGTTGCCTGCACGAAGGTCACCTCGCGTTGGTGCGCCGCGCGAAGGCCGAGACCGGCTACGTCGTCGTCTCGGTCTTCGTGAACCCGACCCAGTTCGGGCCGAACGAGGATTTCGCCAAGTACCCGCGGACGCTCGCCGACGACTGCGCCGGGAGCGCCACCGCCGGGGCCGACCTCGTCTTCGCGCCCGCGACCGAGGACTTCTACGCGCCCGGCGCCTCGACCTGGGTCGAGGAGACGTTCGTGACCGAGGGTCTGTGCGGAGAGTTCCGCCCGGGGCACTTCCGCGGCGTCACGACGGTGGTCGCCATGCTCTTCAACGCCGTGCAACCCGACGTCGCGGTCTTCGGCCGCAAGGATCTGCAGCAGCTCGCCGCCTTGCGCCGCATGGTCCGCGACCTGCTCTTCCCGCTCCGGATCGTCGCCCATGAGACGGTCCGCGAAGCCAACGGCGTGGCGATGAGTTCGCGCAACCGCTACCTTTCGCCCGCGGACTTCGCGAAGGCGACGGCCATCCCGGCCGCCCTCGCCGCGGGCCAGGCCTTGGTCGCCGCCGGGGAACGCGACGCCGGGCGGGTCCGGTCCGCGGCCCTCGCCCGCCTCGCGGCGGAACCGGCCTTCCGCCCCCAGTATTGCGAGGTGGTGGACGCGGAGACCTTGCGACCGGTCGATCAGGTGACCCCGGGCCGGACGGTGCTGGCGGTGGCCGGCCACCTCGGGGCGACCCGCCTGATCGACAACGCCGACCTCGGTTGAGCCGAAAAAGGCGGCAAGTCCCCTTGCGGGCTTCCCCGGGCCGACCAGACTGAAGGCCATGGGACAACATGCCTACAAGAACGACCTCGTGAAGCCGTGGCGCAAACCGCTGTCCGAGCAGCTGGTCGCCGACCTGGCCTACGTCCCGGATGGCCCGCTCCTCGCGCTGGCGAGCAAGACCCCGGGAGGTTGGAGCCACCGCAAGCCGTTCCTGCAGAACGCCCGCCGGCTCTTCCAGTCCCGGCACGCCCTGCTCGCGGCGGACTTCGCGGCCGTGGCCGACGATCTGCCGTGGATGCCGGCGTTGCTGAAACTCGACAAGGCCGTGCTGCTCGCCCACCAGGACGAACTCGCCGGCCTCCTCGGCGGACCGCGCACCGCCCTGCTCTGCCTGCTCCGTTCCGCGCGCGCCGAGGACAAGGAGTCCGCGATCCCGGCGGAAGTCTTCGCGAAGCATGCCGCCGCCGGCAAGGTAGCCGCGGCGAAGCCCGACGCCAAAGCCCTGCGCCAGTGGCTCCAGAAGGTCGGCTCGCCGGCCGCGGAGCCCGGCGGCGAACCGGAGGCCGAACCCAGCCTCGACCCCGCGGTGCAGAAGCTGAAGCAGGAGATCGACCGGCTCGCGACCGCACGCGAGAACGAGCTCCGCAACGAACGCCGCCACCACGCCCACCTCCTCGCCGAACGCGACGCCCGCCTCGCCGCGCTGGAGGCCGCCGCGGCCCAGGCCAAGGAAGTCCAGGCCCTGCAAGCGGCCGGCCAGGAGGCCGCGGCGCAGGCGCTGCAATCCCGCCTGACCATGGCGGAGGCCGAGGTCGCCCGACTCAAGGACGAGCTGGCCCAGGCCCGCGAACACGTCACCCGCAAGGCCCGCGAGATCGCCGAGGCGCTGCTGTCCGAGGAGCTCCGTCCGTGGTTCACCGACGCGCGCAAGCTGCGCGAGGCGTCCGAGGAGGTCGCGAAGGTCCGCCAACTGACGGCGGAGACCGTCGAGAAGGTGCGCAAGGCGCAACGCGACGCCGACCCGTTCCTCGCCAAGGAACATGAGTTGCGCCAGGCGATCCCGCAGATGGAGGAGATGCTGAAGCTGCTCCGGCGCTACCAACGGACCGCGGGAAGCGTCCTGCCCGAGGTCATCGCGTTGGAAAAGCGCGTGACGGACCACATCGAGAAGGTGCGTTACGAACTGGAACGGCGGGACCTGCCCTCCGACCCTTTCCTGGAACGCATCTCGGCGAAGATCAACGGGGCGGAGAACGCGGAGCTCCGGGCCATCGAGGCCGCCCTCGCGGCGGCCGAACAGTCGGGGTTGGTCGATTCCCGGCACGCCGACCTCTACCGCGGCGACATCCACCGGCGCCGCTCGCTGTTGGCGGACCAGCGTTACCACGAGCAGAAGCAGTCGGGGCCGGTCGCCTTGCTCGAACGCGCCGTCGCCTTGGGCGAACCCGCGCGCCTCGGGCTCGACGCGAATAATTTCGCCTGCCTCCAGCAGGCCTACCTCGGCCTGAAGCTCGGATCGAAGCGCAACGCGCAGGGCGACGTGCGCCTGCTGCTCGATCCGGTGGCCCGCCAGAAGGTGGTCAACCTGATGGAGAAACTGGCCCAGGAAGGCTCGGGGTTGCTCATCTGGACCAGCTTCGATGGACAAAACTCCAACCTGCGGGTCGAACACCCCCGGCTCAAGGCGACCTTCAGCCGGGCGGGCGCGAAGGCCGACCACGACCTGATGGACCTGGTGGCGAAGGACCGCTCGTCCGAGGGACCTTGGTTCATCGTCTCCGACGACGCCGAAGTGCGCGACGCCTGCACGCGGCAAGGCGCGTTCACCCTGAGCAACGAGGCCTTCGTCCGCCTGCTCGTCGGCCGCGGGCTGCGCCCCTGAACGAAAAAGGCGCCCCGTCGGGGCGCCTCGTCGGACTCGCGCGGGCGGCTTACTTGGCGGCGGGCTTCTTCGGCGCGGGCGCGGGCGCGGCCACCGGCTCGGGCAGCACCGCGGCGAAGGCGTCGGCCTTGAGGCCCTTGTGGAACATGTTGAAGGAGTACTTGCTGGGCTTCCACTCGACGAGCGGGGTGGCGTCGGCGGCGGCCGGCACGTCGAGCTTGAGGCCCCAGAAGACGCCGTTGATCAGGAGGCGGCGGAGCGACTCGTCCTTGAGGTCGCTGGCCGAGGCCATGGTGGTGGTGAGGATGCGGTTGACGGTGCCGGCCTCGTTCTTGAGCTCGCGGGTCCAGGCGACGGCCATGGCGGGTTCGTTGATGCCCTGCTCCTGCTTGTCGGTGGCGCGCTTCTTGCGGCGCTCGCTGGGCGGGCTCTTCGGATCCATGTCCTTGAGGACCACGCCGCGCAGGAGCACCTGGGCATCGGCGGGCGGGTAGGCCTCGTAAACGTCGGTGTCGCCGAAGATGCTGGTCACGCCGTTGAGAAGCGGGCTCTTCTCGGCGCCGGGCTCGACGGCCGTGCGCGTCGCCTCGCCCTTGTGGTTGCCCCAGTGGCTCACCCAGGTCTCGCCGAGCACGTTCTTGCCGAAGCCGCCCTTGCTGTTCCAGTTGTAGGCGGCGAAGGGGCTTTCCTTGGGGATGCCGGCGAAGGCGTGGGTGCTGGTCCGCGTGGCGACGATCGGCACGCCGCGCTTCACGGCGGCGTCGAACTTGGCGAGGGCCGTCTCGTTCCACTTGCGGAATCGCAGGCCGAGCACGAGGGCGTCCGCGCCGTCGAGGGCCTCGGGCTTGCCCAGGGAGGCGCCGTTGTTCGGATTGATGGTGCCGTCGGCGTCATGCGAGAACAGGACGACGCAGTGGAACCCGTGGCGCTCCGCGAGGAGGCGGGCGAGCATGGGCATCGACTCCTCCGAACGGTATTCCTCGTCGCCCGCGAGCAGCACGACGGTCTTGCCGGCGCCCGGGCCCTTGCCGCCGGGGAAATCGAGCCAGCCCGGACCGGAAGTGAAGGACTCGGCCGCGGCGAGCGAGACGACGCCGAGCGCGGCGACCAGGAGGGAGAGGAGGCGTTTCATGGGGTGATGAGAGGAGAAAAGTAGGCGGACGGCAGGAGGCTTTCAAGCGCCCTGTTCCGCCAAATGGCGCCGTTTAACGGCGGCCACCCGCGGGCTTGGGCGGGGGCGACAACGGGTCCGGGCGTAAGGTCTCCGTCCGGCCATCGGAGTAGGTCGTGACCCGGTTGCCCAGCGCGTCGACGCGCGTGGTCGAGGAGGTGCCATCGGAGAAGCGGGTCTCCACGTGGCCCAAGGCATCCACGCGGGAGGAGGCGGTCACGCCGTTGGAGAAACGCGTGGTCGTCGAGCCGAGCAGGTCCGTGCGGCTCTCGGCGGTGATGCCGTTCGAGTAGCGCGTGCTGACGCCGCCGAACGGGTCGACGCGGGAGGAGGCGGTCACACCATTGTCGTAGCGGACTTCGCGGCGCCCCAGGGCGTCGACGCCGTCTACGCCCGCGGTGGGCAGACGACCGCTCCACGGGTCGCGGTGCGCCGCGGCGGCCGCGGGGGGCGAAGGTCGGGCGGCTTCGTGGTCGGACACGACCGAGCCGGGGATGGTCGCCGCCTTGGGAGCGGAACGGACGTCGGCGGCGAGAGGGGCGCGAGGCCGGCGCGGAGCCGCGGCCGCGTCGCCGCGGGCGGCCGGCTCGACGGCGGGCGCGGACACCGGGGACGGCGCGGCGGTGGCGGTCGGCGCGGACACCACGGTGGGCGCGGGGCCCAGCGCCCTCGCCAGCAGGAAGCACGCGAAGACCGCGAGGGCGAACAGCGAGAGGAGGCGTCCCACCCCGTCAGCCTGACGGAAGCGGCGGAGGTCGCAATGCCGGAAAACAAACGGGGCGGACGTCTCGCGACATCCGCCCCGGAGCCCGGCGCCGACGACCCTTAGGCGATGACCTTGTCGACCACCTTGCCGAAGTTGTCGGTCAGGCGGAAGTCGCGGCCGTTGTAGCGGTAGGTGAGCTTCGTGTGATCGAAGCCGAGCAGGCGCAGGATCGTGGCGTGCAGGTCGTGGATATCCACGCCGTCGGACGCGACCTGGGAGCCGATCTCGTCGGTCTCGCCGTAGTGCATGCCGCCCTTGACGCCGCCGCCCGCCATCCAGCAGCAGAAGGCCTTGGCGTGGTGGTCGCGGCCGGAGTTCTGGTTCACGCGGCCCGCGGTGGTCGGGGTGCGGCCGAACTCTCCGCCCCAGATGATCAGGGTCTGGTCGAGCAGGCCGCGCTGCTTGAGGTCGGCGATGAGGGCCGCCGCCGGGGTGTCGATCGCGGCGCCGGTGCGGCCGGCCGCCGTGAAGATGTTGGTGTGGTGGTCCCAGCCGCCCGCGTCCACCTGGACGAAGCGGACGCCGCGCTCGACGAGGCGGCGGGCGCAGAGGAGCTTGGCGCCGAGGTCGCTCTTGCCGTAGGCGTCGCGGGTCTTCTGCGACTCCTTGGAGATGTCGAACGCGTCGGTCGCGGCGGTCTGCATGCGGAAGGCGAGCTCGAAGGACTCGATGCGGGCCTCCAGCTGCTCATCCTTCTGCACGGTCTGCATGTGGCGCTCGTTGAGCTGGCGGACGAGGTCGAGCTGCTTGCGCTGGGCCTCCTCGGTGGTGAATTCGCTCTGGAGGTTGGCGATGACCTTGTTGGCCGGGGCGCCCGGACGGAAGGAGGTCTTCGCGCCCTGGAAGATGGAAGGCAGGAAGGCCGACTGGCGACCGTCCGCGCCACCGCCGAGGCTGACGAAGCCCGGGAGGTCCTGGCTCTCGGTGCCGAGACCGTAGAGCACCCAGGAGCCGAGGCAGGGCTTGGTGAGGATCGCCGAGCCGGTGTGCATCAGCTTGGCGGCCGGGCCGTGGGCCGGCAGGTCGGAGTGCATCGAGCGGATGACGCACATCTCGTCGGCCTGCTCCTGGAGCTTCGGGAAGATCTCGGAGATCTCGAGGCCGGACTTGCCGCACTTCTTGAACTCGAAGGGCGTCGGGAAGATCACGCCGCCCTGGCCGGAGGCGGTCTTCTCGGCGAAGGCCTTCATGCCCGGCTTGTAGTCGAAGGTGTCGAGGTGCGAAGGCGCGCCGCCCGCGAAGATATGGATGACGTGCTTGGCCTTGGCCGGCAGCGGGGCCTTGCGGGGCTTGAGGTCGGCCGAGATCTCGGCGCGGGCCGGCGCGACGAGGTAGTCGGCGACCATGGTGCCGAAGGCGACGGTGCCGAGGCCCATGCCGGTCTGGCGGAGGAACTCCCGGCGCGAGTTGGGCGTCGGGAGGCTGTTGGAGCAGTTCTGGATTTCCATGATGTGTTTTGGTTTGGTTATAGAAACGGGGTTAGTTGAGGTAGACGAATTCGTTGGAGCAGACCATGGCCTGCGCGAGCATCTCGATCGGAGTGACCGGACGCTTGTCGAGCTTGACGCCCTCGTTGACCAGGCCGGCGCCGGTGACCTTGGTCTTGGGGGCCTCGACGGCGGCCACGAGCGGCGCGCTGGGGACGAGGGGCTTGTTCATGAGCTCGCGGGCCGTGGGCTTGGGGGCCTTGGCGACCGGGGCCGGCTTGGCCTTGGCGACGGGCTCGTCGATGTAGCCGGCGACCTTGCGGACGAAGTCGCGGGCGAACTTCAGCTCGGCGACCGTAGGCGAGCGCTGGTACATGATCTTGTAGAGCTGGGCGATGCGCGCGTCCTCGGAGGAGGCGCCGGTCACCTCGGGGCGGGCCGCGACGGCGCGGGCCACGACGATCGAGAGCTCGTTGTTCATGAAGAACAGCGCCTGCTGGGGGACGATGGTCGAGCCGCGCTTGGAGTTGGCCATGTCGGGGTCCGCGAAGTCGAACTGGGACTGGAGGTCGCTGAGGCGCTCGCGGTCGATGTAGCCGTAGATGCTGCGGCGGTAGCTGATCGGATCCTCGGTGATGTTGACGGGGCGGCCGCCGAGCGTCGTGTCCATCTTGCCGGTGAGCATCAGCATGGAGTCGCGGATGGACTCGAAGTCCAGGCGGCGGAGGTTGGCGTGCCAGAGGTACTTGTTGGCGGCGTCGACCTTCAGGGGGTCGACGGCGCCCTTCTGGGCCACCAGCGCGTTGACCTGCGGGTTGGCGGACTGGCGGTAGGTCGCCGACATGAGGATCCGCTTGTGCAGCTTCTTCAGCGACCAGCCATCATCCATGAAGCGCATGGACAGCCAGTCGAGGAGCTCGGGATGCGTGGGCTTCTCCGACATGTTGCCGAAGTCATCGGGGGACGAGACGATGCCGGCGCCGAAGTGATGGAGCCAGACGCGGTTGACGAGCACGCGGGGCGTCAGCGGGTTGGTGCGGTTGGCGATGGCCAGCGCCAGCTCACGGCGACCGCTGCCTTCGTAGAACGGCTGGCGGTCGGGCCCGGCGAGGATCTCGAGGAACTGGCGCGGGGCGACGGCCCCCTTCTTGTTGCGGTCGCCGCGCAGGTAGACGTTGGTGTCGCGCGGCTTCTCGGCGTCGGCGACGGTCATCGCCGTGCCGGGGCCGCCCGGGTGGGTGAGGTCGAGGGCGTTGATGGCGTCGAACCGGAAGAAGCGCGTCGGGATGTTGCCGTTCTGGAAGGCCGGGGCGGACTGCCAGGGCTCGCAGAAGGCGCGGGTGGAGACGAGCACCGTCATCTGGGTGGTCGTGGCGATGTCCTCGTAATTGGGCGTCGGGAAGGGATAGGCGGCCAGCTGGGCGATCGCCTTGTCATCCTGGTCGCCGCGCTTGCCGGGCGTGCCGCGCATCTGGAGGTGCGCCATGATGCGGTCATGGTGCTTCACGAACAGCGCGTCGTAGGCGAAGGCGACGTCGTCGAGGGTCTTCGGCTTGAGGCCGCGCAGGGCCTCCGCGACGAGCGGGTTGACCGCGAGCTTCTTGTCGGCCAGCGCGGCGGCGAGGAGGGCGGGGGCTTTCTCGGCGAACTGGGCCTCGGGCACCGCGCGGAGGCGGGCCAGCGGGCCGGTGACGGGCGAGTCGGAGCGGAGCATCATCGCGCCGTCCACCTCGCGGTCGACGACGTACTTGTCCTTGTACTTCTGCTGCATGTCGTACCCCTTCTCGGAGCGGACGCCGCCGGCGAGCGCGACCATGGCGCGGGCGCCGTAGCCTTTGTGCAGGAGGGCGAGCTGGCCGCCGATATACTTGTAGTAGCCGCGGACGTTCTCGTCCATGAGCTGGCGGAGCTGCTTCTCGTAGTCGGCGCGGACCGCGGCGGGGGCGGTGCGGGCGCCACGGATGACCGGGTCGACCAGCGGGTCGATGGTGGAGGCGAAGACGCCGTGCAGGGAGTAGTAGTCGGCGGCGGGGATCGGGTCGAACTTGTGGTCGTGGCAGCGGGCGCAGGCGACGGTGAGGCCGAGGAAGCCCTTGGTCGTCGTGTCGATGCGCTCGTCGATCGTGTCGTCGTTGTTGTCGAAGCGCTTGCCCACGGTGATGAAGCCGAGCGCGGCGAGGCGCGGGTCGTCCTTGGCCAGGTCGGGCAGACGGTCGGCCGCGAGCTGCTCGATGATGAACTGGTCGTAGGGCTTGTCGGCGTTCAGCGCGTCGATGACATAGTCGCGGTAGGTCCAGGCGTTGGCGGAACGGTCGCCCTCGGCGCCGCCGCGGCGCAGGCCCTTGGTGTCCGAGTAGCGGGCGGTATCGAGCCAGTGGCGGGCCCAGCGCTCGCCGTAGCGCGGCGAGGCGAGCAAGCGGTCGATGGTGCGTTCGAGCACCAGCGAGGCGGAGCGGGCGGGCTGCCCGTTGCGCACGGCCAGGGCGTCGCGGATCACGGCGGCGTCGAAATCGCGGGAGAAGGCGTCGGACTCGGCGTTGGTGGGCGGCAGGCCGTGGAGGTCGTAGGTGAGGCGGCGCAGCAGGGCCTCGCCGTCGGCGACGGGATTGGGCTTGAGACCCACCGCGTCGAGCTTGGCGAGGATGAAGGCATCGATCTCGTTCTGACACCAGGCGGGGGCGCTCAGCTTGGCCGGCACCGCCGGGTCTTGGACGGGCTTGAAGGCCCAGTGGTCGCGGGCTTTCTGCGAAAGTCCGGTGAGCTTATCGGCGCCGCCGGCCGGGGCGGGCGCGCCCATCAGCACCCACTTCTCCAAGGTCGCGATCTTCGCGTCGCTCAGCTTCGGACCCGACTTGCGGGGCGGCATCGAAAGCTCGGGGTCTTCCTGGTGGACCGCGACGAGCAGCAGGGATTTCTTGAGGTTGCCGGGAACCACGGCGGGACCTTGGTCGCCGCCGGTCAGCAACGCCGCGCGCGAATCCATGATCAGGCCGCCCTTGGAGGCGCCCTCCGCCGCGGAATGGCACTTGTAGCAATGCTCGCTGAAGATCGGGCGGACATTCTTCTCGAAGAACTCGAGTCCGGCGGGATCCATCTTCTCCGGCGCCTTGGCCTCGGGCTTGGCCGCGGCCGGTTTGGCGGACATGGCCTCGGCCTCCATCTTCATCTCCTGGGCGCGCGCGGCGACGACGCCGAGCAGGAGAAGCGTGGCGAGGCGGAGACTGGACGGGAAAGTCGGCATGGGGTGGGTAGGATTTAAGACACCGCTGGGGTATTTAAGTTACGGCGTTTCTGGGGGCTTCTGCGGGGCCTGAACTAGGGATAATTGTCTATTGAATGCAGGGGACTTCAAGCCGTAGATAGGCGGACTTAATAAAAAAGGGGGCCTCCGCCCCCTTTCGTGCACGGCTTCGCCGCCGCTCAATTGACGTAGACGAACTCGTTCGAGAGCAGCAAGGTGTGCGCAAGCAACTCAATGGGGGTCAAGGGGTTGCGAGGGATTGTCTCACCGACGTTCTGCAGGATACCCTCGGCGCCGCCGGTGCTCACGGACATCATCATGTCGTCGGGGGCCTCCACCTTCTTGGTGGCGGGGACGCCCTTCTTGGTCGCGGACCCCTGGGCGGCGGCGACCGGGTTGGCGGGCTTGGCGTCCTTGCCGGACGCACCCTTGGCGCTGGTCCGGCTCGAGCCGGAGGTCGAGGTCTTCGCGGTGCCGGTGGCCGGGGTGCCGCGGGCGGCGGCGATGGTCATGGCCTTCTGCTTATCGAGGAAGTCGCGGGCGGCGCGGATCTCGTTGGACGTCGCGCGGCGCTGGAAGATCGCCATGAACATCGCGTTGATGCGCGCGTCCTCGGAGAAGGCCTTCACGACGTCGGGGCGCGCGGCCACCGAGCGGGCGACCTCGACCGAGAGCGGGTTGTTCATGAAGAACAGCGCCTGCTGCGGCACGATGGTCGAACCGCGCTTGGAGTTCGCCATGTCCGGATCGGCGTAGTCGAACTGCGACAGCGTGTCGTTGAGGCGGAGGCGGTCGACGTAGCCGTAGAGGCTGCGGCGGTAGCTGTAGGGCTCGTCGGTGATGTTCGCCGGCTGGCCGCCGACGGCCGGACTCATCTTGCCGGTGAGCAGGATCATCGAGTCGCGGATCGACTCGAAGTCGAGGCGTCGCAGGTTGCCGCGCCACAGCAGACGGTTGGCGGCGTCGATCTTGAGCGGATCGACGGCCCCCTTGCGGGCCACCAGCGGGTTGAGGTTGGGGTTGGAATCCTGACGGTAGGCCGAACTCAGCATGATCTGCCGATGCATGCGCTTGAAGGTCCAGCCGTTCTTGGTGAAGTCGTCGGCCAGCCAATCGAGGAGCTCCGGGTGCGAGGGCGGCACGGACATGTTGCCGAGGTCGTCAGGCGTCAGCACCAGGCCTTCGCCGAAATGCTTCAGCCAGAGGCGGTTCATCGCCACGCGCGGGGCGATGGGATTGGTCTTGGCCACGATGGCCTTCGCCAGCTCGAGGCGGCCGCTGCCATCGTTGAAGGCAGGGCGGTCGCCCTGCGAGAGGACCTCGAGGAAGCGGCGCGGGACCGTGGGGCCGCGCTTGTTCTTGTCGCCGCGCAGGTAGACGTAGCTGTCGCGCGGGCTGGCGGCGTCCTGGATCGCCATGGCTTCGCGCGGGGCGCCGGGGTGCGAGAGGCGCAGCTCGTTGACCTGGGCCCATCGGAAATAGGCGACGGGCTTGCGGTTGTTCTGGCCGCCGAAGACCGGACGGTTCTGCCAATCGGCGCAGAACTTCCGGGTGTCGAAGAGGGCGATGCACTCCTCGTTCTCGAGGATCTCCTCGATGTCGGGCAGCGGCCAGGGATAGGCCGCCATCTGCGCGATCGCCGGCGGCGTCTGCTTGCTCGAGCGGCCGGGCGTCGCGCAGCGGTCGATGTGCGCGAGGATGGAGGCCTTGCTGTCGTTGTAGGCCTTCTGGTAGGCCAGGGCGACGTCGTCGATGGTCTTGGGCTTGAGGCCGCGCAGGGCCGAGGCGATGAGCGGGTTGACCGGGTGCTTGGGGTCGTTCAGGGCGGCGGCGAGCACGCCGGCGGCGCGCTCCTCGAAGACGGCGGCGGGGATGGCCGCCACGCGGGCGAAGGGCCCGTGATGGGCGAATCGAGCTGGATGCGCATCGGCTCGAAATCCGGCAAGGGCGTCTCCAGCTTGTACTTCTCGTTGACGTCGCCCCACTCGATCGAGCCGCGCTTGAGGGTGGCGGCCACCAGGCGGCCGGCCATCTCGCGGTCGTAGCGCGCGCGCATCTCCTTGAAGTATTTGTAGTAGCCGGCGGCGCTCTCCGCCTGGAGCTGGTCGAGGCGCTTCTGGTAGTCGGCCTTGAGCGCGGCGCCCTGGGGGCCGGCGGTGATGCCCGGGCGCTGCAGCGGCTCGATCGTCGAGGCGAAGATCCCGTGGAGCGAGTAGTAGTCGGCGGCGGGGATCGGGTCGAACTTGTGGTCGTGGCAGCGCGCGCAGGCCACCGTCAGGCCGAGGAAGGCCTTCGTCGTGGTGTCGATGCGCTCGTCGATCGTGTCGTCGATGTTGTCGAAACGCTTGCCGATGGTGATGAAGCCGAGGGCCGCGAGACGGGGATCGTCGGGCTTGATGTCCGGGAGCTTGTCGGCCGCAGCTGCTCGATCACGAAACGGTCGTAAGGCTTGTCGGTGTTGAGCGCGTCGATGACATAATCGCGGTACGTCCAGGCGAAGGCGTAGCGGTAGTCCTCGTAGAGGCTCTTGCCTTGGTCGACCGGCAGGCCGCGCGTGTCGGAGTAACGGGCGGTGTCGAGCCAGTGGCGGCCCCAGCGCTCGCCGTAGTGCGGCGAGGCCAGCAGGAAGTCGACCTGCTTGGCGACGACCGCGTCGACGTTGGTGGCCGGGGTCCCGCGACGGACGGCGGCGGCGTCGGCCGCGGCGGCGGCCTCATGGGCGCGGGTGAAGGCGACGACCTGGTCGGCGGTGGGCGGGAGGCCGAGGAGATCGTAGGACATCCGGCGCAGGAGGGCCTCCGGATCGGCCGGCGGATTGGGCACGAGGCCGGCGGCCTCGAGCTTGGCGAGGACGAAGGCGTCGATCGGGCCCTTGACCCAGGCCTTGTTCTTCACTTCCGGCGGCGTGACGGCCTTGAGCGGGAGGTAGGCCCAGTGCTGCTTGGCCTTCTCGGTCAGGCCGGTGAGTTTGTTACCGTTACCGGCCGGGGCGGGGGCGCCCATCTTCACCCACTTCTCGAGCGCGTCGATCTTGGCATCGGCGATCTTGCCACCCTTCTTCTTCGGCGGCATGGCGATCTCGGGGTCGCCGTAATGGACGGCCAGCAACAGGAGCGACTTGGCGACGTTGCCGGGCACCACGGCCGGACCTTGGTCGCCGCCCTTGAGCATCCCGTCGCGCGAATCGAGGATCAGGCCGCCCTTCGAGGCGCCTTTCTCGATCGAGTGGCATTCGTAGCAATGCTCGGCGAAGATCGGGCGGATGTTCTTCTCGAAGAACTCGAGGCCCTCCTTGGTCGGCTCATCGGCGGCGAGGAGCAGCGGACCGGCGGTCAGCACGGCGAGCAAGGGAAGGAAACGGCGCGGGGTCATGACGAGAGGATGAAGGGGTGACAAGGGGGAGGCCCGAAGGTTGCACCTAGGGAGATATTATCAACCCGAGATTAGGGATTACCCCTAGGGAATCAAGTGGGCTTAAGGGGGCCTCCCAGTTAAATGCCCTTCCCCGCCCCGTCTTTTCCGTGCATAAAGCCCCACCCCGGATGCGCATCCTTCTCGCCAGCGACAAGTTCAAGGGCGCCCTTCCCTCCCCGGAGGTGGCGGCGGCCCTGCGCCACGCCCTCGCCGAGGTCTTCCCGGGGGCCGAGTTCGACACCTGTCCCATCGCCGACGGCGGCGAGGGGACCACGGAGGCGATGGTCGGCGCGCTCGGCGGCGTCTGGGCCGAGGCGGCCGTCACCGACGCCCAAGGCCGACCGCGGACCGCGCGCTTCGGCTGGGTTCCCGCCGAACGTCGGGCGATCCTGGAGATGAGCGCGGCCAGCGGCCTGGCCCTCGTCTCCGACCGGCCGCTCGACCCGACGACCGCCAGCACCCGCGGCACCGGCGAACTCCTGCGGGCCGCGCACCAGCTCGGCGCGCAGCGCATCTTGCTCGGCATCGGCGGCTCCGCGACGAACGACGGCGGCCTGGGGATGGCGCTCGCGCTCGGTCACCGCTTCGAGCGCCGCGGCGCGGCCTTCGTGCCGACCTTGGCCACGCTACCCGAGGCCGACCGCCTGCGGCTCGCCCCACCCCTCTTCGCCGAGGTGCTCGTCGCCTGCGACGTGGACAACCCGCTGCTCGGGCCGCGCGGGGCGACGCGCGTCTACGGGCCGCAGAAAGGCGTGCGCGACTTCCCTTGGTTCGAGGCGCGACTCGCGCACCTCGCGGACCTGGCGGCGGCGGCGACCGGCACGGACCCGCGGGAGACGCCGGGCGCGGGCGCGGCGGGCGGGCTCGGCTTCGGCCTCATGGCCTTCGCCGGCGGACGCCTCACGCCGGGCTTCGAGCTCGTGGCCGCGCAGGTCGGACTCGCGGCGCGCGTGGCCCGGGCCGACCTCATCATCACCGGGGAGGGCCGGCTGGATGAGCAAAGCCTGCAAGGCAAAGGGCCGGTCGGCGTGGCCCGCCTGGCCCGGGCGCAGGGCAAGCCCGTCGTCGGGGTGGCCGGCGCGGTGGCGGACTCCGCGGAGCTGCGGGCCCAGTTCGACCTGCTGCTCGCGATCAAACCGGCGGAGATGCCGCTCGCGGAGGGCATGCGTCGCACCGCCGAGCTCCTCGGCGCGGCGGTGCGCGCGCACGCGGCGGAACTCCGCGCCCTGCCCCGCCCTTAGGCGAAGATCGGCGCGGCCTTCCCCTTGCCGTCGATGGTGGCGTAGAACGGGCGACCCTCGATGTCGTAGGCCTTGCGCGGGCTGATGCCCATGGCCGTGAAGATGGTCGCATGGACGTCCTCGACCGCCAGCGGGTCCTTGATGGCCACGAGCGGACGCTCGTCGGCGGTCGCGCCGAAGACATGCCCCTTCTTCACGCCGCCGCCGAACATCACGACGCTCGTGCCGCCGGTGAAGTGGCGGTGCAGGCCGTAGTGGTCGGGGTTCTCGATCGTGCCGCCCTTGTGGAAGGACTGGTCGCCGGCCTTCGAGCCGGGGCGGCCCTCGATCATCGCGTCGCGGCTGAACTCGCTGGCGATGACCACCAGCGTGCGGTCGAGCAGGCCGCGGGCCTCGAGGTCGCGGATCAGCTGCGCCACGGGCGCGTCGATCGTGCGGTGCATCTCGTCCACCATCTTGTGACCCTTGCCGTGGGTGTCCCAGTTGAAGAAGGGCACGTACTCGGTGGTGACCTCGACGAAGCGGGCGCCGTTCTCCACGAGCCGGCGAGCGAGCTGGCAACCGCGCCCGAAGCGGGTCGTGCCGTAGGCCTGCTGGGCCTCCTTCGGCTCCAGCGAGAGATCGAAGGCCGCGCGCTCCTTGGCGCTCAGGAGCCGGTAGGCGTTGTCCATCGAGCGCAGCATCGACTGCTGCTGGAAGTCGCTCATCCGGTCGCGATCGGGACTCGCGTCGACCAGCCGGCGAAACTCGCGGTCGCGGTTCACGAAGCGGCCGGCGTCCATGCCCTTGGGCGGGCGCACCGCGGTGGCGGCGTCATCGGGGAACGGCAGGTTCATCGGCCCGAACTCGCCGCCGAAGAAACCGGCGGTGGTGAACGCCTTCAGTTCCTCGCTCTCGCCGACGCCCTCGAGGCGCTGGCCGATGTTGATGAAGGCGGGCATCACCGGATTGCGGGGCCCGAGCACGCGGGCCATCCAGGCGCCGAGGTGCGGGCAGGCGACGGTCTGCGGCGGCACATACCCGGTATGCCAGTGGAACTGGTGGCGCGAATGCAGGATGCTGCCGAGGTCGGGCTGGACGGCCGAGCGGATGAGCGTCGCGCGGTCCATGACGGAGGCGATCTGCTCGAGACCCTGGCAGATGCGCAGCCCGTCGACCGCGGTGGGGATCGCCGGGAAGGTGCTCAGCACGCGCTTGTACTCGAGTCCCTTCTCATAAGGCGCGTAGCGCTTCGGGTCGAAGGTCTCGGGCGCGGCCATGCCGCCGGCCAGCCAGATCAGGATGCACGCATCGGCCTTGGCGACCGGCGCGGGTTCGTCGGCGGCGAGGAGCTTCGGCGCGCCGAGTCCGAGCGTGGCGACGCCGGCCGCGCCGAGCAGGCGGAGGAACTCGCGCCGTCGCAGGGCGGGCGGGAGGTCCGGGTCGAGGGGAAGGTCGGGAATCATGGTTCAGCGGATGGTCTGGAATTCGGGCAGCATGCAGACGGCCCAGAGGAGGTCGGCCACGCCTTGCTCATCGAGCTTGGCCCCGAGCAGGCTCCGGGCCACGGCGAGCTCGGCGGCGGTGGGCTCGCGGCAAAGGGCCGACAGGTAAAGCCAGCGCGCGAAGGCGTCGGGCGACTCCCAGTTCCGCCGCAGGAGGTTGGTCGCGCCGCGGGCGAGGAGGTCGGTGAGGGCGGCGCCGTTGGCCAGGTCGATCGCCTCGAGCGTGCTCAGCTCGTTCGGACGCATCGACACGATCTGCTCGCGGTTCGGGCGGCCGAGCGAACGCTGCAACAGGTCGGCCTTCATCAGCGTGGCGCGCGGGGTCAGCAGGACCTTCCCCGAGAAGGCCGCGACCTGGTCGGCCATCCGCTTCTCGGCGAGACCCCAGGCGGTCCCGGCGACGAGCCCGACCGGTTTCCAAACGGCGGCGGCGGACATCCTTCCTTGGGCGTCGGGCAAGGTCGCCGACCACTGCCAGGACTTGTCCGTGGCCAGGGCGACCTCCTTGCCGTCGACGGTCTGCGCGAAGAGCTGGCACCAGAGGGCGGCGGCGTTCGGCGCGGACCCGCCGTTGCGACCGACGGCCACGATCTCGTTCGCGCCCGCGCGGAGGAACGGGGTCAGGTCGAAGGTCTGCGGGGTCTGCCAATCGTCGCCGCCACCGACCTTGCGGCCGTTGATCCAGAGCTCGAAGGCGTTGTCGCCCGTGATCGTGCAGGCGGCGCGGCGCGGCGCGGCGGCCAAGGTAAGCGACTGGCGGAAGGCGCGCGCCTCGCCGACGGCGGGCTGGCGACCCCGCCCCGTGTCATTGGACCAGATGGGCTGGGCGAGGAACGCGGCGGGGGCGCCGCCGGCGGGCGCGCGCGTGACGCCGGCGTCGATCTTGGCGGGCGTGGTCCCCGTGAGGCGCCAGACGGTGTCGACGAACTGCTCGGCGGTCAGGCGCTTGGACCGGGGACCGCGGTAGGCGTAGGCCTGCTCGTCGGCCGTGGGCGCGAGGACCTCCGCGCGGGACTGGTAGGCCTCGGAGGTGGCGATGAAGGCGAGCGCGGCGCGCAGGTCATAGCCCGAGTCCCTCAGCTGGTTGGCGAGCACGTCGAGCAGGTCCTGGTTCCAGGGCGCCGTCTGCATCGCGTCGACGGGATGGACCACGCCGCGGCCCATGAGCCGTTGCCAGAGGCGGTTGGCCATCGTGCGCTGGAAGCGTCCGTTGTCGGGGTGCGTCAGCAAGGCCGCGAGCTGGGTCAGGCGCTCGCCCTTCGGTTTCGCCGCGTCGACCTGCCCGAGTTCCGGGAAGAGCCAGGCGGCCGCCGCGGGCTTGCCCGTCGGGACATCGCAGCGGACCAATTCGAGCGGGCGGTCGGAGTAGATGGCGGCGAGGCCGTAGGCGTCCTTGAGCTTCCAGCGGTCGATGAAGCTGTCGTGGCAGGACGCGCACTTCATGTTGATGCCGAGGAAGGCCTGCGAGACGCTCTGCGCGAACTGCAGTTCGGGCTTCTGCCCGGCGCTGGTGGCGCCGCGCCAGACGATGCCCTTCGCGAAGCCCTCGCTCTCCGGGAGGGGCGCGACCAGCTCGCGGGCCAGCTGGTCGTACGGCTTGTTGGTCACGAGCGCGCGGTAGAGCCAGGGCGTGATCTGCTTGCGCCCGCCGTCGATGTAGCCGGTACCGGCATAGTCGTTGCGCAGCAGGTCGTTCCAGAAGGCCATCCAATGGTCCGCGTAATCCACGTCGCGGGCCAGCAGGGCGCGGACGAGCCGGGCGCGCTTGTCGGGCGCCGGGTCGGCGACGAAGGCGCGGGTCTCCTCCGGGCTCGGCAGGAGACCGACGAGGTCGAGGGAGACGCGCCGGAGGAAGGTGGCGTCATCGGCGCGCGCCGGGCGGGGCAGGCGATGCGACGCCGTCCAGGCGTCGAGCACGCGGTCGATCGGATGGTCGCGACCATCCTGCGCGGCCGGCAAGGCCACCGCGCGCGGGCGCAGCGGCGGCTCGTAGGCCGGCTGCTTGAAGGCGAACCCTTCGGTCCAGCGCGCGCCCTGGCCGATCCAGGCGCGCAACGTGGCGACCTCCGCCGGCGTGAGACCCGGCCCCTTCGGGGGCATCCGGAGATCCGGGTCGGTGCTGACGATCGCCTCGAGCAGACGCCCCTTGGCCGCGTCGCCGGGGAAGACGACAGGTCCGTCCTCGCCGCCCTCGAGCAGCGCGGCGCGGGTGTTCATCGAGAAGCCGCCCTTCTTCTTGTCACCCGTGTGACACTCCGCGCAATGCTTGCGCAGCAGCGGCACCACGGCGTGAGCGAAGTCGGGTTCGGCGGCGCCGAGGACGGCGCCGGCGGCCAGCAAGGCGAGGAGGGCGGGCTTCATCGCGGGGCGGCTCAGCGGGCGAACACGATGCAGCAAGCGGCGCCGGCCGCGACGGACTGCTTCGTGTCGGTCAGGCGGCCGGTGGCCGGGTCGACGCGGTAGGCGTTGAGGGTGCCCGACTTCTGCCCGGCGCACACGAGCCAGCGGCCATCGGGGCTGAGGCCGAAGCCGCGCGGGACGGCCGGGACGTCGAGGGTGTGGCCGAGCGGCGACAGCTTGCCGTCGGCGCCGATCGCGAAGGCCGCCAGCGAGTTATGGCCGCGGTTGGAGACATAGAGCGCCTTGCCGTCGGGCAGGCAGAAGATCTCCGCGGTGGAGGCGCCCTTGGCGTCGGCGCCGGCGGGCAAGGTCGGCAGGACCTGGATCTCCTTCATCGCGCCGGTGGTCGCGTCGACCGCGAACACGCTCACGGTCATCGCCATCTCGTTGCACACGTACGCGAAACCGCCCTGCGGGTGGAAGGCGAGGTGGCGGGGGCCGGAGCCCGGGGCCACGCGACCGGACCTTGCCGGGGACGGCTTGAGCGTGCCGGTGGCGGCGTCAAACGCGTGGATGAAGATGTCGTCGGTCCCGAGGTCGGGCACGTAGACGAAACGGTTCGCGGCGTCCGCGTAGATGCCGTGGGCGTGGGGACCGGCCTGGCGACCCTTGTTCGGGCCCGTGCCCTCATGCTGCAGGAAGGAACTCGCGGAGCCGATGGAGCCATCGGCCTTGAGCGGCAGGCAGGCGACGGAGCCCGAGCCGTAGTTGGCCGCGAAGAGGAACTTGCCCGTCCGGTCCAGGGTGACATGGGTGGCGCCCTTCCCCTTCGTTTCCTCCGTGTTGAGCAAGGTGGCCGGGCCGTCCGCGGCGAGGCGGTAGGCGGCGACCCCGCCGCCCGCGACCTCGGCCGTGGCATAAAGCACCTTGCCGTCCTGGGCCAGCGCGAGGAAAGAGGCGCCCTTGGCCGGGGCGATGACGACGGGGACGGAAAGTTTGCCGGTCTCCGCGTCGAGGGTGCCGCGCAGGATGCCCTGGGCCGCGGCCCCGGAGGTGCCGACATAGAAGGTGAGGTCGCCGGCGACGGCGGAGGCGGCGAGCAGGGTGAGCACGGGGAGGAGGGGGCGCATGGGTGCGGTGGTTATTATTAGAGGGACGGGAAAGGCCGGGGTTCCAAGCAAACTCAGCGGCCGTCCCACCAGCCGTCCAGGAGGGCGGTAAGTCGTTTGACCTCGGCCGGGCGTTCGGCGGCGAGGTCGCTCTTTTCATGGGGATCGGCCTTGAGGTCGAAGAGGCGCGGCGGCTCGGTGGCGTCGCTCGAGCCATGCTGGGTCGCCCCGGTCTTCAGGCCGCTCGAGACGATGAGTTTCAGGTCGCCGGCGACGAGCCAGCGGTAGCGCAGGCTGGCGGCGGGGGTGCCCAGCTGGCGGATATCGTGGGTCGAGTTCTGCCCGGCGACGAAGGGGCGCGCCTTCAAGGCCGCGTCATCCAGGAGGTCGAGACCGTCGCCGTCGGGGGGCAGCGGCGCGCCAGCGAGCTTGAGCAAGGTCGGCATAAGGTCCACGGCGCTGGCCGGGGTCTGGACGACCGTCGGCGCGACATGGCCCGGCCAGCTCACGAGGATCGGGGAGCGCACGCCGCCGTCGAAAGGCGACTGCTTGGAGCGCGCGAAGTCGACCTCCGGCTTGTCGGTCCGCGGGATCCAGCCGTTGTCGGCGATGTAGACGATGACGGTGTCGCGGGTGAGGCCTTCCTTCTCGAGGTGGGCGCGCACCTCGCCGACGGTCTCGTCGAACCACTCCACCATCGCGTGGTAACGGGCGGCCTGGGGCGTCGGCGACTTGTCGCGGTACTTGGCGAGCAGCCGCTCGGGCGGCGTGTGCGGGTCGTGCGGCATCATCGGCGCGTACCAGGCGAAGAACGGTTTGCCGGACTGCTTGGAGCGGGTGATGAAGTCCGTGAGCGGCGCCAAGGTCTTGCGCCCGATGTCGAGCCCCACGTCGCCATGGCGGCCACCCTTCGTCATGCCTTCGGTGAAACCGCCGGTGGAGTAGTCGCCCATCCACCACTTGCCGGTCTGCAGGCTGACGTAACCGCGCTCGCCCAGGAGCCGCGGCAGGATCGGCGATTCCTGGAACAGCTTGATCATCCGGGCCCGCCCCTCGAGGAAGGCCGGGCTTTTCTGGCGGGCCGCCGGGCCGCCGGCGGCGGCGGGCACCAGCGGGTCGTTGCCGGTGATGCCGTGCCGGTGCACATGCCGGCCGGTCAGGATCGAGGCGAGGCTGGGACCGCAAAGCGAGTTCGTGACGTAACCCCGCGGAAAGACGCGGGACTCGGCCGCCAGCTTGTCGAGGTGCGGGGTGCTGACCGCCTTCGACCCCATGAAGCCGTAATCGAACCAAGCATGGTCGTCCGAGATGATCATCAGGATGTTCGGGGCCTTCGCGGGCGCCGCAGGTTCGGCGGCCGCCAGCGTCAGGGCGCCGAGGAGAAGCAGGATGGATCGCATGGGGAAAGTCACCAGATCTTGACGCGCTCCTTCGGGTCGAGCCACATCGGGTCGCCCGGCTTCGTGCCGAACGCCTCGTGGAACTCGTCGATGTTGCGCAGCACGACGTTGATGCGCTGGGGCATCGGGGAATGGGTGTCGGACAGCAGGCGGTTCCGCAAGGTCTCCGGCCGGATGTTGCCGGCGAAGGCGAAGGCGTGCGCCAGGAAGAAACGCTGCAGCGGCGTCTGGCCGGCGATGAGCCGGCCGGAGCGGAACGCCTCGGTCTCCCGGAAGGCGTCCAGCGCGATCGCCACGCCGCCGATGTCGGCGATGTTCTCGCCGAGGGTCAGCTTGCCGTTGACGCGCAGGCCGGGCAGCGGCTCCTCCCGGTCGTACTGGGCGACGATCCGGTCGCAACGCTCGCGGAAGGCCCGCTCCGTCGGGGCCGACCAGCCCTGCTCGAGACGGCCGGTCGGACCGAAGCGCCGGCCGGAGTCGTCGAAACCATGGGTGAGCTCATGGCCGATCGTGCAGGCGATGAAACCGTAGAGCACGGCGTCGTCGAGGGCGTCGCCGTCGTAGGTCGGCACGCCGAGGATGGCGGCGGGCATCACGATCTCGTTGTTCAGGGGGCTGTAGTAGGCGTTGACCGTGTAGGGGCGCATGCCCCACTCCTCACGTTCCGGGGCGCCGCCGACGCGGGCGAACGTCCGGGCGCGCGACCACCGGCTGACATTGCTGAGGTTCTGGGCGAGGCCGTCGGGGCGGATCTCCACGCCTTCGTAGCCGCGGAACTTGTCGGGATAACCCACGCGCAGTTTGATCGCGGCGAGCTTGCGCAAGGCCCACGCCTGCGTCTCGGCATCCATCCACTCCAGCTTGCGGATGCGGGCGGCGAAGGCGGTCCGCACGTTCTCGCAGACCAGGCGGAACCGTTCGCGCTGCGCCGGGGTGAAGCGGCGCGCCACGTATTCCTTGCCGAGCAGGTCGCCCAGGGCGCCGTCCTGGATCCGTAAGGCGCGCTCCTCAAGGCTGCGTTGCTGCTTCGCGCCGGTCAGGACGACGCCCTCGAACTCGAAGGCGGCGGCCGCGGTGGCGGCGTTCAGCACGGAAGCGTAGCCGGAGATCGCCTTGAAACGGAAGTAGTCGCGGACCGTCTCCGCCGGGGTCTCGGCCAGGATCCGCGCCAGGGCCTTGAGAAAATCGGGCTGACCGACGATGACGCGGGTGACCGCGGGGGCGCCGGCCCGGCGCGTGACGGCCTCCCAGCGCAGGCCGGGCGTGAGGGCATCGATCTCCGCCCAGGACATCGGGTGGTAATGCGCGTCGGGGTTGCGCAGCTGCACCATCGTCAGGGAGACTTCGGCAAGCCTGGTCTCGAACGCGAGGACCGCCGCGCCGGCCCGCCGCGCCCGCTCCGCCTCATGACCGAGGAAGCCCAGCAGCTTGGCGACATGGGCCGGGAACGCGTCCCGCACGCGCTTGGTGGCGGGCTCGTCGCTGAAATAGAACGCGCGCTCCGGGAGCGAGAGCCCCGTCTGCCAGAGATGCAAGGCGACCTTGGTCTCGTCCTTCTTGTCCTGGGAGGCGAAGACGCCCAGGAACGAGCCGACCCCCTCGGCGTAGAGATCGGCGGAGGCCTCCAGGAGTGCCTGCGGCGTCCCGGCCTCGTCAAGCCGGCCCAGGACGGCGCGCAAACCGGCCGGGAGCTCGGCCGGGCCAGACTCGAAGCCCAAGGCGGAGCGCCAGAAATCGGCGAGCCGACGCTGATCGGCGGTGGCGTCCGGCTTCGCGAGCAACTCGCCGTTGATGACGAGGAGGTCCTTCTTGATAAGGTCGTCCTGCCAGGCGAAGGAGTTGTAGACGGCCCGGTCGGGGGCCAGGGGGAAACGGCGCAGCCAAGCCCCGTTCGCATGCGTCCAGAAGTCCTGGCGGGCGGACACCGCCGGGTCACGGTTGGCCTCGATGAGATCCGCCCCGGGCAGGGACGAAGCCAGCAGCAGGGCGAGCAGGGGCGAACGCATCCCGCAGGGTGGCGGCCCCCGAGGGCGGGGGAAACCCTATTTTAGAGCACGATGCCCCCGACCGGGGCTTGGGCCGTTTGACAGGCCGCGGCAAGCGGGCAGAATATCCCTCTCCCACCCCCCTGGGCCCGGCGGACGCCCTGGCGCCGGAAAAATCTACGCAAAGGATTTCATTGTCCGACAAGGACTTAGGAAATCATTGGTCCGAAAAGGGCATTTTCCGGACCCTTCTATAGAGGCCATTTACTTTTTATTAGAAACCACCCCACCCCTTTCCACATGATCCAAACCCAACTCCTCCAAGATCTCCGCCTGCCGACCAGCACCCTCCCCGCCCCGACCCTCGACCGCCTCCCGAACCAGGAGACCGCCCCCGATCCCTCGACCCTGTCCGAGCTCGCCGCGCTCGCGGCCCAGGCCTTCGCCGAGGAGCCCGCTGAGTTCGACGGCCTGGGCGACTACCTCCGCCGCGCCTGCCACCGCGATAAGCTCGAACCCGCCGAGGAGACCGCGCTGGGTCGCGCCCTGCGCGCCGGTCGCCGGGCTGACGGCTCGTTCACGCCGGCGGGGCGGCTCGCTTACGATGAGTTCGTCGAACGCAACCTGCGCCTGGTCGTCTACTTCGCCAAGCGTTTCGCCCGGAGCCGCGATGACCTGCTGGACCTGATCAGCGCGGGCAACCTGGGCCTGATGACCGCGACCCAGAAGTTCGACCCCGAGCGCGGCATCCGTTTCAGCACCTTCGCGGCGTGGGACATCCACAGCCAGATCGTGGCGGAGGTGCGCCAGCGCCATCGCCCGGTGCACCTGCCGCGCAACCTCCACGAGCAGCTGACCGCGGCCCGGCGCGCGGAGGCCGAGCTGACGCAGCAGCTCGGACGCGAGCCCACCGAGACCGAGGTCTCCCTGCAACTGGGCTGGGCGCCCGGCCACCTGACGGACCTGCGTCGGCTGACGCAGGCCGGCGTCTCGCTCGACGCCCCGCCGGAAAACGACGGCGGACTCACCCTGGCGGACCGCCTGAAGGACGAGGAGGCGACGGACCCGGCGCACGCGGCGGAACGCTCCGACCGCGCGACCTTCGCCCGCGCCCTGCTCGACCACCTCGACGGACGTGAGCGCCGCATCCTCTGCCTGCGCCACGGGATCGGGACGGACCATGAATGGACGCTGGAGGAGATCGGCGCCGCGCTGGGCGTCACCCGCGAACGCGTCCGCCAGCTGGAGGGCATCGCGCTGCAGAAACTCCGGACCGAGGCGGCCGCGCGACCGGCGGCCTAACTCCGCCCGCAAGGCGGCCTACTAACACGGGGACGCGGAGGGCGTTCTTGCGGTGAGGGCGAGGAGGGCCATGCTCGGTGCCATGGCTCTCCGCCGCCCCGCTCTCCTGCTGGCCGCCACGCTGGCGCTGCGCGGAACCCTCGTTGCCCAGAACCACGAGCCTTTCGAGGACCCGCCGATCAGCTACTCGACGACGGCGCCCGTGGACGCCGTCTCCCGCCTGAACGCGGCCGTGGCGGCGCAGGCGGAGGAAATCCGCGGCTGGCCCGCGCGGCGCCGGCTACGTTGGCTGCTCGAGCGTCTGCAGGTGCCCGTGGAATCCCAGCTGCTCGTCTTCGGCAAGACCAGCCTGCAGCGCGGGCTCATCTCGCCCGTCAATCCCCGCGCGCTGTATTTCTCCGACGAGGCCTACGTCGGCTGGGTGCCCGGCGGCGCCATCGAGATCACCGTCTTCGACCCCGTGCTGGGCGCGACCTTCTACGTGCTCGACGCGCAGCAGCCGGAGACCGCTCCCCTGATCGCGCGCAGCCAGGAATGCCTGCTCTGCCACGCGCACCACGACCACACCCCCTCGCTGCGCGCGCGCACGGTCTTCCCGGACGCGACCGGCGAACCGCTCGCCGGCTCGGGTAGCTCCAACATCGAGCCGGCGACGCCGCTCGAGGAACGCTGGGGCGGCTGGTACGTCACCGGCCGCTCCGGCGGGCTGCGTCACCGGGGCAACGTCACCGGTAAGGCGACCGAGGATTTCACGGGCGACGCCGGGTTGCGCGGCGAGGTGCGTCCGGAGCTGCCCGCCGGGCCCGACGCCGCGCGCTACCCGCGGGCGACGAGCGATATCGTGGCCCTGCTGATGCACGACCACCAGGTGCACGTGCACAACGTGCTCTGCGCCGCCAACCAGCAGGCGCGGATCGCGCTCTTCCGCTGGCCGGCGATGCGCGAGCTGCTGCAGCTGCCCGCGGACTCCGCGCCCGCCGGCTCCTGCCTGGTCGTCCTGAACAGCCAGGCGGAGAAGGTGATCGAAGCCTTGCTCTGCAAGGGCGAGGCGGCCTTCCCGGCCGGCGGCGTGCAGGGTGACGGGGCCTTCGAGAAAGCCTACGGCGCCAGCCGCCGGGCGGACGACCGCGACCGCTCCCTGCGCGACCTCGACCTCCGGACGCGCCTGTTCAGGTACCGCTGCAGCCCGCTGATCTACGCGCGGACCTTCGAGGCGATGCCCAAGGAACTCCGGACCGTCGTGCTGCGCCGCCTCTCCGTCGGCCTGCGCGCCGCGACCCCGGCGCCGGCGTTCGCCCACCTGCCGGCCGACGAACGCCAGGCTATCCACGAGATCCTGACGGCGACCTTGCCCGACCTCCCCGCGGACTGGGGAAAGTAGCCGGAGACGAAGAAGGCCGGACCCTCGCGGGACCGGCCTTCGGAAACCTGGGGTGAGCCGGCGGCTTACTTGGCGAGCGCGGCGAGCTTCTCGCGGATGGCGTCGGCCTCGATCTGGTAGCCCTTGGCGTTCAGGTGCAGCAGGTCGGGCATGATCTCCTTGGAGAGGGTGCCGTCGGCGGTGAGGAACTTCGGTCCGATGTCGAGGTAGTGCACCTTCTGGCCGTCGTCGAACTTGGCGATCAGGGCGTTGACGGCCTTGTTCTTGGTCCGGCCGGGGTTGTTGGCCTCGCCGGCGCCGCGCGGGAAGATCGCGAGGAGCAGGATCTTGGTATCGGCCGAGCGCTTGTGGATGGCGGCGATGATGTTCCTGATGCCGGCCGCGATCTGCTCGGGGGAGTTCTCGGCGACGCCGGCGTTGTTGGTGCCGATCATGAGCACGACGACCTTCGGCTTGATGCCTTCGAACTCGCCGTTCTCGACGCGCCAGAGCACGTGCTGGACGCGGTCGCCGCCGATGCCGAAGTTCACGGCCTTATACTGCGAATATTCCTTGTCGAAGAGCGCCTTCTGGCCGTTCCAACCGGCGGTGATGGAGTCACCGAGGAAGACGACCTGGGCTTCGCCCTTCTTGGCGAGGGCGACGAAGGATTCATGCGACTTCACGAAACCGGCCTGCGGCTGGCCGTCGTTGCCGAGCTTGGGCGCGGCGACATCGGCGGGCTGCGCGGGCAGCTTCACCGCCGGGGCTTTGGCGGCCGGCTTGACGTCGGCGGCGGGCTTCTTCGCCTCGTCGGCGGCGAAGGCGGAGGCGCCGAGGAAGGCGGCGCCGAGGAACAGGGTATGGAGGGGCTTCATGGGGGGGAGCAGGACAATGCTTCTCGCCCCGTGGTTCCCGCCTGTCAACGCGCCGTTGCGGACGCTTGCCCTGCGGGCGGAGCTCGGCCAGCGTCGGACCATGAGCAAACCCCTGCGTTTCGTGACCAAGGCCGAGGCCCTCAAGGAGGAATACAAAGGTCGCACCAACTACTGGCTGACCCGGCCGGAGCTCACCGGCGCGAAGGACCTGCAGGTCTGCGAGGCCACCCTGCCCGCCGGCGAAGGGCACGCGTTCCATACGCATCCTGAGCTCGAGGAGATGATCTACGTGCTCGCCGGCGAGGTGGAGCAGTGGGTCGAGACCGAGAAGCGCGTCCTGCGGCCCGGCGACAGCGCGCACATCCCCGCCGGCGTCGTGCATGCGACGTTCAACACCTCGCGGGCCGACGCGACGATCCTGGCGATCCTCTCGCCCGGCGCGAGCCAGGGCCCCTTCATGGTCGACGTCAGCGGCGAGTCCCCGTGGAAGGACCTGCGCGCGCGGGGATGAACGGGTTCGCCCGCCACCGCGTCCTGCTCGTCAGCACCGCTCTCGTGCTGCTCGGCGCGATCGTGCCCTACCTGATCTGGGGCGACGCGTTGGAGGCGGCGTTCTCGGTCGAAGGGGCGCGCGCCTGGATGTCCGGCTACGGCGCGGGCGCGGGCCTCGCCGGGGTCGGCCTGCTCGTCGCCGACCTCCTCCTGCCGATCCCGAGCACGCTCGTGATGTCGGCCCTCGGCCTCGCTTACGGCACCTGGCTCGGCGGGCTCTACGCCGCGGCGGGCACGATGCTCGCCGGGCTCGTCGCCTACGCCCTCAGCCGCTGGCTGGGCCGGCCGCTCGCGCTGCGCCTCGCCGGCGAGGAAGGCCTGCGCGCCGGCGAAGGGCTCTTCGCCCGCGGCGGCGCCTGGCTCGTGGCGGGCTCGCGTTGCCTCCCGATCCTTCCCGAGGCGGTGGCGTGCCTCGCCGGCCTGCACGGCATGCCGTTCCGGACCTTCCTCTTCGCGCTGGGCTGCGGCAGCGTGCCGACGGGATTCCTCTTCGCCGGCATCGGCGCGCTGGGCCAGGCGGAGCCGGCCTGGGCGCTGGGCCTGAGCGTGGTCGTCCCCGTCGCGCTCTGGCTGGCCGCGCGACGCTGGTTCCCGCGCTGAGGCCTACTTCAGTTCCTTGATCCGGACGCCGCGGTACCAGACGCGCTTCGCCTCATCCTGGAAGCCGACGTGCCCGTCGGCCGGGCGGTCCTTCATCGGCGACTTGTCCAGCGCCAGGACGATGGTGCGCTCGCCGTTGAAATCGACCTGCAGGAGGTCGGCCTGGAGCGTGAGCGTGTAGCGGTTCCACTCGCCCGCGGGCTTCACCATGTTCCGCGCCGCCGCCATCGCGCGGATGATCCCGCCGCAATCATGGTGGCCCGGCTTCGCCAGGCCGTGCGTGTCGAGGATCTGCAGCTCGATGCCGCGGTCGACGGGATCCAAGGGATCGGCCACGCGGAAGAAGACGCCGGAGTTGCCGGTCCGTTCGAACTTGAATTCGAGGTCGAGGACGAAGTCGCGGTACTTGCGCTCGGTGAAAAGGTATGCGTCGAAGCGCTTCCAGCCCGTCTCGCCGGGGCGCGGCTTGAGGGTGACGGTACCGTCAGCCTCGTAGACCCAGTTGCCCTTCGTGCGCCAACCGGTGAGGTCCTTGCCATTGAACAACGGGACGAAGCCGGGCGCGTCGGCCGGCGGATGGGCCACGGCGGGCACCGTCGGACTGACCGGGAAAGGTTCGGACGCAGGACGGGCTACGGACGGGAGCGCGAGGCAGGCAAGCAGGAGCGGTGTACGCATGGCGGCGGGAATCAAGGGAGACGCAGGGTGGCGGTCGGCGTGGCCCGTTCGTCGAAGCGCTCGGCCAACCAAGCGCGCAGCTGGGTCGGCGTCGCGGGCGTCGGGATCGCGGTCAGCGCCACGCGGCCGTTGACCGTGACCTTGACCGGGTGGGCGAGGTCGTCGACGAGCCCCTCGCGCATGCGCAACGTCAGGCCCGCGGGGACGTCACCCTCGAGGACGATCTCCTGGCCCCGGGCGGTCGCGACGATCTTCTGGCCGGGCTTCGCGACGCCGGCCGGCAACTCCAGCCAATAGAAGCGGTCGTGCGTGACGCCGGTCTGCACCCAGACGACCTTGCGGGGCCAGGCGACGCGGGTGAACTTGGCCATCCACGGCAAGGCCTCGGCGTCCTTGCGGTCCATCCAATGCGGCAGCCCGGGGTACACGCGGCCGAGATGCTCGTAACCGGCGGGGTCCTCCAGCCGCAAGCGGCCGAACTCGGCGATCTTCTCCGCGACGACCTTGTTGCGGTTATAAGCCGCGTCCGCCCCGCCGACGAACATGGCAAAGGGGAGATTACGCACGCCGAGGGTGTTCACGCCGTTGGTATGCCCGGCCATCATCGCGGCGGCGGCGAAGCGGTCGGCCATGCGCGGTGCGAGCTGCCAGACCCCGTCGCCACCGGCGGAATAACCGAGCAGGTAGACCTTGTCCGGATGCACGCCGCGGACCGCGACGAAATCCTGGATCAGCCGGTCGAACAGCCGGTCGATATGCGGCTCGTGCCAGAGGTTCCAAGTATTGGTCGGGGCGCGCGGCGCGACCACGATGCCTTCGGGCGGGGCGTAGAGCCGGATCTGGTTGCGCCACTGCTGGTCGTTGACCTCGGCCGGGGCGCCGCCGCCGCCGTGCATCGAGATCCAGAGGCTCCGCTCGCCCTCGGGGGCGAGGTTGAACTCCCGCTCCAGCCAGCGGAGGGACTTGTCCCCGTCCTTGATCTCGCGGGCGGCCACCTCGGCGGAGCGCTCGGCCCGGAGCTCCGCCCGACGGCTCGCTTCGGCCACCTGCAACGGGGAGAGAGGCGGTATCGCGGAGACCGGGCCGACCAGGCCGACCAGCGCGGCGAGCAACAAGAGGAAGGGACGGGGGCGCCTGACCATGGCCTAGACCTAGCCGCCGGCCTCGCGGAGGCGAGCCATCTTCTGAGGTCGACCGGCCTCCCTCGCCTCCTTTTATAGGGCGCATGGCCCGCCCCGCCCTCGCTTTCCTGCTGTCGCTCCTCCTCGTGACGGCCGCGGAGATTCCGCCGAACCTCGTCGTCGAAGGCGTGCCGCCGATCCCGCCCGAGCTCCGGACGCAGGTCGAGCCCTACCTGAACCTCGGCGGGGCGAGTTTCCGCGGCTGGCACGGCGCCCGGCGCGAGGCGATCGTCACGACGCGCATCGGCGACGCGACGCACCTCCACCGCATGGCGGAACCGAAGGGCAAGCGCATCCCGCTGACCCGCGGACCCGAACCGATCCGCAACGGCGCCTTCCAGCCTGGCGGCACGAAGTTGCTCTACGTCGCCGACCAAGGCGGCGACGAGAACTACCAGCTCTGGCTGGTCGACACCGCCGACCCGAAGGCGACGCCGGTGCGGCTCACCGACGGGAAATCGCGCAACACCGACGCGACCTGGTCGAAGGACGGCCAGTGGATCGCCTACGCGACCAATCGACGCGAGGTCAAGGCAAGCGACATCGTCCTCGTGAAAGCCGCGGATCCGCGGGAGGAGCGCGTGCTGCTCCGCCACGACACCCCGGGCTGGGGCATCGCGGATTGGTCGGCGGACGGGACGAAGCTCCTCCTCCGCGTGGCCAACGGCCAGGAGGATACCCGGCTGTGGACCGCCGACGTCGCCACGGGCGCGAAGGTCCAGGTTTCGCCGAAGTCCGGCCGGCGCATCCTCGCGCAGGCGCGGTTCGGCGACGGCGACCGGGCGGTCTATGCGCTGAGCGACCACGAGTCGGACTTCCTCGACGTGGTGCGACTCGAGCTCGCGACCGGTGAGCTGCGCCGCCTCGGGCCGCCGCCGCGGTGGGATGCCGAGGAGCTCGCGCTCTCCGCGGACGGCCGTCTCCTGGCCTACACCCGCAACGAGGAGGGCTGGTCGGTGCTCCACGTGCGCGACCTCGCCGACGGGCGGGAACGGGCGCTGCCCGCGGTGCCGGCCGGCGTGCTGTCGGCGCTGAGCTGGCGGCACGGCAGCCATGAGCTCGGCTTCTCGCTCAACAGCGAGGAGACGGCGGCCGACGCCTGGTCCGTCGACCTCGATGCCGGGACCGCGACGCGCTGGACGGACCGGACGAGCAAGCCGAAGCAGGCCATCGCCGTGCCGGCCCCGCGCGTCGTGCGCACCCCGAGCTTCGACGGCCTGAGCATCCCCGCGCTCGTCTACGAACCCGACCCCGTCAGGTTCCCCGGCAAGCGCCCCGCGCTCTTCCTCCTGCACGGCGGACCCGAAGGCCAGTCGCGCCCGGGCTACCGCGGCAACCTGCTCTACTACCTGAACGAGCTCGGCGTGGCGCTCATCTATCCGAACGTGCGCGGGTCCACCGGCTACGGCCGGCGTTACCTCTCCTTGGATAACGTCCTGAAACGCGAGGACTCGGTCAAGGACGTCGGCGCCCTGCTGGATTGGGCCGCCCGGGAGCCGCGGCTCGACGCGACCCGGTTCGCCGTCTCCGGCGGCAGCTACGGCGGGTACCTGAGCCTGGCCTGCCTCGCGACCTACCCCGACCGCTTCCGCTGCGGCGTGGACAACGTCGGCATCGCGAACTTCGTCACGTTCCTCCGCGATACCTCCGACTACCGCCGCGGCAACCGCCGGCTGGAGTACGGTGACGAGCGCAAACCCGAGGTGCGGGAGTTCCTCGAGCGGATCTCCCCGGCGAACCAGGCCGAGCGCATCCGGGCGCCCCTGCTCATCGTCCAGGGCCGCAACGACCCGCGGGTCCCGGTGACGGAGGCGGAGCGGATGCGCGACGCCGTCCGGGCGAAGGGCGGCCGCGTCTGGTACGTCATGGCGAAGGACGAAGGCCACGGCTTCGTGAAGAAGTCCAACGCGGACTTCCAGTTCCTCGCCACCGCCCTCTTCCTGCGGGAGTTCCTGCTGAGGTAGCCCAGCGGTTATGCATGGAAATGGCGGGCGGGGCCGCGGGTTTTTCGCTGGCACGACGGACCCGGTCCGCTAATTTGGACCAAGCGGTTCCCCTCCGCCCCACCCCCGAACCCATGAACTCCGTGAATCGATTCGCGGCGGCCCTCCTGCTGTCCGCCCCCGCCCTCCTCCGCGCCGGCGAAGCCGACCTGCGTATCCCCGACCTCGGCGCGACCTCCTTCCTCGGCGGGGCCCTCGGCGGCCACCAGATCCTCTGGCTGGGTCTCGCGATCTGCGCGCTCGCGACGGCCTACGGCTGGTGGCAGTACCTCCAGACGCGGGCGCTGCCGGTGCACCGCTCGATGGCCGCGGTCTCCGAGATCATCTGGGGCACCTGCAAGACCTACCTCTGGCAGCAAGGCAAGTTCCTCGCCGCCCTCTGGCTGCTCATCGCCGCGTGCATGGTCTACTACTTCGGGGCGCTCGAGCACAAATCGGCGGGCGACGTGGCCGTGATCCTCGCGGCCTCCGTGCTCGGCATCCTCGGCAGCTACGGCGTGGCGTGGTTCGGCATCCGCATCAACACGGTGGCCAATTCGCGCGCCGCCTTCTCGGCCCTCCGCGGCCAGCCGCTGGCGACCCTGCTCATCCCGCTCAAGTCCGGCATGAGCGTCGGGTTGCTGCTCGTGGCCATCGAGCTGTTCTTCATGATCGGCATCCTGCTTTTCCTGCCCCGGGAACTGGCCGGCCCCTCCTTCATCGGCTTCGCCATCGGGGAATCGCTGGGCGCCTCGGCCCTGCGCATCTGCGGCGGCATCTTCACCAAGATCGCCGACATCGGGGCGGACCTGATGAAGATCGTGTTCAAGCTGCCGGAGGACGACCCCCGCAACCCCGGCGTGATCGCGGACTGCACCGGCGACAACGCAGGCGACTCCGTGGGACCCACCGCCGACGGCTTCGAGACCTACGGCGTGACCGGCGTGGCGCTGATCGCCTTCCTCGCCCTGGCCCTCGCGGCCAAGCCCGCCCTCGGCGCCACCCTCATCGTCTGGCTCTTCGCCATGCGCATCCTGATGGTTCTCACGTCGCTGCTCAGCTATTGGCTGAACGACGCCCTCAGCCGCGCGGTCTGGGGCCGCGCGCGCGACTTCAACCTGGAGCAACCGCTCACGAACCTCGTCTGGATAACCTCGCTGGTGTCCATCGCCGTCACCTACGGCGCGAGCTACCTGCTGCTGGCCGACCAGGCCGCCGGGCTCTGGTGGGTGCTCTCCACCATCATCTCGCTCGGCACCCTCGCCGGCGCGCTCATCCCCGAGTTCACCAAGGTCTTCACGTCGACGGAAAGCCGCCATGTCGAGGAGGTCGTGACGGCCTCCGGCAAGGGCGGCGCCTCGCTCAACATCCTCTCGGGGCTCGTCGCGGGCAACTTCTCCGCCTTCTGGACCGGCCTGTGCATCCTCGGCCTGATGCTCGGCGCCTACCTGCTCGCGGGACACGCCGCCATCGCCGGGCTCATGCCGGCCCAGTTCGCCTTCGCGGCCCCGATCTTCGCGTTCGGGCTCGTCGCCTTCGGCTTCCTCGGCATGGGCCCCGTGACCATCGCCGTCGACTCCTTCGGGCCCGTGACCGACAACGCGCAGTCCGTCTATGAGCTCTCGCAGGTCGAGCGGCTGCCCGGCATCGAGGCCGAGCTCGAGCGCGACTTCGGCTTCCGCCCGGACTTCGCGGGCGCGAAACACCAGCTCGAGAAGGGCGACGGCGCCGGCAACACCTTCAAGGCGACGGCCAAGCCGGTGCTCATCGGCACCGCCGTGGTCGGCGCGACGACGATGGTGTTCGGGATCATCATGATGCTCCAAGGCCACTTCCGCGCCCTGGACCCGGCGTTCAACGTGCTGGAGCGCCTGTCGCTGGTCCACCCGGAAGCCCTGATGGGCCTGCTGATGGGCGGGGCGGTGATCTACTGGTTCACCGGCGCCTCCACGCAGGCCGTCGTCACCGGGGCCTACCGCGCGGTCGTCTACATCAGGGATAACCTGCGCCTCGGCGACGGCGCGGCCTCGGTCGAATCCTCCAAGGAGGTGGTGCGCATCTGCACGGTCTACGCGCAGAAGGGCATGGTGAACATCTTCGTGGTCATCTTCTGCTTCTCGCTGGCCCTAGCGCTTTTCGACCCGTTCTTCTTCATCGGCTACCTCGTGGGCATGGCCTTCTTCGGCCTCTTCCAGGCCATCTTCATGGCGAACGCGGGCGGCGCCTGGGACAACGCCAAGAAGATCGTCGAGGTCGACCTCAAGGCCAAGGGGACGGACCTGCACGCCGCGACGGTGGTCGGCGACACGGTCGGCGACCCGTTCAAGGACACCTCCTCGGTCTCGCTCAACCCGGTCATCAAGTTCACCACGCTCTTCGGCCTGCTCGCCGTCGAGATCGCCGTGAAGATGCCGGCCGGCCCCCGCCTGCTGCTCGGCGCCGCCATCCTCGCGGTCGCCCTCGTCTTCGTCCACCGCAGCTTCTACGCGATGCGGATCCCGGCCGACGCGCGCGCCGGCTGACCGGGCTCAGTGGGCTTCGTGGCGCTGCATCTTCTCGCCCCAGGCGAAGAGGATCATCGACGCGAGGAAGACCCCGTGGATGATGGCCTGCCACAGGATCACCTTCTCCTGGTTGGCCGACATCGCCGCGGTCGTGCCGACGGTCTCGGTGATGGCGATGAAGCTCTTGAGCAGATGGATGGCGGAGATGCTCGCCAGGCTGCCGGCCAGCTTCACCTTGAGGGTGTTGGCGTTGATGTGATCCAGCCAGTCGGGGCGATCGCCGTTGTCGCCGAAATCGATGCGCGAGACGAAGGTCACGTAGCCGCCGACGACGACCATGTTGACGAGGTTGGCGACCATCGAGATGTCGACCAGGGAGAGGATCCCCACCATGATGGAACTCTCCGTGGCCGCCGCGAAGCCCGTCAGCAGGTGGACCAGTTCCTGGACGCTCTTCCACGCGTAGGCGATGGCCGCGAAGATGAGGGCCACGTAGATCGGGGCCTGCACCCAGCGGCTGGCGAAGATGAAGTACTCGAGTCCGTGCTCGAGCTTCTTCGCGAGCCCGGCGTCCTGGGAGTCGTTGGCCATGCGGCGACAGTCGCCATTCCCGGGAGTCCGTCAAGCCGCCGGAACGGCCGGTCCGTTACAGAATAAAGACAGAGGGAGCACGTCCGCCGGGCGGCTTCCGGTCAGACCCCGGCGCTCGCCGCGGCCTCGCCCAGCGGGCCGGCGTCGGGATCGCGCAGGTACGCGTCGGCCTTGGCGGAGACGATCACGCCGTAGTTGATGGTGCCCAGCCAGCCCGACATGATGATGCCGACGCTGCCGGCATGGTAGAAGCCGCCGACCTGCTCAGGGAGGGCCATCGAGACCTTCAGGCCCTCGAACTTGGTGCCGAAAGAAGTGCCGCCGACGTGACGGACGTAACGCTGGACGGTGCGCGGCGTCGCGGCCTCGGCATGGTCGACCTTCGACCGGATGTCGGGGATGAACTTCTCGAGGCCCTTGAAGGATTCCTCGATGACGCGGGCCTTGTGCGCGGCGTAGTCGGCCTCGCCGAGCCCGGCCCAGTCGTCGAACTTCTGGTTGACCGAGGTCACGATCGCGAAGCGCGGCTGCCGGGTGTGCGGCCGGGTGTCCGGGTAGTAGACCGAATAGGTGCGCGAGGTGGTGTGGAAATCGACGAGTTCCTGGCTGGAGAAGGGCCTGGCCTCGGAGGTGAAGACGAGGTCGCCGATGTGGGGGATGCTCTCGCCTGCGCGCACGCCCATGTAGACCTGACAGGAGGAGGTGTTGACGCGGACCTGGCGGGCCTGCTCGAGGAACGGCGTGTCGAAGGCCTCGGCGCCGCCCATCTTGAGGACCGTGTCCTTGATGTTGGCGTTGGAGACGACGGTGGCGCAGGCGACCTCGGCTTCCTCCCCCTCGCGGGTGCCGCGCAGCTTCACGCCGACGACGCGGCGCCGGCCGGCGGCGTCCTTCGCGACGTGGACCTTCTCGACGAGCACGTTGCGGCGGATGTCGACCCCGTTGGCCTTCATCTCGGCGGTCATCAGGTTGATCATGGTGTCCGTGCCGCCCTGGAAGATGAACACGCCCTTCGACATGAAGTTCGAGAAGACGATGCCGAAGGTGATGGCCGGGTCATCGAGGGTGGAGCCGTTGGCGTAGGCGATGGGCTCGAGGAGCAGGCGCTGGACGTCGGGGCGGCCGGGGAAGAACTGCTCGAAGAGCTCGCGCGTGGTGCGCGGATCGTTGTCGTAGTAGTTCATCTCCCGCAGGTGCGCGAAGAAGGCCTCGACGGTCGCGGCGGAGAGCTTGAACTGCTCGATCAGGATGCGCGTGAAGTCGGCGCGGTCGAAGGTCGTGCGGACGTCGAAGTCGGGGTTGATGAAGCGGACGTCCTTCAGCTGGTGGATGCGGTCGGAGATCTCCTTGGTCCAGTAACGCCGCGTGGACTTGATCATGCCGTGCGGGAACCCGTGCAGCGAGATGTCGAAGACGTGCCCGCCGGCGCGCTTGAAGTAGGTGGCGAGCCCGCCGAGCTGGTAGTGGTGCTCCAGGAGCAGCACCTTCCGGCCGAACTTCGCGAGGTTGTTCGCGGCCGTCATCCCCCCGAGGCCGGCGCCGATGACCACGGCGTCGTAACGGGGAAGGAGGTTGGCGAACGGCGAAGGCATTGCGGGAAGGAGGAAGTAGGATGAAGCAGGGGTTAAGGGGAAGTCGAAAGCGGTCAAACCGCCTCGCCGCCTATTTCCCCGCGACGGCGAGCGACCAGCCGCCCCGCCCCTTGGCGAGCCGCACCTTGCGGCCGAACAACTTCGACAAGGCGGCCGGCTTCAGGACGTCGGCCATCGGACCGGCCGCGAGCGCGGCGCCGTTCCGCAGCAGCAGCGCGTGCGTGAAGACCGGCAGGATCTCCTCGACGTGGTGCGTGACGAACACGATGGCCAGGCCGGGCGTGAGCTGCGGCAGGCGCCGCACCAAGGCGAGGAACTCCGCGCGCGCGACCGGATCGAGGCCCGCGCAGGATTCGTCGAGGATCAGCAGCGCGGGATCCGAGGCCAGCGCGCGGGCGATGAGCACCCGCTGGCGTTCGCCCTGCGAGAGGTGGCCCCAGGGGCGCGCCGCGAGCCCGCCGACCTTGAGGAGACGCAGGAGCCGCCGGGCGCGCGCGAGCGTCGCCGGCCGGGGACGACGCCAGAGGTTGACGAGGCCGTCGACGCCTCCGGCCACGACGAAGAGCGCCGGTTCGGCGGGCTGGATCATCGCGGCGACCGAGGGACCCACGAGCCCGATGCGGCGACGCAGCTCGCGCCAGTCGCTGCGGCCGAAGGTCTCACCGAGCACGGCCAGCGACCCGGAGGTCGGCGCGAAGTAACCGGTGAGCGCGGCGAGCAGCGAGGACTTGCCGGAGCCGTTCGGGCCGAGGATGACCCAGTGCTGGCCGGACTCGACCCGCCAATCGAGCCCCCGGAGGATGACCTTGGCCTCGCGGGCGATGCGCAGGCGCTGGACGGAGAGGACGGGAGCGGAGGTGGCCGGCACCCGGCCAGCATGGACGGAAGCCCCCGCCGCTTCCAAGCCGCAAAGCCGGCGGCCGATGCTTGCGCCCGGGGCGCGGGCCTCCTTAATCGGCCCCATGCGCGCGGTCCCACTCCTCCTCTGCCTGCTGGCGCCGGGCCTCGGCGCCGCGGAGCCGGCGATGTCCAAGGAGGATCAGGCGGCCTTCGATGCCCTCCGCGAACGTATCCGGAAGGACAACCCGGACGCCCGCCCGGAAACCACCCCGGCCGCCGCGGCGCCCGCGGCCGGCGCCAAGGTGGTCCGCGTCCAGGTCATCCGCTCCGACCGCGAAAACGCGGGCTTCGAGCTCGTGCTGGTGCTCGATGCGCCCGTCCCGGTACCGGCGATCATCCGGGGGACCGGTCACGCCGTCGGCGAGAAACTCGACTACGAGGGCGCCTTCGAAGGCGCCGCGAAGTTCGAGGGCGCCTACTACCCCTTCCTGAAATCCTCCGCCCCGCCTCCGGTCGTCGTCGCCGCCGCGCCGGTCGCCCCGCCGACCGACCCCGAACCGCTCGTCGCCGACATGGACGAGCAGACGCTCGAGACGACGCCGGGGCTCAACGCGTTCACGGTCAGCAAGATCCTCTTCGCGGGCTTCGCCATCATCTCGATCGCGATGGTCGTGCTCCGGACCAAGGCCAAGATCGAGGAGCGGGCCATCAAGCGCCACCGCAAGCGCTGAGGGCCGCCGGCGCATGCGCATCCTCCCTCTGTTGCTGGCCGGCGCGACGTTCGTCGCCGGGAACGCGTCCGCCGCGACCAACGCCGAGAAGGCCCGCGCGACGGCCGAGGCCATGAAGGCCGGCGGCGGGCCGGGCGGCGTCGCCACCACCGGCGCCAAGGTCGTCCCGGCCGTCCCGGCCCGCGCCGGCGCGGCGGATGACTTCCGGCCGACGCCGGCGGACGCCCCGTTGACCGCGGGCGGCCTGACCCGCATCACCTGCCTCTACCGCGGGACGGACCCCTACCACTACCAGCTCTGGTTACCGGCGGACTACGCATCGTCGCCGACCCAGGCCCGGTCGTCGCTCTTCATCGCCTCGCCTAACGGCAAGGCGACCATGGGCGCGATGGCGGACTGGATCCGTCGTCACGGCTATGTCGCCGTGATGCTCGAGGAATCGCGCAACGGCGATTGGGAACCGACGGTCGGCAATTTCATCGCGGCCCACGATGACGTGATCCGACGAGTGCGGCTGGCGGAGGGCCGCAAGGTCGCCACCGGCATGTCGGGCGGGGCCCGGGCTTGCTCGGTCTTCGTCGGCCTGCGCCCCGGGTTCGGCGGCCTGCTGTTCCAGGCCGCCGGCTACGCGCCGATCGGCCCCAACGGCGCCTCGCCGGTGGCGGGGATCAAGGCGCCCGCCCTGGCCGCCACCTTCGGCGAGAAGGATCCGAACTACGCGGAGGGGCCGCGGATGAAGCGGCTCTTCGGCGACCGGATGGAATTGTTCGAGTTCCGCGGCGGCCACCAATGGGCGCCGAAGGAGACGGTCGAGGAAGCCCTCGACTCGATTGACGCGCGACTGCCCAGGTAGGCGGAGCCGCAGCGCAGGGTTGCCAAGGTCGGCCGGCAAAGCCATCGGTAGGTCCATCCCCATGCGCCTCCTCCCGAGCCTGCCCCTCCTCCTGGCCGTCGTCGCCTTCGCCGCCGACGCGGCGCCGAAGTTCGCCGACCCCAAACCGCAGGCGTACCACCTGACCGCGCGCGCCAGCGAGATCGACCCGCGGTGCAAGTCCCACCCCGAGGTGGGCTTCGTGCTCGAGAAGGACGGCAAGCCGCAGGACGTGCAGCACGCGGACGTCGACACGCGCGTGGCGCCCCGCGGGCAACTGGTGATCTGGCTGATGGGCTACAGCCAGCCGCTGGCCGACAAGGTCAACGGCTACGGCCTCCACCACATCCAGGTGGCCTACGCCCGCGAATGGTTCGGCAAGCTGAACACCGAGCCGGCCGACGACCCCCAGCACCTCGGCAACATCCGCCTCGAGGCGACCACCGGCGTCGACGCCAGCAAGGCCATCGACATCCCCGCGCCCGACAGCATGAAGGAGCGCGCCTTCCAGTTCGTGAAGCACCTGGCCAAGACCCACCCGCAGGGCCGCTGGGAGCAGTTCCTCGCCAAGGATGGCCAGAGCCTCGACTGGGAGAAGGTCATCGTCTCCGGGGCCTCGCACGGCGCGACGTCCTCCGCGCGCTTCGCCATCGCCCAGAAGGTCGCCCGCGTGGTGATGTTCTGCGGACCGCGCGACCAGCTCGACACCTGGCAGGGCCTGCCGTCGGCGACGCCGGCGAACCGCTTCTTCGGCTACAGCCACGTCCTCGACGGCGGCTGGGCGGGCGACCACTACCCGCGCTCCTGGCTGCTGCTCGGCCTGAACAAGTTCGGCCCGATCGTGAACACCGACGAGGTGAAGGCCCCCTTCGGCCACTCCCGCCGGTTGATCACGAAGTTCGACGTCAAGGGCGACGCCAACAAGGCGCACGGCTTCGTGCAGGTGAACAAGAACGCCCCCAAGGACGCCAAGGGCAACGCCCTTCAGGAAGATGTCTGGCGCTACCTGTTCACCTCCCCGGTGGACGAAGTGGGCGCGGCGGTCCCGGCTGAGCCGGAGACGCGGATGAATCTCCGCGCCGCGCCCAAGAAGAAGTAAGTCCCCTCACCGACGGCTTGCCCTCCCGGGTCGCCCCCGGTTGGATGGGGCTTCTCCTCCCGTGGCCATCCGCATCGACCTTCTCACGCTCTTCCCCGGCATGGCCGACGGCTTCCTGCAGGAGTCGGTCATCGGCAAGGCCATGACCAAGGGCCTGATCCAGTTCAAGGCGCACGACGTGCGGAGCTATTCCAAGGACAAGCACCGCAAGGTCGACGACATGCCTTATGGAGGGGGGCCGGGCATGCTGATGACCTGCCAACCCCTCTTCGACGCGGTGGATGCCCTGGCCACCCCGGGCTGCGAGGTCATCTACCTTTGCCCGGACGGGGAGCAGCTGACCAACCCCTTGGCCAAGGAATTGGCTCAAAAAGAGCACTTAATCCTCGTTTCAGGGCACTACGAGGGCATCGACCAGCGCTTCCGGGACCGCAAAGTCACCCGCGAAATCTCCATCGGGGACTATGTCCTGACCAACGGGACCCTGCCGGCCTGCGTCCTCGTCGATTGCCTGGGTCGGCAGATCCCCGGGGTATTAGGGGAGGAAAACTCCTTGACGGGGGACAGCTACAACGGCAAGTTGCTCGCCTTTCCGCAGTTCACCCGACCCGCCGTTTACGATGGTCTCGAGGTGCCCCCGGTCCTCCTCGGAGGAAATCACGCCGAAATCGACAAATGGCGCCGGGAAAGGCAAATCGAGAAGACTCAGCAACGCAGACCGGACCTACTGAAAGACCAAGCAACCCAGCCATGAGCAACCATCCCCTCATCCAATTCGCCACCCAGAGCCAGCTGAAGACCAGCCGCGGCGACGACTCCTTCAAGGTCGGTGACGGCGTCAAAGTCTCCACCAAGGTTCGCGAAGGCGACAAGGAGCGCACCCAGCTCTTTTCCGGCATCGTGATCCAGCGCAAGGGCGGCGGCATCCACGAGACCTTCACCGTCCGCCGCGTCTCCTTCGGCGAGGGCGTCGAGCGCACCTTCCCGGTCCACTCCCCCAACATCGAGAAGATCGAGGTCGAACGCGTGTCCCAGGTCATGCGCGCCCGCCTCTTCTACCTCCGTGATCGCCAGGGCAAGTCGGCGACCAAGGTGAAGGAAAAGCGCTTCGAGCCCTCCGAAGTCGCCGCCAAGTAAGCCCTCCCCGGCCTACCCCAGAAACCCCGTCTTTTGACGGGGTTTTTTGTGCCCGGCGGCACCCTCTTCCGGATAGTATTTCAAAATACACGCCCTAAATGTCTCTGGCCCATAGGCTTAATTCGAGGTTTCCCGAACACCCCCTCCTGACCCCGGGTTAAAATTTCATCCTTTCCTGCCGGGGAATGCTTGACTCCACCCCGCCCTCCTGCGTCTTTCCACCTTCCTCATTTTCCAACCAACATGCTACGCATCCGCCTCCAACGCTTCGGCACCAAGAACGAGCCTACCTACCGCCTCGTCGTCGCCGAACAGAGCATCCGCCGCGACGGTCGCTTCGTCGAAGTCCTCGGCAACTACAACCCGGCCGCCCGCGGCAAGGCCAACCCCCTCAGCATCAATGTCGAGCGCGTCGATCACTGGATCAAGCTCGGCGCCCAGCCCTCGGACACCGCGAAGTCGCTCGTGAAGCGCGCCCGCGCGGCCGCTCCGGCCAAGGCCTGAAGCTAGACCCACACGGCGGAAACGCCCCACCCTGACGACGTCACACCCTGCCCACCGGCAGGGTGTTTCGTTTGGCAGGGTCGCCGGTCGGGACCGACCTCAGTTGATCTTCGTCCAACCGCCCTGCCCGTCCTTCTCCAGACGCCGGAAGCCGGCCCGGGCCAGGCGCTCATCGCTCACCGACTGCTTCATCGCGCCCTCCCCGTAACGGATGGTCAACGAGGGGACTCCAGCACGCGGCGACACGGTTCACCGCTCGCGGGGTGATGCGTGAAGTCGGGGGTGGGGCCCTCGGCCGGCAGGTCGACCTCGAACTCCTCGCCCTCGGCGCCGTCGGCCTTCAGCACGATGTAACGTCGCAGCGGCATGGGATCACTTCTTGGAGGCCCGGGGGTCGAAGGCGTCGCGCAGACCATCGCCGACGAAGTTGA
>BGOM01000001.1 GCA_003569245.1 Opitutia bacterium | reverse complement strand
CCCTTGGTCACCGCCTTGCACGCCGGCGCGCACGAATACCCGAAGGGAGCCTCCGAGCTCATCGCCCGTTTCTTCAAAGCTCAGGTCCGCCAGAGCCGCTGACCTTGCGGGCGACGTAGAAGCGCGTTTCGCCGCAGAACGCGCGCACCTCCGCGGACTCGGTGGCGAGTTCGGTGCTGAGCGGCGAGGTCAGCAACCTCGAACCCCGCGGCGTGGAGCTCGGCGTAGGTCTCGGCCGCGGTGCTGCTGTGCATGAACACCGGGGAGGTCGACGTCTCATGCCAGCGGTCGCCCGGTATCCCGCCGTCGGCCTGCCGCGCCCAGTGTCCGGCCAGAGCCCCTTTCTCGCGGTCGGCGCCGGAGCCGAGGAAGAGCCCGCCGGGGCGGAGAACCCGGTGGATCGACCGCAGGGCCCGGGCCCGGTGCGCCGCATCGGGCAGGCACATCAGGCCGTTGAAGGCGTAGATCACGCCGTCGAAACTCGCGTCGGGGTAGGTGAGGGCGGTGGCGTCCTGCTGTTCGACCCGCGCGCCCCAGCCCGTCCGCGCATCCTCCAGGACTCCGCGGCTCACCTCGACCATGGCCGGGGAGAAGTCGGTCGCCGTGACGTCCTGATAGCCCCTTTGGAGTAGCCCCAACGCGACCCGGCCGCCACCGCAGCCTACTTCCAGCAGGCGGTCAGCCGACGTGAAGTAGCGCGCGATGAGCAATTCCTCCGACTTCCACAGGCCGACGCGCAGGGCGGCTCGTCCGTACTCGAGGGCGGTCGCCAGTTCCTGCCAGTGGGCTCGTGGGTCGCGCGCCATGCGGCTCGCAGGCAAGCGAAACTTGCCAGCAAGGCAATCCTCGGGAAACTCCGCGCCATGTCCCGGCATCTCCTCGTCCTCCTTTGCGTGTTCGGCCTGACGGCCTGCGACAACCGTCCCTCCCGCCCGGCCGCGACCGTGACCGAGGAGGCCGGCATCGAGGTCCGTTTCCCGGTCCGCATCGGACCGGTCGCCACCCGCCAGCGTCTGGCCGTGACCGAACTGGAGAAGGCCCGCGGGCTCATGGCCACGGCCAGCTTGCCGGAGGACGAGGGTATGGCGTTCCTCTACCGGGACGATACGCGCATGAGCTTCTGGATGAAAGGCACCTTGCTCGACCTCGATATCGCCTTCGTGGCCGCCGACGGCACGATCCTGGAGATCCGCACGATGCAGGCCGGCGACACGAACACGACCTCCTCGGCCTCGGAGCGCGCCCGCTTCGCCGTCGAGATGGCCGCCGGTTGGTTTGCCCGTCGCGGCGTCAAGGCCGGTGACAAGGTCGACTTACCTGGGCTGCGGGCCGGTCTCGCCGCCCGCGGTTTCATCGCGAGCCACTACCTGCCCTGAGCCTCAGAGGCTGAGCCAGAGCAGACGCAGGGCGGTCGCGGCGGCCAGGAGGACGAGCAGCAGGACCAAGGCGAGCCGCTCCGAACGCGTCGTGCGGAAGAGTCTCATGCGCGCGGGGCGAGCCGGGCCGCCGCTTCGCGCAGGAAGGCCGTGAGACGCAGGAGGAAGAACGGCGACGGGCTGCCGGCGATCGGCGTCAGGGCCGCCTCGGCCGCCGCGATCTCGGCGTCGAGCAGCCGGAACGATTCGCGCCAGGTCTCGGCGGAAACGCAGGTGCGGGGATCCTCGCCGCGGCGGAGCGCGGCCAGGACGGCCGGGCCGGAACGCTCGCGCTCGAGGAGCATCGGCAGGGTCAGCTTGCCGCTGGCCGCGTCGGTCCCGAGCGTCTTCCCCGCCTTGGCGTCGTCCTGCAGGAGGTCGACGAGGTCGTCGTAGATCTGGTAGGCGATGCCGAGGTGGCGGCCGAAGGTCGCGCAGGCGGTGATGTGCTCCGGCGGGCGGCCGGCCAGCAGGGCGCCGACGCGGCAGGCGCCTTCGAACAGCTCCGCCGTCTTGAGCCGGATATGACGGTAATAATCGTCCAGGCTCAGCCGGTCGTTGCCACGCGAGAAGGTCTGGCAGACTTCCCCGGAGCAGACCTCGCGGGAAGCACGGGCGACGATCCGGCAAAGCTCGGGGGTCGTATGCTCCGCGGCCAGCATCAGGGCGTGGGCGAAAAGGGCGTCGCCGAAAAGCACGGCGGCGTGCGCACCATGGGTGCGGTTCGGTGTGTCGGCCCCGTGGCGAGTGTCGGCGCCGTCCAGCACGTCATCGTGGACCAGCGTGGCGAGGTGGACCAGTTCGACGATCGCCGCGCCGCGGACCAGGGAGAGGGTGGGTTCCCCGCCGGCCCCGGCGGAGAAGGCGAGCAGCGGGCGCAGGCGCTTGCCCGGGTGGGCCAGGACCTCCGTCACCATCGGGCGCACCTCGGGCTCGAAAGCGTCGACCTGCTCGCGCAGGAAACGCTCCAGCGCCGCGAAGTGGGCGTCGAGTCCGGCATGCAGCGGGGAGGTCACGGGCGGACTGTGTCGCCCGCTTCCGTCCGGCGCAAGCGCAGGATGACCGTTCTCAGGGGGCGAACTTGGTCTCGGTCACCAGCGGGACCTTGCCGGTGCCTTCGCAGTCCTTGCAAGGCATCCGCTTGTCCTCGATCTTGCCTTTCTGAGCCTCGCGCGTGAAACCCAGGCCGCCGCACGGCTTGCAGGCGATCCGCTCCGAGGTGATGACGCTGAGTTCCGCGCCTTTCTGGATGCTTTCGACGAACTTCTGCAGGGCCGCGTTGGATTCGTCCACGGGCGTGCACTGGAGAAAGGCTTCCCGACGAAGGGTCAGCTTCTTGCCTTCGAGCGGGGCGAACTTGGCGGTGAAGCCCAGGGCGACCATGCCCACGTGCAGGCCGGTGCAGCGCCCCGTGGCGCCGACCTCGGCGGGCTTATCGAGCAGGAGCACGACGAAGGAGTCCTTGCCTTCGAGGAGCGGGTCGCCGTTGAGGGCGGGCCAGTTGCCCTTGGCGAGGAAGCGGTTCTCCCCCAGGTCCTGGACGATCGTGTAGGTGATCGCGGCCATCGACCCGGGCGCCTTGGCGAAACCGCCGGTCGCGGGGTCGACGACATGTTGCGAGGCGAAGGCGACGAACAGGCGCTGCAGCTCCCGGGTGGTCTCGAAAGCGAGCGGCTTGTTCAGCTTGGCGAGATGGAAGGTGCGCGTCTCCTTGGCGACCGGCAGGCGGGCCGAGCGGAAGGGCGTGATGGTCACGGCTTCAGGATCCTCCTCCTTGGGGTCCTTCTCCGCTTCCTTCTTCATCTCGCCTTCGGCCGCGGGTTTGGCGGGCGCCGCTTCGGCGGGCTTCTCCGTCATGACGGGTTTGGCGGGCGCGGCCTCGGTCAGCGGTTTGGCCGCGTCGACCGTCGCCGGAGCCGTCGGAGGCGTGACCGGGGTCTCCTTCTTCATCGGGGCCTCCGGCTCCGCTCCGACCGCGGCCGCGGTCAACAGAAGGGAAGACAGGAGGCAGCGGGCGAGGTGGGGGCTCATGGGGAAGGTCAGTCGAGGGAGCTCAAGTCGCCCTCGGCCGGCGGCGGGGTGGACTTCGGGGCGGCCGGCTTGGGGTCCGACGGCTTGGTCTCGGCGGAAGGGGCAGGGGAAGAGGACCCGCCGGAGGGACGGCGCGGGCGATCATCGTCGATGTCAACCGCGTCGCCGTCCTCGTCATCGTCGTCCGGCAGGTCGTCGTCCTCCGGGTTGGGCTTGTCGCCGCGGGCCACGCGCTTGCGTCGGACGATCCAGGTGCCGACCGCGACGGCGATGAGGTAGAGGGCGAAGAGGGCCCCGGTCAGCACGCCCAGCGAGAGCGGGTCGCCGATCGGCGTGATCAGCACGGCCACCACGACGATGCCCAGCAGCATGCCGCGCCAGGACTTCAGCAGGGTCATGGGCCGGACCAGCTCGAGCCACATCAGGATGATGAGGGCCAGCGGGAACTGGAAGCACAGCCCGGTCAGCAGCGACATCATCACGACCAGGCCGTAGTAGTCGGAGGCCTGCCAGTTGATGCGGATGCCCATCCCCGCGGCGATGTGGTGCACCACGACGATCGACATCGGGGTCAGCCAGAAGAACGCGAGGGCGGCGCCCATCAGGAACAGGAGGAGTCCGCAGGAACAGAACGGCAGGAGGCCTTTCTTCTCGCGCGAGCTGAGGGCCGGGCCGACGAAGCGGACGACCTCGTAGATGAACACGGGCGAGGCCACCGCGATGCCGGCGGCGACCGCCGCATAGATGAGGACGGACCAGACGCCGAGGAACTGGGTCTCCTGCAGCTGGGTGCCGGCGGGCATGACCGAGATCAGCCAGGCCGGCGCCTCGATGAAGCCGAAAAGGATGACCCCGCCCGTCGTCGCCGCCTGGGCCATCGCCTCGGGGTCCATCGCCGCGGCCCAGTCCAGGGGAAGCTGCAGGAGCTTCGGGATCTCCTTGTAGAAGACCAGGGCCGCGCAGACGCCGACGAAGAAGACGGCGAAGACCCGCATCATCGAGACCCGGAGGTCGTCGATGTGCTCCATGAACGTCATCTCGCTCCGGGGGCGGTTTCGTCGGATGATGTTGGTGAGCATGGGGGTCAGTCCTGCAGGAGGGCCTTGATGTCCTCGAGGTCGAGGCTGATGGCCGAGGAGACCGAATCTGACTCGGTCAGGAGCTTACGCAACATCTCAGACTTGGATTTCTGGAGGTCCATCACGCGCTCCTCGATGGTGCCCGCGGCGATGAGCTTGATGCTGGTCACGGTCCGCGTCTGGCCGATGCGGTGGGCCCGGTCCGTGGCCTGGGCCTCGGCGGCGGGATTCCACCAGGGGTCGTAATGGACGACCGTGTCGGCGCCGGTCAGGTTCAGGCCGGTGCCGCCGGCCTTGAGGGACATCAGCATGACGGGGATCGAAGGCGTCGAATTGAAGGTGTCGCAGACGCCCTGGCGGTCCTTGGTGGAGCCGTCGAGGTAGCAGTAGGGGATGCCGCGCTCCTCGAGCGACTCCTTGATCAGCTGCAGCGCGGAGACGAAGGTCGAGAACACCAGCAGGCGATGGCCGGCGTCCTTGGATTCCTCGAGGAGCTCGAGGAGCGTCTGCAGCTTGGCGGAATCCGCCTCTTCCAGCTTCGGGTTCAGGATGCGCGGGTCGGCGCAGACCTGGCGCAGGCGGAGCAGCTGGTTGAAGGCCGCCATCTGCAGGTTCTGCTTGTTGCCGCCCTTCATCTCGAGCTCGAAGATCGACTGCCGGGTCGACTCCAGCGTCTCCGCGTAGAAGTCCTTCTGGTTGGTCTCGAAGTCGCAGTACACGACCTGCTCGATCTTGGGCGGCAGCTCGGGCGCGACCGCGACCTTGGAGCGGCGCAGGATGTAGGGCGCGGCCATGCGCAGCAGCCGGTCGTCGTGCCACTTGCGGTCCTCGGAGGCGAGACGCTCCTCGGGCTTCGGCAGGTAGCCGGGCATGAGGAAGCCGAAGAGGGAGCGCAGGTCCTCGAGGGAGTTCTCGACCGGCGTGCCGGTCAGGATGTAGCGGCCCTTCGCGATGAGCTGCTTGACGGCCTTGGCCGATTGCGAGCGGGCGTTCTTGATGTTCTGGCCTTCGTCGCAGATCGCGGCGCCCCAGGTCACGAGGGCGAACGACCCGATGTCGCGGGCCAGGGTGCCGTAGGAAGTGACGATCAGGTCGAACTTCCGGAGGTACTCCGGGGCCGATTCGCGGGACTGTCCGTGGTGGGCGAGCACCTTGAGGCTCGGCGTGAAGCGGCGGGCTTCGCGGCGCCAGTTCTCGACGAGCGAGGCCGGGCAGACCACGAGGCAGGGGCCGTCATCGCGGCGGTGGGTCCGGAGCGCCTCGAGGAAGGCGAGCGCCTGCACGGTCTTGCCCAGGCCCATCTCGTCCGCCAGCAGCCCGCCGAGGTTGTTGTTGTGGATGTGCCAGAGCCAGGCCACGCCGACCTGCTGGTAGATGCGCAGCATCCCGTTGAGCTCCTCGCGGATCGGGGCCGGCTGCAGCTTCGAGAGGTTGCGGATCGCGGCCGAGCGCTTGGTCCAGGTCTCGGGCGGGGCGAAGGCGGCCTGCAGCTCTTCGGCGATCGCGTCCGCGCTGGCGAGGTCGGCCAGGCCGATGGTCAGCTGCAGGTCCAGGTCGACGTCGCGCTTGGCCTCGCCGGTGATGCGGCGCTGGGCATTGCGGATGGAGTCGAGCAACTCCGGCGTGATGAGGCGGGGGCCGCGGTCCGTGTAGAAGAACATGCGGCCGCTGTTCAGGGCCTCCTGGACGACCTTCGGGGACTTGCCCTCCGGGTCGATGCCGATGGCGAAACGGAAGCCCTTCTCCTGTTCCGAGGCATCGCATTTCGCCTTGGCCAGCGCGACGTTGCGGAGCGAGTGCCCGAGGTTATGCGACATCACCGCGTGGTTCTGCTCGAACAGCAGGCGGTGGTGGCGGCCGAGAAAGTTGAGCACCTGGATGGTGCCGGCGAGGTACCACTCACGCGTGGCGGTCTCGAGGGTGAAGCCGTTGCGCTGGAGCGTCTCGCGCAGCTCGGCGACGGGGCCGGAGGATTGCTGGGGCAGGCGGATGCGGAGCCACTTCATCGAGCCGTCCATCCAGGTGCTGTCCTCGCGGCCACGGTCCTGCGAGCGGACCTCCTGTTCGCCATCGTCGTCAGGCGGATCGCCGGCGGCGTTGGTCTGGGGCGTCGCGACGGGCTCGCTCAGGTGTTCGTGGACGCGTTCCAGCAGGTCGCCGTCCCAGGCCAGCGGCGTCTCCGGGGCGTTGGCCATGCGGAAGATGGCCAGACCCTTGCCCATCGTCAGCAACTGCCGCAGGTGACGGCGGGTGAGGGGCAGGATGCCCTGCAATTTCCCTTGGCAGAGGTTCTCGAGGATCGCCAGGAAGAAGACCGTGTCGGGCTCGATGGTCCAGGCCTTGCTGCGGTCGAGGTTCTCGGGCGCGACCTGGACGTCGTCGACCCGCAGTTCGAGCCGGCAGATGATCTCGTCGCGTTTCGCGGCGGTGGCGATGTTCGGCGGGATGATGAAGCGCACCTCGATCGGCGTGCCGCGTTTCTCCGAAAGGGTGAGGGACTTCAGGCGCGGGCCGGTCGGGGCCGTGGCGGCCGGTTGGGCCGCGGCGGTCTTCGTGGTCGCCTTGGCCGGCGCGTCGTCGCGGAGTGACCGGGCGGGGGCGGGAGCGGCGGCCGCCTTCACGGGCTCAGCCGGCTTGAGGTAGCCCTCCTTCTGGGCCAGCGCCAGGTAGGCCGCCACCGAGTGGACGCATAATTTGCGCCGACCGACGGAGACCTCGCAGCCGCATTCGTTGCGTTGGAAGGTGATGGAGCGCAGATTCCAGCGTGCTTCGCGGGTCTCGGTGCCGTCGTCGACCAGCGCCTCGACCACCGGGGCGGTCCAGAGGGCCTTCTTGACCTTGCCCTTGGCCACGAGCTCCTGGGCGAACTTCACGGTCGCTCCGCCCGCCAGGTCGATCAAATCGTCCTCGGTGATGTTGGGCAACGGCTGGCGGGGTGCCATGGGTTGGATGTAGGTGGGCGGCGCACCCCGAAAAGGGGCGCCAAAGGAGTGGGCGGACTAGGAAAAGACCTCTCGCCTTAAACGGCGATGTCTTGGTCCGGGACGTCGGGGTGCATCTCGAAGATGCCCACGGGGGTCGTCGGACCTGTCATCACGATGGAATAATCCCCACCGATGCCAATCATAATCTTACCCCCGGGCATATTGACCGTCAAATCCGCGTCGACGGAGCCCATTTTACGGGCCACCGCGGCGCAGGCCGAGGAGGAGGAGCCGGAGGCCAGGGTATAGCCCGCGCCGCGCTCCCAGATCTCGATCTGGATGTTCGCGCGGTCCAGGACCTTCATGAACTGCACGTTCGTGCGGTTCGGGAAATTAGGGTGCACCTCGAGGGCGGGGCCGTAGGTCTTCGCGAGGTCGGCGGTCAGCTCGTTCACGGGGATGACGCAGTGCGGGTTGCCGACGGTCGCGGCCCAGTAGCGGAAGGTCTTGCCGAGCACGGTGATCTCCTCGCCCAGCACCTCGCGGTCCGGACCGACGTGCGGGATGACCGGTGCGCGGAAGGAGACGTGGCCCATCTCGACGCGGATGCGGGCGCCGCCGTCGAAGACCGTGCAGCGGACCACGCCGCCGGGCGTGTGCAGGCGGAATTCCTCGCCCTGCTTGATGCGCTTGGTCTCGAGCAGGTGGCGGCAGAAGATGCGGATGCCGTTGCCGGATTTCTCGGCCTCGGAGCCGTCGGGATTGAGGATGCGCAAGCCGAAGGCCCCATCGGTGCGCTCGATCGGCCCATAGAGGATACCGTCGGAGCCGAGCCCGTAGTGGCGGTGGCAGACCTTGCGGATCGCGAGGGGCGAGAAGAGGGTGGGGCAGTCCTTCGGCTCGAGCACGAGGTAGTCGTTGCCCAGGGCGTGGTACTTGGCGAAGCGCATGCCTTCCCATTGGGCGGTTTGGCGTCGTTTGGCAAGCAAGCGGATGCATTGAGGGCTTGGAATCAGCCCGTCGCCGGCTATGCCAGTCGCATGCGCCTGACCCCGCTCCTGGCCCTCTGCTCCGCCGTCCTCGCGTTCGCCGCCGAGCCTGCGAAGCGTCCTCCGAACATCGTCCTGCTCTATTCCGATGACATCGGCTGGGGCGACCTGGGTTGCTATGGCTCGAAGGCCATCCCCACGCCCAACCTCGACCGGCTCGCCGCCCAAGGCGTGCGCTTCACCGCGGGCTACTGCACCTCCGCCACCTGCACGCCTTCGCGCTACTCGCTGCTGACCGGCGAGTATGCCTGGCGCCGCAAGGGCACGGGCGTCCTGCCGGGCGACGCCAACATGATCATCAAGCCGGGTCGTCCGACCATGCCGGCGAGTCTCGCCAAGCTGGGTTACGCCACGGGAGTCGTCGGCAAGTGGCACCTCGGTCTTGGCGGCGAGTCCGTCGACTGGAATAAACCGATCAATCCCTGTCCGAACCAGATCGGCTTCACCTACTCCTTCATCATGGCGGCCACGGGCGACCGCGTGCCGACCGTGTTTGTGGAGAACGGCGGGGTCGTCGGCCTGGATCCCAAGGATCGATCGAGGTCAGCTACAAGAAGCCTTTCCCGGGTGACCCCGACCTCACGACCGAGGCCGAGCGCGCCAAGCTGAAAATGGATTGGTCCCACGGGCACAACATGGCCCTCGTCAACGGCGTCGGTCGTATCGGTTGGATGAAGGGCGGTAAGGCCGCGCTCTGGAACGACGAGACCATGGGCGACGTCT